>NZ_BMXI01000001.1:0-62448 GCF_014651675.1 Roseibacillus persicicus
AAGGTTTTTCAATCCATCCGAGCGCTCCTCAAGGAACCTGATGTTCTTAAATCAGTCTGCAATCCTTACTCCGAATAACGGCAAGTTCATTTGAAAAACGGTCTAAATAACCTGATGAAGAAGAATTTACCTTTGGTCAGCTCCATTCTCCTAATCGGATTCGGCAACCTTTCCGCCAATCCTATCTTTTTAGAAAAGAGTGGCATCGTAGCCATCGAGGCAGAATCGACCTCTTCACGTCTGGGTGATTGGATCGAAAAGACCGACGTCGACGACTACATGGGGGAATGTCATCTCGAGTTCACCGGCAATAAAGCGGAAAGCGGGCCTCCCGAATCCCCACTGAAGTATCAATTCCAAATCAAGAAAGAAGGCATCTACGAACTCACCTTGCGGGCGCGAAAACGCTTGGAGTCCAAGAGAGCTGACATCTCCAATGATTGCTACGTGGCAGTCAAAGGAGACTTCGAATCAGGTGGCGAAGTCCCGCTCAAGGTCTTGAAAGAAGACACCAAGATGTATGGGGGCAATCCGGATGGTTGGGGTTGGACCAGGCAACTGGATGTCTCCCACAAAAAGTATGCGGCCCAGTATCACTTCAAAGAAGGAGAAGTCTACGAACTCATCATCCACGGCCGCTCGAAGAACTTCAACTTCGACCGCATTCTCTTCGTCCATAAAGACGTCGGTCTGCGGACAGCTTGGAAAGACAACCCCAAGGAGAGTCCGAAAGCGGGAGCCGCCACCGGAGGAAGTAAGCTCAAGGCCCCGCCAGAGCGACTTCTAACAGACAAGGAGGGCCGTACCCTTCTTGCAAAATTGATGGATAAGGACGGAGACAAACTGACGATTCTAGTCAAAGGCCGCAGCCACGAGATCCAGATCTCGGACCTCTCGGAGGAGGACCAGAAGTTCCTCCTCGAATGGCAACCCTGACCGTCGGGTCACAAGCACCAAAAAGGCTGACTTCGAAGAGAAGTCAGCCTGCCAAAAAGAGATTAAACTAATCGGTAGAACGCTTACCAGCGATCACCACCACGGTCACGGCCACCGCCGCCACCACGGTTGTCGCGACCACCACGGCCGCCACCACCACCACCACCACCGCGGTCTTCACGGGGCTTGGCTTCGTTCACACGGAGGTTACGGCCTCCGAATTCGGCACCATCAAGGTCCTTGATTGCGCTAATCATGGCTTCCTTGGAGTCCATTGTTACGAAGGCGAAACCACGGGGACGCCCGGATTCGCGGTCTTCAGGGATGTGGACGTCAGTGACGCCACCGAATTCGCCGAAGAGTTCTTTCAATTCGTCGTCCGTGGTCGAGAAGGGGAGATTCCCCACATACATTTTCATAATATCAGTGCTCGCCCCACACCAGTGGTTCGACGGGACCACTTCTGCCCAAGATTGAGTGAAGAGACTCCGCCAGCTAATGCCTCACGACAAAATCTCCCTCATGGGTTAAACTACCTAGTCGGGGGCGACATAAGAAGAGGTGACAGAATACCTTGGGAAAACAAGAGAATTCCTCAGGAAGAAAAAGCACTCATCCGCTGCGAAAGCCCCCCACTCTCAAAGAAAAAACCCGAAGGAATTCCTTCGGGCCTTGAAATCAAACGTTTGTGCTCAGCTTCCTTTAGACTGGAAGTGGACGTAGTTGGGAAAGCCGGTCGAGAAGATTTTGGGTCTCCGCGCGCCAACGCACGATTGTCTCACGCGATGCTTCCGCACGTTGGGCGGCCTGAGCCTCCAATTCGTGATAAGCGGTGGTCAGCTTTTCCTGCATTTCCTTCACTGTCTTGAGAGTGGTCTCGCAAATCTTTGCGCCGGATGCCTCCAGGGACGCAAGCTTGTTTTCAGTGTGGCGACGGGCTTCAGCCATCTCTGCAAGTAGAATACGGGTCTGGGAAACACGACGCAGGTTGGACGCCAGGCCCAGTTTGGTGAGAGTCCAGATCGCCCACTTGGTGGGGTCAAAGTTCCAAGGCTTCACCCCGTTGCGATAGTCGTGCTGAAACTCGTGGTGATAGTTGTGATAACCCTCGCCAAAAGTGAAAAGAGACATCAAGAAGCTATCGCGAGCACTGCACCGGCTGGAGTAAGGACGCTTGCCAACACAGTGGCAAAGACTGTTAATGAAAAACGTAGACTGCTGAACCACAAAGACGCGCAACGCGCCAACAACCAAAAAGCCACCGAGTGCCATTGTCCAGCCTCCAAGGAAGAACCCAACCACTGCGGGCAGAAGCAGACCAACTACTCCGGCAATCACCTTGTCGAATTTGTGCTGCCACATCACCAGCTTGTCCTTGCGGAGGTCGGCTACGTTATCGAGAGGGGGCTCGGGATTTACTTTGAAAAGAATCCAACCCATGTGCGCCCAGAGGAAGCCGTTGTGGATATTGTAAGGATCATCATCATCATCAACGTGCTTGTGATGACGGCGGTGGTCGGATGCCCAATTGAGAACCGAGTTCTCAAAAGCGCAGGAGCCGAAAACGAGTGTGAAAAGACGAACCGGCCACTTGGCCTTGAACGAAAGGTGGGAGAAAAGACGGTGATAACCAAGAGTGATGCTCATCCCCGTTGCTATGACGTAGAAGGAGAACATTGCCCAAAGCTGCCAGCTCAAATCGTGAGCGATGAGGTAGATAGGAGCTCCCACAACAGCCAAGAGACTGATGATGAGGAGGAAGACTGTATTGACCCAATTGACCCGATGAAACGGTATATTCAATGCCATGTTGATGGTAGTTGGTTAATGGCAGCCCAGGTGTGACTCACGCCCCTCTGCCAGACAGTCAAACGAATGACTGTGTGGAAACCTTACTGCGAACTTTCCCAAATGCCAGCCCCAACTGAGACCTCTTTTTGCACTCAAAAATTAGAATCATTCCACTTCAAGCTATTTTGGGCTGCTTTTTTGTAGGGAAAACTTAGCCTTTAATACTTTTTCACCATTTTCATCACAAACTGCCGCTTCAATCACGGGAAAATCCCCTCCCCAGCTCAAAGTGAGCATTCCAAAGTTGTTGCGCCCGAAATTTTCGCCCACTCGCAGACGATTTACCTCCTTGGAATTTCCGCCAAAGCTGGAATTGAGGCTACTCGAGGTCACTTCATAGAGAGGATAGGAACTGCCCTGGTCTTTCAGGGAAATCTCCCCCAGATGCCGGTCACCCGACAAAATCAACACAGGCGGGACCTTTTCCTCCGCCAGCAGCGCCAACAGGCGGGCCTTCTCCTCTGGAAAGTCAGCCCACTTCTCGAAGCGATGCTCACTCGGCAAGACCTGAATTGAGGAAACGAGCAAGTTCACCTCGGCAGGGCTCTCCCGCAGAGAGCGCTCCAACCAACGCCATTGTTCCTCGCCAAGAATGGTACCGTTGCTGCCAATCGCGTCTCGATGGTAACGCGTGTCCAAGAGAATAACACGCACTTGCCGACCCTGTGGTCCAAAGTCGTGCTTGGCGTAGACCCCTTCCCTCTTTCGACGGGGGCTGTCGGGAGCCACCTTCAGAAAATCAAGGAACTCCTGTTGGGATTCTCTCTTTTTCGCAAACTCACGACCGACGTCATTTTTGCCAAAATCATGATCGTCCCAAGTCCCTATCACCCGGGCACTGTCCTGAATCTTTACGTAGTCAGGATTGCTCGCCGCGACCTGATACTTCTTGCGGAGCACGGCCATATCTTCGCTATCCCCATAAATATTGTCTCCCATCCAGATGAAGACATCTGGCCGACTCCGGGCGATTTGCGCCATCGCGGGCGCTTTCTTTGATTCCTTGAAGCAAGAAACAAAGACCACCCTTTCAATCGGGCTTTCCCCTGACAGCGGTAGGAACGAAGAACAAAAAAGAAGTAGGATGAACGGCCGGAACACCTCTCATCAAGAGCGCAATTCAGCGATAATCACAAGCTGCGAAGTCGGTCAGGCAGTAGCGGGCCCCCTTATTGTCCCTCGACCACTTCGCCGCCGGCCTTCTTCCATCCCTGAATTCCTGAGTCCAGATGATAGAGTTTCTGGAAACCCAGCTCCTTCCAAATGGGCAAGGACTTGTTGCTGCGGCCTCCGCTGCGGCAGTGGAATAGGTAGGCTTTACTTTTATCTAATTTGGCAAGCTCATCCTTGAAACCCGCGGTCCCGAATTCAATCCGTTGGGCACCCTCAATGTGGCCCTCCTTGAACTCCTCAGCAGTGCGGATGTCGATGACAATGGGAGCATTCTCTCCCGTGACCAAGGACTTGGCCTCCGCTCCGGTGACAGCCTTCAGCACTGGCGTCGCAACCTTCCTAACCTCTTCCTTTGGCTTCTGCTCGTCCGCCATCAGAGCCGCAGTGGCTGTCAGGGCGAGGAGACAACTTGAAATGATTGTTACCAGATTCATACCTCAAGATTGCACCCTCTTGAAATTCTGCAATCGGATTCTAGTCTTCCCAACGCTAAACTCCCCTCCGCTATGGCTCTCGAAATTTCTACCCCGGCACTGCTTTTCCCCGCGATCAGCTTGCTCTTTCTTTCCTACACCAACCGCTTTCTTCACCTCTCGGCCCTAGTGCGAAATTTGCATAGTTCTTGGAGCGAAAATAAAGACGACCTTCTGTATGCCCAGATCACCAACCTCCGGCAGCGTTTGGTCTTGATCCGCTGGATGCAGCTTTTAGGAGCTATCAGCTTGTTCTTGTGCGTGGTAGCCATGCTCTCGATCATCGCCAGTCTGGCCGCGATAGGGAGCGTGGCGTTTATCGTCGCCCTGCTGCTCATGGCGGCCTCGTTGGCATGCCTCGCTCGCGAAATCACCATGAGCGGTGGCGCTCTGGAAATTATGCTGAAGGCAATGGAGGGAGATTGATCTTTCCGGTCAATCAGGCACGCCGTCCGCTCACGGACAGACCAAGCGAGCAAAGTCTTGGCAACAATTTCGAGAGCGGCAGCAAGCCGTTCTGTCAGAACGCGCTCCTACCAACATTGCTCATCCATCATCCAGACCACGGAGGCGTGCTGGATCTCCTGACGGCGGAGATTGAAGATGGTTTGACGCTTGGCTACATTCGCCAAGCTGGCAAAGGACGCGGACTTCTCTTCGGCTTCCAATTGTTCGGCTTTCTCCTGAGCTTCTTTCATCTCGCGCCAGTTTTGAATCAATTGACGAGCCTCATTCCTCACCGACTCATCATTCCGAACCAAACTGGAATCATCCTCACCGGGCTTTAACATCGAGCTGATTCGATTGGTAACCAGACTGGTCCCCGGGAGGGCAGGCTTCTCCTTCTGGTGAAGCTTGGTGAGACTGGCGACCAGTTCCTTGGAGCGACTGAGCTGGCACCACCGCTCCCATTTGGATAGATCGGGTCGGTCCACATTTTGATAAGTAGGGAGACTCGAGCTATCTTTCACAAACTGCACGTCACCATACTCGGCGTTGAAGAAATTGCGGACCTGGTCCAGCCACTTGTTGCGCTCGGTCTTCAGATTCTGTTCCCACTTTTTCACCGACTGAGCGACCTTGGGATCGGCGTCTTTGGGTAGCGGGGGCGCTTCCGCAAGCTTTTCAATTTCGTTGTCAATCAGCTCCCCAGTCCGCAAGAGACTCTGCAACTTGACCTTATTTTCGCGCATCTTGATCTCGGCATCTACAGAGACCGCGGTATGCTTCCATGCATCTGCCTCCGCATTATGTGAGATATCTTTTATCTTACTCAACGAAGCCAGCTGCTTGGGGATTTGCGTAACCGGTTCATTTAACATTTTGAGCAATGACTGAGGCTTCAGAGCATCTCCTACAGACACCTTGACGGTCCCCTTCACATTCTGGGTCAACTGCTGAATCACCGGCTGCTCTTCGTTGGCTTTCTGATAGGCGGTTGAGGCCTTGCGGTAATCATTATTCCGCTCTTTCATCAGCTCTGCAGCTTCGCTCCAGCTCATCTCCACCGTATCGAACGGAGATTGGGCGGTCACTTCATCGGCATATCGCGCGCCCTCAACTATGGAGTGCTCAGTCACCGATTCCATAACATGTTGCTGAACACAACTCGTCATTAGCGCGACCACTAGCCCGAGGAGCATCATGGAGATTGTCTTCACAAGGGCATTATACGAACCGGGTGAGAAACTCTTTCGCCTTTTCAAACAAAACGAGTTCTACCTATTCTTCAACTCATAGGCGACAGATTAGCTCTTCCCAGAAAACCATCACAATAGCCTAAATCAAAAGAAGATGAACAATAAACCTTATTCCTCTTCATCTACAGTCTCATCTCGCTGATAAATAGGTAGCTGTCGATGGGGTACGGTGAAGGCCAGGACCATCATGGAAGTGCCGTAAATCCGGCCCGCGGTCTTACTGTCCCAAGAGCCCTCCGGTTGCTGTTTCCCAAGATAAGTTTCATAGAGCCAAGGCGCGAACTCATTCCAGTATTTCCCGCCGACTTGGAACAATCCTTGGGCGTTGTAGTAGATTCCGTAGAATTCGTACTGTCTGCCCGGAAGGTCGCGGTAGGTCTGAAGAACGTAATCTGCCGCCGCGATAGTAGCGGGAGAACCGTGGCGTCCGGTCAATTCCAGACACAGGAGCCCCATTCCAGTTAAACTCTTGGCATGATCCTCCCGTCCGCTGTAACCAAAGGTCCCCTTTTCCGGATGTTGGTGACGCTCGAGGTAGGCCACCGCATCAGCAATCGCCTGATCCGGAACAGCCGCTCCATTCAGCTTGGCCGACCGTAAGGCCATCAAGGCCCACCCGCTGCACGAGGTATCGCTGTCGTGGGAATCGGGATGATAGCGCCACCCCCCCTGATTGCGCTCATCCTTCTTCACCTGCTGCGCCCGTAAAATCAGGGCAAGAGCCTTGGGTAGGACTTGGGAAATTTTCGCCTGTCGCTCGGGATCCACCATCCCGCTGACCTCGGATAGAAAGAGAGTCGCAATATTGTGAGCATACATCGGCCCGTGGCCGGCGTCCCCATTGTCGAGCACACCCTGCTCATTCTGGTGACGAACAACCCAATCGATGCAAAGATTGATATTTTCCGCATAGGGACCCTCTGTAGGTAGATGTCCCCTTGAGAGAAAGGCCATCCCCGCAAGCGCCGGAATGCCCACCGAGCGCCCGTAATTGTGAGGGAACGAACCATCTTCATTCTGAGCGCGAGCCAGGTAGTCGAGACCTCGCCCCACTGCGGGGTCGACCTTTTCCTGCCACTTGGCAAAGACGGGATCGACGGGCCCCTGCGCTCGCACGGAAAGGGCGAACAAGAAGCTAAACCCAAAAATGGCAGAAAGGAATATAGGACGGTGCATCATTGTTCGCTCATGGTTTGGAAGTAGTCCTTCACCAACCCTCGATAGTCGGCGGGAACTTCGGGGTCGCCTTCTCCCCCGACATCCTTGTTGAGACTGTTCTGAATCTTCTCCCAATCTTCGGCATCGATTCCCAGCCTGGCCAGCTCAGGCGGTACTCCCCCGGCTTGCTCCTCTTGCCGCATGGGAACGTCAGTCGCGTCCTCTCCGGGCATACCGGTGGGCTGGTCTCGCTGATCGGGCGCACTCGGTTGAGCAGGACTCCGCCCTTGCATCTGCTGTCGACTGGACTGCGCGGCTTCGGCGAGTGCTTTCGCGGCTTGCGATGCTCGCTTGGCGGCCCCGGCTGCGCCCTCCTCCCTCGCAGCTTGTCCTGTCCTTTGAAAGGCCTCCGCCATTTCACCCACCGCAGTTGGAGCCAAGTGCTGGCGTTCCGGTTGTTGGGCCGCTTTCTGAGCTTGCTCCGCAAGTTGGCGGGCCGCTTTCTCCAGAGAAGAGGCTGTCTTTTCAAAAGACCGCTCCGCTTCCCCATGTTGTCTAACAGCCTGTCCCAAGTTTCCCTGCCCGGCCTCTTGGTAGGCTTGCTTTGCCTGCTGTTCTCCCCGTTGAGATTCATGCCCGGCTTGGCCGAGGGCAGAACCGTGCAACTGGGGTATCGATTGAATTTTCCCTCTTAGTGAGGAAGCCTCGGCCTGCGACAGCTCCTGCAATTGAGTCAATGCCTCCTTCATCTGGCCTGCAGACAAGGCTTGGGCAGCCTTCGCGACCTGTTCCTGACGTTCAGCCAGCTTGGAGAGCTCCTCTGTGGCAGCTGACGCTTTCACGGACCCGGACTTCGCCAGCTCTTGCGCTTTTGCTGCGGTGGTTTTCAGAGACTCGGCCGATTCACCCGCCTCCTCAGCTGCGGCTGGAAGCGATTTATTTTGAAAAGCCTCTTTCGCGTTCTGAGCACGAGCAGCCGCCTCGGACCATTCATTGGCGAGAGGGCTCATTGCCTCGCGAGCTTGGGTCAACTGCTTCTGGATTTCTCCGGCGATAGAGCCTTGCTCTGTCTCCAGCAACTCTTCCAGCTTTTCGGCGCTTCGCTCCGAGCGAGCCTGCTGGGATTCAGCCAAGAGCTTGGCCGCCTTCATCGGATCGTCGTTCGCCAGAGCCTCCGCAGATAAAGCGAGCGCCTCTTGGCGGTCCGCAAGGTCGCTCAGCTCACTCGAGGAAGGCCGAGGATTGCCCGAGGCCTCGTTGCCTGCCGAAAGGTCGGACGCTTTTCGCAAGCTCCCCTCAGACCGTTCGGCTGATTGCATGGCTTGCTCATCTTTCTTTTGAGCAATTTGCCCAACCATTTCGCGAGCTTCCCGTGCAGCCTCTTTGAGAGACTCTTTGACTCCATCGACTCGTTCGCCGTCGTGAGAAGCCTTCGAGATATCCTGAGCCAGACTCTGCTGAGCCTGCTTAATTTGCTCGCGAACGTCTTGCTCGCTCTCAGATTGAACATCTTCTCCTTGTTCGATCGCTCCCGCCAATTCCGAAAGCGCTTTCTGCTCCGCGGCGATATCGCGGGACTTCTCCGCCAACTCACGAGCTTCTTCTGCCTGCTGCCCCAGGACCTCGGCCATCGCCTCGGGGCGATTCCAGAGTTGAGACTTCACTTCCTCGGCCACCGCCTTTTGTTTTTCCTGCCATTGCGTGAAGTCTTTTTCCTGTGGAAGTTTCTCAGCCTGCTTGTTCGCCTGCCGAGCCAACTCTCTTTGCTTTTGTGCGAGAGATTCGAGACGGGCCAAATCGTCGACCTTCGACTTATCTTGGTCGATCTGATTGCGAATCTGTTCCAGTTGCTTGATCGCTTCTCGAGTGTGAGTGAAAGCCTCCTCCATCTCCTTGTGGCGCTCGTCTCTACCATCCTGAAGGGGCACCTCCTCGAAGGACCGCAAAGCCTTGCTAACTTTCCCGGCAGCCTCGACAACCTCAGGAGCCTTGGCTGCGTGAATCCCCTGCTCCATCCGGGCAGCCAGCTCCTTCAATTCAGCTTGAGCCTCGCCCAACTTCTCTTGGGTTGCGGCGGTTAGCTTTTGAGAATGCTCGTTGCGTTCTCCTTTCACCAAGTGAGAACGGTTTTGCTGCATCTTCTGCTCCGCTTCCCGAGTCGCTCGAATGGCCTTCTCGATCCCGTCCCGAGCATCACGATGCTCGTCGGTTAGAACCCGTTGAGCCAACGATTGCGCGCCCTGATCGATGCGAATGACCAGCCAACCTGAGAAACCGCGACCCGGCCCTTGTAGTCTGGGCGGGCGCTTGTCCTCGGCTCGCAAGCGCACACGCACCTCACTGGTGCCTTGGAACCGTTCCATCAATTCGGCCACCCGCAGACTCTTCGAGCCCCTGTAGAGCTCGGAGCGCAGGGAACCGATTTTCAAAGGAAGTTCACATTCCACCTCTTCACGAACGGCCCCGCCCCCCTCGAGCTCCAACACCACGGATTTCAATCCAAAGTCCTCTTTCACCTCGTAGCCAAGGGGAATCTCATCACTGGGGTGAACCTTGATTTCCATTTGCTGGGGGCTGAGAAAAGTCACCTCGGGAGCTCTATCCTCAAGCGCACGGAGAGGAAAGCGCACCAGCTCCACCTCATTCCCCAGACGATGACTGCTTCTCAATATTGCCTCCCCCACCAATCCTCCAGTCATGAAGATAGAGCCGCTGACGGAAGCCCCTTCAGAAGAGTTCTCGATATGAAAAGGAAGCTCTTGGCCTGAGGGCAGCTCGATCCAAGTGGACTGCACTGGGGTGTTTAGCCGGGCGCTCAATGTCACCTCGGTCCCGATGACAGCCTCTACGCCCTCCACCACATCCCCTTCCTCATCTAACAAACCAGTGTATTTAGGGAAAACCCTCTTTAAAGTGCCCGCCAGGATTCGTGGCTGGGGATGAACGGTGGCGGAATATTGGTCACTCAGAGCCCGCCCTGCTCTCGCCCGATACAAAAAAGACTCCCGGGCCGGTTCCATACGATAGATCCATCCCTCTTTCTCCTTCCGGAAGGGCTGGGCGACTTGAGTCCCGTTGGCGAGGTCGAGAATGATCTCGGGCAGGTCTGCTCCCGAGTAATCGAGCCTGACCTCAATCGCTCCCCCAGCCATCACCTCCAAGTCCCCGGGCCGAAGAATCAACTGAAAGGCCCCGGCATTGCCCAAATTCGAAAAAGGAGCCACCGACCGGACAATCAGACGGCTGGCCACCCGAGGAGCGAAAACCAGAGTCAGCAACAGAATCAACGCCGCAGCCGACGCCATCCAGCGCCATCGCTTGGTTCCCCTCCCCGCGCGAACCTCATTATTAGCATCGAGAAGGAGGGCATCCTCTTCCGCGGCCTGAACCAAGGACTCAAGGAGCTCGGCCGAAGCGGCGTTTTGCCCGGAGAGTTCCAGCGCACTGCTAAGGCGCTCCTCCAACTCGGGATGTCGGTTCTCCAACCAGCGGGCGATTCGGATCAAACTCAGCTTTTGAAAAAACGGCGCAAACCCGACAAAACCAGCCCAGACCAGAACACCCATCCAAAGAAGAAAAATTGTCCAGCGCGCTCCCGCTGGCAACGGGGCAAAAATCCAGTCGGCGGCCATGGAGAGCAGGAGACCACCTAGAAAGACCGCCCCCATCAAGAGCCCTCCCCGCAACAACTGAACCCGCCTCACCCGCAGGCGAAGAGCCTGCAGCTGTCGCTCGATTTCGCGGGTAGGACGATCTTTCATGGGGGTCGCAGGATAGAAAACTGGCCATTCGGCGCAAGTTTATCAATCTGCGGAGAAGAATCCATCCTCTCGTCCCCGCCCCCAGCTCGGCCATTCCGGGCTGCCCGCTTTGCCCAAGAGCTACTTTTTCTGCCAAAGGTCACCCTTTTCCATCAGTGCCTCAGGGCCGTCCCCCTGCAACCACTCCATAGCTTCCTGCTCTCCCCGGAGAAAACTTTCCCAAAAGGCCGTGCTCAAAGCCTGAATCACCCGATGATGATTGGGGTTGTCACTTTCCCCACCGTCCCTCGCATCAGAAAAAGCGTGATGTTCGGCGTCTTTCAGAACCAATTCGAACTTATTCCCCTTCGGTAAGGCGGGATAGACTTCACGGCGACTCGCCGGAGCGGTCCTCCCGATAGGGCTGCCATCCTTCGTTCCAGTCATCAGCATCATCGGCATTTTGATTCCTGAGAAAGCAGCCTCGGCCGAGCCCATCCTGGGAGCGCTGGGACTGAGGGCCAGAGCGGCATCAATCCGTTCGTCCGCGTAGCGGGCCCCGAGAGGGCCAAAACGCTGCCCCGCAATGGCCTGGGTCGTCACCGCTCCGTAGGAATGACCGCCCACTCCGATTCGTTCGAGATTCATTCGGCCTGAGAGGACGTGCCCTTTCTCGATCTGCCACTTCTCCAGCTGGTCCAAGGTGGCGGGGACATCCCTCATCCGGTCCTGAAAAGTCCTTCCATTCGCTGCCGTCATCATCGCATCCCGTCGCTTTCCCAATGGAGCGTCCTCCCAGACTGAGGTATCGCTGCCGATATGCTGCATGGCGACCACCAGAAATCCCCGCCCCGCCCAGTGCTGACCGAGATAATTCCCAACTTCGCGCGAGCCCCCCAGCCCGTGACTCAACAAGATGACCGGAGCGGGATTCGAGTCTTCCGGCAGATAAATTTTAAGCGGCACCTCGCGCCCTCCGTATCGAAAGCTCATCAACTTGGTTTCCACTTTTCCCTCTTTACTCAAGGGGTCGTAGTCTTCGGCCGCGAGAGGACAGAGCGATAGCAGAAGGAGGGAAAAGAGAATTGGGTTCATTCCCCAATCAACCCCAAAACTCCGAAAAAGTTGCTTGGACGAAAGCCAAGATGAGCGAAACTAGGGCGAAAAGAGCTCCTTCCGATTATGACGGGCTCGCAGTCACACCCGAGGCTGGTTAGAAATTAAGAAAACCTTATAAAGCCGTCACGTGAGAGAAGAGACAACCACCTTGCCCTATCTTTTGCGGTTGCTTGACGATGAGCAGCCTGATGTCCGACGCGAAGTCTTCGCCCAACTTGCCAACTTTGGCGGCGATTTGAGCGATCAGGTCGCAGGATTAGGCATCGACTTGTCAATCGCAGACCGCGAAGTTCTATCCGGACTGCTGCAACCTGCCAGGCGCGAAGCCTTGCGGGAAGCATGGTTCACCCCGACCCGTGCCCTCTTGGATCCTGACGGTGACTGGGATCTCTTTGAGGCCTTTCTGCGGATGATCTCCGACTACCTGCACGACGGAGTCACTCTTCGCCCTTCCATGTCCGATCTCTTGGACGATTTGGCAGACGAGTCAGCCGAGTTGGAGCTAAACGATCCCATTCCGCTGGCCAGCTGGCTCTTCGATGGAGAACGCCTGCAGGCCAACAAGAAGAACTACTACAGCCCCCGCAACTCCGACCTCGCGGCCGTGATCGAGCGCGGAGTGGGCAACCCCCTTTCTCTCTCCCTCATCCTCATTCTTATCGCCCAGCGCCGGAAGATTCCCGTCTATGGTTGCAACTACCCCGGGCACTTCCTCTGCTGGACCGACACCTCCTCCGGCCCCCTGGTCATCGATCCCTACAACAAAGCCCGCACCCTCGCGGTCAAACAAATCATCGCCAACAACCCTGGCATCTCAACCACCAGTCGCGACGCCCTTTCCGCCCCCGCCCGCCAAATCGACATGCTGCGGAGAGTCCTTTCCAACCTGGCTCATGCCTACACCAAGAGCGACTCCGATGACGACTTGGTCTTGATCAAAGAGCTGACTGACAGCCTCGATGAAGTCGAACTTGCCGCACTCTGAAGAAAAACAAGTCGGCGGACATAAGCTGACTTGGCACCAATGGCGCCCTGGGACAAGCGCTCTCCGGGGGGCCGTCTTCTTTCTCCACGGCCAAGGGGACTACGGCGAACGCTATCAAGAGATTGCGGAGCAATTCATCGCGGAAGGCATCGCCTTCACCACCTGCGACCTCCCCGGCCACGGGCGCTCACCCGGCAAGCGGGGCCATATTCCCTCTCTCCAGGTTGTCAAAGAAGCCAGCGAACTGGGCCTTCGCGAAGCTCGTGAATTGACGGGCGACAAGCCGGTAGGCTTTGGTGGACATTCCGTCGGAGGCCTCCTCGCGCTCTATCTTCTGGGTGAACTGCAGGCGCCGGACTTCAGCTGGATCAGCTCTCCTCTTCTCAAGGCGGAGGCCGGGCAGGCTCCCTGGAAACCTGTTCTGCTGCGTCCACTTTCACGCGTCCTGCCAACCATCACCCTTTCAACCGGAGTCACCGCTGACATGTGCCGCCAGTATCTCCCCGGGGAGTCGGCAAAGGACCACCTGCAGTTCCACAACCGCATCTCGCTCAGCTGGGGACGGGAGCTCATCGACCTTTCAAAGCTGGTACGCGAAAACCCCGACCGGCTTCCCAAGAAAACGCCTCTGCTAATCACCCAAGGTGGGCGCGACCGCATCTGCCCGCCCGAGTTTTGCCAACAGTTTGCGTCCGCGATCAATCGCGAGAACTTCGAATTCCGGTTCTATCCTGAGGCTCGCCATGAACCCTTTTCAGACGAACAGCGGGGGGAAGTCTTTCACAACCTTCGGCAGTGGCTCCGCCAAATCCTCTCGCAGTGACTGTCCCCTCTTGCGCGATCCTCCGAGCGGGCCCAAGTTGAAGCCATGCTCAGCGTTTACTCCCCACCTCATCTTCGGGAAGATGGCGAGCGCTTGGCCGCCAAGCATCCGGAGCTGTCGGGCTACCTCTTTGCAACCAGCGGAACAACCGGAAGTCCCAAATGGATCCTCCATCGTAGGGAAGGCCTCGACATCTGCGCCGAAACAGTCAACACGCACTTCCACTGCACGGCCTCCGACACCTGGGGTCTAGCTCTGCCGGAGTTCCATGTCGGCGGATTCTGCCTCACCCACCGCGCCCGACAGGCCGGCGGGCAGTTGGCGCGCTTCGAACAAAAGTGGGACGCAACCTCCTTTTCCCTTTGGGTTCGAGAAAACAAGGTCACCATCACCTCCCTCGTCCCCACCCAGGTTTTTGACCTCGTTAAAGAAAAACAAACCGCCCCACCCAAACTTCGCCTCGCCCTCATCGGCGGCGAACATCTAAACAATACTCTGCACGCAAAAGCAATCGCACTGGGCTGGCCACTGGTCACAAGTTATGGAATGACCGAAACCGCGGGCCTCATCGCTGCCAGCAAAGTCGGCGATACTCACCTTCGCCCCTTACCCGGCTGGGTCTTGGCGAAGGGGCAGGAAGGACAACTCACCATCGCCGGCCCCGGACTCTTTGCCGGATACCTAGCTGAGAGCGGACTCACCGAAACAGAAATACCCTTTTCTACTAAAGACCTAGTAGATTTCAAAGACGGCCTTCTCGAGGTCCGGGGACGCTGTGATGATCAGATTAAAATTCGCGGGGAACTCGTCGACCTCCACAACTTGCGCGCGGGCTTGGCCGAACTGATTCCTTCCCGCCGCACGACAGTGATCGCTCTTCCCGAGGAGCGCTGTGGCTACCAACTCTTTCCCGTCATCGAAGGCCCCCAGGCATTTGACCAAGAGATTTCGCATTGGAACAATCAGCTCCCGGCCTTCTCCCGATGTCAGTCCGCCGTCTTTCTAACAGACTGGCCGAAAACCCCTTTGGGAAAGATCGATTTCCGCGCTCTCACCGAACAGATTTCAAGACGACAGGATTATCTGTTGCGCAAAGCGACCTCCCGAGACTAATGTTATAGGTCTTGAAAATTTCAGGAAAGCAGTCCCGATTGGCACCCTCCTTGCTGGAGGGGTGTATGAGACTCGCTTTATCAGGACTCTCCCAATTTTATCCTTTGTCCGAGAACCGCTTATGCAGACCATTGACGGATCACAGATCCAAATTTTCGAAGAAGAAGTCCCACCCCGCTCCCCTTCTAACAAGGGCAAACCCCCAATCCTGACCAAGGCAAAAGCCAAAGAACTCGGGCTCGTCGCTCCGTCCACTTTAGGTAAGAACTTTGTTCTCGATACGAACGTCTTGCTCCACGATCCAGGATGCTTGGATCGATTCACGGATAACCACATTTGCCTCCCCGCGGATGTGCTCTCCGAGCTTGACCGCTTCAAGAATGAGCAGAGCGAGCGCGGAGCCAACGCCCGTCAGGTTCACCGTACCCTAACCCAACTTTTCTCGAACGGACAGAGCCCTACCGCCGGGGTAACCACTGCCGGAGGCGGTTCGATTCGCCTGGTGGTTTTTGACCCCAATCTCTGTGGAAAGACCACGGAGAGCATGCAGCAGTTCTTCCGGGTCTTCCCCGACCGCACCCGGGTGGACCACCGAATCCTGGGAGCAGCTTTGTTAGTTGCCCAACACAACAATCCACCGGTGATTGTGGTCACGAAGGACCTGAATATGCAGCTGAAGGCCAAGGCTGTCGGGATCGAGTGCGAGGACTACCTCAACGACAAAGTCGACCCCAAGGAAATCTCTACCTACGACCTCCCAAGGGTCGAAGTCAGCCCCAGCGACCTTCAGGGCTTTGCCAGCAAAGGAATACTCTACAACGAAGAAGCCTCCGAGGGGCTCGTCGTCAACGAATACGTTCTCCTCAAAGCCGGTCCGAAGCAAACTATGCCGGCCCGGGTCAATAAGGAAGGCGAGTTCGTCCGGCTCGCTATTCCCGAGGCCATCCGCATCCCGAACGGAACCAGCCTGAAGCCGCTGAATCTGGGTCAGAAGTGCCTCATCGACGCCCTCCTCAATCCCGACATTTCTCTAGTGACTTGTTATGGCCAGGCGGGAACAGGAAAGACCCTCGTGGCGATTGCCGCCGCATTGAGCGAGGTCTTCGCCCGCAATTATAATGGCCTCACGGTGAGTCGACCCGTTGTCGCAATGGGCGAGGGAATCGGATTTCTTCCGGGAACACTTGATGAAAAGATGCGCCCTTGGTTGCAGCCAGTTTATGACGCCCTTGACCTCTTGATGGTCCCCCCCGCCACCAAAGGCCCCCGCCGCAAGCAAGGAAAGGCCAATGATTCCGCAGACACCGGCATCAAGCCTTACGACAAACTGATCGAGCAGGGCATCATCGAGGTGGAAGCCCTCTGCTACATCCGGGGACGCTCCATTCCCAACCGCTTCTTCGTCTTGGACGAAGCCCAACAACTCACTCCCCAGGAGGCAAAGACCATCGTCACCCGAATGTCCCGAGGCTCCAAACTGGTCCTCGTGGGCGACCCCGCGCAGATTGATAATCCCTATGTGGACAGCCGTTCCAACGGACTCGTCTACACTCGCAAACGCCTGAAGGGTCAGCCCTTTGTCGCTCACGTCTCCCTCAGCCGGGGAGAGCGCAGCCCCTTGGCCGAAGCGGGCGCACAGATGATGTGATCGGTAACTCCTTCGCTTTTCCATAAGATGTAAGCCATTTCCGTGAATTGACTTTCTGAGGGATAACCCTACGTTCCTCCGTTGCTGATGCGCGGTTCTCTTTTCATACTTCTCCTTTTTGCCTGCTTGGGCTTGCCGAGTTGCGGCCGTCATTCGGGCGTGGAGAGAGAAGACTTGGACCCGGGCTTGGTTCGCGAGATTCAGGCCCTTGGCAACCGCAACTGGATTGTCATCGCCGACCAGTCCTTTCCCCTCCATACCCGACGCGGAGTCAGGACCCTCATTGTTGATAAAGAGATTCCCGAAGTCCTTGGTGGCGTGCTGGACGTTTTGGAAAGCCAGCAACACGTGAGCCCCATCTTCTATCGGACCCGTGAACTGAACTTCGTGGAGAACGATGCCGCCCCCGGAATCGATAGCTACCGGACCGCCGTCGACGAGGCCCTACGAGGACATCATATCCGTGATTTCCAATATCGTTATCTGTCTGTGGTGCTCGAGGATGATTCAAAGATTTTTGCCGTTCTTGTTATCAAGACCAAAACGGCGCTCCCCTACTCCTCCATCTTCATCGAGCTCGATAGCGGCTTCTGGGACCAGAAGTCAGAGGAGCAATTGCGCAAGAAGATGGAGAGTTCCCCAGGCTCATGAAAGTGGATGAAGTGGCTCTTACAAAAGAGCGAGAAGAAGCCTGGATAGGCGATGCCGTGCTCGCGCTCTATGTCCGCGAGTGGATTCTAGCTCGAGGCGAGGGCCTGGATGGCGAGGCTTTCATTCGCTTCACGTCCAATGATTTTTTGCGCCTCCATGGCAACCCGACTTCGGTGGAAGCCGAGATTGGGAGAGTCTATCAGGACAACGATCTGCAAGCGGGCTTCGACTGGATCGAGACCAATCTCCTGCCCCGCTTCCTCAATCGCGAAAAGCAGTTGGCCGCCCGCGACAAGGCCGGCCGCAAGAAAAAGCGATAGGTAGATCTTCTGCGGACTCCCTCAGTTGCCAGCCAAGCCTCTCTCGAAGCGCGCTAGAAACTCTACCACCGGGCCAACCGAGTCGCTCAGACCCGCCAAGTTCATCACCATCAGGGCGACCAGAACCACGCACATGGTGTAGGCACCCATCGCAGCTACCGGCATTCCTTTGGAAAGCAAGCGACCCAACATTCGGGTCGCCCGCTCTTCGCCGTGGAATAGATTGACGAGGACCGCAAAGAGAAGAGGACGCTTCTCCGCGAAATGCTCTTGGTAAGTCTCCGGCGAATCCTCGATCTTGCCACCCAGCTTCCAACCAAAAAGGCTCAGCGAACCCATTGCAAAAGCAATGAGCGCAAGCTCCAGGGCATGACCAAGATCCAACATCGTCTCTCTTCGTTGAGTGCAACTTATGCCTCATTGAAACACTCTCAACAGATATTTTCGCCCAACGAATTCTCCTGTCAGCCAAGTCGATTTCAGTAAAATCCCGAAAAATTCCTTTCCCGTCATTCGTTCCCTGATTGAATTCCAAAGAACATGAAGCCACTTCTCACTCTTACCCTCTTTTGCACCCTCGCTCTTCCCTCCGTCGCCGCGGACAAGCTCAAGGCCCTCATTGTCGACGGCCAGAACAACCACGCGGTCTGGCCCAAGTCGACGATCATGATGAAACAGTATCTCGAGGAGACTGGCCTCTTCGAGGTCGAGATCGAGCGGACCAAGTTTCTTTGGAAACACGAACGCGAGGAGAAGTGGCTCGAATACGCTGGCACGGGAGCTTGGGAAGGCCTGAAGCAGCCCAAAGCAGATCCCGACTTCAACCCCGACTTCTCGAAGTATGACCTCGTCGTCAGCAACTTCGGTTACAATGCCGCTGGTTGGCCCGAGCAGACCAAGCGCAACCTCGAGGAATACATGAAAAACGGCGGAGGCTTGTCCATCGTCCACGCCGCCAACAACAGCTGGGCTGATTGGCCTGAATTCAACAAAATGATCGGCCTCGGCGGTTGGGGTGGCCGCAACGAGGAGCACGGCCCCTATGTTTACTACGACTCCGACGGCAACATTGTGCGTGATGACAGCCCCGGCAAATGCGGACATCACGGACCTCAAAGCGAGTTTCTCGTCACTATGCGCGTGAAGGATCACCCTATCACCAAGGGTCTCCCCGACTTCTGGCTCCATAGCAAGGACGAGTGCTACTCCAAGCTCCGTGGTCCAGCGGAGAACATGACGATTCTCGCCACCGCCTCCGACACCCCTGCCTTGCAAAAGGAAGGCCGCAACGAGCCCATGCTGATGACGATCGACTACGGCAAGGGTCGCGTCTTTCACACCACCCTGGGACATGACACCGAGGCCTTCGAAGGCGTCGGCTTCATCGTCACCTTCAAGCGCGGTTCAGAGTGGGCTGCCACCGGCAAAGTCACACAGGAAATCCCAGCAGACTTCCCTGCCAAGGATAAAGCGAAAGGCCGCACCTTTGAGTATCAGGGCAAGAAGTAACACCCATGAACCGCGATTCAATCCAGCAACTTCTCGAACAAGTTGCTGGAGGAAAAATGGACATCGAGTCCGCGATGAGCGAACTCGTTCATCTTCCCTTTGCTGAACTCGCCCACTCGACCCTCGATCTCCATCGCGAGCTTCGCCAAGGGTCTCCTGAAATCATCTTCGGCGAGAACAAGACGCCGCAACAAATCAGCGACAACCTCATCCGTATTCATGCTGCCCACGGTAAAGCTCTGGCGACCCGGGTCGGCGCGGATAAGGCTGCTGAAATTTTGGCCACTTGGTCCCCCGGGCTCCCCGCTCCCAGCTACCAACCCTCCGCCCGCTGCCTGACTCTCGGACTGGGACAAGCTGCCAGCCCTGCAGACGGTGAGCGATACGTCGCCGTGGTCACCGCAGGCACCTCCGATTTGGCCATCTCCGACGAAGCCGCGCTCACGCTTCAATTTTTGGGCCATCGCTTTGTCCAAATCAATGACGTTGGGGTCGCGGGTCTGCACCGCCTTTTTCCCCATCTGGAGGTATTGCAGAAGGCCACCTGCATCATTGCCATTGCCGGAATGGAAGGCGCCCTGCCCAGCGTACTCGGCGGACTTCTGCCCGGCCCTATTGTCGCCGTTCCTACCTCCACCGGATATGGAATCGCCCGCGACGGCGAGACCGCGCTCCACGCCATGCTCACCTCCTGCGCCTCGGGAATCTCGGTAGTCAATATCGACAACGGCTTCGGCGCCGCTCTCTTTGCCCACGCTCTCTTGCGGCAGTTTTAGCTTCATCCAGCGGGGAACAATTGGCTCCCTCCGCACATCATGATGTCATTCATTTAAGGGTTCATGACTTCTTAATCACTAGAAAGACCTCGGACTTGGGCCATATTTCGTTTGTTCCAACTTTAACCCAGTTTTATCGCCTAACGACTACCTAACGAATACTTCCTACTACAGTGATCCACGAGAACTCTCTCTCGGCCCGCCCTACGCTCGACAATCTTTCGAGCGACTTCTTCGTCACACCCGGCAACAGCCCGCTGGAACCGACTGCACCCGAGCATTGGGATGGAAGTATCTTATCCGCAATTTCGGAAGTCACGACCCGCTATCAGCCTTTGGCCAAGATTGGAACCGGAGCTTCGGCGGAAGTGTTTCGCGCATTGGACACGCGCTTCAATCGCCACGTAGCCCTCAAGCGATTCAACAAGGAGGCCCTCGAACGGAGTGATGCGGAGTCCGACTATCATTCCGAAGTCGCCGCCGTTTCCCGAATCTGTCATCCTAACGTGGTTCGCGCCTACGACCTCGATGATGACGAGGACGGCCCCTTCATTATCTTTGAACTGATTGAGGGAATGGACCTTGAGACCCGGCTCAAGGAGCGCGCTCTTACAGCTGATGAAGTCCGCCACTTCATCGTGCAAGCACTAGAGGCCCTCATTGCGGTACATCAGACTGGCTTGGCCCACCTCGACCTCAAGCCCGCCAACTTCATGTCGACCAGTTCCGCAAACGGCATCCCCCATTACACCCTCATTGACTTTGGGCGAGCCTGTGATTCGGAGCGGGAAAAAGACCGCCGCGAGAGCACCACCAAACAGAGTTTGCGTGGGTCGATTCATTACATGGCTCCCGAACAGTTCACAAAGGGCGTGCTCGATGCGCGCACCGACTTGTATGCTCTCGGAATTCTTGCCTACGAGCTTCTAACAGGACAGAAGCCTTTCGACGGCGACAATGCCATCCAGGTGATGTCCGCCCACCTGACGAGTCGGGTGACGCCAATTGACGAAATCCTCCCCGACCTTCCCGCTGGAATGGCACCCTGGATCATGGCCCTCATCGCCAACAACCCTGACGCCCGGCCTCAGACTGCGCAGGAAGCTCTCCGCAGTTTCCTGAGCCTCTCGACCCTCCAATTTGCCTCCTTGGAAGTGACCGAGCCTTTCCCTGTTTTAGATAAAACAGCTTGATCGAGATCGGGACAAGGTGACAGCCATGGCTGGGCTCCCTTCGAAACTGAAAAGCAAGGAAGCTGGCGGACGACTTTTTGAAGGCTTCACCAAGTCAATAGCCCGTGAAGAACGACTCCGAATCAGCTCCCAAGAATCTCTCCGAAGCCCTCACCCGGGGCTTCCAAGGGAGTGAAGAGAAGAGGCTGCAATGGCAGGCCTATTGCGAGGGCGCATTGTCACAAGCGAATGAAAAAGCCCTTCAGGAGGCCGAAACCCGACTCGCTCAGTCCGCTCGGGAAAGTCCGCAGCGCAAACGGCTTGGGAAGTTTTTCTCGATCAGCCTCATCGCGCTGGCTCTCCTACTGCAAGCGCTCCTCACGAAAGTGCTGCTCAAAAACTACGATCTGGGCTACGTCGAGCTCACTGGAAAATACGGCTTCGTGCACGGCAACTACGGGGGACCACTTCCGACCCCGGCCACTCGGAAAAGACTCAGCGAAGAAGAGCTTCTCCTACTGAGTTGTGGCTTCCGCCATGACGACGAGAAACCCGCCTACGTGACCCTGCGTGAGCGACATCCGGACAACATCGCCTATCTCTGCGAGTATCTCGTGTGGGCCGAGGACCCCCGCCTCAAGCACTTCGAGCGAGCCATGGAACTCGATCCGGACAACGGTTGGCTAGCCCTGTTTTATGCCGGCCACCTCGCAGATCGCAGCCTCGTCTCAAATCTCGCTTACTCCTCCCGCAAAAAGGATGTTCCGAGACGAAAAATCAAGGATCAGGAGCAGTTTGAAAAGGCGCTCATGCTGATGAAGCGCGCTAGTGAGATGACCAGGTTCGAGCGCTACCCCAATGAGCTTCAGGTTAGACGTGCGAACTTATTACTCCCTCCGAAAAACATTGCCGAGGAGACCGAATATCTGGTCGCCCTCTATCCCTCCAGCGACGACAGCATGCGGATCCTTTCGCTGGCAAGTGCGGTTGAAGTGCAAGCGCACCTTCACGTTGAAAACAACGACCCTCAGAGTTTTCAAGAACTCGTCGAGACGGCCCTCTCCATCATTCCACCCCTCTCCTCAGAAATGCACGGGACCATCGGCTCCCTGACGATTCAGAACTTCATGCGAACGCTGGGCGGAAAGCTTGGTCCAATGGCCCGCCAACTCGGACTCGAGACCTTGGCCAATCGACTGGAAGACTTGGACAACGGAATCACCAAGCTACAGGACTGGAGCAAATCGAGCCCCCCTCCGAAGTTCCCAGTAGCCAAATATGGCTCGCCAATGACCGAATTGATTTCCTCTTACCATGAGAAAATGCCGGGGATGGTGCAACCCTCAGTAGAAGACCTCGAGCCTGCCCGGATGAAATTTCTTCTCAAGATGGAGAGATCGGTTTTGTCCGTCGCTACCGGATTTCTAACAGTGGCTGCGCTTCTCACCTTTTTTGCCAGTTTCTTATCCGCCAAAACCACTCGTCTGGCGGCGCTCAGTTTGGAAAAAGCCCTTCCTCCCTATCGCTGGCTCCTCACTCTCGCCGCCTCCTTCCTACTCCCGATCGTTGGCTATCTGATCGTGACCCGGCTCACTCCCCTCGGCGGTCTCGACCGGTCGGTGACCTACCACGCGGGACAGCCCCACGCCTATCACATCGCCAGCACCATCGCGCTCGCCTTCCTGTTGCCCGTGGCCCTCACGAGCTTCTTCACCCACCGTCAGCTCAGTCGCCTCGGGCTCTCCCGACCGGCGGGCTGGACGATTTGGGTGCCCTGTCTGCTGGTTCTTCTCACCCTTCTCTCCGCCGGATTGATTCGCTATCAGCCTCAATTCGCTACCGAGGTTTCGGGAGCGTTCGGCGCCTTTGGTCTGCTCTTCTTCCTTTGCCATGTGCTGATGCGCGTGTTTGGTCCGCAACGTAACGAACTGGCCCGCATCCTTTCCTTGCGGCAACTGGCCCCCACCTTCGCCGGTCTTTCCATTCTCTTTTCCTCACTTCATATTGCCATCACTCTGCGCGAGAACCACTGGGTCAGGCAGGAGGAGTTTTTCCCGCAAAAGGGAGATCGCTTTCACCCCTCTCCGATGGACGCTACTTTCAGCCGACTCTATAGCGAACGCCTCGACACCATCATCGCGGGCTCACCTTTATTCACTGAGTAGGAAAGGGCAGATGGCCCCGCTATTGAAAAGAGGCCAATTGTTTGGAAAGGGGAAGCGGGCAAAAGGGCAGAATTGTCCTTTCGCCCGCGCCGAAATCGCCTAACAATCCGGCCATGAAGACGGCCTATTTCGACCTCGTTTCCGGTGCCTCCGGGGACATGCTTCTGGGGGCTCTGGTGGATGCGGGCTTGCCCATTGGCCAGCTGGAGGACGAACTGCGCAAGCTGCACCTCGACGACTTTCGCCTCAGCAGCGAGAAGGTGCTGAAGAACTGCTTTTCCGCAACCAAGGTCGATGTTCACGTGAGCGACCACGCTCCGGAACGCTATTTGGCGGACCTGCAAAAGGTGGTCACCGAGTCCCACCTTTCGGATTCGGTGAAGGAGAAGGCCAACCGGATTTTCCACCGGATTTGCGAGGCCGAAGCGGCCATCCACAACTCGGAGGTCGACAAGGTTCACCTCCATGAGGTCGGCGGCGTCGATGCCATCGTCGATGTCTGCGGAGTGCTCGCCGGCTTGGAAGCCCTGGGCATCGAGCGCGTGATCGTTTCGCCCTTTCCCCTGGGACGCGGCTTTGTCTTCGGAGCCCATGGCGAGATCCCCCTTCCCGCCCCCGCCGCGCTCTCGCTGCTGAAAGGCTGTCCCATCGTGGGCAGCCCCATCGACAAGGAACTGGTGACTCCCACCGGAGCTGCCATTCTGTCGGAAGTCGCCGATGGCTATGGGCCCATTCCTCCCATGACGCTCGATTCGATTGGCTACGGAGCCGGCACCGCGAACTTCAAGTATCCCAATGTGCTGCGGCTGATTCTCGGGGAGAGCGAGCAAAGGTTCGGCCTCATCACCGAGACCCTCGTGCAGCTGGAGAGCAATCTGGACGATGAATCCCCCGAGATCGTGGGCCACGTGTCCCGCCTGCTGATGGACCAAGGCGCGCTCGACGTGGCCTTGCTCCCCGCGCAGATGAAGAAGGACCGCCCCGGCGTCCAGATTCAGGTTTTGGCCAAGCCCGCTCATGCCGACCGCTTGCAGGACATCCTCCTTTCGCAAACCTCCACCCTCGGGGTCCGGCGGAGTGAAGTTCGGCGCGACTCCTTGCCCCGCCGCAACGAGACCATCGAGACCGAACACGGCCCCATTCGCGTCAAGGTCGCCCAAGTCCCCGGCCAAGCGGCCAAAGTGATTCCCGAATACGAAGACTGCCGTGCCGCAGCCGAGAAGTCGGGCCTCCCGCTGGGAGAGCTTTACTACCGCGTCCGGCACGAGGCCGCCCACGCCCTCAACCTGCCCCACGACCACGAACCCTTTCTCTAACAACAAAACTACAACATGAGCAAAACCGTACCAACAATCAGCTCCGGCACCGCCGGTCCTCTCGGCGTCAAGCACCTCCCCCGCCTCTGGCAAAAAGCCTCCTTGGCCGCCGTGGACAAACTCCATGACGAGTATCCCGCCGCAGGTGCTGGCTATGACCAGATGACCCTCGACGCCCTCAAGATCGACCGCGACACCTTCCTCAACTACATCAACAGCGAGAAGCCCAGCTACATTCAGCTCGAGGCTTGGGTAAAAGAAAATGGCACCATCGACGCCGACGCCATTGCGGCCCACAACGCGGGCGTGGATGGCTACATCCACAGCGACGAAGTTCGCGCTGAGATCCTGGCAGGAGCCGGATTGGCTGACGATGGCTCCATCAAGGATGCCGTCAACCTCAACAACCTCGACGACTGGGCCCTCTTCCACAAGGGAGAGATCGCCTAAGCTCGCGATAAAGCTCAGCTTCAACCACAGCGACGAACCCGTCGCTGTGGTTTTTTCGTCTCGGGGCCCCTCGCATTAATCAAGGCGCGCCCTTCCATTAGACCAGGTGTAAAGATGAACTACGGTGAAGAGGTTTAAGTTAGAACCTACCTAAGCCCACAATGTTACGCCTTTCCCTCATCCTTGCAGCCCTCACGGCGGGCACCCAGATGTCGAACGCTCTCGTGATTCGACACGATACCCCGACGCTCAGCTACGAGAACTACGCCCGCGAATCCCAATTCAATGCCTCCACCGTCATCGTGCGGGCCACTGATGCGGAATATGGCTTGGCGGGGGCCACTGCCATCGACAGCCGCTGGGGAGTACACGCGCGTCACACCCTACGGTCGGTAAGCAATCACTTGGAAGATGGCAACCAAGCCCGCCTGCGTGGCAGCAAATGGAACGGCTACAACAATCAAGGCATGGCCGCCACCAACGTTCTGCAGGTGATTCACTTCGACGACGATTTCACTCGCTTTGCCAATGCCATCGACATCGCTTTGGTGCAGGGAGGGGCAGCGTCCTCCACCCTGCGCGTGGCACCGCTTTACAACAGTTGGGATGAAGTGGGCAAAGTAGGTTCCGGGGCCAGCGCGGCGAACAACCGGCAGGATGGAAATGGAAACAGTCGCAAAACTGAAGCCCAGAACACCACAAACTCCGGCCGCTGGTATGAGATCCGATGGGCCGGGAAGAACGACGTCAATCAGGTCAACACCCAGTCCTTGGGCTCTCCTGCCAACGCCCTTCTCAAGTGCGACCTCGATCACCCGACCGACACTTCCAAAAGCGTCATGGGCGGCAACTTGGCCATCGACCTCGAGTATGGAAGCATGAACGGAGATAGCGGCTCCCCCATCTATTTGGAAAAAAACGGGCTGCATGGACAAGTCGCCGGAGTGCTCAGTGGTGGCTCGGGCAACGTCTATGGCTCGACCGTGGTCTATGTCCGCACGCGCCCCTATAAGACCTGGATCACTGACACCATTCTCGCAAATCCCGACAACCGCTCCCTGATAATCGACAGTCTGGCGGACCAAGTCCTCGCAGTGGGCAGTGAACTCGCGTTGACCGCGACCTCCGCCAGCACGGAGGGGCCGCTCACGCCCATTTACTCGTTCACCACCGCCCCCACCGGGGCCAGTATCGACTCCGCCACGGGTGCCATCAGCTGGGCTCCCCTTCCCACCCAATCCGCCGCGAGCCACGACTTTGTGGTCAAGGTTACCGAAGACGGCAGCTACGCCAATGCAAGCACCACCTCCTTTCAGGTGACGGTCACCGGCAGCAACCTCGTCGACTTCTGGAGTTGGTCCGCAGCACCTCCCAGCTGGGGTTCGCTCACGGTTTCGAGCGGGGCTCCCTATGGTCAAGCGAGCGCGGCTTTCCCTTATCTACAGGGTGACACTGGCAACACCCTTCATCAACAAATCACTGGCACTATCCCAGCGAATGCAAACGTGGTGATCACTTTCAAGGCCGCTGATTTCAATCAAACCTGGTCTCAGGGTGGCCCAATCGAATTCGGACTCCGCAGCGAAGCTCCCACGGCGGAAAACACGATGGAGCCCTTCCTCCACTCCGCCACCGCCGAGGTGCCGAATTACAATGGCGATGCCTTGGCCGACGGCTTGGGCAACACGGGCGGCAACGTCGACTACTCCCTCACCTTCTCAACCGAAACCGAAATCGTGAACCCTTGGTTCGTGGTTCGAAAAAACGAAGACGGCGACCGCTTCGGCATCGATGATGTGGTCATCAGCTACTACTTCGACGATGCCGACAGCGACGGACTTCCCGACCAGGAGGAAGAACTCCTTGGAACCAATCCCGACCTCGCCGATACCGATGGCGATGGATGTGACGATGGCTACGAGGTCGACGCCGGTCTCGATCCCCTTCTCGCCGACAGTGATGGTGACGGCTTTGGCGACCATTACGAAATCACGACCACCTTGTCCGATCCGCTCGACCCCAACGATCCGGCATTGGAAAATCATCCCGGAATCGCAATCAACTTTGTCTCCGCCCAAGGCCCCGGTTCAAACCGACTAATGTCCCCCTTCGTCACCGCCGGGGTCGCCGAAGTCCAGCAACGCAATTGGAACCAGGCCGGCCCAGCCAACGGAGGCAATGGCGGTCTCGGACGGATTACGGCTCCGGTCGCGGGAACCCTCGTCGATAGCGAAGGGCTCACCACCGACGTTACTTTTTCCTTCACCGGCTCCAATACTTGGAGTGCTGCGAGCGAAGAGCTCACCCCCTACGGCCCCCTGATGGCAGGCTATTTGGATTCCAATGCCAACAACGACGCCACCGTCACCCTGACCCAAATTCCCTATCCCCTCTATGAGGTCTATGTCTATGTGGGCTCCGACAGAGACAACCGCACAGGCACCATCTCGGATGGCACCACGACCTACTCCCTCGCCACAGCCTCGGCCAGTCCCAATGAAGCGGGTAGCTTCGTTCAGACCGTCAATACCGGCACCGGAAACCCTCCTGCCAACTACGCGGTCTTTTCTAACAAAAGCTCCAGCTCCCTCACCCTGACCTACAGCAGAGGCAGTGGAAACGGCGGCATTCACGGCCTTCAGATCATACCCCTCGAGGTTCCCAATTCCTACGAAACCTGGGCGACGAACAATGGGCTGGACCCAAGTGCGGAGGATGGCCCTTACGCGGACTCCGATGGTGACGGCGAAGCGAATATTCTCGAGTTCGCACTCAACGCCAGCCCGCTGACGGGAGCCAGTCGCGTGGAGCTGACCCCAGTGAGGACCGAGTCCGAATTCTCCCTGCAATTTACTCAACTGAAAGCCGCAGACGATCTCACCATCACCGCCGAATGGTCTTCCGATCTGGAGAACTGGTCCGACGAAGATGTCGTTCTCATCCCCGGCACCGAAGATGACACCACCCGCCAGATGGTGGCCCAAAAGCCCGTCGTCTCCGGAGAGACCGAAGGGTTCCTGCGGATTCGGGTAGTAGCCCCATGAAAAAACGCACGCTCATTGCCACAGCCTGGCTAACAGGTCTTGTCATCGCCTTCGAATTGGGTCGCGGCCTTCCGTTCGCGATCTCGGAGGAGACTCAATCCCTCTCCACAAAAAGCACTCCACCTGCCAATCGCGACCGCTCAACAAGCCCGGGACTCCAAGCCACGCGCTCGTTTGCAGAGTCTCTCCAAGCCTTGCAAAAATCGGAAGATTTTCAGGCCCTCTTCGGAGTGCTGCAGCCTTCGTTTGAAAATCCGGAAACGCATGACTCCCTGCTCCTTCTCGCCGATGAGTGGTCCGCCCGGCATCCGGAGGCAGCGAGTGAATGGCTTCACAAACAGGCTTTCGACGACCCGCGCAACCCCTTCCTCTTCGCCGCTCTCAGCCAATGGGCAGCCGCCGACGGGGATGCCGCTTTGAAGTGGCTGGTAGCAAACTATCCGAAAGCCTCTTCCACTCGGGACTACCTCTTTGCCTCCTTCATCCGAGGAGTTGCGCAGAAGGCCCCTGAACGAGCTTGGGCGATATTGAACAGTCTGCCTGCAGGGCCCGAACGCTCTGGCTCACTTGACTTTGTGCTCAACGGCTGGCTCAGCCAAGGCCTCCCGACCGCCCTTGGAAAACTTGAAAATCTGCCAGCGACGGATTCCCCCTTACAAATCGAAGCTACCCAAAATCTCCTCGCCAACTTGCCTCTTGCCGAACTGGCAGAAGCTCGCGAATGGGCAGCTCGGCTTTCTAACGACGAACAAAGAAAGTCCGCTCAAGTCGCCATCGCCGCCAACTGGGCTCAGCACAATCAAGGGGCGGCCTTGGAGTGGGCGGGCGAACTCTCAGACGAAATCCGCCCCCGGGCCTTGGCCGAGGTCGCGACCCGCTGGGCACGCGACTCTCCCAACGAGGCAGCCGACTGGCTGAAGCAGACCGGACCTGCCAGCGAACGGGATCTATCCAATCGCGCCATCAGTTGGAGTCTCGTCGGACTCGATCCCGAGGCAGCCTTCACCCAAATCGCCAGCATCACCAACCCCCTCTTGCGCGACGAAACCTTTGAGCAAGTCGGCCGTCTCTGGATGAGCAGTGCTCCTCAACAAGCTTATCAATATCTCCAGAACGAGAACCCCTTGCCCTCCGAGGTGAGAGAACTTCTTTTGCAAAGCTACCGATGAACACCCCCAGCCTCAGCCCCCCCATTCTCTCCGGAGTGGCTTTGGCCAGTCTGGTCGCAGCCTACTTCCTGGGCACTGCTTTTTCTAACAAGTCGCCCTCGAAGGCTGGAGCACCTGCGCAAGAACAACTCTCAGCACGCCCCACCTCTTCGCTCAATCGCAGTGTCTTTCGCACAGAGCGTAACCAGACGATCGCCGACCGAGTGTTAGCAACCATTGCCAAACTGGAAAGGCTCCGAACCCCTGCCGAATTTCGCCAGGCCTTGGGCGAGATTCTGAGCTACGCCGATAAGACCGAAAAAGAACGGCTCGTCTCGCTGCTCTTCGCTTCTTGGCTGGATCGGGATCCCGAGGCCGCCTTTGCGGAGGCGCGACGGGTAGAGTTCCTCCGCTACCACGCTGGGCGCACGAGTCGCAGCTTTTCACAGTGGGCGGAAACCAACCCGATCGCGGCCGCCAGTCTTCTCGAGCAAACCCTCGATGGCCGCCAATTGACCACCGACCCGCGCCCTCCCTATCTCGATGGAGTCGATCCGCCGGAGTTTCTTCTTTCTCTCGTCAACGGTCTCGCGCAAACCGATCCCCGCCTCGCCGCCGACACCTTGGCTGCCGCTCAATCGAGTCCCATACAAGTCCATGCCCTCGAAGTGCTCATGCAGACTTGGTTTCCCGCGGACAGTGAGGAAGTCTTTGCTTGGACATCCTCGCTTTCCAATCCGGAAGTCCGCTCGCAAAGCCTTGCCATCGTCGCAACCAAGGCGGGACAACTCGACGACCCATCCGCGGGGCTAAGCTGGGCGCAGAACCTGAAGGATTCCGGAGAACAAACCCTCGCGCTGGGAAACCTCGTCAGCCAATGGAGCCAGCGCTATTCGCAAGACGCTTTCAACTGGATCGCAGCGCTGTCAGACAGCAACTTGAAGTTCCAGCTCATGCCTCCGGCGCTCCGACAGCTCACCCTCATCAATCCCGGAGCGGCGGCAGACTGGCTCAATCAATACGAGGCCTCCCCGCAGATGGATGCCAGCATCGCAGCCTATGTGAAGTCGATTCAAACCGTGAATCCCGAGGCCGCCAGAGGGAGCGCCAGCGCCATCACCGACCCCCATTTGCGAGAGCAAATTCTGCAGGAACTCGCGCAAGCCGCACCTTAGACCGTTTCTGTTGAAACCTCGGCGCTTCTGTGCCAGCGTCCGCCCTCACATGAAAGGAATTTGCTATCTCGTCGGTGCCGGCCCCGGTGACATCGGACTCACCACCATCAAGGCCAAGGAATGCATCGAGACCTGTGATGTCCTCGTTTACGACGCGCTCAGCAGCCCCGAACTTCTCAACTGGACCAAACCCGGGTGCGAAAAAATCTTTGCGGGCAAGCGCGCCAAAGACCACGCCATTCCCCAAGAGGGCATCAACGCCCTCATCGTGGAAAAATCCCTCGAAGGAAAGTCCGTCTGCCGGCTCAAGGGCGGCGACCCGATGATCTTTGGACGGGGCGGTGAAGAAGCGGCTGAACTCGCGGCAGCGGGAGTTCCTTTCGAGATCGTGCCCGGTATTTCCTCCACAATCGGCGGACCAGCCTACGCCGGCATCCCAGTCACCCACCGCGCCCACAATACCCAGCTCACTATCTTTACCGGTCACGAAGACCCCACCAAGGAGGAGTCTTCCTTCGACTACGAACAACTGGCCAAGGCCCCCGGCACCAAGGTCTTCGTCATGGGGGTCTCCCGCCTGCGCGAAATCACCGCCAAGTTTATCGAACATGGCGCTGAACCTAATACGCCCATCGCCCTCACCCGTTGGGCCACCACCGGCCAGCACCGCACCATCACCGGCACCCTCGCCGATATCGCCGACACCGCCGAGCGGGAAAACTTCAAGTCCCCCGCGGTCGCCGTAATCGGCACCGTGGTCAATGAGCGGGAAAAGATCAACTGGTTCGAGAGCAAACCCCTCTTTGGCAAGCGCGTGGTAGTGACCCGCACTCGCGAACAGGCCGGCAAGCTCTCCAAGCAGCTCAGCGCTCTGGGCGCCGACGTGGTCGAGCTCCCCACCATCCGAATCGAAAATCCCGACGATACCCGCGGCTTCGCGGAATCGGTGCGCGATGCCCACACCTACGACTGGTTGGTCTTCACCAGCCCGAACGGAGTGGAACGCTTTTTCGAGGGCTTTTACTCCATCTATAAGGACGCCCGCAGTCTGGGTGGCCCCAAAATCGCGGCCATCGGACCTGCCACCGTGGCGAAAATCAACGAGTATCGCTTCACCGTCGACCTGGTGCCTGAACAGCACGTCGCGGAAGGACTTTTGGACGCATTCAAGGACCAGTTCATCGACAGCCAAACCATGCTCTGGGTCAAAGCCGACGAGACCCGCATGGTCATTGCCGACGGCCTCAATGCCCTCAACGCCATCGTCGACATCTGCGTCGCCTACAAGACCGTCCCCGAAACCGAGGACCCCACCGGAGCACGCGCTTTGTTAGAAAAAGAAGGAGCCGACTACATCACCTTCACCAGTGGCAGCACGGCGGAACACTTCTTTGCCATGGGCATCGACCTCCCCGAACGCTGCCGCCTCGCCTCCATTGGCCCGGTCACCAGCAAGACCTTGATGAAGCTGAATCATCCTCCCCATGTCGAGGCCAAGAGCTACGACATTCCGGGCTTGATTGGAGCCATCCTGGAAGATGTCGCAGGGTGAAGAGCCGCTCTTTTCCGCATCTCGACGAAGCGGAAGCTGACCGAATCCTCCCTTATCGAAAGCAATTCCGTCCCTTAGCCTCGCTGCTAGCAACAACAGCCACATGGCGAAAAAGAAAACCAACAGACGGCGGCCCGCAAAGAAGGCCAAGCAGAAGAAAGCCCCCCGCAGGGTCGGGTTCTTTGGCTGGCTTCTTTTTTGGCCCTATCACCTCGTCGCCCTGATCGTAAAAGGCTGGCCTACAATCTTCCGCATCCCGGCCAAATTGGCCGCTGCTGGAGCTGCCGCTGGGTTCTTCGCCTTTCTCGGGATGGCAGTCTTTTACGGCATTCGGGCCATGCCCTACGACCTTACCGAAGTCCGCGAGATGCCCGAACGCACCACGGTGCTGGATCGAACGGGAAAAGAAATTGCGCGCCTTCATGGCGAAAACCGCAAGATTGTCCCCCTCTCCCAAATCGCGCCTGAATTCGAAGATGCCCTCCTTGCTCGCGAAGACAGCAGATTTCGCCGACACCTTGGCGTCGACCCGATGGGAATCGCGCGCTCAATTATCCAGAACGTCAAGCGTCGCAGCCTCGCCCAAGGAAGCTCGACCTTAACGATGCAGTTGGCCCGCAACACCTTCAATTTGCAAAACCCGACCCTCATCAAGATGAAGGCTCCCGGGCCTCTCATTGAGCTTGATCGAAAATTCCTCGAGATCGCGGTCACCTTCCGTATTGAGAAAAAGTATTCCAAAGACGAGATCCTCGAGGCCTATGTGAACCGCATTTTCTGGGGTCATTCCTATCGCGGCATCGAGTCCGCCTCGCAAAACTATTTCGGAAAGTCCGCAGCTGAGCTGACGCTCTCCGAGTCCGCCATGCTCGCGGGCATTATCCGCGGGCCCAATGCCTTCACCCCCCACCGTTATCCCGAGCGTGCCAAACGCGAACGCGACACCACCTTGGATTCCATGGTGCGGGAGAAATTCCTCGCTCCAGAGGAAGCGGAGAAAGCCAAAAAAGAGCCTCTCCTGATTAAGGAAACCGCCGCCGTGAAGAGCGGTTGGTCGCTCAATATCATCGAGCGCGAATTGAACGAGATTCTCGCCCGCAAAAGCATCAAGCAAGGAGGCCTCACGGTCACCACCACCTTGGACAACACGCTTCAAACCGTGGCTGAGGATGCGGTGGAAAATCAATTGCGGAGCATCGAGTCCCGCTCGGGTTACCGTCATCCCACCCGCGCCGCCTGGCAGCGGAATCCGACCTCCACCCCCAATTATTTGCAAGCCGCAGTCGTGATGCTCGATACCCAGACTGGCGCGGTGCGAACTATCATTGGAGGCCGCGATGTTTCGGAATCAGCCTATGACCGGGCCCAGTGGTCGAATCGATCCGCGGGCTCACTCTTCAAGCCCTTTGTCTATCTGGCGGCTTATGAAAAAGGGATGCTGCCCGAAACCTGGGTCGCCGATACCCCGATGCGCAGTGGAGAAGTCGAAGGCGCCCCCGCCGGATGGCCCGCAAACTCCGATGGCAAGTATTACGATAATTTGCGCACCAGCGACGGACTCATCCTGTCACGCAATGCTTCCACCGTGCGGGTCGGGAGCTTTGCGGGAATGGATGAGGTCATTGATGTCGCCAAGGCGGCCGGACTGCTCCGCAAGCCCGTGCGGGATGCCACACTCTACTTGGGAAATTCGCCCGCCTCACCTTGGGAAATCGCGGCGGCCTACACCACTTTTCCGAATAAGGGAGCTCGCGTGATTCCCTATCTGATAGACAAGATCGAGAACTCCGAGGGTCAAGTTCTCTACCAATCCAGCCCCTTGAAAGCCGTGGTCTCGCGGCCCGAGACAGCGGGACTGGTCAACAATCTCTTGCGCGAGGTCACGGCCAGCGGAACCGCCCGCTCCCTGCGCAGCGTGCACGGCTACTCCCTTCCTGCTGCGGGAAAGACTGGCACAACCAACGATTATCACGACGCCTGGTATGCGGGCTACACCAGTTCCCTAACCGCTTGCGTCTGGGTGGGGCTGGATACCCCCGCCACCATCGTGGACGGCGGTTATGGCGGCTCTCTCGCCCTGCCCATCTGGGCCAACATTTACCGAAAGGCCTCCTCACTGCGCGATCCCGATGGACGGGCCCGGTATCCCGCCGGCGACCTGGATCCTCACCTCACCTACGAGAACGCCCGCCTCTGCCGCCATTCGGCCAAACGGGTGACCCCGGGCTGTGAAGCGGCCGGCACGGCCTATCAAGACAAAGTACCCAAAGCGCTCCTCCCCCCCGCCAACGATTACTGCACCATCCACCCCCTCCGAGCCCTTCGGGCCCCCCAATCGGAAGCGCCGGTGCTTGTTCGCCCCAATACCCAGCCCCAGCGAGCTCTTCCTGTTCCAGAAGACAGGCCAATGCGAGCCTTGCCAATTGAGTAAAGCCGGCGAGCGAGCCGTCTAGGTCACGTCCCCCGATTTCGCCCGTCTGCGCAGGACTCGAATCATTTCACGGCCTTCGCGCCCGGGATAAGCCAGCTCGGGAAGCCACTCTTCCACCAGCTCAAAGTTCTCTCCAAACAACCCGTCGAGCTCCTCCAAAGTGCAACCATGCGGCGGACCTCCTTCATGGTCGGGATTGAGGAAAAAAATGGCGACCAGATGGCCTCCGGGTGACAGCCACTTCGCTGCGGACTCCACGTAGCGCTGACGTTGGGAAGGATCAATCGCGCAGAAACAAGTGTGCTCGAAGATCGCGCTCACAGAATCACCCCGGGGCTCGAAAAAATCTCCTAGCGCAAAGCGGGGATTCGCCCCCTCAGTCCGGGCCCTCGCGCCTTCAACCGCCAATTCCGCAACGTCCAGTCCCTCCACGACCACCCCTTGGGCGGCAATATAGCGGGCATCATGGCCAAATCCACAACCGGGCACCAGCACCGGTCCTTCCCCCCAAACCGCGACGCCCAACTTGGCTGAAATTTCTTCCAGCGGCGGTGCATGCGTCCCTTTTTCCCATGGGGTCTCCCCTTCCAAATATCGTTCGTTCCAGTCCATTCCGTTGATGTTGGACCAAGACTACTACATTTTCCGGAGATAGTCTGGCACTTGTTCCTTCTGAACCGACGGCGGCAAAGTGGCATTGGCAAAGTGAATGACCGCTCCGACCCCCGCCGCATGGGGTGCCGACAGGAGCGGCTTGACCTCGACCTCCGGAAACAGGTGGATCTTCTTGCGCTGGGCCTTGCGGTGGGCCAGCCACAATCCCACGACCAGAACCGCAAATGACAGCAGACCGAAAATCGCTAAGGCCTTGGTCTCGCGCGCCACGGACGCGACAACCTCTTCGTCAGCCTTGACCACGATGAGCTCATCTTGGGAGGCGTCAGAGAGCAGCGCTCCATTGCCAGAGGCCTCCGCCAGCTCCCGCTCCATCCAGTAAAGGCGAATGGAAAGTCCGGTGGAAAAGCTCTCCAGCTGGGAAGCAGGTTCGCTCTTGGTTTGGGCCTGTTGCTTGGCGTAGATGAGCGCTCCCTTGACGGCCGTGCTCGGGACCACGGAATACACCTGGGGGCTCATCACCATCGTGGAGCGGCTCGGATCACCCATGTAGTAGTAGACGAGCGCGCTCAATCCGCTTCCCCGTTGATAATGACGCTTGAAGATGGCCTCCATTTCTCCCTCCGGCGGCACCACCTGCTTCTCATCGAAGAGGTAAATGTAGAGGTCGATCTGTGAATCACCGGCATGATACTCGAGGAAGCTCTGCCGGTCCTTTTGCTCCTGCATCGAGAGCATACCTTGCGGATCCACCAGATATCCTGCCGGACGGCCGGCAAAGTAAGGAGCGAGAAACTCTTCCCCGATTACAATGGGGTATTCATCCTCCAGTGGAATCTCCGGAATATTCTCTGGCTCCGGCAATGGGTCGAACAAGTCGGCGTAGCTAACCCCTCCGACGTCTTCGCGAAACAAATCCGTCCCCAGCTCCAACTCGCCACTGCGAATGAGCTCCAGTTCCTCAATCGACCAAGTGGGCAAAGCCGGCCAGTTGGAGAGATCGGGGATGACCTCCCCCTCCTCCTCGGCCAATGACGGCTCTTGGGCCCAAAGACCGGACGACCAAACCACCAGGGCGGCGACGCAAGCAAGCCGTCGGCCCACCCTCTGACTTTTCCGAAAATTCACAACTTTCTGGCCTTCTGTTGGTGGCGCGACCGGATCCGTTCCAGCAACTCTCCCGTTGCTTCCGAAGCCTCTTCCTCTTGAAATCGTGACGGATCCTTGCGTGCTCTCTTGGAACGGCGAATCAAGGTCCCCTCCAACTTCTTCATCACGATTTCAATCCCCTTGAAATACTGTCCTTGTAGGAAAAAGGGGTGCCCGGCGGAGAGCGCGGCAAACGTGTCATCCTCTTCCAAAAAAGAGTGCAGCGAATACCCATAGGTCAATCCCGCGGCCTTTCCTGCCACATCCAACGAAAGCAAAATCCCGCAAGCATTTGGCCGCGAGACCTCCACATCGACGAAAGCACCACGATTCAGGAGCCAAAATCCAAACTGGCGCAGATGGGACACTTCCTCAAACGCCCCGATATAAACTGCGAAAAAGAGCTGGGGGAAGCGGTGCTCGAACTCGTTCATCAGGAGCCGCATTTCCTTACGTTCCTTGGCTCGCAGGGCCCCTGCGGCGTCGGAAAGAGCCGCCACCCGGACATCTTCGGAGCCAAAAAGGTCATCCACATCCTTCATCCCAAACCCACAATGCGGACATCCAGCCGCGGAACGGTGGATTCTTTGGACGCATCTGGGACACTTGCTCATGGTGGGGACGAGAAAAAGCTAGAGGTGAAGCCCTATCGAGGTCAAAACCCCAGCCCGTCACCCGCGCTCATGCAGAGTGCTTGCCAAATTTTGCCCCGATTCCTCCAGCTCAATCTTCTGGTCCTTCTCTGGAGCCTCACCGGCATCCTGGGGGAGTATCTTTCCTTGGAGCCTGCAGCCTTGGTTTTCTGGCGGACGGCGATCGCATCCGGGATGTTTTATTTCTTCTGCCGACTGAAGGAGCCTCACCTGCTGCGAATCTCTCGCAAAAATCTTTTCACCGCCCTCATCGCTGGATTCCTACTAGGCGTGCACTGGCTCTGCTTCTTTGGAGCAATCGCAGTCTCCAATGTTTCCATCGGACTCGCCGGCTTTGCCTCCACCGCGCTCTTTACCGCCCTGCTTGAACCCCTCATTGAAAAGCGACGCCCCAATCCGAGTCACTTGACCTTGGCGGCAGTGGTGGTGCTTGGAATCGCCCTCATCGGGGGCGCGAAAACTTCGGTTCCCAATTCGGTGCTGGGGCTCTCCATCGCGCTTGTGGGAGCAGCACTGGCCGCGGCTTACAGCATTCTCAGCAAAAACCTCGTGGTTGCAGCCGTCCCCGGCCCCACCATGATGGCATACCAAATTCCCGCCGCCTGCCTGACGTCCCTTTTGGCAATTTTGGTGATACCAGCCTTCGACTTTCAGCTGCCGCAAAGCACGGATTGGATTCCACTTCTCATTCTTGCGCTGGCCTGCACTTTCGGGGCCTATCTCTGGTTTGCCCGGCTGTTGAAGCACCTCTCCGCATACACCATCAATCTCGCCATCAACTTCGAGCCAGTCTACGGCTTCCTAATGGCTGCCGCGCTGTTTCACGAGCACCAAGCACTCACCCCGACGTTCTACCTCGGAGCGGTGGTGATTGTGATCGCCAATGTGCTGCACTCGCGGCAACCCCAATAGAGACGCCTTAGTCCGCCCTATGATGGATGAGCTTCTTATTCACAAACTCGAGGATCCCGAGGCGAGAGAGCTCGCGCCCGTAGCCGGAGTTTTTAGTCCCGCCAAAGGGCAGTTCGGCCTGCGAGTTTGTTGGTTGGTTGATAAAGACCATTCCGGTATCGATTTGCTCGGCCACTCGCTTGGCCCGCTCGATGTCCTTCGTGTAAACCGACCCGCCCAAACCAAAAGAGGAGTTGTTTGCCAAGGAGATGGCCTCCTCCTCGTCTTTTACTCGATAAATGGTGGCCACTGGACCGAAAAGCTCTTGGTCAAAGGTTGGATCGCCAGGCGAAATATCAGTCAGGATGGTAGGATTGAACCAAGCCCCCGCCCGCTCGGGACGGTTGCCGCCCAGTAAAACGGTAGCACCCGCGTTGACGGCCTCTTGCACTTGGGAGTCCAATCGCTGAGCCGCGTCCTCTGAAGACAGCGGTCCCAGATCGGTCTCTTCATCCATTGGATCCCCGAGCTTCATCCCCGCCAGCTGCTCCTTGAAAGCCTGCACAAATTCCTCCGCAACATCCTCGACAACAATGAAGCGCTTGGACGCCACACAGGATTGTCCCGTGTTGACCATCCTGCCCTTCACCGCCATTGCCACCGCGTTCTCCAAATCGGCGTCTTCCAGCACAATGAACGGGTCATTGCCACCCAGCTCGAGAACCGATCTTTTCAGATTTTTTCCGGCTTGAGCTGCCACCGCCGCGCCCGCCTTTTCGCTCCCCGTCAGCGAGGCACCCGCGATGCGGTTGTCAGCGATAATCGTATCAACGAACTCACTGGGAATGATTAGGTTGGTAAAGACCCCTTCCGGCAATCCGCTGTCGCGAAAGAGCTGCTCAATCCGCTCGGCACAACCTGCGACGATACTCGCATGCTTCACGAGCACCGTGTTTCCGGCCATAATATTGGGAGCCGCAAAGCGTATGACCTGATAGAAAGGAAAGTTCCAAGGCATCACGCCCATGAGCGCCCCAATCGGCGCGTATTGAATGTAGGCTTCGGCATCCTCGACCTCCATCTCGTGATCGGAAAGAAACTCAGACGCCCCGTTCGCGTAAAATTCAACAATCTCGGCGCAAAACGTGATTTCGCCGCGAGCCTCGCTAATGCGCTTGCCCATCTCCGTCGTGATCAACTTCGCGAATTCATCCGTCTTTGCGCGCAACTCGGAGGCAACCTTCAGCATGAGCTCCTTCCGGTGCTCCAGCGAGGTTTGCCTCCAGTCCGAAAAGGCCTCGTCGGCTCGCCCAATGGCGTCGAAAACCTCTTCGCGGGTGAGCGGCTGGTAGGTGCGGAGTTCTTGATCGTTGGCAGGATTGATGGTGGTTACAGACATTTGTTCGAGGGTTTCTTTTTGATTCTCAGAGCTTGATTCAGGTAATACCGGAGCATTTGGTTGAAAATGAGCATCGTTGATAGTGGGTTCGGCTCACTCTTGCAGAAGCGAGGCCAGTCCTTCCCCCGCGACGGATTGGTGGCGGCCTCCAGCCTCCCTTCCCGCCGCCGAAGCCCTTTAAACAGGCGATTCCCAGAGTTCATCCGCTCTCCTATCACCGCAGCTACCGACCTATTCAAACGATCCTGCGAGGCCTGACGAACCTTGCGATTTCGCAAACCCACCGGACTTTTTGCAATCTATCGACAAGCCCTGAAACTTCCTTGGAAAATTGCAGGGCGAACCTTGCACAATCGCTCCATCACCTTCAATCTCCGCCCGCGGGAGAGTCACCCAAGCTCACCCGAGCTATTCGTCCACCATGTCCTTTGTTCCAGTTTTCAATGACTTTCCGGAAAAGCGCTCTCCACTCCTGCGCCGCTTCGAGAACTTAATCGCTCCAGCCGACGACCCCCAGTTGGAGTCTCTTGCCCGCCAATCCGCGCAAATTACCCGCCGGAATTTCGGCAAAACCATGCGCCTCTTTGCTCCGCTCTATCTATCCAACGAGTGCGTCAACAACTGCTCTTACTGCGGATTCTCGCGCGACAATCCCATCCTCCGCACCACCTTGACCGCGGAACAGGTTCTGCGCGAAGCGCGCTTTCTCCACGACCAGGGCTTCCGCAATATCCTTCTTGTCGCGGGCGAGCATCCCAAATTCGTATCCGATGGCTACCTGCAAGACATCGTGCGCCAACTCGCCCCGCTCTTCCCCACCATTGGAATCGAGGTCGGCCCCATGGAAGATCACCAGTATGCCGAGCTCGTCAAAGCCGGTGCCGAAGGGCTCATTGTCTATCAGGAGACCTACCACCGCGATACCTACAAGACCTTACACACCGCTGGACCCAAGAAAAACTTCGACTGGCGCCTGGAGTGCCCGGAGCGAGCCTACCGTGGCGGATTCCGCCGCATCGGGATCGGGGCGCTCTTTGGGTTGGCCGACTGGCGCACCGAAGCGCTCGCGCTCGCCGCGCATCTGGAATATCTGCACAAGCATTGCTGGAAAGCCCAGTTTAGCGTGGCCTTCCCCCGCATGCGGCCCTACGCCGGAAACTATCAATACACCCCCGACCCAAACCGCTATCTGACCGACCGCCAACTGGTCCAGCTCATCGCGGCCACCCGCATCTGCTTCCCCACCACCGGCATCGTGGTCTCTACCCGCGAGCCCGCCCAATTGCGCGACAATCTGATGACGCTGGGACCGACCTCCATGTCAGCTGGCAGCGCCACCGATCCCGGCGGCTACACCGGCGCGGGCTGCGACGACCTCCACCGAACCCAGAAGGGGCGCCGAGTCGAAGTCGCGGCCGAGGAAAAACCCGCTGGAACCCGCGCCACCGAACAATTCACCATCGACGACCAACGATCTCCGGCAGACTTTGCCAAGACCATCGAGTCCCACGGGTTGGAACCCGTTTGGAAGGATTGGGACGAAGCCATTCTGACCAACAGCTAAGCTCACCTCAAACAAAACACCCTTTTTCCGAACTTCAGGAAGACCGAAGAGAGAGCAAACTCTCGCTCGAAAGTATCAACCTCAGCCCATGACCATCATCCTCAACGGAGCCCCCGCCCAGACTTCCGCCTCCACGGTGAGCGAACTGCTCGATGAACTTGGCCTCGCGGACAAACCTGTAATCGTCGAACACAATCAGGCAGCCCTTCTGAAGACCGAACATCAGTCTGCCAGCATCACCGAGAACGACCAACTGGAAGTCATCACGCTCGCCGCCGGCGGTTAGCCCACAGTACCAGACTCCCTGCTAAAGTGAGAAACACCGACGAGGGCTCGGGAACGGTATTGGTCCCCCCGAGGGAAATGGGCTGTCCGGAATCCTCATAGGCGAAAGCGATGATAACGGCTTGGCTGGAGTCAGAGAATGCACTCCCCAACTGGAACTGGAGCCAGCCATAGATCGGACTCGCATTCTGGTCGGGGTCCCCTGTCATCGAAAACCCCACATAATTATCCGACGAATTGATAGTGGCTCCGTTGGCACCCGTCTCCCCGTTCAAAACAGTTAGAGAGGTTGTTGACGGGGAGAGCCCCAATCCCACGAAATCCGTTGGTGAAGGCGAAGAGTAAACCGTCGTATCCAGCAATACCGTGGATCCCGAAAACGGAACATCGCTCAGAAACATTTCACTGCTCGCGAAGTCAGGAAGAATATAGACGTCTCCCGAACCATCTGAAGAGTTCGGAGGGGGCGTGAGGTCGAGCGCAGTGTAAGCCGATGCGGAAGCGGTGGAATAAACGACCGCTGATTCCAAGGAAGTGCTTGAGAGAGAAAGAATCACTGCAATACTAACCAGGGGGAAAGGCCAAGACGCCTTCTCAGTAACTTTTTGATATTTCATGGATAGAAGGGGGATATCACTCTTTACCACCGAAAGATATACCTACAACCATCCCTAAACCAATGCTTCTTTTGTCACCGCCTCATGCCTGAACTTGCCGAAGTCGAACTTGCCCGCCGCATTTGGTCTCCTGGGATCGGGAAAAATGTGCTCACCGTTCAGACCCATCCCAAGACCCGCGTCTATCGCGACACCCCTGCGGCGGCGATACAGGACGCATTGACCGGGTCCTCCCTCACTGCGAGTCGTACGCATGGGAAACGGATGCTTTTCACCTTTGAAAAGAACGGGGAAATTTTTCCGCTTGAAGTTCACCTCGGCATGTCCGGACGCCTCGCAGTGGCCCCGTCAGACCATGTCGAGCACAAGCATGATCACCTACTCATCCGGTTGCCTGAGCTCACTCTCATCTACAACGACTATCGACAGTTTGGCCGCGCCCATTTGCATCACGAAGCCGACCCTTGGGCGCAATTGCCCCCGGAGATCTTGTCGCGAAAGTTTACGCTCGCCCACGTCCAGTCTCTGCTGACCCGCCGTCCCCGCACCAGCTTGAAAGCCCTCACCTTGGACCAGAGCTCTTTCCCCGGAATCGGGAATTGGATGGCCGACGAAATCTGTTGGCGCATGAACCTTCACCCCGCCACTATCACAAGGAACGTGGATGCCGCCGCCCTGCGAAAGGAAACCCAATTTGTCACCCGCGGAGCCCTCAAGCACGTCGCGGACAAGAACGAAGGTCTTCTCTCCGACCCATCAAAGGGCTTTGCCGCAGGCGGCTACGTCTCCCAAGTCCCGCCCAAAAGTTGGCTCTTTCAACATCGTTGGAAGGCGGGTGGACAATGCCCGCGTTGTGGAACCGATCTCGCTCGAGGAACGATTGCCACCCGGACAACGGCCTGGTGCCCCTCCTGCCAGCCCGGCTAGGGCTGAAGAAGCCCCTCGAGATACTCGCGACGAACCTTGCTCACTTGCTTCTTTGCCAGAGAAGCGAGCTCCGCATCAGTGAGCCAGCCCTCGCGCCAGGCGATCTCTTCCAAACACGCTACCTCGAAACCAGTCCGGTGAGCCATGGTTGCGACAAAGTTTCCGGCCTCCAGCAATCCCTCAACCGTGCCCGCATCCAGCCAAACAAAGCCCCGTCCGAGCCGCCGGCATTCGAGAAGCCCTTCCCGCCGATAACTTTCCATCAAATCGCAGATCTCGGTCTCGCCACGGGAAGAAGGCTGGAGGGAACCCGCTCGCCAGGCCGCTGAACCGTCGAAGAGATAGACCCCCGGAATCGCGAGATCACTCTTGGGTTCCACCGGCTTTTCCTCCACGGAAAGAACTTTCCCCTCAGGGCCTAGTTCCACGATTCCAAACCGCTGCGGCTCTCGGGTGGGCACCGCAAAGATACAGGCTCCCCCCGTCAAGCTCATGGCCTGACGAAGAGGGTCCAAATTGCCGAAAAAGAGGTTGTCGCCAAGGATGAAGCAGCAGCCTTCCCCCGCGAGCCAATCACGCGCCACCACAAGCCCATCGGGAACCCCCACCGGATTCTCCTGGATCGCATAGTCGATGGTCATTCCCAAGGCAGCCCCATCCCCCAACAACCTTCGATAACTCGGTAGCCAATCCCGCGAGGTGACCAGCAGAACCTCCCGAATCCCGCAGCGCATCAGGAGCGCCAAGGGATAGAAGATCATTGGCTTATCATAGACAGGCAGAAGCTGCTTCGACACCACGCGCGTCAAGGGATCGAGTCGAGTTCCCTGCCCTCCCGCCAAAATCACCCCTTTTGAAATCATCGTTTCCGAGAAAAGATACCAGCTGGAATGCAACTCGGAACGCAAAAAAGAAACAGGCCTAACCCATTGAAATTCAGCCCTCAATTAGTCCTTCCCTGAATTTTTTGAGAAGAAACCGTTTAAAAAATGTAACAGGCGGGACTTGAGCACGGTTGGAACTTGAATTAACGCTCATGCCGTACACATTTGCTCCCCCTTCCAAGATGTCCTTTTCCAAAATTGCTCTCCTTTTGGCCCTGCCTGTTGTTTTAGCGAGTTGTGGGTCGAAAGACCTCATCAGCTCAGACCAGCCCGCAGCCCCGACTCTGCCGACCGTCCCTAGCGAACCCGAGTTCGTGAATCCTTTTCCCGAAGGCACCTACGACCACTTCAAGGCGGAGCCAAATTACAAGAAGACCTACAACGTCTATCGCAACCACTATCTCCTTTCTTCCATGACGCCGGATAGTGCCAGCCTGGTGATCAATCTGGGAACCCAGCGGGCCCAGTTGCTGCACGATGGCCAAGTTGCCATGGACTATCCCGTCGCTACCGGAAAGTCCTCCCACCCCACCCCTCCTGGTGAATACAAAATCTTGGAAAAGATTAAGGACAAGCGCTCCAACACCTACGGCCGCATTCTCAATGCCAGTGGCGGCGTGGTAAATAGTGATGCGGATGCCCGGAAGGACAAGATCCCCGCCGGCGGCAAATTCCTCGGAGCTTCCATGCCCTATTGGATGCGCTTCACTTGGACCGGAATTGGGCACCACGTCGGCAACGTCCCACGCTACCCCGCGTCACATGGTTGCATTCGCGGCAAACGCTCCACCATGCCGGAAGTCTATTCCAAGGTGAAGGTGGGCACCCCGGTTTCCATCGTGGAATACTAGGACTCTACCAAACAACCATTTCTGCCGAGGCTCGGGTCGACCTGTCCAAAGGTCATCACCCGGGCCTTTTTCAGTCCCGCACGAGAATGACCGCATTGGCTGCCGCGTAGTGCTGGGCGTGCGTCAGGCTGATCTTGATGTCGCCGACCTTGTTCTTTTCAGCAAAAGCAAGAGCTGCACCGCTCAGCACCACCCCAGGTTCCCCCGACGGCTTGCGAACAATCTGGAGATCCAACCATCCCACGTCCTTGCCGATCCCCGTGCCGAAGGCTTTGGAGATCGCTTCCTTGGCCGCGAACCGGGCGGCATAGTGAATCGCGCACCGCTTTTGGCGCTGGCAGTATTCTTGTTCTTCTTCGGTAAAGATGCGATTGAGAAACTTCGCACCGAATTCCTCGATGGAAGCCTCGATTCTCGAAACCTCGACCACGTCGATACCGATTCCGAACAGATGCATCAGGCCTCCGGGTAACGGCCCATCAAGGCCCTCATCTCGCGCACCGCACTTTCGAATCCAACCAGAATCGAACGCGCAACAATGCTGTGTCCGATATTCAACTCAGTCAGATGGGGCACCTCAAGAAACTGGGTCAGATTTTCGTAATTCAAGCCATGCCCCGCATTCACCTGCAGGTTCGCTCCATGTCCCGCGATCGCCGCCTCTTTGATACGGGTCAGCTCCGCAATCTTCCCTTCCCCATCCGCATTGGCAAAGGCTCCCGTGTGCAACTCGATCATTTCGGCTCCGGTCTTCGAAGCCGCTTCCACCTGAGGGAGGTCAGGATCGATGAAGAGACTGATCCGAATACCGGCCTCTTGCAGCGCTGTGACGGTAGCGCGAGTTTCCTCAAAAAATTCTGCTACATCGAGGCCACCCTCGGTTGTCACCTCTTCCCGCGTCTCAGGCACCATGCAAACAAAGTCTGGCTTCAACTTCAGCGCCAACGCCAGCATCTCGGGGGTATTTCCCATCTCCAGATTCAAGGGCAGAGAACATTTCTCACGAATCTCGAAGGCGTCCCGCTCCTGCATGTGTCGCCGGTCACCCCGAACGTGGATGGTGATGGAATCTGCCCCGCCCGCTTTTGCCGCCTGACAAGCTTCCAACGGACTGGGCTCCGCATTGGGAGAATCAGGAAGCAAGGCATAGCGGGACTGACGCAAGGTAGCGACATGGTCGACATTGACACCGAGGAGCAAACTCATGGAAATAGAAGGGGTTGTGCCGCGACAACCGCCCTTGAAACACTTTCAAGTCGCGATGCCGTAAGCTGATTTGATTCGAGATAAAAGAAAGTGAGCTATTCGTTGCCGATCTCTTCCTCTTCCCCGCCATAGAAGCTCTTCACGTATCCGAACTCGATGAGAGTGTCCTGCCAGTTGGCGACCGCGTTCAATCCACCGAAGACCCGCACCGCCGACATGATCCACTGGTTCGCGGCCTCATCGTCATTCTCGTGGTAGGCTAGAGCAGCTTTGGAGTAATAGGTGAAGGGAGTATCGTCCCAGTCTTCCCAATTGGCCTCGGCCAATTCACGGGCTTCCGCATCCTGACCCAATTTCAAGTGGGCGAGGAGGGTTTTGAAGAGCGCGAGATGATGCAGGTTGAGGGTGGGCTCGTCCATCTCGCCGTCGGCGTTCTCCTCCAGACGCTTGGCCAGAGTTTGCATCTTCTCGATGCACGCCTTCCACTCTTTGGTCACGAAGTCCATCTCGGCGAGGTTGAACAGGATACCCGTGTTTTTCTCATCGATTGCCAAAGCCCGCTGGAAAGCCTCACGAGCCTTGTTGAACGAACGGAACTCCACATGGCAAGACCCCTTGAGGTTCCAGAGGCCTGGATCTTCGTCGAAGATTGCCACGGCTTGATAGATCTCATCCAGAGCCTCGAATGTGCGCTTCTGGCGGAAAAACTGCTCAGCCTTCAACTTGTGCTGCCCATATGCTTGGCGCTTGGCCTCCGTCAAATTGCTAAACCGGTTCATGTAGCCCGGCATCTCGACCTTCTTGAGTGCTTCTTCCTGTTCCAAAGCCTCATCCTGCGCAAGGACCGGGCCCTGAATGGCTCCCAGAAGGGTCAGCGAAAGAAAGAGATTGCGAGTCATTGTCATACCAGAATTAATGAAACGGCAAAGCCTCTCTGGCAAGCTCTCATTGCCGATAGGGACGATTCCGATCCAAATATTGCTCAACCTGCGCCTCCAGCCAGCCAGCGGGCACAGGCTCACCCTGAACCAGCATTCCGCGAATGGCGGAGGACGATGCGGGGTGATTACCGGACACAAATTCCACCCGGGCACCCTCGTGAAGAATGGCAGTAGGCTCCCCCTCGACCTCGCGGGCATGCACGATGAATTCCACGAGCTCCGCCAGATAGGAAAAGCGGTTCCATGTCGGCAGAACAACCCACTGGTCCCAACCCATGAGCCAGGAAAGCTTGGCTCCCGCGAACTGCTCTTGAAACGCCTCCGCAGTCCGCCAGGAAAAAGAGGGAATCGGTTGGTGATACTCCCAGTCGCTGACCTCCGCCCAAGGAAGGTCTCGCGTCGCCAGGCGCAGCATCTCCAGCCTCTGGGCTTCGCTCGCGCCGGCGGCTGCTTCCTTGTGAGGAGATTGCCGACAGGGCAAAAAAATCACCCGGTCGAGCGACAAGGCCTCCACCGCGCGGGCCGCAACCTCGATGTGCCCCTCATGCACGGGGTCAAAGGTTCCACCAAAGAGCGCAATGCGCGGCCTTTCCTGCTCAGACTGTTGCTCGGCGCTCAATTTCGATATCTCCTAACAATAGATCCTGCCTCACTCGGAACTGATTCATCTTCATCAGCTCTAGAACGGCCAAAAAGGTGACGATCACTTCCGACTTGGTCGTCGCATTTTCGAAAAGGGACTGGAAGCGCCGACTCTGGCCCGGTCGCATCTCCGCCAGCAAGTATTCCACCTTATCCGAGACCGTATACCTGTCATCGACAATCTGGCCGAAATCATGGGCGGCCTCGAAGCGCTTGAGGACTTTCTGAAAAGCTTGAATCAGGTCAAAGATGGACAACTCTCCCACCGGGTCGGTCTCCACGGGCGGTAGCTCCGGCTTTTCGGGACTATGGGGGAAATAATCCTCCTGCTCCTGTTCGCGAATGGAGAGGTAACTCGCCGCATCCTTGAACTTCTTGTATTCGATGAGCTGGCGAATCAACTCCCAGCGAGGATCATCTTCATCAATATCTTCCTCGGGGGGGCGCTCCTGCTTGGGCAAGAGAGTCCGGCTCTTGAGATAAATGAGGTTCGCCGCCATCACGATGAACTCCGAGGCCAGATCGATATTGAGCATTCGGAAGGTCTCGATATAATCGAGATACTGCCGGGTGATCTTCTCGATCGAAACCTCGGTAATATCGAGCTCCTCCCTTTTAATCAGGTAAAGCAAGAGGTCCAGCGGACCCTCGAAGATGTCCAGCTTGACCTTATATTCGGTCTCTTCCACGGCGCTTTGGTAAAGGAGGTCACGCTGGGGTGCGAGGGAAATTCGACAGAAGACGTCGATAATTTGCTTGTTGGCATTTAGGCCGTGGAAGGCTATCGCCTCACCCGCAGTAGCGTATGAAACTTTCAGAGGAGAGATTGGCAGAATTCAATGGCCGCATGAATGATTGGATTTCCAAGCAGGGCTTGCTCTTCCAGCTAACTCACGGAGGGACAGGGCTTGGGGGACGCCCCCCAATCGTCGGTTCAATCGTGCGAAGCCTGATTTCCATCGTGGTGTTGCTCGTGGTTGCGGTGCTCGGTTACGGCGGTTTCCTCTTCTGGAAAGCCTCGGGCGATGAGCTGCCCAAACAATTCGACAAGGGGATCGCGGCCGGTCTGGGCCTGGGGGCTGAGGACGAGATCGCGGCTCTGGGTTTCGATCGCGACATGAGCTCTGGCTCCTACAAATCCCTTCTCGCCAAGGGCAATGACACCTCCTTCTTCACAGGATTGGAGGCTCGTGGAATCAGCTTTCCGATGGGCTTGACGAGCGGCCTTTTCGGAGAATGGAACGTCGACACCATCACCATCGATAGCCTGAGTGTTGGGCTAAAAGCAGGTGAAGCGGACGACGAGAGATCGTCCCAATCCTGGCAATCCCTCTTCCACACTCGGCCCGACTTTAATTTCACGAAAATTGACGCCAAAGAAGCCAATTTCACCTGGGGTTACAGTGCCCCCGCAACCTGGGGTTCCCTGCTGAATACCAAGATGCACGCTACCCGGACGAGTGAGGGCTGGACTCTACAGTTCCGCGGCGGAACCTTTTCGCAAGGCATTTTCCGTCACTTTCAGGTCGAGGAAATGACCGTCATGTTGGATCGCACCGGCGGACTCAAGGTTCCTGCCGCCCTCATGTCCTACGATGGAGGTGCCCTGACTTGGAGCGGAGAAATGGCCTCGGGAGGAGCCAGCCCGGAATTTGCCATCCGGGGAGAACTCAACAACATTCCCGTTCACGCCTTCCTTCCCCGCGGCTTACTCGCTTTGGCCAACGGTAATATTTCTGGCAAGTTGACCGCCAGTGGCTCGACCAATTCGTCGGACGGAATCTGCTACCAAATCGAAGCCCGCCCCGAAGGAGCGGAGGGCATTCATATCACCAAGGAGCTGCCTTTGCTCAGAATGCTCAGCCACCTCGACCCCCGGCGTTCCTATCGCAAGCTCCCCTTCAATCGGGGTGCTTTCACGATCGAAACCAAAGGCGACACAATCTGGTTCAAGGAGATTGAACTGACTTCAACTGAGGAGGAAAGCACCCAGACCTTTGCCCGCCTCAGAGGCTCCTTCAAAGCCAGCCCGACAACCGCCAAAGAACTCGCGGAGGAATCGACCATCTTCAAGGCGGCCGCAGAAAACGCCACAACGGGAACCATCGGAGCCTCTCCCGAGCCGGAAATCGGTGAGGATATTGGGGAAAAAATTCTGAACAACTTCCGCCTACTCCAGTTCAGCAACCCGCACAGGGAGTTGCTCTACATGACCAAGGACGATGAAGACAAGGAACTGCTCAGGCATCGTCTCGAGCTAATCAACCGCCGGAAGTTCCGCTTTCCTTTCGTATTGGACGGAGAGGTCAGTCTGGCGGTGCCAAAGAGTGCTTTCGAAAAGGTGGGACCACTCCCTGAAGTGACCGAGGACCCAAGCGACGCCGACCTCCGCTGGATTCGCATTCCTCTGCGCAACATCATCTCCCGTTCGACCGAGGACCTGAGCGCAGCTTGGGAACAGGCAATGGAAGAAGCGGGGCAATAATCCCCGCTTCCCTTACAGAGCCAACCGCTCAACCACCTCACTCGTCGCTCGCCCTTTGTTCAAGGTATAGAAGTGAATCCCCGGGATTCCTTCCTTAATCAGCTCTTCGCACTGGCTGGTGGCAAAGTCGATCCCGAGAGCAGTGACATCATCTTCGAAGCTGTCTTTGAGCAGTCGCTGCAACTTGGCCGGGAAACGAGCGCCAGCCGCCAGCTCAGCCATACGCACCATACTCTTGCGCGATGTCACGGGCATCACCCCAGCGATGATGGGAATATTGATCCCAGCCAGTTCACAGCGATCGCGGAAGTCGAAAAGGTCGTGATTGTCGAAAAAGAGCTGGGTGCAGATGTAGTCAGCGCCCTCATCCACTTTCGCCTTAAGGTAATCCATCTCCATCAACCGGTTGGGAGTCTCCGGGTGCCCTTCAGGGAATCCCGCCACCCCAATTCCAAAGTCAGGGCTCGTCGAATCTCGGTTGAAATTCGCAATGAACCTCACCAAGTCCCCCGCATAGGGAAAGTCGTCATCCATCCGGTTGTATTCCGGCATATTGCGCGGCGGATCACCTCTCAGTGCCAGAATGTTGCCTACCCCCGCATCCGCATAGCGACTCAGGATCTGAGCGATTTCTTCCTTGCTGTGCAACACGCAGGTCAGATGCGGCACGGCGGGAATCTCGGTCTCCTCCAGAATACGAATCACGAGATCGTGAGTCAGGTCCCGGGTCGTTCCTCCCGCACCGTAGGTCACACTCACGAAGGACGGCTTCTTGGAAGCCAACTCCCTCACCACCTCGAAAAGCGAATCGGCCCCTGCAGCCGTTTTGGGCGGAAAAAATTCAAAGGATATAGAAGGTTGATTGGCAGCCAGGAGGTCACGAATATGCACGGCCAGATTAACGGCAAATTTCGTTTGATTGACAACTATTAAGAAAACTGCGCGACTTTTGAGACAACCAATTGTTAAATCGCTGTAATGAAAAGACTGATTGCCAGTTCATCCCTCGCTCTCCTCCTTGGCACCCAAGCCATGGCCGAACAGGAGGGCCAGAAGCGACCGGATCGAAATCGAGGCGAACGAACCTCTGATTTCGCGGACAGGTTTTTCAAACAACTCGATGTCAATGAGGATGGCAATGTTGATGCTGAGGAATTCAATGCCAATCCCCGGCTCGAAAACGCTACTCCCGAGCAACGCGAAGTCTTGTTCAAACGCATCGACAAGAATGGGGACGGCCTCATTCAGCGCCATGAAATGAAGCCTCCAAAAGGCCATGGCCGCAATGAGCGGCCCAATTGGCTGGCAGAAGGCCCCGTGAGCTACGAAAAGTTTGCCAAGAGCCCTCGGGTAGAGCGCCTTTCTGAGGAAATGCGGCGCAAGCTGTTCGATCGCATGGATAAGAACGGAGACGGTGTTCTAAGCGCCGAGGACATGCCCCGACGAGGACGCGGAGAAGGCGATCGGCGGGAAAATGGAGGGCGCCGCCCGGAACGCCCCATCTCCCATATGGACCTCGACACCGACGAGGACGGTAAAATCTCATTCCCCGAGTTCCAGGAAGCCCCGTTTAACCGAGGCCTTGGCGAAGACGAAGCGGAAGACCGCTTCGAAGCTCACGACCAGGATGGCGACGGCTTCCTTTCCCCGGACGAAATCGCCACCAAGCCCGATCGCCCCGAACGCCCCGAGAGGCAAATGAAGCCCGAAAGACCGGAACCATCTTCTCCCAAAAAGTAGGAGCCGTTCGCGAGTAAAACTTCAATAGGTTAAAATGATCGAAACCCTGGTCGGGCTGCACGTGGTGGATGCCGAAGTTTATGCGGAGTACCGCCGAAGAATGACACCCTTGCTCCAGTCGGTTGGGGGTGGATTCCGGTATGATTTTGAAATCTCGCAAACACTGAAGGCTGAAACGCCAGAGACGATCAACCGGCTGTTCATCATCACGTTTCCCAACCCGAAAGCGAGAGAAGAGTTCTTCAAAGATTCCACCTATCTCGAAATCAAACAGGCTCTTTTTGAACGTGGAGTGGCAGCAACTACAATCATTGCGGAGTATTCCCGTGGCTCCGAGAACCAATCCGAAGAAGAGGCAAACTCCACCAGATCCTAACAAGTCAAAACACTCAAACTCCGACCGCGCCAGCGAGTTTGAGGTAGGTCCCGCAGAATCAACCGAACGAGTTTCGCTATCAATTTAAAGCTCAACTCCCATTCGCTCGAGAGCCTTGGGGGGCACTTCGAAGCGCACGTATTGGGTCAACGTATCCAACACTTTTTCCCCCGCCTTGTCGGCAAGAAGCTCCACTTTGACAGGGTAGGATTCGTGGTAACTCATCCCCTTGAGCGCCCCGGACCGGCCCTCATAGCTTTCTGCCGACCCTAGCGGAATCACTTTGAATTCCGAAAACTCCTTACTATCTCCGCTGGGAAAACTGAATCGCAGAAAGCGCGCTCCGGCGGGTGGGCCGGAGAGCTCGACTTCCACGGAAAGGACGATCGTCTTTTGACTCGGAAACAGAACGAAACCAGCATTGACCACCTCCATGATTTTGGAACTCTGCGCCCTCGGAGGCAATAGGCCCGCTTGCTCAAAGGAAGAGCACGAACAAACCAACAGACCAAAAAATGGAACCAACCAAGCCAATTTCATCTGAATTCCACAGCCCTTTCTACTTCGCAAACTGATCTTGTGCCGCAGTTGCACCCATCACCTGACGGGCCCGACCACTCGCGGCCAAATGGGTGAGACAGTGATAGACCGCCTCGGCATCGCCACCGGTCTTACCGGCAATCTCGCTTGCACTCATCGGCTCGTCAGCCAAGGCTCCACTCACCTTTTTAAGAAGATCGAGGAAGACTCCGGCAGCGGCCTTGCCCGCTTCCACGCCCGGCTGATGATAGGCGTTGATGTTGACCAGGGAGGCATAAAAGCTCACCGCCCGCTCGAAGAGTGCAATCAGCTGACCCACGGTATGAGGAGTGACTTCAGGGATGGAAATAGTCACCGAGTGGCGGCCATTTTCATAAAGTGCAGACCGGGTCCCACGAAGAAATCCTTGTAGAAAGTCTCCTGAGGTCACCCCTTCTTCCACCTCAATGGACTCGCCCGAGCGCGGCTTGCGCACTTCGATGAAGGTCGCGAAGAAGTTGTGCACCCCATCACGCAGTTGTTGAACGTAGGCGTGCTGATCTGTCGATCCCTTGTTGCCGTAAACCGCAATACCTTGGTGAACAACGTTTCCGTCCAAGTCCAACTCTTTGCCCAGCGATTCCATTACAAGCTGCTGCAGATACTTGGACATGAGTAGCAAGGAGTCCTTGTAGGGCAGAACCACCATGTCCTTCTCGCCCTTGCCATTGCCTTCGTGATACCAGGCCAGAGCCAGCTCCATCGCCGCATTGTTAGACTCCTGACGTGTCAGCTCATCCATTGCCGCCGCGCCTCCTAACAACTCATCGACATCAATATCTTGCAAGGCCATGGGCACCAAACCCACAGTCGACATTACTGAAGTCCGGCCTCCAACCCAGTCTTCCATGGGAAAGATTTCCACGAAACCTTCGGACTTGGCGAAGTTGAAAAGCTTGGAATCCTCGCCGGTAATCGCGACCGCATGCTGGGCAAAATTGAGTCCATGGCTTTCGTAGGCCGCTTTTGCTTCCAACATTCCATTTCGCGTTTCCGGCGTTCCACCAGACTTGGAAATCACCAGCACCAGAGTTTTGTCGAGGTCTGTCCCGATTTCCTCCAAGGTCCGGTCCATCCCCGCTGGGTCCGTATTGTCGAAGAAGTAGGTCGCGACTGGTGAAGCCGACCCTAGCGCTTCCACGATAAACTGTGGGCCCAGCGCAGAGCCCCCGATACCCACGATCAGGAGATTCTGAAAGTGTGAACCTCCCGGAGCCTTGATTTCGCCCGCATGCACCTGGCTCGCAAATTCTTTGAGAGCCGCGAGAGGCTCGGTGATTTCTTTACGCAGCTGCTCATTGGGAGCCAGCGCAGGATTCCGCAACCAATAATGACCGACCATTCGGCCCTCGTCTGGATTGGCAATCTCCCCCGCTTCCAGCGCTTTGATATCGGCAAAAGCCTTCGCCACTTTACCACTCATTTCCTCGCGAAAGGACGGAGCGATGTCCATGCGGGAGAGGTCGAGACTGAACCCCAACTCGGGGTAACGGAGAAGGTTTTCGCTATAACTTTCGAATGACATAATCTTAGTATTTGAGAAGAGAATAAACGGGCTCAATGCCCAACTTTTCGCGCCCGTTGAGAGCTTCAAGCTCAATCAGGAAGGACACCGCGACAATATCGGCTTCCAGGGCTCGCAACAATTTGATGGCCGCTGCCGCAGTGCCACCAGTCGCCAGGAGATCGTCAACGAGGAGAATCTTCTCCCCCGGTTTCACCGCATCCTGATGAATCTCGACCACGCTTTCGCCATACTCGAGGGTGTAAGCCATCTTGTGGGTGGTCCAAGGCAACTTGCCGGCCTTGCGCACGGGCACAAAACCCGCATCGAGATTCTGGGCAACTCCCGCCGCAAAGATGAAGCCGCGGGCATCAATACCGACGACTTTGTCAATCTTTTGGCCTCCAGCAGTTTCCGCCAACAACTCCATGCAGCCCTTAAACAGAGTGGGATCAGCCAAGACCGGAGTGATATCCTTGAAAAGAATTCCCGGCTTGGGAAAATCCGGAACGTCGCGCACTGCGGCCTCAATCTGAGTCAAATCTGCCATGCCCAAAGAAAACACAGCCGGCCCTCAATTGGCACTCAAATTCCGCTCATTTCTAGCCCCGACCTCGCTCATAACTGCTTAAGGTCGTGAAAACCAGCCGCCAATTCCACCCGCCCACCGCCGTCACTAAACCGCTTTCTTGTTTTCAACGGGCTAGTCCGTCACTAGTCATAGCAAGATGAGATACGGAATCGCGGCCATTCTGTGTTTTCTGTCTTTCGGACTTGGGTGGTGAAGCAAACCGGCCGAAACAAAACTGGTTGAGGTTCTGGCGAAGAAGAGCTCGCGGAGCTTGAGCACTTCCAAACTATCCACTGCGCAATCACTGCTGCAAGCGAAGTCCTCAACTACCTCATCCAGGAGCAAGCAGCGAAATTGGAAACTCTCTTGAAGGAAAACAAAGACGGAACAAAGTAGCGTTGAATCCCACCGGTCGAACGCTAAAAGGTCCACATGCCCATCACCCTTCCCAACGGAATCACCGCCATCGAACTCGCGGATGACTATCCTGCGCTCCAAATCGAAACCGCCGATTGCAGTGCGACTCTGGCGCTGAACGGTGCGCATTTGACCCACTGGCAGCCGTCGCATACCGCCCACCCCGTCATCTACTTGTCGCCCACAGCCATCCTGCAACAGGGCAAAGCTATCCGTGGTGGGGTGCCTCTTTGCTGGCCATGGTTCAACGCCCATCCAACTGACCCCGACTCCCACCCCTCCCACGGAGTCGCGCGAATCGAAAGGTGGGATCTCATTTCCGCTACTGTCGAAGATGGCTCCGCGATCATTGAACTGGAATTGAAAGCTTCTCCCGTAATCGAGGCCCACGTGCCCTTCCCCTTTCAGCTCAAAGCCCTCTTCAATCTGGGGCAAACCTGCTCCATCGTGCTCGAGACAACCAACCTCGCGAAAGAAAACATTGCGGTCGGAGGCGCCTTACACAGCTACTTTTCCCTTTCCCATATCGACAACGCCACCGTCACCGGGCTTCAACACACTCCCTACCTCGACACTGCTGCTCGACCCGAGAAATCAGCCGTTCAGACCGAAGGAGAACTTCGATTCCAAGCCGAGACCGACCGAATCTACTACGGGAGCGACCTTCCTGCCCGCATTCACGATGCAGAATGGAAACGCTCCATCGTGGTCGAAAAGGCGGGCTCCCTCACCTCAGTGGTGTGGAACCCTTGGATAGAAAAAGCCGCTTCTCTGGGCGATCTCCCCGATGCCGACTACCAACGCTTCCTATGCATCGAGGCCGCCAACGCCCGTCACGACACCCGCATTCTAGCCCCGGGTTCCACCCATCGACTGGAAACCCGCTTTATCGTCGAGAACCTTTCCTAGAAGCTTGCAAACGAGCAAAAGCCCAAGAGATGCCGTCACGCCACGCTTTTTAAGTGACTTCCTCCCCCACTTTGCTTTTCCTATATAAGTCGAGTTCAGGTGATCTCATCGGCACCATCATATTACTAACCCCTCAAAATTATGTTTGAAGTATTCCAGAGCGAAAGCACGGGCAAATTCTATTTCCGGCTGAAAGCCGGCAATGGTGAAGTCATCCTCCAAAGCCAAGCCTACAAAGATAAATCCGGCGCGCTCAATGGCGTTGAATCCGTAAAGAAAAACGGAGCCTCGGAAGACAACTTTGAAACCAAAGAAGCCGCCAATGGCAAAGGCTACTTTCTCCTAAAAGCCGGCAACGGGCAAACCATCGGTCAAAGCCAACAATACAAGACCGCCTCCGGCCTCAAGAACGGCATCCAGTCCATCATCAAGAATTCTGGCGGAGAGGTCAAAGACCTCACAGCCTGACTCGCTTTCCCTCAAAAAAACCCAACCCCCGACCCGTGCACTCCCCTGGAGTCACGGGTTTTTCTGCTTCTAACAACAGCGTCGATATCTCCTGTGCGCATGCGCACGGGCCACCGGGATGGCCCGTTTCTGCAAGAGCTCACTTGGCCCGCTTCCGCAAGTAAGGAGGCACGTCAAGATCCTCGCCGTCGACCAAGTTCGGACTTTCTCCCTCGAAGCGGCCACGGGGTCCACCGTCGAGCTCAAGCTCGGCTTGGCCTGCCGAAGGTCGCTTCTTGGCCTCTCCAGTCTCGTCCTTGCGGGAGGATTTCGGCTTATGCACAGTCGCCCAATCGTCATCCTCCAGCTCCCCAAGCTCGTCCGCTTTTGGCTCGGACTTGCTCTTGTCCGCCCCGGAGGTCAGACGAACGACTTCACCGTCATCTGAATCTTCATCATCATTTGCATCTTCGTCCTCCAGGTCGTCATCTTCTTTTAAGGCGACCTCTTCCTGTGCGGAATCTTCGTCTTCGACTAAGTCTTCCTCCTCATCTTCATCATCTAGAAATGGGCTTTCCACTTTTCCTCGAGCAGGAATCTCCTCGTCCTCTTCCTCGTCCCACTCATCTTCTTCAAATCCCTCGATGACTGGCTCTGGTTCCGGCTCTGGTTCCGGCTCTGGTTCGGGCTCCGGCTTGGACTTGGGCTTTTCTCTTCTCGGAGGAAGGATGGTCCGCTTCGGGGCCGACTTCTCCTTCTTTTCAGGAACAGGCTCTGGTTCCGGCTCTTCTTCCAGCTCATCCTCGACTTCAGGTTCTGGTTCCGACTTTTTAAAGCTCACCGCAGGGACAAAGGTCCCCCCCGGATCGACTTCTTCGTCGTCATCATCATCCTCGACCGCCTCAAAAATTGAATCTGCTGCCCCTTCAGTCTTTCCCGGCATGGTCGCCGTGAGCTTGTTCTCAGGGAGGGCGCTGATGACGGTCACACTCAGGGAGTCTCCCATCGCTTCGTCGATCGCCGCGCCGAACAGGATGTGAGCCGACTCCGGAACATGCTTGGTCAAGCCTTGCATCAGCAGCTCGACCTCGTAGAGAGTCATTTCCGAACCACCACTCACATGGACCAACACCGACTCCGCATCATGCAAAAGGCTACCACGGTCTAACAGTGGGCTTGAAAGAGCATTTTTGAGCGCGGTCTGGGCCCGGTTTTTGCCCTTGGCGATGCCAGAACCGAAGAGACAACGCGAGCGATTAGTCTTCAACGCAGTCATCAAATCATCGAGCCCAACGTTGACGAGTCCCGGCTTGATGACCAATCGGGTAACAGCCTTGATACTTTCCGAAATCATCCGATCCGCAGCCGAAAACGCTTCGTGAATCCCCTGTTTGGCAAGAACCAGCTCTCCCATCCGGCCATTGTCGAAAGTCACCAGGGCATTGGAGAGCACTGCCAGCTCGTTCAGCGCGGTCTCGGCCTGGTCGCGGCGGCGCTGCCCCTCAAAGCCAAAAGGCATGGTGGCAAAAACCACAACAAAGGCCCCTTCCTCGCGAGCCAAACGCGTGACGATGGGAGCGGCTCCGGAACCCGTGCCCCCCCCCAGTCCAACACACAGAAAAACGATGCTACGGCCTTTTACCGCATCACGAACTTGCGCTTCCACCTCCAATACGGCCTGCTTGCCGAGCTCAGGATCGCCTCCGGCCCCAAGCCCCTTGGTCAGATTGGGACCCAACTGCAGCTTTTCCCCCGCCACCGATTGCGCCAGGGTCCGCATGTCGGTATTGAGCGCCAAGAGCTCCGCCCCCTCCATTCCATCAAGAGCAGCACGGTCCAACATATTGGCTCCCGCTCCTCCGAGGCCAATCACTTTGAGAGAGGAGGAAGGAATGGTCTGCTGGCGGTTTCGTTCGAATGGAATCATAAATCGGTAAAGTTTCGGACAGGCTTATCATTTAGCAATCCGTAATGGCCAGCTCGAACCCGAAAAAGCGTGGCTGTAAAACCACAAGCTTTCTGCTCCCCCTTATCTCGCTCCAGCCGAGGGTCGAACCGACTGCGAATGCCGGAACAGATCGTCCGGATCATAGCGTTGCTTGAGCTCCTGAAGCTTCGGATAAGATTCCCCATAGTAAGCCGTTTCCCAATTCTTCAAGGTCGGATCCGGATAGTTGCGATAATGTGCTGCGGACCCAATCTCACCCTGGACAGCATTCACCGCCGCGACCAGCCTCTCCCGCTGCGAGTCCCTCTGCCAATAAGCCTGAATTTCACCAAGAAACGGATACGAACGATGCGGGTAAGCCGATTCCGGCCCCCGGGCAATCGCCCCTCCCAAGGTATTCACCTGAAAGATGAGCCCCGGCGTGGACAAAACTTTCTGGCTCACAAAGTCGCAACTCGAAGCCAAATCGTCGAAGGATCGATAGTATCCTCCAGAGAGGTTGTAAAAAGGCAAGGGATCCGGGCGACCATAGTATCGCTTGAGAGCCTTGGCGGTGGGAGAGTTGCTTGCCCCCTTCGTGCTCAGACCCAGCTGGAGAAGCGCCTTCGTAGTCGCCTGAAACGCCTTTCCACTGCTCGGATAAGAAGAAGTGAGAAGAATGGAAATCTGATTGCCATTTAAGACAAAGGCCGAAAACAAAGGCTCAGCTAAATCCTCGCAAATACCAAACCACCCCTCCATCAACTTCCCAACCTTCGCTGAGTTCAAGCCCTTCGCCAAAAACCGCTGGGCAGCAAAAGTCTTCGGAGCGGCCCGGGTATTGAATTCCATCGAGATGATCGCTCCGAAGTTCCCATTACCTCCGCCCCGGCAAGCCCAGAGCAAATCCTCATCTTGTTCCGAGTCGATCTCCCGCCCCCTTCCACCCACCATCTTCACCCTTGTCAAATGATCGCAGGTCAATCCCCATTGCCGGGCAAAGAGCCCGTAGCCACCCCCCAAGGTCAACCCTCCCAACCCCACCCCCGAACAAGACCCTGCAGGCAAAAGACGCCCCTGGGGCAAGAGGGTATCGTAAAGACTTCCCAGCTTCACCCCGGGCCCCGCTACTAACTTCCGGGAGTCCGGCAGGTAGGCCCGCTGACTCAATACTCCCAGATCAATCGCCAGACTGCCATTCGCCATCGAAGAGCCGATGAAACAATGCCCACCCGACTTGACCGAAACAGCCAACCCCTCTTCCCGCGCAAAGCGAATTGCCTTTGCGACCTCAACCCCATCCCGACAACGAGCGATATACGTAGGCCTCATGTCCAGGTCTGAATTGAACAAGCCTCTTGCCACATCGTATTCAGGACTATCAGGCGTCAGATAGGAGCCTTTAACCGGCTCTGCCCGGCTGACGAATGGGAGACCTGCTAGAGCCGTGGTCGTTAAAAATCGTCGTCGCTCCATTGCCCCCTCTGATGGGAAATCTCGCTCCCGCCAGCCAGAAAAAAATTCAGCTCCAGCACCCATTCGACGAACCAGGCCTCGTCATCTTTGATATTGCTAACCCATTGCAGTTATGGTGGAATCGAGGATCCATGAAACCCAAACAACTAAAATCATTCCTGACTACAGCGGTTGCCGTTGTAGTCTTTTCCAACTCCACACAGGCAGTCACTGTGACACTGAATGCCGACGATCCTCTCATTGGATTTATGAACGTTTTCGAACTGCCGGCCAATGGTGGAGGATTTGTCTTCGGATCCGGGTGGGGAATATCCGATCTGACGGCAACCACCGATTCCGGCGCCAATAGCATCACGATTTCTCCCAACACAATAGGCGACCCCAATGAATTCTGGTATCAGAACACGAGCGGAACGGCCCCAGATCCTGCCAATCCGGGTGGTCCGGGCCAAGCCGGTAACAAACTGATGGAGGCCAACATTTTTGCTCAAGAGACAGGCACCTTTGCCGGTCAAACCGTCACCTTCGACTTTGAAGTTCTGGCTGATTCTCTTACAGGGGCTCACCAAGCGAGGGCGTTCATCCGTGATTTTGCACCAGATTTCTCCTCATCGTTCGATATCTTTCTTCCCCTCAATGGACTGAGTGGTCCGCAATCAATTAGCCTCAGCACAATCAATGATCCCGGGCGCCATATCCAATATGGCTATCAGCTTTTAGGTGAAAACGTTTGGGTGACCGATACCGCTCCTTTCGGCTCCATCACTTTGGGGGCGGTCCCCGAGCCCAGCACCACTTTTTTGGGAGCGCTCGGATTGACCGGCCTTGTCGGACTCCGACGCCGGAAATAGGACACCACGTTCAACACTCTCAGAAAGCAGCGTCCTTCTTCACCGAAGACGCTGCTTTTCTGTTGGCTTCATCAAGCCGGAGACCCTCTGGGCGACTAGAAATAACCCCAGCTCTTCGTAGAGGTGGGATTGCCCAAAGAACCCGCATAAAAGCAGAAATGCTCGACCTATATATCCTAACGACGGCGCCTGAAGATGCCGAGACCGGCAAGTCCTACGAGGAAGACAGCAGAAGGTTCTGGAATTGGTGCTCCAGTGATAGCAAAGTTGTCGAGGTTGATGCTAGAAATATTGGTTGCGTTCTCGAGGGTTCCACCAACATCATTCCAGCCGGTAGAAAATCCTCCGTAAAGCGTGGTTCCTGAAGGCACTCCAGTGTCCCAGCTTGTTGAAGTGAAAGACCCACCAGCACGGACATATATGGCCTGAGCGTCGATTGTGGTGCCATTGTCGGTCAGAACCCAAGAAAGGTTGATGTTGGAACTCGTGCCTCCCGCATTCGGATCAACGCCCATGGAGGAGTGTGTAGCCCATCCCTCAATGAAAGGGGCCCCAGAAACATTGTTCCCAATCGCGCCACCCCGGTTGGCAATGGTGAAGGTATTGGAGGAACCACTCCACCACTGTGGCTGGTCGGAAATCAGTGCGCCGAAGAACGCTTTATTGACTCCAGTAGCCGGGTTTCCTCCGCCATTGTGAGTGTAGTTGAAATCAAAAGAAATGGTCACACTGGAGAAGCCCGTTCCACCGACAACGAAACCAGTTTGATTCAAGGCGTGATAATTGACCTCGGCAACCGACATGTCCAAGTTCACTCCCCCTGATCCATCCCCCTTGTAGAGATTTTGTTGCGTCGTTCCTGTCGTCCACTTCGCATTCCAGTCCGCACTTGCATCCATTGCAGCCCCGGCAGCCAAGCCATCAAAGTTGTCAGACACAATACTTACTCCTTCTGCGACACCAACAGCTGCCACCGTGCTCAAAGCGATTATCAGATTATTTTTCATGGGTTTATGGGTTCTTCCAGGAATAGGGAATGTTCCGCACCTCATTTCTCTGCAAAATATTCTAAAAAAAGACCAGAAACCCTGAAAACACCAAGGATGAAAGAACCGAAATCGACATTCAAAACGTCCTCAATCCCGAACAAGTCAAACGGCCGTTCGATGTCAATTCATCCTTATTGATTATCAAACCGAGAGCCCAACTTCACCGGTGGACAACCATCACCCTCATAACTTCCCTCGCAAAAGACAAGAGGCTCGGAGAAACAAAACGAATTGAGTGTTTCACCCGAAAACCTTCAACTTCGTGACGCGAGAAACCCACTAAAAGTAGACACATTACCCTGACATCAAAAACCAATAGAAAACGCTTAAAATAAGCCAAACTTCCATCATCACACAATGGCATCCAAGCCAGTATTCATCCGGTCGCTCACCTGAATAAGCTCAACTCACAACATCCTTCTGAAGCTGCCTCAAGTTATAGATTCTCTGCCGGATTGGAGCCAACTCGAGCCCCTTCAAGGGACGCGCACCATCCTTGCGTTTGGGGGAAAAGTGATCTCGGGCAGACTGAAAAACTTCTTCCACAAAGGATTTGGAGCCTAGGGCTGCCCCATCGCTGAAGTACCGGACTCGGCAGCGAAGATAATCACTCTGCTTCAGCCGCCCTCCCTCCTTCATCACTTCGAGTGCCTTTTCACGCGAGATTCTCGCTCGGAATACATGAGCCTTCCCTCCTTGCTTCTCTTTGTAAAGCTCCTCCTCGCGAGCCCTCTCGTTAAAAGGCACCCCGAACAAATAGCAGCGCCACCTTTCGAGTGCTACTTTCTGAGAAACAGCTTGGGAAGCAACTGCCGCATCTGAATTCGCTGAGCCCTCGACTCCACCCAAACTGTCGACGCGAAAACTTTGAAGCCACTGCAAGGCCTTTTGCGCCAGTTTGCCCCCCGCCACGGCTTCGCCGTAGCTACACCAGCGATAATCTTTGGGATCCTGGCAGATGCCCGCCCGCACAGGATTGAGGTCGATGTAGGCGGCCATGGTCTTGATGGCGGCCCCTTTCCCTTCCACCAAAACCGAGCGAAAACGGTCTTCCCAGAGAGTGCC
>NZ_BMXI01000001.1:62458-65957 GCF_014651675.1 Roseibacillus persicicus
TTGAAAAGAGACTGCTTGGCGGGCTTCGTCACTCGCCATGGGGGAGAACTCAACGAGAAGGTTTTTCAATCCATCCGAGCGCTCCTCAAGGAACCTGATGTTCTTAAATCAGTCTGCAATCCCTACTCCGAATAACGGCAAGTTCATTTGAAAAACGGTCTAGTCCACGCGTTTGAACATTTTGTTGAGGCGTCGAACGAGTTTCTTTGTTTCGCTGTCGTCTTTTCCTTTTCGGATAAGACGATTGACCGAGTTTTCGTGGCCCATCTTGAGTTGCTGGGTGATCCACTGATTTGTGACTTCTGTTTTGGATTTCAGGAGCGTCGCGATAGCGACTTTTCGATAGTCTCCCTTTCTGAGCGACTCTTGTTTATCATCCAGCGTGAGTTCTAGTTCTTCGAAGCTTTTCTGAATGATCTTCTTTGCTTCTGTGATTCCATGGCTTCTTAAAATTTCTGGAGTAAGGCTAGTTCTTTTGCGAGTCTTCAATCCTTGAGTATCTGCGATCGCTAGAAGTCGATCACGAAAAGACTCATCGCCGAGATACCAGCCTCTACGGAGAGCGCTCATCGCTTCGGGAGAAAGTGTTCCTCGATGATTGCTCGCTCGTTCTTCCAAGTATTTGACATAGGCACGTCTACCACGCCCATTCTTGGCCAATTCGAAAGCAGCAAGGACACGGTCTCGCACGAGCCAGTCTGGACTCCGATTTCGGGAGTAATGTTTAAGACTGCTCCAAGGGTAGTCGATGAGAGGGCCATGAGGACCACCTGCGAGTTTGGCTCTTGCCGGGTTGAGGTGGATGTAGTCCGCAACCACTCTGAATTGAGCTCCGTCCGAAGCGAGTTCACCGGAAACAGGGATCGCCTTGTAGCGTCCCTGGAAAACATGTCCACGGCGTTGATGCTTCCGGTTCCAAGCTTGCGCAAAGGCTCCAAGCAGAAGCTTCATACCCGAAGCGAGGTTGGCTTCGGGAGTTTCCAAAAGCAGGTGGAAATGGTTTCCCATGAGGACCCAAGCGTGAACTTTCCACCCGTGGCTCTCGCAAACGTCGCTGAGCCATTTTAAGAAGAGAAGGCGGTTGGCATCGTCTAAGAAGATGAACTTTCCGCCATCTCCACGGGCCATTGGAGGGAGAATGATGAAAATTGAAAGGGGATCCCAGCAAAATGTTCGGATGCGTGGACTGACCCGAATGGCATGGACTGACCCGAATGGCACTGCACGTGGACTGACCCGAATGGCACTGCACTTCCGTGCGGGCTTTTTCGGAATAAGGAACCCCAAAAAGGTAACATCGCCATCTCTCGAGCGCTTCTTTGTTGGGAACCACTGGCGCTGGCGAAACGGCTGCCGCATCTGGGCCCGCTGGGTGTTCGACTCCGCCTAGGCTATCAACGCGAAAACTTTGAAGCCACTGCAAGGCCTTTTGTGCCAGCTGGCCTCCCGCCACGGCTTCGCCGTAGCTACACCAGCGGTAGTCCTTCGGATCCTGACAAATGCCCGCCCGCACAGGATTGAGGTCGATGTAGGCGGCCATGGTCTTGATGGCGGCCCCTTTCCCTTCCACCAAAACCGAGCGAAAACGGTCTTCCCAGAGAGTGCCGCGGCGGTTGTGGCGGCCGTTGAACCATTGGGTGAAGCGCTGCTTGAGAACCTTCATGTAGCGGCTGATATCCCACATCCGGCTGAACCACCTTTCGCGCAATTCCTCAGCTGACTTGTCATTTCCCTGGCCTCGATAGTGGGACAGTTCCCACTCCAATTCGGTCGCCGCCTCATCGCCCAGACAACTGCGAACATGCGCCACCAAGCCCGCATCATCAGGCAATTCCGAGTCTTCCGGACGCTGCGGCACCTCCACGAGAATGTGAAAGTGATTGGACATCACCGCATAAGAAATCACCCGCAAGCCGTAGAGCTTCTCGTAGAGGCGCATGTAGCGAACGAACTGTTCTTTCTCCGCCTCCCCCAGTAAAAACTCCCGCCCCACCACCCGGGAAACGCAATGGTAATAAGCTTGGCCATGGCCGGGCGGGACTTTGACGCGGGGTCGTCTCATTCCGAAAACCTACCAAATCCCGCTCATTGTTTTGAAAAGATTGGCGGGTTTCCGACCTTTCTTTAAAATGTTAGATCGACGCTGAAACTGATTAAGTTAATTTTTTTACGTGCTGATAAAGCACGTCCGGCATCTCTGTCGTTTTATTCTTCAAAGCAGCGACAGAGTGCCGGAATTTACTGATTTTGAAAAGCTTCCAATTTGTCCACACGGCCTAATATCCTCATAATGAAATTGGTGAAAAACACGAGTGTTCCAAGTGCTCTTGGTTGGGTCGATTGGCTTTCTGAAGAGAAGCTGATTTTGTGGCATGGAGATCTTTGTGGATTTACTGTTTTAGACTCGGTTGGATTCACTGAGGATTGGACGTTTCACGAATCTGGTGTCTTGTTAGATCGTCATATAAAAGTAGATGGGGACAGGTTCGTTTACGCGGATGAAGGTGTTCTAGGGGTTTGTGATTTTAAGAAGAAATCTTGTGAACGTTTTTCTTGCTTAGAGGAATTTGATTTTTTGGTTCATGTTGTTGATAACGTCGCAATTTTAGATGGTGAGGACGGGGTTGCTGTAGTGGTAGAGTTAGATACAGGTAAAACCCAGAGGTTTAGTGGGGCCAATGTAATTTGTCCGTGTAAAGGATATGGCAGCAAAATTATCGGATACTGTGAAACGAGCGACGGGGAGTATCCGCACTATTTATGGGACTTTGAAAAGGATGGAGTCTTCACATTGACTGATGACCAGAAGAAGATTTCGCTCCCTTCTTCGTGGCAGGATATTCGTGTATGGCTTTTAGGCGAGGCCGGTTTCGCAATGTTTGATGCTGAGGGGGTGTCTGTTTATTTCTTTGACTGGGAGGGCCAGTTCGTAGGTGAGATAACGCTAGGAGGTGATTTAGATGACTCTTTTCAGCTCTTCGCTGTCGTTCCGTGGAGAGCTGAAGGGGAGCTAGGGGCTATTATAGTTGCTGTAGACGGGGTTGATAGGAAACAGCAATTGTTTACTGTTAAGAGCATGAGAATACCCAAGGTGGAAGTTAATGTTACAGTTAATCGATTGTATATTCCCGAAGGAGGATATGGCATTTGCGGGGCGAAGTTAATTTGGGTGGGTGAAAGTGAAAATGGAGGAAAGATTTGCAGCTTGGATTTGCAAGACGGAACAAAGACGGTGATCTTTGAGGGCGAGCCTATTTTTTGGCTCACTTGTTCTCAAGATGGGGTATTTTTCGGAGACAGATCGCACGGAGATGGTGATGTTTCATTTTTGGCTATAACATAAGATGGAGCGACGAGTGAAGTGGTCCCGTTATCGTTGCCAGTAAATTGCCTCTTTAGTTGATGCTGGTCTGGGGGCGGTTGTTTTTGTTTAGCTCCGTAGTTGGAGAGGTGGAATGGAGGGACTGGAGCGTAGCGGAAGGCCCGGAATGGAGCCTCT
>NZ_BMXI01000001.1:65967-625157 GCF_014651675.1 Roseibacillus persicicus
ATAATAGGCTTGGGCATGACCGGGGGGAACTTTGACGCGGGGCCGTCTCATTCCAAAATCCTGCCAAATCTAGCCCTCCGCGTCAATTCTCTTTGTAAAGGGTCAGGCATTTTTATTCTAATTCTTTGGAAGGGGTCAGGCATTTTTATTGATGGGTGCCATTCAAGACTGACCCCAGCGAAGCACCTTATTTTGCCTTCGAATCGGGATTCTTAACCAAAGGTATTTCTTGTTGTATTTTCGTAGCTACCGTTTGAAAAAATTTCCACAATCGAGAATCTACCACCTCATTCTCTAATTTCCCAAACTCTCCATTTTGAACCTTAAGCAAAAACTGACTCAATTCACCTTCTTTCTTTGCAGACAAGGTAGGATGAGAGATACTTTTCCACTTTTTAAAATGAAAAAAAGTTGGGACAGAATCTGAAAAGCAAAGAAAAAATTCGGTGGTAATTTCACTATCCTGCACAAAACCTTCTGCAATTATCGGAATATTTTTGCCTGCAGTAAAAACTCGGACATGAGTTTTCTCATATTCACTTTCGATTTCGATTGTTTTAAAAGAATAGCCTGCCTTATCCAAAAACGAAAAATCCTGCGCCGCACTAAAGTTACTGAATAGGAGGCCCGCCAAAAAACATATTCTCAAATATTTCATAATCAATCAGGAGTTTCGGTTGTTGAATCCCAGTGCTCATCACAAATCCTATCAAGTTGAGACTGAGAAAATTCGGCCGTTCCCTCCACTGCTTTTTCGAAAAACTCTCCAAGGTCTTGATTAACACGTTCACTCAACTCAAAGACCGTCGCCCAATCAATCTCAATATCATCAACGCTATTTGCAGCTCCTAGAGCGTTTTGGAGTAGTTTTAATTTGCCTATAATTCCAGGTGAAGCTCTAAGTAAAACTGGAAATTCGAATTTGGGAACAGAGACTTTCTTTACAACTGGTGACATTTCCCACCAGTACCAGTAAATTGGTTCAGCGTCCCAGCAGCAGGTACAGCGTTCGCATTTAATTGTTACTTCAAGTTCGCCACCTATCTCAAAATCAAGACGGAAGAATCCAACACCTCTGATTTTTCGGTCATTAAACTGTTTGATAATGTCGGCAACAGTGCCTGGCTTTTGGTCTTTAAGATCCTGTAACGTGTTGGTCAGTCTAACATTGTCAATTACGAACTGCACCACAGAGATCGAACCTCTCATTGTATTTCTATCGCTTCCCGCGCAGCGTTCACCTTCACAAAACCCAAGAAAATCCCATCGATCTAGACCGCTATTGCTTATGAAATTATAAAGATTAATTCCACCGTATTCCTCGATAGGGTCCCTACTTGGCCATCTCCCCGTCACCGGGTCATAATAACGATAGCCGTAATAGTAGAGTCCAGTATTATAGTCCCTATGTTTCGTTGAAAAACGAAATCGGAGCCATTGATTCAAGCCATTATTCCCCTCATTCACCACGATACGCCCAAAAGAGTCATACTCGTAACGGGCATCTGTGTTTCCACTGCTATCGAGGTATTGGCAAATGTTCCCGTTGCCATCGTAAACGGGATAGTAATCATCCTGCATGACGTTGCTCCCATTCCTGAAGCCCACCGTTAGAAGCCCACCGACTCCGCCTGCACCTTGCGTGCTGCCACTAAGGTCGAGTCCCCATGTATAAGTGCGGGCCAGAGTCTCAAGTCCCACACTCGTAAGATTTCTCTGTGCAATCAAATTCCAGCCATCATAGTAAAAATGCATTTCCAAATTGTCGCTTGAGCGACTTCGGACAATACGCCGCCCCAAGTAGTCGTAATCGTAGAAAAAGGTCTCGCCGCCAACCGTTATGGAAACCAGCCGATTCTCCGCATCCCACGTCAAGTCGGTCGCTGCCGCAAAATCGGGATTATCCTCGTCCTCATACTCGGTGCCAGCCGCTCCCGTCTCTCCCGGCACGACCCCGGAGGTCATATTCCCGTCGTTGTCGTAGCTCGTAGTGCGTTCGAAGGGCGTGGAGGTGTATTCATTGACTCCATTCGCGACATACTCATCCAAGTCTTCAGGCTCCTCGGGCCCAGTAAAAGACGTGACGCGATTGCCAATGGAATCATAGCGATAACGTTCATCGTTACTTTCGTAAGCACTGTCCCAACCGGCACTTCTGACTTGACCCAGGGAGTCATAACTCCAACTCACAAAAGGGGCGGTAGACACAGGGAAGGCGCTGCCCGTGCGATCGACCCGAGTGCGTTGACCGATGTCATTCACGGTGTAATCATACTCGGAAACGGTGACACTGCCAGTATTTTTGACGTTTGACTTGGTATCGAGAACGTTACGATCCCCTTCCCAAGTATTTGTGACGGTGTGCACGGGCCCGGCGACTTCTTCAATGAGCCCATAGGAATCGTCCTCGTAGCCATAGATGAAGTCAGCACTTCCCTGCGGCACGCCTGCAGTCAAGGAGGGATTGTGCCAAACCCGATTCAAGCGGCCAGCAGTATCGTAACCATAGCCCACCTTATGATCCGAGCCAAGCACGAGGCTTTGAGGACGAAGCAAGTCATCGTAGTGCCGCGTTAAAGTCCGAGAAACTGAGGTATCCTGATAAAGTTCCTCAGAGGTGACTTGGAAAGTGACAGGATCATATCCATAATCCGCATGGAGCTCCGCGCTGTTAAGGACGGTCAAATCGCTCCCGCGGTAGATTTTATCCAACTGACCGAATTTGGTGTAGGTGTAAGCGAGGTCAGGGGTCTCGTAACCTCCGTTGGCGGTGCTGTCGTTGTAGGTTACGGAAGTGAGCTGGCCCTCGTCGTAGCCGTAGGTGGTGGTGAGACGGGTTGCAGAGTTGGGCAGGGTCCGAGCCCACTGGCGGGTCTCGAGACGACCCGCATCGGTGTAAGTGTAATCGGCACCTTTGCCATCGGCATCGCGTTTGTAGTCGAGCCAGCCCCGAGTCGGGTTGTAGCTCCAGGTGCTGGTCGCGGAGGCATTTGCTTCGGCGGTGCTGAGTCCGTCCGAGAGGTCGAGAGACGAAGCGTCTTGCCAGGTGCGAAGCGTCGTCATGCGGTTTTGCTCGTCGTATTGGTAGAAGCGTGGGTAGACGCCGTCTCCCCAGGTGGCCTTCACCTGCCCGGTGGGATAATAACTGGTGTGGGTGATGTTGTCGAAGTCGGTATTGTCCGGCGTGCCGGATGGGTCCTCAGTGTCGGGAGCATCGACTTGGATGCGTCGGCCGAGCTGGTCGTAAGCGTATTGCGTGAGTCGGCTGCCGGCGTCTTTCATTCCCAAGAGGTTGCCTGATGGCGTGTACCCGGTACTGGCTACCCCGCTGTAGGTGGTAACACCGGTTCGGGAGTGGTTCGTGGTTTTCACCCGTCCCAGCAAATCGTAGGTATAGGTGGTGGAAGTGAGGTTGTCCAAACTATCATCGTCAGCTTCCTTCAGTTCGACGCTGTTTAACAGGCCATCCTTGTAGGTGCGCCGGGTGAAGGTGGTCGGGCTGGTGATCTTCTCAGTCCATTCCCCTTTCGTCGCGGAATAGATCCTCTTCGTGGTGGTTACCAATGAAGTCGAGGCATCATTCGGAAAGCTCTCCTGGCGACTATACATCCCATCCCCGGAGCGGAAGGACTTGGAGGCGACGACCCCCACCATATCTCCTGCCCCGATCACCTCGGTAGTGGTCTCCAAGCCGTTGTAGCCGTCGCGAGTTACGGCTGCGGTGGTGGTCTTCGTGTCTTGCGATCCCGCGTGCCCTGGAATCGCCCGAGAGATGGTTTCGTGCTCACCCTCGGAGTTGTAGGTGTAGGAGGTGACCACCCCATCGGGGTCCGTTACAGACTGAAGGCGTCCCCATGACCCCGCAAAAGCACGGTCTGCGTGATGCACCTGATTCCCATTATATCCTGAGGTGTAGTAGGAATAGGAGGTAAAGACGGAGGGAGACGAGAAAGAGGTTCGAGTCTTTCTTCCCGCAGTATCATACAAGTCTTCGGTCCACTCCGAGACGATCTCGTCTCCATTGCCGTCGTATTGCAAACGGATGGAGCGAACTGTGCGCGGAGAGTAATCATACTTAATATCTGCCACGGCAGTGCCCTTTACCGAGTAGGTCCTGCCGTCACAGTAGGTGGTGACAACCCTCGTGCCTTGGAGAGAATCCGTGGTGGTCGTGACTTTGCCAAAACCATCAACTCCATATTGGGTATCGATGGTTGTCTTCTCCAAATTCGAATCGCCGTCTTCATCGGCGGTCCAGGACTCTAGCACCAAGCCGTTGACATGCCGAACGGTCTTGGAGAGCAAAATCTCTGTTGTCGTTCCAGAAGCTTCGGTCAGATACCCGCTCCGAACCACTTCTGTAATGATGGTGGGATCCCCGTTTGCGGTTTGTCCGCCATAGATTGTGTAAGTCGTTTCAAGATTCCAGTCGCCAGACACCACCCTCACCGAACTGGTGCGCTTCAGTTTGTCTTTGGTGGTGATAGTTTCGACTCCGTTCGGACTGGTTTCCGAGAGCAAACCGCAACAACCATATTCCCGGAGTCGAGGATGATCGACGTCCCCGTTCTCGATAATCCTGGTCGGTCTTCCCTGGGCATCAAACTCGGTCGCCTCCCAAGAACTCAGGAGCTTTCCGGATTCAGAAATTTGTTGTTCTTGGGCGACACCAGCGGCGTTGAAAACGGTGATCTCAGTTGTCCCGGACGTGATATCGGGAGTATCCGTGATATCAGTAGTGGTCGTATAGGCCCCTCGTGTCTTCGTCACTTTGTAACGTCCCGTTACCCCATCATGGTCATTAACGTAGGAATAGACTTCAGCGGTTCCGTCAGGAAACTTTTTCCAGGCCAAGCGCCCCGCATCGGGAGAATTGGCCACCGAACCAAACGTCGCAATGGTGGTCCGGCCTGCCTCGGTAATGCGCTGCTGCAGCCTTAATATGGAAATCGTAGGCTGATTGTGTCCCGGGGGTGCCTGCGTCGTAGTGACATACTCCCCGGTAAACGGGCTGTAGATTCCTTCGAGGTGATAATATTTCCGCTCCTCGGAGGATACGACGGTTCCCCCAATGGTGACCACTTCACTGATTGAAGATTTATCCGGGCTGGTCAGGGTGGTCAGGCGATAGTTGTTCAACTCTTCCCCTTCTTCTGGAAAGTCTGTGGTGAAAGGCTGGTTCCCGATTGGCTCATAAATGCGTTCGTAGAGGAGCGTGGTGACCTCCGGAGTTTCGCCCTCGCCAGGAAGAACAAACTCGTTTCCATTGGACTGAACAATACCTACGGAAGTCGAATACTTGTGGACCTGCCAACGACCGTCTGGATGATGCACAAAGTGCAATCGACCATGTGTGTCCACATTGCCCGGGGTGGACATGTAGCCGTAGCGAGTGGTGAGTGGCTGGTCAGTATTGTATCCCCGAGTGTGAGCAACCAATCGCTTGACCCCTCCAAAGTAACGATGGCGAAGCAGCTCCTGGGAAGCGATGTAGTGAGAAGCCGGAGTCGTGTTCAGAGAGGGAAGCCAAACAGTTTTCACAAAGGCACCGTCAACAGTGTCTAGAAAGGCGATTTCCTCGCGAGGTCCGTCGCCTTGCGCGGTCAATGCTCCGGTCGGGGGAGTAAAATAGACGGTCTTGCGAACGCTTAGGCCGGCCTCAAGCATACCGATGGCAGGAGGAGTTTCACTTTTTGCAGTTGGCAAATCATAGCGAATGTAGCGCTGCTGGTTGTTGCTTGCGCCATCCTTCCAGACACTATGAACATCAACAAAGCGGTAGAAGCCCGGCGTCGGATTGCTCACGGTCACAGTCTTGGTCACAGCCGTATCCAGAGGGTCGAAACGATTGGTCGGCTTCCGGTGGTAATACTCTAGCTTGAATCCTTCATCGGGAGCAGAAAGCTCGGAAACCACCACCCGGTATTGCTTGGTCTTGAACTCCCTGACCCCGGCAGCAGGTCGGTCAACCTCCATATACACCGCATGATTGTAGGTCAGGATCTCCTCTGGGTCGAAGATGTCGGGATGGGCCCGGCTGACCCGCATGGTCGCATACGATGGCACCAGACCGCCCGTGGTGGCGGCATTGAAAAATGACTCGTTCTCCTTCCAGCTGGCAGGCAGGTCTTCCTCCAAACTATTGACGCCACCAGCATAATAGAACGAGCGATGATCGGCTGGACGAGGACTGGCAACATCCCCTAGAAAGAAGCGGACTTTCATCGCCGCGCCCCCTCCATTCGCGGCGGCGACAGTCAAGTAGGGTTTGCCTTGGGCAGCATTGGCCAAGTCAGCGGGATAGAGGTCCTGCCCTCCCCCGTCAGTATTGGCAGCCATGTTGGTTGGGGCCTGCTCTCCGGTCTGTTGAGTCTGCGTTCCCGGAGCCGAGCCATCGGTCTCGCCTGGCTCGTCGTCGTCTTCCCCACCGGCATTCTCATCGGCGTTTGTTTGGTCATCCACGGAATCACTATCGTTCCCGCCAGACTCTGAACATCCACAACTGCTGCAAGTGCTGCAGGCTGGCGATCCAACTGGAGGATTCGTCGCTTCCAATTGAGTTGCCCAAAAGAAGCAGGACAAACTCAGTAAAGAGATGGTTGCAGTTTTCGGGTAGAAAACAAATTTCGATAAAAACGGTTTCATGAATTAGGAGAATTAGTCAGTTGTGACAGAATAGTTTTTGAGAGCCGCGGCGGCGGCGAAGCGGACTCGCTGGGAGCTTTGTGCCAGCTCAAGAAGAAAGGGTTTGTCGGCTGAGTCGGCAAAGTAGCCCAGAGCGGCCACACTGCTGAGTTGAATGGAGGGATTGCTTGAGGGGTCCTTCGCGAGTTCGCGAACCACTGGAAGAAGGGAAACGAATCCCATGCGCCCTGAAGCCTGAATGGCAGAAATCTGATTGGCGAGGGTAGCCGGACGCTCCTGACTTGCGATGGAGAGAAAGATAGCCTCGAGGGAATCTCGATAGGGCTCCACGAGCTCGGGGCGCTTGGAAGACAAGTCACAAAGAGCCATCATCGCGGTACCCGTGACTTGCTCAAATGCTTCGCGCTCCCCCTGCAATAGGGCCAAGTAAGACTCCATGACCGGATCAATGACGGTCTGCTCAACTTCGTGCGACCTATCGCCAAGATAAAGTGCGAGGTGTTGCGCGGAGTAGTCACGCACGACAGGGTCGACATTGCGGTCGGCCATGAGAGCAGCCATTTCAACCGGGTATTGACTCCAATGAAATCTGGAGTCCCGGAGCACCTCCATGATCTCGTTTTGCAAGGTATACCAACGAGCCGCGTTGACGGTTGCCGGAGCGGGTTCTTTGATGATTTGAAAAAGAGAATCGAATTCCTCTGGAGACAAATCAGAAGGCAAGGCCCTCACGGCCTCGATTTGCTCTTCCAACAAGAGCTCATTTCTTAACAATTGCCGAACCAAGTGAGGAGTCGGAGAACCGCTTTCTACCGCCGATTTCTTCTCCGTGAGCACGACGGACCGGGCCGCAGGAGCAGACGCCTTTTTCAGTTGAAAAAGAAGCGCAAGAATCACCACCGATAGCGAGGCTATGGTCGATATTAGAATGTGACGGGTCAGGTTCATTTCTCGAAGACTCGGATTTGCGCTCGATTAATTGGTGCTGCCCCAAATCTTGACGCCGTCAGCATCAAAGACCTTGGAGTAATGGCAGGGGGCGCCGAGACGGCCGGCAGGGACTAGAAACTCCAGATAGATGAGTCCATTTTCATCAAAATCAGAAGCAGTCAGGGTCTTGAAAGTGGTTCCGTCCGGGAACATCACCCCCCCGGCAAATATCGTGATTTCCACGTAGGCTCCCGGAGGAAGATGCGTGACCAGGAAAGGAGAAATGACTTGAAACAAATCATCTCCAACTGGGACCGCATGGTCAAAGGCATTGCGCAATCCGTCAGAAACACCCACGACATGAACAAGTTCCTGATCAAGGATCGGTGCGGCATCTGACATCCGAGCGGCGGTACGATGAACGCCAGGAAACAGCCCCCCTAGCCCGGCTTCGCTGCCCGACCCCGTCCCTAAACTCATCAATTCATCAATTCGGATCTCTCCTCCGGAATCCAGAGCCAGTTCGGCCTCGACTCCCGGGAACTGAACCATTCGGTAGCGCTCCTCGCCCAAACCAAGATCAGGTTGCAACTGAGCATCCTGAACATAGACCGTCAGCGTATTTGATTGGCCCTGTGGATGCGACCCGGAAATCACATAGGTTCCAGCTTGGGCAAAATGCTCGACATGGGTTTCGGCTGCAGGGAAAGAGTGAACCTCTCCATTGATCGAGAGTGACACCGTCGTCCAATCCCAATCCTGAATCCAAGCCCCCAACAGAAGATCTGAACCAACCGGAATGGTCAGTGAACCACCATCCAGAACATTATAAGGAGTCCAAACGATGACCCTGTTCTCAGCAATGCCAAGGTTCTCGAACTGGGCAACGTATCCAATTGCCTCGTTGCGCTGAAGAGGAAGCTGAGCAAACCACTTGGAGTGCCCCGGACCCGCTGAAGAGGATGCGAAGATTCCCTCCATTCTACCGTGACCGGCCCTCATTTGGTCTTGGAGGCGAGTTTGAAAGCTATCGAGACGGGTGTAGAAACCCGGAAGCATATTGTCCCACTGCTGACTATTATACCGCATCGAGCGATTGGTCTCTCCTGACCGAGTAATATAAGTCAGATCAACCAAGTTTGGGCTAGAAGCCACCCCTTCAACAAACGCGGGGGAAGTGTGGGTGAACGTGACGTGGGAAAAGAGATGACTCCGCTCCTCCAAGCTCTGCCTCACCCAATCGACAATCCCATCACCATCAGCATCCAAACCCCCTGGAGTTACCACTTTGATTGAAGTGACTTCGAGAGTCCTCCGCGCCGTGTAGTTATCTGCGAAGAGACTCAGCTGATGACTCCCTGCAAATAAGTAGGGAGTGAGGATCCGAATGGCTCCAGAATCGCCTTTTCTGAAAGTCATTTCTCCCCGGAGAACTTCGGTTCCATCAATACCGATCTGGACAGGGAGAATCTCATCCGCCCTCAGATCCCCTCGAAGGAAGCCCTCCACTTGGAGAACCCAAAATCCGTCGGAAGGAACAGAAAAATCCCAAACGGCCTCGCCACGGAAGGAGGCCCCCACGACTCCATTCCCTCCAGTCGCGATCCACTTCGTCCCCAACCCTGAGACCGAAGCAGGCGATATGTTGGCCACCAAAGTCTCAGAGGAAACATCCGAAACCGCAGGATCTGACCCATAGGTGCGAACTTCCGCCAAATCACTGAGACCATCTCCATCCGTGTCACTATTGGTTGGATCACAGCCATAGAGATACTCTTCACGATTCGTCAGCCCATCGGCGTCAAAATCACCATACTCGCCCTGACGCTCTGCGTCGCTGCGACCATTGTCATGAATATCCAAGCCATATTGAAGCTCCCAAGAATCAGGCAAATAATCGTCGTCTGTATCCTCGTTCTCAAAGACATACGGCCGAAGGTATTCAGTAGGAATGGCCTCTTGTTGCCCCCCTGGTCGCGCCCATGCGAGACTCAGGTGAGAGGTCAAACCCCGATTACGTTGCGTTTGTAGAACGTCAATATAGTATCGCTCCCCTTCCTCCAACCAAATGAAATCACTGAGTTGGCTCGAAAACACGTTCCAGATATTTCCCCATCGAATATCAATCCCAGTGGCATTTCCATTCTCTGGCGAGAGCATGGCGATGGGCCTTTTGGTATACTTCTGAGAATCAGGAGAAAGTGAAAGCTCCACGCTAACTTGCCCGGATACCCAAAAATGATAGTAGCCCGTTTCCGGGGGGATAAGATAACCGCGCAAGTGAGTCGAACCGGCGTTTGTAACAAGAGCTCCGGTCGAGGAAGCAGGCAGAAAGTCTCCAATACCGGTCAAACCAGCAGCGTGAAATTCTCGATCTCGCGTGAGAGTAACAAGAGAATGATCTCCTGCTCCCACATTGCGGTGGTCGAATCGCAGGAACCCCTCCATTTCGACCGGTCCAACTGCGTCTGGAGCAAGTGATTGCCGATAAAGCGAATCCACTTCCGTCGAATCTAATGCTTCAGAAAGAATAACGACATCATCACAAAGGCCTTCGAAATTTCGGGAAAGGATGTTGCGATCACGCCCAAGCATCCACTTTTCAATGTCAACCACCCCTTGAGGAGGACTGGGCGACGATGCCACTTCGACTCCGTTTAGATAGAGCTTTTGAATTTCACCAGATTTCCAAACTCCGACGACATGATTCCACTGCCCGATTGGACAAGAATAATCAGGCCCGGTCAGACGTTTGCTCTTCGCCCGAAATTCAATGGGATTTCCTTCCCCATACCCTGAAAGTAGAATTCCAAAGAAGTCAGCACCGAGACTCGAAATCACTGCTGAGTTTTCGTTCTTCTTAAACGGATTGACCCATGCGGCAAGAGTCAGCTCATCGCTCCCTTGTTCTGCCCCTACCGCTAACGGCTCACAATCGCGGTCACCATCGTAATAGAATGCAGTTCCAGCCACTCCCTCGAACCGAGCTCGAGCCCGGTACAACTTTCGCACAGAATAATCACTCAATGCACTTGGAAACAAAGTCACCTCATCAAGTGCTCCATCAAAAAACCTTCCCTCCATCAATCGATCGCTACCTAGAATCCAATCTTCAACGCTTACGGTTCCTCCTGGAGGAAAAGAATGTTGGGCCACCTTCTCACCGTTAAGGTAAATCTTCAGGGATTCTCCGGACTCCCAAATCCCAACTACATGAGTCCACTCGCCTATGGGGCAACTGAAGTCAGGGCACACCACAAACTGCTGTTTGGCCGAAAACTTGACCGGAAAACCGACTCCTTCATTCACAGGGGCAAATGTGAAACCAAAATGATCGTTTCCCGTTGAACCAACAATTCCCTCCCTCTCGCCCTTGCTAGTAGGCTTAATCCAAGCTGATAACGTAAGCTGCGTTAGACCATCACCTATATCCGTATTTTCAACCCTAACGTAGTCATTGATTCCGTCAAACATCCGCGCCTGATCGTGTATCCCCTGCACGGACTCTGTGTCCCGATTCATATCGTGAAGCACAGCGTGATTGTCTGACCCACTGAAGTCGGCCACTCGGCTTCGTCGATCGTACTGCACCCCATCAGAAGCCCACCCCGTAGGAAGGTCATTTCTCTCATCAAACGGGTAATGAAAGAGAGCGTCTGAAACATGGTTCTCTAATAGTACCCTAATCCCAACATGCGTCCAATCTGCATTCCCATTTCCGAGCGAATCGATCACAAAATCCAACTCATCCCCCTCCGAAACCTGACATGAAAATTGAGAAACAAGGTGATGAGACGCCTGAGAAAGCAGAAAAACATTCTCGAGCAGGCCATTCTTATAAAACTTGAAAGCCTGATTATTCACACTCTGCTGAATCTGCTGACAATCTACCTGAACAACGACGTCCCCATAGAAATCACTCGTCCACCTTCGAACTGCAGGCTCGGTAGAGCTAGGGGCAATTGCATACTTACCAATCCGAGGATAACCCGAGGAGTCCCAGATTTCTCCCAAAGCCCCGATCCAGCTATCGACCCCTCCATAATAAGTACGCCAAGTCCCTGACGCGACAAAACTGCTCGAATCTCCGGGCGCAGTATACCTACCAAATTGCCACTGCCCATCAGGCTGCAAGCCGTCCGCTTCCCAAGCCATAGAAGAATCGGCAATCACTCCGAATGGCAACTCTTGGGCTCGCAAATTCCCTAAGAAACAGACAACGCAAAAGCTCAAAAGATAACTTTTCGCACGAATCGCTAAAAAGGCATCTTCACTACCTTTTTGTTTCCCGGTCAAAAATTGGAATTTCATAGTAAGACATTTCCCGACATCACGGCGACGCCTCGATAGACAACTAAATATAGAACCGGACAAGACAAAAAGATGAAAAACAAGTTAATCAAAACATTTTTATTTTTTTCGTCCAATTTTCGATTTCAACCTCAGTTAACTTAATCCCTCTCTCAGAAATAGCCGAACTTCCACATAATTACACCTACTACAAAACCACTTCGTCGTCACCCACCAATATCAATTCAAGAAAATCCAAACGAAAAAAAACAAAACCGAAGGCAACATGAAATCGAACTTCCATTACCCCGAGAAACGGTCAAATACATATAAGAAACCTTTCCGACGCTACCTACAGCTTCGGATCTACCCTCTTAGACAAGGTGAATTCACTTCGTAAACAGCTTAGACCCGGCATCTACTCGCAAAGAAAGGAGTATAGCAACGGATTATCAGCAATGCAGGCTGACTCCGAGACTGAGACTAACACTTGCCCTGAGCGGCAGCTGGAGTGGGTCACCCCACAACGATAGTTTGCGTCACTAGTATAACCAGTAGCAAGCCGCTCAAGCCTTGAGGCTCAGACCACAAGCCTGCTGCCAGCCCCCCGAAAGAGGCCTTAAAAAACACTCCCACTCTTCCCCTTACTCGCTAGAGTCGCGCCATGAAACAGGCTATCGGCATCGACTTCGGAGGAACGACCGTGAAAATTGGCGTGGTGGAGGGCTCGCAAGTTCTCGACAAAGCACCGCCCATCGCGACTCAGGATTACCTCGATGCCACGACCCTCATCGACGACATCGCGCGCACCGTTCACACCCTGCAGGAGTCTTTTCCTAACATTTGCGCCATCGGAGCCGGAATGCCGGGCTTTGTCGACTTTCCCACCGGCCGGGTTCACAATCTCACCAACGTTCAGGGATGGAAGAACGTCTTTCTGAAAAAGGAGCTCGAAGACCGACTCCATCTCCCCGCCACCATCGACAACGATGCCAACGCCATGGCCTATGCAGAGTGGAAAGTGGGAGCGGGTATGGGCATGAATCACCTTGTGGCCATCACTTTGGGTACTGGAGTCGGCGGTGGCCTCATCATAGATGGCAAGCTCGCCCGGGGGGCAAACTCCGTAGGCTCGGAGCTTGGCCACGTTTCCATCAACTACAAGGGCCGGACGGGCCCCTACGGCAATCATGGCGGCTTGGAAGAATATATTGGAAACAACGAAATCGTAGCCCGCGCTCGCGAGCTCTATCGCGAAGCTGGCCATCGCCTTTCACTCGACGACTGTTCCCCCAAGACACTTGCCGAGTCCGCGCAAGCCGGCGACCCCATCGCGCTGTTAGTCTGGGACGGGATTGCCGAGAAACTCGCCTGTGCCCTCACCTCAACCGTATTTCTTCTCAATCCGGAGGCCATTATCATCGGCGGAGGGGTCTCCAAAGCGGGACCACTTCTCTTCAAGCCTTTGCAGGAAAAACTCTTCTCCCAAATCGGAGACCCTTTCAAAGAGCACCTCCAAATTCTCCCCGCCCATTTTGGTAACGAAGCCGGTATGCTCGGGGCTGCTAATTTGGCTCTGGAGACTTTCGAATAAGATAGGTCCCTCGTTCAACCTGACAACCTCAAGAACCTAATCCGGCAATTTTCTCAGTCGGGACGAACAACCTGCAGTTGCAAGAAGCGGGTCGGACTGGCTGCCACGCTCTGGACATCGAAAACCGTTTCCTCAAAGGTTAAGAGTTCCCCTCCCGCATAAGGATTACTTTCGCTCGACCAAATTTCAGTCTCGGGAGGCAAAGTGTTGCCGGCCATCACTCGATAAACCACATCCGTTGCGACCTTTGCCCGATCAAATTTCAAGGTAAAGAAGTCGCCCACCCATTCCGAAGAAACGGGACTCGCGCTTGCCAAGGTCGGATAACTTCCAGTGGCGTATTCCAACAGATTGGGAATTCCGTCGAAATCCGGATCAGCGTAATCCGAGGCGTCAGCTTCGTCATTGGGATTTCCAAAGTAGACGCTGCGCCAGTTTCGAAGAGGTAAACCGCTCACGGAATTCACTCGCTCGAATTTGAGATAATCGAGCAAGATCCAATAGTTGGTCGCAGCGGAGTTTTTCCCCACCACCGTGAATCGAAGATACTTGGTTCCATCGAAGTTGAAACTCACCGGTACAGACTCAAGTTCGACGTAAACCCCATTGCGATCATACAGATCGAACTCACCGCCAATGTTCTGATAGGGACCCGAAGGATTTTCGGCAATTGCCATCTGAATGATTCCCCGACTCGTCCATCGTTTCACATTCACGGTTAACTCGTAATCCCCGGCTTGCATTTCGGGGAGACGCAAGATGGCAAAGTCATTCACGGAAGTTGATTGGATATGAAGTCCTCCCCCTTCACTCGCGGGTCCATCTGAGAACTCGACGACAGAACGATTCGAATTGTGAACTTCCAAGTCTTCCGCCTCGAATGTTCCCGAAGCAATCTCCATCGTCAGTTTGTCCAAAACCACTCCCGCGTCGACCATCCAGATTCGAACAGCCTGCATTCCTGGTTCGGCGATGTTGTGTTTGGAAACTCCAATCGATGCCGCTCGCAAAGTGTTGGCATTCCAAGCCGAGGAATACTCCACGGCATTCACATCGATGATCTGCGGTTCATCTCCATTGAGAGAAATGGCATAGCGCAATCCCGGATGGTCGGAGGTGATGCGGTGCGTGGGCAAACACTGGGTCGAGATTTTAACAGGACCGGAACCAAAGGTATAAAACCGATAGGTCAGTGACGGGGTATCATCCGGCAGATTATTTGGATTGAGGCTATCCACCGTGACCGGCTGAATCGTCATGCCGTCCTCCGAAGCGGTCGCCTGATCGACCAATCGCCAACCAACCCCATCCGATGAATCGTCGCGTTCCGCAAAGTCTTCCGCTTCGATTTCCACGAGACCATTGTTCTCCACATGTTCGGGTAAATCGATTAGGTTCAGATCGAGAGGATAGAAGGCGCGAACATTCACCTGATATTGTCCCCCTAAACCACTGATCGTGATTTTACCCGGGACGGCATGACCGCGGGGGGCCTTCTTCCAATCGATCCGCACCCAGATCCGAGCATCTTCGCTTCCTTGGGACCCGCTCAAATTGATCCATGGGACACTAGTGGTCGCAGTCCAGTTCATGGTTCCGCTTTTCCGGTTGAATACATCGATGAAGTAACTCGGGTCGCTCGGCCTATTGAACATCGGCAACTCACCTGGCATGCCTGCCTCAAGTGGTTCCCGCGAGCCCTCAACGACCACTCCGAGGGAGCTTCCACCCGCAGCGTTGAAGCTTCCCACCTCAGGCATGATGAACGCGTTCTGAGTCTCGCGCGCCCAACCGGGGAGTTGCGAAATGGGCATGGGATCGATCATCAGGTTCCACTTCCCGTCTGCGTTCACTTCGTTGTAGAACTGATTCTCGGCCAACAGGGCGTCGTGAGCCGCTTCGGCTTCTGCTGCCACCGCGTTGGTCGATGCTCTCCCCTGTTCTTCCCACAGGCGGCTGCGCTCGGCGAGTATCACGCGACGATTCACCAGGTTGGAACCTCTCACCGGGTAGAGCACCATTTCGTAGAAAGCCGATTTCTGTTCCGCGGGCAACTGCTGATAGATCGCGTTGGCTTGCTCAGTCATGGTAGCAAAGTCATCCAAGCGCTTCTGCCCTTCATCCCCGTTGTCCACGAGGCTGAATCCACTGTTAGAGCGGTTGAGATGTTCGGGTCGCTTCGTGATATTAAGTCGGAAATACTCTTCGAGCACATCGGCAATCCCCTCCGCTTGCGCTGGAGAGAAAGTTCGGGAAGCCCATTGCTCAAAGAAAACCCGCTGATCAAAGTTCCGGAACCCTTCCGGATTGCGCGCCATGCGAAGGAAGAAATCTGTTCCCAGTTCGTGGGGCTTCAAATCACCCACATTGACCAACCAGATTTTATCAGCCTCGAAGTCCCAGGCCTTGATCATCTCCGAACAGGTCATCCCCGGCGGAGTGCTGTATAACCAGAGATAACTGGTGGGAACTCCCCAGTAGGACAAGTGATAGTAGACTCCCGAGCCACCTGAACGAGCTCTCTCCGCATCTGTGGAAAGCTGCCGGATGTATCCGTGATTGTCGTCCGGCCAGAGCATGGTCACATCATCAGGCAACTCGAGCCCAGCTTGATATTGGACCAAGGTCTCTTTGTAGGGGATAAAGATTTGCGGAATCTCGGAAGCGTCAGCATTGACGTGGTCCGTGATCATTTGCCGCTGGTCGGGAATGATCTCGTTTTGGATTTTACGCGCTTTTTCCCGATTGCTGGTTCCCGAGGGGGCGAGCATCCCAGCATCGTCGCGACCTCTCATCCCCATGGTGTAGATATTCTCGTAGTCAGCTGTCTCAGCAACCCGCTGCTCCCAAAACTGCGCGATATTCTCGCGATTAGTCCAATAGTTGTAGGGGCCCAAGTCCCCCTCATCGTATTCGTAGCTGTTACGAAGCATGGGCTCATGATGGGAGGTGCTAATGACAATCGCATAGTCGTCCGCCATCTCCTTGTTTCCCGGCACTTCATAGAATGGAGTGGTTTCAACTGGGAAGTGATGCATCGCTGGCCAGATCAAATTGCTGTGCAGACGAAGCAGCAGCTCGAAGATCGTCGCGTAGGTCTTGGGTCCGATATTTCCAACCTCCGGTTCAAAGGTATTTGCAGCCCAAGGCTGTAGTCCCCAGTCTTCATCATTGAGGAAGATGCCACGATACTTGACCCCAGGAGAATGCTGAACATGGCTCCCCGCGATGTGGATGGCTGACCGCGATGGAGTCGGAACATTTGCCCACCAATACCACGGCGAAACGCCCATCGATTCCGAGAGAGCAAAGACTCCGAACGCGGTGCCCCGCCGGTCGCTTCCAGCAATGACAAGCGCGCGTGCCACGCCTGGCAGTGGGTTTTCGACCACAGTAGCCAGATACGCCTCCCACTTTCCCTCAATTTCGGAAGGGTCAATTTTCCCCGAAGAATGCAGCGAATCAATCAGGGGACTTGAACCAAGAGTGCCAACCAGAATGACTTCCCGATCGCTCGGGGTCGCGGTGGAAACTTCAGGTGCTAGTCCCGTAACTCGCTCGACATCGTCCCCCAAAGCTTCTGCCGCAATCTGAACCACCGCGGCATCTTCCAAGCTGTAATGAATGGTCGCCGTCTGTCCACCTCCCGCAATCTTGAGGGACCCGGATGTCGCGTTCTCGGTCACGGGCATGAACGGGATCGCATAGTAGTCAGGATCCGAAGAGGGAGTGACCGCGGTCCCGTCATAGGGAACCCATTTGCGGGTGGAGCGATAGTTGGAGACGAGTTCCGGCTCATCCCCCACATTGATGGACCCCGAGCCCGTGATTCGACCACCGGAGTTCGCAGCGCTATACACCCCCTCGTCCTGCTCCACCCCATCGAAGTAGAGAGTCGCTATTGTATCGGTCTCGCCATGGGTTAAATGGAGAGAGGCTCCGGTGGTAACGGAGACCTCGGATTCATTTCCCAAGCTAGGCTCCGACAATTCGACGACTCCCTCCGCCACCAAAATTCGACAACCGTGGTCCGCTTCCCCCGAAAGGCGAAGTGTCCCCGCTCCGACCTTTTTCAAAACTCCGGGACCATCCAAAACGCCGTTGAAAGTGGAACTCGCCCCCGTTCCTCCTACTTCGAGCACGATTTCGGAGTCGGTCGTATCCCCGAGCACCAGGGTGGCGTCTCCCTCCAAGGCCGCGATTTGAAAAGGCTCCGTATTGACTGAGGCCGCAAACGACACTGGAGGCACACTGGTGGAATTGGTCGTGGTAAGATTCAGGGTCGCAAAGCGCAATGCCTCGGGATGAGCCAACTGCAAGCCCCCTCGAGTGGAATTGACGGGTCTGCCAGCCACTGTAACGTGCCCGTCGAAGCTGTTGGTGGCCGATAGCCGAATTGTTCCAGCAGCATTGCTGATTGCCGCGGTAGGCACGTCCAGTCCTTCCAGACTTGCCGCCCCCCAAGTTCCACCGATCTGAATTTCCCCACTCCCGGAAATGGAAGCAAGGATGTCCAAAGTCTCGCCTCCGGTGCCGGGCTGCGATGAACCTTCGGCGGTGAGGTAGCCTTTAAACTCGGGAAGGACCGTTATCGCTCCCGCGAGGTTGTTCGTGATCGTTCCGTTCCCCACCCCCATATCGATCAGACCACCATCCAAAATAAGATTCCCAACCGTCAGGGTCGAGTCATCGGTCCCCTTGAGAAGAAGCCTTCCAATCGAGTTGGAACTCCGGCCGATAGTGAGTAAGTCCCCCGCGAAAGTGTGTGCCGAGCCAGATGAAGGAGTGCGAAGGAGATAAGCCTTATTGAAATAGGTATTTCCCGATTGAGGAGCAAGCCCATCACTCCAACGGTTCAAATCACCGTTGAAAGAAGTGGTTCCCCCGTTACTGGTATCGCTCGCAGTCATCGCAACTTCAGCGGCAACGATCGGTATCGGTGTAAGCCCGAGTAATAAAAGAATCCTAAGACGAAATGGGATCATGGTAATTTGAGAATTGAATTTAAGTGCTAAAAGGTTGTTCGGCGGCGGTGACATATCCAACAAAAAGGCCATTTCTTCTCAATCGACCTGAATCTTGAAGAAGTTCTGAAACTCACTGATCGGGATTTGATAAGAGAGCCGTTCTGGATTTCCATTTTGCCCCAGTCCGGCGAGGAGACTCCCAACAGGAAACCAATCACCAGACTGCAAGGTCGCGCTTTCGTAAAGTTGATAGAAATGGCCTCGGTAGGAAGGGACCTCGAAACGAAAGTCGCCTTCCGAAACTTGGAGGTTCTCCACACGGATGTCTTCCCGCATCAGCACATTGCCCAATTGCGAGACGCTGCCCGACTGAGCTCCCGACCAAGTGAGGAGATCCAGAAAGCCAAAGTTTGCGAGATTGCCACCAATATTGAGCTCGCTATCGCCAATCACCCGCACTGTTCCGTAGTTCCAGAGGTCACCCAACAAATGCAGATCGGCGTCGCGAACTTCCAGCGTGCCATAGTTGACAATCCTGCGGAAGCGGTCGGCGGACGAGACCGAAAGAGTTTCCTCCTCACCGATCACACTCACCGCGTCGATTTCAGCCGAGGTTTCCCGCGGGCCATTATAACTGTAGGGAATCGTCGAGGTGCTCAAGACCAGCCGATCCAAGACCAGCCCCGGATCCACCATCCAAACCTTCAAAGTGTGCACCCCGGCTGTCGAGATGGTATGGAGTGACTGACCCGCAATCTTTTTCTGAAGAACTGAGCGCGACCAATCGCTCCCTGATCCCGATTGCGAAGACAGGGAAACAATCGTTGGTTCGGCTTCATCGATAGACACTGCGAAACGGCGACCCCGTTCGTTGTTCAAAGACAGAGCAGGGAGAAAGTCTGCGATCACCTTCACCTCACCCAGATTCCTCAAGTAGAAACGATATTCCAACGACGGCGAGCTCGCGAGAATTTCCGGAGGGCTCTCCAAACTAGGCGTATCCGTCGGCGAGATGATCATCGCACCTTCCCCCCGACCCAAGTCAGGCAGAAACTGCCACTGGGCCGGAGCTCCAGGTCGAGTGGCAGACGCGTGCTCCGCCTCCATTACGACCACCCCGTTTTCCTCAATGAAATCAGCCGCCGGCAACGGCATCGGATTCCAGACGTTGAGAGGAACCTCGATCGACTCCGTCCCCTGCTCAATCTTCACTGTCCCCTGCAACTCCTCTTCAGCGGGCAAGGCATCCCAATCGATTGCGACTGTCAGCCGGTCGTCGCTTTCCAATTGACCGGAAGTTTTCGAAAGCTGAACCCACGGGTGACTGACGGATGCACTCCAAGCGACCGAATCCAAATTGGTATTGATGAGGTCGATAAAGAATGACCGCTTCGTCATGGAATTGAATTCGGGCAATCGAAAGTCAGCCAAAAGATCATCTTCTCCCAATTCGCCATTCTCCGACGAGTTCTCAATGACGATTGCAGCGAAGGCAGCTCCGTCCTCCCGCTCATGCACCACGAGAGAATGCGCTCCAGCCTCCAGCTCGACACTCTTCCAAGTTCGCCAACGCCACCCTGTCGGATTACCGACTCCCAGATTGTTCCATTCTTCCGGAGGAGAGCCGTTCAGGGAAAGATACCAAGAGTCATCATTGGGAGAAGGCGTCCTCACCTGAAACCGAATCGAATACGTGCCGCTCTCTGCAATCTCGAAGTGATAGCTGGCACGTCCACCGGCCCCCGCTGGAGCGGCTCCTCCCGTGCCCGGGGTCCAGAGGCAACGCTGACCATCCAAAGTCGCCTCCTGCATTGGGCTCACGACCTCCGCATCATCAACCGCATGAAGTGAAGTCGAGAAACTCGCCACCGAACCACCGATGAATTTCGGCTCCAATCGCCCTTCCACCGCCACGCCCAAACCTAGCGACTGAGCCCCTGGATCTTGAGGCTGATCAGGCAGATTGAAGACCGACAGATTTCGAGGCTTCCAGTCCATCATCTCGTTCCATTTTCCAGCGGAGAGACTTTGATTGTAAAAATCGGTCTCGTCTTGAATCTCCTGGAAAGCAGCCTCCGCAGCAGCTGAGTCAGCGGCAACAGTCTTTCTCTTCTGCGCCACTCCCCGGTGTGCCCGCGCGGTGTGCAGGAACTTGCGGTTCATCGCGTCAGAACCCAGCACGGGATAAACGACCAACTGATAGAACGCATCCCTTTGGCCGGCAGGAAGAGCTTGATAGATGGCCCCCGCACGCTCGGACAACAGCCTGAACTCCTCCAAGCGGTCTCCAGCCTCATCCCCATGGTGCACTTGGCTAAAGAGTGGGTAGTGGCTACCGGACGCCGGAGCGGGTGCACCGGGATCGTCGTTTCGCCAATCCATGTGCTCGGGGAGGCGGGCGTGATTCAGCCGAAAATAGTCATTCATCACCGAGGCAATGGCATCCGCAGCGTTGGCACCGAACTCGCGGGCAGCCCATTCCTTCAGGAAAGCCTGCTGACAATCCAGCCCATACGAATTCACGTTCCAAGCCAACCGCAGTGAGAACTCCATCGGCAATTCCATGGGCTTGATGTCTCCCACGTTGAAGATCCAGACCCGGCGGCAACGGTTCTCATACGCCTTCATCATTTCCTCCCAAATCAAGGATGGCGGTATGGAAGCCAGCCACAGGTAATCAGCAGGCGCTCCCCAATAGGACAGATGATAGTAGACTCCCCCGCCTCCCGAGCGTTCCTGCTCAGCCGGATTGGAGAGACGGCGGATGTAACCATGATTGTCATCCGGCCAAATCAGCGTGACGTCCTCCGGCACATCGACCAAGCCACTGTCGTAGATGCTCAAGACCTCCTTGTAGGGCACGAAGATTTGTGGGACGTGGGCTGGATTTGGGTTCACCCGATTTGCCAGAATCTGTCTCTGGTCGGCAAAGATCGTATTCAGCCAAGAAGCTTTCTCAGCAGTGCCAGAGCCCTCCACCATTCCGGAGTCATGGATCCCTCGCTTCCCTACCGTATAGATGGAGTCGAAACCCGCAGTCGCTTGCGCGCGCCGGTCCCAGTAGTCCACGATGGCCGCTTTGTTTTGGGCATAGTTCCAGTTGCTGGAATACCCGTTCTCGGAAGTGAAGCGGCTCCACTCGTCGACATTATTGCATAGCATCGGCTCGGCATGAGAACTCCCCATCACGATGGCGTAGTCATCAGCAACCACCTTGTTCTCCTCATAGAAATGAAAAGCCCGCGTGCTCGGGTGCATCCCGGGCCAGCAGTAGTTCGAGCGCAGACGCAGCAGCAACTCGAATATCTTGGCGTAGGTCTTGGGACCGATGTCCTTTACCTCATCCGGTCCAGCTTCATAGGTTTTCTCCGCCCATTCCTGCAAGCCCCAGTCCTCGTCGTTGATGAAGATACCCCGGAAGCGAACACTCGGCGGAAGGGAATTCAGGGGAAGGCCCCCGATGTGAATCTCCTCCCTCGCTGGAGGAGGAACGTCAGCCCACCATGTCCAAGGCGACACGCCCAGGCATTCGGAAAGAGCTCCCAGACCGTAAGCCGTGCCACGACGGTCGCTTCCTGCCACAACCAAAGCTTCGGAAACCCCGGGAAAGGGATTGGCAACGAGCTCCAAGCGATAGCTCTCCCAACTGCCCAGAATCCCCGACACATCCAATTTACCCTCGTCGATCAACTGATCGACAAAGGCACTTTCTCCGATGGTCCCAGCGAGTAGAATCGGCCCGCTGAGCCCTTCCAGAGAATTTTGCCTCAAAGGCCTTGTTCCGGAAATCGCTTCCAAATCGTCGGCTAGCAGAGTTGCCGCGATTCCGACGACCTTTACGTCACCATCGTCGTAGACGAGAGTCACGGCTCCAGCATCACTGACAAGAGCAAAGCCCCCTTCGCCGCCCGGCACCACCGTAGGCAAGGAGCGCGGGTTGTCCGTTGCCAGAGTAGGAGTCTCCTCCTCCAAGGTCGGATCACTCCCCGCTGACACTTCCACCCCGTCACCAAAGCCATCCAAATCGCTATCCGGAGCCGTCGCGTCCGTCGTCCCGGCCAACTCGATTCCGTCGTTGAGACCATCGCCATCGGTATCGGGATTCGCCGCATTCGTCCTAGCCGCAAACTCATCAGCATCAGAGACCCCATCTTGGTCAAAGTCTGAGGTAGCAGGAGAATCCAGCGGCCCCAAGACATCAGCAAGGTCGACCACTTGGTCCTCAGGATCCAGGTCGATGAGCCTTTGCTCGAATTCATCCGGCAAGCCGTCCCCATCGCTATCGCCTGGGTGGTGACCATCACCAACCACAAGCACCCCTCCTCCATCCCGATAATTAGCTCCCAGAGCGCTCAGGCTATTGCCGGAATAGGTGCCAGAGGGAACAACCCCATTGACTGAATCAATCAAAGCCCCATCCGAAAAGACCAAGGTCTGATCAACGAGGAGAATCGACGAGCCCACCAACTCGATGGTCCCAGAAATATCAATATCAGATCCAAAGTCCAAGATAAGGCCCTCCGTCACTGAAAGCTTGCCCGTAAACCCTGCCTCGTCGACGGAGGTGAAAACAATTGTGCGGTCTACGCTGAGCCCCGCATTCTCGTAGGCAATGAAAAGGTCGCCAGGGCCAGTCAGCGTGCCATCGATTGTCGAAATGTCAGCCGACGCTGCCACATCCAAGACCGAGCCCGAAGCCGAGGTGACCTCAAATTTGTCGACCTTCAGGGTCGCACTGTGACCAGAACCATCGGGAGCAAACGAAACCCTCCCCCCGTCGATGATGAGGTCCCCGCTACCCGACCGAATGGAAGCCACTTCACCATCGCTTTGTTTGATAAGAAACCGGGTGTCAGCCACCACCCTCACGGATGTTCCAGGGAAGTTCGCACTGCCATTGGCGGTGGTGCCCGCTGGTGAAGTCCGGACCAAATCTCCAGTCACACCACTCGCAGTCACGTATTGCTGACCAGCGACTGGTTCTTCCGCAGGCGATCCCCAAACGGCATTGAGCCAGCTCTGATTCCCAATCGTCAGAGCCAATTCATCCGCGGGACTGGCAAGAAGCAGTCCGGTCCAAACAAGTGCCGGGAGAAATTTCAAATGGTGAGCCGTTCGTTTTGAGTTGTGAGAAAAGAGCCCCAAATTGGGGCTCTTGAAGAATTCGCCATGCTTAAACAACTATCAGTTATTGCTCCTCCAAGCGGTAGAAGGCGCGAGAGCTCACTTCTTCAGCCAAGGGGTTGAAGTCAATAAAGGTGAAGGTCTCGGTAGTCGGCTGAAAAGTATCGACAATATCCGCGAAATTGACGAGGTCGGTTCCCCTTTTTAAGTCATAGGTAGCCGAAGCCTTGAGTCCCGAGAAGGTGACCTCAATGGTGCCTTCTTCTGTAAACACCAAGCTTTCAAACACAGGGTCGACCGATGGATCGCCCGCATCCAGAGGATCGGTTCCATTGGCAATCTCCACGTCATCATCGATGCCGTCACCGTCCGTATCAGCGAGGGAAGGATCGGTTTGGAAGCCAAACTCCTGCAAATTCGACAAACTGTCGCTGTCGGGGTCACCTGCAGAATCATTAATGGTTAGATCCAAGCCATACAAAAGCTCCCAGTCGTCCGGCAAACCGTCATCATCTTGATCGAAGTCGACCAAACGGGCTCCGACATTATCAAAGGCCACGTTCCGAGCAGTTGTGGCGTTTACCAAAACCTTTCGGACTTCGAAGCCGAGCCTCACCATACGCGTTCCCGCTGGCGGGTAGGCCTGCTGGACGGCGGAAATCCAATTCGACCCCATATTGACTCCAGTCTGGAATGTGAACGACCTCCCCAAATCCGCTCCCGAAGCATCGAGGAAGTTCATGGTGACGAATCCTTCATCACTCGCATCAGCATCAAAGAAATCGAAGGTCAGTAGAATCGTTTGGTTGTCCTCATCAATCGCGGCGGCAAGTGACGTCACGTCGATTTCTTGTTGGAAAGACAGGGTCGCATCAATACCGCCCTCATAGGCAGCTGCATCAAGATCCGGATTGGGAGCCCGTCGATCCGCGGTCGCAAATTGGGTTCCCTCACTTGCGCCCGGAGGAGTTCCCGCATCAGCAAAACCAAGAGCATCGGTGACGTAAAAGTCATTGATGACCGCAGTCCACCCCGTGACGGTTCCGCCAGCCATGGAGATTCCTTCGGTGGTCGCGGCAACAGCAGGGTCCTCGAACCCTCCGTTGACCACCCCCAATGCAACACCCGGAAGAGAGCCGCCGTCATTCGGATTCGAGTTGTATCGAATTTCCGTGAGGTCTCCCAGAGCATCGCCATCGCTGTTTGCATTCAGCGGATTGGTGGGGCCAAAGCCATGCGAATTCCCGTCGTTATCGGTTCCCGCGAGTTCCGGACCATCTTCGAGACCGTCGCCATCACTATCTGGATTTGTTGGGCTCGTACCAGCCACGAACTCATCAGCGTCGCTTGAACCATCTTGGTCAAAGTCGGTTGTGGTTGGAGCATCATTGGGTCCAGCAATATCTTCGAAGCCATCCACGTCGTCAGCGAGATCGAAGTTGATGATTTGATTTTCATACAGATCAGGCAATCCATCGCCATCGGTGTCGCCAGGTGTTCCTGTTCCAACGATGATGGTGCCTCCACCGTCCGCGTAATTTGCACCCAGAGAGCTTAACAAACTTCCGCTATAGGTTCCCGAGGGGACTTCACCATTGACGGGATCGTAAAGCTTGCCAGCAGCAAAGGTCAGGGTCTGATCCACGTTCAGGATGGCAGTATCAAACAACTCTACCAGGCCTGCGAAGTTAACATCTGAACCGAAATCCAGAATCAACCCCTCCTGCACGAGGATCTCTCCCGTGAAACCAGTCTCGTCAACTTCAGTAATTGTGACTGTCCGCCCCGCACTGCTTCCTGCATTCTCGTAGTTGACGGTTAAAATGCCGGCTCCCGTGAGGACCCCATCGATCACAGCGTTGACAACCGTGCCGTTGATATCGACAACTCCACCAGTGCCTTCATTCACCACAAATTGATTCACATCCAGGATAGGGCTGTTCGCCCCTGGATTTCCGCCAAAGGAAACCCGTCCTCCATCGACGAACAAATCCCCGGCCCCATTCCGAATCGAAACGGTTTCCGTCCCACCCTGCTTAATCAGAAGACGAGTGCCGGATACCACCGTGAGAGAGTTGCCGGGAAAGTCCGCGCTGCCAGCGCCAGTGGTATTCATCGGCGAGGTTCGCATAATCGCGTTGCCAACAATGGCGGTGAAATAATCGTTCGTATCGGATGGAGCTGTATCATCATCCCACACATTCGCGTTGAGCCAACTTTGGTTGGCCTCGTCCATCGTTACGTCTGCTGCCATGGTCCAGCTCACTCCGCAAAGGAGGAAGATGACAGCGACTTTCGTCTCAAAATTTTTTATATTCATAGGTTTGCTCTTGCAGGGGGGAAGGTCAGGAAAAAAGAAAGCCTGAAGCCGGAATCACGATCCAGCTTCAGACTTCCTAACATGAAAGAATCTAACATTTACGGCGGCGACCGAAGAGGAGCCCGGCTCCACAAAGACCGAGAAGTGCCGTCGATGGTTCCGGAATCGCATCGATGGAACCAGTGAAGTCGTCGAAATGAATATTTCCAGCAGAGCCAGAAGTGCGCACGATCTCCAACTCAATCGACAACGAGCGTGCTCCAGCCGGGACGGCACCAGAAAGATCTTCAAGCACCCACGGAGCGGCGCTATTGCCAGTGGTGGAAGTGGCTGCGATGCCCCCGGTAGTCAAACTCGTACCCAGCGGAGTGGTGCCTGCCACGTCTGAGAAGAACGAGATGGTCACGAAGCCTTCATCGGCAGGATCGTTGTCGGCAAATTGCCAGGTCAGGCCAACAGTCGAAGAGCCGCTATCGATCAAGGCCGCATCGGCACTGATATCCACGACCTGAAACATGGTCTGGGTTCCGCCGCTACCACTGCTACCCGTTCCGGTGACCAATCGGTTGCCCGACAACCAATTGCTCCCGGCAGCCGCACTATCCGGGTCGACAGTGGAATCAGGAGAGCCTGCAGTCGCTACAAAAAATCCGTTTCCGCCAGTGGTGACGACCGTCCAGCCAGTCGCACCAACCGCCGGCGCGGTATCGTCCTCAAAGCTCGGATTGGCAATCACCAGCGCAGCGGCTGAAAGTGAACTTGCAGAAGCAGCAAAAAGCGTAAGCCCGGCAAGGAATTTAATATGGGTTGTTTGTTTCATTATGGTTTTTTTATTCTTCCACGACGTGCTGTTGAAACAGCCGTTGAAGGTTGCTGAACTCCCAAATTACGTTTACTTCCTTGTTGCGCACAAGAGCTAGAAAGCGCATTCTCTGTAAAGTTTTGCGCAAAACCACTCCCTACCGAATCGCCATCCTCTATCCCACCTCAGTCCCGTGGATGGCCCGCTGCCTCGACGGAATCCGCCAGTTCGCCAAGCAACATGGCGATTGGCACTTGTTCACGACCCCGCCCGCTATCCATGGCGTGGGCGAAGGGGCGGTCTCTCTCACCTCGCTCAAAGGCTGGCACGGTCACGGAATCATTCTGGCCTCTAACAATACAAACGAGCTAACCCGCGCACGTCGGATGAAGATTCCCGTCATCAATCTAGCAGGGGGCCTGGAAAGCGGTCACGGTGTCCCCCGGGTCATGGTCGATCACCACGCTGCGGGAAGACTGGCTGCAGAACACCTGATTTCGCGCGGACTCACCAACTTGGCTTTCTTCGGTTGGGAAAATCTTGCCTATTCGGAGAAACGGCAACGCGGATTTGTCGAGCGAGCAGCGGAGTCCGGCTTGGAATGTGAGGTGATGCTGCGGGAGGCAGACAAAGAAAAAGACCTCTCCTGGACGAGGCGAATCGCGGAACCCACCCGCTGGCTCTCATCACTCCCCAAGCCCTGCGGAGTCTTTGCGGTGCACGACTTTCGCGCTCAACTTCTGATGGAAGCTTGTCAAGAAATTGACCTCCTCATCCCGGAAGACATTGCTTTGGTGGGCATGGATAATGACGATATCATTTGCGAGCACTCCATCCCGACCCTGACCAGCATTTCCCGGAGTTCCGTCGAGGTTGGCTATCGCACGGCCGCTCTTTTGGACCAACTGATCCAAGGGAACGAGCCTACGGAGCAGGAGATCCTCGTCCCCCCGGCCAAGGTCTATGCCCGGCAATCCACGGACATGCATTACTGCAGTGACGAGCTTGTCGCCCAAGCCATTGCTTACATGACGAACCGCCTCAACAGGGATTTCGGGATCAGCGATGTGGCCGATGCAGTGAATGTTTCGCGGCGAAAGCTCGAGATGCGCTTTGCCTCCGCACTGGGTTCCTCCCCCCGCTCCTACCTCACCAAACTGCGCGTTCAGCGGGCACAGGCTTTACTGGAATTGGATCCCAAGCGAACCATTCAATCCCTTGTCGCAGACTGTGGTTTTCGCTCCCGCCAAACCTTCTATGAAAGCTTCAAACGCGTGGTGGGTCATCCGCCGGAACGAACGAAAAAGGGTGAATTCATCAGCCCGGAAGATTCTTAAGCTCCCCAGCATCGGCAACCTCCGCCACCATCTTGATAGCGACTTGAACTTCCATTTGGAAAAGCAGAACCCCCAGATCTTCGCGACCGATTATCCCTTCTCTTTTCGCCAGTGAACCCAACTGTTCGATTTAAACACCCCGACTCGTTAGAGAAAACTCAGAAGGCGCTATTTCTTCCTTAGCCTCTCGCACCAGGCCAAGCCCGCGACATATTCCGGCTCTTCAGGGTCGGCGGCCCGCAGGAACTTCCAGGACTCGATGGCATCATCGAGAAACTCGTCGCGCTCCTGCTTCTTCTTCGCTGTTTCGCAAGCTTGCGCGAGGTCCCCGGAGAGATAGCCAATGACGTGGTGAACCTGAATCGCGCTCGGGCGCAATGAACTTTCCTCGAGGAGTCCGCGCATCATTTCGAGCGCTTCTTGGCCGACCGCCAATTCCTCTTCCGGTTTATCGGATTGGCCGAGCACTCCGGAGAGCTGCCACTTCAGGATTCCCAAGCGATAGAGACGCCAACGCTCCTCCGCCGCGTCTTTGCGTGGTTCTTCCAAAAGAGAGAGGCCCGCTTGCAAAGACTCCCGCGCGGCTTCGGTCTGACCATTCTCGCGCTCGCATCCGCCAATCACAGCATGGTGCACGGCAAGGGCTATCTGAACGCGTGAGTGGGCGCTCTCGGGAATCAACTTGAGCGATTCCAGCGAGAGAGCGCGCGCTTTGGCGAGCTCGCCACGGGAATAGTTTTGTTCGGCCAAGCCTTCCGCAGCGATGACGAATTGTTCAGCCAGCTCCTTCTTGATGTTCTCGCTCAACCCCTTTGCACCCAGTTCATTTCGCAGGTCGTTGACCATCTCTTGGCGGAACTCTGCCGCCAATTCCTCGCGCCCCGCGCCTTCGGCCACATCAGCGGCCTCGCGTTGCAACTGGGTACGCCAGAGAGAGATGGTGCCCGGCTCCGAGGAAGGAAGCTTGCCCACTTTGGCCGCCAACTCGGAAAGGAGCCGGAGAGAGCGAGCCTTCTGCCCATTACGCTCCAGGCTACGGACTTCGACCAAGTCGAGAGCAGCCTGCAACCAGGCGGACTGCGGACCATTGACCTTCTTGGCCAAACTACGGGCTAGAGCCAAGTCTTCGCGAGAGGCTTCTTTGCTTCCCGATTCTTTCAGGAGGAGTCGAGTGAGACCGATGCCGCCCAGACGGCTCACCTCATTCGAGACAAAGTCTCGGGCCTCCTCTGGTTCATCGCGGGCGAGGGCGAGGAGGGCACGTTCGGCTTGCCACTGCTCCTGCCACCTTTTGGCAAGGCTCCCCTGGGACTGGGCGAGCTTCTGATAATGCTTGTCGAGGAGATCCAATCGCCCGTCCCTTCCGATGAGAGTGGGTAAACCGTCTCCCCCTTCTGACAAGGCCCAGTCGAGAAGCTTTTCGCGGCTGGTTGCAAGCTCCTTGAGATCGAGCTGGGCTTGCTCGAGCTCGGACTCGGCCACGTCTTTGGCGATAGTGGCTTCTTCGCGCGCGTCGACCGCTTCGCTCTTCGCTTTTTGCGCAGCCGATTTTGCGAGGATTTCCACATCGAGCTTGCTGGCCATCTGATGCTCTCGCACGCCCCAACCAATCCCGGCTCCCGCTCCTGCGGCGAGACTAGCGGCGAGACCCCAGCCCAGACTGCGCTTCCAGCGACGGCCAACGCGCAACTTGCGAGCCACCACTTCCATTTCGGCGGCATGGCGGGCAATCAAGGTCTCGCGCTCCCAGACTTCGCACAGCTCGACCATGTCGCGAAAACGCGCTTCGGGGTCGAGACTCAGGCATCGCTCGATGATCGCCTTGAGCGCTTCGTCGTGCTCTCCCTCCCAAGGACGGATCTCTTCCTTGAGAAGCTCCTCGGCAACCCCGGCGTAGTCGGCCTCGATTCCCTCCTTGTGCAAGACCCCGGGGGCTGGCGCAACGTCTTCGAAACTTTCGTGGCAACGGGGAAACTTGCCCTCCAAGAGCCGATAGGCCAGCACCCCAAAGGAAAAAACATCCCAACGATAGCCCGCCTCCCGATAAAATCCGCTCGGCTCCCGCAATTGCTCGGGCGACATGTAGAGCAAGGCATCGCTAAAGCCCAGAACATCGATTCCAGGCATCCAGCCGAGTCCGTAATCTCCTACGAGGATTCGCCCTTCCTCACTGATGAAAACATTGCCCGGCTTCAAGTTGCCGTGAACGACCTGATGACGATGAAGCGAAGCCAGCGCTTTCGCCAAACACTTCACGACCGCCTGGGCCTCCCCCGTAGCCAGATAGTCGGAGAGCCGGGCTTGCAAATTACGCGGAATCACCTTCTCCTCGACTTCGTCTGCGATCAGGGGCGTAACCTCCATCGCTGGCTTGAGATCAAGCGCTTGCAGCCAGATCGGAATCGGTCCGTGCCCCTCCACCGTCACTCCGTGGAGCCGCCTCCCGACCTCACGCACGAGATCAAGATTCACCGAAAGGGCGTTGAGTGTTCGCACCGCGACCGCATTGCCAACCGGATCCTCCGCAGCCCAGACGCGTCCGCACACTCCTTCGCCAATGAGTTCTCCGATTTGGTAACCAGGAAGAGTGGGTTTCATTTTTGACAGACAACCCGCAGTGAAAGGGGTATGGAAGAATGATCGTAATCGGTAAAGGCGTCAATCCAACGCCTGTGCAAATCCCTGTCTCTCTTGTCATGAAAAACACCTCCTGCCCCGGCAACCCTCTTGTGAGACAATCCTCACGTCGCGAATTTCTCTACGTTGGACTGGTAGGTTCGATTGGCCTGACTCTTCCGACCTTTCTGCGCCAGCAGGCTGGTGCGGCCATGAAGCAATACGACCTCCACGCTCCCGTGGCGCAATCCGTCATCAACATCTTTCTCCCCGGCGGAATGGCTCATCAGGAATCCTTCGATCCCAAGCCCTATGCTCCCTCGGAATATCGCGGGCCCTATGGCTCCATCGACACCGCGCTGGCTGGCGTCCGCTTCGGGGAAAAAATTCCCAAGCTCGCGAAGATTGCCGACCAGTTCACCGTTATCCGCTCCATGGCCCATGGCGAGGCAGCGCATGAACGGGGCACGCACAACATGTTCACCGGCTACCGCCCTTCCCCCGCCCTGCAGTATCCTTCGGTCGGCTCCGTTATTTCCCATGAACTGGGACCTCGGAAAAACCTGCCTCCATACGTCTGTATCCCCCAGGTTCCCAACGAGTTTGCGAACTCCGGTTATCTTTCCTCCGCGCACGGACCTTTCGCCATCGGCTCCGACCCTTCTCGAAAGGACTTTGAGGTCCGCGATCTCAATCTGCCCAAGGGAGTCTCCACCGAGCGCTTTGACCGTCGACGCTCCTTGCTTGATACGGTGGACGCCCACTTTCGCGACTTGGAGAACTCCGATCAAATCGCTTCCGTGGATGCCTTTTACGACCACGCCTACAAGCTCATCTCCTCGCAAAAGGCACGCGAGGCCTTCGACATCAAGCAGGAGGGCGACAAGACCCGCGACTTCTATGGCCGTCACGAACCCGGCCAACGCATGTTGCTTGCTCGACGACTCGTCGAGGCGGGAGTTCGCTTCGTGTCCCTCACTGCCGGTGGGTGGGACCACCACCAGAACATCAAGGATGGCTTTAACAAAAACATGCCCAATGTGGACCACGCAGTTGCGGCCCTGCTGACCGACTTGGGGAACAAGGGGATGTTGGATAACACCCTCGTGATGCTGACCACCGAGTTCGGCCGCACCCCGAAAATCAACAAGGACGGCGGACGGGATCACTGGCCGCGCGTCTTCTCGGTCATGCTCGCTGGTGGCGGAGTTAAGAAAGGAATGATCTACGGTTCCTCGGATTCCCTCGGAGGCGAGCCCGAGGAAAATGCCGTCAATGCCGCCGACTTGATGACCACGGTTTATCATCAGTTGGGAATTACTGCGGACAAAGAACTGATGGCCCCCGGCGATCGACCCATTGAGATCGTCGACGGCGGAAATGTCATTGATGGAATTTTGGAAAAGAAGGCCTAGCCACGTGGCCGGCAAACTGAACCTCATCAACCCAGTTTGAACGACAAACCAAGCTCGGGCCCCTCGTATCAATCTTATGCTCCCCGAGTTTCTTCCCCGCGCTTTCTGGTCACTAATTACTCTATTATCGTTGACCAACCTGGCGCACGCCTTTGATCCGGTTCTTAGCACTGTGACCCCGCGCGGAGGCCAAGCAGGGCAACAGGTCGAGGTCACTTTTCACGGGGACCGACTCGATGAGGTAGAGGAAGTTCTCTTCTATCGCCCCGGGATCACGGTCTCGGATTTGAAAAACGAAAACAGCAAGCGGGCCAAGGGCGCCTTCAAGATTGCTGCCGATGCGCCCTTGGGAGAACACCCCTTTCGGGTCCGTACCAAACAAGGCGTAACCTACCAACGCACCTTCTGGGTCGGAGCCTTCCCTACCGTCACGGAAAAGACGAGCTACGATGAAAAGCGCAAGCGAACCAACGAGGAGAACGATACCTTTGAAGCCCCGCAGCGCATCGAGCTCAATCACATTGTCCATGGCATCGCCCGCAAGGAAGATGCCGACTACTATGTTTTTAGTGGCAAGAAAGGCCAGCGTGTTACCGCGGAAGTGTTCGGCATGAGATTGGGCCGCGAAGTCTTCGATCCCTATCTGGCCATCTTGGACTCGAAGCGATTCGAGCTCGCGACTTGCGACGACCACGTCTTGAACAAGCGCGATCCATTCGTTTCCATCGTTCTTCCCGAGGATGGCGACTACACCCTGCTACTACGCGAGTCGTCCTATCAAGGAAACGACAACTCCAACTACTTGCTGCAAGTATCGGAATCCCCCCGCCCCACCTCAGTTCACCCACCCGTCGGCCAGCCAGGGCAAAAACTGGAACTCACCTTCAAAGGAGACGCCGCTGGCGAAAGCAAACAACTCGTCACTCTTCCCTACACTCCCGGGCTGGCTTCCATCTACGCCAATGTCAACGGCAAGTCCGCTCCCTCTCCGAACCAAGTTCTCCTAACCCCTCACCCCATTCTTGGTGAAACGGAGCCGAACAATCAGCAGGGCCTGGCGAAAAAGCAAAAGCCTGCGGCACTCCCCGTCACCTTGCACGGAGTCATTGACAAGCAGGACGACGTCGACTGGTTTCTCTTTTCAGCAAAGAAAGGCCAAGACATCCGAGTGCAAGTTCATGCCCGCGCCCTGCGGTCCCCCCTCGACCCCGTCATCCAAGTTCGCAATGCGAAGGACAACAAGAACCTCGGCAACAGTGATGACGACGGTAACAACCCCGATTCCAAGTTCGACTTCAAGGCCCCGGAAGACGGTGAATACTTCCTGATGATTCGCGATCACCTCAATCGCGGTGGCCCGGACTTCACCTACACTATCGAGCTCGCAGCTCGCACTCCCAGCCTGAGAGCGGAACTTCCATACGCGTCTAACAACGACAGCCAGAAGCATCGCATGATCACCATCCCCCGCGGCAATCATCTCGCCATTGTGCCCAATGTTGCTCGACAGAACACCAACTGCGACGTTGTCCTGGAACACGACCGGTTGCCGAAAGGAGTAACCATGAAATCCGAAGTGGCACCCCGCTCACCAGTCAACTTCCCCATCCTTTTTTCAGCCGCAGCAGACGCCCCATTGGGAGCCACTCTCTCCCGTTTCACGATCAAGGATACCAAATCCGAGCTGCGCGGGCCCTTTGAGGAAAACATCCACCATATCGAGATCAACAACGCCGGCCCCCTCCACTCGACCCACAACGAACGACTCGCCATCTCCGTCATTGAAGAAGCACCCTTTCACCTCGAGATCGTCGCTCCTCCCGTGCCCCTGGTGCGCAGTGGAACGATGGATCTCGTGGTCCGGGCCAAGCGCGCAGAGGGCTTTACCAAGGCCATCAAGGTCAAACTCCCATGGCGGCCTGCGGGGGTGGGAGCTCCCCCCGAAGTCTCTATTCCGGAAGGAAAAAGCGAAGCCATCATTCCAATCAACGCCAATGGCGACGCCCCTTTGCGCACGTCCTCCATTTGCGTAACCGGCGAAAGCAATCCCGGCAACGGCAACGTGCGAGTGTCTTCACCATTTGTCACTTTGGAGGTCGCCGAACCCTATCTAAACGGCAGCATCGATCTTGCAACCTCCGAGGTTGGTAAAGACGTTGCCCTCCTCTGCGAACTGGAAACCCTGCGGCCATTCGAAGGCGAAGCCGAGCTCACTCTCCATAGCCTTCCTCACAAAGTGACCGCCGCTCCCATCAAGATCAAAGCCAGCGACAAGAGCATCAAGATCCCCCTCACCATCCCCGCCGATGTCAAACCCGGGAAATCCAAGTCCATCTTTGCCCAAGTCCTCATCAAACAAGGCAATCACGTCATCCCCCATCAAATCGCCCAAGGCACCACCCTCGTCATCACCCCCAAACCCGCCGAGGTGACCGCAAAAAAATAGCGCGACTCCCAAGAGCCGCGCCTAACGATTCAGTTCACCTAAAATCGCAATCGACTACCCCAGCTCCAGACCGAAGTAGTCCTTGGCATTGCCGTAGCAGATGTCGCTCACCATTCCTCCCAACAAGTCCATGTCGTGAGGCAACTCGCCATTGACGACATCTTTGCCGATCAGGTTGCAAAGAATACGGCGGAAATATTCGTGGCGCGGGTAGCTGAGGAAACTGCGTGAGTCAGTCAGCATTCCGACAAAACGACTCAAGAGACCCAAGTTGGAAAGGGCGTTGATTTGCATCTCCATCCCTTCCTTCTGATCGAGGAACCACCAGCCGCTCCCGAACTGAATCTTCCCAGCCAAGGTGCCATCCTGGAAGTTGCCAATCATCGCCCCCATCATGTAGTTGTCGGCAGGATTCAGGTTGTAGATCACGGTCTTGGGCAACAGGTTGTCGCTATCGAGGCGGTCCAAATAGCCCGACAGCGCCTGTCCCTGGGGAAAATCCCCAATGGAATCGAAGCCGGTATCCGGACCCAGCTCGTTGAGAAGGCGGGTATTGTTATTCCGCAAGGCCCCGAGGTGCAGCTGCTTGGTCCAGCCCTTCTCCGCATCCAGATGACCGAAGAAAACCATCAGATAGGTCCGGAACTTGGCCGCCTTTTCCGGCGAAACCTCACGCCCAGCGCGAGCTTCGTCGAAGATGACCGCGGCTTCCGTTTCGCTACAATCCTCGTTGTCCAAAGCTGACAAGCCGTGGTCGGAAAGCCGTCCCCCCATCTCGTGGAAAAAGTCGTGCCGCTGCTTCAAGGCATCGAGAAAGCTCCCGAAGCTGCCGCAATCCACGCCACTCGCTTCCGACAATTTGTCAGTCCAAGCATTGAAAGCTTCCGGCTGGTCCACCGCGAGCGCTTTGTCGGGACGGAATGTAGGATAGACCTTGGTCGACAGCCCACTGGCCTTGATCTGCTGGTGATACTCCAAGGAGTCCACCGGGTCATCCGTAGTGCAGACCGCCTTCACCTTGCTTTGCTCTAACAGAGTATGAACCGGGAGGTCCTTGAGCTGGCTATTGGCCTCATTCCAAATCGCATCCGCCGAGGACTCGTCGAGCAAATCATCAATACCGAAGTAGCGCTGCAGCTCCAGGTGCGTCCAGTGATAGAGTGGATTGCGCAACGTCTTGGGAACAGTCTTGGCAAAGGCATCGAATTTCTCGCGATCACTCCCCTCCCCAGTGCAGTAGCGCTCACTGATTCCATTCGAGCGCATTGCCCGCCACTTGTAGTGGTCTCCGGCCAACCAAACCTGATAGAGATTCTCGAAAGTCCGGTTCTCCGCAATCTGATCGGGCGGCAGGTGGCAGTGGTAATCAATGATGGGCTGCTCTTTGGCGTAGTTGTGATAGAGCTCCCGAGCCACCTCGCTCTGGAGAAGAAAATCGTTAGTGATAAAGGTTTTCATGCTGCGACCCCCAGCTTGATCCGTTCCCCCCACTGATTCAACCCACAATATGGGAAGCTTTCCCGCCAAGGGCCGAGGCCAGAGATTCATCTACGAAATCCCCCTGCACTTTCCGCTCATACCCTTTGGCCACCTCACCCTGGCTTTCCCCAAATCCTTGTCCTAAGTCCGCAAGCTTGGCCGAGGACGTGCGTTGCGATTACAGATTCGGAAAAATTCAGCTGGTAAAAGTTCCCCTCAACGTCCGTAAATCTCTGTCACAAAATGATACGTTTTTCACAATTTTCCCTTTTCGGTCTGCTCCTGACCTCGGCCCAGGGCCAGCAGATTGACCTCGTGCAGCTCGGCGCGGAGACTTTTCAGGCCGTTGGCTGCGCGGAATGCCATGCGGTGGCCAGCGACGACGCCTCCATCAAGACCGGCCCCAGCCTCTTCGGACGCTTTCAACCCACCCCCATCGAAAAGTTGGTTCAAGGAGGTGACGCCCAGCACAAGGTGAAGTTCGATCTGAAGTATCTCACCGACTCCCTCCGCACCCCGACCCAAGACCTCGCCATTGCCGAAAGCGGCCCCTCGAAGGGTCAGCCCTTTCTCCCCGTGATGCCGCCCTACGACGCGAGCATTCTTCCCGAGCAAAAAGTCGAAGCCCTTTACCACTATCTGCAAACTCTCAACGAAGAAGGCCAACAAGGACCAGCGAAGGTGATGGCCGCCAAGAAGGCGGATGCCGCTCCTCTCACAGCCCTGACCGATCCGGCCGAGGTGCTTGTCGCTGATCAGACCCGAATTTTCCGCGCTCGTCTCGGCAAGACCTCCGCGCGGGCGGTCCACGTGGGCATGCCCAACGGCCTCAATTACAGCTTCGATCCCCGCACTCTCTCCGTCGAGCGCATCTGGTGGGGCGGCTTTCTCAATCTCAAGCAAGAGATGACTTCCCGTGGCGGCAAAGACTCCAATCTGGGCGAACAAGCAGAAGAAGTTAAACTCGGCTCATCACTGCTCGCCCCCCTTGACCCCACGACCGGCAAGCCAGTCGACTTGACCTTCAAGTCGCCAACCTACGCGGACAATGCGCAAATCATCGCCAACATGAGCGATGACGTCGACTTCCTCGAACAAGTCGCTGCTTCGCAAAGCCATTTCCGTGGCTACATGCATGCCGAGGTGCCCACCTTTTTCTATCAGATTGGCGACAACGAATTGGAGTTTCAGTTCACGGTCTCCAACGAAGGCGCGGCCAAGATTACAATCGACGGCAAGCTCTCTCAACCCCAGACCTTTCAACTCAGCGAAATCATCCACGGAAAGTCAGAGAAATGGACGGTCAGCGAACTCCCTGCCGAACTCGCCTTCCAGCTCCCTATCAAACCCGCGTGGCGCCCTTGGCAGGCCCAAACCAACCGGGCTCCTCAAGCGGTAAAGACCTCTGTTCCGGCCAAGCTTGAACTCCCAGCTGGCTACAGCGCCGAAACAATCGCTCCACCGCTCGATATCCATGGACGCGAACAACTCTTCGAGCCCATGGGCATGGACGAGGCCGCCGACGGCTCCCTCATCATCTCTACCCGCACCAGTGGCTTGTGGAAATTGAAGGACGGAACTTGGACCCAGATTGCCGAGGGCTTGCTCGATTCCCTCGGACTCATCATCGAGGACGAAAAGACCATCGTGGTGGGACAGAAGCCCGAGCTCACCCGCCTCCGCGATGTCGATGGCGATGGCTGGTTCGACCGCTACGAGACCATTTGGGACGACTTCCTCTTCACCCACAACTATCACGAGTATCTTCATGGCCCCGCCAAAGGCACGGACGGCAACTACTACGTTCAGCTCAACCTCGGCCATCGCGGAAAGCCCGAAGTCAACTACATGGCGGGCGGCAAATACATGGGCACCCAGGGCGGCCTGCGCGGTTGGGCTTTGCAAATTACTCCCGAAGGAAAAATGACTCCCTACGCCAACGGATTGCGCAGTCCCGCAGGCTTGGCAACGGGGCCGGATGGCGCGCTCTATTACACCGAAAACCAAGGTGAATACGTCGGAACATCCAAACTCTTCCGGCTCGAGCAGGACAAGTTCTACGGCAATCCCTGTGGCCTCATCGACCTTCCCGGAATGACTCCCCAGTCCCCTGAAATCGCTTGGGACACCGTGAAAGGCACGAAGGAAAAGGCGCTCGCGCTGATGGCCCACTCCCACCTCGCCAATGCTCCCGGCAGTCCCGCATGGGCTCCAGCCGATGGAAAGTTCGGCCCCTTCGGAGGGCAAATGTTCGTCGGTGATCAGACCCTTTCCCAACTCTTCCGCATCCTGCCGAAAGAGGGTAACGAAGCCGCCCTCATCCCCTTTGCGAAGGGTTTTTCTTCCGGAGTGATGCGTCTGCTATTCGCGAAAGACCACAGCCTCTACGCTGGTCAAACTGGCCGCGGCTGGCGAGCGCAAGGAGGGCAGGAAGACGGCTTGGTGCGAATCTTCCGCAACGAGCAATCACTCGGTAATGAACTCCTTGATATCACCCGCGACGGCAACGACTTCGTTCTCCATTACTCAAAAGAGATCGAATCCGCTCCGACCGCCGAGCAGTTGCGAATCATGTCTTGGGACTATCACGACAGCCCCAACTACGGTTCCGGCGAGCTCAATAAAGCCACCCTCACCACCACAAAAATCGAAGCCAAAGGAAAGTCCCTCCATATCTCGACCACCGGACTTTCAAAAAGCGACGACAACACCGTCATCCGATTCCAAAGCCTCATCCCTGAGGAAGAAGAGAAAGAAGAGACCCTCGGCTTCTACTCCATTTCCCGGAGATAGATTGAACAAATACTCGAGTCAGGTCTTTCACCCCTTGCTTCAAAGCTCACGAAACTCGACCCTTGATAAGGTTATAAAAAATACACTTACTGATTACAAAAACAGCAACGTTAATCACATTTAAATACATATTTAATCATCATCCATACACTTGACTGCGTAAAACCCAAAAGATATCGAGAAGTGGATGACAGCAACGTTCATTCCTACTCAAAAATCTATCCTCCGTGGCTTCAGCTTCCTGGCGATGACTACGGGGCTGCAAGCAGCACTCACCGTTAGTCTCCATCCCGATGGAGCAGGAGGCACCGTAGTCCGGGTCTTTGGGAGCGGCACCACCACTACTGCGGGCAGTCAACTCACAACCACTACCCTTAGTGAACAATGGCTCAATCTCACTGGAAATCCTTTCGATGATACCATCGACCTCAACAATGCGGACTATTATTTCGCCAGTCCCATTCAAATTGCTTCAGGAGTCAATATGATCGGCATCCAGATTGATAACGACCCAACTGATCCGGTGGGAGGGGATGGCGCTGATGACTTCCGAGTCTACATCGACAACGCGATGTCACCCAACACACCCTACTCGGCGGACGGAGTGACAACCCTTCAAACATTTCTCCGCAATGACGCTTTGAAGGTTGGTTCATATTATGATGACTCAGACGGCGGGAGCCTTTTCCTCAACGGATTCACTCTGCAAATCTCCGATCAAGCAATCGTTCCAGAACCCTCCACTTCTCTCATTCTTCTGTCCGGCCTCACTGCCTTGAGTCTTCGCCGCTCGCGGAGATAGCTTTTCCTTCTTCAAACTGTTTCGTCAGAAGCTTCCGGGAGTCGGGCCTATTGGACCAGATTCCCGGGGAATTGCTCCCCTGCTTTTCGCAAATGAAACAAGAGAAGGATTTTGACAGCGCCAAGCTCTTCAACCGTTGACGGTCAGACCCGCATGGTATATCCCCCGAGCTTGTGAGGGGCAAAACGACGGATTCCTAACAGGATAGAATCGACCACCCCTATCACAATCGAAATCAAATGCCGCCGTGGCGGAATGGTAGACGCTGTGGATTTAAAATCCATTGACTGCAAGGTCGTGCGGGTTCGAGTCCCGCCGGCGGTATTTTTCGAAACCTTCTCCGGCTCCCGCCTCCGCCCCACTGGCTTCTGATGCCGTGGGACGAACTTTTCCTTGGGATTTCTCGAAAGCTACCCGTGTGGGAACATTTCGTGATACTTGATGGCCTCGACGCCCACTGCGGCAGCGGTACCGAGTAGGCCCCGTGGCGTCACGGTGCGTGGCACTTGGGCGGCGGGGCGAGTCAGCCCAAGGACCAACTGACCATATTTGGTCGCTCCTCCGACGTGACGAAGCAACTTCATCGAGATGTGCGCGGCATCGAGATTGGGAAAAACCAGCACGTCCGCAGGAGGACGGTTCACCATCTGGGGCAGCTTGACCTCAGCCGCCGCAGGATCGAGGGCGACATCGGCTTGAAGCTCGCCATCGATCTCGATCTCATAGCGATTGTGGCTCACCAGCGCGCGAGCCGCATCGGTGGCTGCGCGAACCCGTGCCGCGGAATCACTGGCCGCAGAGTTCATGGAGGAGTGACTCAACATGGCCACCCGCACGCGTCGGCCGACGTAGTGATGGGCCAAGCGACCGGTTTCGACCGCAATATTGGTGAGCTCGGAGACGGTAGGAATGTCGGTGATTCCACAATCGGCCAAAAAGAGCACCCCATCGGGACCGAAGTGAGGCAACTTCTCGGAAACCATGATGGCCGCCGTGAAGGGATGGGAGACCCCCGGCATCGGCTTCACCAATTGCACGAGCGCGCGGTGAATGGTCGCGGGCAAATTGATATTTCCCCCCACCATCGCATCCGCCTGACCATATTGGATCATCATGGCGGCAAAGAAATGACTTCGGCTCACCGTCTCGCGCGGATTGGCCAAGTTGATTCCTTTCAGCTTTTCAATACGGATGAGCAGTTCGGTGAATAGGTCCAGGTCATCAGCGGTGTTGGGGTCGATGACCTTCACGAAATCCATCTTCGCGCCTAGCTTGGTCGCCATCGCCCGGACTTTTTCCTTGTTCCCCAAGAGAATGGGGATGCCAATTTCCAGCCTAACCATCTCAGCAGCAACCTGCACGACCCTTGGGTCTTCTCCTTCCGAAAACACGATCCGCTTGGGATGACGCTTTAAAATTTCGAACAAAGGTCCTGTAAAGACATCCGGCTCTGCCCACCCGCTTCCGATTTCACTCATATTCAGCCAATTCCCGAGGATTCAGTTCGGGTTCACTGGTGACTCTACGCACGACTGCGGCCAGCCACAATGGCAAAGCGTATCAAATCAAGTCTCACACACCGTTCTTGGAGACTTGAAAGGAAAGAGCTATCGTCGATGGCGTGACGAGCGACCTCCACACCCACACCCCTCTCTGCCACCATGCAGAGGGCACGCCCCAGCAATACGTTGAGGCGGCCCTCACTGCCGGACTGCATCAGTATGGAATCTCGGACCACGCCCCGCACACGCCCGAGCCTTTCGACGACTGGCGCATGAGCATGTCCGATCTGCCCAAATATCTCGATTGGATTGGGACCGCTCGAGAACACGCGGGCGATCGCTTGACGATTCGAGCCGGCATGGAGTGTGACTGGTTGGCGGGCTGCGAACCTCACCTCGACACTTTGCGGAGCTATCATGATTGGGACTACCTCATCGGTTCAGTCCATTATCTGCCCGGAGCCTCTGGGGACCGCTGGGATTTTGACAATCCAGCCCACCTTTCCCTATGGAAAGATCTCGGCGCCAGCGAGCTGGATGACCTTTGGACCAATTACTGGGCAACTTACACCGGGATGGTGAGGGCCAAGCGGTTTGAGATTCACGGGCACCCCGATTTGATTAAAAAGTTTGCCTTTGCCCCAGCTGGAGATCTCCGGCGATTTTACGAACCAACAATTGAGGCTCTGGTCGCTACCGGCGGAGCCTTTGAAATCAACACCGCAGGCTGGCACAAGCCTTGTGCGGAGCAATACCCCGCACGCGGCTTCCTCGAACTCGCAGCTCAAGCCAACATCCCCATCTATATTAACTCGGATGCCCATGCTCCCGGCGAGGTCGCACGTGACTTCGCCCGAGCTCACACACTTGCCACTGAACTCGGTCTCACGGTTAGGGATTCACTACCGGATTGACCAGCTCCACTCGCAGACGGAAAAAGCAGCGCTCCGGATTGGAAAGTCCAGCCGCCCCAGCTGCTGCCGCTAGTCCCGAGAAAGTCACGACCTCCTGATCCCCGATAGGATCATCCGTGGCCAATGGGGCCGCAATTGGCGTCCAAGCACCCTCCAAATCTTCCGACGCCTCCACCGAATAAACCAAGTCCGGCAGATCAACCGGACGCTGGAAGATCAGGCTGAAGTCGCCCGCCCCATCTGCTTGAAAGCGCGGAAGCCTTTCCACATCAGCACTTTGTTCATCCCCACCCAACGCATACTCCATCAGGGTGACGATGCCGTCTCCGTCAATATCGCTGACAATACTCGACAAAGACTCAGGGTTGTTTCCGAGATAGTCAGCAAAGGACGGCACGGGAATGGAATTGGCACTGGCCACGAGGCGGTAGACGCCCACCGCCGAGACCTTGGGATTATCCACCCCGGTGTCAATCAGGGCGATATCGAGACTTCCATCCGTGACCACCACCTCCTCAACCAAATAGTCATAGGCCGCGTCGTGTCCGACTTGAGCATGGATATCGAGGTCTGGATTGAACACGTTCCCCCCACCTTCAATCTGAACGTTCAACGTCCGACTATCATCAGCGGTTTGATAGATTTCAGCAAAACGCAAGAGGACTTGATAGGTCCCGTCAGGGGCCGGAATGGTGTAGCCAAATCCTCCGCTTTGCCAACGCTCCGTCTGATAGAGGGCCTCATCATCGGTATTCGCGATGGGGTCATCCGTGGAATAGCTTCGGTCGCCATTGATTAGATACGGAATGGAACCACCCCCGGTAGTTGTAATGGAAAAACCATTCAATCCCGTAGTCGTCGTCCCTCCTTCGCCCCAATTCACAGTGATGGAATCCTGCCCACTGACCTTTTCAATCGTGAACTGGGCATATGAATTGGCAGGCGTTTCATAGTCGGTGGTTTGGGTGCCAACCACGGACCCATTGTAGACCACTTCGAAGGTATTGTCGGATTCTCCCGTATCCCCAACTCCATAGAGAGTCAGCTTCATGGGACTCCCCTCCTCCACCTCACCGAGACCTGCTATCGTCAGGGTGCTATCCGCTGCATCGGCGAAAGCTGCCGTCTCATACAAGTAGGAGCCGGTAATGGCAGCTCCCACGTAGTCACCTTTGTTGGTATTATATGATCCGTTTCCGCCCACATTAGTCACCGTCACGCCAGTAATGCCCGTTGCCGCCACCTCGGCATCGGTGGGATTATTCCCCGTGATCACTTGCACCACAGCATTGGACTGCACCGCAGGATCAGCGATCGCAAAGTCCGCCGCAGTCGCCTCGGTAGGATTACCGTTCGTGCCTTGAAAGTCGACCAGGACCGTCATTGCCACTCCCGTTCCTGCCGCAGAACCGCTATCCGCAAGGTAGAGGTTGCCAAGGGAATCCGTATAATCGGGGCCCCCACCATTCAGCCCAAGAAAGAACTCTGGCGAAGCGTTGATTTCGTTCAGGACTGTCACTTGTGCTCCCGACGCCATCTCGTCACCGGCCAAGTCTTCGATCCCTTCCATCATGATGGTGTAATAAGAGCCCGCACTGGCGCCACCGAGCGTCAAAAGAACGGACTGTTGATCCGCGCTGGCCTCCGCGTTGGAGACACTCGCCCCGCCACTCACCTGATAGTTCCCTGCATCCGCCATTGTGGCTCGGTCCATCGCCTGATCGAAGGTGACCCGAACCTGCCCATAGTCAGGGACTTGAACCTCAGCAACCTGCGGACGGTTGGGGACGAGGGTTGCTCCCTGCCCCCGAAAGTTCACCCAGTTGACCCGCATGAGGTCTGCCCCCGAAGGAGCGTTTTCAAATACAAAGTAAAGGTCCTGCCCGCCCTCGGTCACATTGCTCAAAGAAGCAGTGTAATCAAGGTAGTCTACCCCATTCCCTGCCGTCACAGTGATGCTGGCTACTAGATTTCCCGTAGGTGACCCCTGCCGAACCTGCACCGTCCCCCCACCGTTGGAGGCGGCTCGAATCCGAATCGCTTCCATTCCTGCGAGATTCAATCCCCCAAAATAAAGGTAATCTCCGTGGTCCACATTGATCACATCCACATTCCCTCCCACCGGATCGCCGGAGTCGGCCACGTCCAATCCCGACTGACCGTCGAAAGTCTGCACCATGGTGACCTTGGGCTGAATCACCGTCTTGGCGTTCCCTTGAATAGGAGCAGTCCCGGGCGCGCCTTGGTCCGTATAATAGGCGTCAAAGACAAAAGCCAAGTCCGCGTCAAAGGCATGACTATCATCCCGGGGCACCTCGAGCACTCCGGACAAGCCGTTGAACTGAATCTCATTGTGCTGATGGTCATCATGTCCCAGGGATGCCTCGAACAGCACATCTTCATCCGTGATCTCGCCCGTCGCGCTGCTACCATCCTCCACATCGGTAACCGAGAAGCTGAACAAAACGCTATCACCCCAATCGAAGAAGGTGAAGGTGTCAGGCTCCACGAATTCCAGAACCGGCGCATTGTTTCCAGCTGTAATCGTCAGATTGGCGCGCGAAAAAAGCAGATCGCCATCGGTCACAGTCAACTGCACTTGATAGACCCCGGGGGTATCAAAGACATAGGTGGGACTGGGCGAAGTTGAGTCAATGATCTGGTCACCGTTGAAGTCCCAGCCATAGGTCACGCTCGCGCTATCAGGGTCATAGCTCCCTGCCGAACTGAAGTTGACGGTCAAAGGCACTTGGCCGCTGGTCACATCAGCAGAAGCGACGGCAATCGGAGTGGCAGCCGCATCCGTGTACTGAATTTTCACCAAGGCAGTATCAGCCGAAGTGCCCGAGCCGAAGTTTTCTCCCCACTCGATCACATACATGGCCCCATTCGGGCCAAAGACCATGTCAATTGGTCGGCTCAGCGAGATGTGTGGAGCGAACTCCGTGATCTCGAAGATGGAGCCATCAGGATTATTCTTGACCTCCAAAATCATGTTCCGCGACCACTCCATGAGGAAAACGCTTTTCTCATAGTATTCGGGAAAATTCTTTCCGGGCTCGAAGTCATAGACCGCTCCAGCCATCGCACATCGTCCGCCGGAAGCTCCGACCTCGGAAAACTGCTCGGGAGCATTGCCCGCTCCATCAGGATACCAGATCCAAGCAGGCTCGGGCTCAGGCAAAAGACTCGGATCTCCCGCAGAAGCACCACTGGTGGTGAAAGAAGAAACGTTGGTCAAATAATTCGTCAAATCCGCGCGAAGGGTTGCCATGCTCCATGGATTGGCATCGCCATCCAGATACGGCTTGTTATCGGCAATGAAGTATGGCCAGCCAAAGAAACCTGCCTCTTTCACCTGATTGAATTCATCATGTCCCCGGGGTCCAGTGAAGGCAGTCGTTCCATCTCCTCCCGCATCCGGACCCACATCACCGTAGTAAAGCCACCCTGTGAACGGGTCCAAACAGAAGCGGAAGCAATTCCGGCAACCCATCACATAGATTTCGGGACGGGCCGCCGCCGTTCCTTCCGAAAAGAGGTTTCCTGCCGGAATGGTGTAATTCGGGTGAGCTGCCGGCCCTCCCCCCACATCGGGTTTGATCCGCAGAATCTTTCCCCGGAGGTCATCGGTGTTTGGCGAAGCCTTCCGCGCATCACGCCCGATGAGATTGTCAAAACGCGGGCTATAACCACTCGCCTGGGTATTGTCCCCGATGGAAACAAAGAGATTGCCCTCACTATCGAATCGCAAGCATCCCGCCTGGTGGTGCCCCGAATTCCCCGTTTCGGTCGGACGATTGGTGAGGTATTCCAAGATCACGACCTCGCTGCTCAAATCCAGATTCCCCGCGGTATCCAAGGTGAACCTCGAGATTCGAGTATTGGTTCCGGACGATGGCGACCAGTGGATGTAGAGCTGCTGCGAAGTGGAAAAGTCGGGCGCAAGAGCTATCCCAATCAACCCATATTCCCCCCCACTATACTCAGCGAGATTCGCGATGGTGGTCGTCACCCCCGAACTTTCGTCGTGGACTTTCACCGCCCCTTTGCGCTCGACTAGAAAGATCCGTCCATCGGGGGCAATATCGATCGCCATGGGAGCCGCGAGACTATTATCGAGCACCACTTTCTCATAGTTTTCCTCGATCGTAGCACCACTATCCCCTCCCAACTCCCCGGCAGCCCACTCGACGGAGTTGGTGATGAGACCGCGAAAGAGGTCTTCGGAAAATATCGCGCCGGGATGACCCATCGCCAGATAAGCTGATCGTCCTCCGTCAAACTCGTGACACCACATGATGGGATGGTCGTCCCCATGGGTTCCGCCATTATAGGTCGCTTCATCGACCTGAGCCAGCACATGAACCCTACCCCGCGGACTGGTGGCAAAGTTATACCACTCATCACTCACCGTCCAACTGGTGACCCGCTGTCCAGTGGACGGGTCCTGAACGTTGGTAATGGGATGAACCTGATCAAGAAATTCGATCGTCCCCGGCACCACCGCCGAGTGATTGACAACCTCCGCGCCAACCATCTCAATATACCACGGCCACCCCTTTTCGGTGTCGGTTGCCGCATGAATGCCGACAAAGCCCTTACCAGACCGATACCAATTCTGAAACGCCGTTTGCTGAGTTGCGTCAAGAACGTCTCCCGTCGTATTAAGAAAAACAACTACCTGATGATTTGACAATTCCGAGGTAAACACCCCCGCGTCGTCCGTCACGGTCACCCCAAAGTCATGCTCGATTCCGAGCTCCTCCAAGGCGACCGCCCCCTCGGTCCTCGACGAATGCGCGAATCCAGCTGCTTTAGTAAATACTAAGACTTCAAAGCCGTGTCCGTACACCGGCACCAAACTTCCTCCAATGAGAACAGGGAGGAGCAACAGGCTGGCCTTGGGGGGACGTTTCGCGAATTTCATAGGTGGGTTTTCTATCTGAGAACATGGGAACTTTTTTGCCCTTCTCTCCTATGTGCCACCATCTGATGAAAGACCAGCCAGTGACGAATTTCGCAAAACTTTAGACCAGAAGGGGAAAACAAGAAGCATTGACAATGTAAATCACACAAGCGAACTTAATTGAACTCCCATGAAACTACACGCCTCCACCTCTCCACCCCGCAGAAAGGCCAAACTTGGCTTTTCCCTTATCGTGACTGTGACGATGCTGGTGCTTTTGTCTCTGATCGCCATCGGACTGTTGTCACTCTCCAGCACTGTTCTGCGTGGAGCACAAGGTGACGCGGCAATGGCTGAAGCCCGTGCCAACGCGCGCCTGGCGCTCAACCTGGCAGTGGGAGAGCTCCAGAAGCACGCTGGTCCCGATACCCGCGTGACGGCCAGAGCGGACATTCTTCAGGGCAATGTGGCGAACCCTTATCTGACCGGGGTCTGGGAGTCCTGGCCAATTGACGCCAATTCCCCTCCAAGCTCCAACGAGTTCTCCCAGAGTTCCAAGGAAGACAAGCTTCTCAGCTGGCTGGTTTCGGGTGCCCCGGAGAGCAATAGCATCACCAACCAGTTTGCCAAAAACAGCCTTTCAGACCAAGTCACTCTCTGGGGAGACGCCTCCCTCGGTCAGTCCACCGGCGACAACCTTCACGTGAAAGCTTCGCGGGTCGAGTTGAACGACAGCAATGGTTCCAACAGTGGTTCTTACGCCTGGGCTATCCTGGACGAAGGCGTCAAGGCCCGGGTCAACACCTTGACCAACGAGCGCGACCGGACCACCGGAGACAAGTTGGCTCAATTGGGCAGCGGCGTGCGCCCTTCCGCCGAATTCATTGAGGGTCTCGAGAACATCCGCTCGGAGACTTTCGAAAAGGACTCTGAAGATTCCGAGGTCCTCGCCAAGTCCGTGACTACCCGGAACTTCGAGCTCGCCGCCGAGAAATTGGCCGGAACGGATTCGGACACTGCCAAGGGTCTGATGCACGATATCACCCTGTTTTCAAAAGGAGTCCTCTCCAACACCGCACACGGCGGGTTGCGCACCGACTTCAGCTTGTTCGCGGCCCAGCCCAACATTCCCTCCATCTATAGCCCCGTTAACGAAGAATACGCTAGCTTGGATGGTTCCAATGTTTACGAAACTTTGCTCGGCATGAGCGGCTCCGAGCGCTCCTCCAGCCCTCGCTGGAACGCCCTGTTCGACTTCGCCCGGCTGCACGAGGATGGTATCACGAAGGACAACAACGTTCCCTTGGTTTCGACCACCTCTCCTCGCGGCTGGCAGGCAGCGGAAGAAGTTCGCTCCCGCACTGGCACGACCTACGTTCTCAACGAGGCCCCGCCCGAAGATCTGGTGCTCATGCCCACGATTGCAAAGGTCCAGATGATCTTCAGCTTGGTCGGACGTGACCTGTTCCGCCAGCCCCGGTATGCGGCCAACGCCGCGCCTATCAAGGCGAGCCAGTATCCGGTGATGCACAATCCGCAGGCCAACCACTTCAAGGACACAAACTACAACTACGATCTCCATCTCCTCTACACCCCGGTAGTGGTCCTCCACAACCCTTACTCGGTCGCGCTTGAGTTCCAGAACCTGAAAGTTGAGTTCCACCACATTCCATTCGCCCTGCAGGTCTTCCGCAATGGAGCACCTCAAAGCCGTGACCTCGTCCCCTTCGAGACGATGTTCGCCGACAATGACACCGAGGGTAAGAGCAAGGTCTTCGGCATGACCCTCAAGACAAATCGCTCCGGACGACCCGGCTCCACTAACTTCCAGATGCTGCCTGGTGAGGTCATTCTTTTCTCCCCCTACCTCAGCCCCCGTCTCACCTACCAGAGTAACTTCTCGGGTGGTCGCCAGAACTGGGACATCTACGTCGGCGACAACAAAACCGCAAACCTGGACGCAATGCCCGGATGGCGCGGCGACGGCATCGGCTTCGACTGTGACTGGCTCGCCGGTGCCCTTAAGATCGACGGCAACGCAGCCAATGGACGATGGAGCTCTTGTTTCGGACTCAGCCCCGATGACAAAATCCATGCCGAGTTCGCTCCTTTCTCCTCGACCTCTTCCGACAACAAATTCCTCGTCACCATGAGCGCGACCCCAACCGGCTCCCGCACCCCCTCAGTGGTCAATGCCATTGAGATCGACTACGGCAGCGCCGCCAACCTTCGGGAAACCATCCTCGGCAACCGGACCGGCACCTTGCGCTTCCCAGCCGAGGGAACAGTGGATGGACGTGAACTCCTCGATTGGAGCGGAACCCCCATCAGCGATATGGAAAACGTGAAGCCGCTGGCTGTTCTCAGCCTGCAGGCCAAGACCACCCACGGTGGTTACAATTCCGGAAGTGCCTCTCAAATCGATGGCCGCGTGGCCGCCAAGCCTTGGGCCTTCGCCCACGGGTCAGTCGGAGCATCTTCCGCTGACCTCTTGCTGGAGCACCCCTCCGCCCACTCGCACGAGATTGACCTTCAGCCTCTCACTCTGGGGGAAGGCACCAGGGACATCATTGAGGTGCAAGGCGAGCGCGGAAACTTCATCACCGGCCACTCTTCTTTCAACGGGAGCAAGTTCGGGGTGAGCTACGAAATCCCAGTCACTCCCCTACAGTCGCTCTCCACTCTCAACGGAGCCAACCCCGGCGGAATCTCCAACTTCCTCCCTCGCTTCGCCGCTCCGATCGGAAACTCGTGGGCCCACCCTCTTCTCTTGAGCAACGCCATCACCCAGACCGCTCCCCGCGGTTACCAGATGCTGGACCACTCCTTCCTCATGAATCTGGCCTTCTACGACCAGTTCTACTTCTCCGGTCTCGGCAGCCAGACCGGCCCGTTCGGAAATGGTCGCTCAACTGCCGATTCCATCCGCGAATTCTCTGAGCTCAACTCTCTTACCGACGATCGCCTGCAACTCTACAACCCCAGCACCCGGGATACCTCCGAGCTGGAGGAGCTCGCAAACGATGAATTGGCCCACGAGAAGATTGCAGCCTGGCAGATGATGGAAGGCGCCTTCAACGTGAATTCGACTTCCGTGAAAGCGTGGAAAGCCATGCTGGCTTCCATCCACGCTCCGGATGCCCTGCTCAATGAGCTTTCCCCCTCCAATTCCAGCTCCTCGCTCGAAGAGCTCGGCTCCACCGGTTCCGGTGAAACCCGGCTCAGTCGCCTCCGCGTCCCACTATCCCGCTCAGCTGAAGATGGTGGGGAAGATAGAAGCGCCTACTGGCTTGCGCCGCGTGAATACACTGAAGCCCAGATCGAGGTCTTGGCCGAGAATATCGTCGAGCAAGTCAAGCAGCGGGGACCTTTCCTCTCCTTGGCCGAATTCGTCAACCGTCAGTTGGGCAACGATGAGCTCGCGATGAAAGGAGCCCTCCAGGCCGCCATCGATTTGGCAAATCTGAACGAAGAGGTCGCCCAGCAGGCAACTGCAGGATACGAAATCGATAGAGCCGAAATTGCCGACTACAAATATTCCAACACCGAGGCCGCTGCTGGAGCCAGCTATCAGGGCGCTCCCGGTTACCTGACTCAGGCCGACCTCTTGAACACGTTGGGCAACGCCGCAACGGCCCGCTCGGATACCTTTGTCGTCCGTGGAATGGGTGAGTCCCGCAACAAGGCCGGCAAGGTTCTCGCCTCTGCCGTTTGCGAAGCGGTCGTCCAACGTTATCCCGAGTGGCTCGATAGCCGCGACGCGGTCGAGACCAAGCCTGCGGATCTGACCAGCGATGATAACGAGAGATTCGGTCGCCGTTTCCGGGTCGTTTCCTTCCGCTGGTTGAGCCAAGACGAAGTTTAAGGAAAGTCCGCCCCTTCTTCTATTGCGCCTCATCGGCAAAAGCCCTAGTAGTTATTACCTAACAGATCCTATTTCACTCATGATTCCATTTCGTAAATTCACCCTCGGACTCTCCGCCCTGCTCGCCCTTTCCTCGCTGGTTCAGGCGGAAACCCGGGCTCTGGAGTGTCGCTTCCTCGCTCTCGAAGAAGCCCCTCCCGCTCTCGTCAATACCGCGGGCGAAAAGAATCAAGTCGCTGTCAAAGTCATGAGGAACCGCATCTCCGACCCCATGGAATGCTACGCGGTCGACGGGAAGTTGAACTTCTTCGATGAAAAGTCAGGCGAACTGCTCACCTCCACCGCAGTTCCAGCCAAAATTAAGAAGGCCATCTTCATTTTCGTGAAAGGCAACCAGGGCGGCAAGACCGCTTGGAAACTTTTTCCCATCGACAATACCGAGGACAGCTTCCCTGCCGGTGGCACCCACGTCGTGAACCTTCACGCGGACGAAATCCGCTTCATTCTTGGACAGACCAAAGAAGTCCTCAAACCCAATCAGTCCAAAGGGTTCGAAATGCCAACCAACAGAGATGACTTCAATATGGCTCCCGTCGCCTTTCAGTTTAAGAACAGCCGCGACGAGTGGGTCAATGGCAAGGAAACCTCCTATCGCTTTCTCCCCACCTCCCGCTATCTTCTGGTCGCCTACATCGACCCTCGCTCCAGCAGACCCCGGGTCAAGACCTTCAAGGACACCATCCGTCCCCGGGCTGCGGCTCAAGTGAGGTAAGTAGAACGCCTCCAATCCATCTGGACCAGAATGTAGCGTTGCGAGTGCTGACAACTTCCCCCTACACTCGCGCTCATGCAGCAAGAGCTCATCGCCCTTCTCGGCGCGGACAAGGTTTCCGTAGCCACCGACGATTTGGCTACCCACGCCATCGACAAATGGAACTTTGCGGCCTCTCCCGAGGTCGTGGTCTTTGCCGAAAGCACTGACGACGTCTCCAAAGTCCTCGCCTTTGCCCATCAAAACAAGATTCCCGTTACAACTCGGGGAGCGGGAATTGGGTATGTCGGGGGCGCCGTTCCCATTCAAGGCGGAATCGTCCTGTCCGTCGCCCGCATGAATCAGATTCTGGAGCTGGCTCCCGCGGACGGCTTGGCCGTGGTTCAACCGGGAGTCATCACCAAAACTCTCCAAGACTCCGCAGCCGAAGTCGGTTGGTATTACCCGCCTGATCCAGCTTCGCTAAAAGAGTGTTCACTGGGTGGCAACATCGCCACCAATGCCGGTGGCCCCCGCTGTCTCAAATACGGGGTCACCAAGAACTATGTGATGGGCTTGGAAGTCGTCCTCGCTGACGGCACCATCACCCGAGTGGGAGGGCGCTGCCATAAAAATAAAACCGGCTTCTCTCTAACCGAGCTTTTTGTTGGCTCCGAGGGCTTGTTAGGTATCGTCACCGAAGCTACCCTCCGCATCATTCCCCACCCGCAACGCCGGGCGATGCTGACCGCCACCTTTGCGCAATTCAGCGAAGCTGCCGCTGCGGTGCAAACCATCCTCAACTCCGGCCACCTTCCTTCCGCGCTGGAAATCACCGATGCCTTCACTCTTCAAGCCGCCCGCGACTATCTCGGTGCTGATTCCCTCCCCGCTGGTGAAGCCCACCTCATCGTGGAAATCGATGGACGCAATTCAGCAGTGGAAGCCGAGCTCCCCGAGCTCGAAAGCCTCCTCTCCACCGCCGGAGCACTCTCCATCGAGACCCACCGGGACGACGCTGCCTGCGAAGCCGTCTGGAAGCTTCGCCGTGAGTTCTCCTATTCTCTGCGCGCTACCGGCCTCACCAAACTCAATGAAGACATCGTTGTCCCCCGCTCCAAGCTCGTCGAGTTGGTGGAATTCGCGCAGGAACTCGCAGCCAATACCGGAATTCCGGTTGCTTGCTTTGGCCATGCCGGCGATGGAAACATCCACGTCAACCTCATGGTCGAAGACTACGACGATCCCGAGAAGAAGAAGCCCGCCGACGCGGCCCTCGACCAACTTTTCAATTGGATTTTAGCCAACCGTGGTGCCATCACCGGCGAGCACGGCGTCGGCCTAGCCAAGAAACGCTGGTTCCAGCAAGCGGTCGGCGAAGCCAATTTCTCGGTCCATCAGGCGATCAAAAACGCCCTCGACGTAGACGCCGTTCTCAATCCAGGCAAGTTCCTCGGCTAGATTTTTTTGAGAAAAAGGAGGATTCACCGTTAAATCGGGTCACCGGAGGCTATCTATAGGAGCGAACCACCGTTTCCTATCACCATGTCCGACCCCTTTTCCGAATCCCAATTGCATCTCAATCGACGCCACTTCTTTGGAAAGTCGGCCAAAGGCGTGGGTGTAGCCGCCCTGGCCAACATGCTGGGCCAAGACCTACTCGCTACTGGTGGAGTGAAAATTCCGGACCAGTTTCGCACCACTGCGCCCAAGGCCAAGCGCATGATCTACCTCTTCCAAAGTGGCGCCCCGTCCCAGCAAGAACTCTTCGATAACAAGCCTCAACTCGACAAGTACTTCGGCCAAGAACTCAGCGACCACGTCGAGATGAACCAGCGGGTCACTGGTATGACTGCAGGACAAAAGAGCTTCCCCCTTGCGGCCTCCAAGTATCAGTTCGCCAAACATGGCCAGGCTGGCACCGAGATCTCGGAACTCCTCCCGCACATCGCAGGTATCTCGGACGACATTTGCGTGATTCGCTCCATGTATACCGAGGCTATCAACCATGACCCCGCGATCACGTTCTTCCAAACCGGCTCGCAGATCCCCGGGCGCCCCAGTATCGGTTCCTGGATGTCCTACGGCTTGGGCTCCTCTAACAAGGACTTGCCGGACTTTGTCGCAATGGTATCGCGTGGCACGGGTCGTCCCAACTGTCAGCCCCTCTACGATCGACTCTGGGGCTCCGGATTCCTTCCCACCCAACACGCTGGGGTCAAGTTCATGAGTACCGGCGATCCCGTGCTCTATCTTTCCAACCCCAAGGGATTTCCCGCTCGTTCACGTCGGCGCATGTTGGACGACTTGGCCGAATTGAACGAAAAGAAGCTGTCGGAATTCGCTGATCCGGAAATTGCCACCCGCATCAAGCAATACGAACTCGCCTACCGCATGCAGACCTCGGTTCCCGAGCTCACCGACTTCAGCAACGAGCCCGAGAGCGTCTTACAAATGTATGGACCTAATGTCAGAAAGCGCGGCACCTACGCATACAACTGCCTCATGGCCCGCCGACTGGCGGAAAGGGACGTACGCTTCGTGCAACTCTTTCACATGGGCTGGGACCAGCACTTCACCCTGCCCAAGCAGCTCCCCGGCCAATGCGAAGACGTCGATCAACCGACCGCCGCTCTCATCAAGGACCTCAAGATGCGAGGTCTGTTAGAGGACACCCTCGTAGTCTGGGGCGGCGAATTCGGTCGCACGGCCTACTGCCAAGGCACCTTGAAGCGTGACAACTATGGCCGCGACCATCACCCGCGCTGCTTCTCGATCTTTGCCGCCGGTGGTGGTGTGAAACCAGGCATGACCTACGGCGCGACCGACGACTACTCCTACAACATCACCGAGAACCCCGTGCACGTGCACGACCTGCACGCCACCATCCTTCACCAGATGGGCATCGACCACGAACGCTTGACCTACCGTTTCCAAGGACGCCAGTTCCGCCTCACCGACGTCCACGGACACATCGTGAAGGACATTCTCGCCTAGTCCGGTCATTCCCACCCATCCCCGAAAAAAAACAATAACCATCCGATATGTTCGTGGCCGAAGAAGATTCTTCCCTCTCCCGATTCGAGCAAGATATTCGCTCGGTACAAAGCCGTCTCAAAAGCTATCTTTTTGCATCCGTAGGCAATCGTTCCGACGCTGACGATATCTTGCAGGAGACCAATCTAGTCCTCTGGCGGAAGCGCTCCGACTTTCAGGACGGCACCTCTTTTTGGGCCTGGTCCCAGCGGGTGGCCTTCTTTCAGCTGATGGCCTTTCGCAAACGCCGGAGCCAGAACCGCTTAATTCTGGATGACGACGTCGTCCACCTCATGGCAGCCGAAGCCCCCGACACTCTCTCGCACGAAAAGGAACCTCAGGAGAAGAGATTGCGCTCCTGCCTCGCCGCTCTTCCCGAGCGACAACGCCATCTCGTCGAAGGGCATTACTTCGAACGCAAAAGCCTCAAAACCCTCGCTAAAAATTTCGCCACCACCGTTCCCGCGGTGGGGCAGGCTCTCTATCGTGCCCGCCACAGTCTCCAACTCTGCCTCCAGAAAAAAAATTCAACTCCTTCTTCCTGAATCATGACCGACCACGACCGCTCGCTCCTCACAGGATACCTCGCCGGCACACTCACTCCCAAGGAGTCCGAGGCCCTCAATCAATTGTTGCGCTCCGATCCCGAGGCCCGGGCCGCGCTTCTGCAGCAGGCTCATCTCGACCAACTCTTGCACGATGTCTCCGGTGAACCCGAAGTCTCCGTCATCCCCTTCAACACCAGCCCCCCGAAGGAGAATCCCCGGCGACAAAAGACTCTCCCGCTCGCCTTGGGAGCAGCTGCTGCCCTCACCATTGCTGGAATTTCCTTTGTCGCGCTGCGGCCTGACTCCGCCCCCCCGAAAGAGCTTGCCGTAAGGGACGAACAACTCGAAAAACCTAAACCAAACCCGACCCCTGAGGAAACTTACTCCCGCGCCATCGCGAAGCTTCAGGATTCCGGCAGCCAAAAACGCTCGGTCTCGCAAGCGCCCACCTTGGTTTCCGCACCCGGGAAAAAGATTAGCTACAACCAACACATCCGCCCCATCCTGTCGGAGAACTGCTTCCATTGTCACGGGCCGGACCAGGCCAAGCGCGAAGCCGATATCGCCCTTCACGAACCCGAGGTGGCTTATGCCGCCATCAAGGGCATCGCCCCCATCGTCCCTGGCAAACCTGACGAGAGCGAGGTCGTGCACCGGATCTTCGACGAGGATGATCCCATGCCCCCATCGGACTCCAACCGCTCTCTCACAGATGAAGAGAAGGAATTGCTCAAGCGCTGGATTGCAGAAGGAGCGGAGTATGAAAAACACTGGGCCTTTGTCCCTCCCGAAAAGCCAGCCCCTCCGACCGTCGAAGACCACTCGGTCCCCGTCCACAATCCCATCGACCACTTCATCCAAAGTAAACTGGCGGAAAAGGGGCTGAGCCCCTCCCCTGAGGCTAAACCCGAAGTCCTCGCGCGCCGCGCCAGTTTGGCACTCACCGGCTTGCAACCCGACCTCGACCTTCTCGACCAGTATCTCTCCAATCCGACTTCGCAAGCCTACGAGCAATATGTCGACCAGTTGTTAGAAAGTGATGCTTACGCCGAACGCATGGCGCTCTTCTGGCTCGATGCTGGACGCTACGCCGACACCGACGGCTACCAGAATGACTCCCCGCGCTCGAACTGGCCTTGGCGCGACTGGGTGATCAAGGCCTATCGCGACAACATGCCCTTCGATCGATTTACCATCGAACAACTCGCTGGTGACATGTTGCCCGATGCCACCGAGACCCAACAACTGGCCAGTGCCTTCAATCGCAATCACCGCCAGAACAACGAGGGCGGCGCCTTGGCCGAGGAATTCCTGGTGGAAAACGTCATCGACCGCGTGGAGACCACCTCCACCATCTGGCTGGGTCTCACCACGGGATGTGCCCGTTGTCATGACCACAAATACGATCCCATCTCCCAGCGCGAGTTCTTCCAACTCTACGCCTACTTCAACAACATCAACGAACGCGGAATCGGTCGCGGCATCGAAGCTCAACCCGTCAAGCGTTTCACTTCCCCACTCAACAAAATCCCCGCCGACCTCCAGCGCAAGAAGGACTTGGCCGAGCAAGCGATCACTGACGCCAGAAAGACCGCGCCCGAGAGACTGCAAGAGTGGCTCGAGAATCATCATCAGCTGGCGTCCGAAGACTCAAACAGATGGAACCAAGCCTTTTTGCAATCTGCTTCCACCACCGAAGGGCAAGGAGCTCTAACCGCTTTGCCGGATCACACCTACCTCTTCGAGGGCAACAACATCTCGCAGACCAGTTACTACTTGCAGTTGAAATTAGAAAAAGGCGAGCGACTCACCGGCCTACGACTCGACGCATTGGGCCATGATTCTTTCAAAGGACTTTCCCGCTCTAACAACGGCAACTTTGTCCTCACTGGAGTGAACCTCTCCCACACTCCTACTCAGACGGAACAGGCCCTGTCAGTCAAGATTGCGAAAGCTGTCGCCAGCTTCGAGCAAAAGAACTATCCGGCTCAAAATGCCCTCGATAATAAAGATAACACCGGTTGGGCGGTCAGTGGCAATCCCGACTCAGAGGCCTCTCTCGTCCTCGTCTTAGAAAAAGCACTGGAGGCTCAGGTCGCAGGTGAACTCGAGATTCATCTTCAGTTCAATTCTCCATTCGCGGATCACAACATCGGTCGCCTCCGAGTCCAGACCAGCTCCAGCAAGGATCTACTAAATGGACTCGGGCTCCAGACCAACAAGCCCGTTTACGCCGCGATTCGCAAGAAAGAAGCCGACCGCAGCGCCGCCGAGAAGAAGCTTTTGCAAGACCACTTCAAGACCATCGATCCAGTGATGAAGAAGGCGGAAGAGAATCTCGCAAAAGTCGAGGGTGAGTTTGCGAGCAAAGGACTTGGAGCAGTTCCCGTGATGGTAATGAACGAGAGTTCCGGTGAGCCGGCTCCAGCCTACTTGCTCAATCGGGGGCAATACAACGAGCCCGACAAATCCGAAGCCCTGCCTCGCCGAATGCTCGAAGCTCTCCTTCCCGGTGACGACCAACCCGCCGATCGCTTGGAACTGGCCCGCTGGCTGGTCAGCCGCGAAAACCCCATCACCGCCCGCGTCGTAGTCAACCGGATGTGGCAACGAATGATGGGCGTGGGCTTGGTGAAGACCTCCGAAGACTTCGGCTCCCAAGGCGAACTGCCAGTCAACCCCGAGCTTCTGGATTGGCTCGCCTTGGAATTCATTGATTCCGGTTGGGATGTCAAAGGGCTCTATCGCACCATCGTGACCAGTCACACCTTTCGCCAATCTTCCCGCAGCAATCCCCGGCTCAACGAAATCGATCCCGAGAACCGCTACCTTGCCCGGGGACCGCGCTATCGGCTCGATGGCTTTGCCATTCGCGACATCGCCCTGAATGCCTCGGGTCTTCTGCACCCCAAGCTCGGAGGCGCTCCCGTGAAGCCCTATCAGCCGGCCGGTCTCTGGGCCAGCGTAGCTGCTAACAAGGGAACCAACTACATCGAGTCCAAAGGCCAGGACCTCTTCCGAAAAAGTATGTATACCTATTGGAAGCGAGCAGTGAATCCCCCCCGCCAAACCATCTTTGACGCCTCTGGTCGCGAGGTCTGCAATGTCCGGCACAAGATCACCAATACTCCGCTGCAAGCTCTTGCACTTATGAACGATGAGACCTTCCTCGAGGCCGCTCGCAACCTCGCAGCGCGCGGATTGCGCGAAGCTGGCGCTCAGCCTCAGGAACGCCTCGCCTACCTCTATCGTCTCGCCACCGGGTATACCCCCGACAGCGAAATGATGGCGATTTTCGAGAGTAATCACTCCCACTTCGCCGAGCACTTTGCGCAGCACCCCGAGGAAGCCGATGACTTCCTCAACGTAGGCGCCTCTCCCCGGGATCCCCAGCTCGACCCCATCGAACACGCCGCCTACACCGCGACCGCCCACCTCATCCTCAACCTCGATGAGACCATCACACTTGAGTAGCGAAAAAAGCCGATACCCAGCCATTCCAGAGTGAGCCAGCCCCCCCAGGCGGGCCTGCTCCCCCACTCGCTACGACCTATTGACCGGACGCACAACTGACGCTCCCACTTGGCCACAGGTCTATTGACCGGCTCGGGAATGGTAAGGCATTTTCAAGCCCCCGTTTTCAAAAGCGTCGTGACAGACGACCATCAAGAACTCAGCGTCGCCGAGCCGAGTTTTCCTCTCACAAAAACGCCCACTGCAAAGACAAGGATGACCACTGCAATGAAAACAGGCCATGAGAACTCCCGCTCTTTCTTGGCTGCTTCTCGGACAAGATGCTTGCGACTCGGTTCCGCAATTCTCTTTTTCGAAAATGGGTCTTTCGGCCACTGCTCCTTGGGCCTGATTCGGTATTTCCCCTTGTAGTATTCCCACCCACCCCAGTCGAAAACGTAGTCGCGTTCTCCCGCTTTGACTTCTTCCCACCAGTCACGATAGAGATCGACTTCCTGGTAGCTGGCACTGGAGGGAGTGCTTAGATTTTCAGCCCCGTCGATGGGGCCAACGCGGAGTTGTTTCAAGGCCATCACCGCTTTGAGGGCATTGGAGTAATATTGGTCGATTGAACTTTGGGGTTCGGTTGGAAGAGGGCGCTGGAATCCGGTCCGTTCATCTTCAAGCAGTTCTCCCAGCACTTCAACCGTCTCATGCCCAGGGAGAAAACCGAGGGACTCGATGAACTTGCCGCTTTCAATTTCATAGTAGTACTCGGCACCATAGAGCGGCGAGTCTGGTTTCAGAAATTGACCGGGGTTTTCTTTTTTAAACTCCCGCTCGGCATACACCAGCTCGATCCGGCGGTCAATTTCACTGCGAACCCAGTGCGCGTAGCCGGGTTTCGACATCATAATTTCTTGAGCTCTTTGAAACACCGCTCGTTCGTCAGCATCCCGAGTTTCGGGATATCGCCCAAGAGCCAGCCATCTTCGGATAGCTTTAAATTGTTCGGGGTATTCCATAAGGCTGATTTGGTCGAGTTCTCGGTCCGCCCACGGTCGCCAAGCATCTCCTGTTGGAATATCTGGTCCAGTAACAGCTTGGCAGGTCCCTCCGCCCAAAACTAGAAGCGCAGCCGAAAGAAAAATATAAAGTCTGCACTTCATGGCGTTGCCTTAGCTGCTTCAAGCTCCTCAATCCAAACTGCAATTTTATCCCATTCACCTTTGACCAGCTGGGTTTTTCGTTTTTTCGGATCGGGAATGAGAGTTCCACTGGCCATGAGTCGGAGGCGGTGGTTCGTGCCTAGCAAAGGGGCCGGCAAGCGGCCTTCGTCCGGGTGCCCGAGGCCAAACTCGTGTCCCAGCTCATGGGCGGTGGTGATACAGAGCCCTTGCCGATGCTCCGCTGAGTCGTATTTGTATCCGGCAACGAAAACTATGCGAGGGCGTAAGGTCGTCTCGTTGAAGCCTGCAGCTTCAGCCAAAGAGTTGTAAGTGGGGTGCTGATACATGGGCTCGGGCATGACAACGACATGCAAATCAGCAACTTCCTTTATGAGCTCATCTTCGACAGCTTTCTTCTCACTTTCGCTTCCTACATTCATAGCTCCATCGTAGGGTTCAGGAAGTTGACTGCTCGAAGGCAGAGTACCGGAAGAACCTCCTGCCTCCTCGGGGGGTCCCACATCCCAATCCGGGGTGATCATGGGTTGGAGGGAGACGGTGAAAAAGGCGTTCACCTGTTTGCCGAAGATTTGATTGAGTTGTTCTTCCAATTTGGCGCGAAAGGCTTCGTTGGCTCCAGAGAGAGGTTCCTTGTCGTAGATTCTTTGGCCTCCGTCCATGCGCCAGCCAGCCACGGGCCAGATGGCAACGGTGAGATTAGGCCTCGGCATAATGGTCATCCCGATGGGGCTATTGAGGGCGGCCACGGAATGGGTGCCATCGGTGAGGACCAGCTCCATCTCCTCATCAAGGGCAGCCGTCACCCCATTGGGGTCGGACGAATTGACCAGAAACGGTTCCACCGGATTATCGGCAGTGTCATCAGAGAGAAAGTTCAGGCTGTCATTGGCAATCCGATACCGCTCGACCGCCCCAGCTGGAGAAAGAAGCGAGAACTCCCCAATCCCGTGAGCCGGAACCATCACCCAATATCGGTCCCCCGCCACGCCAGGCTCGGACGAAGTGAGGGAAGTGGCATCCACTCCGGTGAATTCCTCATTGTCGATCACTGCGAAGGGAGTCCCCAACCAAGCCGTGCTGGTCGAGGCGGTATCAAAAGGCTCGGCCAGAATATGACCTCCCCTCCCCAGGCTCTCAATTCCAATACTTTCCCCGGGCTGAAAGCCGGGCACAAGTTGCTCCCACTCATAGGTCTCCCCTTGAAACCAAAACGACCCGTCCTCCCGGTAACCCAGCCCATTCCCCCTGAACAAACGGAACGAGCCCAGAGAAGCCGTCCCCCAGGGAGCTTGGTCAGAAAAGAGCTCGGGATCGTATCCGCTCCGCTGTATCAACATTCCATTCCCCGGAGTAGGGAAAAGAAGGCCACCGCTCGTTCCAGCCTCAGACAAATGCTCATTGCCTACCTCGTCGAGAACTTGGGTATAAAGCTTGGAATCCAAGCTGCTGAAGGTTGGGCCATAATAGAAGGTGTGAATCGGTTGGAAACTCGGAAAACCTGTGTTCAAGCTTTCCGCGACGAACTCGTAGGGAGGGGTGACAACTTGTCCTACAGAGGTCTCTCCGGTGGCTGAAATGGAGAACACCTTGCGATCCTCCAAAACGGCAATGGTGTGAAACCCGTCTTCGGAAACATCCAACGAATAATGATGCCCAATGGCTTTTCCTCCTCCCGAAAGCAAGCCAGGGTGACCGGGAGCCAGTGCGGCATAGGACACCGGGGCCATGAAGCCACTTTCGCCTCCTGCTTTCTGCGGAGGCGAGCTGCGTTCCGGCCAGAAGACATAACAGTAGAATTGGTGGGTTCCATCAAACCGTTGGACTTCCCAGTCCCCAATGCCGAGGATCGAACCATCATCCGCAATCGCGGTTGGCTGGGCAGCAAGAATCCCACCGGTCCCAGCCAGGGCGAGGGGTTGAAAATTCCCTGCTCGCCAAACCCCGTTTTGGTAGAGGACTTCTCCCCGGGCATTGACGCTCACGGGCCATTGTGGATTACCCGAAGCGTCGAGCGGAATCCCTTCCTGCTGAAACATCGCGTAGCGTGGCTGTGACTCCGCCAACCAGTCAATCCGAGTGTCGCTTGGAACAGCATCCAAGGAATCCGGGATGCTGTCGCCATCGCTATCCAACTGCAAACCATCAGGGATTCCATCCCCATTCGTATCCGCATTGAAAGCATCACCTGTTACCCCGTTCTGCCCACCACTGCCCGACGAGGCATTGCTAAACTCAATCCAATCGAGCGAACCATCGCCATCACTATCCAAACTCCAATCGGTGACCACGCGGAAGAACTGTCGCGGACCTGGTGACGGAGGGACTGTGGGAGAATTGATTTGGCTGGCCAATTGAGCAGCCTGCGCGGCATTCATTTCGTCCAATTTGGCAATGACGAGATCGAGAACTTCCTGATTGCGCGGAGAAGGTTGGGAAACCTCCGGGGGCTCAATCGGATCCAAGCCCGGAGAGAGTGTGACCAGCATGTAGTCTTCAAAGTTCCAAACAGCAAGGGGAGTCGATGCCCAGGCGGGATCCAATTGACCTGCAATCAGATGGGAGTGAGACGAGGAAGTGGCTGAGTCTATCCAAGTAACCACAACTCCACCACCCGAAGCCACGTTCAATGTTACAGTTACGATTTCAGGGATGTTTTGAGAAACAAGAGGACTTGCAGGATTGCCACCAGAACCACTGGGCGGCGTTGAAACAACGATCTCACGAAGACCAATGGCAAGTTCGTGTCCCAGCCCATAGACGTGCTCCGTAACCGTCTCCCACTGGTTCAGATCGCTGCTACGCTCGACCTGATGGCCAACTCCGGGAATCGTTTCCACAACCAGAACCTCCAAGGTCTCGCCTTCGACCGTCATCCGGTCCAACCTCCAGTCGAGGCTCGGTCGAAGCTCGGTCGAGGATTTGACTGGGCGAGTAATTGCGGAAAAGGAACCACTAATAGGACAACTGGAAAAACTTTTCTCATCGCTTACCGAGTCTCTAGTCATTTGAACGAACACTGAACAGTAAAAACGCGCCGTTTGATCCACTTCATTAAGGGCTTCCTCACTGATAGCCTTATCAGTTCGTCGAGCGCCCCAAACGCTCCTCAAGGTCGTTCAAAGAGTATCGGTAAGACAATACCTTTGTATGCTCATAGCGAATCAGCAGACTTTGGAACCACTCAACCCGGCTCAACAAAGACTATCCATTCGCCCTCATTTGAGGCCGTAAAAAAACGCAATGAGAGTCTCATGTGAGACCATCACTGCATTCAACTTGATTCGAGCTGTTAAGACGATTGAAATACCGCCCTCAACCCGCTCTCTCTACTTCTTCCGGATCAACGCCAGCCAGTCTTCTTTGTCCGGTGCGGTGAGGGGTTTTTGCAGGGTAGTTGTCTGGCCCATTTCGCCAGTGCGGGGATTGAACCAGGTGAGGGTGAAGTCTCCTGAAGGAAGTTCGATCTTGGTCGAGCCTCCAGTGGGGAGATAGACGAGGTAGACTTCCCCTTCCTTCGCCAGGCAATACTTGGAGTTGTCGTCCTTGGTATTTCCCACCAAATCATTGCGGTTGACCATTGCCTCCATCGGGATGTTCTGGTCGCGGAAGAAGTTGAGGGCATGACGGCAGTAGTCCCAGCTGAGGTCGCGGGAACGCCAGTCTTCGCAGATGAGGTCGTTCTGGGGCAGCTTATAGCCGAAGTAGTATTCAACGCCCATTCCCCCAGCCATGAAGGTTCCCCAGAGGGTGTATTTGCGGCAATCGTGGATGGACGGGCCTTGGTAATCCTTGGGCATGCCCGGATAGTCGGGGTCCGCCGGCATGCCGATGCTGGCGTCTCCGGGTTCGTCAAAGGCCACAGCCCAAGGCTGGCCCTTCTCATTGGAACGCTTGATCCACTTCAGGACCTGCTTGTGACAATCCTTCAGGTTGCTGTTTTGCAAAGACACGCCGGTGAAGGCTTTCTCGCCGAGAAGAGGATTGTAGACCTTGTCCTGCTGATCGGGAAAAGTGTGGATGACGACGTGATTGTCGTAGGGGTCGGTCGCTTGAACAAATTTCGCCATGTCCATCTGCTGCTTGGTCGACTGGGTGTTTTCTTCCCCCAGGTTCCAGTTGAGCGCGAGGTGGTGGCCGAAGCGCGCAATCAGCTCGCGGCAATAGAGACGGCGCTCGGGTCCGAGGTCTCCCCCGTCGAGGGATGAGCGGATGATTCGGTCGTTGCCCTTGTGACCAGCGCGGTTGTCGTCAATCTCGGTCTCCTGCATCTTGAAGTGAAGGAAAAGACCCTTGGCGGTGGCGTGATCGAAGACGATGTTCCACTGGTCCAGCTTGCTGCAATCGTAGTGCATCTTGTCGCGCGGAGCGACGAAGGGCCAGACGTTGCTGCCATCGCCATCCACGTTGTAGGGAAGGAAGGAGAAGGCGTTGCAGCCCTCTTCAGCCAAATAGTTGAGCGCTCCGATCAGCCCCTTGCCCTTGCCATCCTTCCAAGTGGGGTCGCCCTCGTTCCAATCCCGGACGTGGGCGGACCACGTTTTCAGGGGAACCTTTTTGGGATTGAGCGCCTTGGTATCGTCGAAGTCGGCGTAACCTAACAGCGTCTCGGGAGCATCGGCCCCCGCCTTCAGGAAGTAGCTCTTGTCGCCCTGAAACTGCAGGAGATTTTTCCCCACATAGGCAAGTCGTCCCCGCGCGCGAAAGTCAGGCGCCTGTTTGTCGGAGGCTGCGATCTCGAAAGTTCCGGTCTTACCATGCAAAGGCTTCACCTGTTTCCCCTTATCGGCCTCTCCAGTGATGAGGCCAGGAGCAGTGAGCAAGGAAACTTGATAACTCCACTTGCCAGGCGCGGGAGGACTGAAGTGCACCCGCCACTTGGTGCCGGACTGGGCCGAACTCTCTCCCGCATTGCCATCAGCGGCAAAGTAGCCGGGCACTTGCAGAGACTTACCCGAGTCATGGGTGAAGGTGACGCTCAGATCATAGTCGGTGAACGGATTGGGCTGATTGTCCAACTCGTGGGCGTAGGGACCGTCGAAGGTCAGGGACACGGCGTGCCATTGCTGGAGCTCGCCACTGACGACCACCGAGCCATCGCCATTCGCTTGGCGCGGGAGCTGCAGGGGCGGTCCGGCGGGCTTTGCTTCGGCAGTCTTCTTTTGCGGGGCCTTATACTTTGCAACCGCTTTGCGAGTTGCTTCATCGGCAGGCTGGAAGGCGATTCCGGACCAGCGGGCGCGCGCGTATTCCTTGCCATCCGCGCTCGCAATCACCGAGGAAACCTTGATGACGTCGCCGGGGTTGACCTCAATCTTCTGGAAAGTGGCGTGAAAGCGAGCGCTCTCGTCGAAAGTGTCCTCGGACAGCGGGGCCTGATGAAGACCCACCACCTCGTCATTGACCGCGAGTGCAAAGGTCGAACTCCCGTCATTTTCCCCCACCGACCGCAGAGTCAGATTGTAAACTCCTGCGGGGAAAGGAGACGGGGTGGAAGCATTGGCCGCCTTGTGCTGGTCGGGATTGATCGCCGCCCACTTGCCTTGATCGAGATAGTAGCTGGAGCCCTCCAACTGAAAGTCTTTTGCGGAAAGAAAAAGGCTTTTAGGAGCAGGGACTTGTTTTTTCGAGGGAGATGCCTGGTCGCCTTCTTTGACGACTGGAAAAGCCTTCGGCAGGCTTCCCGCCTGCACGGCCGAATCCGGGCCAGTGCCTTCGGGGGTGTAGTCCTTGCGGTTAACGAGCAAAATCTTGTCGAGCGCGATGCCGTCCTCGCGCATGGAGACCTGAATCGTGTGCACTCCGGCGGAAGGCACCTCCAGGGTCAGGATGCCAGGCACCCCGACGTGCACTTTCTCGGTGCGCTGCGCGCTCTTCCAGTGCCACTTGTTTTTCACAATGGTCTGCCACCTCTGCGCGGTCTCGGGCCAAGTGCCATTGATGCCAAAGTGTAGTCCATTGTCCTCCGAAGTGGTCGAGCAAGCCCGCGCCCACAGCCAATAGGTGCCCGGGGTCTCGAAGTGAACCGGATAGCTCAGAACCGCCAGCTTGCCCGGCTCATTGGAAAAATTCTCACCCGTGATGAGCTTGTCGCCATGTGTGCGCCGCGTGTCGGGAAGGATCTCGAGGTATGCCCCCCCGGAAGCACCCGCAATATGCGAAGGGTCTCCATCGGGCTCCACTTGGGGAGTCTGGTCGCGGGTGGTGAGATACCAGGCCCGCGTATCGGCTAGCTCTTGCTTGGTAAAATGCTCGGCTTCGATGGCGACGATTCCGCCTTTTTCGGCAAAAACCAAATCGCTTTTCGCCAGGGGCAGTTGAGATTCAGCACCGACGACTCCATTGGCTACGGTTAAAAGGGTGAGGATTTTCACGATAGAGAAATACCTCGCCTATTCCCCTTTTCCTACACTAAAATTCAGCTCTTTTCTTTGCAAAATTCGTCATCTCAAAACATTCAATCGCGTCCCACCCGAGTTTGTAAATAGATAGCGAAAGAACCCAACCAATGCTCACCTTCATAACTTCCACTCCAAACCTGCCGCAATCCTTCCTTGGCGTGCAGGTCCGCGGCTTTCTCCAACACTTCCCGGCGAGCATCACTCTGGGACAAAGCCTCCGCAATTGAACGCATTGTCCAGGCCCGCGTCAGGTTGAGACCGACCAGGTGCACCAAGTGCCCGTCCTCCAAATCCGAAACCTGAACCGGCTGCAAAAGGTTCCCCAGTTCCCCTTCCGCGAGCCTGGGAAAGAAGCGGTCCAGCCAATTGGAATAGGCTCTTTTCGGCAAAATACGCCGCATCAAGTCAGCCTCGTTGAGACCGGGCGAGAAGAAGTCATTCCCCGAGGGCTCATAGCGCACGGGGTAGTCCCGATCGTCTCCGTAGAAGGCCTGCGCTTTGGCCTCTAACAGCTCAACGAATTCCTCATCCTCGACCCCGCGTGCATAGTCAATGAACTGACCCAGGGGAAAAGCGGATTCGGGGTGAAAGCCACAACGAATCGGCCAATCGAGTTTGGGAAGATAGGTCTTGGCATGCTTCACAATAACCTTTTCCAAAGGACGATAATGCTTGGCCCATACTTTGCCTTCCTCGTCATCCCAGCTTCTCAATTCCAGCGCCAACCGCAAGGCCCATGCCCAGCCATACATGCGCTCGAAACTCGGGTTGGCGGTGAGATAATCGGCCTCGGCCTGGAGGGCATCTTCCGTGAAGCGGCCGGCCAAAACTCCCCTCACCTTCGGAGCCCACTCGGCTTCGGGAAAGAGCTTGAGCAAGCGCACCAAGGTCCAGTGACCATGAACGGAGGAATGCCAATCGAAGTGCCCATAGAACACCGGGTTCCACTCCCGAGGAGTCTTGTTGTCCTCCGGGGTGCGCCAGACGTGACCCGGCTTGTTCGGGAACTGCCGGTCAATTCCACCCAAGGCCAAGTCCACGTAGCGACCTGCTTGCACTTCATTAAAGGTGGGCTCTTGGGCCGAAACAAAATTCATCATGAGAACTACCAGAAACCATTTCACGACACCTAATAAAAAGCATTCCAACCCAACCCGCAAGCGGGACTTCTTAACGCAGTCTTTACAATCTCCAGCGCAACCTCAGGCTATTCACGCGGTTCCCATTTTTGTCCCCATGAAACCCCTCTTGCTCCTTCTTGCACTTCTCCTGAGCTTTCCACTGATAGCGGCTCCCATAACTGATTCGTGGCTGACTGAGCTCTCCGGCCGCTACGCCCGCATCTATCCCGACAACGATGCCCGCGATGCCCAAGCGCCCGTGACCACTTGGGCCCGGGGACAGGGGGTGCAAGCGCTGCCGACCTATGCGGGAGTGAGTGAGGTCTCCGCCACGGAAAGCGACGTCTACATCCGGACCTCCAACCTGGGCTTTCACATTATGGGCCCGTGGTATGGCGAGACGGGCAACCTGTTCCCCAACTACCCCGCCAATCGGGCGGTGCTTTACCGCTTCCCCCGCACCCCGGTCATCCCTTCGGAAAAAGCGCTCACCGGCCTGGGGGCCATCGGCTACTTTGTGGACGGGATCTCGATGTTCGACTCGCGGGATGCCTTTTCCTACGACAATTCCGCCGGAGTCGATGATGGCCCGACCGCTGGCGCCGGGGTCAATGGCGATGGGGTCTGGAACCGCGATGCCTTCGTGAACGAAAGTCCGACCTTCGATGCCGCCAACGCTCACCAGGCGGGTCCCACCCATCATTACCACGCCAACCCACCCGCATTGCGCCATCTGTTAGGAGGATCGGTGACCTACGAGGAAGCCAGCAACACCTACACCGAGGCCCCCAATGGCGAGCACTCCCCCATCATCGGGTGGGTGCGCGATGGCCTGCCCGTCTATGGGCCCTACGCCTACTCCGATCCCAGCGATCCGCAGAGCCCGGTGCGCCGAATGATTTCGGGTTACCAAAAGCGGGACGGCAGCAATGGCTCGACCAATCTCACCGCCACCGGACGCACCACCCGTCCCCAGTGGCAGGTTCGCAATGAAGGGCTCCCGGCCGCCCTCGCCACCAATCAATACGGCCCCGCAGTCTCGGCCCAGTATGTGTTGGGTCACTATTTGGAAGACTACGCTTACAAGGGCGACCTCGGGCTGACTCTCTATGAGGGCTCCGGGACTTTCGATGAGGCCCTGCACTTCGATCTCAACGAATACAATGTCCGCTGGGGGGTGACTCCGGAGTTTCCCGATGGGACCTGGGCCTACTTCACCTGCATCGATCCCGTGGGCACGCCGGTCTTTCCCTACAATATCTCTCGCTACTTCTTTGGCGAACCCAAGGGCGACAATACGACAACCATCCCCGCTACCGCCGAGACGATTTTTGAGGGCGGACCCGAGAAAGAACTGACTTTTCAAAAGATTCTAACAGCCGACGAAAGCGGTGACGTCACCCTCGTTTGGGATTCGGCCGAAGGCGGCAACTACACCCTCTCAAGCAGCGAATCTCTAGACGAGGACTGGCAACCCCTCGCCCGCGTCGCTGGAGCCGATGCCACTACCAGCCTGGTGGATAGCGCGAGACTCTCTGCAGACGAACAGCAATTCTATCAGATCACTCTCGACTACCTGCAACCCTTCGACGATGCGGGCTTTGACTACGATGGCTCTCTGGTCTCCACCGGCCCGCAGCACAATGTTCTCCTCCTTATCGTTGACGACTGGGGCCTCGATGCCTCGGAGCTCTACAATACCGAGCCATCCGCTCAACTGGCCAACATGCCGAATCTCAAAGCCTTGGCGGAAAGCGGACTCCTCTTCACCCGAGGGTATTCCCAAGCTCTCTGCTCACCTACACGCGCGACCATCCTAACAGGTCGTCAACCCTATCAACACGGTGTAGGCAATCCGCAATCCGATTCTACCCTCCCCGCTTCCGAACTGACCTTTCCTGAAATCATCGCGAACGAAGTCCCCGAATACGGACTCGCTTCTTTTGGAAAATGGCATCTGGGCTCCGGTGAGACTGGCCCTTTCGAGACCGGCGGCTGGCCTCACTTTTCGGGGACTCTGGTCGGAGGCCTGCCCGACTACTACGATTGGTCCCGGGTGGAGCTCAAAGAGGGCGTGCTCACCGACGCTGGCACGACGACCAGCACCTACGCCACCACCGCCCAAGTGGATGCAGCCGTGTCCTTTATCAATGAGCAAGGTGACGATCCCTGGGTCGTCTGGATGGGCTTCAATGCCCCGCACACCCCTTTCCAGGATCCACCTGCCAACCTCGCTCCAGCAGGTGGCTACTCCATCACTGGCGACTCCAACACCGCTCTCTACATCCGCATGTTAGAAGCCCTTGATACCGAAATTGGACGCTTGCTCCAATCGGTTGATTTGGCCTCCACCAACATCATCGTTATTGGCGACAATGGCACCCCCGGCCAGGTGGACCAAGCCCCTGCCGGCGGATTGGCCGGGGCGAAAGGCAACCTCACCGAAGGCGGGATTCACGTGCCCTTCTTTGCCCACGGACCGGACATCATTCACACCGGAACCACTGACAAGCTCGTCCATGTCGTCGACCTCTTTTCCACCGTTCTCGAACTCACCGGTATCAATGTTAGTGCTGCAACTGACGGGATCGAGCTCCACTCGCACTCTCTCGTTCCAATCTTCAACGGAAATGATTTCGAAGAACGCTGCATCATCTCCGAGCAATTCAATTCCACTATCGGGAACGGCCGCGCAATCATCATCGACCAATGGCCACACTACAAACTGATCTCCAGTCAGGACGTGACCGATCCAGACGACACCCCCTCCTACCAGATGTATGAGCTGGGGGCCAACGGGATGGAAATCAGCACCCTCACCACTCCCCCCAACCCCGGCGACCCTTGGGAGGAGGCCTACTCGGCGCTCGTGGCGAAAGACCAATCCCTGCAACCCTTCGTCACCACCACCCAAACCGTCTATCTGGAACTCCCCAATGCCACCGGACCAGCCGGAGTCCCGCAAAATGAAGCCCTTCTCCCGACCTCCGTGACCATCGATGGCATCGACGTCCTATCCATTGAAGGACGTCTCGACCAGGACGACAACTACGACCGCGTCTGGGTAAAGGTCCTCGTTCCGGCTGGACAAACCATCACCCCCGCGACGGCGAATGCGGTTGTCACTTTCACCGACAATCCCAATACCGGCGATCCTCGCGTTTTTACTGCAATTCAGGTCCTACTCACGACGTAATACTCGCGAAATGCTCTCGAAGATTCTCCTCGTCACCCTTTGCTCCGTATCCAGCCTCTGGGCCGAGCCCCAGAAGAACATCCTGCTCATCGTCACCGATGATCAATCGCCCTTCACCCTATCCACCTACGGCAACAAGGTCTGCCACACCCCGAACCTCGATAAACTCGCGGCCTCCGGGATGGTGCTGGACCAAGCCTATCACATGGGTTCGATGAGCGGCGCGGTCTGCACTCCCTCCCGCACCATGATCATGACTGGGCGCACCCTCTGGCACCTGCCGCAATTGCCTAGAAAGAACAAGAAGCTCAAGCCAGCAGAAGTGAAGCTCAGCCAGGAAATCACCAACAACTCTCTCCCCGCCGTTTTCAATCGGGCTGGTTACGAAACCTTCCGCACCTGCAAAGTCGGCAACAGCTTCGCCCCCGCCAACAAGCTCTTCACCACTGTGCGCGATAAAAGCAACCGGGGGGCAACCGAGAAGGACGGAAGCCAGTGGCACGGACGGCAGGCCCTGGAGTTTCTCGACACCTACGAGGAGTCGAAAAACGAGAAGCCTTTCCTGATGTATCTCGGCTTTTCCCACCCCCATGACGAACGCACCGGACGGGATGACCTCAATAAAAAGTATGGCGCGGTGAACACCAAGACCCCGCCCACGGAGATCAACCCGAAGTCCCCAAAAGTTCCAAACACCTGGCTCCCAGCCCATCCCTTCCACCACGGCCATCCCGGTCTGCGCGACGAAGTCAAGGTCCCCGGAGTCCTCACCTCCCGCACCGAGGCCACCATCCGCAACGAAATTGGACGCGAGTATGCCTGCATCGAGAACATCGACGAGCAGCTCGGCCTCGTCATGAAAAAATTGGAAGAAATGGGCGAACTGGAAAACACCTACATCCTCTTCACCTCCGATCATGGCATTTCCGTCGGTCGTCATGGTTTGACCGGAAAGCAGAATCTCTACGAGCATACTTGGCGGGTCCCCTTCCTCGCCAGTGGACCTGGCATCGAGCCTGGCAGCCGCGCACCTGGCAGAGGCTACCTCCTCGACATTCTGCCCACGGTCTGCGAACTCGCCGAAGTTCCCGTCCCCGCAACCGCCCAAGGCAAAAGCCTGAAACCAGTTCTGTTAGGAGAGAAAAAGGCCGTTCGCGACGTCCTCTACGGAGCCTATTGCGGCGGAACCAAGCCCGGCATGCGCTCGGTGCGCAAGGGCGACTGGAAGTTGATCAAGTATGATGTCCTCGATGGCAAAGTGAGAGAGACCCAGCTCTTCAACCTGAAAGAAAATCCCGATGAACTCCTTGCCGAGCATCAGGCGGAGGAGGTCGTGGCGGCTACCGGAATCAAGCCCGAAGCCCTGCAAGTCGACCTCGCGGAAAAGCCTGAATACTCCGAAAAACTCGCCGAAATGGAAGCTCTTCTCCTAAGCGAGATGACTCGATTGGAAGACCCTTACCGTCTCTGGGACCAAGAACAGAAATGAAGTTCCTCCTTCTTTTTCTCCTTACCCTTCCTGCCTCTGCCATCGTGTGGCAAGAGGACGCTGAACCCCAAACCGAGCAGGAGGGAGAGATGCGCAATGTGGGGAAGGTGTTTTACTCTCCCCTTCAAGTCCACGGCGGAACTTGTCTCGCGTTGGGAGGGAAGTGGGTTCTCACTTGCCGTCACGGGACCGAAAAATGGCCCCCCGAGTTCATCAGGGTCTCGTTTCCCGCTCTCGAGAAGAAGGTCTACAAAGTGAAGAAGATTCACTTCCCCGAGTCTGGTGACCTCGCTCTGTTAGAATTGGGCTCCAAAGTCAAAGACATCGAAAAAATCACCTTCGCGGAGAAGGAGAAGATTGTCGGAATGAAGGTCTGGCTCGGCGGCTTCGGCAAGTCCGGTCCGGCGGGAGACAGCAAGCTCAACGGAACTTTCCATGGCGGCTACAATCGGGTAGACAAGGAAAGCGGTGGCAAGTGGAGCCTCAGCCTCAGCAAAAAAGGCGAAGGTGAAAAGCAGGAAGCAACCGTGGCCATCATGGACAGCGGATCGCCTCTCTTTGTGGAAACCAAGGACGGATGGAAACTCTGCGGAATCGCCTCCACCGCCAGCAATGGCACGAACCCCAGCTATGGGGACCGGAGCAATTACGCGAAGGTTCAAGAGGGCGTGAAATGGATTCGCTCCCTCGTGAAGTAGCCTCAACGCAGCTTCAGCTGGAAGCACGCCCCCTGCGGAACTTTCTCGATCGTCAAATCTCCGCCCAACATTCGCGCCAGCCTCCGGCAAAGCGATAGACCCAAACCAACCCCGGGCTTGGAACTGGCGGCGGCCAAGGCAGACTTGTGAAAGGGTCGGAACAAGCGGCGGCGTTCGGAGAAACGAATCCCGCTCCCCTGGTCACAGACGCGCACGAAAGCTTCTCCTTTTTTCACTCGGGCCTCAATGCGCACCTCACCCCGTCCCGACTCGGGCAATCCATATTTGCAGGCATTGTCGACCAAATTGAAAAGGATTTGCTCCACCCCAGAGATATCGGTTTCGATCTCGAAATCCGGCTCCTCGTTGACCAGAACGAAGTCGGCCTCCTCCTGCGCAACCCGCTCCCGCAAGCGATCCTCGCAACGGAGAAGAAGCGCGCCCAGGGTCGTCTTCTCCTTTCGCACCCCCTGCCCGCCTTTTTCCAGTCGGGAGTAGGCCAAGACATTTTCCACGAGATGATGCAGACGCCCGGCCTCGGTGCTCATGGTGCGCAGGTAGTTGTCCTGCTGCTCCTTGCCAGGCACCATGCCATCAACCAGCATTCCCGAATAGAGGCGAAAGGTGGTCAAGGGCGTGCGCAGCTCGTGAGTCACGGAGGACACGAAATCCGCCCGACGCTCGCTTAAGCGAACAACCCCACGCACCAAACTACCCGCCGCTAGAAGCGCCAACCCCAGAGCCAGCCAACCCATCAACAACGAGACCCGCAAGGGAGTCCACCCCGCCGCCCGAGCCACCACCGGCTCCTGTCTCACCAACTGCCAGGGAAGCGCAACCAGGGCCAAAGGCTGAGTCGCCTCGACATTGGAAACCTTCTCCAAGCCCGCCTCAGGCAGCCACTCCTTGACCCCATCTAACAGGCTCTCCCGCAACTTGGCGGTTTGTAGCCAGATGCCCTGCCGATAGAGCACGCCAGCCCGATTGGATTCGCGAATCAGAAAGAGTTCCTCACCCAGCCAGAGCGGCTCATAGGCGCCCAAGGAATTGCGCGCAGTCAGCTCATTGAGCGGACTGCGATTGTCCACCACCTTCTCCAAAGTATCCTTCAAGACCGCCCCCCGCTTGGAGCGCGTGGCGTTGTTGAACTGAGTCTGATAGCCCGCCTCTTGCTTGAGCTGCGAGGGCGTGGACCAGTCCGGCTTTTGCACTTCAAAGGCCTGTCCCCAATCCACCAACTCATTGACATTGGCGCAAGCCATCTGAAACCCCTTCTTGCCCTCGTAGCTCTGATTGAGAACTCGCTTCAGCTCGACAAAGTCCTGCTCAAACTTCTGAAGTGTCTCTCCCTCGACACCGGATGCCAGGGCCCGCAACTTCTCTTGGGCATTGGGAATCTGGGGAGAACGAATCTGCCCCTCGCTATCGATCTCGAAGTTCAAGCGCACAAAGTCCCCGCTCCCAGCTACCAGCGGAGAAAGCTGGCCATCAGGCATCGTCACTTGAAACTCCTCCGCAGCCCTTTGACTCTCCGCAATCAAAAGCCCCGTTGCCACCCCATCCATTTGCGAAAGCGCCAAGCGCGAACGCTCCTCCAAATCGGCGCGAGACTGATCGACGAGACGCTGCTGCTCGGAGTCTAACAAGGCGCGAGATAGAAAACCGAAAGCCCCCAGAATCAAGGCTCCACAGAGGAGCAGACTCCCCCAGATTAGAAAGGAACGCTTCACGCAGCCCCTCCTCCCAACATATAGCCCTGCCCCCGCACCGTGACGAGCGACTGGGGCGACCGCAGCTTCTTACGGAGCCCCACAATGTGCATGTCGATGGCTCGAGTCTCCACCGCATGGGGTTCGAGACCCCAGATGCGCCTCAGAATCTCATCACGCGAGACCACCCGTCCCGCATTGCTCACAAAGTAGCGCAGGAGATCGCGCTCCCGTTCGGAAAGCTCGCAGCGCTCACCATCGGGATAGCGAATCTCGCAGCGGGAAAAGTCCGCCACTCCTTCGGAGAAATCCCACTCCGCAACCGCCGCCGGACGTTCGGTGCTGCGCCGCAGCACCGCGTTCACCCTCGCCAAGAGTTCGCGAGGCCCAAAGGGTTTCACGACATAGTCATCCGCCCCCAACTTCAGGCCCTTCACCCGGTCGTCTTCCTCCCCCTTGGCGGAAAGAATGATCACGGCCTGCCCGGGTCGTTGCCGCTGGAGTTCGGTCAAGACCTCGAAGCCATCCTTCTTGGGCATCACCAGGTCTAACAACATCAGCTGGTAGTTGGCCTGCAGCGCCAGCTTCAAGCCCTCCTCACCATCCCCAGCGGAAAGAACCTGATAGCCCGAGAACGTCAAAGCATCGACAATGCCCTGCCGCACCGCGCGATCGTCTTCCACTACCAATATTGTTGGGGCCTCCATACTGAACTCTCTTTTCGCAGAAAAACTCCGGGGAAACAAGTTCCCCGGAGACTCCACAGTCCTAAGAACTACTGCCCCAGCTGATATCCCAATGCCTTGGCCTGGCTCGCCACCGCGCGACGAACTTCATCGCCAAGGGTTCCGGCAGCCTCTTCGCCCTGCTTCTTGCGCTCGGCAGCGAGGAAGGCAGCTCGTTCTTTATTCAGCTCTTGAATACGCTTCTGAATCGCCTCCCGCTCGGCAGTCATCTTGGCGACATGGGCCTTGCGCTCAGCAAGGGTGAGTCCTTTCAACTCCTCGGGCAGGTGCTCTTCCTCGACTTTTGACCAATCAAAGTCCTTGGTGCGACAGGCATCGACGAGATCCCAGCTGCGGTTGTCATAGTTGAAGGTCGCCTTGGTCATGGCCCGGCTCACGGCCGCCTCTTTACTCACTTGGGCATTCCCATCCTGGGCCCACTGCTTGGTCTGACATTCCAGCCCCATGCTTCCGAAGCGGAGATAGGTTTTGTTGAGCTTCCCGTTCAGTTCGATGATGATTTTGTCCTGAGGACAATCGATTTGGACCACGGACTTGTTCTGGTCGATCACGCAAAAGGTTCCACCCGTCACGAGCGCTCCCGACTTCCAGCCAGAATTGACTCCCGTCGACTCGTCCCCACAGTGGATGCTGTTCACCACCACCGACTTGGCCATCGCTTCCCGACAAGCAGCCCCGGGGTCGATGGGACCCTGATTGAAGGGCTCGTTGCCGGCCACGAACATCGCGCGATAGGTTCCGGGAGTATCATCCCATTTCAACTGCTCAATGGCCCGACGAATCACTGCCCCACAATACTCGTTCCCGCCATTGGTCTTAAGCGAAAACAATTGCTCGCTCACCTCATCCAGATCACGGGTGAAAGGCAGCACCTGTCGAATCCAATAACTTTCTTCCTCCAGCGCATTGTTCCCATATTCATAGAGGGCGACTTCAACGAAGGCATTGCGACCATCTTTCTGCGCATGGCCAAAGGTATTCACGATGGACCACAGCTGGGTTTTGGCCTGCTGGATGAGCCCATCCATACTGCTGCTGGTGTCGAGCAAGAGGGCCAACTGCACCTTGCTTTCCTTTTTGTCCTGAATCTCTTCCCCTGCGGCTTCACGCGAATGCGCGCTCACAGGTTCAACCAGACCCAAGCCCAACATCGCGCAAGCGACGACCGATTTCATTGATAGTGTTTTCATAGCTTTGTTATTAGCGAAAGACAGCAGCTGTCCTTCCCCTAATAAGCGCTAGAAAACGTCCCGTGATTGTAAGGCGTTTGTAAGCAGCCAACAAACCGGGTGCGACCGGCAGGTGGATCTACTCAAACCAAACGCACTCGTATCCCCCCAAATTCCAATCGGTGGAATCGAGTTTCCTCTTCCGCCGCAACAGATTGCGGGTGGGCTCGTGACCGAGAATCTCCGTTACCCAAGCTTGGTCGAGCGGCTCCTCTGCTTCCGCGAAATTGAAGACGCAGAGCACCTTGCGCTCGCTATCGAGAGAGGTCCGCAGAATCGCAAAAAGATTTCCGGCAGTTGGGATGATGTCTTGTCCCGCATCGGGATGGAAAGCGCTACAACTGCGACGCACCCGTAGCATGGAGGCATAGACGTTGGCAATCCAGCCCGACTCGCCCTCCGGATCATCCAGCAGTTCTTCAACCTCCCGCCAGCTCAAGCGGCGGCGATTGATGTCGCGTCGCTCGCCACCCTCGCGCTGTGGTCCTTCGGTCCAGTTGTGCTCCCCGACAATGGAGTGGAAGTAGATCCCGGGTATGCCCGCCATCGCCAGCATCACCGCTTGGGAGCAGATGAAGCGGCGCGCGCCCAACTCCGGGTTGCCAATCACCTCCAGCGCGCTGCGGTAGGTCACGTTCATTTCGTAGGGAGACTGACTGCCATCGGGCATCGCCCGGTAGCTCACCAAGCCATCCCGCTCCTTGACCCGCTCGATCATCCAGTCGCGCTCGGACTCGGGAATCAGGCCCGAAAGAGGCCGCACCCCCACGCCATCGTGACTGGCGGTGAAGTTAAAATAGCTGCACCCCTCGGGCAGGTCACCCAGACCACTGGCCCACTTTTGCAAATACTGCGAGTCGCCCTTCAAAAGCGCATGGAGAAGAAGGGGCGGAAGCGCGAACTGATAGACCATCTGGGCCTCGTCCCCTTCCCCGAAGTAAGAGATGTTCTCCTCATGCGGGACGTTGGTCTCGGTCAGCAAAATGACATGCGGCGCCACCGTGCGCAGGACGTCGCGGAAGAGCTTGATGACCTCGTGGGTCTCGGGAAGGTGGATGCAGTTGGTGTCCTTTTTCTTCCACAAGAACGCCACCGCATCGAGCCGGACAATCTTCGCCCCCCGCGCGACGTAGTCTAACAGGATATCGAGAAAATCGAAGAGAACGTCCGGGCTCTCCCAATTGACGTCCACCTGGTCGGCGGAAAAAGTGGTCCAGATGTGCTTGAGCCCCTCGGGAGTTTCGGTGGGAGAAAGCAGATCATGCGGACGCGGACGGGTCACATCCTTGAGCCACTCTTGTCCTGGCTCTTCCTCGATAAAGTAGCGGTCGTAGGGCGCAATCCCGCGCACGTAGTTCTGGAACCACTCACTTTCGCGCGAACAGTGATTGAGCACGAGGTCGACCATCAGCTTGTAGTCCCGGCCAATGCGCTGGACCTCGTTCCATCCCCCCAAAGCCGGCTCGACCTCGCGATAATCGATTACCGAGAAGCCACCATCGGAACTGGAGGGCGAAAAGGGCAGAATATGGACTCCGTTGATGGCATCGCGCAGGCGGCGGTCGCAGAAATTTTTCAAGGTCGCGAGCGGCTTCTCCCCCTTACGCCGAATCATGTCGCCATAGGTGATCAGCACCACATCCTGCTCGGTCCAATTGATGGCATCGGCCCCCATCTCGTATCCATCGCGAGGCTGCACCCCGTAGCGCCCGATGAGCATGTAGAGCCGATCCGCCAGTTCTTCGGCCATTTCCGGACCATAAAGACGGGCCAAGCGGAGCTTCATGCGGGAAAAGGTCGTTCGACGGATCAACTTCATTGTTAGGACCAGAAAGCAAATCTCACGCCAGACTCCAATCGGAAAAATGAGGGTCCGTGTTTTGCAGGGCTCCGCACTTGCGATTTCGCATCGCACAATCCGGTGCCAGCAGGCCTCGATTTCGCTGGCGCGTAGCGTGGGGACCATTCACGGTGGCGGCGCTGTGTATCAATCTTTGGAAGCGGAATTGCACGATGTATTTTGGGAGGCTGAAGGCCCGGCTGCCGAGCTTCCCCTGTTGCGGAATTTTCTCAAACGCCACCCGGGAAAAGCCCTCGAAATCGGATCGGGTTCCGGCCGTCTCTTGTTGCCTTTGCTAGCGGAGGGTTTCAAGCTTGAGGGCTTGGACAATTCGACGGAAATGATCGAACTTTGCCAGGCCTCTGCGGCGGCAAAAGGCCTCGAGCCCCACTTATTCTGCTGCGATCTCTTCGCCCTGCCTGCGGGTTCCCGCTATCAGGCAATCACTTTACCCGCCTTTACCCTGCAGCTTCTTCCCGATCCCATCGCGGCAGTGGCGAGAATCAACGAACTGTTAGAGGTTGGCGGAGGAATCTATTTTTCGGTGTTCTACCCTTGGGCGGAGGTTTTCGATGAACTTCCCGAGAACGAGTTCTATCCCGATCACAGCCTCACTTTGCCTGATGGAAAAACAGCCTCCATCACCACCAAGCATTCCATCGACAAGGATGCCCAAATCCTGACCCGGGTGCATCGCTACGAGATTTCTAGTAGCGACGGAGTCGAGCGAGAGCACGAATCGACGCAAGTGATTCGATATTGCGAGGAACCCGATTGGGAGCACCTGCTGGACGCCACCGGGTTCAAGGTCACAGAGGTCTTCTGGGACTTTTTGCCAGACCAAGACGAGGAGGAAGAAACCGCAGGGGTGACCACCTTTTTCGCGGTCAAAGTCTAGCCTCGGATACTGTCCGTGGAGTGGACGTCTCGTCCACTCAAACCTCCTCTGGTGGACAGGATGTCCACCACACCCTCGGAGCACTCCCCATCCTCTCACTCCCGGCGCGTCAGAACATCCGTTCGTGAAGTGGACGTCCCGTCCACTCAATCCTTCTCTGGTGGACAGGATGTTCCCCACACCCTCGGAGCATTCCCCATCCTCTCACTCCCCCAAACCGCGCGTCAGAACGCCCGTTCGTGGAGTGGACGTCTCGTCCACTCAATCCTCCTCTGGTAGGCAGGATGTCCACCACACCCTCGGAGCATTCCTTATCCTCTCACTCCCGGCGCGTCAGAACATCCGTTCGTGAAGTGGACGTCCCGTCTCGTCCACTCAATCCTCCTCTGGTGGACAGGATGTCCCCCACACGGGCCGGTTTCAGCAAAAGAAAAACGGCCGTCTGCTGATGCAGAACGGCCGCTAAAAATACGAATCTGTCGGTCACTCGTTAGGCAGGAACTCCCACCACATCGCCAGCCAAGGGCTCATCGTCATCCTTGGAAGACGCTTCCGCGCTCTTTGCGGTCGCCTTGGGCTTGTCATCCGGAATCTCGGGCGGCTTGGGTGATTTGGGCGGGTTGGTCATCGAACCAGTCTCCATCAACTCGACGATGTGGTCTCCATCGAGAGTTTCAAACTCCATCAATGCGTCGGCAATCACATCGAGGTCAGCGCGGTGCTTGGTGAGAAGCTCAGTCGCCTTTGCGTATGCCTCATCAATGATGCGTTTGATTTCAGAGTCGATCGTCTGCGCGGTCGCTTCCGAGTAGTTCTTTGATTTACCCATATCGCGGGCCAAGAAAACTTCACCTCCGCCACCTTCGCCGTATTCGACCATACCCAACGCATCGCTCATGCCCCACTCGCAGACCATACTACGGGCCAAATTGGTCGCCATGCGGATGTCACCGCTGGCACCGCTGGCCACATCATCGAGCACAATCTCTTCGGCAACCCGGCCACCCATCAGGACGACGAGCTCGTCGAGCATCTCCATCTTGTGGTAGCTGAACTTGTCCTTCTCGGGCAAAAACATAGTGGAGCCCAAGGAAGGACCACGCGGAATAATGGTGACCTTGTGCAGTGGGTCGGTATTGGGGAGAATGACGTTCAGGATGGCGTGACCAGCTTCGTGATAGGCGGTCTTACGCTTGTCCTCTTCGCTCAAGGCCAGGGAACGACGCTCGCGACCCCAACGGACTTTATCGCGGGCTTCTTCCAATTCGGCGAGAGTAACGGCCTTCAAATTCTTACGCGCAGCAAGGAGAGCGGACTCGTTGATCAAGTTCGCCAACTCCGCTCCGGAGAAACCAGGAGTTCCGCGAGCGATGACCCCGAGGTCCACATCGGCGGACAGCTTGATCTTCTTGGCATGAACCCGAAGAATTTCGGCGCGACCTTTGACATCTGGCAAAGAAACAGTGACCTGACGATCGAATCGACCGGGACGCAAGAGAGCTGGGTCGAGAACATCAGGACGGTTGGTCGCAGCGATGATGATGATGCCCTCCTGGGTATCGAAACCATCCATCTCCACGAGCAAGGCGTTGAGGGTTTGCTCACGCTCATCGTGTCCGCCGCCCATACCGTGACCACGGTGGCGACCGACGGCGTCAATCTCATCGATAAAGATGAGGCAAGGCGCGTTTTTCTTGCCTTGCTCGAACATGTCGCGCACCCGGCTGGCACCGACACCGACAAACATCTCCACAAAGTCAGAACCGCTAATGGAGAAGAAAGGAACATCGGCCTCACCGGCAATGGCGCGGGCGAGGAGGGTCTTACCCGTTCCGGGAGAACCCACCATCAGAACACCCTTGGGGATGCTTCCACCCAGTTTCTGGAACTTGCGGGGGTCGCGAAGGTATTCCACGATCTCCTGGAGTTCTTCCTTGGCCTCTTGAATACCAGCCACGTCCTTGAACGTGACCTTGCCTTTGTCCATGGAAAGAAGGCGGGCTTTGCTTTTACCAAAGTTCATCGCACCTCGGCCGGCAGACTTCATCTGGTGACGGAAGAGGAAGAAAAGGAGAAGCAAGAGAACCAGAATTGGAAGGAAGCTGAAAAGGAGCGACTGCCAGAGACCGCTATCTTTCTTCAGCTCGGCACCGTTGCGGTAAAGATATTCCAACTCCTTATACATGTAGTTGGGCACCTCGACGCGGAAACGTGCGGTTTCAGGCTCTTTGGCTCCCTCGACCACTGGGACCTCGACTTCGTTCTTAGACATTCCAACGAGAACCGCGTTGTCTGTTCCGGGAGAAGTCACGATCTTGAGAGACTCTTCGCCGCCATCCAGCACTACCGCGTTTTTCCACAGGAGGGACTTGAACTCCTTGAAGGAAAGCTCGGGCCCGGTGGGCTCAACAGTGCCGACTTCATACTTCGCAAGATCCCCTACCAAGTCCTTGAGACTTTCGCTCGTTACTGACAGCGAGACAGGCACGCGGAAGGGCTCGCCTTGTTCCCACTTATTCTTGGGAGGCTCCTCGAGATAATAACCTGTGATGACCGAGCCAGCGCCGGATTCCACCACCTGTAGGGGCTTCTTTTTGTCGTTCATCACGACTTGGTCGCTGCGGAGAAGTTCTTGGAACTTCGGCCAGGCGACTTTGTTGACGCGGCCGTCGTTGCTCATCGTAAAAGCAAGAACGATGATAGTTACGGCCAGGCCGAAGAGTAGGAACACGCGCCAATTGGAGTTAGGCTCGGCTGAGCCGGGCTTCTTTTGTTCGCGTGGGGAATCGGGTTGCTCGGACATGTGGTTCGTTAGCGTTTAGAGGGGGTAGGCACGATGCCGTCCCCTTGGAAAGCACCATACGCTAGGTTGGAGAAATGGAAAACGCCTTTTTACAAGCCATTTTCCTACTGAAAATCAATTCGTTACAAGGGCTAATACGCGACTAACCCGCAGCTTGCGCCATGACAACTTCCTCAAATGGCTGAATCACAACAAAACCGTCCCCATCGAATTTCATCTGGAAACTCTCGCCACTCCCCCGCCCGATGAAGCTGCGGAGAGAGATGTCGGTCTTGAATTCCGGCTGCAAATTCCCGCTCCACGCCACCGTGGCATTGGGATCGGTGTAGACCGGGTTGCCGGGGGTGACCCGCAGGGTGCGGGGCTCGTAATGGCTGGTGATGGCGAGCATGCCTTGCCCGGAAACGAGCACGTTGAAGAGACCGCCAGACATCATCGCGGCCATTTTCTTCATCATGGAAATCTTGTGGGTCAAGCTGCTCTCGAAGGCCAACATGTCGTTGCCGTTCACATAGAGACTCTCACCATTCAGCTTGATAATGCTGACCTTTTTGCCGGAATCCGCCAGATAGAGCTTTCCAGTGCCATCGGCGTAAGAAATCTGCATTCCTTCGCCGGAAACCGCTTTTTTCAAAAGATTGCCAACCCCTTGGTCGAGAGCACCTTCTCGGGTGAACTTGATATCACCCTGATAGGCCACCATCGCGCCCTTCTTCATATTGACGCGACCGTTCAAATTGACCTCCAGCAAGCGCTCGGTTTCCTTTTCAAAGAATCCGTGGCCTTTGTCGGTCTCGGAGGTGGATTGAACGAATTCGTCGAGACTGTAGCTGACGGGGCTTTTCGGAGGCATGGGAGGCGGTGTTGTCATTTCGCCCGATTCTATACCTCAAAAGCCCTTCATTGATAAGCGCAAAGCGAACCAGGGGACGTCCAGTGTCCGGGTTCCTCGCGGATTGCAAAGCGACCTGAGGATTACTCCGCCTCCTCCGCCAAGAGGGCCTTCGAAAGCTCCCACGCGGATCTCTCGACGAACTTTTGGGTCATGCGACCGTCTTTCACCTCGGTGATGGTGATTCCGGTGAACTCCATGTGGCGTTGGTCCGGTTCGGTGCCGAAGAAGCCATTGTTTCGCCCCGAGCAGGTCCAGCGGGTCACCACCTTATGATCGGAGACAATGAGGTCATCGATCTCGAAGCGCAGGGCATTGATTTTCCCCTGAAAGTCGCGCACCCAACTTTTGAAGGCATCGCGCCCTTGCACGGACTTTCCAGCGGAAATGATTTCGAAGTCCTCGGCCGCGAGACTGTCGATAAGGTCCACATTGTAGGGAGGATTCCAGACTTCGCCCCAAAAGGTGCGCATCACCATCTCCGGCGACTGGGCCAGCTCCGGATTCTGCATTCGTTCGACCGCGCGAAGGATCTGCTCCACCGATGCCCGGTTGCGGTATTCGGCATCTAGGAAAGCATATTGAATCACACCCTCCTGATCGATCAGGTAGGTCGCAGCAAGGGGTAGCGTGCCCTCGTCATAGTCTTCGCCGTTTTGCTTTTTCAAATCGGCAAACCTCTTCATCGAGGCCTCAATCTCCGGAGCCAGCTTCATCACGGTGCCGAACTGCGCGGCAACGGTGTTATTGGCGTCTGTTAGAATCTCGATATCGAGCTCGTTCTTCTCGCTCGTTGCCTGAGCGACATCGGGAAGCTCCGGCGAAATGGCGACCAATTGCACGCCCGCCTTTTCAAATTCGTCCATGCACGATTGATACTCGCGCAGCGCAATATTGCAGTAGGGACACCAACCGCCCCGATACCAGGTCAAGACCACGGGACCCGACTTCAGCATTTCCTCCAGAGAAACCCTCTTTCCCTCCCCATTCGGGAGCGAAAAGTCGGGAGCCTGGTCCCCCACGTTTTTGGCGGTCTGGAGAAGCCCCGACTGCCGCACGAAATCGACCCCCTTGAGATTGGAGACCGCTTTCTCCGCCGTCACGCGGTCTTCGAAGTCTTTTTTCTGAACGTCCAAGGCTTTTTGGAGAGGACTCGCGGTGAGCTGAAGTCCCATCACGAGACTAAGGAAAAAACTATGGCGGCAAATGGTTGGAAAGAGCACGGGCAAAAGATCGAACACCTCACCCATTCTGCAACCGCTATTTCGCCGCGAGGGGTGACAATTGAGTCACCTTCGTCCAGTCCCCTACTCAGGCGCTCGGGAATACAGGTTGCACAATCGCCAGCGGGCGCGAATGGTTTTGCAACCATGCAAGCAGCTGACTCCAACCTCTTCCGCGCCGCCTTTCTCGCCGACGCCCTGACCCTGGGCCCTCACTGGGTCTATAATCAGGAAAAGATCGCCCGCCTCTATCCTGATGGCATCTCCGACTTCGACGATCCTCATTCCAGCTATCACCCCAACCGCAAGAAGGGCCAATTCACCCACTACGGAGACCAAATGATGATGGTGGCCCAAGCCGTAGCAGCCACCGGCGGCTGGTCCCTCCCGGTCTTTCGATCCGTCTGGCAAAGCGGCATGAGCGATTTCGACGGCTACCTCGATGGTGCGAGCAAAACCACCTTGGAAAACCTCGCCGCCGGATCGGCCGAGACCGCCTCCGACTCCAACGATTTGGCGGGGGCTTCACGCTTCGTCCCGACCCTTTTTCCCTCTAGCAAATCGCTGGAAGAGCGCGTGACTGCAGCCCGCGAACAAACCGCACTGACCCACGGCGACGGAAACGTCATCGATGCCGCCGAGTTTTTTGTCCGCGCCACGGTGGCGATTCAGGATGGACTCGCTATTCCCGAAGCTTTCCAACAAGCCGCTGAAGCTAATTACAAACACCTGCCCGCGAAGGACTGGCTCGCCCAAGCGAACGAAGCTCTCGCGCAAGAGGACTACCGGAAGGCTGCCGCCGACTTTGGCCTCACCTGCCACATCCCCGAGGCCTTCCCTGCCACTCTCTACTTTGCCCTTCGTTGGCATCAGGCCGGAGCCGGGACGAGCGAAAGCGATTTTCTCGCCACCCTTTCCGACAACTCCCTCGCGGGCGGCGACACCTCGGCGCGCGCTATCCCGCTGGCCGTCTTTCTCGCTGCCGCCGGATGCCGGATTCCCGATCATTTGTGGGACTGTCTTGATGCCCATGAAAGCCTCAGCGCGCTGGAACACCTGCTCACCCCGCCCCGCCCGTCCTCCCGAAAAGTATCCTTCACCGGCGCAAACGGGGATCAGCTCGACGCCCTGTTAGAGCTTCCAGCCGGGCAGCCACGCGCCTACGCTCTCTTTGCCCATTGTTTCACCTGCGGAAAGAGCTCCCGTTCCGCCACCATCATTTCCCGCGCTCTCGCCGAACAAGGCATCGCCACCCTGCGCTTCGACTTCACGGGCTTGGGCAACTCGGATGGAGACTTTGCCAACACCTCTTTCATCTCCAACGTGGAAGACCTCGTTGCCGCCGCGGGTCATCTGCGAGATCACTTCACGGCCCCAAGCCTCCTCCTCGGTCATTCCTTGGGTGGGGCCGCCGTTCTGGCCGCCGCCGGCGACCTCCCCGAGGTCACTCATGTTGTGACTCTCGGCGCTCCTTTCGACCCCGCCCACGTGACCAATCTCTTTGAGGAGGACGTACCGAAAATTCTAGCAGAAGGGCAAGCGGAAGTGACCCTCGCAGGCCGAAAGTTCCAGATCGGAGAACGCTTTCTCAAGGACCTTGGCGGCCACGACCAAGAAGAGCGCATTGCCAATCTCGGGCGTAATCTGCTCATTATTCATGCCCCCACCGATTCCATTGTCGGCATCGAAAATGCGGGGAAAATCTACTCCGCCGCCAAGCATCCCAAATCCTTCCTCTCCCTCCCGAAAGCCGATCACCTCCTCACCAACGCCACCCAGTCCCAATACGCTGCCCGCATCATCGCGGACTGGGCAAGGTGAATTTAAAGGACCGAAAAGTGAGAGGTGCAAGAAGTCCAGTTCACCGATTCATGGAACTCCCGAACCGTCCGCCCCAACGGGGCTATCCATGAAAGCCCAGGGCACCGCCCTGGGATCCCGCCGAACCAAAATACAAAAGCGAGCCTGTGACCTGTTCGTTCAAGCACCACCCCGAAGCGTCCCCCACCAACCTCGGCCCTTCGCAAACCGCTCTGTCCCCAACGCATTCTCCAGAGACTTCGGGTAAACGATAGAACTCAAACACCACCCACTCGTCTCTCCATCCCTTCGCTTCCAAAACCCAGGGCGGTGCCCTGGGCTATCGTATAGCACCCCGTTGGGGCTCGATAAATTCCGTGCTATCTCAACAACCTGAAGGGAGCCCTTCCCATTCTCCCGCAACGAAACGAAAATTCAATCACTCCTCCTCAACTTCCTCTCCCCCCGAAAGAGCCAGACCCCAACCTAGCAGTGCTAGATTGGGGTCTGGCGGACAGAGAGGGATTCGAACCCTCGGAGACATTGCTGCCTCACACGCTTTCCAAGCGTGCGCATTCGACCACTCTGCCATCTGTCCTTTGAGTGGGGGCGCGGACGCTACCCGCCATTTTGGACCTTGGCAACACGAAAGTGACCCGAATCCCGATTGTCCCCTGGAAGGTTTCAAACTAGGCTTTGGCCTTGTCCCTTGAAAAAGACAGACCCAATTGGCTCGGAACCCTCGCTAGCTCTGCGCTGGTGGGGCTCGGCTCCGTTCTCGTCCTCTTTCCGGCCTGGCTTCCGCGCGCCTCGGCGAGCGGACTGGACTTGGAAAATTCTGCAGTAGAATTGCTTCAATTGGCTCTTCTGCTGGTCTCCATGGCCATTCTGCTGGCGGCGGCGGCTCATGCCGGTCGCTTTCGTCCGATTTATCAAGCTCTTGGACTCGGCTGTCTGGCGGCGACGATTGGCGAAGTTCCTTGGTTGGATGACTTTCTCCCTTTTGATAAAGACTGGCTATTGGTCCCCACGCTGGGAGCGATCGGCTATCTATTTATCAAAAACCCCCGGGAAACGCTGCGCTTCATTGGGCTCTCCGCCCGTCACCCCGCCTCGGGCTTCATTGCCGCAGCACTGATTCTCATCTATGTCTTTGCCAATTTCATCGGCTCCCGCGCTTTTTGGGAAGCCAGCCTCGAAGGCGAAGTCCCCCCGGGTCTCCCCCAAATCTGCTCCGCCTACCTGGAGCTTCTTGCTTGCTACTTTATCTTCGTAGGCGTTATCGGCTTCACTCTTCCCCTTCGCCGAGGCAAAGACAATCTCTAGTCCCACGATGAAACGCCGCCCTTCTTTGAGCAAACGAGTGTCTTGGCGGATGGAGTATGCCGGCTACCGTTTGGTCGAAAGGTTACTCTCCCTGTTTACTCTCGCCCAAGTCGACCGGTTGGGCTCCGCCATCGGCTCTGCCTTTTTCTACTGCTCCTCCAAATACCGCCGCCTCGCGATTCGGAATCTCCGCATCGCAATGGGAAGGGAAAAGTCCCGTGGGGAAATCGACAAACTGGCTCGGGCTACCTGCCAACGAACCATCGCCAATTTTCTCGGAACGCTCAAAACCACCGTGCTCCCGACCGAGGAGATCGAGCAGCACGTGAGCTTGCTCGGAAAGGAACATCTTCGCGATGCCCTTTCAGGCGGCAAAGGAGCAATCCTCGTCCTCGGGCACATGGGCAACTGGGAACTACTCAACCGCCTTCACCAATATCTTCCAAAGGGGACTCCGGCAGGTGGCATCTATCAGCCTCTCAAAAACCCCCTCGTCAACGATCTCCTCCTTCAGAGAAGAGAGCAGGACGGTTCGCAGCTATTCAACAAGCGGGATGGCTTTCACGCTCCCGCGAGCTTCGTCCAGAGCGGCGGGCTACTCATCGTGGTGGCCGACCAGAAGGTTGGTCGCGGCGGAACCCCCGTCCCATTCTTCAATCGACTTTCCTCCCTCTCTCCCCTCCCCGCATTGCTGGCACGCAAAGCCGGAGTACCGGTGGTGGCGGCTGGCATCGAAAGCACTAGTCCGGGCAAATGGCAGATCGTGTTCGAACCTCTCGGGCCACGTCCACTCACCACAGACATTATCTCGACACTGGAGAAACTCATCCGCCGTTCTCCCGCCGACTTCCTCTGGTTGCACAATCGATGGAGATTAGTGGGAAAGACCCCTCTTTCCATTAGCAGTCGCAAAAGCAAAACCACCCCGCCGACGACCAACCCCATGCGCACGGTTCTGCTCACCACCGAAGCGCCAGATCTGCCGGCTCTAGAACGTTACCTCGCTCACAGAGACCCCAGCGACTTTCCGCTGTCATGTGAATTTCTCTTCGTCACCGAACAAGCCGAAGAATCCAATGCCAGCAATTTCCCCATCCACAATCTCGTCGCTCCCTCGGCCGGGCAGGTTGCGGCCGAGCTGAACACTCTCGATGAAAACGGAGTCACTCCCATCGAGCTAGTGCTCGTCCTCACCCCCTCCTCAATGTTAGAAGAAGGTTCCAAACAGGCAAAAGTTCCCCGGATGATTACCAATCGGAAAGAGCTTCCCCTCGATGAGTTCCTGCAGTCTCTGACCGCTGACTTCACAAAGACCTAGCATGCACCTCCTGATTCTAAGCGACGGCAAGAAAGGCCACGAGAATCAAACTCTCGGCTTGGCCGAAGCGATTCTTCGCCGCAGAACCGGGACCTACGAGATTTCTAGTATTTCGCAATCCAAGTCTGGGCCGGTCGCGGACCGGAGACCGGACGCCATCTTGGCCGCCGGACACTCCACCCACCCCTTCCTTCTCCGGCTCGCCCGTCGCTACCGCTGCCCCTCGATCGTGGTGATGAAGCCTTCCCTCCCTTCTTTCCTCTTCTCGCAATGCCTCATCCCCGAGCACGACCTCAAGCCAGGGAAAAAGCTTAAGCCCAACATCATTGCGACCAAAGGAGCACTCAACCGGATTCCGGAAGCCCTCCCCCCAAAGACCGAAGCAGGTCTCATTATGCTGGGCGGCCCATCCAAGCACTTTGACTGGCAAACCCAGCCCTTGCTCGCAGCGATCGAAAGGATTGTTTCGCAGGAACCCCAACGTCCATGGACTGTGGGCGATTCCCGTCGGACCCCCGCTGATCTCCTCCCTCTTCTGGCAGAAAAACTGCCGAACTTGGAAGCGGTTTCCCATCAAGATTCCCCGCCCGATTGGCTGAGGGACCAAATGCTGGAGGCCGAAGTCGCTTGGATTACCCCGGACTCGACTTCCATGCTCTTCGAGGCTCTGACGGCGGGCTGTTGTCTCGGGACTTTGCCTCTGACGCCGAATGAGACCCGGCTTTCGCGAGCTCACGACCTTCTTGCTTCGCAAGGCTGGCTCACCCCTTTCAAATCGTATTCCCCGCCCCTGCCCCAAGCTCCTGCTCCCCTGCACGAATCAGCCCGCTGCGCCGACCTCCTGTTAGAACGTCTTGCCTAACCTTCGCTCTGCCAAAGATGGTCTTTTCTTTCTCTCGCCCTCATGCTTTCACCGCTCCCCTTCATCACCTCCTACAATGACTCCGCTCAAACTCTTCTACGCCATGGCTCATCGCGGCGATCCTTCGCAAAGAACGGATGAAAACTGGGGAAACTTCGGCGATGAATTGAGCCCCCTCGTTTTGAGTCACGTCACTGGCCGGGATGTTGAGTATACGGATCCCCGCTCTTGCGAAATCATCGCCATTGGAAGCCTTCTCGACAAGTTCTCCCTCTATCGCCTCACCCAAATCCTACAGTATCAACGCTGGTGGCCATCCAAGCTGCAGGTCTGGGGTTCGGGTTTCATGCTCCCTGACACACGGATGAAACGTGGAGGACTAACCGTCCACGCGGTCCGCGGCCCACTTTCGCAAAAGAATCTCCCTGCGAAGTTTCGGAACGAGGACATCGCCTTTGGCGACCCCGGCATTTTTGCCAACGAGCTTCTAACCGAGATGCCAGAGAAGAAGTGGAAGGCCGGCATTCTTCCCCACTACGTCGATCGGGATCACCCGGGTGTCCGCGCCCTCGTTGAATCCAACCCGGACTTTCACCTCATCAACATCTGGGCCCATCCGAAACGGGTGCTGGCCGACATCGCGGCCTGCGAAGTCCTTTTTTCCAGCAGTCTGCATGGTCTCATTGCCGCAGACAGCCTGGGCGTTCCGAATCGCTGGCTCAAGCTTTCACAGAAAGTTGGTGGCGGTGACTTCAAGTTCCGCGACTATTGCGCAGGGGTGGACAAGCCTGCTCCCGAGCCAATTCATCTGGACCAGGACACCATCGACGAACGACTGATGGCCGACACCATCGAAGGCTTTCAACCCGGCGAACTCAATGCCGCCAAAGAAAGACTGCGGGCCGCCGCAGCCAAACTCTAATTCTCCCGGACAATGAAAGTGATGCAAGTCCTCCCCGAACTCACCTCAGGTGGGGTGGAACAAGTGACCATTGGTTTGGCGGAACATCTCGTGGCGCAAGGCCATCAATCAATCGTGGTCTCCAATGGCGGAAAGCTGGTCCCGGGGCTTACCGAAAATGGCTCTACCCACCTCCAGCGGGAGGTTCACAAAAAGAGCCTTCTCTCCCTCAGGCACGTCCCGGCGCTGAGGAATCTGTTGCGTGCGGAACAACCTGACATTCTCCATCTCCGTTCTCGTGCACCGGCATGGCTTTTCTATTTGGCTTGGAAAGGCCTTCCCCCGACAGAACGACCCAGACTCGTCACTACCGTCCACGGACTTTACTCCGTCAATCGCTACTCAAGAATCATGACCCGGGGGGAAGTCGTTATCTGCGTTTCGCAAGCGGTCAAACAATACGTGCTCCAGAACTATCCCGACGCTTCTCCCGATTGCCTTGAAATCTGCTACGAAGGCATTTCCCGAGAGGACTTTTCGTCGGAATTTCGCCCTGCGGAATCTTGGAAAGAGAAGTGGTATCAAGAGTTCCCGCAAACCGCCGGCAAGCGCCTCATCGCTCTCCCCGGCCGGTTGACCCGGCTGAAAGGTCACCACACATTTCTCAAACTCATCGCCACTCTGCGTTCTAACAACCCGCAAGTTCACGGCCTCATCGTGGGAGGAGCCCATCCGAAGAAGGAAGGGTATCTGGATGAACTCCGGAAGGAAGTCCAGGCCCAGGGCCTCGCTGAAAGCATTACCTTCACCGGGAAGCGTAGTGACCTCCGGGAGGTCCTATCCCTTGCGGACCTCAGCTTGTCTCTTTCGGAGAAGCCCGAGTCCTTTGGGCTCACCATTCTGGAAGCACTTGCCTTGGGCACTCCGGTCATAGCCTATGATGAGGGCGGAGCATCCGAGATTCTTGCAAAGCTCTGTCCCGCCGGGGCGATCCCCCGGGATGACTTCGCCGCCCTCGTCGAACGCGCCGGTAACTTCTTGCATTCACCCCCGGAGATTGCACCCAACAACGATTTCCTAGCCGACACCAGCCACCGGAAAACCGAGAAGATTTATCAAGACCTTCTTCATTCTCCCCGTCGCTAGCGAACGAACACGTCCTCGCTGGAGATGTCGAGCAGCCGACACAGACGCCGGAACTTTCGTCGGGTCTTGAAGACCCGCAAGGGCCCCACATGGTAGTAAAGCCACGCAAAATTGACGGCACCAAGCCCGTCGATTAGCACCAGTTCCGACCGATCCCGCACGACGAGATTCTTCGGATGAAGATCCCCCACCACCAGGCCTCGCTGGATCAACTCATGATAAAAGGCCCTTACCAAGCTCGTGATCGATTCCTTACCCAGCTCTTTCTCACAGTTGCGCAAAGTTGGCGAAATGGTCTGGTCGGAATTCCGCACCAAATCGAACAAATACCCTGCACCCAAAGTGGTTTCAACACGACCACGAAAGAGAGCTACAATAGGGCAGCTTTCCCCTCGGGCCAAAACCTTGCGATGAGCTTGCAATTCTTCTTCGACCCTCTCTTCGGAAGCCTCGTCCTCCGTGAATTCGACCTTTACGCAAAGATCGGGCTTACCCGGGACTTCGTAGCATGCCCGCTGGCCGCCTTTGGCAAAATAAGATTCCTGAACAAGCTCTATCACTGCCCCACGGTCCAATATTTCTCGATCCACTTGGCTGGCTTCGTCCGGTGGTGAAGCTTCTTTCCCTCAAAGCCCTTGAGAGCTTCGTCAGGGTCGGGGCGGCCGTGAAAGACCACCACTTGGGCAGATTTCGGCTCGCGTGGGGCCATCAGCAAATTCAGCGGAAAGACAGGACGGCAATGCCGCTTGAAGCTGGCCGTCCATGACTCGGGATAGAATTCCATGATCGGCTTGATGCAATGGGTCAGGTAAGTCTGGGGAGGATTAAAAGTCTCCAGCGCCCAATCCTTCTCCTTTAAATACTGCTCGTAGACAAATGTGTGCTCATTGGGAAGAAAGCGGAAAATCGATGAATTGCCCACCTCGGGACGGCGCCCGGTGATCGTGCGCATGGTATTGCTCCAATTGTGAATGATCGGGATCTTGCCGGGAGCAAACTCGAAGAACGAATCCAGCGACCCTCTCACGATAATATCCAAATCCAAAAACAAAGAAGGCCCCGAAAGCGGAAGACCAGGCTGGAACAGGGTCAGCTTGCGCCAACCCGTCGACAACTTATGCGGAGGAAGATCAATCTCGGGTATGGGATGAGTTTTGATCTCACTGTTCAAACCGGTGGCATCATCGGTGAAACAATGAAACTCAAAGGGCTCGGACAAATGCGTCCGAACCGCGTGGAAAAGGCGATTGGCGAATTCGGGTCCGTATCGCGTGCCCCACTTCAAGGTAACTACATTCTTCAAAGACCATCAAACTACGCCCCCAACCTCCCCTCCTGCCAGCAAGCACCGTGTCAGGAGTTTTCCTGCTGAATCCGGGCCAAAGCCGCATCCAACTCCTCCCTCGGCACCGAGAAGCGCTCGACGGCTCGATGAAAATTCTCCTCCGCAATCCTCGCATCCCACTGCAATGAATCGGCCCGGTCCTCCCAACGGAAGAACTGAAACCCTTCAAAGAGAGAGCAATCGCCGTCCACGACTGGAATCGCACCACAGAACATCGCCTCCACAAACCGATAGGACCAAGTGAAGCTACCGCCCGGACAAAGGACGAATTGAGCCTGCGCCATTCGACGAAAGTAAGTTTCATCCCAAGCCTTCAAAGGAAACTTTCGCCCGCGATTGGACTCCACGATCAGGAGACCTCCAGTGCGAAATTCCCGGGTCGTATGCAGACCAACCGACGAGCGCAGCGCCGTGGTCAGCCGCGCCAAGAGGTCTTCCTCCTTAAAGACCAATTCTTTATCCGACCAATTCTCTCGAACCCAATCAGACAATTGAACCAACCGATGGGGCGAGACTTGTCCTTGAAAGAGAAATTCAGTCGGTCGCTCTTCTCTCCACTGATCCCGGCAAAATTCGATGATTCGATGAGGAAAGATGAGTTGGCGCTCGATACCCGCAATGACGGATTTGGGCTGCTCATGGCAGAACGAGATGGAGTCTGAAATATCGACGACCTCCCCGGGTTCTTCAGCAAACAAGGGACCTGCCAACTCCTCCAATTTTCGAAACCGGGAGCGGGCATCTTTCGTCACACGAACCTCATGCGACGACTCCGCCAGGGCGTGAACCAGGCGAAGCTCTTGAATCAAGCGGCAAGGGAGAGAAACGAAAAAACTCATCTGATGTGGGGAAGCAAAGGCATCGCTAGTAGCATGATTGAAAAGGCGGAAACTCGAATTCCAGCGTCCACGCCGTCCATCGACTTGCAAAGGTCTCCGAAGTGCCTCCAAGTCCAGCCCCCAATCCGGCGAAAGACAATGCCCGATTGCATGATTCTCGCCTTGATGTCGCCCCCCGCTATCTTCACTGGCAATCTTTCAGATAGACCTGTGGAATAGGACTCCGGTCGTAAGAGGGTTCTCCATGCTAATTGAAAATCAGAGAAAACCCTTCGCCGCAAAGCGAATGCTAGACCTGGTCAGCAGCAGTGATTAGTTTGCCTTTCGGGCGGTAGAAACTAACAAAAGCAATTGACAGGTTCATGCCCCGTCGTTTCCTACCTCCCAGCCAAAACCTCCACCACAAATCTCATCCCCACCTTGCTCGCAGCCCCAAACATGCAGCCCTCCAGCCGACTCCTCATCGCTGCCACCATCCTGGCAGTCATCTTCAATGCGGCCATAATTTTCGATGTTTTGCGCAACTCGAACACTGGACTTTATGATGAAGGACAGTTCGTTGAAGATATCGGTGCCTTCTGCTTCCTCAGCGGATCCCTCGCTCTTTTTGGAAGCGCCTTTTTCCTTTCGGGGCTCGAGAAGTTTATTCGCTCCGGCTTGGGAGCCATGAATCTGATGTTCTTCCTTCGCGAGGTGGATGTGCACGAAATCAATGTGCCCTTTCCAATCAAAGAGATCAGCTCCAACGATTTGAAGGATGGTCTCTTCGTCGTCTTATTTTTGGTCTTGGGAACCCTTTTTCTGGTAAAATATCGCCACAATTGGAAGCAGGCTCTGGGTTACTTTCAGAATCGAATCGGAGTTCTGTTTGCGGTCGGCATTGGGATATTCGCCACCGCAGGGCTTCTGGAACAGCTTCACTTCAGTTTCGCGGAAGAACTTCTCGAAGCCAACGGGGCCTACTGCTTTTTCCTGGCTGCCCTGCTGACGATTCTGATTCCTCCGACGGACGCCGACTCGTTGGAAGCCCCCCGGTGAGACATCCCAGAATCTGCGCTCGAAGCGCCCCTTCCATTTCGCGATTCGTCGAGCGGCGCACCTTCCGCACTGCCGCGACCGGCCACAACTCCTTGCCATCTTTGGATTTTCTCCCGAAAAAGATCGTATTCAGCGCGATTCTTGGTTCAAAAAAGGGCCGCGCAATGAAGTATATTCCGACGATTGGACTTGAGGTCCACTGCCAGGTGAAGACGAACTCGAAGATGTTCTGTGCTTGTCCCACTTCCTTCGGGGACGAGCCGAATACGAACACCTGTCCGACTTGTCTCGGTCTCCCTGGTGCCCTCCCAGTCCTCAACCAGCGGGCTATTGAGAAGACCTTGCTCGCGGGACTTTTACTGGGCTGCGGTTCTCCGCCGATCTCGAAGTGGGACCGGAAAAACTACTTCTATCCCGACATGCCCAAGAACTACCAAACCACCCAGATGGACCTCCCCCTCTGCATCGGTGGTGGTGTGCCTCTTTACGACCACAATTACCCCAAGGATTATCAAAAGAACATCGCCAACCCCGGCAAAGTTGTGCGCCTGAACCGGATTCACCTGGAGGAAGACGTCGCGAAGTCGACCCACCTGGCGAAGACCTCGCTGGTGGACTTCAACCGGGCGGGAACTCCGCTGATGGAAATTGTTTCCGAGCCAGATCTCGGCTCGGCCGAAGAGACCTTTGCCTACATTAAGACCCTGCAGCAAATTCTCATCTACGGTGACATCTCGGATGCGGATATGGAAAAAGGCCAGCTGCGTTGCGACGTGAATATCTCCATCCGCAAACATGAGAACGACCCTCTCGGGGAGCGGGTCGAGTTGAAAAACCTCAACTCCATTTCCGCTGTCCGCCGCGCCATCCACTACGAGATTGAGCGTCAATCCGCCGACCTCGATAAAGGCATTGGGCAAGAACAATCCACCTGGCGCTGGGATGATGACCTCGGCGAATCGCAGATGATGCGTTCCAAGGAGGATGCCCACGATTACCGCTATTTCCCCTGCCCCGACCTGCTGCCAATCCGTACCGAACCCTTGCTGGAGACGGTGAGACCTCACGTTCCAGAACTACCGCATGAGAAGTCGGACCGCTTCATCAAGGACTACAAGCTGACAACCTATGATGCCTCGGTGCTAACCTCGGAACGCCCTTTGTCGGATTACTTCGAAACCGTCGCCACCACCACCCAAGCGCCCCCCAAGAAGGCCGCCAACTGGGTCATCAATAACTTGTTGGGCATTCTCAAGGAGAACAATACCGCCATCACCGAGTCCCCCATAAAGGCCGAATCCACAGCGGGGGTTCTTTCCCTCGTGGAGGCCGGGACCATTTCCGCCAATCAGGCCAAAGAACTTTTTGCGGCCCTTTGGGATCAACCCGAGGCTGACCCGGCTTCCCTTGCGAAAGAAATGGGCTTCGAGCCTGCCGACAATTCCGCCATCGACGGTTTCATCGATGAAGCCATCGCGAACAACCCCAAGCAGGTGGAAGAAATCAAGGGCGGAAACGAAAAGCTCATCAATTTCCTAACAGGTCAGGTGATGAAGGCTAGCAAGGGCAAGGCCAACCCCAAGTTGGTGACCGACGCCATCCGAGAAAAGCTGCTTTAGTCGTAACTCGTCAACTCTTTACAAGAAAACGAGAGCCTGTCGGCCCTCGTTTTTTTTTAGGTTGTTAATCTTGGTCCATTTAAGGACAGAGCCTGGTTAGACCGTCTGCTCTTCGTGGATTCCTTCTGCGAATTCTTCAATTGCCTTGGAGCAAAACGCATCGAGATCATCGGGGCTTCTGCTGGTGACAAGCGCTTCATCACAATGGACTTCCTGGTCCACCCACTTCGCGCCCGCATTCTCGAGGTCTGTACGAATACTGGGATAACTGGTAACCGTGCGGCCGTCCAGAACGCCCGCTTCAGCAAGCAACCATGGAGCATGGCAAATTGCCGCAACCGGCTTCCCGTCACGGAAGAAGCTGCGCACGAAATCGATGGCGTTCGCATGGGTGCGGAGGGTGTCGGGGTTCTGAAGACCTCCCGGCAGGATTAGTCCGTTGAAGTTGGCTGAAGTGACATCGTTGACCACCTTGTCTACTTTGACACTCGCGCCCTCCCCATCCTTCGAGGCGGCAGTGATGCTCCCTTTTTCCAAGGAAACCACGGTCACTTCAGCGCCAGCGTCCTCCACCGCTTTCTTCGGGACGAGGAGCTCACTTTCTTCGAATCCGTCCGTTGCGAGAATCGCAATCTTCTTTCCTATCAGGTCGTGTTTTTTGTTCATAGTTTTGTTAGTTAAAGTGGTTTTTAGTTTAGGAGTTATTTCCAAGTGGACTTCAGGTCGTCTACGATCCCTTCCGTCCGTCGGGTGTCGAAATTCGCCTCGTCTTCCTGCGAGAGCTCATGGGCTACAGTAGCTGGAATCACCTCTGCAAAACGCATCACAAGGCGGTGATGAACAGTGATCAGACCGAGCAGGGCCTGTGAGGTATTCGATTTGCCATAGCCACTGACCTCGGTGGTGTAGAGCATCTGGAAGCCACATGAAGCAGCCTGCAAGCTCACGAAGTGGTCACGCAAAATCTTCGAGTTCTCGTGCTCCCCGATACCCGAGAAGAAACTGCTGAGGGTGGCTGTTGCTTGGGCTAAGCCGTCCGCGATCTTAGTGGTCACCTTTGGGTCGCCGTAGCGCATCCCGGAAATGTCTTCGAGGCTTTGAATGGCCCTCTCATAGTGAGCTTTGGTATCACTCAACAGATCCTGAGCCGGCTTGAAGTCGACCTTACTGTGCTCGATGGCCTCTTCGCTCGCCTTCAAGAAGGTGACGAGTTCATTATAATATCCGCGGGTGATTTCTTTCGTTTCTTCAGTTTGAGCAATCATACTGCTCCCTGTTCGCAACGACTGTTCCAGACCGAATAACCACTGATTATTAACACCTTAAGAATCTCACCCAGCCGAACCACGGTCATCTTTGGTGCAATCTGCATCCCCCGCCTTCGCCTTTTGCAAAGACTCACTCCTCCCACTTCGCACGAAAACAAATCATCGCGAACTCTCTTCTCTGCGCAAAAAAAACCTCGAAGCGAACCCTTTGGTCCGTTCCGAGGATGATTGATTAAAAAAGCTAAAGCCGGCTCTCCCGCATTGGCGGGAAGGCGCATTCAAAAGACGGTCTAGGCGTCCTTCTCTGCTTTTTCCAAACGCTTGCGCACGTTGGGATCAAGGATGCGCTTTCGGAGGCGAATGAAGTTCGGAGTCACTTCCACGAACTCATCGTTCTCGATATACTCGATGGCGCGCTCGAGGCTCATCTTGAGAGGAGGCTTGAGACCGGAGAAGTTGTCTTTACCAGCCGAGCGGTGGTTGGTCAGGTTCTTAGCCTTGACGGGGTTGACGGGCAGATCGCCGTCGCGGGAGTTCTGCCCCACAATCATGCCTTCGTAGATGTCTTCCTGGGGCCCAACGAAGAGGATGCCTCGGGTTTCGAGAGCTTCCAGAGAGTAGGCCATCGCCTTGCCCTGCGCCATGGAAACGAGAGTGCCGTTCTGACGGGTGCGGATGCGGCCAATCTCAGGGCGATACTCTTTAAAGAGGTGGGACATGACACCGTGACCGCTGGTGAGGTTCATGAGCTCGAACTCGAAGCCAATCAAACCACGGGTTGGGATGGCGACCTCGATGTAGCTCATGCTGCCGCGGGGCTCCATCACTTCGACGGTGCCCTTGCGGTTGGCGAGGGCCTGGATGACGCCGCCTTGAGTTCCTTCAGGGAGTTCCAAGTAAAGAGTCTCGTAGGGCTCCATCATCTTGCCGTCGATTTCCTTCAAAATCACGGTGGGACGGGAAACCAAAACCTCGAAGCCTTCGCGACGCATGGTCTCGGCCAAGACGGAAATCTGCATCGCTCCCCGTGCGGAGACGTTGAAGACACCCCCTTGGTCAGACTCGGACACCTCGATGGAGATGTTGGTCTTAATCTCACGAAGGAGACGGTCCCAAATAGCACGGGAAGTCACTTTCTTGCCGTCGAGTCCGGCAAAAGGACCATCGTTCACCGCGAACTGCATCTGGACAGTCGGTGGGTCAATCGCCACGAAGGGCAGAGCCTCAACATTCTCGTTCGCCACGAGAGTTTCCCCGATATCGACGTCCTCGAAGCCCGCGATGCCGACGATGTTGCCTGCTTCGCCGATGTCGGTCTCGATGTTACCCAACTTAGTGTATTCGAAAATTTTGGTAATCTTGGCCCGCTTGCGGGTGCCGTCCTTGAGAACGCGAAAGACGCTGTCGCCCTTGCGCACCACACCCGCTTGAATTTTTCCAAGCGCAACCCGGCCCACGTAGTCATCCCAGTCAATGTTGCTCACCAACATCTGGAAGTCGCCATCAGGGTCGGCGGTTGGATGAGGAACCCGCTCCGCAATCACCTCGAGCAGAGGCTCGACAGACTCCCGGGGGTCGTCGAGATCGCGGACGAAAAATCCGTTCTTGGCCGAACCGTAGACAACCGGGCTTTCAAACTGCTCTTCCGTCGCACCCAGCTCCATCAGGAGCTCGAGCACCTTGTCCTCAACAGCGAGGGGGTCGGCAGCCTCACGGTCAATCTTGTTGATAACGACGATTGGTAGAAGACCGGCTTCCAGCGCCTTGCGCAAAACGAAACGGGTCTGGGCTTGGGGACCTTCGTAGGCGTCAACGACCACGAGGACACCATCCACCATCCGCATCACACGCTCCACCTCGCCACCGAAGTCGGCGTGGCCGGGGGTGTCGACGATGTTCACGGTGTAATCTCTCCAGTTTACCGCCGTGTTCTTGGCCTTAATAGTGATGCCTTTCTCCTTCTCAAGGTCCATGGAATCCATGGCGCGCTCGGCGAGTTGTTGGTGGGCCTCGACGGCGCCACCAGCCTTGAGGAGTTCATCAACCAAGGTGGTCTTGCCATGGTCAACGTGCGCGATAATAGCCACGTTGCGGAGTGTTTCGAGAGCGCTCATATTAGATTCGGGGCGGTGTCTGCCCTGTTTTTCGGGAAAAGTCCATCTTTGCGAGCGTTGTTTTTCACTTCAACCCCTGATTCACCCCCTAATTCTGGCGTTCTCCTCCTTCAGTTCACCCGATTCCCAACCGCAATCGTCCAAGACCTCCCCACCCTCTTTGGCCCATCCGGGCTCGCGCCGGCCCTCGCTGACTATTTGCGAAACGAGAGCTGACCTGTCTTCAGAGAAAGCTTGCGCTCTTTGCCCTCCCGCAGAACTTCGAGCTCCACCTCAGCCCCAGCCTGATACCGGAGCCTGAGGTGAGTCATCACATCGCGGGTGAGTTCGTCACTCTGCTGGCCACCCACCGCCGTGATGATATCGCCCACCTTCAACTCGTGGGCCTCGTTGAACATGAGAGCCAGGCTCAGCGCGTTCACCCGCGAGGCAAAGCCCTCTTTCGGTAGGCTCAACCTAGCTTTTTCGGCCTCGTTGAGCGGAGTGGATTCGAAGTAGAGCTGCGGCTCGATGCTCCAATGCCGATGGGTCAAATCTGTCACCCACCACTCGTTCGGCAGGGTCAAATCCACCTCGACAGTCTCTCCGCCCCGCTGCACGGCGAGCGGCAGCTTCTTCGCCTTCCGATCGACTTGATCGAGATGGTATTGCAAATCAGCGAAGGTGAGCACCCGGGTCTGGTCCAGAGAAGAAATGACATCTCCGGGCTCGATCCCCGCCTCTTTCGCTACTCCGGTCGGCTCAAGAATTTCCAGCCCCTTCGGCACGTTCAGATTAAGTCCAAGGGTCCTGATATCCGGTGAGCGATACATGTCGCGCGGTTTGAAGAGTTGGCCTGCCTTTTCCAAATCAACGGCTTCATAGTCCGCGACCAAGTGGCACTCCACACAGCGGTTCTTGGCGAGGATCTCCCGATTTAGACTAACAATGTCTTTGGCAAAGAACTCTTCGACCTTCCGCTTGGGTCTTTCGGGTTGTTTGCGAAATTCGCGATGCTCTTCCAGCCCTTTCCGGAGAGCGATCTCGAAGCTCTGGAGATCCAGATAGGAACCAGCAGACGCTGCGTCCCGACCACCATAACGGAGATAAATCTCTTCGCTCGAGTTCAACACGAAGTAATAGATCGCGTTGTGCCGGTCGAAATCAAAGAGCGCGAGATTGATCTCCTCCAAATCGGTGACCCGGACCCGGACATACTGTGCCAGCTCTTTACCCACTGCTGACGTTTTGGGTGCATACACAACCTGTGTATCAAATTCACGGCCAACGCCTCATGGGGCGCACCGGAAGCACAACAGAATCGGTTTTCCCGAGCCTTTGGCCTCCGCGAGCGCCTCCTGATAACTGTAATGCCATGGCAACGCCTCCGGCTCCTCCTGCCCCAGAACAGGAGCAATTAGAGAAACCAAGACAACCGCAAGCCGCGCGATTAGACGAAAGGGACGAACCATGGTAACGAGTAAACGGGCGCGATTATTTCTTTCTCAACGAAGGAGCCATTTGCTCGCCCCCAAGCCAGTAGCTCTGCTGCCAAAGGGAGCTGGTCGGAATGCTGCCAGTTGTCGCGGAGAGCTTTTCCCACAGCTTTTCATCCAGGAAGTCTCCAACCTCCTCTTTCTCCAACACCATGTCCTCATTCTGATCGAGAGTGGATAGCTCCATCACGAAGTGGATTTGCTGCGCCTTCTGCAACATCTCAGACGCCTGATTTGCCAAGAGTTCATGCTCATCAACATAGCCATCACCATTGGAATCCTCATGCTTGAAGTGCCCCCGCTGATGCCAGTCCATCCCATCTTCTCCCACCTCACCCCGAGCGGGCACGGAGAGAGAGTATTCCTTCCCCGTCAATCTGCGATCCTGGTTTTGATCGACCAACAACCGCTCGTCGATAGCTTCGCCAATTTGTCCTTGAAGAGATTTCACCACTTCTTCGGAAGTCAGGGTGAAGTCCTTGTTGAGGTCCAATTTTTGCACGAAGGCAATGTCAGCCTTACTCATCTGTTTCAAGCGACCCGCCCGCTCCGCGGCATGATCCTCTTCTATCATCCGCTCTTCCTCGGTAAGTTCCTTTTTTTCAGAACCTGAGTCCTTGTTGTGGGCTGGATGTGGCGGCGGAGTCTGGCCAAAACCAAGGGTCCGTAGACGGGTGACCAAGTTCGCCAGATTGCTGGCTTCTCCTTCTGCCAGCTCGAGGGCGGCCTCAATATGGGTCGAGCACTCTTTTGCCACCCCGGTGACTGTCTGATGCGAGCTCGGCGCGGACTCCGCCGAAAGACCTGCGGTCAACACTCCGGCGAGAAAAATTGTTTTAGTTATCATTGAATTGTTCGATGGATTCTTAGAACTGGTAGGTGCCTCCGAGACGAAACTCGCGGCCCGGGCTGGCAAGACCAGAAGCAGTGTAGATGGTGTGATCCTGATACTGTTCGCCGAACAAGTTATCGACGTTGGCAGTCAGGCTCAGCCCTTCAAGCTGAGGCACTTCCCAGCGGAGAAAGGCGTTGACCACGGTGTAGGAATCCTTCCCGGCAATCGCAGGGAAAGCCCCGAAGGCCTCTTCGTCGACCTTTTCGCGATACTCAATATTCCCCCCAAAGGTTAGTCCTGTCCCGGCGTGGGCGTAGCTGGCCTCAGCCATCCAGCGGCGACCCGCAACGACCATTCCGATGTCATCCGGGTAGTCATATCCCTTCACCTCCGGAGAATTGTCCGTGACCGAAAGCGATGTCGAGAACCCTCCATTGCGATATCCAATCGCCAATTCATAACCTTCGTTTTCGATATCGCCATAGCTGGTGCTCCCTCCCACGGGATAAAGATAATTATCGATCGACTGCTTGAAGTAGGTGCCGCTGGCGGAGAATCCGTTGCGCGCATATTCAATCGTGAAGTCATAGTTCTCAGCTTCCTCCCCATCCAAATCCGCAGGACGGGCGGCAGGAACGAATGCCTCACGAATCCCTACCCCGCGGTAAGCTTGAGCGTATCCAGCGGTCAAAGTCAGGCCCTCCAGAGGAGTCAGTGCAAGAGAAGCATTGGGTGAGAATTGAGACGAATCGAGGCTCGTGCCGACTACATCTTCAAAGTCATAACTATCGTAGCGAGCACCCATACTGAGAGTCAGCAACTCGTTGACGGCCCAATCATTCTGAACGAAGAATCCGTAAGCCAGCTCTTCTTCAGTCGTCACTCCCGAACGATTGGAAACAACATCACTTTCCGTCCGGCGGAAGTCCACCCCATAGGTCGTGGTGTGCGCGTTTAGCCAACGGGAAGTGTTTTTCACGGTGAAGCCAAAGGAGTCAATCTCAGCCTCTTCTCCACTCGTTTCCCGCGAATAACTCTGTGTCGTGTAGTAGGTATTGACCGACAGATCCACGAGGTCATTGGTCTCGGGGCGATAACCATAGTTCAGGGTGAAAGTGTCTCGCCCGAGCTCATTGCGCTGCAAAAGCCCCAAAGGCCGACCCGAACCTGTTAAAAAGTCTTCCGAGATGTTGAGCCGGTCGTAGGCGTTCGTTTCGCTTTCGATATACTCGTAGCCAAAGTCCACCGAGTGCCCTCCATCGAAGCGACCGGAAAGCTTGAAGAGCGCGTTTTGCGAGGTGTAGTCCGTGAGGTCGACAGTGTCTCCGTTCCCATCTTCATAAGCATCCCGATCGACATAGCCTCCCGAGATCAGAACTCCCCAATCTTGCCCCAAGCGTGCCGCGAGGGTCTGCGATGCTTTGTAGCCTTCTCCATTGGAGTAATAGATCCCCTTGCTGAGACCTCCGAAGTTTTTCCCTTCTCCCAAGAAATCAAAGGCATTCTTCGTCTCGAATGCCACCGAGCCATTAAGGGCCCCCAATCCTTGCAGAGCATTGCCCGCCCCGGGGGAAACGCTGACCTGCTTGAGGAGCTCGGGCTCAACGAAGACGTTGCCAGTGTGGTGGAACAGATTCCCTTGGGTCGCCCCATCAACCGAGACATTACTCAAGTTGCTCTCGAGCCCGTTTACGAAAATTTGCTGCGCTTGCGCCCGACCTCCATTGACCGTTACCGCTGGAGTCTTTTGAAAAATATCGTTCAAGTCTGACGCCACCGTGTTCTCCAAATCTTCAGCCGAAACCGTAACTGCCGGAGCAGGCTCGGACTCCTCATCGAGAGGAACAATGGCGTCGGCAGTAACGACCGTAGGGTCCAGAACGGCCTGAGCCGAAAGGTGGGACAATGAAGCCGCGGAGACCAGGGAAACGATGTGCAGGTGATTTCTCATTGAGTAGGGCCCGAACCCTATTGCCACCGGAGCGACCGAACTAGCGGCTCGTTGCCATTAGTTTGCGCTAAATTGTGGTAGACGAGCTCTTGGTTTCCAAAGGATTCAGAAAAGGAATTCGAAGGCCCCAAACAAGTGCCCCGCGCGTTAAAAGATCTTGTTTTGCACCTCAGTTCACTCAACGCTTTCTTTAATGGGAGTTACTCCTTTGGAACGAAACAATGTGCAGCTCAACGGAGCTGGCCAACAGCCCATGATGTTTGCCCATGGCTTCGGCTGTGACCAGACGATGTGGCGCTTTCTCATCCCCTACTTCGAAGACCGCTTTCAGGTCGTGAGCTTCGACTACGTGGGATGCGGGCAATCAGACTTTTCCGAGTTTGATGCCCAGCGCTATTCCAGCTTGCAAGGCTATGCCCGCGAGGTCGTCGAAATCGCGAGAGCCGCCAATCTCAAGGACATTATCTTTGTCGGACATTCAGTCAGCAGCATGATCGGCTACCTCGCCGCCCGCATGGCTCCGGACTTGTTTTCTCACCTCATTCTCATCGTCCCTTCCGCCTGCTACATCAATGAGCCTCCCTACTACGAGGGTGGTTTCGCGAGGGAAGACTTGGAAGGCCTCTTGGATTTGATGGAAAAAAACGATCTCGGCTGGGCGGGCTTCCTCGCTCCCCTCGTAGTGCAGAACGCGGATCGTCCGGAGCTTTCGCAGGAATTGCAGGACAGCTTCTGCGCTGCCGACCCCACCATCGCGCGACGCTTCGCGGAAACCACCTTTCTCTCCGACAATCGCAAGGACCTGTCCCCCATCGATCCACCACCCCTGATCATCCAATGCCGGGACGACCGCATTGCGCCCCGGTCCGCCATCGAATTCGTCCATCAAAAACTCGATGGCAGCACGCTGGAATGCCTGCCCATCGGCGGCCACTGCCCGCATATGACCCATCCGGCGGAGACCGCAGCAGCCATTGACTCCTACCTCCGCCGGGAAAAGCTTCCCCGAACCCCGTGATGAGCGCCCTCCCCTCCATTTCCACTGGCAACCCAAGCCTCTTCGGCATCATTCGGACCGACCGCGATTGCCGCATTACCGAAATCAATCCGACTCTATCCGACTGGGCTGGGTTTGAGGCAGATGAGCTTGTTGGAAAACGATTCGACGCCCTTCTCGACGGAGCGGGCGGCCTTTACTTCGACGCCCATTGCCTGCCCAGCCTTGAGATTGGCCACCAGTTGGAGGAAATCTACCTCAGCCTGGTCACGAAAAGCGGCGAGCCACTGCCCGTCCTCATCAATGCCTGCCGTCACGGGGATACGGGGCAATGCTGGTTCGAGTTCGGTCTCGTCCGCATGAAACGCCGGGCACGCGTGGAGGACGAACTCCTCCGCACCAAGAAACTCGCCGTACAAGGCAATGAAGCCAAAGCCCGTTTTCTCGGGATGATCACCCATGAGTTGAGGAATCCCCTGCAATCAATGACCATGTCGGTCGACCTCCTCTTGGAAGGTTCGCTCGGCCCCCTCACCCCCACCCAGCGCGAACTCTTGGAAAGCTGTCAGGAGGCTGGTTCCAACCTTTCCCACCTGATCAATGACATTCTGGATTTTGCCGGTCTTCAGTCTGGAAAAGTCAGTATTCAGATCGAAACCATCTCGGCCAACGACTGCCTGACCCGCGCTGAAAGCCTTCTCAAGCCACGCATCGAGTCCTCCGAGATCAGCTTCGAGACCGAGTATCTCTCGAACGATGTGAAGCTCAATGGCGACCCCCGACGCATCCAGCAGATTCTGCTCAACCTTGTCACCAACGCCATCAAGTTCACCCCTCCTGGCGGCAAAATTACTGCCCGCCTTCTTGCGACCGAACAAACGATTTCATTCGAGGTTGAAGATACGGGATGTGGAATCGAAGAATCCAATCTCGCGAAAATTTTTGAAGCCTTTGTCCAAGTGGGAAAGAATGAAACAAGGACCATGGGGATCGGCCTCGGCCTCGCCATCAGCCGCGACCTCGCGCACGCCATGGGTGGCCGGATCGAGGTCCGCAGCACCCCCGACCTTGGCTCAGTCTTCAGCCTGATCTTTCCGCAGAGTATTCAATAACATTCCCGGACCAAAACCAGGGTCCAAGGAAATCTTTCAATCGTGAAGTAACCTCGTTTGCTTTCTTCGTTTTTTCGCCGGGATTCTCTCCGAATGAAGGATCTCTTCCTCTTTGAGCTCATTCAGAAGACTCAATTTGACAGTTCGAACCACTTAGTAAAGTCTCCCAAGAATGAATCACTGGGAGTATGTATCTTTACTAACAACTGGAGCAGCTGGTTTCCTGTTAGGCAAAGTGATTCTTCCGCCGGAACAATCTTCCGCAAAAGATTCAACCTCTACAAATCAACCGGCATCGGCGGCGAAGACACAGGGGCGCGATTCTCCCAGCCTGCTCAGCGCATTCCGCGCCGCCTACCCCGACACCATCCGCAGCCATCAGCAGAAAAGCGCCGGGACCTTTCAACGGGACGAGGAACGGAGCGCCAAGGAGGACGCCTTCATCGCAGAGATGCGCCGTCAGGTCGACGCCCTGCGACGCAGTGGCCAAGGGCCGGCCTTGGTTCAAGCACTGAGAGCGGGAGGAGGGTTCAAGGGAGACGTTCCCACCCGGGCAGATCGGACTTTCAAGCAGTCCGTAGTTTTTGCCTACTGGATGGAGGAAGACCCCGCTGATGCGTTGCAGCACTTCCACTTCGGCGGCGGAGCCTTCGTTGTCGCTGAACCTTTTTTGCTCTTTGCTGAGGACGGCGATTGGAAGTCCGTGATGCAAATTGAGGGGGCCACCAAGGAAGCAGCCAAATCCCTGACCTTGGCCCTCGCGAGGCGCAAGGGTGTCGACTTGGCTGCTCGTTTGAACGACTGGGCAGGCTGGTATGGCGAAGCATCTGGAGAATCTCTAAAATCTTCGCAAGGAACCATTGCCTATCACTTGGGAACTCACCTTGAGCTTGAGAACTCTCAAACAGTCGCCGACCAAATTGCCGACTGGCCATCGCGAACAGTTGAAGATTTTTCAAAGCAATTGACCAAGCGCCTGGCTCTCACTGAAAACCTCGCTTTCCTCCAACGGGTTGCTCAAAACGGTCAACTCTCCGAATACTACAGCGGCGTTCGGGACGAGTTAAGAAATAGCCTGCAAGCAGCCACCTGGCTACCAATTGACGAAAGGATGGAACAATGCCTTGAGATCCTCCAACAAGATAAAGGCTATCGTTCGGGATACAGCGGGGAAAAGATGCGAGCGGAGACCGAACGCGAAATCGCAGAAATGGAGGTCAGAGAGCAATTGACCTCCTCACCCGAAAGAACGGACTTCGTTTTGGGCTCCAGAGAGGCGGAGGATATCCTGCAAATCTGGCTTCAACGCGAAAAGGACTGGTCCAGCCTGCCCGAGAACATTCTGAGAGAGCGCGCCTTTGTCCTGCTCAGCGAAGAGGACTTTGGGCGAGCGCTCCCCCTGATTGAACAGCACCTTCCTCCGGAAAGAGTCGCTCGGGCCATCGGGGAAGTCGCCGGAAACGCACTCCCCTACCGATTCGAATCTGCCATCGACATGATGGAACAAGCCCCTGCCCTCCCCGGCAATCACGGCAACAACGAATTGAACTTCGCGCACCGTGCTCTACATGCCATGGACGATCGGATTTCGCCCCTCCTTCTGGCGGAGAATCTACAGGCGCGAGCCCCCAGCCTGACCGTCGACCACCTTGCCGCGACTTGGGCCGCCTGGCTACAGAAGGAAGGCGGCGATGCAGCAATAGTCTCGCAACTGGAAGGCCTCATTCATTCCCCCAAGGTTCGGAATCTTTATCAAAAAGGCAAATTGAACTTCCCATGAAGAAAGCCCTTTATCCCATTTTCTGTTTGCTGGGCTTCGCGGGCGCTTGGGTGACCCAGAAGGCCTCCCCGTCCCGCGCCAGTCTCGACGCTACAGCTCCGACGAAGTCAGCGCAAATTCGCTCGACCGCCAGTCGCGCCGAGTTCGATCCCCAAGCCTATGCCCCACGCGAATTCGAAGCCACTTGGGAGCAGATGAAGAGCGCTTCCCCTCGGGAACGAACTTCGTTTTTGAGAGAATGGAGTCGGGCCGATGGCGAGGCGGCGCTCCGTGCGGTGATCTATTCGAATCTATCGTTTCATTACGCCGACAACCTCGACCTCACCAACCAAGCCTCTTTCCTCCAGTCTGCTTTGGAAGACAAAAGCCTCGGCATGAGACGACAGCTCGTGGTGCAGCTTCTCGGGAGAATTCCAGGAGAACTGGACAGCACTTACCGATGGGAACTCCTCAGCCGGGCGGACCAGAAAACCCAGCACTACATCCTTACATCTCTGACAAAGGACAAAGCCAATCTAAGCTTGGCCGCCTTTGAAAAACTCGAATCCGGGCAAGCCCGCAAGACCGCCCGCTGGGACTTCGTCAGTCGCCTGCTCGATGCGAAAGAAGATAAAAAACTGCACACGGAAATCTCCAGTCAGACCGATCCCGAAGCAAGACAACATCTCGTGGAAGCACTCGCCAGCGCCAAGCTCAGCTCTCCCTCTCGGATTCGCGAACACCTCGCAAACCTTCCTCCCGAAATCTATCACGAAGCCGTCGCAGCCTCGACCCGCAACCTCCCCACGCATCGTCCGGCAGACAGGATGCTCGCTTTTCTTTCGGCCTATGTCGAAGGGGGCCATTGGTCAGCCTTCGAAGACCTCGACTATCACAAATACCATTTTCCCCTGACCGATCCGAAAGCACGCGAATGGGCTCTCACCTTGCCTGCAGACGAGGGCGCCGATCAGGCGGTGAGAGGAATCGCGGGGGCGCTCTTTCGAGAAAGTCTTTCCCAGGGCCAATCTTGGTTAAAGGAACTGCCCGAGGGCTGGCATCGTCAACAAGCTCTCCAAGAGTTCATTGAGGTCGCGAAGGCGCGGAGCAAAGTGGAGGAAGCCAATTGGGCCGCGCAAGAACTGGCTCCCTAACTCCAATGCCCCTCCTCTCCGTCCCGCGAATTGTCCCCAATAGTCCAGCGGAACAATCCCCGCCCGACCCTCACCTGCTCCTTGCTTTCTATTGGAGTCCCTGCTTGACTCCGCGTCCCTAAAAACAAGCAAACTATGGCCAACAAAGACCAAACCGATCCCGTCCGCATGGAAAAAATCGTGTCCCTCTGCAAGCGCAAGGGCTTCATCTTCCAATCCGGCGAGCTCTACGGGGGCCTGAACGGTTGCTGGGATCTCGGTCCTCTCGGCACCGAGCTGAAGCGCAATGTGAAGGAGATGTGGTGGCGTCGCCACGTGCAGGAGCGCGATGATGTTCTCGGCATGGACGGCTCCATCCTGACCCATCAGGAGGTCTTGAAAGCGTCCGGCCACGTCGGCGGATTCTCCGACCCGATGTCCGATTGCCTTCTTTCCAAAGCCCGTCTGCGCGCCGACCAAATCGAGCCCCAGTCCGGCACCGCTTATCACTTTACCGGAGCCAAGCACGAGGAAAGCGGCTGGTCCGTCGAGCGCCCCTACTCCGTGCTGCTCAATCAGCCGAACCAAGACGAGAACAAGGCCCGCAAGACCGCGCGCGAGTATTACTCCCAGTTCCTCTCCGACAAACAGATCTCTCCCAAGAAGCTCGAGCTCCTTGGCGAAACCACTAGCGAGGAAAAAGACGTCACCAACTACAACCCGGAGAACGGCTCCCTCCTGACCGAACCCCGCGAGTTCGAGCTCATGTTCAAGACCTACATGGGTGCCTCCGCCGAGGACGGCGACCCCTCGGCCCTGGCTTACCTCCGCCCGGAAACCGCGCAGTCCATCTTCGTGCAATACAAGAACGTGATGGACTCCAACCGCGTGAAGCTGCCCTTCGGCATCGCGCAGATTGGTAAGTCTTTCCGCAACGAGATCAATCCCCGCAACTACATCTTCCGCAGCCGCGAGTTCGAGCAGATGGAGATCGAATACTTCTGCCACCCCAGCGACGGCCTGCGCCTGACCGACGAGTGGTTGGAGAACCGCCTCGCCTGGTATGAAGAGGTCGGCATCCCCCGGGAGAAGCTGCACATCCTCGACATTCCGGACGGCGAGCGCGCGCACTACTCGCAGAAGACCTACGACATCGAGTATGAGTTCCCCTTCGGAATTCAGGAGCTCGAAGGGGTGGCCTATCGCGGTGACTACGACCTCGGCAAGCACAAGGAAGCCTCCGGCAAGCCTTTGGAATACTTCGACCAGGAGACCAAGGAAAAGTTTATCCCCCACGTCGTGGAGCCCTCCGCAGGTTGCGACCGCACCGTGCTGGCCCTCCTTTGCGAAGCCTTCGACGAAGAAGACCTCACCAAAGAAGGCGGCAAGCCCGACATTCGCACCGTGATGCACTTTTCACCCAAAGTGGCTCCCGTGAAAGCCGCGGTCTTCCCCCTTCTCAAGAAAAACGACGAACAAGTCCGCATCGCCAAAGAGATCCAGAAGGAGCTCCAGCAATGGATGAACGTCGACTATGATGACGGGGGCGCAGTGGGCCGTCGCTATCGCCGTCAGGATGAGATCGGAACCCCCTTCTGCATCACCGTCGACTTCGAGACCCTCGGTGAGGGCGAGGGAGATGATGCCGCCGACCTGAAGGGCACCGTCACCATCCGCGAGCGGGACTCCATGGAGCAAACCCGCATCGCCATCGACGATGTCCTCGCCTACCTGCTGAAGCGGATTCGCTAGGCGGCTCTTTTTTCCCATGCTCTACAGCCTCTCCATCAAGGGCTACCGCTCCTTGCTTGATCTCTCGATCAAGCTGGGGCCCTTGACGGTGATTCAAGGCTCCAATGGGGTGGGAAAGTCCAACCTCTACAAGGCTCTTCACCTCTTCTCGTCGCTGGCCAATGGGTCCTTTCCCCAAACCATCGCGGCTGAGGGTGGCACCCCGAGTTGCTTCTGGGCCGCCCCCACGCCCGGTCCACGCAAGCCCAAGACTATTTCCCTGGGAGTGCGCTCGGCGCTCTTTGACTGGAATGTTGTCTTCGGACTGGTTCCCACCACCCCGGGCGATCCCACATTCTTCCGAACTGACCCCGACGTCAAAAAGGAATCCCTCCGCGGCGAGACCGGCACCCATACCCGGGCGGCCTGGAGCCGGGAAATCCCGCATACGGAATCGTTCCTCTCCTTCATTCGCGATGCTCCCAACTACCCGGAGCTCGCCACCGCGCGCGAGGACATCCTCTCCTGGCGCTTCTACGAGGGCTTTCGCTCCGACGATCAGTCCCCCTTGCGGAGCCCTTCGCCCCGATTTTGGTCGCCGGTGCTTCACCCCGACGGCTCCAACCTCGCCGCGGCTTTGCAGACCATCCGCGAGTATTCCTTTCCGCACCGGCTGGAGGAAATCGTCGCCCTCGCCTTTCCCGAGCACCGCTTGGAGATCTCCGACGAGAACGAGTCCGTCCTCTCCCTCGAATGGTGGCACCCCGATCTCAAGCGCCCCTTGGCCGCGCACGAACTGTCCGACGGCACCCTCCGCTTTCTAGCGCTCACCGCAGCCCTACTAGCGCCCAAGGCGCCTTCCCTGCTGGTTCTCAATGAGCCCGAGAACAGTCTCAATCCCTCCCTTTATCCAGCCCTCATCCAATTGATCAGTTGGGCAAACGAGGCCTCCCAAGTCCTCGTCATCACCCACTCCGAAGACTTGGCGAGCCTGCTGCAGGACGAACAAGAGGCTCTGGTCCACCAACTGGTCCTGAAGGATGGAGCCACTCGCCTGGCGGAAGACGCCGATGCCAAGCGGGTCTGGAACTTCGAAGATTAGGATACTGCCGGCCCACGGATAAGTCTCTCCGTGGAGCATTTTCATTAAATTGATTCACGAAAAACGGCTATTTCACCTCAGAGCCGCAAGACGCTTTAAAAAAGTAGTGAAATCGACGATCTCGAACACCTCAAATGCCGTGTAATCATTATTTTTATAAAAATAGGATTGCCGAAAATTAAGATTCTGTAAAACTTCATGCATGACGCCAAAAAAGCAGTCCGAGAATCCACTGGAGATTCTGTTCTTTGTAGTGATGACAGTGACCTTGCTGATCACTCCATTTTTGATGGGTTAGCCAAGCTGTCATGACGGCGTCTAGCTCTGTCCTTCCTGAGCCAGCGAGATTACCCTCCGTCCATGTTTCGTTTTCGCCTCTTCGGCATCCCCGTAACGGTTCTTCCTTGGTTTTGGATCACCCTTGCCATCATTGGCTCCCAGACGGTTCACGGCTTTAGTGATTTATTCCGCATTGTTCTCTTCGTCCTTGCCGGCTTCATCTCCGTTCTCGTGCATGAGTTGGGCCATGCGCTCACTATCAAGAAATTCGGAGCTCCCACCGAGATTGTCCTCCAGGCTTTCGGAGGGTTCGCCACCTACCCTCCCAACCGGTTCAATCGCCTACAGGATTTCCTCCTCACCGCCGCCGGGCCAGCCATTCAGATCGTCCTTGGACTCGTCATTTTTCTGCTGATCCGGACTGTTGATTTGCCCGATTCAATGGGACTCTACTTTTTGAAAGTCCTCTCGGGGATCAGCCTCTTCTGGGCCTTTATCAATCTCGTCCCCGTCTTTCCCCTCGACGGAGGACAGTTGCTCAATGCGATGCTTGGGCCTAAGAATAAGAAGATTACCCACATCACCGGCATCATCGTCGCGATTGCACTGGGGCTGCTGGCGCTGAAGTTCGGCTTCATCTTTGCCACCTTCTTCATGGGCTACTTCGCCTACCTCAACTTCCAGATTCTTCAGGGTCCTGGTCGAGTTTAGCTCTCACGAGGAAAAGAAGAGCAATTTGCTTCCCGCCAAGAGGGCAAATGCGAGCACGATGCGCTCGAACCACACCTGCGACACCCGCACCAACATCCACTTCCCAGCCCAAACGCCGAGGAAAATGAAGGGAACGAGCTTGAGGTTGAACAGCAGGGATTCCGAGGTGGTCATCCCCAACCCTCCCGTGAAGGGGAGTTTGATGAGATTTACCAAAAGGAAAAATCGCACTCCAATACCGACCAACTCCATCTTCGGAATTCGGCGGGAGATGAGAAAGAGCTGAAAAACGGGACCCGCCGCATTGGCCACCATAGTGGCAAAGCCGGCAAAGACACCCGCCGCCGCTCCATAGCCCTTGGACTCCGCGAAAATGGCGAACGACTCCGGGCGCGATTTTCTCACGAGCTGAAGCGCCGCCATCGTCAGAATAATCAAACCGATTAGCGGCTTGGCCAGGCTCTCCGACATGACATCCAGCAAAAAGAAACCCGCGGTCATCCCAATCAGGGCCGGCCACAACAATTTCCAAACCGGAGGCCAACTCCCGTGCTTGCGATAGGCGGGAAAAACCATCAAATCGGCAACAATCAACATGGGCAAAAGAATCCCCACCGAGGATTTCCCAAACAATTCAGCCATCAGATAGACCTGAATGACCCCCACTCCCCCAAAACCCGCTTTGGAAACCCCCACCGAGAGAGCCGCCAGAATCGCCATGGCCCACGCCGCCGCCGTCAAATCGAACACAGGGGGCTTCTAGAAAACGAATCGTCGACTGTCGCTTCTAAAAAGCAAGAAGGAGGCCGGCTCCCGCCAGCCTCCCCCCTGTTGTTGGATGCCTTGCAACTTTACATTCCCACGAGCAAAGAAGACGCCCAAAAAATCCTCCAATACCTCATATAACGATTTTTAGAACGAATGGTTACACCAAAAGCTTAACTTTTTTTCGAAAAGAGGGCCTGCCCCTTCGCTGACGACAGAAAGAACGGTCCTCAAAGCACCATTTCCAAAGCATTGACAAAGAAGGGTCCCACGACGACCCCACCCCAGAAAATCGCCAAAGCCCAAACCGAAGGTCCCGTATCACCACCAGTGAGGTGGTCACAAACAAAGAGGAGAAGGTGGCTGACCATCACCGCCAGCGCCCCGAGAAGGAACATCGTAGTCTCCAGGCCTGCCACCCCATTGGTGAAATCCAGCCCCATCGCCATCAACCCCCAGCGAATCCAAATCATCGCCACCACCACAATCATGGACCAAAAGGACCCCCACCCGAGGTTCCGCCCCAAGCGACGGTTTCTCTCCGTCGTCGAGCTCAAAGCTCCGCCCAGTCCCAGACGAGTCACCGGCTTCAGCTTCGAGCCGGACTCTTTCACCGGGGTTAACCTGTCGTCCCATATTTTTCTCACTAGCATGCAGACTTTATATCCTCACCCACAGAGGGCCCGCTGTTACAAGCGGAGGCTCTTTTTCTAAATGGCAATTCCCCTCAAACGATTCGGTACAAAAAAGACAATCAGACTGAGCTTGAGCACCAATCCCGACACAACGAGCCCGAAAGAGCTCTTAGAACAAAGGGTGGGAAAATTGGGTGCCCGAAAATTTCGCGTGATTCTCGGGGCGGATTCCCCTATTCCCGTCCCACACATGAAGATCGTTGTCGCATACTCCGGAGGTCTCGATACCTCAGTTCTCCTCAAATGGCTCAAGGACAAATATTCCGCCGAGATCATCGCCTACTGTGCTGACGTGGGGCAGGATGACGAGTTGGATGGCTTGGAAGAAAAAGCCCTCACCACCGGAGCCTCCAAGTGCTACATCGGCGACCTCAAGGAAGACTTTGCCGCCAACTACATCTACCCGATGTTCCGCGCCAACGCCCTTTACGAAGGCCGCTACCTCCTCGGCACCTCCATCGCCCGTCCTTGTATTTCCAAGGGAATGGTCGACGTGGCTCTCAAAGAAGGAGCCGACGCCATCGCCCACGGGGCAACCGGCAAAGGCAACGACCAGGTCCGCTTCGAGCTTTCCGTCGCCGCTCTCGCTCCTCAAATCAAGATGATCGCACCTTGGCGCGACGACTCTTTCCGCAAGGACTTCCCCGGCCGCGCCGAGATGATCGCTTACTCCGAGGCCAACGGCATTCCCATCAAGGCTTCCATGAAAAAGCCCTACTCGATGGACCGCAACCTTCTCCACATCTCCTACGAAGCCGGTGCCCTCGAGGACACTTGGTATGACGGCACCACCGACGCCGACAAGGACATGTATACCCTCTCGGTCTCTCCCGAAGACGCACCCGACAAGCCGCAGTATCTCCAGCTTCTCTTCGAAAAAGGCGATGTTGTCGGCCTCAAGACGGACGGACTCGACGAGGTCATTGCCAAGCTCGGTGATGTTACCGCGACCGGCGAGGCTGATGGCTACACTCTCCTCAATCCCTACGGCGTGATGCGGGTCCTCAACTTCCTCGGTGGAGCGCACGGCATTGGCCGCATCGACATTGTGGAAAACCGCTTTGTCGGTATGAAGTCCCGCGGCATCTACGAGACCCCCGGTGGCACCATCCTGCTTGCCGCTCACCAAGACCTCGAGACCCTCGTCATCGACCGCGAAGCCCAGCACGTGCGCGACAGCTTGATTCCCAAATATGCCCAGCTCGTCTACAACGGCTTCTGGTTCGCCCCCGAGCGCGAAGCCATTCAGGCCCTCGTCGATAGCACGCAGGAGAAAGTCTCCGGCGAAGTGCGGGTGAAGCTCTACAAAGGCAACATCATCAACGCCGGACGCCGCAGCGTGCACACCCTCTACGACGAAGCGGTTGCCACTATGGAAGGCGGACAAGAAGAAGCCTACAACCAGAACGACGCCACCGGCTTCATCGCCCTCAACGCCCTCCGTCTGAAGGCCAACGCGCGCCAGAAGTAGTCGCCCAAACCAATCCTTTCCCCAGCCCCCTTCCCTCTCGGAAGCGGGGCTTTTTTGTGCAACCCTTTCTTCCTCGCCGCATGAGACGTCGCCTCAACAAAGCTATCTGGTTCCTCGTTCACAAGCTTCCCTGGAAACCCATCTTGATCTGGGGCCCTTGGATCTTGGTTCTCCTCGTTTTGACCTTCTACGGGATCGAAAACTGGCGGGGCCAACGCGCGCTCAACAAAGCTCTGGCACTTGCGAAGAAACAAGAGCTCTCGTTGAGATGGGAGGATTACAATCCCATAAAAATCCCAGACGAATACAACCTCGCAAAAAGCTCAATCTTTGACGGCTATCGAGATAACAACGACCTTAAAAGTATCATCTCCCTCGCGAAAAAGGGCATCGCACCTGCGGAAGTCAGCACCAACCGAAGCGACTTTCGTAAGCCTAAGGCTCGCGCGCTTTTGACCTCAAAAGTCGACATCCGACTGTGGCTCGCTCCCTCAGTCAGGCCAAAAACAGAAAGAGAGGCCGCCGAAAAGCTGGATGCCTTGTTTCCCAAGCGAAAAGACTTTCTAGACCAGCTCCACGCCGAGACAGAATTCAAAACCATCGTCCTCCAAGCCAGTCCCAAACAGTTTTCTTCACCTCTGGACACGACATTTTCCGACCTGATGCGAGGTTATTCGATCTCTCAAATTTGCGAAGAAGACGCTCGGTTGGCCCGTGCCCAAGGTGATGTCGATCGGGCTCTATCACGGATCGAAATTAACAACGCCTTTCTCAATCAAAAAGCGCCGAATCTCCTCGTCCCTCGGCTCATCGCCGGGTCAATCGCTGAGTACAACATCGAAATCGCAGCCCTCATCCTCCGCTCGGGAGAAGCGAACTCATCGCAAATCAATCGGCTTCATCGTCTGCTTGAATTCTCACTTGTCGAAGACATTGATCGCGTACTGCTCGGAGAACTCTCCTATAGCCTTGCCACAAGCGAAGAGGCGCTCAAAGACCGTCAACTGCTCAACACAAGCATTCCACTGTCCACCACCTTCGCGGCTACTACTTCTGGAACGACTCCTTCCAAGTGGGAAGAAGCCTTACAAAAGTCATTCGACTTCTCTCTTCGCAGAATCCCCTCGGGATGGCTTCGCCGATCAATGGCACAAGATATTGAGCGAGCGGTTGAACAAGTCGAAGGACTCAATATGGTTCACACCGAAGACCGTATTCTTTTTAGTCAACGTATTGAGCGAGCTCCCACAAAGGCAACCTTAGCTCATCAACTTCTCGGACAAGCTTCCGAGGACACTTGGAAAAAGGCCTTGGTAAAACTCCATATGAGCGACGGAAGGCGACAACTCATGCAAGTCGCAGCACGCTTGGAACTTCACAGGTTGGAACACGGTAAATACCCTCTCGCCCTGGACGAATTGGGTTCCACTCCCCTTGATTTTTTCTCAGGCAAAGCCCTTCGCTACGAATTAAAGGCTGACGGAACTCCACACTTGTGGTCGCTTGGACCGGATCAGACTGATGACCACGGTCTCCCAATACAACTGAACATCAATGACGCTAAGGGCGATCTCGTCTGGATGCTCACCCCCATCCCCGGTCTTACCGAAGCTGACTGGCGAAGAGCCACCGATAATTAGATATTGAAACCAATTCCACTGCGCGAATTTCAAAAACCACTGGAATAAGGATCTACCCTGAACTATCCTATTGCCGCAATGAGCATCGTTCACACACTCCTCACCTTCCTCATGGCCTTCTTGGTCGGGAATCCGGTGTGCTGTTGTGCGTCGCTCTTGCCGGAGCCGGAGCAGCCCTTCGGGAAGGAAGTCTCCAGTTGTTGTGGTTCTCCATCGAAGGAGTTGCCAAGCGATAAGGTGCCTGCAAAACCGCACCAATGTCCATGTGCGGAAAAGCCATCGGAAATACCCAATACCGACGTAGCCATTCCACCGGCTCCAGCCGATGAGGTTGCTCCCCCTCAGAAACTCGAACAGCTTGCGGTGACTTTCCCTCGTGGTCCGACCTTCCAGTTCCAACCTTCGAAATCTCTCTTTGCCCCTCCGCCGCCCGCGCGGCTACTCTTTCAGGTCTTCCGCCTTTGATGGAAAACGTTTCCCGCCGAGCCGCTATTGCCCCGGGAAACAACCACCGATGCCGCTCCTGTTTTGACGGTCATCAGGTTCCTCCACGCCCATCAGAATCTTGATAGCGTTTCTCTCACCGCCGATTCGACGCTGCTGATCCAGCTCTGTCGAAAAAGCGTAGGTCCGATCCCTCCCGATCCTCCTGCCCAATAAATCGGGCAGGCTATGGAACGGATCGATTGTGAGAGAAACCAGCACGAGCGTGGCCCTCTCAACTCATCAACTCGAATCGTCGCGTGCCCAGTTCCCGCCGATCTCGATCTTCTTCCAGCCATCTTCATGGCTCCAACTGAACACCCACTTTCTCATGAAAAATTTAATCCTTCTCATTCTCCTAGCGGGTCCCCTTGCAGGCAAAATTGTCGAATACGACCTTACGATATCAGAAACCACTCTTTCTCCTGCGGGAAAGGAGCGGACCGCGCTCACCATCAACGGAGGCATCCCAGGGCCCACCCTCCGCTTCCGCGAAGGTGACACCGCACGCATCACCGTTCACAACGACCTCCCCAAGGAGGAAACCTCCCTGCACTGGCACGGCCTTCTCGTCCCTAACGCCATGGACGGAGTCCCCTATCTGACCACTCCGCCCATTCCTGCTGGAGGCGAGCGAGTCTTCGAATTCCCCCTCACCCACGCCGGCACCTATTGGTATCACTCCCACACCGGCCTCCAGGAACAACGGGGAATCTACGGCTCCATCGTCATCACGCCCCGTGGAGGCGAGTCCGTGAAGGCCGACCGGGACTACGTGCTCGTTCTCTCCGATTGGACCAACGAAAACCCCAAGGAAGTGATGCGAACTCTGATGCGGGGCTCGGAGTACTATGCGATTAAGAAGGGTAACGCCCAATCACTGGTCGGGGCTTGGCAAGCGGGAGCCCTCGGCGATTACATCCAGCGGGAAAAGACGCGCATGCCCCCCATGGACCTGTCCGACGTCTACTACGATGCCTTTCTCATCAATGGCCAAGCAAGCAGCCGGCTTCCCGCTCGGCCCGGAGAAACGATCCGGCTGCGCCTCATCAATGCCGGAGCCTCCACTTACTTCTACGCTCACTCCGCCACCGGCCCCCTGACCATCGTGGCCGCGGACGGTCCCGAGGTGCAACCGACCCCAGTCAATCGCCTGCTCATCGGGATGGCCGAAACCTACGACGTGCTCATCAAGATACCCGAATCTGGCTCTTGGGAATTCCGCGCCACGGCTCAAGACAACTCGGGACACGCTTCCGTCTTTTTGGGTTCCGGGCCCGAGCAATTCGCAACGCCCATCCCGGCCCCCAACCTCTACTCCATGGACCACATGATGGAGGCCGCCATGGATTCCATGGAAGACATGAACGGCGGGATGGACTCCATGTCTTCCCCCGAAGGCGAAAGACCCAATGCTCCCTACCGTCAGCTCAAGGCCCGCACTTCAACCGCGCTCCCCTCGTCCGCTCCGGTGAGGGAGATCGAGCTCCACCTCACTGGCGACATGACCCGATACCTCTGGTCCTTCAATGGAAAGACATTAGCCGAGGATTCCACCATCCCCGTGAGGCATGGGGAGGTGCTGCGCATCAAGCTCATCAACGACACCATGATGCACCATCCCCTGCATTTGCACGGACACTTTTTCCGCCTGCTCAATGGGGCCGGCAACCGCTCTCCCCTCAAGCACACCGTCGACCTTCCTCCGATGGGCAGCCAGACCATTGAATTCCTCGCCAATGAGAAGGGCGACTGGTTCTTCCACTGTCACCTCCTCTATCACATGGACGCCGGAATGGCGCGGGTCTTTTCCTATGAAAAAGCGACCAATCCCGAGCACGAACCCGCCCTCGACCCCAAGCTCATTAACCCGACTTTCTTCATCACGGAAGGCATGCTCCTCAACAACCACACCATGGGCATGGCAATGTTCATGCGGGGGCGGGAAGACTTCGGGCTCCGCTGGGACTATGGATTCGAACACGAGGAATACGAGGCCGACCTCTTCTGGGCGCACTACTTCGACCCCAATCTCACCGCTGGCATCGGCTACCGCTTCACGAATCAACACGAAGCAGAAGATCGCTTCTTTGCCGAAGTGGACTACCGCCTGCCCTATCTCATCGACAGCAGTCTCGCGCTCGATAGCGAGGGTGATCTGCGGGTCGGTTTGGGGAAAGAGTTCCAGGTGACCGACCGACTCTCTCTCTTCGCAGAACTCGAATACGACACCAATACCGAACTCGAGTCGAGTGCAGGCGCCTCCTACCTGCTCAATAAACAATTCTCTCTCACTAGCTCCTATCACTCCGAACACGGTTTCGGAGCCGGGCTCTCCTTCCGATTCTAACCTCACAACCTAACAAAAACAATGAACATAATCAAACGAACAACCCTCCTCCTGATTGTCGGCCTCAGCCTTCCGGCTCTGGCGGATTCTAAAGAGAAAAAAGAGGAACTCACCCCCTACCCCCTCACGGTCTGCATCGTCTCCGATGAGACCTTGGGCGAAATGGGAAAGCCTCAACACCTACAATACGACGGCCAAATCTACTCCTTCTGCTGCAAGCCCTGCACCAAAGAATTCAAAGAGAACCCTAAGAAATTCGCCAAGAAACTGGCCAAGGAAATTGCCAAACAAAACAAAGAAACTAAAAAATCATGAAAAGAAACACCTTCTTCCGCGGCTTGGCCGCCTCCATCGCATCCCTCATCCTCGCTTCCTGCGCAGCTACCGCACCGGGAGTGAAGCCCTATCCGAGCGACAAATGCATCGTCACCGGAAACAAGCTGGGCTCCATGGGACCACCGGTCACCAAAGTCTATCAGGGACAAGAGGTGAAGTTCTGCTGTCAGCCGTGCGCCAACAAGTTTGACGCCAACCCCGAGAAGTATCTCTCGAAACTCAACTAATCCAAGAGACTCCTGCCCGGCCCGCTTCCCCAGTGAAGCGGGCCGGTTTCTTCCAAACTCTTTCTCAAAGCAATGCCACTTCACATCGACAACTGCGTCCGGCGCACTCTCCAGGATTTCCCGTGGAAACGTCGCGCACGATTCTTTCTCGGCCGAATCTTGTTGTCTCTCTTCCCCGAGCGAGGACGCAAGGTTGCGGCCCATCCTTTCGCTGACAATCTCAGCCCCATTGACAAAATTCTCCGCAACGGTCTCTACGCGCGGGCCTTTCTCGAAAATGACTTCGTCACCTTGCGCCACTACCTCGCCAACTATTGGAAAGAACAAGCCCACCACTTTCATGCCGATTGGGACGACCGCTTTGACCGCATGTTCGTCGCACACGACCAGGTCATTGCCGTCCCTCTGCAAGCCATTCTCACGAAACAGTCTCCAGGTCCCCATCCGCCGGAACTCTACGAAATCGGTTGCGGTGGAGGCCAGGTGCTCGACTACCTCTCGGAACATCTCCCCCAGATCTCCCGCTTCTATGGCGTCGACCTCAGCTCAGAACAAATTGCTCAGAACAAAAAATCCTTTGCGGAAAATAAGCAACTCTCCTTCGTCGCGGCCGATGCCATGAAATGGATTCCGGAAAACGCGAAACCTAACAGCGTCCTTCTCAGCAACGGTGGAGTCTTTGAATACTTTTTGGAATCCGAACTCCACACTCTCTTCACCTGCCTCGCATCCCTGAATGGTCCCACCACCATCGCCCTAGTAGAAACCTTTGGGGCCGATCATAACTTAGCGACTGAAAGGAACAGCCTCGTCTACGGACGAGAACTGTCCTTCTCCCACAACTACCCGGAGCTCCTCAAAAGTGCGGGCTATACCATCTTCCACCAAACCGAAAGAACAGGTTTTGATGAAGACGGCGGGGGCCGTTGGATTCGATTAGTCGCGCATAAACATTAAGAGAAATCACGATCCTTCCCTTTTTGACAACAAAGAAGTCAGCGCAAGAGTGCTGTACCGCCGAAAAACCAAGCTAACTCGAACCAAAAGAAGACAATGAAAAAGAAAGCAACTATCTACCGCATGGTCACCCCCGACCACCTTTGCCCTTGGGGGCTCAAGGCCATGGACATCTTGAAACGAAACGATTTCGAGATTGAAGACCACCACCTCGAATCCCAAGAAGCCAACCAGCGTTACAAAGACGAGAATGGCTATTCCGAAACGCCGCAAATCTTCATCGAAGGAGAGCGCATCGGAGGCTACGACGACCTCCGCGAACACCTCGGCATGGAGCCTGAGGAAACGGAGGGGAAAACCTATCAGCCGGTCATCGCCATCTTTGCGGTGACCTTTCTGATGGCAATCACCACGACTCTGGCCATGACAGGCGGGCTCGAGATTCTTCGCATTGCGGAGCTCTTCATCGCCTTCAGTATGTGCGTGCTGGCGATCACCAAGCTGCAGGACCTCTCGTCCTTTTCCACCATGTTTCTCAACTACGATTTGCTGGCGCGCAAGTTCGTCCCCTACGCCTACGTCTATCCCTTTGTGGAAGCGGGTGCAGGCATTCTCATGATTGCAGGGCTCTTCACTTGGGTGGCGGCTCCGGCGGCTTTGTTCATCGCCACCATCGGTGCCATCTCCGTCTTCAAGGCGGTCTACATCGACAAGCGCGAACTGGAATGCGCCTGCACCGGAGGCGGTAGCGGAGTCCCGCTGGGCTTCACCTCTCTCACCGAGAACCTAATGATGATGGCGATGGCCATCTGGATGATGGTAAAGGCGCTCTAGGTGCCCCAAAGCACGAAATCAATGATGATGATGGTCGTGATCATGCTCCGAGCGCGGGAAGCGGGGTTCGTTCCAGTGGCTCAGGTCGCGGCCTAACAACTTGCCCAATTTGGCGACTTCGGGCTCGAATTCTTCCAAGAGTTCCTCTTCCAGAATGGAGTCGATTTTCTTATCGGACATGGGAGCGAAAATCTTGTCGGTGAAGCGTCGGTATTTTGCCTCCAGCGATTTGTGGAAAAACTTCTTCAAGCCCTTCCCACCCGGCATCCGGTCCATCACGCGACCCACCGCCAAATCAAAGTGATGAGTCCCTCGCAAGGTGGGAGAATCGTTCTCGCGGGAGACCTCCAGTTCGACCGACGAGTCGACTCCGAGGAAGTTTAACAGTCCTTTCAAAAAGGTCTGGGGCTCTTTTTCGAAATCCTCGCGCAATCCCACAAAGACATTCTCCCTCCCAAAGACCTGGTAGTAGCGCTCCACCTGCTCTGAAAAACGAGCCGCCTCCCGATATTGCAAGCAGCCCGCAAAGGCAGGCCGGCGGGGAAGGTTCTTTCCTTCCTTCCGGTCCTCTTCCATGGCCAAGGCTTCCCCGAAGCTCACTTTATCTTCGTAAGCATAGCGCAGGAGATCGTGGTGCCAGGAGCGCATCCAAGTGACTGGCGGACGAAGCATGATTACAATCTTCGCATTGGGCTCGAACTCCTTGATCCGGGCTGGCGCTTCTTTGGAATAAATTTTCCACGCCGTGGCTGTCCCGCAAACCGCCCCCTCGGGAGCCTCTTCGAAAAGCTTCAGGTAATCATCGTCGTTCACGACCCGCAACCACTCGGCAATCCCCAAATCTCCGCAGAAATGAAAGGGCTCCTTGTGCAACCAATAGCGAGCGGGGTCTTCGGAGTGGGGCATGAAGATGCCCGGATGCTGGCGGAGGCATTCGTAGAGGGCCGTGGTCCCGCACTTGGCGGCACCGACGAGAAAGAAAGTTGGGCGATTCATTGCGTGGGTCGACCTGCCGATAAACACCGTTTTGGCCAAAAAGTCGCGCCCAAACTCATCCCACGCCGCTCCCACATCCAAAGAGCCAAGAAAATTATAACTGCTTCGTAAGAAAGAAAGGCATAAAAATCGCTGCCTGATGCGTTACTTAGTAACGCCAACTTCTAGCTATCTCTTTCCATGGACACAACAACCTCCGTTTCTTCCGCCCGAGACTCCGCCCAACGCATCACCTCCGAACTCGCGCAAGTCATTGTCGGACAGGACGAAATCGTAAAGCGCCTGGTGGCCTCCCTCTTTTCTAACGGCCACTGTCTGCTCATCGGCGTTCCCGGTCTGGCCAAGACTCTGCTCGTGCAATCGATTGCGGAAGTGCTCGGGATCAGCTTCAAGCGAATCCAGTTCACCCCCGACCTGATGCCCAGTGACATCATTGGCTCGGAAGTCATTCACGAAGGAGCAGGTCGACTGGAGTTCCAATATCGCCCCGGCCCAGTCTTCACCAATCTCCTCCTCGCAGACGAAATCAACCGCACTCCCCCCAAAACCCAATCCGCGCTGTTAGAGGCCATGCAGGAGCGCAAAGTGACGGTTGCGGGAGAAAACCGCGTTCTGCCCAATCCCTTTCTCGTTATCGCGACCCAGAACCCCATTGAGCAAGAAGGAACCTATCCCCTCCCCGAAGCCCAGCTCGACCGCTTCATGTTCTCGCTCGACCTCGGCTACCCCAGTCCGGAGGAGGAAATGGAAATCGTAAAGCGAACCACGATCGGGGCTGGCAAGACGCTGTCGCCCGTCATCACTGGTGACGATCTGATTGCCATTCAGCAACTTATCCGGGCCATGCCGGTGGCAGACAAAGTGATTGCCGAAGCGGTTGCGCTCACCGCCTCGACCCGACCAAAGGAGGGCACCCCGGCCGAAACCACCCAACAATATATCGAGTGGGGAGCCGGCCCCCGGGCTTCGCAGTATCTCATTCTGGGAGCGAAAGCCTTTGCTCTCATGGAAGGGCGCGCCGCCCCCGAGCGACAGGATGTTCTCGCCGCAGCCACCTCGGTTCTCTCGCACCGCATCGTCACCAACTATCGCGCGACTGGCGAAGGCCTCACTTCCTCGGACGTCATTGCCGCCCTGTTAGCCGAACGCAAGTAAGGTCCGCCCGATGAATTGGCTCGATAAACACATTCCTCCGCCTTTGCCAAAAGGCCCCAGTCTGGGACCGCCGCCCTTACCCGGGCAACAGTCCAATGCCTTTGCCCGCGCTCGTGCCCAGGCTCAGAAAGCAGCGGCCGCAACCGGCGGAAGAATCCCCGAGGGCCGTCACGAAATCGGGCCCGATCCCAGTCGGGTCCTGCTCAATGAGGACGAGCTCAATCGCTTTAAGAATCTTCTCGTCTTTGCCAAGGCGGCCATCGAAAGCCGCTTTGCCGGCCGCCACAAATCCACCGACCTGGGCAGCGGCGGCGAGTTCGCGGAACATCGCCAATATCATCCCGGCATGCCCACCGCCGCCGTCGATTGGCAGGTCTATGCCCGCACCAAACGGCTCTTTGTCAAAACCTACGAGGAACTGACTGACATGGCGGTGCACCTAATCGTCGACGGCTCGGGATCGATGTCCTATCAGAGTAGAGGACAGGAGCGAAAAAGCCTGCGCGCCGCCCGCACCGCCGCCGCACTCGCCTGCCTGATGATGCGTCAGGGCGACAAAGTCGGGCTCACCATTTTCTCCCGAAACATCCAAAGCCATCTCCCAACCGGCGGAACCGAGCGCCACCTGCAGGAGATGCTGCGCGAGATGATCAAGCCTGCCCTCTACTCGACCGGCACCACCCGCATTGCCCAATCGCTGCGGGAAGCCTCCCTCCTCATCAAGCGGCGCGGTCGTCTGGTGGTGGTCTCGGACTTTCTGGGCGAAGACCCCGAAGACATCCTCGACGCCCTCGGGCCCTTTGTTCACCGACGGTTCCAGATTTTACTCCTCCAGCTTTCCGATCCCGACGAGCGCTCGCTCCCGGACGCCCCCCTGGCCCGCTTTGTCGATGCTGAGACTGGCGAGCAAATCGAGGTCGAACCCGCCGAACTGCGCTCCGCCTACGAAGCCACCGTGGCCGAACGCACCCTCGCTCTCCAAGAAGGCGCGCGCCAACGCGGCATCGAGTTTGCCCACCTCGGCACCGAAAAACCCTATCTCGAAGCCATCGAAGCCTACCTCGGCTTCCGCCGCTGGTCCGAAGTCTCACCCCCTACGAAAACGCGATGACCTTTCTAGCCAACAGCGCAATGTGGGGCTTGCTGGCGCTGGCTAGCCTCCCTTTTTTCATCCACTGGCTCAGCCGTCGTTTTCCAAAGAAGTATATCTTCTCCTCCCTAACGGATTTGAAAAAATCCATCGCCGGCCGTTCCCGCCTCTTCAAGTGGCGGCACTTTCTCTACCTCCTGTTGCGGGCCCTCGCCGTCATTACTCTGGTCTTGGCATTTCTCGAACCAGTCACTGGACTTAAAAAGAAAGGAGATGCGGAAGGAATCCGTCACATCGTAATCGCCATCGATCAATCGCTGAGCATGGCGCACCAGGACGGCAATTTTTCCACCTGGAAACGCACCGTCACGGAGACCGACAAGCTCCTCTCCTCCCTCGATCCTTTGGATAAGGTCAACCTCGTGATGGTGGGGCGCACTCCCGAGACCGCTTTCGCTCAGTTCAGTCACAATACCGCAGCAGCCCGCAAGTTTCTCGACCAACAAAAGCCGCTCCCCGTAGAGGCCGACTTCAAGAGCGCGAACAGTCTGATTGCCCAACTGGCCGACAAAGCCAACGGCCCCGTGGAGGTCTACTACCTTTCCGACTTTCAACGAAAGAACTGGGCGAACATCCACTTTGAAAAGCTCCCCGCGCAAGCCCGCCTCTTTTTCATCCCGACCACCGACGATGCCCAGCGCGCGAACCAGGCCATCCTCGAGACTGGTCTTCTCGACCGCGTCCCGGTGAAGGGTCAGCCCTTCTCTTTAAAGGCCCGCGTCGCCAACTATTCCGCTAACAACTACAACGGCAAGCTGGAGGTCATTGCGAGCGAGAGCCAGTCCAGCGAAACACTCGTTGCTCTCGCGCCCTGGGGCGAGGGCGAGGTCACCCTGGAGTTCCCGGGTCTGGCCCCCGGTATCCACCAGCTGAAGATTCGTTTGGCCAACGACCAACTCGCGCTCGATAACGTTCGCTGGATGATCATTGAGGTCGGAGAAGCCGAGGAGACGGTCATTCTTTCCGAGCAGGCGAAAGAGGGAGAAGACATTTCTCCGCCAGTGCGCTTCCTCCGGGCGGCGGTGAATCCCTTTGGAAAAAATCAAGGAAACTACCGTATTCGCGAGGTCGTGGGTGAGACTCTGCAAGCCTCCACCCTATCGGGCACTTCCAAGTTACTCGCCTCCCGCATGCCGGCTTTGAGCGTGGAAGAAGAGGGCGTGGTGACCTCCTTCCTCAGCTCCGGTGGGGGGATGATTCTCTTTCTGGATGGCGAACATGACCGCGAAAATTTGCAACGCATTGCCAGCGAGATGAACGGCGAGCTGCCACTCACGCTCACCACCCGCCTGACCTCCGCCAACCTACCGGACGGAGCGATGAAGGTGGCGCGAGGGGACTTCCGCTCGCCCTTCCTGCGACTCTTTGAAGGCGAGCGCCGCCGCAATCTAGGCTTTCTAGAATTCTACGATCTCTACCACGCCAGCCCCACGGGCGAAGGTCGCATCCTGCTGACCTATGCCGATGGCACCCCTGCGTTGGCGGAGGCTCAGGTCGGCTTGGGCACGCTCCTGCTCTGCAACTTTTCGGTCTCCGAGCTGTCTTCCAATCTCGCACGCCAACAGCTTTTCCCTGGTTGGATCCATGACTTGTTAGCCAACCTCTCCCCAGCCGGATCGGAGGAACTCGATTACCTCGCTGGCGATCAGGTCAACACCGACGCGTGGGCGAATGAAGTCTTGGGTCGCGCCGTGCTGGACCCCGACGGAAAAGAGCTCAATGCCAAATCCGACATTCGCGGCGAGCGCATGTTTATCAACTTCGAGGCCAAGGACCCCGGCGTCTATCGCCTCCCCGGGCGCGGCGACCGCACCTTGCGCGCCTTTGCGGTCAACCCGTCCAACCGGGAAAGCGACCTCCGCACCATCGACACCTCCATTCTACCTGCCCGCGCCCCGGGCTCGGAATCGGGTGCCTTGGTGAAGGCGAACCAGAGCTATGAGGAACTCCGCAAGGGCCGCCCCGCCTTCCAGTGGTTCATTCTCGCGGCCCTCTTTTTCCTTCTGTTAGAAAGTCTCCTCCACGGCGTGCTCACTCCGCAAACCTCCACCAAGAAAGCTCTCCAGGCATGACCCTCGACCCCATCTTTCCATTTTCCTGGGTTCTCCTACTGGCAGTAGGTGCGGTCGGCCTGACCCTCCTCGCCCACCGCCTGCCGGGCAAGCGCTTGGGCAAATTCCGCAACGGCACTCTCACTCTGTTCCGTCTTCTCGCGGTGCTTGGCATCGTGACACTCCTGCTTCGCCCCTCTCGCGAAGAGAGCCTGACTCCCCCCTCGGTCGAACGGACTCTGCTGGTCGCAGTCGACACTTCCGGCAGCATGAAAGAGGCGGATCAAGATGGAGTCCCCCGCATCGACCATGCCCGCAAAGCCCTGCGCGAGGCCAAACTCTTCGACGAGGAAAACAGCTCGGTGACCTTCTTCGAATTCTCCAACGGAGCGCACTTCTCATCTCCCGCAGAGATTCAAGCCGCTTCCGCCAACGGCATCGAGACCCACTTCCACTCCTCCTTCCGCAAGATGATGCGCTCTTTCGGAGGGCCTCCCCCCGTGGCTCTGTTAGTTCTCTCCGACGGCCATGATCTGGAGTCCATCTCCCCCGGCCAAACCGCCAAGCTAGCCAGCGCACGCGACTGCCCCATCTATGCGGTGCCCTTCGGGGCCCAGGGTTCCGCCCGCGATGTGTCCATCCGCGCCACCACCTTCCACCCCTACACTTTCCGCAAACAGGTCACCAACCTGCAAGCCACCATCCGCGCCTTGGGATGTCAGAACGAGACCCTCATTGTCGACCTTATCCGCGAAGGCGAGCAGATCACCCAAAAGCGAATTGAGACCGGCACCCAGCCCTATCATGACGTCGAGTTCGCAGTCAACGAGGAGGACCCCGGGCAGTTCGAATACAGCATCCGCGTGCGTCAGGTCACCGGCGAAGTGAGTGTCGAGAACAACATGGCGGTGACCTATCTCAATGTTTTGGACGAAAAAATCAAAGCCCTCCTCATCGAGGGAGATCCTTACTGGGACACGACCTTTTTGCGGCGCTCGCTGGCACGAAATGACAAGCTCGATGTGGATGCCCTCGTCCGCTTCACCCCCAACCGTACCCGCGCCATTCGATCCAACGAGAACCGAAAAGACGAGCCCCTCGACACTCCTTCGACTGCCAAGGACTTCTCGCCCTATCGCGTGGTGATTCTTGGAAAAAGTGTCGAAACGGTGCTCGGTGAAGAAGGCATCGCCGCGCTGGAGGAGTGGGTGGACAAAGAGGCGGGGGTGGTCATTTTTTCCCGAGGCCGGGCTTGGGGAGGCACCGCCAAATCGGACTTGGAACCCATCGACTGGAGTGCCGACCAAACGAGTGCCAGCCGGGTGGAGGTCACCCAGCAAGGACTCAGCATGGCGCCCTTCCGCATGCTCCACAGTCGCTCCGATGCCGCCGAACTCCCTCCCATTCTAGCCTACGAACCCATCGGCAAACCGAAAACCCTCGCCGCTGCTTACGGACAAACCTCCACAGACGACCCCGCAATTGTCTATCGCCGACTCGGCAGCGGGCAGACCCTTTCCCTTGGAGTCGCCAATTTGTGGAACTGGGTTTTCAACGCCAAGACCGAGTTCGACAACAATCTCTATGACCTCTTCTGGGACCAGCTTCTTCTCTGGTTGCTCGCCAACGACGGCATCACCCCCGGCTCGGACTACGCCCTCCAGACCAACACCGCGAATCTACCCTTGGGCGAGGAGATGACTTTCAGCCTGCTCTATAACGGGAAAACCCCGCTCTCCGCGGCCCCCACGGTGCAGCTGCGTCACAATGGCGCCGAAGCCGCAATACTCAGCCTGAATCCCGATCCTTCCGGGGACTCCGCCTCCCTCAACTTCACGCCGCGCGCCGCCGGACGTTATGAAGCGGTGACCACTTTGCCCGGTGGGAAAGAGCTGCAGGTTCGCTTCCTGGTCTTTCGCGAACAACTCGAACGCACCGAAACCGCCACCGACCTCGCCTACCTCCAGCAGTTGGCCACGGCCTCTGGCGGTCGCCTCATCGAGCCGGACGAAATCTCGGAACTCGTCTCCAACTTACTCCTCGAAACCGCTCCCATGGAGGCCCGCACCCGCTTGGTCCCCCTGTGGAACACCGCTCTCATTTGCCTCGCCCTCGTCTTTCTGCTCGCCGCGGAATGGTTCCTTCGCCGAAGATGGGGCCTGACTTGATCCCGTTAACCTGACCCATGCCATGAGTTCCTCTCCTCAACACCGCAATCGCGCCTCCGTGCTGGAGGCCCTGCGCCATGCGGCCTCCACCTTCGCCAGCCATCGCGCCCTCGTGCTATTGCTGCGCTCGGTCAAATACTTCGTCGCCGCGTTCATCATCCTTTGCATTGCGGACGCGGTGGCGCACTTCGCGGCCGACACCCGACTGGGCCTCATTCTCCTGTGGGGTGGGATCGCGCTTTTGTTAGGGATGATTGGCCTAGTGATCGCCTGCTTTGCCCGTCCCAAGGCTGACGAGATGGCTCAGATTCTCGAAAAGCGCGAAGGCAAGCTCGGCAGCAAGCTGACCAACATTCTGGAGCTGCACGAACAGGCAGAGGACGACCAGCTCGCCCCCCTCACCCGCGACTTGGCTCAGCAAGCAGTCACCGACGCAACCCGCGAGGTCGACACCAGCGAACTCGCTACCATTGCCAAGGCCCCCTTCCTCAAGCACGAGTCCAAACGCGCCGCGCTGGTGGCCGTTCTCTTTGCCCTCCTCCCGCTACTGTTAGGCGAACCCGGCCGACGCCAATTCCTCCGCTTTCTGCAACCTCACGGAGACCACCCGCCCCTCTCTTTCACCTGGCTGCAAATCTCCAAGCCCGTTCACGATGGCTTGGAAATCGTCTATGGTGAGGACACTCGCGTGGAGGTCTCGGTGAAGGGGCACCTTCCCAAGGAACTCGTTCTAACAGCCGAACCGGTTGAAGGGGATGGACCAGCGAAAAAGATTCCCATGACCACCCGTGGTGATGGTCTCTTCGTGGCCGTCTTGGAAAACATCGAGCAGCCCCTGCGCCTGACTGCGCTCACCACCAACGAGCGGAGCCGTAGCAAGCACCGCCACCTCGCTGTCCTTCTCAATCCCCGCATCGAGGACGCTTGGGTGACCGTCACCCCTCCCGCCTACACCGGTCTCCCCCCGCACGAAAAGCCCTTCCGTTTCACGGGAATTCAGGCTTTGGAAGGATCGGAGCTCACCTTTCGACTCCAGTCCAACCGCCCGCTGGGGAAAGGAACTCTCGTGGCCACCCCGACCGAAGGAGCTCCTGTCGAGGTGCCCTTGCAACCGGAACCAGGTGACAAAAAGAATCACGCCCTCGCCAAACTGGTGGTGAGTCAGTCCGGACGCCTGCACTTTCAGGTTCGCGATGAAGGAAATCGCGCCGCTGAAGACGAGACCAGCTCCTCCCTCACCGTCAGTCAGGATTTGCCACCCAGCCTTTCTTTCCTGAGCCCTCAGGAGGATTCCTTCGTGGTCGATTCTCATGAATTCGAAATCGAAATCTCCGCCTCGGACGATTACGGGCTGCGCACGATGCGCATCCTTCCTGCTGTGGGTGAAAATCATCTTTCGCCCATCGAAGAAACGCTCCCCGGCATTGGCCCGAAGCGACACAACCTGAAAAGCACGGTGCGGCTGACTGACCTCGGTGCCCAACCGGGAGACATTGTCACCTTCTTCGCCGAAGCCATCGACAACTGTCCCGACCCCCACCTGACTCGCACCAAGATGCGTCGCCTGGAAGTCATCTCCGAACAGCAGTATCAAGAGTTCCTGCGCAAACAAGCCGATGTCGCCCAAATCGCAGGAGCCTACGAGGAACTTCTCGACCGCTTGAATTCCGCCGTGCAGCGACAGGAAGAACTCGCCCAGGAAATGGCCGAACTCGCGAAGGCTGCTGAGGAGCGGGAGCTCACCCCGGAGGAGAAAGAACGCCAGAAGCAACTCCAGCAAGCCCAAGAGCAACTCAACAGCGAACTCCGCGACGTCGCTCAAGGGATGGAAGAAATGGCCCAGCAAACGCCAGTCTATGACTTCGAGGAGCGGCTCCACGAACAACTACAACAGATGGCGGAAAAGATTGAGCAATCGGTCGCACAGAACGAACAATCTGCTTCACCCAATTCCAGCCCTTCTGAAATGGCGAAAGCTGCCGCTGAACAGCACGATCGCCTGGCGCAGAATCAACAGCAGGGCGAAGACGAGATACGGGAGCCTTTGCAGGATCTGGCCGCCATGCACGAGCTCATCAAAGACATCAATCACTTCATGGCTTTGTATGAAGAGCAACAGACTCTCGCCGAACAAACCGCCCGCTTCGAACAAACGACCGACCTCTCCTCTGCCGACCGCATGTCGTTGAAGGAAATGGCTGGTCGCCAACGCGAAGTCGCCAGCGCCTTGCAGCAACTTCAGGAGGATTTGAAACGACACGCCGATGCGGCAGAAGAAAACTTTCCCAAAGCCGCCCAGAGCGCCCGCGACCTGGCGGAAGCTATCGGCGATGACAACCTCCCGGGATTGGGCCGAACCAGTTCCCAAAGCATGTTGCGGGGAGAGGGCAACGACTCCCATTCCCAAGCCACCCACCTGAAGGAGGAGATGGAGAAATACCTGAGCGAATGCGGAAGCTGTCAAGGCAGCGGCCAAAGCGAGCTCGACCAATATCTCCAGATGGCGATGGGCAGCCAGCCGGGACAGAACTTTCAGCAAATGATGGACTCTCTTTGCTTCGGCATGGGCAAGCAAGGGGGCAGCGGCATGGGCTCAGGGGGCTCGATGGCCACCGGAATCATGCCCGGCCAGCAAATGGGTCTGATGGGCGGTCGCGCTCTCATCCAAGGCCCCATCGGCCGCGCCCTCGCAGGTGGACCGGGTTCGCAGGGACGCTTTGGAACTCCCGGCACCGAGGTTGCCAATGTCGACGGCACCGAGGCCGACCGCGGCTCCACCCACAGCACCCGCTCGACCAGCACTCCCGAAAGCCAAGGACTTTTGCAGGAATATCAAAATCTCACCGAAGCCTACTTCCGAACCCTGACCCAATCCAAAGACGAATCCGCACCATGAAATTACTAACAACCCTCCTCGCTCTCCTCGCCATTCCCCTGGCGGCGGAACCCACTGCCATCTCTTGTGGCAATCTGGTCTATGGCAAAAACCAGACCTCCGTTTGCTTTGCCAGCACCTTCCTGAAAGACGCTGCCCAAGCGACCGGCCTGGAAATCGACCCCGAGTTCAAGCGCATCAAGCTCGGTGCCGACGAGATCTTCACCACCCCGATGTGCATCTTCACCGGCGAGGGCGAGTTCACCCTCAATGAAGCCGAACGGAAGAACCTGAAGCAGTATGTGATGAATGGTGGCTTCATCATTGTCAGCCCCGGATGCTCCGATGAGAAATGGAACGCGGCATTCAAGCGTGAGCTCGCGGCAGTCTTTCCCGGTCATCCCCTGGAGCCTCTCTCCATGGACCACGAGCTCTTTTCCATGGTGCACACCATCACGGAACTGGATGCCGGCAGTCGCGTTGGCCACATCAAGCTACAGGGCATCACCGTCAATGGACGATTGGCGATTCTCTACTCTCCAGAAGGACTCAACAATGCCCGCAACGCCAAGGGCTGCTGTTGCTGCGGCGGCAATGAGCTCCGGAACTCGCGTGAAATCAACGTCAACGCGCTGGTCTACGCCCTCATCTACTAGAAAAACAGTAGTTCATCCCCTCCGATGCAGAAACCCGTAATCGCCGCAGCCATCGCCCTGTTTATCCTTGTCGTGGCGGGGGGGCTTTTTCTTGCTTTATCCAAAGAAGAAAGGCCATCGGAGACCGCCGAACTAAAAGTCTACTTCACCTGCGACACCCACGGTCGGCTGGAGCCCTGCGGCTGCTTCACGGGACAATTGGGAGGACTGACGCGGGCGCAAACCTGGCTCAAACAAAACCGCGAACCCAATTCCCTCCTCTTCGATATCGGAGGAGCGATTGGCGGCGAACAGGATTATCACGTGATCCAATATGGCTACATCTTGCAAGCCTACGAGAAAATGGGCTATCAGGCGCTCAACCTCGGAGCCGGGGAAGCCCGACTTTCCGCCAAGACTTTAAAAGAAGCCACCGCCGCATCGAAGCTCCCCGTTCTGAGCGCTTCTCTGGTCGACTCCCAAAGCCGCAAGCCCTTGGTCAGTCCCACGACCATCATCGAAGCGGGCGGACGAAAGATTGGTCTCTTAGGAGTGCTTGACCCCCGTTCGGTCCCCTCCCCTGGCGACGGCCTCACCATTCTTTCTCTCGACGATGCCATCTCGCGTCACTTGCCTACGCTGGCAGCCAAGTGTGATGAGGTCATTCTGTTAGCCTTCACCACCGAAGCAGAAATGAAGCGCCTCGCGGAGGAGTTTTACGAAATCACCCTCATCATCGGAGGAGACGTGGGGCAGGCTTCCCAGTTTGCCCAGGAGGTGAACCAGTCGCTGGTCGTCTTCACCACCAACGAGGCCCGGACCGTCGGGGAGATTTCCTTCAAGCGGAGAGGCGAGGTGCTCAATAAACAGGACTTCGACATCCACATGCTCTACCCCGACGTGAAGCAAGACCCGGAGCTCATCTCTCTTTCCAAGGACTTTAAGAAATACATCAGCACCGCTTCCCTCGAGGTCGACAATCCCGACCGCGTGGACCCGGGCGCCATCCCTGGCGTGACCAGCACCGCGCACTATGTCGGCTCCCAAAGCTGCGCCCAATGTCACGCCGAAGAAACCCATATCTGGAAAGCTTCGGGGCACGGACATGCCTTCAAGACCTTGGTCGATCGCGGCTCGCAGGCCGACCCCACTTGCATTGGCTGCCACACCGTCGGTTTCGGGGAGCCCTCGGGCTATCAGCGGGCCTTTGGTAACAGCAAGCTCGTCGATGTGGGCTGCGAATCCTGCCACGGCCCCGGGAGCGAACACGTCCAGAGTTGGCTAGCCGGGACCAAACCGTCCTTCGAGTTCCGCCCCCTCGGCCCGGGAGATTGCAAGAGCTGTCATCACGGCGAGTTCTCCCGCCCCTTCGATTGGGACATCTTTTGGCCCAAAATCGCTCATTGATCATTGGAAGCCTCTCTCCCAGCGAGCACCTAACAGCCAACGAAGAGGAAAATTCGACTTTGCCTAAGCAACGGTCCTGTCACAGTGGGGGTGTTCATGACCTACGTCTTCGGGGATATCCACGGCTGCCTGCATTCCTTCAACACCTTGATAGAGTTACTCTCTCCTGGTGCTGACGATGTCGTGGTCACCTTGGGCGACTATGTAGACCGTGGTCCAGCCTCCAAAGGAGTGATCGACAGACTCCTGCAGCTGCAAGAGGAGATCAATTTGGTCACCCTGCGGGGCAATCACGAAATCATGATGGAAGAAGCCCGCAAGGGCCCCCCTGCCTCATCATTTTGGAAGCTCAATGGAGGGATCGAAACGATGGCTTCCTACGGAGGTCGTTCACTGAAAGATGTCCCGCAGAGTCATTGGGACTTCTTTGATCAGCTTAAACCCCACTATATCGAAGGTGAATTTCTACTCACCCACGCGACCCCGCCTTTCGATAAGACCGTGGAGGATTGTGACGACGAAGATCTATATTGGTCCCGGTTTCGCGATCTGAAGCCCCGCAAGGACGGACTCTTTCTGATCTGCGGACACACCCCTCAAGAGGACCGTTCCCCGGCTCTGGAAAGCGGGCACGTCTGCCTCGATACCGGTTGCGTCCACGGAGGCTTTCTAACCGCTCTTACGCTGGAGACTGGAGCCTATATCCAGGCTGATGAAAATGGAGAGTTGAGGGATGGAAAATTGGATCTCTCACTACCAAAGTCTTAATCCCGATAGAACCGGTAGTGGCCCGTGATTGGAAAATCAAAGAGACGATCCTCTTCGCGAGTGCCAGATCCAATGTTGTGAATAACCAAGGGAACTCCACTCCTGCTCTTCTTATCTGAAACGACCATAATATGAGGCAGCTTGCCAGCAACAGTGCAAGTAACCAGGTCACCAGGCTTGTAGTCGCCGGCCTTCTGCGTGACGGGCAGCGACATTCCCTTCCGCTTGAAAAATGTTTTCAAATTGGGAACCCGTCGATGATCAATATTTCTATCAGTTCGACTCAAGCCCCAGTTCTTGGGATAGTGCGAAAAGTTCGCCCGCATATCTTCGTGCACCAGTTTTTGGAGATCCTGCCCTGTCTTTCGCAAAGCTCGGATGACGACATCCGTGCAGACCCCGGTTTCTTTCGGGACATCTCCGTTCGGATACTCCATTGACACATAGTCTGGCACGTATCGGATAGTTACGCCGATTTGCCCGCGAGCAGCAGTAGCGATGGCACTATTCTTTTCAGCCGCTGTGCTCTCAGTTCTCGCCTCATCTTGGCCCTGACAAAACCCTGCAAAGAGGAATAAATAAAGAAGCGAACAGATCGCTCTTCTCCTACAGATAGTCGGACTCGAAAAACTGTTCACTAGTAATCACTAGTCCAAGAATCAACCGGAGGCAAGAGAGGATGGGATTCGGCCTCCCCCTCTGATTTGACTCTTACAAAACGGCTCTCGGTTGCTCGCAGAGGACGAAATGACTCTGCTTGTGTCTCGATCTTGAATCCCAAGGAAGTCTGCTCTCTCTCCAATCGCTCCATCAGCAAATCGTGAGAGTTCTGCCGAGACTTAAGCACCGCAATCTCGGTATTCATATCGCGGATGATCTCCTTCAGCCCCTCATTGCTTTTTTCCAAGTCGGTACGGAAAGTTTCCTTCACATCGAGAATCGCGGACTCGACCCTCTCTCCCACTTCGGCGACTTCAACCCGCTGAACTTCTTCTTCCTTTTCTTCGTGGAAAGTGGCGACCTGCTTCTCCACCTCATTGTAGTGATTGAAACCGATGGAAGCCATCCCGCCGAGGGACATGGCCGAACTGATAATGATCAACTGTGGGCTCATAGAATTTACTTGGATTCGGTTGGGTCAGGGAGGGAAAGGAGAAGTTGCTTCAGCCGCGCCAAAACGGCACTCATCTCCTCGGAAGTGTGAGAAATATTAGAGTTCTGATCTTCCAGAAGCTCTTTCAAGTCAGAACCAGCCTTCACCTTACCGGGGTTCGACACCGAGAACTTCGGCTGATCATCGTGCTGTGGTTTCAGAACAAAAGGCTTCAGGAACAGTCGCTTCTCGTCTCCATTTTTGAGGGTCACAATCTTCTCTATCGCGGGAGCTTCCGTGAGCTCCACAACCTCCCAGCCCTCCGGCACCTCTCCTACAACCCGAAACTCGGGAGACGGTTCTTCTTCCTTCGCCTTTTCAGAAGCCGCTAGTGAAGCGGCCGCAAGCAGGAGGGTTATCGAGATCGTTTTCAAAGTCGAAAAGGTTAAAATAGTTTACTTGGAAAGACTCAGACTCGCTTCGTCCAGCAAGACCTCCTTCGGAACTGAACCAGACACGAGACGGTTCCAGTCTTCCAAGAGCTGAACACCATTCGCTTGCACAGCACGAACTTGCTCAAGATGGAGTTCAATCTCTTCCGCGAGACGTTGGGCTTCCACGATGGAACTTTCGTTCCAGGAAAGCATATTTTCAGGATAAAGCACGGGCAGCGAAACTGTGAATTCTTCCAGCTCACCATTTAGGGATTCCACTTGAACAATTTGTTCAACCCCGAGAGTCGTCGACTGCATGGCCGGCGGCGCTTCCCGGTCCGAGTTGGCCGCGAGCGGCTGTAATCCGGGAAGGTTTTCTCCGGGAATCATCATTTCATCTGGAAATGGTGATAACTCCTCCTCGGCCACCATCGGAGGGGCTTCGGTAGAAGGTTCTGCGGCGCCAACAGCTGGGACAACAGCTCCCATCGCCGGGGTCACGGACTCAACCACCACCGGCTTCGTGAGATAGAGAAAAAAGAAAACCCCAGTCAAGGCTGTGCTCAGAAACAAAAGCGGAGGATAGAAACGAGATAGAGATTTGGCTTCCAGCTTTTCCGTATTTGCATGGGGCACAGCTCGCCCTTCTACAGCGATCGGAAGAGGTTCGTTCCAACGGCGCACCGGAAAAGGCTCCACCTTGGATGATTCATTCGTATCGATTAACTCGGTACTCTGGTCCAGACGACGAATTCGGTATCCTTCAGCGCTCATATCGGGTTGCGTAAATGATTTCAACATCACTTGATGATGTTGGAAATTTGGTAATGGTTAATAGCTTGGCGTTGATCACCAGATGTCTTACGACTTCTCCCTGATCTGAAAAAGCCTGCACCCCGGGGCTTAGGTTTTCCCCATCGACATCGAAGACCCCACCACTGCGGTAGATCTGAAAGGCCAGAAAATCCTCATCCTGTCCCTCGGGACTTAATCGGATATCGATTCCATCGGTAAAGACTCGAAGAATAAGCTCGCCCTTATTCACCTCCGTAGTTTCACCCAGTCTGGTGACCACGGATTTGGTGACCTGAAACGAACCAATCTCACGAAACACACTTTCCTCTTGTCCAGCAAGAGGCGTCAAAGAAGGAAGAAGCTCTTCCTCTCCCAAACAAGTCAATGCTCCCAAACAGAAAGCAAATATGAGATTAGCTTTCATCATTTACCAACATCCCATAATGAATCTTGTGACGAACCGGACGGGTCATAGACATCACCACCACTAGTTCGACATACCGGAGGAGAAACGCTCACATCAATTGTGAGAGTCTTCCCTTCCAAATCCTCAACTGTCGGCAATGCGGTTGGGCTACCGGGCAAATAGCCTGCCACTTCTGCCACGGTCAGAGTGCCGACCGCACGTTGAGGGTTGTTTGCTAGAAAATCTATCTGCGCAACCTCAACTTCCCGTAGCAGACTGGAAGCTTCCTTGGCCTTCTGCCAGTCACCTATCGAACCAGCGGATGCGAAAAATGCCCCAGTTAAACTTAGGAGAATCAAGATGACCACAGTCATCTCGATCAAAGTCAAACCCCGACTCTTATCTCGACTTCGTGACTCTCGACGCAATTTCATGCCAAGAGACTATCAAAGAAGCCGAAATATTAAACAAATTTTTTAAAAAATCAAATGAGCGATTTTAAGGTTCTCCCGTCTCCATGAAGAGCGCCACTGCTCCCCTAAGATTTTCCACAAAAACCTCATCGTTGCTCATCGTCTTTACCAACTTGAGAGCCCCAAACGTGAGTCCCATGAATGAGAACATCCAGAACACATTCAGCAGGACACTCCCCCCTTTCGGCGCGATGAGTGGCTTCAGAGGGGTCTTTTTCTCAACGACTTGAGTCGCAAACATGAGTCCCTCTTCATTCATCTTTTTGACAATCTGATCCGACGAGCGATTCGAGCGGGCAATCAGGCGATAGCGATATTTGCTCGTTGGGCTATTAGGGAGCTCCCTCACCTTCACCCCGGACGGCACCTTCTCCGGCAAACGAAGGCAATAGAAATGAGTTTCGAGAAGAAAAGTTTCACGAAGCCAATGATCGACTGGAGTGAGCATAGTATTAGGGTGGTTAGAATCCGGAGTTCATCATCTTCGGCCCCATCATGAAGATAGGCATGAAGGTTCCGATGAAGACAGAGGCGATCAACATGACCGCAATAACGAGAACCAGAAGGTTGAGCATGTTGGTGAAGTCGCTCATATGATTCTGAGCTTCTTCTTCCAGCATCTCGGAGAGGAGCTTCAACTGCACGTCCAGGGACGCGGTGCGCTCGCCAATCGCCAACATGTGGACCACCTGGTCGTCAGCGGAGGTGTACTTTCCAAATGCAGTCGTGATGGGAACACCAGTGTGTTCGTACTTGTCTGCAGCTGTGAGCAACTCTTTGTAAAAGGGAGTTCGCTTTACACTATTCGCGGAAACCCGGATGGACTTAGCCAAGTTAATTCCGTTCGAGTAGAGCAACTCCATCGTGCCAAGGAACGTCGACTGTCTCAAGGTCATTACCAACAGACGAAAGGTTCGCCACTTGGACATCAGGATCACCATCGCGAAATTTCGGACTTTATCAACGAAGGCAACTGTACAAATTGCCGCGATAAAGAGCGGCAAAGCAAACATCCAAACATCCTGCGTAAAATGGCTCACCTTGAAGGCAATCGCGGTGAAGCCATCGGGCTCTTGGCCGACATCTGTCAACATCTCCTCCACCTGAGGCACGATCTTCACCTGCGCCATAATGAATGCTCCGATGAGAATCGAAATCACGATCGACGGCATGATGGTCGCTTTGCGAATGGCTGCCTCAAAAACCAGGTCGGACTTAATCCGCTTGGCCAATGCGGTGAACGCCCGGTCCAATTGTCCGGAATCCGAACCGGCCTGAATCAGGCCTAAGGTCATGTCGTTGAAGCGCCCCGTTTTACGGAACGCCTCTTGAATTGTCACCCCTGCGGTAATCTCCCGATTGACCTTCATCAGGTCGGAGGAAAGAACCTTGTCAGGAAGACCCTGGGCGTAGAAGCGAACGGCATCAGCGGTGTTGATCTGAGCTTTCAGCATCGAACCTATGCCGCGAAACATCTGGAGCTGCTCCTTCTTTTTAAGCAGTTTGGGACCTTTTGACCCAAACGAGAATAGAGGTTTCGCAGCCGGCTTGGCTTTACGAACAGAAGTAGTTTGGCTTGCTGTTGTGGTGCTATTCATCGGTATAAGTCATGTCAATAACCTTACTTAAGGCAGCAAGATCGGTTTTACCTTCCGCCAGACTCTTCAGTCCACTCTTGCGCAAGTTAGGCAATTTGCCCTCTTCTTGAACCCTCAATTCCAATTCATATGGAGTCAGGGTTCCCTTGGAAAGTTCATCAGAAATTTTTGGGGTAATTGGAATAATCTCCAGGATTGCAGAGCGTCCGGAATATCCGCTCTGTCTGCACTCCGAGCACCCCCCCTTCAACGCCTTATAGACGGTTCGATCCGCCCACTCTTCGCCGAGATTGAAGATGCGTCGCTCTCTCTCGCCAATCCCATCCATCTTTTGTTTGCAATGAGGACAAAGAACTTTGAGAAGACGTTGCGCACAAGCGGCTTTCAGCGTCTGAGCAATCTTCCATCGCTCGATTCCCAACTGCTCGAAACGTTCGATAATCTGCGATGCCCGAGGGGTGTGAATGGTGGTGAGAACCTTGTGCCCGGTTACCGCCGCTTCCACGGCAAGCTCCGCCGACTCCAAGTCACGAACCTCACCCATTAGAATAATATCGGGGTCACTCCGCATGAATGAAGTAATCATCGGCTTGAACTCGTCGGCATTCTTCAAGTCGCAATGCGTCACCCCGGCAATCTCATCCTCCACAGGGTTTTCCAGGGTCAAGATGTTCACTTCCGGACGGTTCAGCTCCCGCAACATAGCGTTTAGCGTAGTCGACTTACCAGAACCGGTGGGACCACTCATTACGATAATCCCCGCTGGGACCTTCATCACCCGGTCCAACTCGAACAAAGTTTCATCGTCAAAGGCAAGAGAGCCTTTCCCCAAGGTGACATTGATATGACTCTTGTCCAAGAGTCGCATCGTCACGTGATAACCACGGTAGGTGCGGTGCCGCTCGTAACGAATATCAATTGGGCGATGGAAATAGGAAATAGTGAAACGGCCCGAAATCCCCGGCTGAGTATTACGCGTCTCCGTTGGCAGCTTCATCAAGCTTAGAAAGAAGGCATCAATACGATCCTTCAGCTTCATGGGAACCTCTATCTTATCTCCCAAGTCTCCATCGACCCGGAAGCAATAGTAGAAGACCTCTTTCTCTACCTTAAAGTGAATATCCGATGCGCGAAGCTTGGTTGCGGTCGAGAGAATTGTCGCTGCCAAGTTGGCGATCGGCTCATCATACTCGGTGGTGACATTGAAGTCCTGGATCTTATCGTCGTCGTCCTCGACCTCAATTCCCTCCAACTCCGATTGGTTGGGACCAGCCGCACCAGAAAGACGCTCAATCGCTCCGCTAATTTCCGACGAGGTGGTAACGACCTTTTCAATCCGATAGTCTGGAAAGCGAAGAGAAAGATACTCATCCGGCAACTGTGACCAAGGATTGGCAATCGCCACCAAGAGAGCGCCATCGGTAACACAAATCGGGGTAAAGCCCTCCCGCGTCAAGATGGCAGGATCGCACTTCTCCAACAGAGCGGGATCGCAGAACTCGGCTAGCTTTGGTAAGAATGCCAATCCGTTGATCTCCGCGACAGCGGCCATAAAGACGGGACGTGTCACTCGGTTGGCAATCTGGTCGTGAGTCAGGGTGCCATGGGTAGCGTCATGGGTGCCCAAGCAGGTAATAATCTGCTTGCTGACGACGTCGTTAAACTTGATTCCATCAAATTCAATCATTACGCGAACTGCCTCCCACAGATTGTTTCCCAACTACCCAGCTCGAGTAGAAAGAGTGAAAGATAAGGACGAACTCCCGAACGATTTTGGATCAAGTCCGCCACATGCTCACCGAGCTTCGTGGCTGCGACCGGATTAATTGTCCCGAAGCCAATCACGTCGGCATCCTCGGCGAAGATGAGCGGACACTTCACGGAAGCAGCAGCCTCCTTGATCTCAGGATGAGAATCGAAGAGTGAAACAGAACCCAGCAGTTTGCCCGCAAAAGGGATCAGCGAATAGCGCTTCTTGATTGCCGGCCCGATTTGCCGCCCCCACTGGGCGACCGCAGTCGCTTGCTCCAACTCATCAATACCTCTGAGCTGCGCCATCACCGGGAGAATGTCGCCAACTCCGATAGATTGCGCTACCAGATAGTTCCGAAACCCCTCCCCTTCCGCATCCCGGATGATACCGGTTTTGATAAGGGCTTGGATGGTTTCTTCCCGGACCTGCTCGACGAGATCACCAGTCGAAGATCCGGATTGGGGGACCGATTCTTCAACTGGGGTCTTTTCCATTAACTGCATGGGGATGTTTAAGGATGGGGGCAGAGGCTTTGAATTCTATCGACGGAAGCTTTCCGACTCACGGGAAAGGTCACGGCGAATTGCACGCATGGTGCGACAATAGTCAGCTTCGTGGGCCGGTCCCGGCTCGAGGGGATTGATTGACTGATGTCCAGCAGGGAGAGACAAGGAGCGGCTCAGTCGTTGGGTGGTCGCGTAATTGCGAGCTTCATCTTCAGGCGAGTATGAAGTTGGAGTCACCACGAAAATGAGGCTCGAACTCTCACGGGAAGTGTTCTTGCTCTTGAACAAGAAGTTCAGAAGAGGAACATCGCCAAACAGTGGAACCTTTGTTCCATCTTTCGAAGTAGCTTCCGAATAGAACCCACCGATCAAGAGTGAATGCCCATTGGGAATTCGTGCGATTGTATCGATAGTTGATTCTGCAACGCGAGGGTAGCGATTGCCAGTAACACCCTCCACCTGTTCGACAACTTGCGCCGAGCGTGGACGCATCTTGAGGCGGATGGTTCCGTCAGGCAGCAAAGAAGGTGTCACCGCAACGGTAATACCAATTTCACGAGTAGAGGCAGGGTCCCCTACCGGGTCACTCTCATCCACGGTGTAGCGAACTTCTTCAGTAATGGTAGTTCCACCCGTTCCTTGGGAAGTCTCACTGGTAATAATCGGAACACGGTCAATAATCGAGATAACAGCTTGCTCATTATCCTCAGTAATAACCACTGGATTGGACTTCTGATTCACCAGATTTCCTTCATTCAGTGCACGAATCACCCCGTTCAACTCGAACGGAGAAAGAACAAAATTGCTATCACCGGTGGAGGACGTCCCTGTAGTGCCAGTCGCACTGCTGGAGGTGACACCAAACAGTGAACTCAAGTCAGCGATTGCTCCCAAGCCAAGACCATTTGAGCCAAGGGTAGAACTCCAGTTTGTACCCAAGCGAGAAACCGCAGAGCTATTTACCGAGAGAATCTTAACCTCCACAACGATCTGCCCCTGAGGCTTATCGACCTGCCTGAAGAAATTCTCAACCCGCTCGATTCGCTGGGGAGTATCAATAACCACAACCGTGCGGGTCTTTGGCTCGAAGTTTACCAGACCTGTTCCAGGAGAAAGGTAAGGTGTGACCAAGTTCTTAATCACTTCAATATCGCTCGGGCGAAGGTAGCGCAACTGATAGTGCCACTCCTTGCTGGGAAGATCAGTCATTTGATCTTTGGTCAGGGCATAGACGGTATTCCCCTTCTCATACATCTCGAGACCATATTGAAAAGCAAGCTCTTCCATTTTACTCAATGGGTCACCAGGAATGAGGCGGCCAGTCACCTTGTATTCATCAGATCCGATACGCGGATTGTGGAAATACTGACGATTGGCTTCTTCAGCCAAAAGCTGAAAGACATCGTTCAGGCTCGCGTCCGTCAGTTGGTACGCACCGGAAGCTTTTTCAATTGCCGGAACAGCGACGGGGATCTGCTCTTCCATGGGCATGCCTTCAGGCACGGAATTGTTTTCAGCAGGAGGCATCTCCACTTCAACTGCTGCAGGCTCGGGGAGGTAATCATCGAAGGGAGGAAGTTCCTCGGTCGACGGTTGAGCGGGAGGAAGCTCCTCCGGCGACTGTGCGAAAAGCGGCAAGGCCGTCGCGAGTGGGAGAACGACAGCAAGTGTCTTCAAGTTTTGTGGCAGCAGTTTCATAGTTTTGGCAAGGGTTAGAGAAAAAGTGAACGGGTTGGGGGTGATTCTTAGTCACTGGCAAGGTCCAAATCGACCTTGATAGTCTGAGATTGATTGAGGTCGATTCGTTGAATTTCCTTGGGACCATTCGAGCGGGTTCCACCCCGTTGAATTCCTTTTGGAAGCTTGGTCATGGAGCGAAGGCCCAGCTTCTTGGTCTTCATATCGCGGAAGTAGGCCCCGTTGGAGCGAACCCCTTCCAAGCGGAGTAGGACGGTCTCCCCTCCCACCGCAAGCTCGAGATTTTCACCGGCTTTGATTGGGGGGCTTCCGTTAATGATGATGCGATTTCCCACTGGGTCCATCATTGTCAAAGGCAAGGCATCAAGCACGCGCTGCAGGGGCAGAGTCGGCTTCTTGACGACTTCAGTCCGTTTCGTAGTCGCTACCGCGATCGCCTTTGCCTTCTTGGGGTCCTGAGGCAAACCAAAGATGTCCGTGCTCTTTCCTTGAATGGCGAGCTTGGACTTCTGCTGCGAAATGTATTCTTGAATCGCTCCGATTTGATCCCGGGCATCAACGAGAACCTTCCCTTTGGAAGCATTTGCCCCTTGGGCTAACGCTGGGCTCGAGATCGCGAAGGTTGCGAGAATTGAGAAAACTTTAGTTAGTTGATCCATGCTGAATAGGAGAGTTCTGCTTCAAGAAGTTGACCTTCCTTCTGCGGTTTGAGGTCGAGGGAATTGAGACTGAGGTTTGGCATTTGCGACTCCAGAGAAAGAATGCTCTCTTGCAACGCCTGGTAGGTTCCGCTGAGTGAAATGTTGTAAGTCACGCTAGGCTGCTGGCTAGCGGCTCCGATTCCAGTCTCGCGATTGACGAACTTGAAGTCATTCTGGCGGAACTTCTCCCCCGCGCTGTAGCTGGAAGAGATTTCCTTCAAAAGACCGGTCACCGATCCGACGTCGGAGTTTTTGAGGAGCGAATCCCAGTGGCCTTCGCGCTCTTTATAAACTGACAGCTGGGCCTTAATTCCCTTGGCCGTTCGTTCCGATCTCTCATTGTTGGTATAGACCCCTTTCCGCTTGGTATACTCCTCGCTGATTCGGGCCTTCTGAGAGGCCAACACCCCGAAGATGATCAATAGAATCAAACAAGGCGCTACCGCCCCAAAGAGAATGATGCCAGTCTTGTAACGTGGATTCATAAATTTAAAGTTTTGTGATTGGAACTGCGAGGTTGTCGGCGGCCTCAATTCGCTGGGTGATTTGAAGCGAGAATTTGTAAGGAAATGACTGTTCGGTCGAGGGCTCGGCGGCTCGGCTGAAGTTGGGATTCTCCGACAGGTCCAAATTCACCATCAGGTTCCGTGTCTTCTGGCTCAAATCGAAGGCGCTGTTTCCAGTCGTCTCTTTAACCACATTGAAAACGTCTCCCATTCCTTCCTGGGTATTTAAGCGCACCAGGCTGTTAGTGGCCTCCTCCATGGCGAATCCACTAATCGTCCACTTTTTGACGAGACCTGCGGCGACTACCTTTTTGCTAGTTACGGATTCCGCACTTGCCACGTGTTCGGCATCGGAGAATTGCACCGTGCCGTCCAAGGGAAAGAGTCGGGCAAACAGCTCGAGAGTCACCCAACCTTTGGAACGGTCGGCAAGAAAACGTTCGGTGGCTTTGACCTTTTTCAGGTCGCGAGACAATACCGCCGCCTGCGAGGTGGTCTTCTTTCCCTGCTTCCAGTCGGGAGAAGACATTTTCATGAATGAAGTCGCTACGGTGAAGGCGCCAAAGAGGACGCATGCAGCGATACCCAAACGTGTGACCAGACGCCCGATTCTCAACAGCTTCATATCAGCTGCACCGGGCATGCGGTCCAACTCTTCAGCCGAGGCTGAGAGAAAATCCTGCAGGTGGTAACCTTCCGCGATAGTCGTCCCGAAAGTCTCGGTCTCGGCAAAGGCGAGCTCTGGATTGTCGTCTTCGATTTGGAAAGTGCTCAATTCGATGGGCAACGCCATCTCTTCCGACGAGGGTGGAAGAAAGACCTGGTAATTCAGATTGAAAAGCAGAGCGGAAAGCTCCTCATCCAAGGGCTGGCCGGGAGTCAAACGACAATCAAAGACTTTCAAGCCCAAGTCCGCCAATTCCACAGAAGCAGCGGTAGTAGCAAGCGTGGACTCGAGACTGTGAGGAAGCTGTTTGGCGGTATGCTTGATCGAGCGAAGAAGAATCAACTCCCCTTGCGCTGAGTAGAAACCGAAGAAAGAGAAATCCTCAAAGCGCAGCATGATACAAAACGCCTTCTCTTGGGGACCAAGAGTCCGGGGCAGACGAGAGAGGAGAAGGAGCGGAGAGCTGATCCCAGCAGTCCGAATTGGGAAGTTGGAACGGTTCCCAATCTCGCGGAACTCACGCAACAGCTCTTCTCCCCGGCGACTAGTTGCCACCGCAGAACCGGAGGTCGTGACCTGGGGAGATGCGGGAGTTGGATAAACTCGGAAAGACATCGTTTCCGAAGAAAGAGTCCGGTCCTGAAGGACCAGAGCGGGATCGTGAAGAATCAGCTCACGAAGAGAAGTTTGATGAAGCTCTTCCCATTCTTGTTGCGGGAAATCGAAAACCGAGGCCTCTTGATTCAAATGAAGAACGACACCCAGTGAGCGGCAACTTCCGGGGAAGACTTCGCTACGCAGATACTGGATATATTCTTCTAAAGCCTCGGCATCGGCGGAGAGCGGAATGGATTTGACGCTGACCCATTTGGCAGCGGTCTCATTCCAGAAGTAAGCGAGATAGTTTTCGCCTGATTCGAAAAGGTGTAGGCGACTGGAAAGAAGATGAGCATCACGATACCAGTCGGGATTCTTTCCGCGAGAGGTGTTTTTGAGAAGGCTGCGGGCATAGCCGTAATCCTTCAGGAGATTGGGAGTGGTGTCTTCGGTTTCCATGGAAATAAGCGGGCAAGGGAGAAAAACGAGGGGAAAGTCCCCTGAGGAGGGGAAAAGCCCCCCCGAATTCCGGAGAATTCGAAGAGGCTGAAATAGGACGGTCTAAGCCGGCTTACTGGACTCCGCTAGGAGCGTAGAAAGCAGCGTCAGCGTTAGAGGTCATGTAGAGTGAACCCAACTCAGGAACGGAGTCGAAGTCAGTTCCAGCGGCGATGAAGGAATTTCCAGCAGCAGGGTGAGTAGGAGGAGTGCTGATAGTAGCAGTCTCGACATACTTACCAGGTCCGAAGATCTCGTCAGAGAGGTCGTCGGCAGCAGGCCATGCAATTTCACCAGCTCCAGTGGCAGGAGTCTCAACACCCATGATGTTGGAGTGTGAGCGAACACCCTGCTGGGCGTTGCGGATCAAGAGAGCCGCGTTGGCACGGTCAGAACCACGCATCCACGCACGAGCGCCGATGAAGAGGACGCTGATGAGGGAAAGAAGAACGAGGATTACAACAGTAAGCTCGATCAGGGTCATTCCTTTGTTAGACTTGTTAGTCTTGGTGTTAGTCAGTTTCATTATGTTTTTCGGTTTGTTTTGTTTTGTTTTTTTTGCGTTCGGTAAAACGCGGTTTTCAAGTCCGCACTTAGATTCCGTCGGAACGGTTCATGCGTGCATTCTCAAAAGCTTCTTCTGTAATCAACCCCTTGCGCAGAAGCTGCGTCAGGTTGGCATCCCACTCGACGTTTCCGGCAGCGCGGATGACGTCTTCGAGGGACTGCTTTCCTTTGGAGTAATTCATGATCGAACTGGCAGTCCGGTCATCGTTGTTTTGCAGAAATTCGTAGGTCAGGACCCGGCGCTCGACTCCTTTGAGGAGGCCTTGGGACATGATGCAGACCAGCATCTCACCGAGACGGTTGAGAACGGCCTGTTGGCGTTCGGAAGGATACATTTCCAGAATCCGTCCCATGGTTTTCACCGCTCCAGTGGTGTGAAGAGTTGAGAGAACGAGGTGACCGGTTTGAGCTGCCTCGAGGCAAGTGTCCATGGCTTCCCGGTCGCGAATCTCCCCTACCAGGATAACGTGGGGCGCCTTCCGGAGTACGTCTTTCAAACCTTGGCGATAAGACTCCAGATCGCGTCCGACTTCCTGTTGGGTAACGACGCTTTTTGATGGGACCTTCGCTCCACTCCCGTCGGGAGCATCCTGATCATGAGGGTAAACATACTCCACCGGATCCTCCACGGTCACGATGTGCTTGGCCGTATTCTGGCGCAACCAGTCGATAATAGAAGCGAGGGTGGTAGACTTTCCTGAACCAGTAGGTCCGGTGACCAGGCAAAGGCCCGCACGCCGCTTCACAGCCTGGCGCAAGCAATGCATGGTGTCAGGATCGATTCCGAGGACATCGAGAGGCGGGATGGAATCATTCAGAATCCGGCAAGTCAGTCCCAGTCCCGAGGAAGACAGGTGGGCCTGAATCCGCAAGCGGCCAGAGACCTCGCCGTTTGGCAAAGGAATTCCATTGCAAGAAAAGTCGTCCACCCGGTCGGTGCGCATCTTCTCGAAAGCTTGGCGAACCTTGGCATCTCCCCGCTCGTTGTTGGAAGCAGCGCTCCCAAAACCGTGACTGGCACTTTCGCGATTGAGAATGAGAGCTTCGTAGACCGACTTCACGGCCTCCTGCGAAAGAACTCCCAGCGAATCAACGCACTCCATGCCGTTGTTCGTTTCGACAAAGACATGACGATTGGAGCGAACCTGAATATCGGAAACATTGCGACGCTCGCATTCTTCGAAAATATAGCCCAGAAGCTGAGTCCCAGTCAGGCTGGAAGCGTCCAAAGTAGGAGCAGCAATCACTTCGCTGGCGGGAGGAATAGGAGGTGGTGCGAGTGCGGTCATGAGTTATGGCCCTCCTCGTTACGGATTGAGGATTGAGTGAGTTGCTCGGCAACATTGCGAGTCTCATTATTCAAGTGATCGAGGTAAGCCTTGCGCTCAGAGAACTCGAGCTTCTTGATGTCGGAAAACTTGTCCCAGCGTCCGTCAGCTTTCATCACCTCCACCACTTCGTCGTAACCAGAGATAATCTCAGGTAACATCTGGCTGTAAGTTCTGATGTCCGCGAGAGCTTCCGCAGGGTCTTGGTCCTTGGAAGTCCGGGCGGCAAAGACCAAATCATAGGCGGCCTGACCAGCTGTGAGGAGGCTCACGGGACTTTCTTTATCTGCGAGACTGGTTTCCAGGGTCTTCAGGGACAATTCACGAACCTTCAGCTCGGAATCAATCACTTCATCATTGAAGCCTTCCCAAAGGAACATCTGATAGATGGCATAGTTCGCGAAGTTGCGTGGATCCATCTTCCAGGCGAGAGAGAGCTTCTTCTCGATACGCGCCATTGCATATTCGGAATATTGGTCACTCAGGTCGACAGGAACTCCAACCTCAGTCTTGGCTTCACGAAGCTCCGTAACCCAATTGAAAAGCTGTTCATCAGGGCGATTGGCGGCCTGAAGCTCAGCCTTCTTTTCGATCTTGCCCACTCCCCTATCCCAGAACCGAGTGATGGGACCCTGCAAGGCCATGCCGACCGTGCGGCCGAACGGGCTCTTTGCAAGCGCTCCCGGATTCGGCTGATATTCGAAGTGTCCACCCTGCTCCAAGCGAGCAGAAGAAGCGGCCACCAGGACTGCCCCGAGAACAAAAACGGGAGCAGCAAATCCAAAGGTATTTGATTTGATATTCATGCTTTTGCAGTGGTCCGATGAGCGAGAAACGAGCTCGCTGAGGTGATGAGGGATAGCCCTCCTAGATAGACGAGGATGTTGAGGAAAAGGGTGAACTTGAGTGCTCCCATCTGAAACACCAGTTGTTCAGTCAGGTCCGCCAAGTGATATTGAGGCGAAATGGCATAGACGAGGCGGATGAGACCGTTGCTCTCGACCTTGGTCGCCACCTCCAGATAACCGACTCCGTAGAGACCGTAGAATGTAATACCCACCGTTACGAGATAACCAATCAGCGTACCAAAACGGCTGCCCAGAGCAGTGGCCAGCATCATCAGAGGCAAAGTCACGACCAAGAAGAGAACTCCGTATTGCAGATTGGTGAGAATCCAAGAACCCACATTCTCATCAGGGGCCGCGCCCAAGCAGCAGACAAGGATGGCGAGAAGAACGAGAGGAACGAGGATGACGGCATGCGCCAACCACACCTGACAGAGCTGTCGCACAGAACCCAAGCCCATGCTATGAAAGTAGGTTCCCAGGCCAGACTTTACATTCTGGTCCCCCTGCCTGGCAGCTTGGCCGAAAAGCCAGAACGTAGTCACCAACCAAAGAAGAACCCAAGCTGCCTGAGCCCGCGCTGGCTCGATGAGCCCCAAGGCAAATTCGCTTGGCACCAAAATGGGAAGAAGAAACGGAAGCAATCCGACGCAAAACAACGCCACGACCCAAGCCTTGCGCACGAGCAAGGTTCGTAAAGTGAGTTGAAAGAGTTTCATTGCTAAGTGGGTGGAGAAAAAATTAGTTCAAAAACTGACGAAGTTGGCCCCAGTTCATATCCTCGGACTGTTGGTGCTCGAGCACCCCATCACTGATGACCAGTGCGCTGGGCACGGGCATTTCGTCGAAATCCGGATGCGCGCTGACAACGCGGACCACATTGTTCGTATCATTGGCCCAACGATCGATGAAGGCCTGGCGGGTTGGAGCATCCAGCCCGGTGAAGGGTTCATCGAGAAAGATGACGTCCATTCCGTCGTTTTTGAACCCAAACTCTGCAACCAGCAGATTGACCTTGCGCTTGTTGCCAGTGGAAAGCTTCCCAAAGGGCTTCTGCAAATCGAGTTCGATCGTTTTGGCAAACTCGAGCGCCTCTTGTGCGGCGGCTTTCCCCAAAAGGGATTTGAGAACCGCGGGAGCCTTCAGTTCATGGTCGAAAACGAGATCCTCGGAAACGAACCGGCACGAACCGGAAACCGCATACTCACCGTCAAGAGGCTTGATCATCCCGCACAAAGTGCGAAAGAGAGTTGTCTTGCCGCGACCGTTACGACCAAGGAGATAGTGAGTGCCCTGCCCCAAGGAAATATCATCGCGAACCTCGGCGAGCCTTTTGTCATAACCGATAGAAAGACCACTCGAGAGGGAAATCTCGGAGGTTGTTTCTGCAGATTTTGACAGGGATTTCATAAGGAGTAGCGAATGTTCAATAAAACTTTACTAAATTTCGACTTGGCTGACAAGATTAGGATTCTTCAAATTTCCTAAACTTTCGACCTCCAGCGGTTGAAAGTTAAGAAATCCGGACAAATTAGTCAAGAGATCGTTCAATATTTATAAAATATTTTTGAACAGGCCACAAACCGTCCAACTATGACACGGTCAACATGACCCCAAAGTGTCAGTAACTTAAGCCTTAAGAAGCCCTCTCAAAACTTTTTACAAAATCCCGAACCGAGCTCAAAAAATCGACAAAGGCGCGTCAATTTCTCTCAATTTTGAGATTTTCGCCGGAAAAAACCTACTGCCTAGAGCCAAGTCCAGGTCACGGGAACTTCAATATCCGGATGGATGCTTTCCATTACGGGGCAACTGAGCGCGGCAGCCTCGAGCACCTTACGAGACGGGTGCGACCCCGCCAACGGCACACTGATTGTGACTGGAAGCCGAACAATGCGGCGGGGAATGTCGGAGGACATTTCCTTCTGCACCTGGATGCGCAGTCCTTCTAGAGAGAGTTCCTTTCGGTCGGCCGTGATGCCCATTATCGTTGCCATGCATGTGCCCAGCGCGGTCGCGATCAAATCGGTAGGCGAGAAACTCTCTCCCCTGCCCTGGTTGTCGACGGGGGCATCGGTTTCCACCTTGGCACCGGAAGGTCCGTGAGAGGCCTCGCAATGGAGGTCCCCTTTATAATCTATGCTGACTTCAACCATCGTTTTCGATTTCGAGCTCATCCAACTTCTCTTCGACTTGCTCCAACTTTGCAAGCACGACTCGGAAGCCATAGCCCTGTCCCGTGCCGCTGGCCGGAACGAGTCGTCGGGCTCCAGTGCGTAGGTGATTGACGGTGTAGTCCTCCCAAGAGCCGCCCCGGGTGGTCCCGAAGCTAGGATCATCGTTGTAACTATCACTGACCCACTCGCGCACGTTGCCACCCAAGTCATGGACCCCGAGCTTGTTGGGCTCGAATCGTCCCACGGGAGCGGTGTTCTGGAATCCATCATTGTATCCCATGATCACGCTGCCCGGCTCGTAGAGCGCTCTCTCGGAACCCGCTAAATTCGCGACCTTGTTCTGGGGAGGAAATTCGGTGCCCCATGGAAAGCCCGGGACCTCGTAGGATGCCCGCTGGCTCGGGTTGTCCCCTTCCTCGAACTCGACTCCAGCGATTTGCGACCATTCCAAGTCAGTGGGCAGGCGATACTGGTGCCACTCCCGGATGCCCTCGCGCTCACGTTCCAGCTTGGTCAGCCATTCACAAAACTCGATGGCATCCTGTCGAGTCACATTCACCACAGGATGGTTGCGATGTTGCACAAAGTCCGGTGGCTCCGGGCTATCGCGCTTGGTCGCGTTCACGAACTTCTGGTAATCCTGCACCCTCGTCTCCCAGCGGGAAACCAGCAAATCTTCGTCGAGCTCCACAAACTCCATCCCGAGACTGTTTTTCCAATCGGGGATTTGCCACGGCATACCCTTGGTCGCGGACAGAACCACTTTGGGAATAGAGATCAGCTCTCCTTCATCAACCGTCACTTTGGTCTCATAGTCTTCATAGCCATCCAACTCGGTCCGTAGATGCATTTCGCCCGGGAAGATCTCCAGCCCTTCCAGAGGAGTGGTGCCTTGATATTCGCCATTCAAGTAGACAAAAGCTCCGGGAGGCGAGGTATCGAACATGAGACGCCCTTTTCGGATCCCCTGCACCCGCACCCGGAAGGGTCGCAGTTCGCTTTGCAAGATCTCTTCGGGGACTCCTTCGAAATTCCCGTCCTCCTCGAACTCGACGTGGAAGCGATATTCATCCCGCGCAACGCCGTCGGCCTCGCTTTCCTGAGCCAGCCAAGAAACAAACTGACGCCCTTGTTCTTTGGTCACGAAAGCCACTCGACGCGAGACTCCATTCTCGCTGACCTCAACTCCCTTCCAGCCCTTTTTGCGACTTGCCGGCGAGCGGCCGAACTCCACGGGTCCCACCAAATAGCCGGTCAAATGAGAGCTGTCAGGCTCGGGAAAATACCGTTGGCCTAAGAAATCACGCCACTCCAGCCCCGGCTCCGGAGGGTAGCGGGTCATATTGACCAAAAAGATTTCGTCAGCCTGATCGAGGGTTTCCCTCAGAGGAGCAGCCTTGTGCCCCGGATACCGCAACCGATAGACCACTTCCATCCCAATGGGATATTCCTTGGGTCCATAAGGAGTCGTTCCCAAATAAATGCCATCCCCATCATAAATCTCAGCGCCCTCGGGGATACTGGTCACCGTGACGTATGAAGTCGTGGGAGCCGAGACCACCCGGCCCGGAGTGGCCGAGATTTTAAAGGCTGGCAAAGGAAGAGCCGCAAGAGCAGCAATACCAAGCGCCACCATGGTGGTTGTGAGGGTCAGCCCTACCGGAGATTTCTTTTTCCGAATTCTCCGCGCCTTGTGGATCATGGAAAGAACGCCCTCCAACTCGGCGGCGTCAGTATAACGACGTTTCTTCAAGCGCGGATCGCAGGTCTCGCAGATGACCTTATTCAGCGCCAGCCACCGCTTGATATCCGGCTTGGGGATGGGCTCATCGGGAAGCTCGGGAAAATCGAGGCGGTCTTTTCCCGTCGCCATTTCATAAAGCACTTTTCCCAACGCGTAGACATCGGCTCCCGCCGACCCCGGGCCCTCGGGAGGAACAAAGCCCTCGGTTCCGACAAAAGTGCGCTGGTCCCGGGCCGCCACCAGGCCGATATCAGCCAAGCAAGCCTGGCCCTTTACGAAAATCACATTCGACGGCTTCACATCCCGATGGGCCAGCCCCTGGGCGTGCAAATGAGCGAGCGCTCCGGAAATTCGCGCTCCGGCTTCCGCACAGAAGCTCACCGCGAGTGGCCGCTTGCCCGACCGCAGCATATCACTGCGCAGGGTGCGGGGTTCGTAGTCGGCGACCTGAATCTGGGAGCCACGCTCCACATCATCGCCGAGCTCCATCACATAGAAATAGAACTCCTCGTCACCGGTCTGGTCCCGGCCAACGTGCAGAATGTCAACCAGGCCGGGATGCTCTCGAGCGACCGGCTCATACTTGAGAATCCCTTCAAATTCCCGCTCGAAGGTCCGATCATCATCAAAGTCGTTGCGATAGACGACCTTGACTGCCCGCAAGGTGTCAGTGACCGAGCGCGCCATCCAGATTTCCCCATAGGATCCTCCACCAATCTGGCGAAGAACCTCCATATCCGGAATCTCCGGCGCTGACCGCACCTGCCGCGCCATATCCTAAACGTCGTCTTCGTCCTCCCCGAGTTTCCGCAATTTCTCGAGCTCCTTTTTCAAGACAGCGCCCACGCGGTGTTTTGCTAAATAGACCTGTGCCATGCTGACCCCAAGGTGCTTCTGGACTTTATCCGCCTCCCACTGCTTCACCACATAGTAGTCAAAGATTTGATATTGTTTGGGGGAAACCAGAGCTTTGGTGCGGGAAAGCGCGGCCTCGGCGAGATTTTGCTTCCACTCGACATCCCACATTCGTTCCAACAAATCGCCTTTCGGATCCTCGAAGCGATCGATGACGGCGGTCTTGCGCTCATCACCCCATTCGCCCATTGCCATGGCGGTATCCTTCTTACGCTTGCGAAATTGGTCGTTGATGCGCCAGCGGGTCATGTTCATCAACCAAGTTTTGAAGGACCCCTGCTCGGGATCGTAGAGATTCTTTTTACTCTGCTTGGCGATGGATAGGATGGTCTCCTGCACAGCGTCAAAGGCCTCCTCCGAGCGCAAGCCTGCCTTCAGAGCCACGGAATAAATCAGACGCCAGTAGGTCTTGTAGAACTCGTCCCACGTCTTCTGATCCTCCCAATTATCGAGACGCGCAATCAGACTCTTGCGCGTCTTTTCGTAGGCCGCCTCGATCTTCTTTTTGCGTGCCTTGGTATCCTCGGCGTCGACCTCGGGTTCGTCGGCGTCGTTGACCGCCGCCGTTTTCTTTTTCGCTCGTTTCGCCATTCTTAATTTACGTTAACATGTCTTCCCTCAATTGTCTTTCCCGATTCCGTCTGTAGTCAGACGGGGGATTCCGGAGAGAGATTCACCCGACCTTGCAAGGCCCCTATCCAACGGACCTCAGCTGCTGAATTTAGCAAAGAAGACCGTCACAATGCAAAATTCCACGGAGCCTCTTGCATTTTGAAAGCCTTTGACCCTTCGTCAAAAGTCAGGACTTCGGATGGATGCTGAATATCAGCAACTTAGGACGATGGCATCTCGTTTGCAAAGAGCTGGCACACCCCGGCATCGGGGATCTTGAAAACAGCAAAATGAAAAATACAACATACTCACTCCTTCTTTCGCTCGTGCCCTTCGCCGCCTACGCAGGTGAAACCGTCACCGTGGAACCCATGCCCCAGCCCACAGGCTCAGTCGTCGAATATTCCCCGCTTGACTGGTATGTCGGAGCTTCGGCCGGATTCCTCATCGATGCCGAGGAGGGCTTCTTTACAGGCCAAATCGGACGCGAAATCTACCAAGACGAGATGTTCACTCACTCGATTTTCCTAGAGGTGGGTTATTCCGACCTTGAGAATGACGGCAACGAGCTCGACCTCACCGATGCGTTCAACTTCAGCCCTGGCGATAGCTTCACAGGTGATGCCGACATTGAGGCAACCTTCATCCCCGTGACGCTGAACTACCGCCTCGACTACGATTTCACTCCTCGCCTGGGTCTCTACATTGGCGCAGGTGCCGGAGCGGCCTTTATTGATGTGGATGGCGAATTCCTCGATCCCGGCAACACCATCGACGAGGCCACTGGCGATAGCGAGGCCAGCTTCTTTGCCCAGGCTTTCGCTGGCTTGACCTACGACGTCACCGACAGCTTCGAGCTCTCTCTCGGAGCCCGCTACATGTGGATCGACGACTACTCAGTGACCTTGGCCAACGGCAACGAGGTCGATGTGGATGACAATGACGATGTCTCCATCGAGCTGGGAGGTCGCTTCAAGTTTTAATCTCTGCTGCGTTAGGCTGGAAAGCCGACCCCACCCAGACGAGTGCGGGTCGGCTTTCTTTTTCTTGGAACCGGAGGTTTTTCCATCATTCCCCCTTGCAAAGTCCCCACCGGCGAGCCATCGAACGGGTTCCTTTGTCGTCTAACACTCCAAATATTTACTTTTCCCGCTATCGTCTCAAATCCCGAGCCCACAGGCTCAACGCGGCGTCCCCCCGTCGTGAATTCGAAGGAGCGCTGATTCAAGTTGGCGAAGGATTTGCCTGCCTGCACCCCTGGCAGGAACTCGGTGACCCTTCCTTGGACAAATGTCTGGCGGATCTTCAAGGGAAAAGACGCTGGCCCATCGTACGTCGCGCCCTGCGCTGTGCCGAACTGGATGGCGCGGCCCGACTGAATGAGGACTGGATGTTCGAGGAAATGGAAGTCCCGCGCTCCCACTTCACCCTTCCCCTCCCCGATCGGGATCAAGTCGCTCTGGCGCTGGAAAACGGCTTCGACACCATCAAGCTGAAGGTTGGCCAGAACCTCGTGGCGGAAGGCCTGTTTCTACGCGAAGCGTCCGCCGATCACCCGACCCTCAGGTGGAGACTGGACGCCAACGAAAAGCCGACTCGCGAGGACATCCGGGACTTCCTCCTCTCTCTTCCAGAAGCTGCTCGCGACCAAATTGAGTTTATCGAAGACCCCTGTCCTTTTTCTGAAGAAGGCTGGCAGAAACTCCATCGCGAAACCCGGGTCCCGCTCGCCATCGACCGCGAGTCCGCCCCCAACCTCAGCACAGCCAAAAGCGCACAAGTCGTTATCCTCAAGCCAGCTCTCGACGAGCCTTGGCTTCTGGCTGAGTCCGCGGCCGGCAAAGGTCAGCGGGTGGTCGTCACCAGCTACATGGACCATCCCTTGGGACAGGCCTTCGCAGCCTGGGAAGCGGGCCGACTATCCCTCCAATTTCCGGGCCTCGTGGGGACCTGTGGTCTCCAGACCCACGGACTCTTCGAGCCGAACCCGTTCACCGAAGCCCTGGGCTCCGTAACACCCGAGTTTCATCCCGTAGCCTGGACGGGCTTGGGATTCGACGAATTGCTGGATACCCTTCTCTGGCAAAAGCTGTAGTCAAAGCACAGAGAGTCCCCGCTCCCCGCGATTCAGCAGAAAAATCGCCTGATTTTTCGCACTTCAATTCCTTTCCTGACTCCGTTTGGGAAGCACTCAGCACATTCTTGACTATTCGCAAGGATTCCTTCAAGGCTGGCTGCGATGAGCAAACCAACCCTCCTCGTTCTAGCTGCCGGCATGGGCTCCCGTTACGGTGGTCTCAAACAAATGGATCCCATGGGCCCCAATGGCGAAACCATCCTCGACTACTCGGTATTCGATGCCATTCGCGCGGGATTCGGCAAAGTTGTCTTCGTGATTCGCGAGGACTTCGCGGAAGCCTTCAAGGAGGGAGTTGGCGCCCGCTTCAGCGACCGCATCGAGATCGATTATGCCTTTCAAAAGCTCGATGACCTCCCCGCAGGTTTCAGCGTTCCAGACGACCGGGAGAAACCGTGGGGAACGGCGCACGCGGTCCGTGCCGCCCGCGACGTCATCAATGAGCCCTTCGCAGTCATCAATGCCGACGACTTTTATGGAGCCAACGCCTATCAGACCGCAGCCGATTTTCTCAATACTCTCGGCAACGAGTCCACCGACTACGCAATCGTTGGTTACTATTTAAAGAACACTCTCTCCGACCATGGTGGAGTCAATCGCGGCATCTGCACTGCTGATTCCAACGGGCTCCTCACCAATGTGGAAGAAGTCATCGACATATCCCGCAAAGAGAACGGAACCGTCAGCGGAACTGGTCTCGATCAGAACGAACGCGAAGTCTCGGAAGAAGACATCGTCTCCATGAACTTCTGGTGCTTCTCCCCCGCTTACTTCCAGCAAACCGAAGACCACTTCTCCGCCTTCCTCGCCGAACACCTCAATACACCCAAAAGCGAATGCTACATTCCAACGGTGGTTGACGACTTCGTCGACAAAGGCCAGGCCACCTGCAAGATCTTGCCCACCACCTCCAACTGGTTTGGCGTCACCTATCCCGACGACAAGCCTCTGGTCGTTGCAGCCGTGTCGGCTCTGATCGCCAATGGGGAATATCCTTCCCAGCTTTCCTAGAGTCCAATCTCTGAAACGAACTTGATTTCAAGTCACTCCACGCGCCCGTCAGTCGGGCGCGTGGAGCTTTTTTTAAGTCCTACGAATGTTCCCAATGCTCCGCAGGACAAATCCGCCAGGAATCCCGCTCAAGATTGGCGACGACGGCGTAAAGCCAAAAGCCCGAAGCTCATCGCCAATGTCGCGGTCGTCGTCGGCTCGGGCACAACTCCGGTGTAGAGTTGAAATTCCGATATCTGAAAAATATCATTAGGATTCTTCAAGTCAGTGAAAACGACTTTATAGATATCATAAGGATCCGCTCCAGCAATCGGCACCAATCCCCCTGAGGCCATACGCTCCTCGGGCAAGCTGAGTGAGTCGGCGGCAATCAAGGTCCAAGCCTCCTGATTCCCCAACGAATTGTCATCCGAGAGCATTGCCCCCAAGGCTCCGTAGATCTCAAACGCCGCCGGATCCCGTCCTGAGGCGTCATTCGCAGTCCACACCTCAAGTGCGGTCACTGTGGAACCTAGAATCGAGGGCTCGACGATGAAGCCGCTATTGATTCCCCCAAAGTTCAAATACTTGCTTACACCATCTCCATCCAAGAGGTTGCCGGGACTCTCTCCGCCAGGATAGCGACTGGAAGGAAAACCAGGCTGATCGATTGCCACCACCGGATTGGCAGGCGTAACAAAGGCGTTCCCGGTCGCATCGGGCCCGTCGTAGAATTGGATCTCACTAAACTGGATGGAATTTTGAGAAATGTCTTTCATGGTTGGAAAGACGATCTTGTAGCTACTGTAGGCCGACGAATTCGTAAGGTTCACCGCGGCACCTGCGGTATTGCGATCGGACGGAAGCGAAAGCGAACCAGTATCCAAGAGTGTCCAGCTTTCGGCCAGACCATCACTATTGTTCGCACTCGTGATGGCATCATTGGTACCATAGACTTGATAGCTGGTCGGATCCCTTCCCTCGGCGTCTCCCCCAGTGGTCACCGTGAGACTTTTCGCTATCGAGCTGCCTGTCGTCACGATCAGGCCCGTTCCTGTTCTTCCAAAGTTTAAGTACTTCGTACCAGGGTCCCCATCAATTGCGGCGGTCGGAGGCTCTCCTCCCGGGAAGTTGCTATCGTTTTCCGACGGATCGGTATCAATGGCAATGATGGAATCCCCCACACTGAGGAGCGGCGTTGCGGCAGGAACCACAAGAGTTGTTCCCGCCAATAAAGAGCTGAGGATTGAGAAATAAGTTACTTTCATATTTTGATTCTATTGGGTTTTGTTTTGGGTTTTGAAAAGCAGCCACCCCCCTGCGGCGGGATGGCTGTGATAGTTTGGAAAGACCGGGCAAAGATTACTCTTCTTCTACTCGAACGAACTTTTTCGAACCTGTCGGAACGAAAGAAACGGCACGACTAGTCGACGAACCATCGGACGTGATCCCCGATTGCAATATCTCCGTGAAGTCCGACAGATCAGAATCAGCCGCTACGATACGATAGCTCGCACCAGCTGAAGACGTCCAGGTCAGCGACACTGATTCCGATCCCGGCGTCAGGTCGAAGACGAAATCTTCGATGATGATCGGCCCTTTGAAGACCGGCTCTCCTTCCGCGTAGCACCAGCTGGTGACGTCATGAGCTTCGAAAAGGCCTCCCGTTCTAGCCGAGAATCCCACATAGGCTTTTCCGCTTTCGTCAACGGCTCCTATCCCCGCCAAATCAACCGCCAAATCGGTGATCACTGGTGTTTGATTGAGGTAAAGACCGAGCAATCCGGATGAGGTGTAACCGATCTGAACACGATAGGGAGTCGAAGCATTCTCTTGCGTGAGGTCCGTAATCCCGAGGCCTCCCAAGGTGGTCAGATCCGTTTGAGCCAGTATCTCTCCATTGGCCGTGACCCTCACAACTGCCGAGCTGGCTTCCCCCTCGTTTTGGAAGGAATCAAAGGTGATGTTAAGCGCATTCGATGGCAACCCTCCCTCACTGTTAGGGGCCAGGCTGGTCCCTTCGGGATTGTTTTGGATGATGAAGGCCATTCCATCAGCCCCCCCATTTCCTCCCGATGGGAAATGGAGGTCGAAGGTAGTATCAAACCCGATGGAAGTGCCGACCTTTTTCAAGAACCAGGCCGTTCCTCCCACACTCCCCGCGATAGGCGTAATCCTCAGTCGATCGAAGTCACCCGGATTGGGGACGTTGATCGAATCATTTACAATGTCCGCGCTTCCCAGAAGGAGAATCTCATCCCCCGCGATGTCGAAGTTCTCATAGCAAAGCTCGGTATTTTCGGGAGTGACCACGTTGATCGTGACCTGCGCTTCGCTCACCCCTCCATCTCCGGTCACGCTCAATGTGTAAGTCGTAGTCGCGGTTGGAGAGAGGGAGATAGAGTCAGACAATCCTACCGAAACCGAACCAGCGCCATCGTTCAAAGTCGCACTCGTCCCGAAGTCCGAAACCCAAGTCAAGCGCACCGGCTCCCCGCTAATCAGTTGCAGCGTATCTGCGATGAAGTAATCGATGTCAGGTTGAATATCCCCCAGAGAAGAGCCGTCCGGAATGGGAATAATCTGGGTCGGCGTTTGACGGGACAAGCCGTGGAAAAGAGCGAGGTCCTCACTCGGTTCGCTCCGGTTTTTGTCGACCAAATCGATCACGGTCCAAGTGACCCCATCAACACTACCATCCAACCTCCAAGCTACCGGGTCCCGATTGGCGAAGTCATTCGCCGTCGTCCATTGATAACCGTTGAACTCTTGCGGAGACTTGAAATCAAAAATGACGGGACGTTTGTTGAAGTCCAACCACTTCGTTCCGACATCTCCATCGATCAGTTGCGCCGGCCCCTCTGCCGCTGGATAGTTCCCTCCCGGATTACTTGCCTCCGTCCCCAACGCCGCCAAATCCAGAGGCGTTCCATCATCGTAGAAACTGAACTCTGACAATTGAATGCTGTTGGCGACACCATAATCAGGCAGAACTTCAGCCAAACGCAATGGAGAGAAACGAACGTAACGATACTCTGCCGTAACCTGCGGAACAGACCGAACAAATGATGTAGCCGTTGCAGGCTGATTCAACACGTTGTCTACCGTCAGGGTAAAAGTCGTGTCGGCATTCTGGGGTGGCAGGCTGGAAACCGTTCCGGAATCACCCGTCACTGCACCCACGCCATTATCAATTGCAAGAGTATCAGCAAAAGCTGTGACCCATGAGAGATCCACATTGGTGCCATCTGCCACAATCCTGGGACTAGCGATAAAATTGCCGATGCTGGCTCCGCCGATGGAAACCGTGGAAGGTAGCGGCAATTCATCAGATGCCGTCTGCCGTTGGTCAGGAAGCAGATAGTTGAAATCAACCAAGGGGTCTGAGGCCAAGTTTACAATCGCATCAATCAACACCCAGCTAGTCTGGTCATCACTGGCTTCCAGTAGCCATGCCGTCGGATCGCGCTCAAGAGCATCGTTCCCGGTAACAAGTCGATACCCATTAATTTTCGTAGGAGCTCCAAAATCAAAAATTACGTTCGACTTGTTAAAGTCCAGCCACTTGTTCGTAAAATCGCCATCAATCAGATTTTCAGGTCCCTGCTCCGCCGGAGTATTCCCCCCCGGGTTAGTGGCCGAGACGGGAATAACCGGTGTACCATCGAACAAGAACTCAAACTCAGTCAATTGAATACTATTCGCGGTATTATATCCGGGCAAATCCTCCCGCAGCCGGATGGGAGTGAACCGCACATAGCGATACGTTCGCTCCGTCTGGGTCACGTTGCGTATCACGGTGGATGCGGTGCTGGTTCCATTGCTGTTCGTTGCGGTCATTGTATAGACCGTATCGGTGTCGGCGGGCGGAGTGACGTAGAGAACGTCGGATTCCAACTCGGTGAGTTCCCCCACGTCGGGTTGCACATTGATGCTGGTTGCGCCCTCCACATCATAGTCAATCTCTCCCTCCTGACCGTCCCACACAATCTGATAGAATCGCTCAAACTGATAGATTCGAGGTGGATTGCTAAAGAGAAACTCATAGTCGAATACCTTCCGCAGAGTCGTGGTCGGATTGTCGAGCTGTTCGTGAATGAGAGTCCAACTGGAGTTATCGTTACTCCCCTCAAGGGTCCAACTCACGGGATCGCGTTCAGTGGCATCGTTGGCCGTGGCGAAACGATAACCATCAGCCGTCACTGGCGCGCCAAAATCCAGAACCAATGGCGCTTTCGCAAAGTCCAGCCACTTGGTATTCACATCGCCATCGACAGCGCTCGCGGGTGGCTCTCCCGCGGGACTATTCCCTCCCGGATTAGTGGCGACTGCTCCCGCTAGCGCTTCCCCTTCGAAGCGCATTTCAAACTCTGAGAGCTGAATGCTATTTTCGCTTCCTCCTCCTCGCAAGGCGGTCTGGGTAAATCGAAAATACTGATAAGTTTCCGTTGCCGCGCTAGCAGTCCCCGCAAGGAGCGAAAGACCGATAGAAACAACTGCGCAGGATGCAAAGTTTCTAATTTTTTTGATTCTCATGGTTTTGAATTTTTAAGCTCATCCCCAGAGATCGCTGAGGATTACCAGTGGCAGGAATTGCATAAAATCCCTCCCTTCCTCCACCCCCCGTAAAGGGGGGCCGCCCCCTCTTTACGCAAAGCGGGAAGTTTCCCATAATTCCGCGTTAGGCCTCCCCACAACGTCCGGCGTTCTAGCGCTTCTTTCCAGACTAGGGAAGAAAATGGCACTCCACCCATACTCCGATGCCCAACCGAATTACTACTTTTTGCCTCGCCTGCCTTGGATTGCTTTGCTGCTCAGTCAGCGCCGACGTCACATTTCAATACTACCGATTTGTTCCCCTTCAGCTTCGCGACAATGGAGTGAGCATGGTCCAACTGGCGGACTTCACCTTCTATTCTGAAGATGGACCTTTGGAAGAAACTCCCTTGGTCACCAACCCCGGAGGCAACAATCCCGACAACGAACGACCGGCGAACCTAACCGATTTCGACTCGGGAACCAAATGGCTCGACTTCAATCGGCAAGCCCTGATTTTTCATTTTCCCGCACCGGTCACCATTGACCATTTCGGCTTCACCACGGCCAACGATGCCGCAAGTCGTGATCCTGTTCGCTGGCTCCTCGAAGGAAGCTTGAACGGAGAGACCTGGACTTTGCTGGATGATCGCAGTGGAAGCTCTGAGATTTACTCAACGGACCGCTATGCAAGCCATGAATGGAATTTGAACCAGGTCAGCGATATCCCTTCGTCCACCCTCACTCTCTCCACGGCGACAATTTCCTCACCAAACGCCCTGAACATCGCTACCGGAACGACAGCCACAATCCATTGGACCACCGGAGATGCCACTACGGTCGTCCTAAGTTCCCAAAACGAAACGCTCGCCAACAGCTTGAACGGCAGCCTGTCAGTCTCTCCAACAACCACAACCTCCTACACTCTCTCCGCCAGTTCGGAAGCCGGCACCACAATCCGAACCGTCACTCTCTACGTGAACGAGACCGAGCTGAACCCAATGATCAACGAGTTCCTCTCAGCCCCATCTTCTGACAAAGGCCTATTGGATGAAGATGGCGAGCCCTCCGATTGGATCGAGATCTACAACCCGAATCCATTTGCTCTTTCTCTCAATGGATTCTCCCTAACAGACGACCCTTCACTCTCCTCAATCTGGCCGTTTCCCACCGAGGCAATCATCCAACCCGAAGAGCATCTTTTGGTTTTTGCCTCTTCAAAGAACCGGTCAATTTCCGGCGAAGAATGGCACACCTCCTTCAAGCTTGCAAAGGAAGGCGAGTATCTTGCCCTCATTGAATCGGGAAATCTCGTCCTCCAAGACTTCGCACCCTATCCTCCGATGTTTGAGGATGCTTCCTATGGCGCACGACTGCCATCCGAAGGACTTGGTTTCGACCACTTCACGACCCCCACTCCACGGGCCCAGAACGACTCCCCACCTGGAGCCCCCGGCGCATTGGTAGAGTTTCTGGTTCCACCGGGAACCTTTGCCAGTTCCACTCAGGTTTCCCTTCAGACAAGTTCGCCACTTGCCGAGATCCGCTACACCACCGATGGCCGAATCCCAACCCAGCTCTCATCTCTCTATACCGGCCCCTTCACCCTAACAGAATCCACTTTGGTCAAAGCCCGCACCTTCGAAACCGGACGAGCTCCGGGGAAGGTCAATGCCGAGTCCTTTCTCAAACTCAGTTCAAACCTCACGGAATTCACCTCGGATCTGCCAGTAGTGATTTTGGAAAACTTCAACGCGGGAGCCGTCCCAAGCTCCGCCAGTTTGCAAGCCACTCAGTTCAGCCTCTTCGAACCTGATGAGACGACCGGCCGCACAAACCTCACCTCCGTACCAATCGAGTCCCACCTCTGCGGAATCAAACGGCGGGGTTCTTCCACGCTGAATAATCCGAAGGGAAACTATCGCGTCGAGATCTGGAAAGACGGGTCGGAGGACGAGAAGGACGTCAGGCTACTCGGCCTTTCCAGCCACGATGAGTGGATTCTCTACGCGCCCTACAACTATGACCGAACGTTGATCCGAAATGCCTTACTCTTCGGACTCAGCAACGAGATTGGAGCTTGGGCACCCGGCACCCGATTCTGCGAAGTGTATCTCAACACCGATGGAGGAGAACTGTTAGAGAGCGACTATCAGGGAGTCTACGTTCTGATGGAGCGCATCAGCAGGAATCGTGAACGAGTGGACATTGAGAAACTGAATCCTTCCGACAATGACGGTGATGAAGTGACCGGAGGTTATATCCTCAGCATTGATCGGCGTGACCCCGAGGACCTGGGCTTTCGCAGCTCCCGGGGCCATCCCTTCGATCCTCCCAACGCGAATCCGCAACCCTATTTCAACCACGTCTATCCCAAGGAGCAGAATCTCACTCCTTCTCAGGCAAGCTACATTCGGGGCTACCTTGATGATTTGGAAAATGTGCTGTATGGGCCCGACTTTCAAGACCCCACCACCGGATATCGGGCTTGGCTGGACGCTGCCGCATCAATCGACCACCACATTATGGTCGCCTTTAGCAAAGATCCCGACGGCTTGCGACTGAGCACCTACCTGACCAAGCCACGTGGCGAGAAAATCGCCTTCGGCCCCATCTGGGATTTCGACCGCAGCATGGGGCCCGATGACGACAACCGCGCGGCCGATCCCGTCGGTTGGCAAGGAGCCTTCGAGACGACGGAGTTCTTTGAATATGATTATTGGGGACGGTTGTTCCAGGACCCCGACTTCATGCAAGACTGGATTGACCGGTGGCAGGAGTTGCGCCGCGACGAGTTCTCAGCTCTCTCTCTGACAAGCCGCATCAATTCCCTGGCGAACTCTCTCAGTGAATCTCAGATCCGCAACGCCCAACGCTGGCCGACAGCGGCCCCCAATGGCGGCCATCTCTCCCCATTCTCGGGCTACACGGGCGAGGTCGATCATCTCAAGAATTGGGTTCAGCAAAGAGCAGACTGGATCGACTCCCTGTTCACCTCCCCTCCCAGTGTTCCCGCTGGAGGTCAGGTCACGGCCGGTTCTCTGGTTCACTTGGGCTCGACGGTCGGCACCACCTATTTCACCCTCGACGGAACAGATCCACGACTCCCCGGCGGTCAAGTCAGGCCCGGAGCCTTTGCAATTTCTTCATCCGGCGAGGTTCAAACAAGCTTCTTCACCCAAAATAATGCTCAGGTCCAAGTGCTCCGCCCAACTTCCCCCTCCCCGGGCCCAAGCTCATGGACTCAAGTTGACTTCGACTCCTCCTCGTGGATGAGCGGACAATTTGGAGTAGGATACGAGTCGTCGGGGGCCGGCACCTACACTCCACATCTTTCCACTATTGTTCACAGTGGAAACGGGGCTCCCACCAGCATCTACCTCCGCGTTCCTTTTGTCGCTGAAGAGCGCTCCTATACCTCGCTGACTCTGCGGATGAAGTATGATGATGGCTTTGTAGCCTACCTCAATGGCACCCCCGTGCTATCGCGCAATGCTTCTGTCTCTCCGAGCTGGAATGCCGCTGCAACGACTTCCCACGACGATTCGCTGGCGATCAACTTCATCGACTTCGACCTCAGCGCTTATGCGAACCTCTTGTTAGATGGAGAGAATATTCTCGCCATCCACGCGCTCAATGACGGCACGCCGAATTCCAACAACACGGGTAGCACAAGTTCAGACATGCTCATCTCAGCCGAACTCTTGGGAACCTACGCTCAGTCCACGAGCGAAGAGATCATCATCGACGACACTACCACCATTGTAGCCCGTAATCTCATCGATGGAAACTGGAGCGGAGATGTCACTTCGACCTTTGTGGTGGGCATGCCGGCCAGCTCGACCAATCTGGTGGTCTCGGAGATTATGTATCATCCCGCGAACCCAACCCATGAGGAGGAGTTGGCGGGATTCACTGACGATAGCGAGTTCGAGTTTCTCGAGCTTCGCAATGTTTCCACCGACACCATCGATCTGAGTGGTCTTGTGATTAGCGAGTGCTTCGACTTCGATTTCGCAGGTTCAGAAATCGTCCTACTCGCCCCCGGCGACTGCATTCTCGTCGTTCGCAATCGGGCGGCTTTCGAGCTTCGCTACGGAACGGGGTTTCCCATCGCAGGGACTTGGGGAGACTCCTCACAAGCCTCTGGCGGTTCAAAACTTTCCAACGGAGGGGAAAGAATTGTTCTCACCGCAACCAACTCGACTTTAGTCCAAGACTTTAGCTACCACGATCAATCCCCGTGGCCCGTTGCACCCGATGGAGAGGGCTCATCCCTTGAGCTAACATCCCCTTTCACACTCCCCGACCACAGCCAAGCCAACAATTGGCGAGCGAGCGCTCCCGGAGGCACTCCCGGCTCGGGCGAAAGCGTCTTTCAAGTTTGGACTGCAACCCACTTTTCCCCTGAGCAACTGAACGATGCTTCCACTTCGGGCCCCACTGCTGATCCCGATGGCGATGGCTTGGCGAATTGCATCGAACTCGCTTTGGGTGGCAATCCACTTGTTCCCTCTCCCGAACTTCTCCCCTCACACGCAATAGAAGAAATCGCGGTGGCTGACGAAACTCAACCATACCTCACCATCACCTTCACACGGGATCCATCTGTTCCAGGAGTTCTCATCCAGCCCGAGTTCGGCTCCGACCTTCGACTTTGGCCGGACGCCGGAGTTCTTGTTTCAACAACCGTTCACTCCGCAAAAAGTGAAACCGTGACCTATCGGACACCACACCCCGTCTCCAACGAGCAGCAACAGTTTGCCCGCGTCAGGGTAAGCCATTTTTTCTAACAGAATCCTAAAATCTAATAACTATCAATCTGCTCTCTCAACTACAGGGGCGGAAAGAAACCCTCGCACCAGGATTTCAGACTCGTCATCTCGGTTTCCCTCCGACAGCTTTGCGTCCATGCGAACGACGGAGATCCTACGCGATGGCTTGGCCTACCCTTTTCGTGAGAACGGAAGGATGATTCTGATTTGGGGTGCCATTCTGGGGGTTGCCTCGGACCTCGCTTCCATCCTACCAGTTATCGGGCTCATCGCCTGGCTCGTTTTGGCCGGATTCTTTTGCTCCACCTTTTTCGAAATCATGGTGTCCAGCGCCAGTGGCTCCGACGACTGTCCGGGCTTCCCCAATCTTTCCGACCTTTTGGAAGATTTGATTCTGCCCTTCATCAAGGTCGTGGCGGTCGCTCTCTTCAGCTTTGCCCCCGCCCTCATCTTCGCCTTCACCGCAGACGGAGGGGCTGCGACCTACGTCCTTCTGATGGCTCTAGTGGGGGTCGGCATCGTCTACTTTCCCATGGCCATTCTCGGGGTGGGTATTCTGGGCACCTTCCGAGCACTCAGCCCGCTCATTGTGGTTCCTTCCATCTTCAAGGCTGGCGGCCTGTATTGGGTCATCGTGGGAATCCTGTTTGCCGTCTACGTTTTGCAAAGCTTCCTCCTCGCTCTTGTGGGTGAAATCTTCATCGTTGGAGCCCTGGTGGCTGCCTTCGTGAGCATGCTGGCCCTGATGATCAACGGTCGCTTGCTTGGCCTTCTCTATCGCAATAAAGAAGACGAATTGGAGTGGATTTGAGCCCAATTCGACGATCCCGTCACAGCACAATGACGGCTCGACAGGACAAGGGCGAGGCTCCATCGTATCGGGACGAATGGCAGAGACTCTCGACAAGCGATTTATGGACTTTGTGCTCTTTCAGGCACAGAATGCGGGGCTTTTCTTAGGAAAAATTCCGAATCCAGCAACTGGACAAACCGGCATCAATATCCGGGCTGCCCAGAGCGTGCTGGATTCCTTGGAAATGTTGCAAGACAAGACCAAGGGCAATCTGGTGAAGGAGGAGAAGGATTTCCTCGATAAGGCCGTCTCGAATATCGAGACCCTATTGGTCGCAGCGGAAAAAGGAGAACTCGGCAACGACGAAGAAGAATGAACACTTTCCAAATCCAAGACGTGACCCTCGGAGGCGACGACCTCTTTTTTATCCTCGGGCCCTGTGCCATTGAATCAGAGGAATTTACCTGGCAGATGGCGCGCGACATCAAGGTCATCGCCGACCGCCTGGGCATCCCTTTCTTCTTTAAAGCGTCTTACGACAAAGCCAACCGCACCGCCGCCGATTCCTATCGCGGACCAGGCGCCAAGGCGGGCAGCGCTCTCTTGGGAGCAATCGGGAAAGAGCTCGGGGTCCCCGTGACGACCGATATCCACACTCCCGAAGATGCCGAAATTGCGGCCGAGCACGTCGACTTTCTCCAAATCCCCGCCTTCCTCTGTCGCCAGACCGATCTGCTGGAAGCGGCGGCAAAAACCGGACGCGGAGTGAACATCAAGAAGGGCCAATTCCTCGCCCCCTGGGACTGCAAAAACATCGTGGAAAAGATGCGCCACTTTGGCTGCGAGAAGTTCACCCTGACCGAGCGCGGAACGACCTTCGGCTACAACAACCTGGTGACCGACATGCGCTCCCTCTATTGGATGCGACAGGAAGGGGTGCCCGTCATCTTCGACGCCACCCACTCCGTCCAACGTCCCGGCGGCGATGGGAAGACCACTGGCGGTGACGGCGAGCTCGCGCCTGTTCTCGCCCGCGCCGCGGTAGCAACTGGAGTCGATGGCATCTTCATGGAGACCCACGCAGACCCACCCAACGCTTTCTCCGACGGACCGAACCAAGTCCCCTTGGACCAGCTGGAAAAAGTCCTGACCTCGCTCGTTGCGATCCAGAATGCCCTGAAACCTTGAAACTGCGTTCTCTAGCTCTTCTTGCGATATCCGCAGCGTCCGCAGCGGATCTATCCCCGACTCTGGAGGTGCTCCCACTCAATAGCACCCTCAGCGATGTCACCATCCCCCGGTTCGATGAGAACAGTAACCGGGTCGCCTATTTGAAGGCAGACTTGATGGAGATTCTTGCCGACGGCCCCCCCGTCAATGACCACCAGCCCATTATGGTGGACTGCACGGGCATTAAGCTCCGGATGGAAACTGACCAAGTCGGCGGCAGCATCGCAGTCGATATGGAACGTGCCCGATACCGTATGACGCCGGGGGTCCTCACCGTGCAGGAAAAGATCACCGCTACCAGCCCTCAGTTTCACCTCAAGGGCAACGGAGGTGTCTTTCACCTCGATACTCAACGTGGATTCCTCTTCGGTCCCGTCGAATGCCTCATCTTTCCGGAAGCCAAACTTGAAGCCTCTACCATGAATTCAGCCCCATTCGCCCTCTTGGCCGCGACTCAACTCATTGCCGCAGAACCCATCATCAATCCGCCCACCCAGGAAGAATTGCTTCGGATTGAAAAGCTCGCCCTCCCCACCCAGCCAAAGGTGACGGCCGACGAACTAAAGACCTCCCAAAGCATCACTGAGATTGAACAGGAGTCCAAGGCCGCGGATGGAAAGTTCACAGACTTCGCGGAAAAGGTTGAGTCCAAGTCCCTCAATCTCCTGATTCAAAACCCTCCCCAAGGCAATGCGGCCAAGGCAGCCAAGCCTCCCCTCCCCAACCCGGACCTCACGATCAACTGCGATGGGGGCTGCTTCTTCGACGGGAACGAAAACCTCCTCGTTCTCCTTCGCAATGTCATCGTCAAAGAAGAACGGTTTACTCTCACCGCGAACAAGGAAATCAAAGTCTTCTTCATTGTCGCTCCCGAAGAAGAAGCTAAGGAAGGGGAAGATAAGAAAGACCCCTCCCTGAACATCACCGATATCAAGAGCCTGGTTGCAACAGGTGGCGTTAACTTCAGCGGAGTGGACAAGAATGGGAACCCCGTGGAGGCCTCCGCTGCGACCGCCTTCTACGACGACAAGCTCAAGACGCTGATCCTAAAAGACGGAAAGCCAACCTTCTGGTTCAAAAAGGAAAAGCTCGAAGTGCAGCTCCAAGCCGAGGATGATACCGCTTTCGTCCGAATTGAATTCTCTGACGACGGCCTCAAAGCCTCGACCTCCGAAACTGGCTGGAAAGCGGGTGCCATTGGGCTTCCTAATAAGAGATAGCCATGGCCCCAAAACCCACCGACACCACCTCCAAGCCGATTCTGGAAGTCAACGGCCTGCGCAAATGCTACGGCAAGCGCCCCGTAGTTGAGAACGTGGCCCTCCATGTCGAACCTGGCGAAATCGTCGGTCTGTTAGGACCCAATGGCGCGGGCAAGACTACGACCTTCTACATGGTCGCCGGTCTCGTCCCACCCGATGCAGGGAAGGTGGAACTCAACGGCAAGGATGTCAGCCGCTACGCCATCCATCGCCGCGCCCGCCTCGGCCTCGGATACCTCCCTCAAGAAGAATCCATCTTCCGCAAGCTCACCGTTGAGCAAAACCTCTTGGCGGTCTTGGAAGCCCAAAAAGGCCTTTCCAAGAAGGAAAGGAAGAACAAGGCGGATAACCTAATGGAGAGATTTGGAATCACCAACATTCGCAAATCTCTCGCCATCACCCTGTCCGGTGGAGAAAAGCGACGGCTGACCATAGCGCGGGCTCTCTGCACCGACCCGACCATCCTCCTCCTGGACGAGCCCTTCTCCGGAGTCGATCCGAGAGCGGTTGCCGATATCCAAAAAATCATAACCCAGTTGCGGGAAGAAGATGGCTTGGCACTCCTCATCACCGACCACAATGTTCGAGAGACCCTTCACATTACGGACCGCACCTATCTCCTGGTGGACGGACGGGTGATTCTAGAAGGCTCGGCCGAAAAAATTGCCAACGACCCCGAAGCTCGCAAATTCTACTTGGGCGACGAATTCAAACTTTGAACTTCGCGACCGCTTGCAGGATCGCTTGGAGGCCATCCCGCATATTGGGCTGCCCCTCTTGCGAGAATGCCCGCTGTACTGCATTTGGATTCACTCCGAGTGCTTGATCGAGCTCTGGCACAGAGGGACCCGTGGCTTGCGCTGGCCAGTGATACTGCAAGAGAAAGGCCACTTGCTCATTTTTGTTCCGAAGGGCTGTTAGCCCCCGATGCAAGTGGCCGAGAGTTCTCCGGCTTTCCTCAATTCGGGATAGGTCGGCAGGAATCAGGGCGATCAACCCATCTGCACCGGTCGCCAAGGTCTCAAAGACGCCTCGAAAATCGCTTTCTTGGGAAGCTGCATAGAGCGCGAAGCTGGCTGCTGACTCCCCGCCCTGAACGGTGAAGCGATAAATGGAAGCTCCTGCCACTTCTCCCTTCGCAACGTCGCTTTGAAATTGGCCCGCAAGAGCCTCAATCAAAGCAGAAACTTCTTCCGCCGTCGGTCCAAACAGAACCAACTTGAGAGGGACCGCCATTGAGCAAGGGGTTCAGGTCAGCGCCCGATTAGGAGAGCCGGCCCAATTCGCGGGCGACAATCATCAGGGTTTCCCAGACTCCAGCCGGATAACGACCCTCGCGCAAAACGGAGAGGGTGGTCGACTCCGAAGTGACAAAGTCCACCACTCCGCCGGAGCAAGTCATCTGCCACGAACCCGTGCCGTAGCCAAAGCGGGACATCACGTCACCAATGGTCTGAATCGCAGACATTTCGCCCGGCCCGACAACCGCTACTTCGCGGATCCCGGGAAGCCCCTTGGCACGTTTCAAGATTTCATCCCGGCTCATTTCCCCTTCGACCCCGAAGATGGCGCGGAGCTCAAGCTGACGGGTGGAATGTCCACCCGAAGACGACGATTGGGCTGGTGCACTGGAGAATCCAGCACTCGCGGCGGGAGTGGAGCCTCCGGACTGCTCGAAAGAAGCAGGTGCGGGCTCTTCCCGGCGTGCTGACTGCTCAGCGGGCTGGGGCTGGGACTCCAAGCGAACCGCTGGCTCGGGAGCGGGACTGGAAAGTGGATTCTCTGCTGGGGTTGCAGGAGCGGAGAAAGCCTCCGCCTTTTGAGCTGGAGCCTCGAAAGAGCTTTCCGAGGTGAATGGAGAGGCAGGTGCCTCGGCTGCCGGACGAGATGTCGATTCCGCCTGAGGAGCGGCAGTCGCGGCCGAAAGAAATGGATTCTCCTCGGTGGCAGGGAGAGGAGCTTGCGAACGACGCTCTGGAAGCCGCGCTTGGGGCTTTTCCTGAGTCTCTTCAGCAGCAAAGCCGAAGGGTGATTCCGCTTCTGCCGGGGGAACCGCAGCGAAGGGGCTGGCAGCCTTTTGAGACCCAAGGCTGGCGAAGGGGTTGGCTGGCGCTTCCCCATTGGAACCATTGGGGCTTGAGAAAATACTGTTTCCTTGGGACATCTTGATTAACTGATTACGTTTGCATTTAGCACAGTCCAAGTGATTCACCAAGACCTAAGCTCGGGGAATGTGTCTCCCCCCAGTATCCTCGACACCCGAAGAAGCCCGCTGTTCAATCTCCCATCAGGTTTTCTTCCTGCAATCGCTTCAATCTTCTCTTTAAAGAAAGTTTGGTTGCGGGAGGAACCCGGTCGGTGAAAAGCACGCCGTTGAGGTGATCGACCTCGTGCTGAATCGCCCTCGCCAGCAGGCCGTCCGTCTCGAGTTTAATCACTCGGCCATCGAGCAGTTCCAATGTGGCGATGACGTCGATGGGCCGCTTCACCTCGGATAAGACTCCCTGGATACTCAGACAGCCTTCTCGGCCGAGTTCCTTTTCTTTACCAAATTCCAACTCGGGATTGATAAAGACCAAAGGCATGACTTCCTCTAGCTCAGCGACTTTCCCATCCACCTTCAGGTAGGTGATCGATTCCGGATCATGAGCGACATCGACAACAGCCAGCCGCAGATCGATACCCACTTGGGGAGCAGCCAGGCCCACCCCATTGGCATCGATCATGGTTTCGATCATATTCTCGCTCAGTTCGCGAATCTCCTCGGTGACTTCAGTGATTCGGCGGCACTTCTTGCGCAGCACCGGGTCGCCGTATTGTTTGATTTCCAAAACCATGTTCTCAGTTCTCTTCAGTTGCCAATTTAATGCGGGCCGGCACTTCTTTCAACTGGATGCCGACCTCGCTGAGCGCCTCCCATACCGTGAAAAGCTGGCCCAAGGAAGAACCTTCGTCGGCTTCCAACTCCAGTTTTCGACCAGGATTGACCGTTTGAAAGGCTTTTAAATAATCAGCGAGCTCCCCATCGGGAACGGCCACATTCTCCAGCAAAATTTCCCCCTCCTTGGTGATAGCGAGGACGGAACGCTCGGCGCTGAGTTCGGCAGAAGCCACCTCGCGCACTGTCGGGAGGTCGATGGGCACCACCGGACGGGTCTTTTTCCGCGTCGAAGTTACAATCACGAAGATGAGCAGGATCGCGAGGATGTCGATCAAGGGCACAATCGGTACGTTGTAAGCCTTGCGCTTGGGTCGATAGAGTTCCATCTAGCCCAGCCCTCCTGAACGTTTGAAAAAGACATGCTGGTGACAAGCCGACACCACCTTGCTCAAAACCACCTCCAAGCGCGCGGCCATCGTTTCGATCTGGCGGGAAAAGTAACTGTGCGCAATCACCGAAGGCACCGCCACAGCCAGTCCCGCAATGGTCGTGCTGAGAGCCATCGCAATCCCCTTCGAAAGCTGTGAATAATCCGCGTCGGCACCGAAATCGCGAAAGACGATCGTCAATCCGCTGGCCGTCCCCAAAAGCCCGAGCAAAGGCGCAATCGTGATGACGACCTCCAGCACGGGCAAGCCACCATTCAACTTCACAATCTCCTCACGGGCGCTGGATTGCACGGCCTCCTGCACCTCAATCTGGCTGCGCCCCGCATTGCGAATGGCTACCGTGCACAGACGGGAAAGCGCGGAATGTCCGGCGCGAAACTCACTTTCCAGCTCATTGAGATTGTCGTTCTCCAGATACTCATCGAAGCGCTCGACCTCCCCCGCCAGCTTGTCGGGGATGATGCGATCTTTCCGCAGGGTCATCAGCTTCATTACCGTCACCGCGAGCGCAACCACCGAGCACAAAACGATGGCGAACATGAAGGGTCCGCCATTGACGAAAAAGTCCCAGACCTGATTGGTCGCCTTAATTACGGATACTGCCCAATAGAAAGTCATGTTCGCGGACAGCTCAATGGCACATCTTTTCGCCAAGGCCAAGCTCCGAGCTTGCTCGCGACTGCAATCGCCCCTGCTAAATTCGCAAAAAGACCTTCTTTCGATAGAGGAACCACAGCACCAGCCACTCGACGATCAGAAGGGCTACGGCCAGAACCACCGGTCCAAAGGCCCCCGACAGTCGCGCCACTCCCCCCGCAAAGAACTCTGCAACGGGCTCGAATGCGACGATGCGGGTCAGGAGATAAATTGTGAGAGGGTTCATCCCCACGACCTGCAGCGGAAAGCTCCAGTTGCGCTTCGGAAAGTCCACCACACCGTGAAAAAACGCCAAAAGCAGAAGAGAAATCCCGCCCGCATAAAAGTTGAAGGTGGTGGTCCAAGCCGACTTGATGGGAGGATATCCCAGCGCCTGACAAGCCGCCCCCAGAAGGATGGAAACCACCCCCGCGCCAGCGAACCAATAGAGCGTTCGAACCCGGGGAGCTGGCGCGGCCCGGAGAACCTGCCCCGCAAAGGTCCCCGCCAGCGTCAGTGCCGCCGAGGAGAAAATGCAAAGCAAACCCTCCGGATCGTAGACCCCGGCATGCAGACGTCCGGGGAGTATCGTCCGGTCCAGCCAGCTGTTGAAAATCCCCTCAGGAGTCAATACCCCGACCCCGAATCCGGGCACTGGAATCATCAGCTGCAAGACTGCCACCAGTATCAGAATCCCCGCCAAAACCGCGGCTCGAAGCTTCACGTTCTGAATCAAATACCAAACCGTGGCCGCGATTCCGTAGGCGAGGCCAATCTGTCCAATCACGCTCGCCACCCGTAGCGTGTCGAAGCGCAGATCCAACAGGCCGTTGTAGACCATGCCCAAGAACACCAAAATGAAAGCCCGCCGAGCGATAAACAGAAGAATCTGACGACGCGACCATCCCCGGTTCATCCGGGAAGTGAGCGCGAAAGGAATCGACACTCCGGAGGGAAACATGAAGAGCGGAAAGATTAGATCGTAGAGCCGGAGCCCCTCCCACGGCACATGATGCAACTGCTCGCTCATGAGATGGAAGAACGAGTTGTCGGTCGCCTTGGCGAGGGCGTGAAAGACCGAATCCAGTCCAATAATCCACAGCATATCGAAGCCTCTCAAGGCATCAAGTGACCGAAGTCGGGCCGGCTTCTGTTCCATTTCTCCAATCCAGCAGGAAGCCCCCGATTCGTCGACTCGCGATTTGCCCTCAGGCGCGCTTTCTAATTCTGCGAGGGCAAGTCAGCCGCCTCTTCGACGTCATCCTCGGTCTCGTCAGAAACCTGCTCCAACAACTCTTTGATCTTAAAAGCCGGAACGCAATTCTTCATCACCATCTGGAGCACGTTCTCAGCCTTCTGGCCTTTCTTGCCGTAGTAGATGTTGGAGGTATTGCTCACCATACCGACCACCTCGTTCTTTTCGTTCAGGATGGGCCCACCCGATGATCCCCTCGCATAATCTGCGGTGATGGCCATAAAGGGAACCCGATCGCCCTCCTTCTTTGGCTTGCGATGATAGTAGTAACGAGAAACTTCTCCTCCGGTATAGCTGTAGAAATGGCGGTCAGGATGGCTCACACAATGGACCCGCTCGCCCACCGCAGCAGGCTCCTTGGCGAGAGGAAGAACCTTCAGGCCAGTGGCCTTGACCCGAAGAATCGCGATATCGTTGGACTCATCCGCCAAGACAATTTCTTCCACCGGATAGACCTCTCCGGTGGCGGAACCCGCAGCTACCAAATCACCTTTGACCGATCGAATCACATGATAATTGGTGCACAGAATTCCTTCGCTCCCGATGGCCCAAGCCGTGGCAAATCCGGCCGAATGCCACTTGTCACACTTTCCGCAATCATAGACCGCACCCAGGAGATAAACTCCGTCCTCCGTCCGCTCGACTGCTTTTCCAGTAGGATATTCTTTCAAGCCACCGGGTTGCTTGAGGGACTTCAAGATCGCCTTCGCATTTGGGTAAGTCCCCTCATCCGCATACCTGCCGGCACCCAGCTCGAAACCATCAATAATCGCAGAATCATCCACTACCAAGGGAGCCTTCGCCCACATCTGCCCGCACAGAATCCCTAACAACCCCAAAGATAAAAATTGATTCATAAAAGAAACTAACCCGCTCAATTAAAACCCGCAAGCAGCCTTCGGACCACTCACGCCGATCACCTCCAACCGGCTTCACTGGATAGCCAAGCTCAATTCGAAAGAGGCTCCACCAGTTCTACCTTGTGCCCGTCGCCATCCTCAACGACCGCTCTCCTCCCCCATTCACTTTCCTTGGCCTCGCTCACCACCCGAGCCCCGAGGGTCATCAAACGTTGAACGCATCCGTCCACGTCTTCCACCCGGAAGCCCAGCCTCACGAAATGGGTGGATTGTTCCGGGTTCTTGAGCGGATAGATCTCAAAGACCAGCCCACCCCCACCTGTCACGGCAGCGAGATGAAGCGGACCGGCGCCATGACGGTGCCTCTCGAAATGAAGCCCGAGCGCACCATAAAATTGCTCCGCCCAGTCGAGGTCACCGGAACGAATGACGACGAGATTGAGAACTGACGAAGCCAATTTCATCTTTATCAGAAAGACCCGCTAGGACTTGGTCTTCGCAGTCGGTTCGTCTTCGACATCCTCCTTGAGCTCAAGCGCCTTCGAGAGGTGCGCCGCGACCTGCTTGGCCAGCTTTTGATAACCCTTCTTGGTATAATGAACGTCACCCGGTTGCGTGAAGAGCTCGGCGGCAAACTGGCGGCTCAATGCATTGAGATCGTTGACCGCAATCCCGTGCTTCTCCATCACCTTGGCCGCCACTTCATTGTATTTCAAATCGTCGCCTACGATGCGACCTGCTTCCAGCTCTGGCACGACGGTCGTGCTGGCCCAGATGAGTTTCGCATCAGTTTTTTGCAAACGAGCAACCAGTCGTTCGAGATTTTTCTCATACTGCTCCAGCGAGGTAGTGAGGGTCCCGTTCACCTTGTCCCTCTTCCCTTGGACTTTCGATTCGGGATGCCGGTAGCACAGGTCCCAGAGTCCCCAGTTGAAGTGAATCACATCCCACTGCGTGTCCCCAATCCACTGGTCAATCTTTGCCAATCCAGTGCCAGTGTGCTGGGCATTCCCCTTGTGGTGTTCCACCACCGCCTTGCCCTCAAGCGCCCGTGCCACATAGGGAGTGTATCCCAATGAAATGGAATCCCCGATAATCAGCACCCGGGGCAAAGCCTCTTCTGCCGAAGCCTCGGCAAGCGACAGAAAGGCAGATGGTATCGTCACCCAAAGGAGCAGCGCGGTCAGCAATTTGTTCATGGGCACCAGTCTCTCTCTTGGGGAAAAAACCTCCAGCTTTTCCCAGCCAAAAGCACCACCTTATTCTCCCGTCACCACCAGATGCGCGGAGAGCACGGCTTCCCGACAGATGGAATCACAATAACCTTCGTGCTCCGCCTGACAACTCGGGCAGCAGAAATGGCGCTCGTTGCAGCGGGTGTAGGTGCAGTTGATCTGAATATCGCAAGGCTCGTCACACCACTTGCAGCGCGCGATCACCTTGGCCCCCGGCGTCCGGTTCACTTCCACCCCAATGCGTTCGTCAAAGACATAGCACTTGCCCTCAAAGCCCTCCCCCTTGGCCTCCTCATCCTTGCCGTATGTCACAATGCCGCCATGCAACTGATAGACCTGGTCGAAACCCTCCCGCTTGAGAAAGCCGCTGAACTTTTCACACCGGATCCCACCCGTGCAATAGGTCAGAATCTTCTTTCCTTCCAGATCCTCCCGATGGTCACGCACCCACCCCGGGAGGTCGCGGAAGCTTGGCACATCCGGCAGCATGGCTCCCTCGAAGCGTCCCATTTCCCACTCATAATCATTGCGAGCATCGATGATGACGACATCCTCCTTTTGCATCATCTCCTTCCACTCCTTGGGCGCGAGATAATCGCCGGTGACCTCACGGGGGGAAAAGTCCTCTTCACCCAACCCCAAAGTCACCACTTCCTCTCGGGCCTTCACCGACAAACGGGGGAAAACATGCCCCTCGGAAGGATCGACCTTCCACTCCATCCCAGCGGTCAGGGGATGTTCATCCATTACCCGCTGATACTCGAGGGTCGCCTCCGTGGTTCCGGAGACCGTGCCATTGATGCCCTCGCGCGCGACCAGAATGCGACCCCGCAAACCGAGTCTTTCACAAAGGTCCTTTTGCCATTGGCGATAGGCCTCAACGTCCTCGATCTCGTTGTAAAAGTAGTAGAGGAGAATCCGAAAATCCATGGCGGGGCTTCTTAGCAATTTTTGAAAACAACGAAAGTCTGAAGTGACGACCGAACGAGTGCCACCCAAGCTCCTCGACTTAAAGATCCTCGGGGTTCTGCAACAGCTCAACCACTCTTCGCAGGAGAACCCCGGCACCACCGCCATCAACCACCCGATGATCGAAGGTCAATGTCAGCTCCGCCTCGAGAACGGGAACAAATTGGCCAGCTGCCTCATCCCATACCGGACGCTTCTCCCCAGAACCCATGCCGAGAATCAAAGTCTCACTCGGAAGCGGAACCGGAGTGGCCCAGCGAAGACCGAAAGTCCCGAAATTTGTGACCGTGGCAATGCCGCCTCCAACTGCCTCCTCGGGCACCTTCTTGTCGCGGGACTGCACTACCAAATTCTCATAATCGGCGGACAATTCGCTCACGCTGCGTTGGTCGACGTTGCGAACCACCGGCACGACCACTCCGTCTTCCACTTGCACAGCAACCCCAATGTCATAGGCCTTGGGGTGAACGACCTTTTGGCCCACGAGGAAGCCCGCCGTGGCAGGATGCTCCTTTAAAGCAAGACCAAAGGCACGAAGTAGGAAAAGGGTCAGCCCCGGCTTTGGGTCCAGCGTCTTGCGATAGGCAACGAGCTTTTCCAACGGAGCTTCCATTCCCACGGTAGCCAAAGGACGGGTCCAGCTCCGACGCATGGCATCAGCCACCGCCAATCGCATTGGCGAAGCCTTTGTTCCCGGCCACCCTTCGATGTAGGAGAGGAAACTCTCCAGATCTTCGACCGTCACCCGACCTCCCGCCCCGCTGCCCGCAATGGCAGAAACATCGGCTCCCTGAAGCCCAAGCTCGTTCATCCGCGCGCGCATCCGGGGTGAGATGTAGTGCGCTCCCTGCAAGCCGCCGGCGGGCACCTTGAGGCCCTGCACGCTAGGCTCGACCTCCACCTTGGGGGGCGTGTAACTCTCCTCCTCCGTCCCCGGGCGATAATCATGCGGGCGATTCACCTCTTCTTCCACCGGAGTAGCAGCCGACTCGTCCCCATGCACAGTCACCCCCGTGCGCTCGACTTCTTCGGCGGTCGCTTCCAGCAATCCCAATATCGTTCCCACCGCATAGGTCTCCCCTTCTTCAGCGAAAAGCTCTTTCACCACCCCGCCACACAAGGTGGTGACGCCCATGGTGGCCTTGTTGGTTTCGACTTCAATGATTTCCTGATCGGCCTGGACCTCGGACCCGATGGCGACATCAAGCCGGATGATGGTGGCTTCGGCAATGGACTCCCCGAGCTGGGGCATGGTGACTGCTACTAGAGGCATCGTAGTTGTTAGAAGTTCAGAAGTTTTCGTAAAGCATCGACAATGGTCTCGGGCGTGGGCCGGTGCGCGCGCCAGAGGTCTGGATGATAAGGGATGGGCGTGTCTTTGGCATTCAGACGTGCCGGAGGGGCATCCAAGAGATGAAAACCCTCCGAGGCTACACGCGAAACCACTTCAGCAGTGACTCCGCCCCAAGGAAAAGCTTCGCCCAGCGCCAGTACCCGCCCGGTGCGTGCCACGCTGGCCATGATGGTATCGGTATCGATGGGCTTGACGCAACGCAGGTCAACGACCTCGATCTCCCAGCCGTCTTCCGCCAGACGCTCCGCAGCCTTTACGGCCTCATGCACCATGGCCGAATAGGTCACCACCGTCGCATGCTTGCCCGGGCGGGTGATGCGGGCTTGCGTGAGCGGGAGGCCATCCGACGCAAAGCTATCCGCCTTGAGCCAACGATAGAGAAACTTGTGTTCACAAAAGACAACCGGGTCGTCAAACTCCACCGCCTCCTTGAGCATATGATAGGCATCTCCGACCGTAGCCGGTGCAATCACCATCATGCCGGGATAGTGCGAGTAGAGCGCCTCCATCATTTGACTGTGGAAAGGCCCCGAACCGGGCGTCCCCCCCGACGGCAGCCGCAGAGTCAATGGAATGGAAGTCCCGGTGCGATAATAATAAGTCGCCGCATGATTGACCATCTGGTTCAATGCAATGGAGGAAAAGTCCGCGAACTGCATCTCCACAATCGGCCGCATGCCCTCGATGGCCGCTCCAATAGCAGCTCCCACCATGGCGTCCTCGCTGATCGGGGTATCGAGCACACGCTCGGGAAATTCCGACTTTAACCCCTGGGTGGCCTTGAAGGCACCGCCAAACTGCCCCACGTCCTGACCGTAGATAAAAACGCGGTCATCATCCCGCAACAAGTCGTGCTGCGCCGCACGAATCGCATCGATATAAGTCACTTCTCCCATACCTTTCTTCCCTCTAAAAGTTTCCTTCCGGTGCCAAGCCCTTCATCGCCCGCCAGTCCTCCTGCCGGGCATCGGGAGCCGCCTCACGCTGGGTCTGCGCCACGGCGGCGGTCACCTCTTCCCGCGCTTTCTCCTCCCACTGATTCCAAAGAGATTCATCTACTAGGCCAGCCTCTAACAACTCCTCTTTCGCGACCTCCAAGCAGTCGCGCCCCAGCTCTCCGGCCTTGAGAGCGTCGGCCACGTAAGCTCCGTCATCGTGCTCGCCATGACCTCCCAGGCGCAGCAAGTCGGCCACGACCAATTGCGGGCCTTCTCCAGCGCGGGCAGCCGCAACCGCCCCGCCCACCTTATCGAGACAATCCATCAAACTGTTGCCCCTCGCCTTCCACCCACGAATGCCATACCCAGCGGCTCGATCAAAGAGGTCACCCCGAAACTGTCGCGTATTGGGCGTCGAATACGCATATTGATTGTTGGCCACTACCACCACCAGCGGCAACTGCTCCACCGCAGCCAGATTGAGTCCCTCGTGAAAAGCTCCCGTTGAAGTCCCCCCATCGCCAATACAAGTCGCACCCACCACTCCATCCAACCGCCCCTTCAAGCGTCGGGCCAAGAGCATTCCGGTCACCACCGAAACGGCTGCTCCGAGGTGGCTAATCATTGCAGGCATGCCCATCTCGGGACGGCCACGATGAATATTTCCGTCGCGACCCCGCATAGGACCTTCCACCGAGCCCAAATATGTCCGGGTGACATCCAAGATCTCCTCTCCAAAGCCCGTGCGCCCCGCCTGATCGCGAATCAAGGGCGCGAAAACATCCGTGCCCTGCTGCAACTGAGTGCCCAACACTCCGCTCAAAGCTTCCTGGCCACGTCCCAAGTAAACCCCTCCCACAATCTGCCCTGCCTTGTACAGACTGCGCAGCTTGTCCTCCAATACGCGGGCCTCAATCATTGCGCGCGCCGCGCGCCGCGCCGCCTCCCGCAATTCTTCACTCATTTCCCCAAGGGCCATTGCAGTTAGCTTGGACCTCTTAGCCTCAACTCGCAACGCCTTTCCTTGCCTTTCCCGTGCACATCCTGCTTTGACGAAAAACGCTTGTTCAAGAAACCTTCCAATCAGCCCTTCCCTCCCTGAAAGAAGGAGAAAATCCCGCTGTTAGGAGTCCGGTCTCTTTGCGGCTTTCCGTCACAATCCGAGCTCAGAGATCCGCCTCCATTTGCAAGTTCCTCCAGAAAACCGAAATTTTTCGATCACCTTCACACGAGACGAGACCCTCGGTTTGACTAGCCTGGAAAAAAGGGGCCAACGGAGACAGCTAACTGAACTCGCCGGCAGCCCTCCTCCTCGGTGTTCTCACCCCAAGACTCCCGAGTGCGAAGGCTCGCCGCCGCTCGGAAGCTGAAGCGAAACCGCAATGAGAGACAGGACAGCTTCACGAATTTCCAACGCGCACCAATGAGCGAGGACCAGCTCGTCCCGGGCCAAGTCACTTCCGAAAAAACCGGAAGTGGTCGCATCCGGAGCGCGGGTCTTCAGCCCGCCCCACTGCCCAAGTCAAAGCCAAAAGCCCCCAGCAATTCAGAGTCTTCAGGAAGGAGCTCAGAACTTGTACGGGAGGGCTTAGTCAGCCTGCTTGGCGAAGCAAAATGACGGACCAGTGGGGCGGGCTGAAGACCCGCGCTCCGCTAGAAATTAGCCGGCAACATGCTTGATGCAGTGCCATTACGGACTGATGCGAAGCTTGTTCAAGGCTTTGAGCGTTTCCATTTCTTCGCCAGCCCACAACCAGCCCTTTCATCGTTGGTGAAGTAAGCTCTCCGGAAAGCGCTCAATCTCCTCCACTCCAAAAACAAAAAAAGCCGGAGGTTTCCCTCCGGCTTTCTGATGTGAATCTTTTTGAATCGTTCCGAACTTAGAAGTCCATGCCACCGTGGTCGTGACCAGCGGGAGCAGCAGCTTCGGGCTCAGGGATATCTGTGATGAGACACTCGGTGGTGAGCATCAAACCAGAGATTGAGGAAGCGTTCTGGAGGGCGCTGCGGGTGACCTTAGTTGGGTCAACCACACCAGCAGCCACGAGGTCTTCGTATTCGCCAGTAGCGACGTTGTAACCTTCGTTGCCTTTGCGTCCTTTGACTTGCTCAACGATGAGCGCGCCTTCGAGACCAGCGTTGGCAGCAAGCTGACGGAGAGGAGCTTCGATTGCTTTCGCTACGATGCCCGCACCAGTCGCTTCGTCACCAGTGAGCTTGAGGTCGCCGATTTGGCTGTGCGCACGGATGAGAGCGGTGCCACCTCCGGGGACGATACCTTCTTCAACTGCAGCACGGGTCGCGTGAAGAGCATCTTCAACACGAGCCTTCTTCTCCTTCATCTCAGTTTCGGTAGCAGCTCCGACGTTGATGACGGCAACTCCACCAGCCAACTTGGCAAGACGCTCCTGGAGCTTCTCGCGGTCGTAGTCAGAAGAGGTGTCTTCGATCTGCTTGCGGATTTGGTTCACGCGACCAGTGATGGCGTCGCTGGTTCCGTTACCTTCCACGATGGTGGTGTTTTCCTTGGTGATGGAAACGCGCTTGGCTTCACCGAGGTCGGAGAGCTCGAGGTTCTCGAGCTTGAGTCCAAGGTCTTCAGTGATGCAACGTCCGCCGGTGAGGATAGCGAGGTCTTCGAGCATCGCCTTGCGACGGTCGCCGAAGCCAGGAGCCTTCACAGCTGCGATGTTGAGAGTGCCGCGCAGCTTGTTCACTACGAGAGTAGCGAGGGCTTCACCTTCCACGTCCTCAGCAATGATGAGGAGAGGACGGCTGGTCTTGGCGACTTTCTCGAGAAGAGGAAGCATGTCCTTGAGGGAAGAAATTTTCTTCTCGTGGATGAGGATGTAAGCGCTATCGAGGGAGCACTCCATGGTCTCGGAATCAGTCACGAAGTAAGGAGAAAGATACCCCTTGTCGAACTGCATCCCTTCAACCACGTCGAGAGTGGTCTCGATGCCTTTGGCTTCTTCAACAGTGATGGTTCCGTCTTTGCCCACTTTGTCCATCGCTTCCGCAATGATGTTGCCGATCTCGGCATCCCAGTTGGCGGAAACGGTAGCAACCTGTGCGATCTCCTTGCTGTCGCTGACCTCTTTGGAGATTTCAGCAAGCTGAGCCACGATGGCTTCGGCAGCCTTCTGGATACCACGCTGGAGGCTGATTGGGTTGGCACCCGCAGTCACGTTGCGCAGACCTTCACGGTAGATGGCTTCCGCAAGAACGGTCGCAGTTGTGGTTCCGTCACCAGCGATGTCGGAAGTCTTGGAAGAGACCTCCTTGATGAGCTGGGCGCCCATGTTTTCGTAAGGGTCGTCGAGCTCGATTTCTTTCGCAACCGAGACACCGTCTTTGGTCACGGTGGGAGAACCGAACTTCTTATCAAGAATCACGTTGCGGCCGGAGGGCCCAAGTGTCGCCTTTACCGCACGAGCCAACTTCTCAACTCCACGGAGGAGGGACTGGCGTGCCTTTTCGTCAAATTCCAATTGTTTGCCTGACATATAATTTTTTCTTCTACTAGATTGTTAGTAATTAGTCTTCAACAACACCGAGGATATCGGACTCGGAAAGGATGAGGAGGTCTTCTCCGTTCACCTTTACGTCTGTTCCGCCATACTTGGAGATGAGCACCTTGTCGCCCACCTTGACGGTGAACTCGATGACTTCACCCTTTTCGTCTTTGCCGCCCGTTCCGAGGGAGACCACTTCAGCCTCCTGGGGCTTTTCCTTTGCGCTGTCGGGAAGAACGATTCCTCCTGCAGTCACTTCATCAGCTTCCAAGCGCTTCACAAGCACTCGGGCTCCAAGCGGTTTAATGCTAGCCATGTTTTTGTTTCTTAGTTGTTTGTTGGTTTAAAAAAGCCCGCCCTGGCTTCGAAAGAAACCAAAGCGGGAAATCTTCTTTTGATTAGTCGTTGTCGACGACTTCAGCGTCGACCACTTTGCCTTTGGCCTTGCGAGGCTCGCTGTCTTCACCGGCAGAATCGTCGGCAGGAGCAGCTCCACCCATGTCGGGCATATCAGGCATTCCCCCACCAGCACCGGCTGCGGCCTGTGCGGCTTGGGCAAGGTCGCCGAGAGTTTTCTCGAGCTCGGCCTGAGCGGTCTTGATGCTTTCGATGTCGTCACTCTTGAGAGCGTCCTTCACCGCGTTGACCTTCTCCTCGATGCCGGACTTGAGTTCGGCGGGAGCCTGGTCACCCAGTTCCTCGAGTTGCTTCTCAACTTGGAAGACCATGTTCTCGGCACCATTCTTGATGTCGACGGCCTCGGCACGCTTCTTGTCTGCCTCGGCATTTTCCTCGGCTTCCTTCTTGGCACGCTCGATTTCTTCGTCGCTGAGACCACTGGATCCTTCGATGGAAATCTTCTGCTCTTTGCCAGACTTCTTGTCAGTCGCGGAGACGTGGAGAATGCCATTGGCGTCGATGTCGAAGGTGACCTCAATCTGGGGCATGCCGCGGGGAGCGGGCTCGATGCCATCGAGGCGGAAGTTGCCTAACAACTTGTTGTCGGCAAACATCGGGCGCTCACCCTGACAGATGCGGATATCCACTGCGGGCTGGTTGTTGACCGCGGTCGAGAAAATCTGCGACTTCTTCACCGGGATGGTGGTGTTGCGCTCAATCATGGGCGTCGCACGGCTGCCTTCGGTTTCGATAGAAAGGCTGAGAGGGCTCACGTCCAAGAGAACAACGTCCTTCACATCCCCCATCAAGACTCCGCCCTGGATACCGGCACCGATGGCCACCACCTCGTCGGGGTTGACGCCTTTGTGCGGCTCTTTACCAGCCAAAGCTTTTGCAGTCTCCTGCACCTTGGGCATGCGGGTCATTCCGCCCACGAGAACGAGCTCGCCGATTTCGCTAGCGCTGAGACCGGACTCCTTGAGGCAACGCTCAACGGGGCCTTTGGTGCGGGCGAACAGCTTGTCGGTCAACTGCTCCAACTTGGAGCGGGTGAGCTGCAACTGGATGTGCTTCGGTCCGTTCTGGTCGGCAGTAATGAAAGGGAGGTTGATGTCGTAAGTGGTCGAGGAAGAGAGCGCAATTTTGGCTTTCTCCGCTTCTTCCTTAATCCGCTGGAGAGCGTCGGGCTGGCTGCTGAGGTCCATGCCTTCCTGCGCCTTGAACTCGTCGAGGATGTATTGGATGAGAGTGTTGTCCCAGTCGTCACCACCGAGTTGGGTGTCACCGTCAGTTGCGAGAACTTCGAAGACCCCGTCACCGATTTCGAGAACGGAGATATCGAAGGTTCCACCACCGAGGTCGTAGACCGCAATCTTCTCATCAGACTTCTTGTCCAAGCCATAGGCCAAAGAGGCGGCAGTGGGCTCGTTGATGATGCGGCGCACCTTCAGACCGGCGATTTCGCCTGCGGCCTTGGTCGCGTTCCGCTGAGAGTCGTTGAAGTAAGCTGGAACAGTAATAACCGCTTCGGTGATGGTCTCACCGAGCTTGGCTTCCGCATCCGCCTTCAATTTGCCAAGAATCATGGCCGAGATTTCCTGAGGCGAGTAGGCCTTCTTCTCACCGTCGACTTCGACCTGGATGTGGGCATCGCCGTTAGAGGCTGCCACGATCTCGTAAGGGACTTTCTTGTCCGCATCCGAGAGCTCCGAGAACTTGCGACCGATGAGGCGCTTTGCGGAGAAAATGGTGTTGCGGGGGTTAGTCACCGCTTGACGCTTGGCCGCTTGACCGACCAGACGCTCGCCGCCTTTACCGAACGCCACCACTGATGGAGTGGTGCGTGCGCCTTCCGAGTTTTCCAAAACAACCGGCTCCCCGCCTTCCATGACGGCCATGCAGGAGTTGGTTGTTCCCAAGTCGATTCCTAAAATCTTTGCCATACTATTTGTCTTTCTGTTTTTGAGGTTAGTCTGTGCGGTCCGAGCCGCGATATTCTCCCGTTCCTATCGCATGAACCATGCCGCCACTGATTTTCAGCGAGTTACAACCAGGTAACTGCGAAACCGGCTCGAAATCGCGCAATTTTGTCACAGTTCGCGTGGTCAATGTGTCGCGATGGGACAAGTTGGTCATCTCCTGCTCCACGGCCGTGGAACACTCCCCTGCGCTCCGAATTTTGATAAAGTTCTGACAGGAAACGCTTCCAGTGGCGTTAACTTTATCGAGCACGGCGACGCCCAGCCCCTGACCTTTTTTGCCAAATTGCTCGGCCATCTTCGCGATCCTGTTGCCCAATGACCGTCCTTAATTTTTGCCGCCTCGGAACCACACTTACTCTCCTCGCTCTCTTTGGATGCTCGGCTGATTACTACGAAAAACAAGCGGACAAGGATGTCTATCAGATCTTGAAGACGGTCGAAAAAGATATCTTCGGCGAGTCTTCCCAGTTTTCCATCGCCAGCGGAAAGTCATCCAAAGAGCAGCAGGCGCTGACCCCAGTCAAGATCCTCAACGACCGCAAATCCACTGAGAAAGTGCGACTCTCGCTCAACCAGGCCTTGGACTATGCGGTTGCCAATAGTCGCGAATACCAGTCGGAAAAGGAACGGCTCTATCTCACCGCGCTCACCCTAACAGGCGAGCAGCACGAGTTTCGGCCCAACCTGTTCGGCAGCTCCCAAGCGAACTACACACGCCAGATCGACGGTGAAGAAGTGGGCACCGCCTCCTCGGCCCTCGGGGTCAATCAGGCCTTGGCGACGGGAGGAAGCCTGGGAGTCACCCTCGCCAATGACCTCTTGCAATATTTCTCCGGCGATCCCCGGCGCTCGGCCACTTCGCTCATCACGCTCAATCTCGCGCAGCCCTTGCTTCGCGGAGCCGGACGCGATGTCGCGGTCGAGAACCTGACCCAGGCCAACCGCAATGTGGTCTACGCCATCCGCGATTACACTCACTTTCAAAACACCTTCTCGGTGAGCATCGTGAATGAATACTTCGACCTCCTACGCTCCAAGGACGTCATCTTCAACGAATACAATAACTATCAGTCCCGCAAAAAGAACGTCGAGTACCTGAGTGCCCGCGTCGACCGCGAGCGGCCCGAAGCGGTGGGCATCGCGGAGCAAGACGAGCTGAGCGCACGCAACCGCTACATCAGCGCCATCTCCGACTACCGCAACGCGCTCGACAGCTTCAAGGTCACCCTCGGCCTGCCGCAGACCACCCAGTTGCGGCTCGACGATGCGGAAATCATCAAGCTGCGCGCGGGTGGCCTGAAGCCGATTTCACTTTCCAGCCGGGAGGCCTTTGCCATCGCCCTTGATCACCGTCTCCCCCTCTTCAATCAGGTGGACCGCTTCGAGGACAGCAAACGACAAGTCGGCATCGCGGCCAACCAGTTGAAGGCAGACCTGGCCCTCGTAGGGAACGCCTCATTGGCGAACAGCGGTGGCCCGGTGGACTACACCAAGTTCAACTTCAACGACGTGCGTGCGACGGTCGGCTTGCAGCTCAACCTGCCCCTCGACCGGCTGCGGGAACGCAACCAATACCGCGCCACCCTCATCAACTTCGAGTCCTCGATCCGCACTCTCAGCCGGAACTTTGATGAGTTGCGCAACCTGCTCGACCGCCGCATTCGCGAGCTGGAAGAATTCCGGCAAAGCTACGAGATTCAAAAGGGCGCGGTGAAGCTGGCTCGCAACCGGGTGGAAGGCAACCAGTTGCGCTTGCAGGCGGGCACGGTGGAATTCCGCCAGCTCAGCGAATCCCAAGACGCCCTCATCAGCGCCCAGAACGCGGAGACCAGCGCCATCGTGAACTACCTCAGCGCGCGACTCGGGCTCCTCGTCGAACTGGGGGTATTAGATCCGAACAGCAAGGATTACTGGCTCAGCGACAACCCTTCCAAAATCAAAGCCCTGGGCCGCCCAGCCAACCCGCAACCCGCCTTCGCCCCTTCCGACAAAGTCCCCACCCCCGAAGAACTCTTCGAGTAAAGCCCCATGAAAAAACTGCTGATAAACCGACTCTTCCTTGGCCTTCTCGTCTTTGCGGGAATCCTGGTCCTGCTCATCACCTTCTCGCGAAAAAAGACCGAGACGCAAGGTCTCTATCACACCGTGAGCAAGGCCGACCTCATCATCTCCATCGTGGAGGGCGGCACCATCGAGGCTGTCAATGAGGTGGTGGTGAAGAACACCATCGATGGCGAATCCCAGATCATCTACCTCATCCCCGAGGGCTCCTACGTGAAAGAGGGCGATCTGTTAGTCGAGTTCGACAAAGGTCAGGCGGAAAGCAGCTTGCAAGAGGCGCAGGTCAAATTCGAAACCCATCAGGCAGAGGTCATCAAGGCCACCAACGACCTCATCATCACCCGCTCGACGGTGGATAGTGAGCTGAGCGCCGCGAAGCTGGCGGTGCAGTTTGCCGAGATGGATCGACAGAAATTCCAAGACCTCGATCGTCAGCACCGGCTGCGCAGCTCCGAGCTCGCCATCGATACCGAAGCCGAGGCCCTCAAGCTGGCCCAGCAACGTTACGAGTGGTCCGAAAAGCTGGCCGAAAAGGGCTTTGAAACCAAAAGCCAAGTCGACCGCGATCGACTGGAAGTGAGCAAAAGCTCCAAGGCGGTCGAGACCGCCCAGTCGACCTTCGAGATGTTGAAAGAATACGACTTGAAAAAAGAAGAGACCAAATTCCTCTCCGACCTCAAGGAAGCCCAAGCCAAGTTGGAGCGCACTCGCAAAGAAGGTGAATCCAAAATCGCGCAACAGGAGGCCGCCGTGAATTCAGCCAAGTCGACCCTGCGCATCACAGAGGAACAGCTCGAGCGTTTCCGCGAACAACTCAATTCAACTAAACTCTACGCTCCCCAGAATGGCCTCGTGATCTACGCCAAGTCGGACCGAAGCTGGGACAACGAACCAGAGATCGCGGAGGGCTCGAAGATTCGCAACCGCCGCGATGTCATCAAGATTCCCGACACCTCGAAGCTGAAGGTTCAGGTCAAGATCCATGAGTCGACCATCAGCCAAATCCAGAAGGGACAGCGAGCCTACGTGGTGCTGGACTCACAACCCGACCGCCGCTTTTTGGGTAAAGTGACCAAAGTGGCCATCCTTCCCGACAGCAACGGCCGCTGGGGCGACAACAAGAAAGTCTACACCACCGAAATCGAAATCACCGACCCCATGGAAGGGGTCAAACCCGGGGTCTCCGCGCGGGCCGAAATCATCATCGAAGAGCTGAAGAACGTTTTCTCCGTCCCGATCCAAGCCGTCACCACCCAGAACGGAAAGCAAGTTTGCTACCTGAAGGGCGACGACCAACCGACCGAAGTCGAAGTCGGTCTCTTCAACACCAAATACATCGAGATTCGCTCCGGTCTGCATCAGGGCGACAAAGTCAGCCTCGATCCCCCGCTGGACGACAAACTCAATCTCTCGGGCGAGACCACTGGTCTGAAGCTGAACGAGGAACCTGCCAACTGAGTCCTCGCCATGCCCGAAGCCGTCATCGAGATCCGCCAAATCGTCAAAAATTTTCAAGTTGGCGATAGCACCGTGCGTGCCCTGCGGGGCGTGGACCTGACCATCGAGCGCGGATCCTTCGTCGCCATCATGGGGCCTTCCGGATCGGGCAAATCCACTCTGCTCAATATCCTGGGCTGCTTGGATCGGCCTACTTCGGGAAAGTATTTTCTAGGTCCCGATGATGTGGCGGAGATGGATGACGACACTCTTTCGCGGGTGCGTGGCAAGCGGCTGGGCTTCATCTTCCAGTCCTACAACCTCATCGCCCAACTCACCGTCATCGAGAACATTCAGGTCCCCCTCATCTATCAGCAGGAGGACTTGGAGGAACACCACGACCGCTGTGTCGCACTCGCCAAGTTGGTGGGGCTGGAGAACCGCTTGGACCATCGCCCCAACCAGTTGTCAGGGGGCCAACAGCAGCGCGTCGCCATCGCCCGATCGCTCGTCAACGAACCCCTCATGATTCTGGCCGACGAGCCCACCGGAAACCTGGACTCCGAGACCGAGGCCGAGGTCCTGGACATCCTCAACGACCTCAACAGCGAGGGAAAGACCATCGTCATGGTGACCCACGATGACGCCGTGGCCCAACACGCGCATCGCGTAATCCACATGAAGGACGGCGTGATTGCCCGCGAGGTCATCAATGAGCCAGCCATCCGTTAGATTTTTCCTTCTGCCCGCCAGCCTGCCCTCGCCCAATCGCAATGCTCTCCTCCCACTTTCTCAACACCGTTCAGCTCGCCGTCAAAAGCCTGCTGATGCACAAGCTCCGTTCGGGGCTGACGATGCTTGGCATTATCTTTGGAGTCTGCTCGGTGATCGCGATGTTGGCCATCGGCGAAGGCGCTTCCTACGAAGCCCAGGAACGCATCAAACGTCTGGGCAGTGAGAACATCATCATCAACTCGGTGAAGCCTCCCGAGGACAACAAGCAAACCTCGCAACAGAGAAACTGGTCGGTGGAATACGGACTGACCTACAAGGACGTCACCCGCATTCAGGACACCATCCCCTCCATCGAACGCGTGGTGCCGCTGCGCATCATTCGCGAGAATATCCGCTTCGACCGCAATCAGGAATCCGGCCAAGTGATTGGCACCCTGCCCTCCTACCGCGAAGTGCAGAGCATTGACCTGGTCGCCGGTCGCTTTCTCAGTCCCACCGACGAGCTCAACAAGCGCACAGTCTGCGTGATCACCCACAATCTCGCCCGCCAGCTCTTCCCCTATCAGGACCCGCTGGAATCCACCGTGCGGGTGGATGACACCTACTATCAGGTCATCGGCATCGTCAACGAGACCGGCACCGCCGAGCAACGACCGCAGGGACAGGAGAGCGAAGGACAGGCCATTGACAACAACATCTACATCCCCCTCTCCGCCGCCCGCACCCGCTTTGGCGAAACCCTCATCACGCGCACCTCGGGAAGCTTCAATTCCGAGCGCGTGGAGTTGCACCGGCTGATCATCAAGATGAAAGACTCCCCCTCCGTCATTGTCGGCGAGGCCCAGATTCAGCATTTGATGAATCACTTTCACGAGAAAAACGACTTCGAGCTCATCGTGCCCTTGCAGCTTTTGCGCGAAGCCGAAGCGACCAAGAAAATGTTCAACATCGTCCTCGGATCCATCGCCGCCATCTCGCTGTTAGTCGGCGGAATCGGGATCATGAACATCATGCTCGCCACCGTCACCGAACGGACTCGCGAGATTGGGATTCGCCGCGCCCTGGGAGCCACGCGGAAGGACATCATCACCCAGTTCCTCATTGAGACCATCGTGTTGTCAGTCGGCGGCGGAATCATCGGGGTGATTCTCGGCATCATTGTTCCCATCGGGGTCGAATTTTTCACCGAGATGCAGACTATCATCACCCTTTGGTCGGTCTTGCTCGCCTTTGGCATTTCCGGTCTCACGGGAGTCATCTTCGGCCTCTACCCCGCCTCCCAAGCCGCCAAGCTCGATCCCATCGACGCCCTGCGACAGGAATGATTTCTTTCGGAATGTGACCACTCCTCACAAAATCACCGCGAGTGGGAAGAGCGGAATCAAGGTCTCCAGCGCTCAATCAACCGTGCGGTTGGAAAGGCCTTTTGTCATTTCACCTTCGATAACAGCGACGTTCGACCCTGACTGCTTCGACTAAGAACTTTCCTTTCTCCATCGAAATCCAAGGCATTCAGGAAGCCGCATTGACCCGAGGGCGCTTTCTTCCCATGCTCCCAACGTGCCTCACCGTGCTTTCGCTCTCCTTTTCCTAGTTCCGCTGCCTCTCCTCGCCGAGGTTGAGGACGATCTCACCCTGGGGATCGAGACGGTGACCGGCCTGCGCTCGGCCTACAATTACCGTGGATTCCAACTCGCAGACGCGACGTTGGAGACTCAGATCGAGACCGAAATCTCGCTGGGAGAAGGTTTCGCCCTGGGCCTGGTGGCTTGGCATGTGGCAGAATCCAGTGACGACTTCGCGGAGACCGCTTTCGGCGTGAGCCTGCGACGGGACTTCGAGGAGGTCAGCCTGACCGCCTCGCTGGACTACCATCTCTTCTCGGAAAGCCTCTTTGAAGACGGGGTCGACCTCGGGCTCAAGGCGCAATGGTTCGTCGACGAGAACTGGGATTTGGCTGCAAAAGCCCACTACGACTTTGGCGCCGAGGGCACCTACTTCGCGCTGGAGGGCGGATGGTCTCACCCCCTTTCCGAAGACCTCTTCATCGCGGCCGAATCCGGCATCAGCGCGGTCGGCGACTACTATGAACGGAGCGGGATGAACGACTTCTACGGCCGTCTTTCCCTGACCTACAACGTCAATTCCTTCCTCTCACTCACTCCCTTCGCTGGCTACTCCATTGGCCTCAGCGACGACGCGGACGACGAAGCCTATGCGGGCATCTGGCTCGCGGTCTCATTCTAACAAACCCTTTCGTGAAAACCGAACTCGCCCCTCCCACCCTCCCCGATGCGCGCACTCTGAACGACGCATCCCCCAAGGACAGACTAACCACTCTGAAGACCTACCTCACCGAAAGCCGGGAGATGTTAGAGCGAGAGCACCAGAGCGGGCAAAGCGGTCTCGAGAATGCTTCCGCGCGCGCCAACTTCATCGACATCCTGATGAAGCGGCTCTTCGAAATGGCAGACCTGAAGAATCCCGGGGCCAAGCTGGCGCTCGTTGCCAACGGTGGATATGGTCGGGGCTACCTCAACCCGGGCTCGGACCTGGACCTCCTTTTTCTCCTACCCAAAGCCGCCCCCAAACTGTCGAAGGCCGAGAAGGACTTCATCGACGCGGTTCTCTATCCGCTCTGGGACTTGGGCTTCAAGGTCGGGCAGGCCTGCCGCTCTATCAAAGAATGCATCGCCGAGGGCCAAAGCGATTCCCACACCCGCACCACCCTCTTCGACTCCCGCCTGCTCATTGGCGACCAACAGTTGTTTGAGACCTTTCAAACCCGCTTTCGCAAAGAGGTTATCGAAAAGAAACGGGCGGAGTTTCTCGATGACCGACGGGCGGACATGGCGAAGCGCTACCAGGACTTTTCGGACACCGTCTTTCTCCAAGAGCCCAATGTGAAAGAGTCGCCCGGAGCCTTGCGCGACTTTCACAACTTGCTCTGGATCTCCGACGCGCTCTTCGAGACCCGCGACCTCGACGAGCTCCGGCGAAAGGGCGTGCTTTCCCAGAATGCGAGCGACGAGCTGACAGAAGGCTTCGAGTTTCTCATGCGGGTTCGCAACGATTTGCACTATCGCGAAGGCAGCAATGCCGACGTCCTCACCCTGCGCCGGCAAGGTCCCATCGCCAACTTCTTCGGCTATCCTAGCCGAAACCTGCTCAAGCGAATCGAGGCCCTGATGCGGGACTACTACCGCCACGCCCGGCGCATCCGCCAGCACACCGAGACCCTCTTCGAGATCGCGGAGCTGGAGGAAAAGATCCGTCCCAAGAACATTTTCGGCAAGGCCACCGTCACCAAACCGGACCGGACCTTTGATCACTTCTATGCGCAGGAGGGGCGACTCTTTGCGAACTCCCCCAAGGTCTTCGAGGAGGACTCCACCAACCTGCTTTCCCTTTTCCGGCTTTGCCAAAAGTTCGACCTGAGCCCCTCGCCCGACTTGCGAAAGCTCATCAAGGCGCACCGCCATCTCATCGACGGCCCCTTCCGCGTGGCCAAGGCCAACCGCGACACCTTTCAAAGCATTCTCGAGCAAAAAGGAAAGGTCGGCCCCACCCTGCGCCTGATGCACCGGGTTGGAGTGCTTGGTCTCTTTTTACCGGAGTTCGGAAAGATGGAGTGCCTCGTGCAGCACGAGTTTTTCCACCGCTACACTGCCGACGAGCACACCTTGCGCTGCATCGACCAACTGGATGCTCTCATTGATTCCGACGATCCCGGCCATGTCGTCTACCGCGACATCCTGATCAACCATCAGGATCCCTACGCCCTCTACCTCGCGCTCATCATGCACGACTCCGGCCGCGCGATGGGGGTCGAGGAACACATCGACGGCTCGGCAATTCTAACAGACCGAGTCTGCCGCCGACTGGTCATCAAGGGAGAGCGCCGCAAGCTGATCATTTTTCTCGTCGACCAGCACCTCGCCCTCTTCTCCATCGCCACCCGCAAGGACCTGTCCGATCCCGATGTCATCGCCGACTTTGCCGCCCAGATGAAGACCAAGCACAATCTGGATTCCCTCCTCCTTTTCACCTTCGCCGACGCCAATGGCACCAATGAAGAAGCGTGGTCCAGTTGGAAGGAGACCCTCATGCAGCAGCTCTATCGCGCCACCCGATCCTTTTTGGTCAAAGGCGAGGCCGAGTACGACGCCGCCGCCCGCAAGGAGCTGGAGAAGCGGCGCGAACAAGTGGCCAACCGCCTCTCCTCGCGCTACTCCCACCTCATCGAAGGTCACTTCGAGCAAATGCCCAAGCGCTACTTCCGCTTCCGGTCCGCGCGCTCCATTCGCCATCACCTGCGGGCGATCGGTCAGTATTGGGAACGGCGCCAGCGGCGTCCCGACACCTACTTCGAGTGTGCGGTGCGTTGGATCGAGCATCCCAAGGATGGCTACAGCGAGCTCATCATCGCGGCCGAAAATCAGCCCGGGCTTTTGCGCCGAATCTCCTGCGCCCTCGCCGCCCACCACATCAACATTCTTTCCGCCGACGCCTTCACCCGGATGGACGGCATCGTGCTGGACCTCTTTCGCGTCACCACCGACGACGCGGAGGCCGTCGCGGACAAGATTCACCAACTCTCCTTCGTCACTACTCTCTACGAGATTTCTAGTAGCGAGAGTTACGACCCCAGCAAATATCTGCAAAAGCCCAAGAACTATCTGGAAGAAGGTCCCATTACCGAGTTCTCCGTCCCGACCCGCGCCAGCGTTCGCAACGACATCGACCCCGTCTACACCGTGGTCGAGATTCAAGCCGTCGACCGGCTGGCGCTTTTGCACGATATCTTGGGAATCTTCGAGCGCCACGAATACGCCATCACCCACGCCCGAATCTGCACCGAAAAAGGCGTGGCCCTGGACGCCTTCTATATCTTGGACAAAAACAACCAACTCCTCAGCGACCAAGCGGCAGCAGAGTTGGAAGAAGAACTGAATCCGATTTTATAAAGAAGCTTGCTGATAATCATCTCGTCCCGATGTTTTGACGGTGACTCTGACAAACCGGGGCTCTGTTCATGGACAAGAATGTCCATGCTCCGGCAGAGTCCACTTGAGAAAAGGACCGCGAGAGTTCTGGAGTGTTCGAGAGGTTCTCTCGCGGACGAAGAGCGTTAGCCAGGGGACCTTCCCCGAACATTCGCGGCTGTTTTGGCAAAACAGCCCTACCGACGGGGCAGGGACATTTCTGTCCCTGGAACGGTCCGGCTGAGCCGAATTGCCCAAACTGAAACCACCCCGACGAAGGTTCTGAAACCCCGAGGCTCTGTTCATGGACAGGAATGTCCACGCTCCGTCGCACTTCTTAGTGGGACCAGTCCCAAGAATCCAGGTTGCACACCGCAGCGACAAGGAGGTCGATACCACCCTGCAGGTCGGACTTATGGCACATCTCGATGACTTGGTGAATGTGGCGGGTTGGGATCGAGATTGCCCCCGCGATGGACCCACCAGGGCTCATGCGCTGCAGCCCGGCGGTATCGGTTCCGCCTGCAGCGAGAATCTCGGGCTGCCACGTAATGGCCTCCTTACCCGCAAGATCCTTCAAGAAAGCCACCATACGACGATCACAGATTGTGGAGCTATCCATGATCTTGATGCCCACTCCTTTTCCGAGTTCCGTACAACGCTCCTGTGGCTTCGAACCCGGGACGTCGTAGGCGATGGTGGTATCGAGACCGAAGCCAAAGTCCGGCTGAATCTCAAGCGCAGAGGCATTGGCTCCGCGCAATCCGACTTCCTCCTGCACGGTAAAAACCGCATAAAAATCGTAAGTCGGAGTCTTGTCCTGAAGGTTGCGAAGAGCCTCTACCAAAAGAAAAACTGACGCCCGGTTGTCGAGAGACTTCACGTTCACGCACTCCCCCATCTCGATGAGCTTGCGTTCCCGGGTGATGGAATCGCCCACTTCCACCAACTTGACCACTTCGCTTTTCGGCAAACCCAGATCGATGAAAAAATCGGTGAGCTTCACATTCTTACCACGCTCTTCGGGCGACATGATGTGGATGGGTTTGGAACCCATCACGCCGATGACATCCTCACGCCCGTGGATGATGACCCGCTGCGCGGAAAGGGTCTTGGGGTCAAAACCTCCGAGGGGGTTGAATCGGACAAAACCCTTGTCGTCAATATGGGTCACAATGAAGCCAATCTCGTCCATATGCGCGGCGGCCATGGTCTTTTTCTCCGAAGAGGCCCCTTTCTTGAGAGCCACCACGTTGCCCATGGAATCGACCCGAATCTCATCCGCCAATCCCTCGATTTCCTTCAAAACCAAATCCCTGATGGGCTTCTCAAATCCAGGAGCTCCGGGCACTTCACAAATCTTGGCGAGTAAATCTACATTGATTGGCATCGAGGGAAGCTAGCAGGCGAAGCAGAACACTCAAGGCTTCATAATCGACTTTCTGACGAAAATTAAACCTTATCGACACGTCACCGCATTGAGAAATTCTCCTATTGTTTCGCGAAACGATCCTTGGATACTCTCGGGCTCGAACCCGCCTCGGCGACTTGAACGTCGAGCTCACCTCAAAAGACCTCCCATTGTGGAAATATACGGAAAACTCAGTGACGGACGTGAAGTCAAAATCTTCACCTTGCAGAATAAGAACGGCATGATCGCCAAGGTCTCGGAATTCGGGGCCATTCTCACCAATTTGATGGTCCCTGACCGGAATGGTCAGGTGCAGGATCTGACGCATGGATATGATGACCTGGCTGGCTGGGAGTCTAACAATTCTTACTTTGGATCCACCGTCGGCCGCTTCGGCAACCGCATCGCCAATGGAAAGTTCACGCTCGATGGAGAAACCTACCAGTTGGCGACCAACAACGACCCCGGCGGACTCCCCTGCCACCTCCATGGGGGTCTCGCGGGTTTCGACAAGGTCCTGTGGAAGGGCGAGCTCAACGGGCAAGAAGTCAAACTGACCTATGTCTCCAAGGACGGCGAAGAGGGCTATCCCGGCGAGCTGACGGTGACTATCACCTACAGCCTGAACGACGACAATGAACTGACTTGGAGCGCGGAAGCAACCACCAATCGGGCAACTCCGGTCAATATTGTGCACCACTCCTATTGGAATCTATCAGGCGACCCGACGACCTCGATCAATGACCATCTATTGACTCTGAATGCCGATCGCTACCTCCCCACCAATGCGGGGCTCATTCCCACTGGGGAAATTCGCTCCGTTGATGAAACCCCCATGGATTTTCGTGAGCCAACCGAAATCGGGGTTCGCGTGGAGACCCCATACGAGTGCCTCCTGTTTGGCGGAGGCTATGATCATGCCTGGGTCTTGAATGAAGACGGAATGCGATTGGCCGCAAAAGTGGAAGACCCGAAGACGGGCCGCACACTCGAACTCTTCACCGATCAACCGGCGGTTCAATTTTACGGAGGGAACTTCCTCGATGGTCAAACTGCGGGCAAAAATGGTCTCAAGTATGAAAAACGCACCGGATTGTGCCTGGAGACAGAGCTCTTTCCAGACGGTCCCAACCAACCTTCCTTTCCCAATTGCATCCTGCGGCCTGGCGAGACCTATCGCCACACCATGATTCATCGGTTTGGCTGGTGACTTGTCACTTCCCCCCAGAAGCTTTGCCGCTTCAATCACCTCCCTGTTCTCGTTCTCACCCCTGGCTCTGATGAGCTGGGGGTTTTTTGTTGTTTCCTTACAAAAGTGTACAGAAACCCACCGGGCGATTGTTTGGAAGATAGCAGAACCGCAGCCCGTTCAAGACGACAATCCACCCGAACATATAGGTCAATCTCGGTAACTTTTCTTTCAAAAAATTCTATGAAATCTGCAGTTTCCATGACTCTCAATATTTACAAAATGAAAGCATTACTGATTTTACCTCTTCTCGCTTCGACAGCTTTCTCCAGTGCTGCAGTCACCTACAACTTTACCAACAGTGGAAACTTCGATGGAGATGGAAATGGCGAGTCGTGGGAGGTGGCGGACTCCGTCGATCCCAGCGTCCTCGTAACCCTCACAACTGTTGATATATTGGGATACCAAGGCGCAGGAACAAGCTTGGCATCGGAGGGGGGAAGTCACACTACGAACGTCAATAACGGCAACACCCTGGGTGTCAATTCTCAGGATGACCCAGGGGTGAGCGGGGAAAACTCAAACTTCAATCCAGGCGAGGCATGGATTATTTCCTTTAATTCTTCCATTCAATTCAACGATATCGACTTTTCCGGTTGGAATGGCAGCGACGGAGGAGAAATCACTATCTCGGCAGCAGGAATCACAGATATCGTAATCGGCGGAAACGACATCGATGATAGCGACGACACTTATAGCTTCACCGCCCCCGAAACGATTGCAGCCAACACCCCCGTGACCATTGCTATGACGAACATCACAGGGGAAGACGGAATCCGAATTTCAAACTTCACTGTCACCGCAATCCCCGAGCCCAGCTCCCTTCTTTTGGTCCTGCTCGGCTCCAGCGCTTTCGGTCTTTGCCGGAAACGCCATACCTAGCCCCAGTCAGACACCCCGAGGCGAAGCCCTTTCAGCTCTTCCTCTTTCACCCCGAAAAACAACCATGAAACCAACAGGAACCTCACGCTTTCTTCTTCTAGCAACCAGCTCAGTTGTCTTCTCTTCCAGCCTCCCCGGTGAAGTCACCTTCGAATTTCCGAATGGGAATCACTTCGATTCTGCGGGCATCGGAGCCAATGCAACGCTCTTGGATCCAGTAACAAACTCCAACGCCATCCTCACGACAGTCGACATTAAGGGACAAGACGGCAGCCTGGCTTCATCCGGCGACCCTGACACCAACCACCTCACCAATAGCACTGGCAACAACGCCCTTGGTGTCAATTCGAACCTGAATCCGGGAGGCTACTCGAACCAATCCCGTGACTTTAATCCCGGGGAGGCCTGGACATTTAGCTTCAATGTCGAAGTGAAGTTGGAAGAGCTTGATTTCGCAGGCTGGACTGGACCAGCGGAAATCACCCTTTCCTCCTCCGCCTTCACCAATATCGTCTTCAACGACGACGGCACCGCAGAAGGAACCCTCGACCTCGGTTCCACTGTCGTTCCCCCCAATACTCCCATCACGATGGAGATGACCAGCGACGACACCGAAGGAAATGATACCGGGGTGAGGCTGTCTTATCTCAAGGTCTCAGCCAGTGCCCCTCCCTCGGATGGAGCCAACCTCACATACAATGGCGGAGACGGAGGAGCCTGGGATACCGCAACTGCAAACTTTCTAAACGAAAGCACTCCGAGTGTATTTGCAACGGGCGACAACGTCACCTTCGATTCGTCTGCAGAAGTCGTGCTGACAAACGCCGGCATCGTGGCAGGGGCTCTGCATACGACTCACGACAGCGGCACGGTAACCTTTTCAGGAGGCCTCTTGACCGCCGATTCACTCAACGTCTCGGGCTTCGGTGCCGTGGCGTTGGAGAATGATTCTTTGTTCGAGATCACCGTAGTGGCAGGAGGAATCCTGGAAGTCCGCGACGGAGGGGTGCTCACCACTGACTCTCTCGCCCTTTCGGAAAACAGCGAAGTCAACATTCTAACAGGAGGACAAATGTTGGTTAACGGAGTCACCGTCCTGGGTGACCAAGGCACACTCCTCAATGTGGAAGAGTCCCTCACTCTCGGTAACGTTACCAATGACATTCCCAGCAATTTTTTCATCAAAGATGGAGCTGGCACTCTCTTCTTGGACGACGGGCTGGGCTCGCAAACAACGGGGCCTGTCGCTCTCTGGATCGATGAAGGAACAGTGGTGGCCACTGGCACGGGGGGAGGCAAGCAGATCAACATCAGCGGCGATACAACCTTTGAAGGCCAACTGGTTCTCGATGGACCCCAGCTGATGGTTCACGCTTCCATTATCGATGGCAGCGGCTCGATCCTAATCCAGTCCCCTTCCACGATCAAATCACGGCTCAATCAAGGGGCAGTCACCCTGGACGTCCCTATCCTGCTGGAATCCCCCCTCACCTTGGAAGCTCAAAGCGGGAACAACCAGGTGAACTGCACCCAGCCAATCAGCGGGGAATCAAGCCTGGTCAAAGCGGGAAATGGAATTGTCCGCCTGACTGGATTCAATAGCTATACGGGTGACACCAGCATCACGGCGGGAACCTTGCTGCTCAGCGAAGCCTATCTAACAGATACTGCTGCGGTTTCCATCGAGGGCAATGGACAGCTCGAGCTGGAACACGGCCTGGGAGACACCGTGGACACCCTCTTCATCAATCAGGTGCAAATGCCAGCGGGAACCTATGGTAGCCCGGACGTCACAGCCGTGACGCTGGATAACGTGAACGACACTTACTTCAACGGCACCGGCTACTTGATCGTGACCAATGGCCCCGTGGCCACGGATTACGACAACTGGGCTGCGGGCTTCAGCTTGGTTGGAGGGATGATGGATGATGATGACTCCGATGGAGTGAGCAATGGCGATGAATATGCCTTTGGGCTCGAACCAACAAACCCAGCATCGGTGAACGCTATCAGTGCGCCTCTAAATGCATCTGCGGGGACCTTCAGCTTTACTCGACGCAATCCGGCAAGATTCGCCACCGGTCTCACATACACTTACGCCTACTCGACGACTCTCGATGCCGATTGGACGGACTTCACCTTGGATGCTGAGACGGGAGAACTCGCTGATGAGGGAGATCCCACCCAGACAGTCACGGTCACTCTGCCGCCCTCACTCTTGGGCAACGACAAACTCTTTGTTCGAGTCACTGCCCAGTAAGTTTTTTCCCAAACTCATCTCCCTGTGCCCCGCATCCCATCGCCTCAAACCAGCATCAGAGCTCTTCTTCGTCGGGACTGGAGACTCCCCGCGCTGGTGTTTTCACTCGCTGCACTTTTACTCCCCGAAGCGTCTCAAGCCGAACTCATTGAAGTCTCGCGGGGACCGGGCAAATCTTGGAAAGAGCTGCCCACCCGCACTCTGGCCGACCTCCCGGCTTTGGCCCCTGATGGAAAGACTGGGGCTTTTGGAGGCTTGGTGGTTGCGACTCCCCGTCCGAGCGGTTTCTTCTCCACCACCTTTGCCAATGGCCGCTGGTGGCTGGTCGACCCCGAGGGCTTTCCTTTTCTCAATCGCGGAGTCACCTCTATCAAGGAGACCAAAACCAAGTCGGCTCGAGAGGAGCTCAAAAGACGTTTCGAAAACCCCGAGGGATGGGCCAAGGAAACCAAAGCCCTGTTGAAAGAGCACGGCTTCAACGGTCTCGGGCCCTGGTGCGATGAAGACGTCTTGCAGCCCGCCCAGTCCGGGCTCCCCTACACCAAGCTCTGGAACTTCATGTCTGCTTATGGGAAAAAGCGCGGGGGAACTTTCCAAAAATCCGGGCACCGTGGTTATCCCGGAGACTGCCCCTTCATCTTTGACCCCGAGTTCAAAGACTTCTGCGATCAACATGCAGCCCAATTGGCGGCAACCAAGGATGACCCCTGGCTGCTGGGCCACTTCACTGACAATGAGTTGCCCTGGAACATCAAGATGCTGGATCGCTACTTGGCTTTGCCAGACAAGGACCCGGGCCATCAGGCAGCGATGAAGTGGTTGCAGGACGAGGGCATCTCCAAGCCGTTCACTGAAAAAAACCGGGGCGACTTCGTGGGCTATGCCGCCGGGGTCTACTTCCAGACGGTCTGCGACGCGATTCGCAAGCACGACCCCAACCACCTCATCCTCGGATCGCGCTTTCACGGATCGGGTCTGCGGGTTCCCCAGCTCTTTGAAGCAGCGGGCCGCCACCTCGACGTCATCAGCGTGAACTACTATCATGCGTGGACCCCCGAGCAGGACAGACTGAAAGCCTGGTCGGAGAAAGCCGGCAAACCCATCCTGATCACAGAGTGGTATGCCAAAGGGGTCGATAGTGGAATGGGCAATACTTCCGGGGCTGGCTGGCTGGTGAAAACCCAAGAGGACCGAGCCGCGTTCTATCAGAATTTCACTCTCGGGCTACTGGAATCCAAAGTGTGTGTCGGTTGGCATTGGTTCCGCTACTCGGACAACGACCCCAATCAGAAAGGCGTCGACCCCTCCAATCTGGACGCCAACAAAGGAATCGTGACCAGTCACTACGAACCCTACCAAGCTCTCCTTGATGCCATGAAGGCGGTCAACACCCGCACCTACCGCATCGCCGACTACTTTGATCAAAACTAAATGAAGCGCACCCCATCCGCCTATCTGGCCCCATTGCTCCTGCTCCTATTGAGCCCTCTCTCCTTGGCCAAAGACCCTCCGGCAGAGGCGCCGCCGGGAGTCGAGATTCAGCGCGACCTTTCGTTTCTCAGTCCCGATCGGGAGGAAAAGCTCGATCTCTATCAACCGGAAAACCACACCGCGGACGAGCGTCTGCCCGCGGTGGTCATCATCCATGGCGGAGGCTGGACCAGCGGCGACAAGAACCGGATGCGGGAATACGTCACAGGCACTTCCTTGGCCAAGGAGGGCTATCTCGCCATCAGCATCAATTACGAAACTCGCGCGGGCAAGCGCTGGCCTAACAACCTGCATGACTGCAAAAATGCAGTGCGATGGCTTCGCAAAAATGCCGACACCCTCGGCGTGGATTCCGACCGCATCGGCGTCATTGGAGGTTCGGCGGGAGGACATCTCGCGCTCATGGTGGCTTACACCGGCGACCACCCCAAGCTGAGCCCCACCACCCCCTACCCCGGGATCTCGGACAAGGTGAGTGCCTGCGTGGACATGTATGGCATCACCAACTTGCTCACCCGCCAATACACTGAGAAAGACGGCACCCCCAACGGCAAGCTGAAGGGTCATCGTCTTTTCAAAGAAGAGCGAGAAGAAGCGCCCGCCAAATGGCGCAATGCCTCGCCCGTGAACTACATCAACGCCCAGACGCCCCCCACCCTCATCTTTCACGGCACTGAGGACGCAACCGTGGACCGCGATCAATCGAAAGAGCTTCACGCCCTTTTGCAAAAAACAGGAGTCGATTCCACCCTGCGGATGATCGAGGGAGCGGACCATGCCTGGCCACTCCAGACCAAAGACTTCGATCTACGGGGCGAGATGGTTGCCTTCTTCGACAAGCACTTGAAAAAGGCTCTCGTTGAAAAAGCCACCAGTCTGCGTCCAGCTAACAACTCGAAAAAGCCAAACGTCCTTTTCATCTCCGTCGACGATTTGAACGACTGGGAGGGAGCACTCGACGGCCACCCCCAGGCCCAAACTCCCCACATGGATCGCCTTTTCCAACAAGGAACTCTCTTCACCAATGCCCACTGCTCGCAGGCGGTATGCACCGCCTCCCGCAACTCCTTACTCAGTGGTCTCCACCCCAGCAATTCCGGCTGGTATAGCTCCACCACCTCGATGCGCAAAAGCTACGAGAAGGTGATGGGCGACCACAAAATGCTCCCGCAACATTTCCGCGACAACGGCTATCACACGATGGCGGTGGGCAAGGTTTTTCATCAGGGAACTTCTGACTACAAAGAACGCACCAAGGACTTTTGGGACGAGACTGGACCAAAATACAAAATCCCCAAAGAGCTACTCGAGCGTGGTGACGGTTACGGCGGAAAGCACTTCTATCCTTTCCCCAAACAGGGCAGCCAAATCAGTCGGCACTACGGCAAGAAATACGAGGACGGCAACTCCCTCGCCTGCGGCCCGCTCGATCGCGACGATATGCCCGAGGGCAAAATGTTCGACGAAATCATCGCCGAATGGGCCGTTGAGCAGTTGGAGAAGGAACAGAGTGAGCCTTTCTTTTTGGCGGTGGGATTTGTCCGCCCCCACGCCCCCTTCACCGCTCCCCGCGAATTTTTCAAGCCCTACGAAAACCTCGAAATCAAAGTCCCCCACATCCCGGCGGACGAGATGAGCGACATTCCCCTGATGGGCAAGTCTATCGCCCACGGTCGCCTGCCCGGTGGAGATCATCAGGCCGTCATCAACCTGAGCGACACCTATTGGAAGGAGATGGTCACCAGCTATCTGGCCTGTGTCTCCTTCGTTGACGCCCAGATTGGCAAAGTGATCGAGGCCCTCGAAGCCAGCCCCCATCGCGAGAACACCATCATTGTCCTATGGTCCGATCACGGGCAACACCTCGGCGAGAAAAAGCATTGGCGAAAGCAAAGCCTCTGGGAAGAGTCGACCCGCGTGCCTCTCTTTTTCAAAGCTCCCGGGACCACTAGTCCTGCCACCAAGAGCCCGCAAGTGGTCAGCCTGTTAGATATCTACCCCACGTTGGTTGAGCTCTGCGACCTCCCGCAGGCCCCCAAGCTGGACGGAGAGTCTCTCTTGCCATTGCTCAAAGATCCCTCGGCAAGCCGCGAGACTCCCGTGCTGCAGAGTTGGTACTATGGCAATTATGCCGTCCGTAGCAACGACTGGCGCTACATCCAGTATCGCGACGGTTCGGAAGAACTCTACGATCACCGTAAGGACCCGGGCGAACATCACAACCTCGCCCAGGATTCCCGCTACACTCACATCATCGCCGAGCACCAAAAGTGGATTCCCAAGAACGGAGCCCTTCCCGCCGGAAGCGACAGTTGGAAGGGTGACAAACTCGACCGCCGAATCGAGGAATGGAAAGAGAACGACTCCCTTCCCGATTGGCTCAAATAGGCACTCCCCCAATTCTAACAATTTTATATTTTGAAAATCAAACTCCCCTTGTTCAGCCCTCTCGTCGGGCTTGCCCTCACCCTTTCCAGCGAAGCCCTTTCCCCCGGCGATCTGATGATCGTCGGTTTCAATTCCCAGGGTGACGACTCCTTCAGTTTTGTCACCTGGGTGGAGCTTCCTCCCGATGAAACCATCCTGTTTATGGACGGCCGATACGATGGCGGAGGCGACGGCAGTGGAGAAGGTTCAGGTGGCGGCACCTATGAAGGAGCTAATCCGCTCTACTGGACCAATGGCAATACTCCCCTGTCCCCGGGCACGGTAGTGGTGTTGAGCGGCCTTTCCAATAACAGCTCGACCCCAAGCATCGGGACCTCGACCGGAGGGTTCGGACTTACCAACGGCGGCGAACAGTTCTTCATCGCGCAAGGAACGATCGTGGACGACCAACTCGATGGCGACCTCATTTTTGGTCTCGATTACGAGGGAACGGCAGGCTGGACCGGCGGCGGCGAATCCGAACTACCCGAAGCACTTAATCTGGCGAATGCCAACATCAGCTTTGCCCATGCGGACACCCTGGAGTTCAGCCAAGCGCGCAACACCCTCGAGCTCGCCGCCTATCCGGCGCAAGTGTCCAGCAGCAGCAATTGGTCCGCACCTTCCGGGAGCTTGTCCTCGGAGTCTTTCCAAAACAACACCGAGCCCCCCGTTGCCATCCCGGATCAACTCGGCGACGCCAGCGAAGGGGTGCTCTTTTTCCCCAAAAGGCTCAATGGCGGACAGCCCATCATCGATGAGACCTGGGCACGTGCGCAAGGCATGACCTCGGGCGAAGCGAGTAACATCAACGGACCCAGCTGCATCGCTTTGCCCAGTTGGCTGCCTTCCGAGAACCGCGCGGATCCCGATGCCAACTACTACCTCTACTTCGCCCACCACTCGGGCGACTACATTCGCATGGCCTGGGCGGAGAATGTCGAAGGACCTTGGACCGGCTTCAACCTCGATTCCTCCCTCCCCATTGCCCAACGCGGAGTGCTCAGTCTGGGCACTGCCGACCGGATCTATCCCGGCAACGACGTCGAGGTGAACCGGCACATCGCCTCTCCCCAAGTCTTGGTCGATGACGTCAACCAGCGCTTCATCATGTATTACCATGGTTACACCGACCATGATGGAGTGGACAAAGGGCAGAGCACCATCGTCGCCACCTCCCCCGACGGTCTCAATTTCAATCTCCCGGCCAACGGTGGTCATGCCGGTCACGGAACGCGGCCCGTGATTCTGGGCGAAAGCTACTTCCGGGTCTTCGAGCAAGCGGGCAATCTCTACGCCCTGTCCAACACGGGAGACATCTGGGAATCCCCCGATCCGCTCAATCCCTGGACTCCGCCCTCCGGCTACGACTACAGCCGGGACTACTGGGACCGGGGCCCAAATCCCTTTACCACCCAATCGCAAGCCCACGGTTGGCCCACCATTCGTCCCCGCCACTTTGGGGTTCTGCAGCGCGATGGCATTCTCTACGCCTTTCTCACTTACAAAGAAGGAAGACCCGAGCGCGTCACGGTCTCGACCTTCGATTTTTCCGAGTTGGATGCGAACTACGACAACTGGGCGGGAGACTTCCCTGACCAAGAGCTCCTGCGCGCGGAAGAGACTTGGGAAGGCGCGCTCTTCCCTCCCCTCGCCTCCGAATCCGGCCGCATGGACGACGGGGTCAACCAACTGCGCGACCCCGCGATCCTCACTGACAACGATGGCCGGACCTACCTTTTCTATTGCGGGCAAGGCGAAGACGCGCTCGGCGTCGCCCAAATCGTCGCCGCCCCCCAGGTTACCGGCCCTACCGAAGTGACCACCGGCCAGGACGAGACTTTCCAAATCAATACCGACCTCGATGTGACGCCCGCGATGCGAAAGATTGCGCACGCAAGTCCGGTCGATCTCACCTTTGACGCCGAGGAAGCGACCTCACCGCTCACCTATGCAGGTAGCGGTGGATATGCCTTCCAGCAAAGCGCCACCGTGGGAGCTGGGAGCCAGACCTTTCAACTGGCCCACCTGTCGGAAAACGGAGACGAGACCTTGACCTTCCCGGGCACCTACTATGTCCGTCCCGGTGCCAGCTTCAGCTTTCTCAGCCGACTGGCCAACTCCACCGACGGCCAGGTGGCCCGCATCGAAGTGAGCTTCGATGGCAGCGAGTGGCAAGCGATTTGGATTCGCATCGGCGGTGGCAATGAGGGCAGCTTCAAACAAGTCGATGTCGACTTGAAAGGCCTGGAAGGCCGGGCCTTCGAACTCCGTCTCCGCTACCAGCACGACGAACTGCGCAACGAGTCCCTCACCACTGGCGCGGGTGCCAACCAAGGCTGGTTCATCGACGACTTCACCTTCGAAGGACTCGAAGAGGTGACCACTTTGTCGGAAGAGACTTTCACGACTAACAGCTTCACCCTCGATGAAATCGCGTCGCTCCTGAGCCCCCATCTCAGTTTCGATAGCGAGCTGGAAGACCGCTTCATCGTGAGCGTGAGCGGTCTGCACGACGGAGAGTCAACCGGCTATGGCAAGCCCTTCGTCATTCGGGTGCGCAGCAGCTACGAGGACTTTCTCGCCCAGCACTTTAGCGAAAGCGAGCAGGCCGACCCGCTCCTCGCCGGCCTCGACGCCGATCCCGAGGGCGATGGTCTCAGCAACTTGGTCGAGCACGCCTTTGGCACCAGCCCCAATGAGAAAGACCAATGGCCTACCGAGTTCGGGATCACCGCCGGTAACCCCGCGCTGACTTTCCCTTGGAATCCAGACGCCAGTGTGCGCTACGCCCTGCAGATGAGCACCGACCTCACCGACTTCGAAGACATTCTCGCCACCGACAGCGTCTCCAGTCAGGGCGAACTGTTAGAGGTCACGCTGGAACCGGACTCCAGTCTTTTTCCCTTAGGCGAAAAAGCCTTCTTCCGGTTGCGGGTGGAGGCGAATTAGACGGCCCTATTGCCTCGCAAGTTTACAAATTCGACTTCGATTGTTTCTTGCAGAGCTAAAACTGCGAGATTCTCGCTTTCTTCTTGGCGGGAGAGAGTGCACTTTTCGCTCAGAAATGAAACTTTTCGAACCTTTAGAACTCTCCCCCGGACTCACCCTTCCCAACCGCATCGTGATGGCACCGCTGACCCGCGACCGTGCAGGAGAAGGCAATGTTCCCACCGAATTGATGGCCGAGTATTACCGGCAAAGGGCGTCCTTTGGCCTGATTATCAGCGAAGCCACTCCTGTAAATGCCGCCGGACACGGCTATCCCGCCACTCCCGGAATCCATACCCCCGAACAAATCGAGGGTTGGAAAAAGGTCACTGCGGCAGTCCACGAAGCGGGGGGACGCATCTTTTGCCAACTGTGGCACTGCGGCCGTATTTCTCATCCCGCCTATCAGCCCAAGGGCAAATTCCCCCCCGCACCTTCCCCCATTGGCGCGCGCGACTCCCAAATTTGGAAGCCTGATTGGACTCCAGTGGACAAAGTCGTGAAACCCAAGGAAATGACGCCCGATGACATCGACTTCACGGTCGAAGATTACCGCAAGGCGACCCGCGCAGCCCGCGAGGCGGGTTTCGACGGAGTAGAGATTCACGGCGCCAATGGCTACCTCGTGAACCAGTTCCTGGCCGAGAACAGCAACAAACGAAAGGACGAGTATGGTGGCTCCATCGAAAATCGGGCGCGCTTTCTCTTCGAGGTCCTCGACGCGGTGACCACCGAGTGGCCCGACCGGGTCGCCCTGCGCCTTTCCCCTCCCGGCACCTTCAACGACATCGACGCCAAGAATGCCGAACCGCTCTACAAGCACGTCATCGACAAACTCAACGAATATGACTTGGCCTACCTTCACCTCGTGGAGCCCCGCATGTTTGCCGACTATGACTTGAGCACCTACGATTTGCCACTCTCCTCCAAAACCTGGCGCCCCATCTTCAAAGGAACTCTCATTTCTTCCGGAGGTCATCTCAAGGAAAGCGCGTCCGTGCTGCTCAATCATGCGCAGGCCGACCTCATCGCCTTTGGACGACTGGCCATCTCCAACCCCGATCTTCCCCGTCGGTTCGAGATCGACGCTCCTCTCAACGACTACGATCGGGACAGCTTCTACGGCGGCACCGAAGTGGGATACACCGACTACCCGACCCTCGAACAAGTCGAAGCCGACCCATCACTCAAGAAGCCCTACCTCCATGAACGCCCCGAAAAGGCCGTTGAAGAAGTCACGGATCTAGCGAGCGAGGAGGAAGAAAAGACCCCGGACGACAACCCATCTCAGGCAAGTTCCTCCCACGAAAGCGAGCCTCCGCCCGCCGCTGAACCTAGCGAGGCCGGGGAACCGAAGCCAACCACCAAGCCTGCTCCCGAAATTGATTTCGTTGAAGAAACCTTCAATCTCGGCGACCCCAAGGACTCGGCTTGATTTCTAGATACTCCAGTAAAAAGACACCCGGCGGTTGCTCGGGCGGGAAATCTGTGTTCCAAGCAGAGCGCGATCCGCCGCTTGGGAGACCCCGCTAGCGCCGCTCCAAGACTGCCCCGCCTAGGGACGGCGGGAGAACGATTCTCGGTTCATTCAAACTTTCTCAAGAAAACGCACCCGGCCGAACAGCCTGCTTGCATTGAAGACAATGCCCGTGAAAACCAATGAATCAGAGCCTCTTCGAAAACGACTTAAACGACTGATTATTAACTATTTAAACTTTAACTCCAGGAAAGAAAAAGAGGCCTCCTCTCAACCGTTTTCCTGAAAAATATGTCCGGTTTTCCAGAGGAAGATGTCGCAATGATTGCATTTTCTTACACGTATTTACAAAAGAAGCTTGCCGCACACAGAGCTTCTACGGTATAAATACATTGTATGACGATGCTTAAGAGGGATATCACGGATGACTTGGAGAGGGACTTGGAATTGGTTTCCGCTGAACTGACAAATGAGATGGTTCGTGCCGAGCGCGAACTTGAGCTCGAAACTGCTCAGCTGAAATCACTTATCGGGACTGAAAACCCAGCTTTGGTAGAACAAATCAAGGCTATGGAAGAAAGTATTACCCGACTCTACAACGGCTTGGAGAAAGCCACGATGTATATACAGCTCGCCCAAGGCGAAAGCTACATCCTTCGCCAGCAGATTCTCAACAGTATGCCTGCGCCCAGTTCAACTCCGGAACTGAGTTCGGTGGCCTAGCAACCACCGCAACCTTTCGCGCTGAATTACGAGAGTTTATCCCCTCCAACGGGAAGGTTCTGCCGCCCCCTCTCCGACGATCAAAACGGCCTACCCGTGAAGCATCGCTAGCAAGATTTACCCAATAACCGCCCTCGGCAGAAGTCCCCAGTTCTACTCTGCCTCAAGCCCAGCCGCCTTGTCGGCCACTCTGGATAGACGGCCCGAAGGGGTCGCCCCCTCTATCCACCTGGCTTGGCTGGGCACAAAATGTGCTCAAGCCATTGGGTGACAAGATCAGGCACTCCACCTTCCATACAGTTTTCGCAACATTATCTGGATTCCCTTCTAAAGAGAGCCAATGATTAAACTATGGAATCAGAACTAGCCCTCGTCCGTGATGACCCATGGCTGACCCCCTACACCAACGCGATTGAGGCTCGCCGCGATCGTTTCTCGGAAGCTTGGGGAACCGGCTTGCGCTCCGAGGCCCAGCTCCATCGCACCAATGGTCTTCTCTTCGACGAAGAAAACCAGCAGTGGACCTATCACGAGTATGCTCCCCATGCCCACCAGCTTTCCCTCGTGGGTGACTTCAATAACTGGGACAACAATGCCCACCCCGCGACCCGCGACGAGCACGGCAATTGGCACCTGACCCTCCCGGCCGACACTCTCACCCACCTTTCTTCTTACAAAGTCTGCGTCGTGGGCGACAATGGCACCCACCACCGGCTCTCCCCCTTCACGCGCTATGCCTTGCAGAATGAGGACACTCACGAGTTCACGGGTACCGTCTGGCATCCCGAAGAAACTTATCAGTGGAAGAACGAAGCCCCACCCAAGCCCACTGCCCCCCGCATCTACGAAGCCCACATCGGCCTCGCCACCGAGCGCGAGGGAGTCGGCACCTACGACGAATTCCGCACCTTCGTTCTGCCCCGCATCGCCAAGCTCGGCTACGACACCGTGCAGCTCATGGCCATCGCCGAGCACCCCTACTACGGGTCGTTTGGCTACCATGTCGCCAATTTCTTCGCTCCCTCCAGCCGCTTCGGCACTCCCGATGAGCTCCGCGCCATGGTGGATGAAGCTCATGGCTTAGGTATAACGGTTGTCTTGGATCTGGTGCACTCCCACACCGTGAAAAACTTTGCCGAAGGCATCCGCGAGTTCGATGGGCAAGAAGGCTACCTCCTCCACAGTGGACCTGCGGGCGAGCACGAGCAGTGGGATTCCCTGCTCTTCGACTACGGCCACCCCGCCACCCGCGGATTCCTCCTCTCCAACCTCGCCTACTGGCTGGAGGACTTTCGCTTTGATGGCTTCCGCTTCGATGGAGTGACCTCGATGCTCTACCATCATCACGGCGACACCACCTTCGATCATTACGACAAGTATTTTTACGATGGCGTGGACTGGAGCTCGGTCACCTATCTCCAACTCGCCAATGCCTTAATCCGCGAAATCAATCCCCAGGCCCTCACCATTGCGGAAGATTTTTCCGGCATGCCGGGCTGCTGCCAGCCACCGGAAGAAGGCGGACTGGGCTTCGACTATCGCCTCGGGATGGGGATTCCCGACCATTGGATCAAGCTGTTGAAACACACGCCCGACGAGCAGTGGGACCTCAACGTCATTTGGAACCAGCTTTCTAACAGACGCTTTGGGGAAAAGACCGTGGCCTATGCCGAGTCCCACGACCAGGCCCTCGTCGGCGACAAGACTCTCGCCTTCTGGCTGATGGATAAAGAGATGTATTGGCACATGAAGAAAGGGGACGAGAACCCCATCATCGACCGCGGCATCGCCTTCCATAAGATGATTCGCCTCCTGACCATGATCGCGGGAGGAGAAGCCTGGCTCAGCTTCATTGGAAACGAATTCGGCCATCCCGAGTGGCTGGACTTTCCGCGTGAGGGCAACGATTGGTCCTACAAGTATGCCCGCCGCCAATGGAGCCTCGCCGACAACCCCAAGCTGAAATACGGAGGCTTGCAGAACTTCGAAGGTGCAATGCTCCAACTGGTTCGCGATCACAAAGTCCTCGAGTCCGCTCCCGCACAGCTCCTCAACATTGATCAGGAAAATCTCTCGATTCAATTCGAGCGCGCCAACCTCATCTTCGCCTTGAACTTCCATCCCCACAACAGCATCGCGGACTACCAGTTCTCCACCCACGTCCCCGGCACTTTCCGGCACCTGCTGGATACCGATCAACCGGAGTTCGATGGCCTGGAACGCTTGACGCCAAAGACCCTGCACCACGCGCTCGACGGACATCTCAGCGCCTATCTGCCCGCCCGCTGCGCGGTGGTGTTTGAAAAAGTTTAAAGACGGCGTCTTCTGGGAGGAAGAAAGACCCAACTCTCTCTCGGGCGACCCGGAGTCTTTTCAAGGACTTTCAATCACCCAGCGATCATTGCTAAATTCCACCTTCTCCCATTCTTGCTCAAGCCGTGTAACCCCTCCCTGTCCCGCAAACCAGTTTTCTAGAATATCTTTCTCCCAAGTCTTTCCGTCCAGAGATTTGACCAACATCCGTCGGAGCGCTTCCTTGTCTCCTGCCTCCGCGCCCCAGAGCACGCGGACGTGGTCTCCCCCGAAACCAAACTTGGTCCGTCGCCAGCCCTCGCGCTTTATTCGATCCAAATCGATCCCCGGATGCCCCGCAGCCCCTTGCATAACCGTGTCCAAAACTTTGCCGTGCATGTTCAGAATCTGCCTTTCTAACATCGGCCCCATCTCTTTGTCACCCAGCGCAATCAGAGCGAGCAACGATTGCGGCCCGACCTTCCGCCCCGCCATCAAATGACTTTTTAAAAGCGGCAAAGCCTCTTCCGCCCATCCTTTGCGCACCATCAACTCCCCATAGACCGGACTCCACTTCAGGCGCTTTAACAGCTGCGCTTTGTGGCTCTCTTGGACATTCTTCGCCAAAAACGCCATCAAAGTCGTGTCCCAAAATTTGCTGCTATAGGGTCCTCGTTGCAAGATGAGCGCAATACTTTCAGGGTCTCGGTACAGCTCTAGCTGCCTCCGAACAGCATCGCTACTGTGACCGTTCCGATTGTTACTATCCACTCGATCAACCAGCGCAAAAACCGTCTCGACCGGCTCCTCCCTCTCCTCGACAAGCTCCTCTAAATCGAGCCGATGTCCTTTCTGCCCTTCCCAATGCCCAATCAACAGCGACAGCTGTGCCCCTTCTAACAAACCCTCTTTTGACACTTTATTTTCGGGCAGCATCAAGGGTGAAAGAATCTCAAAATCCTGCCTCACCACCTCCAAAGGCAAAAAGGGAATCTGCTCACCAGCAATTGAATGACGGTTCTGCACCGGCACCCCAAAATACCCGTTGCCGTAACGGGCAACCGCAGCCTCCACCTGCAAAGGCTTCCGTGACAGCCCACCCGCTCGACTAATCTCGACCGAAACTCGCAAGCGCGAACCTGTCGACCAGCGAACATTGTGAATCCGCACCTTCAAGTCTTCCAAAGACTTTTCCTCACCCTTCTTCAGCGGGAGGGTCGTCACACTCGGATGAGAAGTCGAAATCGTTCCTATTTCCGACCAATCCCATCCCCTACCCAACCACTTTCCCTCTTGCCAGACTTCAAAACGATTTTCAGGAACCAGCGCAAGCACAGTTCTTCCGCTACCGGCCGATCCTGAACGAACTGGAAAGTATCCACCCATTGGAGTGCTCGTCCACGCTGTCACGCTCATCATCCCAACCGCAACCCAGCCCCCTTGCGTTCGGGCCTTCCCTCCAATCTTCCTCAAAAAAAAACCTAGTCCGTAGGCGAATACTAACAAAGCAAGATGCCAAGAGATCATCGCTCTCCAAAGCTTCTCCCACAATACTTGCCAACCCATTTGAGAAGGCTCTAGAACTTCGGAAACCACTAACAAGCGAACTAGCAAGAGGGGCGCAAATACAAGAAAGAGCAACAACACGCTTCCCATCCCAAACGCCCAAGGCATGAGGGGACGACTCCGCCACCCATCAAAACTCCCAAAGGCACCTTCACTCATCGCCACCCGTGCAGTAACCAGCGCGACCAGTCCCACTTCTAGCATCACTACTCCATCCATCCGGAGCCCATGCCAAAGTAGCCTCAACTGTCCTCCATCCAACGAGAACTTCCCTGCCATCGCGCTCAACAAAAGCGAGACCACCACGAGCGTCAGAATTTCCCAACGATGCCTCTTCCACAAACAAGTCAACACTCCTAATACGTTCATTGTGATTCTCCTCTCTCTTGATAAATCCATTTCTCCCTCAAGCCATCCCATTGGAAATCCTCCGCTTGATAGCGACTCCACTTTTTCTCCGAATCGTTAGATGCCAGGATGAAGTAGTCTCTTTTCGTCCTATCGCCGAACAATGAGTAGGCTGTGCTATTGTCATCAGACAACGAAATGGATTCGAGAAAAGCCTCCAACATCTTCCGATTTCCAAGCCGAAGAGCGCCTGCCCAGCCTCCGGTTTCAATACTCCCTCTCCCAGTGAGAATACGCTCCGACAACCTACCCTTGACTTGTGGAATCGACGCTTCAAGAGCTTCACTCAGTTGCGACTCCAATCCAGCTACCTCTGACAATGCCATCACCAATTCGTCGCCCGCGCTCTTACGAGCTCTCGCCAGACCGGCATCAATAGCCTTCTTACTACCCAGATAGATCCCCAGTCTCAGCACATTCTCGCTCGCTCTGCCTTCCGCGATTAAGGTCTCAATTTTCGGCAAAGCATCTTCCCCCCACCCTCTCTCTACGAGTGTACTCATAGCCGAATTCGGCAACAATTCCAGGCGCTCAATGAAGGCTCCCTTTAGCTCCTCTCCAGCGCCTTTCTCAAAGGCACGAAGCGCAGTCCCATCTCGTGAAAGCACCTCGGCCTCCAGCAAAAGTTCCCCATGCTCAATGGCAAACTCGGCGAGGTCATCCCCTTTGAGCTTCAATGGAAATGAGCTTAAAATTTGACGAATCCTGCCTCCCACCTGCTCCTTGGTCGCTCCCTCAACCTCAGGTCGACTGTCAGCTAAAAGAGAGAGCGCCGCATTCGCACTGGAAGGTCCCACATCCGAAATCCCATAGTAAGGATTCTGTCGGGTTCGAGGATTTGGAGCCCCCACCTCCTCATTGACCGCCAAACGACCCACTCTCCGCACTTGTGTGCGAAAGACCATCAGTCGACCTTTGGAGTATTCATCTTTAGTCAAGGGCTTGCCGCGGTAAGGGTTCAATTTAAATTCGAGGTCTGAGCTCTCAATCTGAACCCCTGCAAAGTGAGCGACCACCCCGAAACCATTCAGGTTGGCGCTCAAAACTAAATCACCAGACTCACTCACGAACACAAATAACCACGAGACATCGTTTACGTATGACGGGAGACGACTCCGCTGAACTTCTTCCACAGAAAAACGCGGATTCTTGGGACTCTTCGATGACAGATTCGCTTCGTATCTGAGGGTTAGACCTTCTCTGCTCACCTCCGCATCTTTGCCGGCGGGCAAGTCCGCTACCTTTTCATATTCAATTGCGTGAGCAAGAAGCTCCCCTTGAAAGCTCACTCCATTTTGCCACCCTTCGATCGAACCATTTTTTTGAAACTGAAGATCACCATCCCAGAAACTTCGGTTGGAGACGTTTGCCAATCGATTGGGCCCTTCCACAGTCAGGGCATTTTCATTTCTGAGAAGCTCGCCAAAGACTTCCCAAGTTGGGTCAATCGCCCCACTCGTGTGAAGAAACCATCCAGAGCCATATGGATGCAGCCATCCAGAGCCATTCCCCTCCTTATGAAAGCGTCTATCACCTTTCATAAGGGTTCCGTCAAACGCCGTTACCCATGACAAAGCTCCTTCCGTCAGGTCCCTGTCATTAATAGGCACCCGAAATCCTACTTCGGGGTTTCCATCAGGCCCCTCTCCCAATAACTGAAGCTCGACCTTTCTTGCCTCCAGCTCCGGGTAGTGCAGAAAATACCCTTCACTGAGATACCAAGCAGTTGCTCCCCACCCGCTGAGAACAAACCCAACCACAAAAAGCACTCGAGCCAGCTCAGCCCGCTTCTTTAACCACCGATAGCTAACCAGAATCAAAACGCAAGGCACCCAAATAGGGAACCAGAATCTCCAGTTCGACTCGGTCGCCAGAGTGTTTGTCCAAGGTCCCAAAAGACCTTGGATTCCAGTGGCGTCCATGAGGGTTTGCAACAAAAGCAGTATCAAGAAAGTCAGCGCCAACCACTTCGCCCTTTCCAAAACACTCACCACACAAGCCAAGAAGCTCCAGAGCGGCACGATCACAATCGCGACCCAGCCCGCATCAATCAGCCCTTGCCGGGCGGAAAAGCCAAATACTAAGAACCATCCGATGGTGGAAAGTAGAACCGGCACGACCAAGGCCAACGCCACGATGATTGAGCGCACCACAAGCACCGCACGACGGCTGACGGGACGAAGATTTACCACTCCCCGCCCCCGTGACGAAGACCAAGACAAAAGCGCTACCCCTAGCAAGAGAAGCATGAAGCCACCCCAAACCCGCAGCGAATACGGCCACCTTGGAATCTCGGTGCTCGGACCAATCGCGAGATGAACAAGGATCGGCAAAAGGACTAAGAACCAGCACGCAAAAACGAACCAACGCGCCAGTCGCCACTCGCTCTGCCAAACTTGTCGAAACCCCGTAATCATGATCCCACCTCCACTCGTCCTGCTTTTGTTAAAACCCGCAACACATCCCGCAAGCTCACTCTTTGCAGCGCCGGATCTGCAGTGAGCGGAAAGTGAGTCTTCAACTTTTCACCCAAATCCTCCTTGGCGTATTTGGACTCGTAGAACCGCACTACCATCCCCACCCGCTTAACGTTCAACCACTCACTCGGATATCGTGCAGGCTCCTCCCACTCGTCAGTAACGAGGACTTCGACTCTGCGCCACTTTTCTAACAGCTCCTCACGATCTCCCGCCAGCTCCACCTTCCCTAGCTTCATCACCACCACTCGGTCGGCCAAACGTTCAACTTCCTCGATATCATGGGTCGCGATCACCACTCCCCACGAATCCTGGTCGGCCAGCTCCAAAATACTCTTCGTCAAATCGTCCCTGACCAACGGGTCAAGGCCCGAAAACGGTTCATCGAGAATTAACAATTCGGGACGATAGGAAAGTACACTCAAGAGCGCCGCCTTCATCCGCTGACCTCGTGAAAGCGCCTTGAGAGGGCGATTACTTGGGACGTGAAAGATTCCCCGTAGCTTCTCCTCCAACTTACGGTCCCAATCGGGGTAAAGAGGACGGCACCAATTGAGATATTGGTCCACAGTCATCCACTCCGGCATCTCCATTCCTTCCGCCACATAGCCAATCTTGCGCAACTCAACCGGACCAATTCTTCGCGAGTCTTGACCGAGCACTCGCACGAGTCCCTGCGACGGCTTTTCGAGGTTGAGCGCCACTCGAAGAGCGGTGGACTTGCCCGCTCCGTTTGCGCCTAACAGGGCCGTGACCGATCCTTTAGGAACAGTGAAACTGGCACCCGATAGCGCGGAGACTCCCCCAAATCGCTTTTTGACTTTTTCAAATTCTAACAAATCACTCATTCTCTTCCAGTTCTTGTAAAAGTTCACTCAACTCCACTACACCTAAACCTAGTAGCTTCGCTTCCCGCAGAAGCTCCTCCGCTGGCTCACGAAGCTGTTCGCGCAAAACTTCTGTGCCCAACTTATCTTTACCCACAACCACCATCCCAACTCCTGGTCGCGAGACCAGAAAGCCACCTTCCTTCAGCTCTAGGATCGCCTTGTGAACGGTCGTGGGGCTCACTTTCAACTCCTGCGCCATTACCCGCACGGACGGAAAAATAGTTCCGCCCACAAGCTCCCCGCTCAAGATCGCCCGCACCGAGGCACGGAACATCTGCTCCGAGACCGGAAGACCATCTTGTAACTGGAGACGAAAAGGCAACATTGCGTTCTTGGTGTATCAGTAACAACTGTTACGCCTGTTTAGCAAGGCATTTTTTGATCAAGAGATCAGTGAACGAACCGAAGGCCGACAGAGGCGCGAAGTTGATTTCCCTCTAATCGCATCTACGGTGCAATCGCGATTCTCCTAGTGAAGAAAGATTCCCTCATCAACATAAGCACCCGCCCAGCCCTGCACTTGCCTGCGCTGGACCTCTACTTGGATCCCCATCGCGGCCTCCCCCATGCTTTCGTCTCCCATGCTCACGCGGACCACTTTGCCCGCCATGAGAAAATTCTCTGTTCGACCGCCACGGGCCATCTCTTGCGAAAGCGTTTTCGGGTGGGGGCCAACCGGATTCAAACCCTCGCTTACCACGAAGTCCTCGAAATAGCCGGACACGAGATTCGCCTTCTCCCCGCCGGGCACATCTTCGGCTCCGCGATGCTTCACGTCACGCGCCGCGAGGACCAGGCAACCCTCCTCTACACCGGAGATTATAAGCTGCGCGGCTCCCTCACCAGCGAGCCCACCGAACTTCTCCCCGCCGACACCCTCATCATGGAGACCACTTTCGGTCGGCCGAACTTCGTCTTTCCGCCCCGCGAAAAAATCGTCGCCGACATCATTCACTTCGTAAAGTCCACGCTGGAGGATGGCGAGCAACCGGTCCTCTTGGGCTACTCTTTGGGAAAAGCGCAGGAAGCATTGGCCATCCTCCAGGAAGCGAACATTCCGGTGATGGCCCACAAAACCGTCGCCGAGATGTCAGTGGCTTGTCACGAGGCCGGACTTCCCTTTCCTCCCCCTCCCGTCTTCGAAGGAACTCTCCCCGAGGGATTCGCTTTGGTCGCTCCGCCCAATGCAGTTCGCGCCAAACAAGTCAAAGGACTCAAGAAACGACGAGTGGCGATGCTCTCGGGATGGGCGCTCACTCCCGGCTCGCAATACCGCTACCAAACCGATGCGGTCTTCCCGCTCTCGGACCACGCCGACTATCCCGAGCTGATAGAAACAGTGAGAAAGGTTTCCCCGAAGCTGGTTCTCACCCTCCACGGTTCCACCCGCGAATTCGCCCGCGATCTTCGCCGGGAAGGATTCGAGGCTTGGTCCATCTACGGGGACGACCAAATCGAACTGTCCTTGGAAAAAGAAGAAGAGGCCAGCCCCCTCGCGACCTCGCCTGAAGGCTCCTTGGGCCAAGGCCAGTTCGCGGACTTGGCTCAGACAATTACAAAAGTCAGCGAGACGCCTTCCCGCCTGCGCAAGATTTCTCTGCTGGCCGATTATCTACGGCCCTTGGACGATGAGGTGCTCGCGCTCTCCGTCCATTTTCTCTCGGGGAAGCTGTTGGGAGAACGAAAAGCCCTCACCCTCGGGACCGCCGCTATCCGCCAGGCCTTGTTGGAGGCCACCCAGTCATCGCTCGCCCACTATCGGCAAATCTCCAACACCACCGCCGATGCCGCCCGCACGGCCCGAATTCTGTTAGAACAAACTCAACTGGAATCCCCGGAAAATAGCGGGCCTGTAAATCTAACCGATTTCGCCGAACTCTTCCAACAGCTCGCCAGCATCCCCGGGACCTTGCAAAAGTCTTCTCTGCTCGCGACTACCTTTCGCCAACTCCTGCCTGCTCAGAGCGAGTTCCTGGTCCGCCTCCTCACCGGCGACCTCCGGGCTGGACTCAAGACAGCCCTGTTAGAAGACGCAGTGGCCGAAGCCTTTTCGGCCGATCCAAAGCAAGTTCGCCGGGCCCACATGCTGGAGGGAGATTTGGCAAAAACCGCTCTGCTGGCCAAGTCCGGCACACTGGACTCCGCCAGCCTGCGCGCCCATTCTCCTCTCTCCCCTATGCTGGCCTCCCCCGAACCCGACGCGGAAGCTATCGTGCAACGACTGGGCGAGTTCCCGATTCATCTCGAACCCAAACACGACGGTATTCGAGCCCAGCTGCATTACGATGGACAAGAGGCCTCGCTTTTTTCCCGCGACCTCCGCTCACTGGGCGAAGAATTTCCAGAGGTTCTGGAAGCCGCAAAAACCCTTCCCGCCCCCTGTATTCTGGATGGAGAATTGATCGCTTTCGCGGCGGGACGACAACTCAATTTCTTTGACCTGCAAAAGCGGCTGGGCCGCAAGCGCCATCAAGGCGACCTCTTTTTCGGCGAAGCCGTTCCAGTGCGTTTTGTAGCCTTCGACTTGCTCTCGCTTGATGAGGAAAATCTTCTGGAAAGTCCCTATCTGGAGCGGCGGAAGCACTTGGAAGAACTCTCTCTCACCGAACCCTTTCACACCATTGAACACTACCAAGCAAGCAGCTTGGAGGAGGTCGAACAACAGTTCAAACACGCTCTCGCCGCCGGTCACGAGGGGCTCATCGCGAAGGAACCGAAGTCCCCCTACTCACCCGGTCGACGGGGCAAATCCTGGCTCAAGCTCAAGGGCATGATGCCCACCTTGGATTGCGTGGTGATTGCGGCACAGCAGGGACACGGTCGCCGTGCCGAAGTTCTCTCCGACTACACCTTTGCCGTTCGCGATGAACGCACCGGAGCCTTGGCGACCATTGGAAAAGCCTACTCCGGTCTCACCGACGAGGAAATCGAGGACCTCACCGAGCATTTCAAAAAGACGACCCTCGAAAAGAAGCGGCGCGTGCAGTGGGTGGAGCCCACCATCGTCTTGGAAATCGCTTTCGATTCCATCAACCCTTCCAAGCGCCACGACTCCGGCCTCGCGCTGCGCTTTCCATGCATCAAGGCGATCCGACGGGACAAGGGCCCCGCCGACATCGATACATTGGCCTCAGCACAAGCCCTTGCAGGCAGGAAACCCTAGGCTCCCAGCTTTTCTAACAAGACCTTGCTGAGACGAATTCCGGCTTCGAAATTCTCAACGGTGAAGTTCTCGTTGGGCGAGTGAATCTGACAATCCGGTAGAGCCAAACCAAGCATGAGAGTGTCGGTGCCGAGAATCTCCTTCATGCTCTGGATGATGGGAATGCTGCCTCCCTCGCGAATCAAGACCGGTGGACGGCCAAAGACTTCCTCGAGTGCCTCCTGAGCCGCCTTGCCCGCCTCCGAATGAGGATCAGCAACATAAGCTTTCCCCGAGTGACCGGGCGTAAATTCCATCGTCACGCCGGTGGGAAGGTGGGCTTCGAGGTGCTTCTGCACGCGAGCAATGATCACCTCCGGCTCTTGGTCAGGAACCAAACGACAGGACAATTTGAAACAAGCATAGGATGGCAGAACCGTCTTCGAGCCCTCGCCCTGATAGCCGCCCCACATGCCATTGACCTCACAAGTCGGACGCGCCCAAAGGCGTTCCGCTGAACTGAAGCCCGCTTCGCCGAAGACAGCCGGTGAACCAGTAACCTCGAGCAAGTCGGACTCCGAGACGCCTGGAACTTGGCTCCACATCTCGCGTTCCCAGTCGGCCAGAGGCTCGACTTCATCATAGAATCCTTCCACCGCAACCTTGCCTTCTGAATCGTGTAAACTGGCGATGAGCTGCGCCGCCGCAGTCGCCGGATTGGCCACCGCGCCGCCATAGAGACCGGAGTGCAAGTCCTTGTCCGGACCGTTCACCTTCACCTCGCAGCAAGTGATTCCCCGCAGGCCATAGCCCAGGGTGGGAATTCCCTTGGCCACCATTCCGGTATCGCTCACCGCGATGACGTCGCAGGCCAGCTCTTCTTTGCGCTCCTCAAGAAAGCCCGGGAGGTTGGGGCTCCCAATTTCCTCTTCCCCTTCTAACAGGAAGATGAGGTTCACGGGCAATTCGCCCTTTTCCTTGATGGTTTCTTCCACTCCCAACAGGTGCGCCATGTGCTGGCCCTTGTTGTCGGTCGCTCCGCGGGCCCAGATTTTTCCATCCTTGATGACAGGCTCGAAGGGCGCGCTGTCCCAGAGTTCAATCGGGTCAACAGGCTGGACATCATAGTGCCCATAGATGAGAACTGTTTTACGTCCAGAGACTGGTTCGTTTTTCGCCAACACGATGGGATGCTTGGCGGTTTCGCAGAGCTCGACCGAAAGGCCCATGCTCTTGAACTTGTCGACATACCACTGCGCACAAGCCCGCACATCGCTGGCGTGATTGGAGTCAGTGGAGATACTGGGGAAACGGAGAACGGCGAAGAGGTCTTCCAATGCAGGAGTCATGGCGGCATCTTCCGCATCCCTACGAAATTCGCAAGCCTTCAGGAAAAATCCTCGAACTCATCCTCTTCCAGAATCTCCCGCCGCACCCGCAAGGCATCGTAGGCAGCCAGCATCAGCATCCAGACAGTGAGAAATGTCGTCCCACCCCACCAGACAATGAAGCGAGGCCGGGTGCTTTCCACCCAGTCACTCAAAAACCAATTGCCCAAAACTAACAGGGTGAGAATCACGATGAGAAGTTGAGCCAGAAAGCGACGCCGCATCGCCCGATCTCGCAAGATGGACCGCGAAAAATACCAGATATCGATGAGGAAACTCTGCTTCTTTGCCACAACTGAACCAAGGTGGACCAAAGCCGAAGGGGATTCAACCACGAAGGCCACAAAGGCACGTAGCACCGCTCGTTCCTGCTCCTTTTGGCGAACCTACCTCTGACTCCGTTTGTTCCGGCGCAGCCCATAGGAAGGATGGCGGTTGTCGTGTCTGAGAGCGGCAATCCAGATCCCCTCTTCATCAACCTCATAGAGAAAGTGGTAGGGAAAGGAGCGCAACCCTGCTCGACGATAACCCCCATCGGAGAAGTGATGTCCTTTGGGTCGTTTCTCGATCGCTGAAATACAGCTTTCCACCTCTGCGAAAAATCGATCGGCTAGATCTGGCCCACCCTCAAACTCGTAATAGTCCAGCGCAACTCTCAAGTCGCGAGGAACCAAGCGGTGATACTCTGTCTCCATCAACTCGACGACGGAAATTAGCGACCTATCTCAGCCTTCACCTGTGCCCACGTTCTGCGGGAAGTTGGATCCGCACGCATCTCGGCGAGACGTCTGCCGGCCTCGTCCGAACCATCATCCGAGTCGGCCAAAACCGCAGGCAGAGAGCCCAGCAATTCAGCGACCAATTTTGCCCGCTGGTCTTCGGGTAAATTCATTGCTTCGGAGCAAATTTCTGTCGCATTCATTGCCAGATGATACCGCCGAAAGGAAAGATTGCGAACTATTCTGGGTCAGAAGAAAGGCCAGTCCCCTCCTCCGGCACTGAAGGAAGTTGCGGGGGCTGCGGGACATTGGGAACGGGGGCATTGACCCAAGAGGGAGCCTTGGGGGTCACGTCGGCATACCACGCCACGAACCCCATCCCAATCGCTCCTACGAATCCCGCATAGCCCGTGGTCACCGCTGCGGCCATGCCGATGACGAAGGGGGTGAAAAAGAGGAGACCAATGATCATCCAGCTCGGCTTCACCTCATAGTGATGCACCACCAGCCGAATCCGCGACCGGGCCATCGCCAACCCCAAGACCGTGTAGCAGAAGAAAATCCCATAAGCATTCAGATGGAAAAACACCCCCGCTCCGCCCGTGCGCGCACCCGCCGACATTAAGCAAGCCATCATTGAAAGCGCCATCGAGCCCAAGAACAATCCCAGCACCCCGATGCGCGCAATCATGCCTTTGAAAGACGAGGCCCCAATCGCCCCCGACGCAATCATTCCCGATCCCAAGACCACCGTGAGGGCCAGCGAAATATTCCGCCCCACATCAATTCCGCCGATGAAATAGCGCACGATGGCGTAGGGCAGCAGCGAGGAAAAAGTCAGCAGGCAAATTCCCCACAGCGTCAGGAACTTGCCGCGCACCACTTTCCAGCGGCTTAAAGGAGTCATCAGGAGCAGCTCGTGATTTCCCTCCTCCAGCTCCTGCCCCATCAGCATCAGCCCGCCCAGTGGCATCATCACCAGACAGATCAGCCCGACCACCACCCAGAACGGGCCTGAAAACATTTCCCCTGGAAAGAACATGAGGAAATTGAGGGGTCCCCCGAACTCGGTCGATTTCTCGATGTCATCGATATTCATCTGGAACTCCACCGCCATGGCCGCAATGGCGAAGACCTGAATCCCAATGAACGGATAAAGGAAAAGCCCCCGCCGCAGTCCTTGGCGAAGCTCCTTGGTCATCATCGGCCCCAGCCGCTCGGGCAAATCCCGTGACTTCCACCAATCCTGCGACGAATCCATAGCGGGAAGTTAGAGAGAAGAACTGGCGGGCGAAAGAAGGAAAGTCGCCAAAGACGCCACCTCTTTCTTTGCTAAGAAACGCTTTCGACAGCCATTTTTCCCTTTCCTATCGCATAAAACCCCGAAATTCGTATCGGCCTGTCATTGACAGAAAGAGCGAGCTAGGGAACGAAACCGCCATGGACAATCGGGTCGAAACAATGGCGGAAGCCGATGTGGTTCTCATCGGCGGTGGAGTAATGAGCGCAACCCTCGGAGTTCTGCTCCACCAGCTCGACCCCACTCTCAAGATTCAAATCGTGGAGGCCCTCGCCGAAGTGGCCAAGGAAAGCTCCAACCCCTGGAACAATGCCGGCACCGGACATGCTGCCCTTTGCGAGCTGAACTACACCAGCGAAAAGCCTGACGGCTCCATCGACATTTCCAAGGCGCTCAAAATAAACGAAGCTTTCGAGCAGTCAAAACAGTTCTGGTCCTTCCTGACCAAAGCCGGCGTGCTGCCCCAGCCCGAGCAATTCATCCAGCCCGTTCCGCACATGAGTTTTGTCTGGGGCGACGAAAACCGCCGCTATCTCAAGGCCCGCTACGAGACCATGAAGCAGCACCACTTTTTCTCCGAGATGGAATACTCGGAGGACCCCGCGGTCATTCGGGAATGGGCTCCCCTACTTCTAGAAGGCCGGGACCCGCGCGATGTGGTCGCCGCCACCCGCGTGAAAACTGGAACCGATGTCAACTTCGGCGCCCTGACGGAAAGCCTGGTGGAATACCTCGATGCGCAGGACGGCATTCGTCTGGCCACCCACCACATCGTGAAAGATCTGGAGCGCCGCAAAGATGGTCGCTGGCGGGTGGAGGTGCGCAACCTCACCAAGGGCATCAACCGCACCATCGACACTCCCTTCGTATTCGTGGGAGCAGGTGGAGCGTCTTTGCCTCTGCTGCAGAAATCGAAGATCAAGGAAGGCAAGGGCTTCGGCGGCTTCCCCGTCAGCGGACAGTTCCTCGTCTGTGACAACCCCGAGGTCGTCAATCAGCACCAGGCCAAAGTCTACGGAAAGGCCGCAGTCGGTGCCCCGCCCATGTCCGTCCCCCACCTCGACACCCGCGTCATCGATGGCAAGCGCTCCCTTCTCTTCGGGCCCTTCGCTGGATTCTCTCCCAAATTCCTCAAGACCGGTTCCATTCTCGATCTCCCGAGCTCGGTCAAGCTCTCCAACCTGACTCCCATGCTCGCGGTGGGAGCCAATAATCTCGATCTAACCAAATACCTCATCGAGCAATGCCTTCAGTCCCCCGAGGACAGGCTGGAAGCTCTGCAGGAGTTCTTCCCCGACGCCCAGTTGGACAACTGGAAACTCGTCACCGCCGGCCAGCGCGTGCAAGTCATCAAGTCCGACGATCACAAGGGTGGAGTTCTGCAGTTCGGAACGGAAACCATCGTTGCCGAAGACGGCTCCCTCGCCGCTCTCCTGGGGGCTTCCCCCGGTGCGTCCACAGCGGTCAACATCATGCTGGACCTCATCGCCAAAGCCTTTCCCAAGCGTCTGCCGGAGTGGACCGCGCAACTGAAGGAGATGATTCCCAGCTATGGCACCACCTTGGCGGAAACTCCCGATGCCTACCGGGAAATCCGATCCGAAGCCGACACCACTTTGGGCATCAACTAAAGAGGGATGGAGGGTAAGAACGGGAAATTCCGAATTTTTTCCAAATTCGTTTCAAAATTCCCTTGCATCCCCCACGAGGAGCCTTTAAGGCTCCCGCCCCGCCGGTAACACGGAGGGTCAAGCAACACAAAATGCGTGGGTAGCTCAGTCGGTAGAGCAGTTGGCTTTTAACCAATTGGTCCTGGGTTCGAATCCCAGTCCACGTACCACTTTCGAAACCCGCTAAGCCCCAAAGGCCTAGCGGGTTTCCTCGTTTCTAGAGGCGGTGAATTAGTAACATAGTAGTAACAGTTCATAACGTCCGGCTAAGTTCGGGGAAGGCTCAGAGCCCCTTCAACAGCCCTCCCCGTTAGCCGAGGATTGAACGTCTCGCGCGCTGTTCAGAATTCACCGTTTCATCCCTCAGAAAGACTTAGGCATTCATAGCCTCAAATCTCGTCGATTCCTTTTGGTTCATCCCTCTCTTTCAAAGAGAGCTTTCATCAGCGGACCTTTTCTCTTGGCTGACCACCTTGATCACGGGAAAACAAGCTTAGCCCTTGCCTCAAATTCGCTTCAGCCTGAAACCCCTTCGTCTTCCCATCTGGACTTCACCCACCAAGGGGCCCAGTTGGCGCGGAAGCTGCCAAGCTCCCTCAAGGCCTCCCAAATCTCGATTGCTGTGTCTGGATACAGAGTGATTCCCCTGTTTTCGCCATTCAGTATCACCGCCTGCCATTGAATCGCGGCTTGAATGTGAGGCTTTCTCATCAAGCGGCTTGCACTGGCTTTTGCTGCACTTTTACTCATGACATTCGGATAAGCCTTGAGGTAAGCCACATACGCTCGTCTTCTGAAGGTGAATAGGCCATTACCGGTTTCGCCTAGAACGTAGTAGCGGGCAAAATTCCAATGACGAATACTGATCACCTTCTCTACCTCTGCTCTCATTGGTGGTAATTTTGTCGGACGAGTTTTGTTAACTTTTCTCACGAGCAACGAGGGCCTACCTCGCTTTCCCTGGCGTTTGAAAAGCTCCACAAAACCACGTCGTTCCGCTTCTTCGAGTACAAGCCTACTAATTTCGTGATTCCGTTCCAAATGACGACTCGTGACCTCACCCCCATTTCGTTCAATGGCACTCTCTATGGCAGCGAGTTTTTCTACCGTGAGGACGTTCTTTCTCATGATAATATGATTGGAAACCAAAGGCGGATGAACTCTCCACTTACCTCGACTGAGTCCGTTTCCATTAGTGATTCCCGGAAACTCCACACCACTCAAGATTTCGGCACCGTGGTTTCCGCTCGTTTCTTTTTTAGTTTCCAATTCAAGGCTCTCGTTTCCTGTTCTCCCCCTTAAGAGGAGAAACAGGAAACCGACACTAGCCTAGGCTGGCATATAACGGCCATTGTTGATCCGTATTTTCCCATCAGACTGAAGCGTTTTCGCCCACTTCGAAATGGTGCCTTTTGCTTTTCCTAGCTCATTGGCAATATCGGAAGCTGATGTCATTCCTCCAAGAATCATATCCAGCATCTGCGACTTGGGGTCGTAGGTCTCAGTGGTTACTTCGGCCCTGCCACCGGTCGTATCAATCTTCCAAAGCAAGGGAGGGGCATCTGCAGCTGGACAGTTTCGACACTTGGTAAAGCGAGTCTTGAATTGGTGTGACGACTCATCGCCATCGCCTGACTCCTCCAAGCTTACGATCCAATGCGCAGCATCCTCCCGACGACTCGTGCCTCGAATCAGACCGTTGCGTCCTGCGTGACAAACCAGAACCACAGCGATGCCCCTTCGCCGAAGATCGAGAAGCCATGGTCCGACTCGTTCCCAAGAATCACTTTCATTTTCGTTCAAGCCACGAAAAGCCGTTGAGAGATTATCCAGAATCAAAACCTTAACACCTTCGGTCTCACATAGTCCAAGGAGAGCGATTTGCTGTGACGGGTCTGCCAAATTCAAAGTGATTTCATCATTAGAACGCTCGAAAAGTGATTCATGGCTGAGAACGTGAAACTGGGGGCTTCGAATATCTAGTAGCTCACAACGCTTTTGAAGGTCGGCAATGTTCATTTCTGAATCGAGATACAGACACTTTTGTTTGAGGGGAGCTTCCCAGTGCTGACCTACGCCCATACCTTCCGAAAGAGCTTTCCCCATGAGAAGACTGAGCCAACTCTTCCCAACTCCACGCGGCGCGAAGAGAATCCCATAGTCACCTTCACGAAAGAATGGTGAGAGATAGGTTGCTCTCTCTGGAATCTCTTGAGCGAGAAAAGCAGGTGCAGAAGCCAAGGAAGCAGCGAAGGCACTTTCCAAGGCGCTTTTGTTCTCCTCGTTCTCGGTGGCCTCTAGAAGTCGCGGCCCGTTTTGAATACCCGCCTCCATTCGTTCTCGAGCTAGCGCTTCCTCGGCCTTTGTAAGTTCTTTTGATGCGCTCATGATGCGGAGTGGTCGAGGTAAAGAAGGGTTGCGGGCACTTTGGTTTTCTCGTGTATGCAGGAGGGCATTCTCAAGGGCGCAGATGAGCACGAGTCAAGAAGGACAAGGTCTATCCGTAGCCCGGGAGCGAGCGTTCTCACTGCCGTGAGAGCATCTTGGGACGGTCTATCAAACCAGAGATGGAGACTCTTGTTTCCGGTGTCGATAACAGCACGGAGGTGCAGCCCGAGCTCCTTTTGACAATACCCCGCCAAGGCATGGCTAAGGACTTTGTTCCGCCTCTTCTCCTCATCGGTGACAGGCTTCTTGCCAATCAAATCGTCGCTCTCGATTACGATGAAGGGACTGGTAATCACATTATCTTTCGAACGACTGACTGAGCCTGCTTGGAAATGCCCGGCTGCAACACGAGACGGAAGTGAGCTTTGTCTTATCCACTCCCGACAGGTCTTGAAGTTCTCCCGATGCTTCTCTTTACCAGTCTCGTGACACTCCCCCATCCAGATAATCGCTTCAGGAGGAAAAAGAACGTCTATGAATGCAAAAGTCGCCAAGGCTGGAGTATCGGCCCATACTGGTGAGCTATACCAGAGATCCGCCCGCCAATCTTTGGAGAGGTAGGGTCTCAATTTCTCATGGAGATTTTCACGTTGATACCTAGTGAGAGTTTCCTGCTCGAGAAGTTCCCTTTGCCGCTTCTTCGACTGGGTGTAGGCAATCCGATTCTGCTCGGCCCATGCTCGCCGATCCGCTTGAGATGGCCGTAGAGAGCGTTCGAGCTGAACCCCTAGCGATTGAGCTACTGATTCGATGGCCTCAAAGCTACAGGGGTTGAGTCCTGTCTTCTCAGCATGGAGGTCAATGAGGGAACCCGCACGACCACAAGAGAAACAATTGAAAAGCCAAACCCCTTTCCTATCGTCAACAATGCACGAGGGCGTTCTATCCTCGTGAAAGGGACAGTGAAGAGACAGGCTGTGAGCTGTTCGCTTCTGAATATGCTCCGAGTGATACCGTTCAAGATAGAACGGCAGTCTCTCTTTGAGTTCTTCCAGCTTGATTGACTGCTTGATGTGGCTAACCTCGTCAGGTCGGACTGCAAATCGACTCTCTGAGGAAGCCACTCGAAAGAGTGGCTTTTTCATTACTCGGACTCCTCCTTGTTTTGGTTCTCAGGTAAGAAGCTTTCAATGTAGGCTTCAATCGACTTCGCATCGAATAGACGGGTCGCCCGCGCCATCCCGGGCTCTTGCAGAGACACGGTGCGAATCTTTCCTTCTTTACCGAGTCTCCAAAGCTTAGTGCGACTGATGGAATAGATAGCCACAGCTTGCTTGTCGCGAAGCCAGAGGGCCTTTTGATTCATGGAGGTTAGGTTCATGTTCGTATTCATGACGCCCAACAGTAGACATTCTCATGCCACTACGTTCCACCCGCTGAAAGAGAAGTTTACTTAATTTCCATTTTTTCTCTTCACCTTCGCGGTTTTCACAAAATTGCGAAACTCAAGCCAAGTAATCTCCTTGAGTTTGGAAGCTTCCGGATTCGAGAAGCAGCATGGATTGGCATCAGACTTGGGATCTCTTATCCCACCGAGATATTTGAACACACTCGCCGGGGTCGTCTTGGCATTTGCCTTCTCGAGCCGTTCCAAAGACTTTGCAATAAGCAGCGTCCAAGGGTGAGGCTTCTTCCCTGGCGGGTTGATCAAAGCGGATCTGACTTTCTCCTCCAAATCACCGTTCCCAAAGAACTCAAAGAGAACCTGACGCCTGCCATAACGGACGACGGATTGTAGAAGATTCCAAAAACTCTCGGACTCCTTTGCTTGGGTTAGCCAGCTATTCTCCGACTCTCCCATTGCCGTCTTCATCATCGAGTCGATTCCTTCAGCGGCTTGAGCAAACAAAGCGGCCTGCTCCCCTCCTCCCTCGGCTTCCGGTAACTCCTTGAGAGACTTGGCCCATACTATTTCTTTCCAAAACTCCTCCTTGGGACTCAGAGGCTCTAGCTCCCTTTTGAGTTCTTGAACTCGTGGATGAGAGTGAAGCGTCCATGTTAGAGAAGCGGGAGGGTGCCACCCCCTACCGCGATTCTGCAAAACTACCGGAAACAGCTCTTTGCCCTCCTTCCCTTTTCGGCTTTCGACTGCCTTGAATCGTCCTCCTCCAAAATCTGCTTCCACCCATCCTCGCTTAACCAATCTTCGAGCTTGTTCGGGCTTTCGCACCTGACTTTCCGCTTCTTTCAGAAGACGCTTCTCCCAGAATTCGAGGTAGCGCTCCCAATGCAAATCAACTTCAGCGGTATAGGCCATGCCCGGCTCAAGTGAACGAACCCAAGAAATTGTCTCAGCATACTCCTCGAAAAGTTCGATTTCCCACTCAGGAAGCTTCTTTTGAACCCTCTTGGAAGTCACACGATGATACCAGGCGAGAGGCATCCGATTGAAATCTCGCCGCTTCTCACTCGACACCGCCGGGCTCGGATCCAGAACAAACAGCCCCTCCTCGTCTTCATCGGTTACTACCCAACGCCAAGCTCCCTTCTCCTCCTTGAATTGGATTGCCACCAATGCTTGAGCAGGAACACTCTTCCAATCTTTCGCCGCAACCTTCCCTCCAAGCTCCCAGCCCAGCGCATCGAGAAACTCCCTGAATTCTTCGATGCCCATCCAATGGCCTTTATCCCAGCAATTGCTCCCCCAAAGCGCCTTTCCTGCTTTAAGGACATCCTCAAAAGTCAGCCTCGACAGCATGGCCAAGCAGGCAACGGCACACGAGGTTCCTGATCGTTGAGTGATTCGGCGCATCTTCCGCAAAGCCTTCTTTTCCGAGCGGATTTTGAATTCTTCTAGATTCACTTCTGCTACTAATTTTTACTCCAACCATCATTTGAGAGCTTCGGCCAAATCTTCGGGGTAGATATTGAGAACCTTTACCCGCCAATGGTCGCCGCTTCCGGCCACTACTCGACTTCTCAACTTGAACTCCATTTGATTAAACATCGGTTCCAGCAAGCCCAGAAGGGGCCGACATCAACTAGCCAACATCTGAACGCCCCCTTGACGAGCAATTTGAGCTTATACCTAATCTTGAAGAAGACTCATCAAGCTATCGTAGCTCTCAATGACATCGTAGCGAACTTCGTCTTGAGTGATCTTTGCGAAGAACTTTTTCGCACAATCAATCTTGGCCTTCTCAATCTCGCGAAGCTGCAGTGACGACATCGATCCCTTCGTCTCAGCAATGAAGTAAAGATGCTTCACTTTTCCGCTCTCGAAGGCAATTGCCCAGTCGGGGTTGTAATCACCGACCGGAGTGGGGATGGAGAAGCCTCGCGGAAGTTTGGCGTAGACGGTGACCTCGGCGGAAGTGTCCAAGTTTCCCACAAACGTGCGCTCTCCCTTGGAGTCGGTGAACACGTAGTCATAGATGTGGTTGTTTGCCTTGTAGGCTTGGCTGAAGTCGGCGTGCTTGGGACTAGTGAAAATGGTCGAATCAAAGCGCTCATCGACCGGGTCATAAGCGAGATGCTCGATGATGGCGGTTGCTTTTTGCTCCTTGATGAGCCGGGAGGCCTGCGTGATGAAATCCTCGGGATTCGTCCGGAATTGATTGAAGACCGGCAGCTCCAAGCCTTGCAGAATGCTTCCGACCGTTCGACGAGTCAGCTGGGTGTGCGCGGCAATCTCGCCAATGAGATCGTAGGAGACTGTCGATTGGATGCTCTTGGCATTGTATTCCGTTTCTTGAGCCCGAAGAACGAAGCTCTTTCCCGCTTCGAGACTCTCTTGCGAAATCTCGTCTTCTTGCTGCCCTTTCTTCAACTGGAACTGCAGCTTAGCAACACGCAAGTTAGTGTTCACCGCCTTGATTGCCTTTTGCACCAATTCTTCGCTATCAAAGGCCACCGTGTAGGCCGCTCGGTGATTGATGCGTTTCCAGAGTTCTTGGAATTCCTTCTTCTGGAAGTTCTCATTGAGGCGATTTTCCTTCGCGGCCCGGTTATCCACAATCTGCGGCATCGCGGCGTCAGAGAAGACGGTGTCGATGAGGACCACTAGCGAGTCGGTGTAGGCTTCCAATTCCGGAGGCAGCTTCGCCAAGGTCCCGTTCTCTTTCGCTCCGTGATACTCCTCCGTAATGAGGTCTCCCTCATCGATGTAATCGTGCTTGATGAGATAGCGGTGAATCTTCTTCGCCAAGCCCTTGTCGATGGTGACCTGCTGCCCCTCGGCATCGGTGATCACCTTGCCTTCAAAGAACGACTCTGTAGCCATCTTGGGACGACTGGACAGACTGTCGCGAATGTCCGCTTGCAGCCCCTTCACGAAGACTTCGTAGGATTCGTTTGCGATGACGGTGAGCTGATTGATCTCGTGTGCCGTCGCCGGGTCGTCCAAACGCTCTCCATCTTGATTCACACAAAGCCGCATCCCACGTCCCACCTCCTGACGGCGGGAAACGGTGTTCTCGCTGTGCTTCAGGGTGCAAATGACGAAGACATTGGGGTTATCCCAGCCTTCGCGCAAAGCGGAGTGGGAGAACAGGAAGCGGGTGGGCTCTGCAAAAGACAGCAGGCGCTCCTTGTCCTTCAAGATGAGGTCGTAGGCCGAGACGTCATCGGTCAGCCCCGCATCTTCCCCTTTGGCTTTGACCTTGGGGTCGATGAGGCGTCCTTTCTTGTCGATGGCGAAGTAGCCATTGTGCGTTTTCTTCGGAGCGATGCCTTTGAGATATTTTTGAAAGCCGTCTTCGCCGAGTTCCAAGTATTCGTTCAGAAGCTCGTTGTATTCATCCTCAAAGACTTTGGCATACTCCCCTGCTTCTTCCTCGCCCTCCTCATTGTAGCTACGGTATTTGGCCACCTCATCGATGAAGAAGAGAGTCAGCACCTTGATGCCTTGCTCGTGCAGCTCCCGCTCCTTCTCCAAGTGCGCGCGAATCGCTTCTCGAATCTGGATCCGTCGCAGGGCCTCCTCATTGAGATCACCCGAGACTCGTCCCACCGGAAGCTCCTTGCCGTTGGTGAAGATGATTTTGTCGTGAATGGCATCAATGTCGGAGACCACGTAGCCTTGGTATTGGCCCAATTCCCCGGAAAGCTCGAAGAGATTATCGCCTACCGATATCCTGCGCAGGGTGCGCTTAATGTGGCCGCTCTTGGATTGAATCTCGAACTCCAAGCGCGCCACGGGTTTGGAGCGGGAAAGAGTCAATCCTTCCAGGTAAAGATAGCTATCCGTGCCCGTGAGCCCCTTCTGAGCAATCCCGTGCACCGCAATCTTCTTCACCAGCTTCTGATTGTAGGCATCCAGGGCATCGAGACGATGGACCAGGTTGTGCGTGGTCTTGTGAGTAGCCGAGTAGCGCAGCACAAAGAGGGGGTTAAACTCCTTGAGGGAGTCCTGCGTTTTCTTCCCTTCCATCCGCTGGGGCTCATCGAGAATCAGAATGGGCCGGTTCGCCTTGATGACGTCGATGGGACGACGGGATTGGAAGTCATCCAGCTCCTCGTAGATCCGGCGCTGATCCTTCCCTCTGGCGGCGAAGGCCTGCGTATTGATGATCATCACATTGATACCCGCGTCGGAGGAAAAGGACTCCAGATTGTGCAGTTGCTTGGAGTTGTAGATGAAGAAGCGGGCCTTCTTGTGATAATCCTGCAGAAAGTGCGCGCTGGTCAGCTCCAAGGACTTCTGGATCCCCTCGCGAATCGCAATACTAGGGACCACGATGATGAACTTGCTCCAGCCATAACGACGGTGCAGCTCGAACATGGTCTTGATGTAGACATAAGTCTTCCCCGTGCCAGTCTCCATCTCCACATCGAGGTTGACATCGGCGTTGACGGTCTTCACGAGGTTCTTGGACACCGTCAGGTTTTGCCCGCGTTGAACAGATTTGACGTTTTCCAGTAGGGCCTCAGTCGGCAAGGCCAAGTCGGCATTACGAAAAGCGTTGTCCTGATAATCCATTTCCTTCTGCCCGTCCGTCCCCTCCTTTTTGCCCGGATCAAGACGGTAGGTAAGTCCGGCCTGTTTGGGTTGCCCCATAAAGCAATCGACGACGGCGTGGACGGCGGCTGCTTGGTAAGCCTTGTGGGTGAATTGGAGTTTCATGGGGCCGGGTAGGGACTAATTGGTGGCGCGAGCATCTGGCGTAAAGTCACATGCTTGTGCGCCAAGGTCACATGCCTAAGCTGCAAAATCACAAGGGGTGCTTAAAGGAGAATTGACTACGGCGAAGAGTTTGCACGGAAGCTAGCTGGAAATCGGCCAACGATCCGCCAGAGTGGGTTGCAAATGTTCGGCTTGTTTCATGGGTTCCAAGGAATTGGGGTCTTCGAAGGCATTTCGAAACAAAGCAAAGTTAGTTCCTGTAATGCCCGACTGATGACAGGCGTTGGAAGGAAAGGCGATGCCCGCTACAAGTTGCGGTATATTGTCAACCAGTCCGAAAACCTTTCGCTCAGCAATCGCGGCACCGATCTGATGTAGGGGGAGGGACTCTCGCTTCATCCGGCGATCGATACCGGCAAAGAAGTCGCGTTCCTCAAGTCCAAAAGTAGCCCAACTGCTCTCATCCTGTAGATCAAGTAAAAGCCGACAACGCAAATAGGCAATGAACTGGTGAGCTTCACCAGTGGGGATGTGGAAGCGATACTCCCTCTTTGCGGTTTCGCCCTCAGGCGAAACATATAGGGCGTGGACTCCCATGGCATTGCACCGGTTGGGGTTCCCTGTAACGTGGAGCAAAGAACGGGGATCGCACTCCTGATAGGTTCTTTTAGGGACTACTCGGTGGACGCAGCCGAAGAAGAATGTCGTTGGAGCAGTGGTTTTCTGCGTTTTGTATATCAGTTCCATCAATCCTAGCGTTTAACTAGGATTACCCTCTAAGATACGTGCTGCCAAGCCCGCAACTGCATCGACATCTCCTTCCAGGATGCACTGCCGGGGCGACGCGTCTTCCAAGCTCCAATTGTCCGCTCCTAACCAGGCATTGAATTCAGCCTCGCTCATTACGGTTCGCAAGCGGGCGATCAGCTCGAAGTTGCGCAGACAGTCCTGCAGCCGATCATTGTCGGGGGTGGCAGAAAAGGCCGCTGCGGAAACCGGCCGATCCAACGATTGCGAGAGAATGGTGGCCATCTCTTTGCCACGATAGCCAAAGATTTTTCCAATTTTCTTGCCGCACAAGCGGCTTGGCTTGGAATCGGAGTAAAGGTCGGCGATTCCCTTGAGACCATCCCTCGCGTCATCAAGAAGGGTAGGCGCTTCCGTCCAATCGGCGACCGCTTTGCTAAAGGCTTCGCTAAGCTCGTTCTCCAGATTCTCCAAGTGGTGGGCAATCTCCACTCGTCCCTTCAAGCGCGGATATTGACCAAACAAGCGCGAAGTGAGAGCTAGCGTCAAAGTCGATGGCTCCGCAAAGACGATCACGAGGTAACTGGCATTGCCCTCGTCATTCAACCTTTCAATGACGGGGTGGATATCCTCAAGAAAGCGCTCCGGGTAATCCTCCTCAATCACGGTGGTAAAGACCACGAATTCGGGCAGAGTGGCCCGCTCTACAAGTCCCTCCACTTCATCCTCATAGACATCAACTGCCACATTGGCCGCATCCAAGAAGGCCTGCATCTCGGCCTTGCCCAACAAATGGGCCTTCAACTCGGCTAGCTGCTTGTCAACCAGAGCGGTGGCCCGGGCAATCGCTTGCTGACTCTGAGCTTTCTTGGAGGGTTTGCGGTTCCGATTCTTTAACATTAGTCGGTTCTGTCCTTTCCTGAGGACTTTATTCCCTAACGCCTGTCCTGCGACCGAGCAGAGCGACGTTTTGCGGGGTTTAACCGGGGCGGTGCTCACTTTCGTTGCGCTCATCTGATTTTATTTTCGTATCTCTAATTTACACTTGAACTGGTTTTTAGCACGGGATTCCTCGTCTTTCCTCCCTAGCCAAACTCCACCCTAACAGGCGGAAGGCGGGGAGAATAGGTTTCATTGCTATAAAATCAAACGAAAATCAAAGATTATTCAAGCCTCATTAAGGTTCTACTCTGTCTGCAGCCATTTTCAGGTGATCGCTCAAATCGCCCGCACCTCGGTGTGGGGGCTGAGGGTCTTGAAGAGTTGCTCCACGTTGATGCGGGCGGCATCGTCGGCAAAGGAAGCATCGCGGAAGACGGCCCGCAGGGGATGCTTCTTGGCGAGGGCTTTGGAGAAATCGTCACCGAGACCAGCCTCGAAGCAGGCCGCTAGGGCGGCGTCCTCATTCTGCCCATTGCCGGGGGCCACGAAGAAAACTTCCTTGCCCGCGATGGTCTCGCGCGTGATGGGGAGCGCGAGGTCCACTCCCCAATCGAGCATCACTTGGAAGAGGAGGTCCTCAGGGCTGCGGTCGGGCTTGATGTTCTCCACCGCGAGGTCGAGGCCGTCTTGGGTGGTTTGGTCGGGGCGCTTGTAGTAGTCGCCCGTCATGTTGGAGCTGTCGACTTTGAGGACGCGAAAGCCAGTGTCGAGCTGGGCCAGCTTGGCGGTGATTTCGTTATGCTTTTCGGAGCCTGGCAATTCGCCTTCGAGCTGCGCTGTCAGTTCTTCTCTGATCTTCGCACCGGCGCGGCGGATGCGCTCTTTGCCAATCTCGGCAATGGTCGCGTAACCGGCTTTGAAGGCCGCTGACTTTTCATCACAAGGCTCGGGGAGTTGAACTTGGATGTGCCGCCTTGATCCTCCGTCTTCGGCGTTGAGTTTCATGACGGCGTGGGCTGAGGTTGCGGATCCGGAGAAGAAGTCGAGGATGATGTCGTTGGGGTTCGCCCCAATGAGAGCTATTCTTTGTAAAAGAGCGACTGGTTTAGGTGTTGAAAACGACGGACCATCAAAAAGCCTTCCTAGTTCCTTCTTCGCCTGATCACTGTGACCTACATCTTCAAAAGACCAAAAAGTTTGCGGAGTAACAGCACTCTGAACTTCTGACAGAAATCGTTTAAGTCGAGGTCGAGAGGTTCCTTCAACGCCAAACCAAATACGATTGTCAGATATTAGCTCATCAATCTTGTCTCGGTTGTAACGCCAGCTGCTCCCATCGGGAGGAAGAAACTCCTCATTGGTTTTGGGAGACTTGATTGGAAAGATTGCATATTCACGCGCTTCAGTTCGAAGCAAATTATCACTCGTCCACCTTCCTCGAGAATCATTGTCCGGATTCTTATAAATACTAAGTTGTTTTTCGGTTCTAGGCAGCCCATTGAGAAAGACTTTTTCCGAACGTTTACCGTAAACAACGATATGATCGTGTGATTCCGAAATGTGTCTCGAGTCTGATTTTGTGCTATACTTCTTTTGCCAAATAATATTCGCAATAAAATTTTCGGCTCCAAAGACCTCGTCAGAAACTCTTCTCAAGTTAGCGATTTCATTATCATCAATCGAAATAAAAATCACCCCATCCTCCCTCAATAAATTCCGCGCCAGCTTCAGCCTTGGGTACATCATGCTAAGCCACTCCGAGTGATAGCGGCCTCGCGCACTGGAATTCTGCTGCCACTTTTCCTCATCGAACATCTGATTCCCGTCTTCATCGACGTCACCTGAGAGCTCCCGATAATCCTCGCGCGTCATGGAGTAGTTATCGTCGTAGATGAAGTCGTTGCCGGTATTATAAGGCGGGTCAATGTAGATCATCTTCACCTTGCCAAGGTAGGTCTCTTGCAAGAGCTTGAGGGCATCAAGGTTGTCGCCCTCGATGTAGAGATTCTCGGTGCTCTCAAAGTCCATCGACTCCTCGCGACACGGTCGCAGGGTCTTGGCGATGGGAGCATTGGCCGTGGCCAGCGCCTCCCGCTTGCCCGGCCAGTCCAAGCGATACCGCTCCTGCGGCCCCTCCACGAGATCCGCCGACAACTCCTGCCGCAGGAGGTCGAAGTCGATACCGCTCTTCACCGAGCCATCCTCCGTGAGGGTCTCGGTCATGCAGTTGGGAAAGAGTTCGGCGAGCTTTTCAATATTTTCCATGGTGAGGTCCTTGGAGTGGAGCTTGAGTTTGTTCATGGGAGAGTGGACGTTGTTCAGAGTTGAAGGGCGCTTTCAGGAAAGAAGTGGGCGATGGTTTTCCAGAAGACTTGGAAGCTGTGGGACTGAATCCGAGAGGAATCGAGATGGGGAGCGATAGCGTGGGCCTTTGCGGTCTTGCTGGAGACACCAGTGATTTTGGCGAGTTCTTCCGAAGGGTTGCCGAGACTGTCAGGATTTCGGAATCTTGCGGTATTGGTGTGGTTGGTTGCGCGAGAGTGAGGATAGGCTTGCTGAATGGCTTCCATGTCACCCAGCAACCAAGCTTCCAACTCTTGGCAGACGAGGCGAATATGATAGGGCTTCCCCGTGGTGCGAGCCCGTTCGCGGAGTCGCTCCTTCAACACCGTGCAATCGGCACCATCATTGTCCCGCAAGATGATGAAGTGGGGAGAAAGATAGGACCAGCTGCGCATCTTGTGGGGAAAATTTTTCTCGAGATCGGCTTTCCCCTGAAAGGCAATAATTTGCCAATGGATCCCCTCCACTAAACTGGGGTAGTATCGGGTAAAAAGCGCGACAAGGGTGGCCCGCATGGAGGCCTCTTCAGAGAGGATGACGATCATATCCCAGCATTGAGGCGGTTGGCGACTCCGTTGAACTCCCCCTGCTCCCAGAGGGTGCCCGGCTTCCAGCCTTCGGCAACTTGTTCGGCGAGAATCTTGTCGTTCTTCACTCGATGAATAGCCGAGATGCCTTTTTCCTTTTCAATCAAATAGAGACTATCGAGGGGGACTGCATTGAGAAACTGTGGGGAGTGAGTTGAAACGAAGACCTGGCCCCCACGACTGGCATATTCCATAAATTCTTCGGCAAGAATCTCCATCAACTCGGGGTAGAGCTGATTCTCCGGCTCCTCCACGCACAGAATGGGATGAGGCAAGGGGTCGTGCAGTAGTATGAGGTAAGCGAACATCTTGACGGTGCCATCGGAGACGTTCTTATCGATAAAGGGATCTTTAAAGGCTCCGTCCTTGTAGCGCATCAGGAGACGCCCGTCCTCGGTGAGCTTGACCTCGATATCGTCCACCCCCGGGACCCGCTCGCGCATTTTTCGCTTCACTTCCTCGAAGCGTTCCGGGTGATGCTCCATCAGGAAGCGAGCGACGGACGGAAGGTTGTCACCCGAGGCGGAAAGGTGCCGCGCATCGTCGTCGTCCTTGACCCCGCGGGCGTCGCCGATGTGGAAGTCGGAGATGTGCCATTGCTCGATGAGGGTTCGGAAGGCTTGCGCCGCTTTAAATTTGTCAAACTGTCCCAGCCCTTTGATAGCTAGGGTGTCGGGAGAAGTTAGCTTTTGAAACTCTCGCTCTAGCTCTTCGTCGGGCTTGGTGAAATCTTCTTCATTGGTGATGGCGTAGCCTTCGCCGTATTGAAAGTTGAGAAAGCGGTAAGGACTGCCATAGCGGCCGCGCTTGTAACGCAGCTCTTCGTGCGCGACGACTGGCTTGCTATCTTTGTTCTCAATTTTGAGAGCATAGGTCACGAGGCGGTTTTTTCCCGCAATCTCCATGCGGAATTGAATCTCGATCTCGATCGCTTCCTCCAGATGACCTCGAGTGACCACCTCTGAGAAGCCATTACGCCCTCCTTCGCGATTGAGAGCGGTGCGGACATTGGTTTCCAGGCAGCTCTTCAAAAAGGCAAAGGTCCGGAAGAGGGTTGTCTTTCCTGAACCATTACGTCCCACGAAGGCGCAGAAGGAAGGTAGATCGGTAAGGTCAACCGACTGCAAGGACTTGAAGTTTTGGATCCGAATGGTTTCGATGCGCATGGTGAATCTGTTGAGAACTGTAGGTCGACCTCTCCTAAAATTGCACCAAGAATGAACCGTAGTTGTGAAATCGTCCAGAAGCCGGAGTCCATTTATACCCGAAATCGAGTATAAATGGGTCTAAGTTGGTATTTTCTAGGATTGGAGGGTGTCGAGTTGGTCTTTGAGAAGATTGAGTTCCTGATTGAGGGCCACTCGACGGTTAAACTGCTTTTCACGGTTCGCTTTATTCTGAAGGGCTTGGATTTGGCGGGAGAGGAGTTGGTGCTGCTTGTTGCGGAGGATGAGGGCTTCGAGGGGTTCGTTTGACCGGGCGGAAAGCGGAAGCAATTGCTCGAAGAGGATGAGGTAGAGCTTTTCGAGATCAAGGGCGGTGGGGAGAACAAGAGGTGATGAAGATTGCGGCGTGAAAGGCGTGGAAAAGCGGGAGCCGAGAACGTGACCGAATAATTCACTTTCGCTGGGACGCTTGTAGGCGGCTGAGTAAGCCAGATGGCCCTCGATATTCTTCAAACGAAAGATAATGGGATGCGGGATGCTTTTGTCGAGGAAGTCGAGGAGGTCGGGGTGCACGTCTTTCCCCTTGAGGGCGAGATGAAAGACCTCGATTTCAGCTACGGCGGGAGTCGCCGGGAGGTTGATAGACTCTGGCGAGAGCTTGGCATGCCAAATGATATCTTGGACCTGCGACGTCAACAATTCACGGATACGCGTGGATGGATGGCTATTGGCCAGGAACTTGGCCTTGGCGATCTTGCGGTTAAGCAGGGAGGCTGGAGGGCAAATAAACATCGGTCTGCTCACCTTAGCCAAATCAGTTGTCTGCCCTTCATCCGCCCGCTGAGATCGAACTTGGCTTGAGCTCCACGACCTAAGCCAAGACCGTAGTAGAAGTTCGCTGAAATAGAATATCCCTCTTCGGTGCGCTGAATCTCCAACTCCAAAACAGACTGAGGCTCGTCAGGCAGAAGCTCTCCCTCTCTCGCAAAAACCCCGGGATCCTTTAGATAGTCATCTCTCATGAAGAAGCTGACCAGAGAAAACAAATCAGCGGTAGCGGGAACTTCAGCAAAATCCTCGCAAAAAGAGTGGGGTTCAAGGAGCTGCTTCATCATGGCCGTGGCATGGGCAGGGCGTCGAATTTTACCAAATTCTTTCAGAAGTTGATTGGCGTTCATGGTCTGATAACAAGAAAAGCGATGAGCTCGAAATCGTCGAGCCCCTTGATGGAACCGACCAATGCGCTCGTGCCGCCAGGGGTAAATAGGCTATCAACGTCTGACTCTTCCTTGACCTCAATCATGGAACGAATGGCTTGGTCGAGGAGGTCGGAGTAGCGATTCATCTTGCGGCCGTCGTCGGTGGCCGCGTTGAAAGATTGGCAAAGCTCAGCAAGGGGCTCACTCCGGCCTCGACAGGCGGTGCGGAGGAGGTCGAGAAGACGCTTGGGCTCGGTGTGCTTCACCTGAACGTCTCCATTCTCCCCCACGAAAACGAGATAGTAGGGATGGAGGCGGTTGAGCTTGTCGATATTGACCTCTTCGATGCGATTGCGGAGGGCAAAGATGGCTCCGGGATGAAGCCCCCTCGCGGGGTCTGCGGGTACCACGGCATGAATCCCATGAGGGGTGCGGGTTATGTCTCCGTGCTCACGCAAATAACCGAGGAGGTCCATGCGAAAATCATTGAGCCCGAGGTCGGTGATGGAGATCCCGGTCTTGAGGTCTTCCATCTCGATGACTTCGTCTTGGAGCTTACGCAGTTGCTCTTTGCGGTATGAGACTTCGTTGGCTGCAGGGTCGAGAACGTTGTCGCTCCCAGTGCCAGTCATATCGACGATGACCATGCGGCTTTCTACGCGCTCCTTGAGGTTGATGTATTCGTCCAGCGAAAGGTCGGGCCAGTAGTTGACGAGTCGGATGGACTCGTTGGGAGAACCAATCCGGTCCACCCGACCAAAGCGCTGGATGATGCGCACCGGGTTCCAGTGGATGTCATAGTTGATGAGGTAGTCGCAATCCTGCAAGTTCTGTCCCTCGGAGATACAGTCCGTGGCAATGATGAGATCGATCTCGTGGGACTCATCCGGAAGGAGGAGGTCTTTCTCCTTAGAGCGAGGAGAAAAGAGAGTGAGGACTTCTTGAAAGTCGTGAGACTTTGCGAGCGTGGTCTTGGGTGCTGAAGTGCCGGTGATTTTTCCGACATGGAGACCAAAGCGGGCAAGGTGGGTGTTGGCGACTTGCTCATAGAGATAGTCGGCGGTGTCAGCAAAGGCGGTGAAGAGGAGAACCTTCTTGTTGCCTGGGTTGATCGGGTTTTCGACCTTCTGTTGCAGATGGGTAAGGAGGTGCTGGAGTTTCTGGTCGTGCCCTGGAGTGACTTTATCCATCTCAGCAAGAAGGTCGGAGGCGATAGACGAATCAGCCGAGAGCTCGCGCGCCCAACTCGTGAGATCGAGGTCGTCGAAGTCAAAGTCCCCTGCCGATTGCGAGGGGTCTGGAAAATCGTCTTCCTCAAAATCAAAGTCGACGGAGAGACCGGCGGCCTTTGCTCCTTTGGCAAGTTGACCAGATTGAAAGGCTTCGATTCGCTCCAGAGTTTGGTGAATGTTGCGGTAGAGCTTACCCAGCGTGATACGGAAGGAATGAACCGAACTTTCTAACCGCTTGAGCAAGTTGACCGTCATCAAGGACTTGATGCCCGCTTGCTGGCCTTCGAGTGAAACGTTGCGAGAGATTCCTTCGAGGTCTTCGTAGGAGCCTTCGTATTTGGATCGACGACTTGGGAGAAGGTAACTTGCCGGAGTATAGACAGCGAGGGTTAGAGCAGTGAGGGAAGCGTGAATCTCCGAAAAGGATGGCACATCTTCGCGCTCGGTGAGTGGTGGTCGAAAGGAGATCGGCGGGCGACGAGTGGGAAAGGTGCCAATCTCGCTGGTGTCGTAGTGGGTCTCGATATGCTTGCGGGAGCGAGCGATGGTGACGCTATCGAGAAGCCCAAAGAACTCGAAGTCGAGGGAAGAAAGGATGGCCTCGGAGGTGCGTTCTTCCGCTGGTAATTTGCTCCAGCGAGTGAAGGCCGCCTGCGCTTGACGAAAAATTTCCTCGACCGAATTGTCGGTGCCAAGCTTCTCGCGAAGAGTCTCGGACTCGCCCTCGTAAGCGAGCGCGAGTTGGTTCTTAAGATCGGAAAAGCGATTGTTAACCGGCGTAGCCGAGAGCATGAGAACCTTGGTCCGCACCCCAGAGCGAATCACTTGATTCATGAGGCATTCGTAGCGCGACTCTCGCTCTTCTTCGCCCAGCTTGGCGTTGCGAAAGTTGTGGGATTCGTCAATGACCACGAGGTCGTAGTTGCCCCAATTGACTTGGTTGAGCTTGAAGCCGTAGGACTCCCCAGAGGTGCGCTGGAGGTCAGTATGGTTGAGCACGTCGTAGTTGAATCGATCAGCGGCCAAGATATTCGTCTTAGCGTTTCGATTATAGGTGAGCCAGTTGTCAGACAACTTCTTTGGGCAAAGCACGAGAACGGACTTGTTGCGAAGCTCGTAGTATTTGATGACTGCGAGAGCGGTAAAGGTCTTACCCAAGCCTACGCTGTCGGCAAGGATACAGCCGTTGTAGGTCTCAACCTTGTTGACGATACCAATGGCGGCGTCTCGCTGAAAGTTGAAGAGCTTTTTCCAGACCACGGTGTCTTCGTAACCGGTCTTGTCGTTGGGAAGATTGTCTTCGTCGATGTCGTCTAGGAACTCGTTGAAGATGTTGTAGAGGATGACGAAGTAGATGCACTCGGGGGAGTTCTCCGCGTAAACCGTCGAGATGTGCTCGATTACCTCGTCAGTGACGTCACGAAGCTTCTCTTCGTCCTGCCAAATTTGCTCGAAGGTGGAGAGAAAGCTCCGGGTCATCTCGGAGCCTGAGAACTTGTTAACGAGATTAGAGAAAGCTTCACCCTTTTGATAACCGAGGTCCACGGAAGTAAATCCCTGAAACGGGAAATAGACAGAGGGCTCGGAATTCGGAGAATTGACGCAAGCCATCGGCTGCATCGCGGCCTTGGTAGCATTGGAGCGGAAGGTGGCCTTGCGACGAATCCAGTCCGCGCACTCGCGGGCAACGGCCTTTTGATTGAGTTTATTGCGAAGTTGAATCTCGAACTCGGTGCCGTAGAGGCTTCGCTCGCGTTCAAGCTTGGGGATGAAAAATTCGCGCTGTTCTTTCCGAATCTTATCCGTCGCTTCCCCGTGAGAGAAAGTTGGGGAGGTGAAAATGAATTCGAGTTCGTCGATTTGCTCCAACTCATTCTTGAGAGCCTGATAGGCGAACATGGAGAAGCAAGAAGCAGCAATTCGAAGCTTCGAACCCGTTTCAAGAGCTTCCTTGAGATTGTCCCCTAACAGGGAGTTGACGTTATCGATGGTTTCCATCTGATTTATCAAGAGAGTGAAGGAGAAATTGAGGATAAAAGAAACACCAATCGCATCCTCATGTCGTTCCGTAGCGTCTCATGAGGCCTTGTCGAGCACACATATCTCTGAGTTAAAGGTCTCGCAGTTAGGGATCAGCCCACACTCACTCCAGGGATACGCTCTACTCCCTCTCTCAAAGTTTCCAATTCAAGGTGGGTATAAATCTGATGCGTCGCGCTTTCGGTATGGCCGGTCATCTTCTGGCGGACCTCCTCCGAAACATTGGCCTTCGCAAGCATCGAGGTGAAGCTGTGGCGCAATGAGTGAAAAGAACGAGAAGCGGTCTCACGGGCGGCGCCGTCCTTGGTTCTGCGGGTGACGTGACGCTCTATCTCGGCAGCGTTCATGATGTCCTTGAAGCGAGAAGAAAGACCATTGCGTCCACTTGTAGAAACTTTCGCCAAGGTCGGAAAAAGAGGGTTCGCGGCAAAAGGCGCGGGCGGGTTCTCTGTGAAATAAGCGACAAGCTCCGAGTGAAGGGGGATTTCCAAGACCTTCTTCTTCCGGTCGGACTTGCGCGGCATAAATCGCAGGACTTGGCGTTCGAGATCGATATTCCCTACCTTGAGCTTAGCGCAATCGGTGAGACGAAGGCCCGCGAAGGCTCCCAAGAGAATGACTCCCCGCCAATCCACATTAGGCGAAGATTCGAGAAGCTGCTGAATCTCGGCAGGGGTAAAGGGCTCTCGAGAGGTCGAGTCATCCTCGTTGACTTGCTTCACCGAGGAAGCTGGGTTTTGAAGGAGAGCAGACGCTTTGACCGCATCCCCAAAGATGGAGCGTAGGCACTTGAGCTTGTGATTCGCAGTTTTTCCGGTGCGTCCGTTGGCGATAACGGAATCCCGAAAAGCACGGATATCAGCAGAGGTAACCGTCTCGAGGTGATTGTCGGCTCGTTCGCCAAGAAAGTTGAGGAAGTCCTTGGTGGTGGAGCGATAGAAGCGAACGGTCGCGATCTTGGTGGTAGCCTCCTTATCCTTCATCCATTCAGAGAACCACTCTCGGCAAGAACGTTCTTTCAAACTCCCCTGCCCGGAAACTTCCATAATCTCACCAATGAGACGCCGAGCATGAGCGGGGTTAAGTCTACCCTTGAGAGCCAGTTCACCGGCCTCGCGCACCTTGGAGAGAATGGCCTCGGCGTGCTTGTCACTCGCGCCCGCTTCCGCAAGAGCCTCCCTTTCAAGCTGATTGGCTACCGCTAGAGCCTCCTTTTTCGTGGTGTGGCCCGTGGTCTTCTTCACCTGCTTAAACCCACCGTCCGAAGTGGGAACCCGAAAGAAAGCGTAATACTTGGAAGACAGCTTGCCCGAAGGCTCCTTCATACGATGAACGGTTGCCATGGCGAAATAGTAGTAACACAGTAGTAACAGTCAATGGTGTTTCACTACGTTCACCAAAATACGATTCATTGATTTAACAAGGATTACAGCACCTCCTCGAACGTAATGGACACAAGGAATCGAATCCTGGGTTCGAATCCCAGTCCACGTACCACTTTCGAAACCCGCTAAGTCTCCAAGGCCTAGCGGGTTTCCTCGTTTTAAGATGAGCCCTTCGGGGCACCATGACTCCGCAGCAGACAAGCTGCTGCTAGCGAAATCTTTTCCAGCCTTTGGCTCTCAGGAGCTTCTCTATCTTCCCCCTCTACTCCTCTTTGCTCGAGGGTGTGATGGTAATCGGAACGCGAGCCAGGGTGCGGCGATCTTGGGCTGCTATGTAGCGAATCTCAGCCTCTCCAGCCTCGTCTGGGGCCTCAATCCCGGCAGGTGACTCTGCGTTGGCGTAGACATACTTCAGCCACTTCTTCTCGGGAGTGTTTTTGGGCACGATGGTGATGAAGTCGCCCTGATTATTGGGCGCGGTCCACTCGACGTTCACCTTGCTCCCAGCTTCGGCGCTGGCGGCCGCCGTGAGCACGATGGTCGGGGCTTCGATGGTGATGGGAATGCGAGCGAGGGTGTCGCGACCTTGACCTGCAATGTAGCGGATTTCCGCCTCCCCCGCATCGAGGGGCGCGGCGACCTTTAGGGGCGAACCGATATCGGTGTAGGCATACTTTGCCCATTTCTTCTCGGGCAAGTCCTTGGGCACCACGGTTATAAAATCGCCCGCGTTGTTCGGCCCCGTCCACTCGATTTCCACATCCGATCCCGCGACGATGGTTTCGGGAGCAGACAAGGTCACGGTCGCTTCGGTGAGCTCAATATCGACCCGAGCAAGGGTTTCGCGCCCCTGACCCACGATGTAGCGAATCTCGGCAGCGCCCGGGGTCATGGGAGCTTGGATTTGGGCCGGCTGATTTTTCTCATCGGCATAGGCATACTTCGCCCACTTTTTCTCGGGGGTGTCCTTGGTCACGATGGTGATGAAATCTCCCGGCGTCATGGGGCCCGTCCACTCCACGGGCACGGTCGAGCCGACGACTACGGACTCGGGCGCGGAAAGAGTCGCCGCAGCTTCGGTGAGAAGAATGTCCGCGCGAGCCAGCGTGGTGCGATCCTGACCCAAAAGATAGCGAATCTCGCAGGGACCTGCGGTGGGCAGACCCGCGACTTTGACCACGGACTCACCCGGCTTGACGTAGGCGTATTTGGCCCAGGTTTTCTCTTCGGCATCCTTGCTGACGATGGTGATGAAGTCCCCGGGATAGGCAGGACCAGTCCACGTGATCTCCACCTGCGAGGCAGCAGTCGCTTCAGTCGCCGCGCTCACAGTCGCGGTCACGGCGGTCAACTCGATGGGACGGCACCCCAAGGTCTTGCGGGTTTGTCCGGAAAGATAGCGAATCTCGGCTTTCTGAGGGTCGGGAAGCGCGGTGATTTCCACCGGACTGCCATCCCGCGTGTAGCTGTAGTTGTCCCAGAGCCGCTCTTCGGTGTCGATGGGAACAATGGTGATGAAGTCTCGCTCATGCCCCTTGCCCTCTCCTTCGAACGCAAAGCCCACTTCGAAGCGCGCCCCCGCAGCAACTGTATCGGGTGCTGTTAGAGTAACCGGATTCTCCAGGATGGGCTCCACTTCCACCTCTTCCTCGGGCGTGACGATAGTGTCGACCGCCATTCCAATCGCGGTGGCCAGCGACGCGGCATCTCCAGCAGGCAAGAACTGTCCTCCAGTCTCGGTCGCCAGACATTCCACGGTGAGGGCGTCCTTGGCCGTGAGGTCAAAGGCCACGACATGCGCGGTGAAGTCGATGCCTTGCTCCTCCAACATCTTGGCGGTGGCACAAGGATCGCGGTCGCAGTTCTCCAGCCCATCGGTGACGAGAATCACGGAGCTTTTCTCCTCCGCGAAATTAAGGGCCTGCGCCGCGAACTCGACCGAAGCAGTGAGGGGTGTCTTTCCCTTGGGCACAATGTTGTTCACCGTGTCCTGAAACTTCGCGCGATCCACCTTTCCCGGAGGAATGAGAAGCTCGATGTCATCGCAATCCCCTTCCCGCCGATGACCATAGGCCACCAGCCCTAATTCCAAGTCCGAAGGCAAGTCGGCCAAGAGCTCGGCGATGACATCGCGCGCAATTTCGATTTTGGCCTTTCCTTCAATCTGACCCCACATGCTGCCCGAGGCATCGAGCACGATGATCGCTTGAGGGGTATCGCCTAGGGAGAAGGTAGCCGTGGCGAGTAAGGTGAATAGAGTTTTCATGAGAAGAAGTCTGTCGGGTTGTGAGATTGCTTATGAGAATCGGATTCTTGATTGTTCGAATGGAAGAGAACAAAGAGTGAGAACTCCAAGAACCGAGATCAGGTGAAACCATTCTCAAGAAAGTGTCACATTCACTCAACTTCTGGAGATCCCCATCAACTTACTAAAAGCAAAAAAGTATATCTTCTTCCATCCAAAACCTGGGAAAAAGCACAGTCTATCTGCAGACCAAACAGGCAGCTTCATCCCAACGCCATATTGTCAAAAACAGCGGCAGCTTTTCGCAACTGCTGACCACAGGAGTCCCCTCACCCGAAAAGACTTTGGAACAACAGGGAAAATCCCCTCATTGAGGAAAATCTAGCCTCTTTCTTTTCCCGAAAATCGGCTAAAGTGGCCCTCCAACAACCCTATGACCGATTTTCTCGTCCTTGGCTCCGGAATTGCGGGCCTCTCTTTTGCCATCAAGGCGGCCGCGCATGGCAGCGTCACCGTCATTACCAAGGGCAAGCTCCTGAACTCCAACACCGCATGGGCGCAAGGCGGGATCTCCGCCCTCCTCCCGCCGGGGCTTCGCGAACCGGGCGACTCCTTGGAAAAGCACCTCGCCGACACTCTCGATGCCGGAGCGGGGCTTTGCCACGAGGACGCCACCCGCACCATCTTGGAAGAAGGAGCCGAAACCATTGAGGAGCTGGTCGCGTGGGGCACGGACTTTGATAAGGATGAAAATGATCCCACCCGATTCTCCCTCGGCAAAGAGGGCGGGCATTCCCAGCGCCGGATTCTGCATGCCAAGGACACCACTGGTCGCGAGATTGCGGAGTCCCTCGTAGAGACCGCCCGCCAGACCCCGAACCTGACTCTCCTGGAAGACCACTTCGCCATCGACCTGGTCACCACGGCCAAGTTGGGCTCGGCGACTGAAGACCGGGTGCTGGGAGCCTATGTGCTGGATAAGGAGACGGGAGAGGTGAAAATCTTTCGCTCGGACCGGGTTGTTCTGGCGACGGGAGGATGCGGGAAAACCTATCTCTACACCACCAATCCCGACTCCGCCACCGGCGATGGGCTGGCGATGGCGTGGCGAGCCGGCGCGACCATTGCGAATATGGAGTTCGTGCAATTTCACCCCACCTGCTTCTACAACCCCGGCGCCACTGGTCCCGAGGCCCGCTCTTTCCTCGTCTCCGAAGCAGTGCGCGGCGAGGGTGCCAAGCTGATCAATGCGGAAGGCCACGAGTTCGTAAAAGACCACGACGAACGCGGCTCGCTCGCTCCCCGGGACATTGTCGCCCGAGCCATCGACCACGAGCTCAAGAAAACCGGAGCCCCCTGTGTCTACTTGGATGTTCGTTCGCTGGGAGACCACTTTGCGGAACGCTTTCCCTTCATCCACCGGACCTTGGTCGACTTTGGCCACGATGCCACCCAAGACCCCATCCCCGTTGTTCCGGCTGCACACTATCAATGCGGTGGGGTGCAAACCGACATCGAGGGCAAGACCACCATTCGCGGCCTCTTTGCCATCGGAGAAGTCGCTTGCACCGGTCTGCACGGGGCCAACCGTTTGGCATCTAACAGCTTGTTAGAAGGCAACGTGATGGCGCGCCGGGCCCTCGCGGAGATCCTGCGACTTTATCCTCCCGGCAAAGACACTCTCCCCGCCCCAGACATCCCGGATTGGGAATACGGGGACACCGCCGCCCCTGACGAGCTGGTCAACATTTACCACAACTGGGATGAGCTGCGCCGCACGATGCAGGACTATGTGTCCATCGTGCGCACCGACAATCGTCTCCGTCGCGCCTCCACCCGACTCCGCAATCTCAAGAAAGAAGTCCGCGAATTCTATTGGGGTCATCGCGTCAATCCCGACATCCTCGAGCTTCGCAATCTCGTCGCCTGCGCGTCACTCATCATCGATTGCGCCATTCGCCGAAAGGAGTCACGCGGAATCCATTACACCCTGGACTATCCTGAACCACGGGAAAGTTTCCAGCGGGATACCGTTCTCCGAAGATTCTAGATTTTTTGGAAAACACGGTCGACGAACTCCGGTTGAAATGACTATGCTACTGAAGATTATGAAGAATACATTTCTCATTCTAGCTAGTCTTGCCGCCCTCGGCTTGGTTTCGTGCACGGGTCAATTGGGCTACGGTCAAATGACTCCACGCGTCAATGTGGAAGAGGTCGAGCGCCAAGAAGCCGTGACCCCCACCCCCAACCCCACCGGGGTGCAAGGATATGACGACCGCTTTGGCGGCTTCCACGGATACGGCCGCAACTACTACTAGTCAGTCAAAACAATCCAACCTCAACAACATACGAACCAAGATGAAAAAACTACTTCTAATCGTTCCCATCGCAGCACTTGCCAGTTGCTCGTCTGTCCAAAATGCTTCCGTTGCCGACCTCAATGGTGACGGGGTTATCTCCGATGCTGAGTTCAAGCAGTCCGGCAAACAAAACTACGTGCAGCGCGACAACGTGCGGACCGAGTCCATGAAGCGCCAAAACGCAGTTGATACCGTGACCGACGCCAGCCGTGCGGTATGGGGAGTTCGCTCACTCAAGGGTGCCTTCCAAAGCTTCTAACACTTAACTTCTCCATTGAGGTGAAATCCGGTGAGCCGAACAGGCCACCGGATTTTTTTGTATCTATCGGACTCTTTTAACCCGCAGGAGAAAGATCCTTTTCTTCTCAGCATCAATTCCACCCTCCACTCTTCCCACCGCCATCATCCCGGTGAGAGTCCACGCCCCGTCTTTCACCCGAAAGGAACTGTTCAAGCGGGAGCTGGTAAAGATCGGCATGGTCAGCGCGCCGTCCTGCCAGCTGGATTCCCCCGCCAATTGCACCATCTCGGGAGCCCAGCGCACATCCCAGGTTCCCTCCTCCGCCTCCACGGTGCGAACTTCGGTTTCAGTCGTCGATCCCGTATTGCGAGTCTCGAACGCCGTGGGGGTGGCGTCGTTGGCCACCTCCTGCAGGAAACGCAAGGCGATGTCTTTGCCCGGCACAGGCTCACTGGCAGCTTCCTCCTGAGTGATGCTGGCAAGTATCTGGGGGACCTCCGGGAGCTCATATTCGGTAGGATAAATGGTCTCCGCAATCCCCTCCGCCGAGGCCGTGATTCCCGCATCAGCCCGAAGCGCGCAAGTATCGACCAGTTCGACCTCCTTTTTCGCGGCCAATTTGAGGAGCGCGGCTCTCAATGCGACCACATCTTCCTCATATTCATCCAGCAGTTCCACGGCTTTGAGAGCACTAATCTCGTAGATCTCGCTGCGGATCAACAAGGTGGCAGTCACGCGATCTTTCCGTTCGGGAGAAATTCCACCGGAATAGCCCAGCCCCCCACCCAGCGTGGTATCGTCAGCAAAAGGGTCGTTCGAAGCCTGATTTCCCGCCGTTTTCGGCTCGGCGTCCTGCCCCCAAGCCCAGCCGCAACAAACAAAAGCACCCCACAACACGGTCGACTTGATGGTTCCCATTCTGCTTGGACGAGCCCGAGTCTCCGCGCTTCAAATTTTCTCCTAAAATCTGCGTTCCTCTGCGGCCATCTCCGGTTAAGCTGCCGCCCGACACCACAATGCCTACTCAAATCGGACTCATCTCCCTTGGTTGCGCCAAGAACCTCATCGACTCGGAAATCATGCTCGGACATCTGCGCAATGATGGCATGACCCTGATCCCCGATCCCGAACTGGCGGATGTGCTCATCATCAACACCTGCTCCTTCATCGATGTCGCCAAGGACGAGTCCGTCGGCACCATCATCGAGGCCGTCAATGACCGCGCGGAAGACCCCGCCCGCGAAAAGCAGAAGATCATCGTGGCAGGCTGCCTCTCCCAACGCTTCCAGAAAGACCTTCCCGGACTCTTGCCCGAGGTCGACGCCTTCATCGGTCTCGACCAAATCGAAAGCGTGACCTCCATCGTGCGACAGGCTTTGGAAAAAGATGCCGACGCGGCCTCCATCGATACCGTCACCGCCAAGTCCCGCTACATCCCCGACTACAAGACCCCGCGCTTTCGCCTGACGCCTAACCACATGGCCTACCTAAAGATTGCGGAAGGCTGCAACCACACCTGCGCCTTCTGCATCATCCCCAAGATTCGTGGTCAGCACCGCTCGCGGACCCAGGACTCGGTCGTGCAAGAGGCCAAGGGGCTCATTGCCAGCGGGGTGAAAGAGATCAACCTCATCTCCCAGGACACTACCTACTTCGGGATGGATCTGTGGGAAGGCAAGCGCCCCAACCCGACCTCCGGAGTGGATTCCAGTCGCGGCGACTCCCTCGCCTCCCTGCTACGCGCGCTCAACGATTTGGAAGGCGACTTCTGGATCCGGATTCTCTACACCCACCCCGCCCACTGGTCGGACGAGCTCATCCAGACCATCGCGGAATGCCCCAAGGTGGCTCGCTATGTGGATATTCCCTTACAGCACATCAGCGACCACATGCTCAAGCTGATGAACCGCAAGACCGACGGACAATACATTCGCGACCTCTTGCAACGCATGCGCGACGGCATCCCCGATCTCGCCATTCGCACCACCTTCATCACCGGCTTCCCCAACGAGACTCAAGCCGATCACGACGAGCTGTTAGAGTTCATCAACACCTTCCAGTTCGAGCGTTGCGGCATCTTCCAGTATTCCAAGGAAGAAGGAACGCGCGCCTTTAAACATGAGGGTCACATCAACCACATGACCATCAAGAAACGCCATCGCGAGCTCACCAGTGCCATCGACAAGATCGCCCAGAAAGTGAACGACAAGGCCTTGGGCAAAACGATTCGCGTATTGGTGGAGGAAGAAGGAATCGCCCGCAGCATGTGGGATGCCCCCGACATTGACGGCCGCGTCTTCGTCCCCATGGACGCCCCCGTCGGCGAGTTCATCGACGTCACCGTCACCGACCAACGCGGCTACGACCTCATCGCAAAGTAGCAGACCCCAAGCAGCGGCAACCCTGCTCAAGAGCCAATCGAGTCCAATCGACCAGAACTCCGGGGAGGGCTTTCTGGAGTGCGCGCCGCTTGCTGCCGCTCTGAGGTTGATGGGTTCGTTCTGCAACGACCCCGGACCGAGCAAAGCTCGCTTGCTCGTCCTCCCTACCGCCACGAATTCAAAGAGAAAAAACTCCCAAACGATCAGATCCCGCCCTCGCACTCTCGACGCTCCCCAGTAGGGACCTTTTGACAAAAGGTCCGCGAGTGGTCTGGGGTGCTCGAACGGTTTTCTCGCGGACGCCGGCAGCAGACCCAAGGACCTTCCCCGAATATTCGCGGCTGTTTTGGCAAAACGGCCCTACCGACGGAGCAGGGACATTCCTGTCCCTGGGACGGTCCGTCCACACCCAATCCATCCCAACGTAGCCTCTGACACCCCGAGTCTCTGCTCATGGACAAGAATGTCCACGCTCCGGTAGGGACCTTTTGACAAAGGCTCCGCGAGTGGTCAGGGATGCTCGAACGGTTTTCTCGCGGACGCCGGCAGCAGGCCCAAGGACTTTCCCCCAACACTCGCGGCTGTTTGATCAAAACAGCCCTACCGACGGAGTCATTCCCAATTGTTCTCTCGCCAACACCCTGCCATCCTCGTAGCGCAATGACTACCGCGCCCCCGCTCAGTGACACAGAGAAAGTTCACCTCTTTCATGAGCTCATGCGGATCCGCCGTTTCCAAGTTCGAGCACTTTTCCACTACAACGCGGGCCACATGGGAGGTTTTCTCCTTCTCAACGCTGGACAAGAAGGCATTCCGGTCGCCCTCAAGAGCCTCATGAGCGAGCACGACCACCTGATTTGCGGCCCTCGCTCAATCGCCTATGCTCTCGCCATGGGCGTTCCCGCCTCCAGCATCATGGCGGAGCTTTTCGGCAAGCTCGAAGGGTGCGCGCAGGGCAAAGGCGGAATGTTCGGGATCTTCGGACCCCAGCATCACTTCCACGGCAGTTTCGCCAGTGCAGGGGCGCAAGCCCCCGTGGCCACCGGGCTCGCCTTTGCATTGAAATATCAGGAAAAGCCAGGCGTGGCGCTGTGTATCCTGGGCGATGGCGCCACCAACCAAGGAGCCTTTCACGAGGCCCTCAATCTGGCCTCCCTGTTCAATCTGCCGGTTGTGTTCGTGATTGAAAACAACCAGTTCAGCATGGGCACCTCCGTCCCCCGACACTCGGCCCTCAAAACCAATTTTGCCCAACGTGCCGAGAATTATGATATGGCTTGGGATCTCATTGAGGACGGGAGCGACCTTTTGCTTCTACGTGATCGTCTCGCACCCGCTCTGGAGCGCGCCCGCCGCGAACATCGTCCTACCGTGGTCGAGATCAAAACCTATCGCTACTACGGATTCACAATCGCCGATGCCAACGCCAAGCGCTACCGAACGTCAGACGAAATCGAGTTTGAAAAGAAGCACCACGACCCGCTCACCAATTGGAAAAACCAACTCATCGCCTGCCAACTCCTCACCGAAAAAGAAGCGTTCGATCTATCGAAGCACTATCTAAAAGAAGCCGACGCCGCAGCCGTGTTAGCCAAGACCAGTCCCCCTCCCTCTGCGGACGACCTTCTTAAACACATCTACTGGGAGGTCGACCACCAGACCGGCCCGCTTTCGGGCCAGTATTTTTTCGAATAAAAAGCTCACTCCAGCTCCAGCAACCTGCTCATCACGAGTCAAAAAGAGGCCGCTTTTTCAGCTGTCTACCAAGAGCATTTTTCGGCAAGATGAACGTGGAACATGTCCGCCATTCTTGCCCACGAAATCGAAAGTAGCCGCGACACCTTGCTCGCGATTGCCCCCGTGATGCCGAAGCGCACAAACTTGCAGCAAGAAATTGCCGATGCTGAGGCGGCGCAAGAACGAGGATACTACCTGCCCGACGAAGACGAGCGCCTACGCGAGGTCTTTGCCCAATATCTGGAGGTCCGCACTGCCCTGCGCGGGGTGGTTGGCCGGATGGAGCCTTGGGTGGACATGGGAAGAAAACTGGAGCGACAAGAACAGTTGCGGGTCTTTATCGTGGGATTCACGGCGGCGTGCTTCCTGGTGCGTAGCGGATTGTTCATGATTGGGATGGCGGAAGGCCGCAAGGTCGTGCGTCGCAAGCTGGACGAGGCTGAGCCCCGATTCGGAATCCCCCGCAAGGCCTTCACCCAAGTCTATCGCTTGCAGAGCTCGGTGCGCCGCATGTGGAAATTCCATGAAGCGTGGCAATTCTACGACCGCAACAAGCAAGAGATTCACGATCTGCACAACGATCCCGAACTCGGTGAAATCGTGACCCTGCTGGCGGCAGAGGAACCGTTTATGGAAACGCGGCGCCGCGAATACTGGAAGCACCGGATCCGCTACCGAATCCATTCCTTTCGCCGCCGTCACCGCACCGGCTTCGAGCAGACCATGTTTCAACTTTTCGAATTTGGCGGACGCACGGTCTCGGAGCTGCGGGATCCCACTGCGGGTCTTCGCCGGTTACCCAAACGCGCCCTCACCCAATGCGACTGCGCCTCCGAGCTGTTAGAACCCGGCGACATTATCGTGACCCGCCATCGCGATGCCTTGAGCAATCTCTTCATGCCCGGCTTTTGGCCCCACGCGGCTCTTTTTGTGGGGAAACTGGGAAATGGCGAGGGAGAAGTGGTTGAGGCTCGCAAGGATGGCGTAAAACTGCGACCCCTCAACGAGACCCTCTCCGTCGACGCCTTCCTGGTCCTGCGGGGCAAGTTCGGCGCCAATATCCGGGAAGGAGCCGCGGAGCGAGCCTTTGGCCACGTTGGAAAGCTCTACGATTTCGCTTTCGACTTTCGTCAATCGCACCGGCTGGCCTGCACGGCCCTGATCTATCGGTGCTGGCACGGGCAAGCGGGGGTCGGCTTTACCTTGGGGGAAAAGGCCGGCCGTCTCTGTCTTTCCGCTGAAGACCTCATCCAACAAGCGCTCGCGAGCGAAAAGTTCGAGGTGGTGGGCTACTTTGGTCCCGATTGCGAAAAGCTGAGTGAAGGGCCTGCCGCAGCCGAACGGTTCTTGGCTGGACCACCGCTGCAATAAGGTTCACAAAACCTTTGCCCTTGAGGCACTTGGCTTTCAACTTCCCACCTTTCCCCTTTTTTCCAAATCATGTCCACTCACCTTACCCTCGGCACACGGGGCAGCGCGCTGGCCCTTTGCCAAGCCGAGATGACCGAAACGGCCCTCGCGGGTCACTGCGACCTCACCCGCCAAGTCATCGTCACCACCGGTGACAAGCGAACCGACGTACCACTTGCCGCCGTTGCGGCCGCATCGGGTGTGGTGGACAAAGGGGTTTTCATCAAGGAGCTGGAGGTAGCTCTGTTAGATGGTGAGATTGACTTTGCGGTTCACTCCCTCAAGGACGTGCCCACTATTCTGGAACCCGAATTCGAGGTCTGCGCGGTGCTTCCCCGGGCCCCAACAGGCGACATCCTCATCACGCGGGGTCCCTCGCTGCTAGACTTACCCTCGGGTGCGACGATTGGCACCTCCTCGGTGCGTCGCAAGCTTCAGCTCCTGCACCTGCGCCCGGACCTGAAGGTGGTGGACATTCGCGGCAATGTCCCTACTCGCTTGCAAAAGGTAGTCGACCAGCCCGAACTGGACGGCACGATTTTGGCGGAAGCGGGATTGGTGAGACTTGGATACAACACTCAAGGCGAGCTTCAGACAGAGAACGGCGATACCCTCACCGCGCATCTGTTAGACCGGGCTGAGTTTCTTCCCGCTGCGGGGCAAGGAGCGGTGGCGATGGAAATTCTCAAGAGCAACGAGACCGCGCGTGAGATTCTGGCCGCGATCAATCATGAGGAGACCATGATTCGCATCACGGCGGAGAGACACTTTCTAGCCTTGCTGCAGGCTGGTTGTGATACCCCGGTGGGAGTGGACTCGCAGGTGGTAGATGGTCAGCTTCGTCTCTTCGCGAGAGTCTTTGAGGAAAATGGTAGCCATACCGAAGCCCGCGCTGAGGGCCCAGCGACTCAGGCTCTACAAGTGGCGCAGAGTCTTTTTGAGAGGTTGGCGTAAGCGTAGGGTTGTTTTTGATATGCCCTGTCAAGGGCTTTGATGGGGGCACTGCCGGACCGCGAGTGCCCCCACTCGCCCCACCGAACCGTCCCCTCAATTTTTCGGGCCGATAAACGAGTCAGCAGCCTCCACCGGTAGGGCTGTTTTGATACAACAGCTGCGATGGTTTGGGGAAGGTCCCCGGGCCGTCGTTCGCGAGAGAACCGTTCGAACACCCCTGACCACTCGCGGACCTTTTGTCAAAAGGTCCCTACCGGAGAGCGTCGAGAGTGCGAGGGAAGGCTTTGGTTGATTGGGCGTTTTTTCTCTCTGAATTCGTGGCGGTAGGGAGGACGAGCAAGCAAGCTTTGCTCGGTCCAGGGGGGGGGTTGAAGAACGAACCCATCCACCTCAGAGCGGCAGCAAGCGGCGCGCACTCCAGAAAGTCGATCACTTCTTGCAGTCACCAAAGAGGCGGCGAGCGGTAAGGCTGCTTCGTCGGTAGGGCTGTTTTGCCAAAACAGCCGCGAATGTTCGGGGAAGGTCCCTAGGCTATCGCTCTTCGTCCGCGAGTGAACCGTTCGCGCACCCCAGAACACTCGCGGTCCCTTTATCAAAGGGACCCTACCGGAGAACGTCTAACCGCTGCTTCAGTTTCCCCGGCCTTTGAAAGTCAGTTCGGCGATTCCGCTTTTGTCGAGTCCACCGAGGCCTTTGGCGACCATGGCGTCATATTGGGCGCGGGTGGCATTGTTGACGGGGAGATTCAGACCGGCCGCCACCGCGAGATCAGAAGCAATTCCAGAGTCCTTCGCAGCGTGCTCGGCAGAAAACCAGCAATCGTGATCACGAGCAACCATGTCTTCGGCGTCCGTTTCCAAGACCCGCGAGTTGGCTCCGGTCTGGGAAAAGACTTCCCGCACCATCGCGAGGTCCAATCCCAAGGCCTCCGCCAATCCCAAGCCTTCCGCCAAGCCCGCGGTGTTGATGTTCATCACCATATTGACCAGGGCCTTCACCTCAGCAGCTTTCCCAATGGGACCGCAGTGACGCAGGTTGATGGACAGATCTTCCAAAAGCTTCTTGTTCGACTCAAAGACACTCTCCTCTCCCCCAATCATGAGGTAAAGGCTGCCTTCGCGAGCCTGGCTGATGCTTGAAGCCATGGCCGCTTCCAAGACCTCCGCCCCGGCTGCCTTGCCCGCTTCCGCCACCTCGGCATGAATCCCGGGCGAGAGAGTCGCGCAATTGATAAAGGTCTTCCCATCGGCCCCCTCTAACAACCCGTCGGAACCAAGGAAGATCCCCCGCATGGCATCGTCATTGGTCACCACCGTGAAAATAATATCGGCCGCCGCGGTCACCTCCGGCAGCGTCTCCGCTACCTTGGAACCCAGCTCTTCAGCGAGAGACTCGGCTGCTTCACGATTCACATCATAGACGGCAGTCACGTCGTAGCCACAATCCAACTTCAGGTGTCGTGCCATATTCGCGCCCATGCGCCCCACTCCTACAAATGCTACTGTTTTCATATTCTGTATTGTTAAAAATTTATCCCCAAAGATCAGGCTTCCACTTCTCGGGTTTGGGTCCCGGATTGCGCACCTTAGCTGACCAAAGCAACCAAAAGACACCCCCTCCTCCCAAAAAGGCCACCGCCCAAGAGAACCATGTCCTCTCTTTTTCTATCCGCATGCGAATATACCGACTCTCGCCCTCTTCACGGTCGCTAATCAATTCAACTCGCAAGTTATCCTCAAATTTCCCCGGCTTCGCGTTCTGGGCTTTCGCATCGTATTCCACATACACCGAATCACCACTGCGAATCCCTTCCACCGATCCCAGAAGGAAAAAGACCACCCAACCCGAAAGCAACAGAGTATTCAAAATCACTCCCACCCTCTCTCCGGCACCGAGCTTTCTCGGCGCGTCCTTGGCTGGCCTTTCCTCCTTCACTTCAACTCAGGAAAAAACGGATTGTGCGCCTTTTCTTCCGCCACCGAGGTCATCGGACCATGACCAGGACAAATGATGGTGTCGTCTGCGAGAGTGAAAATCTCCTTCCGGTTGGTCTCCAGCGCGGCCTGATAGGAGACCACTCCGCCACCCATGGATTGGGCGAAAATGGCATCGCCCACAATCGCCACCGGACGGTCCAAGCCGTCCACCACATAAGTCACCGAAGCCGGAGAATGCCCCCAAGTCAGGCGGGTGGACACCTTGAGAGCGCCAATGCGGAATTCCTGTCCTTCCAGAAAACGCTCGGCGTTCGGAGCCGGCTCTTTCCCCAAAGTATGGGCGGTGACCTTGCCCCAGCGCTTGATCTTGGACGCGGCCTTGATGTGGTCGCTATGGGTGTGGGTCAGGAAAAGCTGGGTGACATTGAGCCCGAGGGCCTGCACCAGCGAGTAGGCATCATCGACGTTGGTTCCGGTGTCGAACATCGCCGCTTCCATTGAGTCCGGATCCCAGACCAAGTAGGACGCCACGGTGTAGTCCTTGTGAGGAGTGATGAACTGGCGCAAGCCTTCCATTTCGACGGTCTCCGGCTGCCAACTGCCTTGCGCCCGCTCCACGAGACTATCCGCATCCAGCCCCAATGAAGCCGCGATCCGGCGCAGGGGTTCCTCAAGTAATTCGCCTTCCTCCAGTTTCGCGATATCGTCCTCGGACACCTCGGTCAGCGAGGAAAGAATCTCCCGCGACATCCCCGTTCCCCGCATCGCCTTGCCGAGCACATCCTCAAAATTGTCTTCCAGTGGTATGATTGCCATAAGCTGAAAAAAGGCTAACGCGAGAGACGACTTTGTCTAGAAGGAGCTCCCCTTTTTAGCCCTGATCGGAAGGCGCTCGCGATTCCTGCGCCTGAACCTCCTCGCTAGAAATCTCCTGCCGCTTCCCGCTCCACCGAACAGAATCCAGTCCTTGGCGAAAGCTCGCTACGAGATAGAATCCCACGCCTCCGACTGCCATCAGCCCAATCGTCATAAGAGGCCAGCAGGCGAAGAAGGGGCCTTTGTAGTGATAGCCTGCCATTCGAATCTCCACCGCCCGGCTAGAAACCATGGCACCCACTGCGGAAACGAGGAACAAGACCGAGAAGAGCGCAACTCCGGCAAAAATCCACTCGATGACTATGCGAACAATCCGTTCCACATCGCCATGAAAACCAAGCTTCTGAGAAATATCGACCGAAATTAGCCGCTGACTTCGAATTGCCATCATCGAAATTCAAGGTAGACTCCTTCGTCAACCCTGAGTTTCAAGACGAGCTAACGACTACCCACCTGACCAACCCCGAGCCCTCCCATCGCTCCGATGAAAATTTCTTCCCGCGTCCTTCTCTTTTCCCTCACTCTCGCTAGCGCGTCGAATGCGGCGGTCATTGATGTCCTCGATGATTTATCGAACTTTGGGACTCCCCACTTTTCCAGCCTCAATCTGCTTCCCGGTGGCGAAATGTCATTCATTTCCGAGGCCGCCAGTGAGGATCGGGTCGTCAGTTGGATGAGGGATGGCTCCGTCCGATTGGGCCTGGACACCGAGTCCCTGGTGACCGTCGTCCCAACGGGGCAAGTGAATGCGGGGGAATGGGGCCTCTGGGCGGTCTACTTTGATGGAAATGCTTTCAACGACGAGGTCAATCTGCTGGGCTTCACCTCCTCGACCGCGACCGTCTCGTTCGACGTCAAGGCCTTCGCCCCGGCATCGGCAGACAGCTACTTTCTTCACTTTCGGGTCAAAGAAGCTGCGGGGGATGGCTTCACCTTCACCGAGATCCGAGCCGTTCCCGAGCCTGGCACGGCTTTTCTCGCCGGCTTGGCGCTATTTCCTCTTCTTCGCCGCAATCGCCGTCCGGCCTGAGGAGGACATTCAGCGAGAGAAACCGCAATTCTCTTGCATAAGCCAAAATGTCAACTAATAGGCGCTTGGCGTATTTTGCGTCACCTGACTCGTTCCGTTGAGTCGACCGCAGTCCTTCTTCTTCGATGATAGTAGGTTTTCGGATTTCACCCAACCAATCATCGAACCTCGCCCACCTCTGCATTGCGGAGAGAAGACCGGGCCTTCGAACACTATGTCTACCTTTCAAGAGCTGCCTTTGGCCGCACCCATTCAACGCGCGCTTTCCGAGCGCAACTACGTCACTCCATCGCCTATTCAGGCCCAATCCATTCCCATCCTTCTGAAAGGTCGTGATTTGCTGGGTTGTGCCCAGACTGGCACCGGCAAGACCGCAGCCTTTTCCCTCCCCATCCTGCAACTTCTCCATGATGAGCCCAAGCCTCTTCGCCGGCGGTCTCCCCGGGTTCTCGTGCTCACTCCCACCCGCGAACTCGCGACCCAGGTCGGCAAAAGCATGGAAACCTATGGGCAGTATCTCAACTTCAAGCACACCCTCATCTACGGAGGAGTCGGGCAAAATCCGCAAGTGCGCGCGATGCGCGACGGAGTGGACATTCTGGTCGCCTGCCCCGGACGGTTGCTGGACCTCATCAACCAGAACTACATCGACCTTTCACACGTGGAATTCTTCGTCCTCGACGAGGTCGACCGCATGCTCGACATGGGCTTCTTGCGCGATGTGCAGAAGATTGTGTCCGAGCTCCCCAAGCGTCGACAGTCGCTGTTCTTTTCCGCCACCCTGGCTCCGAACATCGTCAAACTAGCCCACAATATTCTAAACAATCCCGCTACAGTCACCATCGAGTCCAAGACCTCGACCGCCGACAACGTGGAACACTCAGTGGCCTTTCTCTCGAGTGAGAATAAGAAAAACCTCCTGCTTTCTCTTTTGGATGAACAGGGTGAAGGCGATCTCACCATCATCTTTTCCCGGACGAAACACGGTGCCAACAAGCTCGCCAAATTCATTACGCAAAACGGCTTCGAAGCCGAGGCGATCCACGGCAACCGCTCCCAAGCCCAGCGTGACCGAACTCTAGACAAATTTCGCGCTGGCAAGTTGCCCGTGCTCGTGGCGACCGACGTCGCGGCCCGCGGCGTGGACGTCAAAGCCGTGACCCTCGTCATCAACTTCGACCTTCCCCAGGAGCCGGAAGCTTATGTCCACCGCATTGGTCGGACTGGTCGTGCTGATGCCAAGGGTCGTGCGGTTTCCTTCTGTGCGGAGGATGACTGTGCCCTTCTAACCGATGTTGAAAAGCTCATCAAACAGCGCATCGAGGTGAAGAAAGACCACGATTGGCACTGGGACAGCCTGGCTGGGAAACATGCCATCGGCAAAGGTGGCGGCACCCGGGCCAATGGTGGCGGAGGTCAACGGGGCGGCGGCCAGCGCGGTGGACGCGGAGGCCAAGGCGGAGGTGGTGGCGGCGGACGTCGCAATGCCCGAACCGCGAGCTCCGGCGGTCGACGCCGCCGTTAGAAACGCATGCTCGCAAGCGACCCCCCGCCGACCTGACCAGCTATTCCGATGGCTTGGGCTCAAGGTAGGCGGCGAAATCTTTGGTCCACTGGATTTCATTTTCATGTCCAGCGTGTGCCTCCAGATGACTCAACATTGCCAGAGCCGCTCCTTTCTGGTCCCCCATCTCAAAGATCGCTTTCTCCAGGTCCCAAAGCATCTGGGGGCGCTTCTCGACCAAAAAGCGCTCATACGCAGCGGACCGCTCACCTTTATCCGGGGCGGCGGCTCGCACCTCTTGGAGCTTGGCTTCTTGGCTCATCCATTTTCCCCAGGCATTCCGATAGGCCGCGACATCCTTTTTCTCTGCCAGCGGAGGGAGAATGTGTTTCTTGTAAACGTCCTCCAGCTTCATGGGCGAAACCGGCCACTTCCCTTCCCCCCGAAGACCGTAGGCCAGAGCGAATACCGTTTTCGTCACGTCTTGCTCTAAAGCGCCAAACTGCGGGCCTTCCAAAACAGGATCGCCCAGGATGGCATCCAAGGCAGTGACCGCTCTGGTGGAAAGCTCGGACTCGCTGCCCTCTTTGGCATTGGCGGCATCAATGGTGAGGAGAAGCCAGTTGAGTTGATGGCGCAACACACGGCGAAAACCGTCGCTATCCTCACGGTCTTTGTGCCGACGCTTCCAATCCCGAAAGTCCTGGGCGCTCTTTTTCTCATCCTGAAAGCGCACTTTTTCCACACAAGAAAGATAGAACTCGTGGGCCTTGTCATCACTTCCCGCCGCTGCGCGAAAGGCAGCCAGCGCGCTTCCCGCACGCTTCTCCGCCCTTCCCCCCGCGCCTTCCTGCAATTCTTTCAACCGCTCCATGAGGGCCTGTCGGTCCCCTTCTGAAAGGGCGCTCACCTCGGCCTCAACCTTTGGCAAGGCGAGAAAGAAACAGGAGATGGCAGTCAGTTTGGATAAAGTATTGAAAGAGGTCATCTTGGTAGAAACGAGTAAACGATAGAAACACTAGAAAAATGTCCCTAAAATATAGGAATTTTTTTCGCCGTTCTTGCCAGATCCCACCCTGCTGTGGAGACTTCCGCCATGTCCCGCCTCTCCATCGCCGAGCTCACCAATCAAACTTCAGAGTCCCCCCTGGCGGTGGAATTTCACGCCCAGCTGGCTGGCCGAAAGGAAAAGGAAACGAAAAGCGGCAAGCCTTACCTTGAGATCACCCTCGCGGATTCCACCGGTTCCCTCACGCTGAAGGCTTGGGCCGACCATGCCCAATACGGTCAATTGTCGGAATTGAAGGAAGGGGCAGGCTTGGCCGTAGACGGCCAGTTCACCCGCAACCAGTGGGGAATCGATGGCTCCCCGTGGTCCTTCTCGCTTCTCGATCCCAATGCCATGCAGCAGCTATTGGCTGGAGATCCTGCGACCCTGGCCCGGCAGAATGCCGATTATGCGGATATCGAGGGCTTTGTGGCCTCGCTTCACGACCCCAGGCTCAAGGCCCTTTGCGCCCACTTCCTCAATGTCTTCGGCGATCGTTTCCGCCGGACTGCGGCCGCGCGCCGCAACCATCACGCCCGACGCGGCGGCTTGGTGGAACATGTTGCCCAGATGATGCGGTCTGCCAACGCCATTGCCGGGGTCTATCCTGCCTTGAATCGTGATCTGATGCTGGCTGGCGTCCTCTTCCACGATTGCGGCAAGCTTTGGGAAAACACCTATCCCGAGAGCGGATTTACCCAAGGATTTCAACTCTCTGGCGAAATGCTGGGTCACATCCCTCTGGGCATCGAGCTCGTCAACAAGCTCTGGCGCGACCTGCAGGAGGAGCCCGAGCACGAGAGTTGGAAAGCGCTTTCTCCCTCCTCCGAGCTGGTGCGCCTTCATCTCCTTCACTTGGTTGCCAGTCACCACGGCACCCACGAGTTTGGCTCTCCCACCCTTCCCCGGACCCCGGAAGCCTACGCTCTACACCACATTGACAATCTGGACGCCAAATATGAAATGATGAAGGATGCCTACGCAAAGGCCAATGAACTCGCCCCGGGCATCTTGGAGCGACAATTTCCTTTGCCGTCCAACCTTGTCGTTCCGCTGCCCTCCTTTGTCCAAAGTGATTAAAAAGAGCCCGTTCCTGGCAATAGATCTTATTTCCTTGAGCCCTCCAAGGCTTTGAACCACAAAATAGAGCCACACTTCGAACCTTTTGCCCTTGGTGCAAAGCTTGCAAAGAGCACTCGGACACCTATAAGCAATCGAAAGCCTCCCAGCCCCCAACGAATCCCCCTGAAAGATAAGTGGTCAAGCTCAAGTCAGTCCCGGAACCCATCGAACCATCCCCCGATTTAGCAGATTTGGATGATGCTACCCTCGTCGCCAGATGCCAGGCCGAATTGCCGTCGGATTTGACGGCCTATCGGGAGCTTGTCCGTCGCTATGAGGGATTGATTTTCAACACGTGCCGCAGAGTCATCGGCTCTCCCGAGGACGCTGAGGAAGTCACCCAAGACACCCTTTTACAGATTTTTCACAAAATTCATCAGTTCCAAGGTCGTTCATCTTTTAAGACTTGGCTGTATAAAATTGTGCACAATTACTGCCGTAACCGCATCTCTAAACTTGCAAGGAAACGTGAGGGTCAAAACGCTTACGAAGAACATGCCGCAAATGATGAGGACGACCGCGAGGCTGACAACCGCAACGCCGCCCTCTCTCAAGCCGTCGAGGAAGCCCTCGCCAAACTTAAAAAACCAGAACGCGAAGTGATTGTCCTTAAATTTATGACCGGATTGACCCTGCAGGAAACTGCGGACGTTCTGGGCGTGAAGTTGAGTGCAGCCAAGATGCGACTCTATCGGGCTCTCGAGTCCTTTAAAGAAGCATATTCCCGGCTCGATAATGCTCCCCCACTTCCAACATTCCAACATTCCGATGACTGAAGAAACATTCAACCCCGACGACTCCGTCTTCAACGACTTCTTTGCCGAAGCAGGCTGGGATGAAGTCGCCAAGGCGCCCCCCAATGAGCGCCGGGTCGAGGAGATCACCCAACGGGCCATCTCCGAGACCATCATGAAAGAGTCCAGCTCTTTCATCTTTCTCGGATTCTCCTCCGCGATTTCCGCGATGATCGCCGCGTTCTTCGGCTCTATCAAGGACAACGACGAAGACTACAAGCCTTGATCTCTGCTGGGAATTCATTACTTCTTGCGAAGGAACATGATGATCTTCGCCCAAACCCCTGCTCCACTGGCGCCTGTAGCCGTGGAAGAGACCGTTCAAACTGCGCCAGAGCCAGTTGCAACTGATGCTTCCGGCTTCCTCAACTACATCCTAGAGAATTTACGGGATGCCTTTCTGGACATGGCCAAGGGAGCCATCAATGCCCTCCCCAATCTGGTCATCGCTGTAGTCCTGCTCTTCGTAGGCCTCGTAGCGGCCAAACTGATTCGTTCCGTCCTGACCGGGACCTTCAAGCGCATCAATCTAGACGAACTCTTTGAGAAAATGGGTCTTGCGGAGATCTTCTCGAAGATCGGGATGAAGGCCGGGCCCAGCGCGGCCATTCCCAAGCTCGTTTACTGGCTCATCCTCCTGGCTTTTGTCAAAGTAGCTGCTGACAAGGCTGGTATCGAAGACATCTCCACCCTTTTGGACCAGATCATGGCCTTCCTCCCGAAGGTTCTCACCGCCTCCATCATCCTGCTGGTGGGCTTCATCGTGGCTGATATGATTCAGAATGCCGCCTTCCGCTCCCTCGACAATATCGGGCTGGAGTATGCCGGCAGTCTTTCCCGCATTCTTTTCGGCTTCCTCTTTGTCCTCGTGCTGACGGTCGCTTTCTCCCAACTGGGTATCGAAACCGAATTGCTCAATGCCTCGGTGAAAATCATTCTCGGAGCCCTCGCCCTGGCTCTCGCTCTCGCCCTGGGGCTGGGTCTCAAGGCCTTGGCTGGCCAAATCGTCGCGGGAGTCTACGCCCGCGACCTTTACAAGATTGGTACCGAGATTCACTACGACGAGGAGCCTGCCAAAGTAGCTGGAGTCGGCCCTCTGACGACCAAGTTAACCCGCACCGATGGCAGCTTTCTCATCATCCCGAACACCCTCTTGGTGACCGAAGTAATTCGTGGCCGCACGGAAAATTAAATTTTTTCAGAAAAAGTGACAAACCGTGTGACAAAATCGGAATCCGGTGTGTCTTTAAAGATGTCCCAGCAATGGGACGTGCGTTGTTGTTCCCACGAGCGGGGGTTGGTTTCGGCCGGCCCTCGCTCACTTTTTTTAACGCGGTCTGCCATTTACCGAGTTCTCCGCACTCACCGCGCTCGGATTTCTGCTTCACAACGAGCAAGAGGTGTTCGGGTAACGCCCAGACCCACCCCTTTCCTCCTCGCCTAGGTCATGGGCTACGGAGTCAACAGGGTCACCTGCACCCTTCCAAAGCGTGGAGTGATCCCCAAAGCGGTTAAATCCCGAAAGACCAATGAGGTAGCGGTCTCGGCAATCAAAGCCACAGAGGCCCCATCATCGGCCCAACTCGTGAGATTGTCGGACACCTCACCCAAGTAGCCCACCGCAACGTTCTCAGCCTTTGTCACCTCGAACTCGAAAAAGCCATTTGCTGTCGAAGGGCAGATCCTGGGGGCATCGGGGCTCAGAGGCTCCAGTCCGAAAGCAAACTCCTCCAAATTACTGAACCCGTCCCCATCTGGATCGGTCTCCCAGCCGGACACGAGAGGATTTTCGAGCTCAGAATCAACAAACTTTAAGCTTCTCCAAACCTCACCCTCCAACAAGTAAGGGGCACCCGCGACGGCCGCAGTGGTGATGTGGGCTCCAGCGGCTCCGACTTGGCCGACCACAATGTTGTCAGCGGTGTCAGTAGTCCAAGTGATACTGGCATCCGGGTCGATCGGGCTGGCGAAGGGCAGAGGAAAGGTCCACGAATTTCCACCCAACAAAATCCATTCCGGGCTCAGCGCCCCGCGATTAAGGCCCCAAATATAGCCGTGCTTTCCATCAGGAACCTCGCCGGTATCAGACCAGACCCCGACGAATCGCGACTGACTCTCCACGTATCGAGACACATCGAGGGTCACCCAATGCTCCGCCCACTGCTCGGTGTTAGAGTCAGAGGGGACAAAGTTTCCCGCAAAGTAGCCCAGGCTAAACGACCAGCTGTCATCTAGCGCTTGGCCCGAGCTCGTCACATTGGTCTGAAAAGGCAAACTCCGCCACTCGACATCACGTCCTTGCAGCACTGGGGAGAAAACCAACAGCGGCAGTAGAGACCAAATGTGATTTTTCATATCGATTCCTTAATCGCGCTACCGCCGGCTTCGCCTAGCCAAAATCAGCCCCGCAACGGCAAAAAGCCCACCCGATGCCGGCTCGGGAACCGTCTGAAAGGTATGAGTCCGAAAGTAGAATTCCTCGGTATCATCGGTGTAGCTCCCGCCTCCAATGGTAGTGCCATTAATTGCCCCCCACACCGCCTCGTCTGCATCTGGCAGATACCATTGGAGCTCCTCTGCGAAGCCCCCCGGGAAGTTCCAATCGGGGTGCGCTCGACTGGTATAGAGCAGCCACTCGGTCCCCGCGCCCGGCACATCGGCATTCCGAACAAAAACATAGGCCTGCTCACCGGCTACGAAAGTGTCGCTTGGATTCGCATCTTCGGAATCGCTGGTTCTCTCCTCGGATAAGTCTGCCCTTCCACCGTACAGAGCCGAATTCCCTTCTCCCGTGATGAAGGCATCATTGGAAGGATCGTCCTCTACGGTGATGGCGTCGAACACTTTCCAATGGGACATCCATTCCGTCGTGTTCTCCGGAGTCGGTGCAAAACTACCGAAGCTCCCAAGCTCAATGCTAAACTCGGCCAAGGTCACCCCACCTCCCGAGCTGGTAAGCACGTTCCCAAATTTGAGTTCACTGCCCCAGACAATGATCTGGGAAGACTGGGCTAATACCGAACCACCTCCGAGGGCGGTCCAGCAAACAGCAACTTTGAAAAGGAACTGAACGGGGGGCATTGCTAAAACTTAACATAAGCTTATTATCAGAACAAGTCCCGCAACTGACAGATGGGCAGCGTCGTGTTGTCCTGACCGCGCAGCCAGCCTAGGGCTGGAGTTCAACTCGAACCCGACCGAATCGTGCGGGATTCGCCGATGTTATTGGAGTCAGATCCCGATAGACCAGAGCGTCCGGGCTCGCACTTTCCAAGGTCACAAAGCTTCCCCCTTCATCCCAAGCCACCAGATCGGACGAAACTTGACCATGGTAGAGAACCGCCACTGCCCGCGCTCTGAGACAACGAAACTGCAAAAAACCTTCCACGGACTCGACCTCCACGCAGACCGTATCGCTCGCCAGAGGATCGGCTCCAAACGCAAACTCTTCCAAGTTGCTCAGATTGTCGGAATCCGGATCGGCATCCCATCCCGAGATGGCCGGATCGGCTCTTTGAGAGTCATCAAAATGAATTTCGAGCCATTCTTCTCCTCTCAGAACCGGTGGCTCTCCTTCTTCGCTTGCGGTTTGGAGCTGAGAACCGACGAGAGAACCCACCACGAAGGTGTCCGCGTCCGCCGTGAACCAATTCGAATTCGGGTTCAGAGGATTGTTAATCGGAACAACCCAACTTGCGGCAGTGTAGAGCACCCACTCATTGGCGGGACTGCTTCTATTCAGCCCCCAGATATACCCTTTGCGACCGGAGGATACTCCATCGTGATCCCACGCCGAGCCAAAGAGTCCGGAAGAGGTCGAATAACCGCTGGCATCGAGAGTCCTCCACTGGCTCGCCCACTGCTCGCTATTTGAAGCTGTTGGCGTGAAACCGCCTTCAAAATATCCCAGAAAAAACGTCCACGAACCATCAAGCGGCACGCCTTGGCTGCTAACTGCACTGGAACCTAGCTCATTCCCCCAATTGACGCCCCCGCCCAAGCACGAACCCGTCAGTAGAGCCGTGATCAGGACAAACCGCCGAAGTTGACTTCGCTTTCTCATAACCGAATTCTTCAAGCGGGCTCCCTTCACCAACTTTCGGTAGCTTATTGGACTCTCTGGCGACGCATGAGCATCAAAGACCCCATCAAAGTAAGAAGAGCGGTCGTAGGCTCAGGAACAAAGGTGAAAGTCTGCACGAGATAGTCTTTGCGATTGCTGGCGTGAAATCCCGCCCCTTCAGTTGTGCCCTGATTGATCCCTCCCCAGACCACGCTGTCCGCATCCTGCACCATCCAGCTCAAGTCGTCGGCCGGGTTGTGGGACTCGGGCGAAACAAAGGGATATTCCCAATCGTCGCTATCACCCGCCGAACGCGTGTAGAGCAGCCACTCCGACCCGGGTTCTGTCGCATTGCTGTTTCGGATGAAGACGTAGGCCTGTTCTCCCTGTGCAAACTCGTAATTGGGATCCACGGCGGTATCGACCGAGAGAGAATTGTTGTCAGAATTCAAAATGTCCCGTCCCGCAAATCGGGTTGGATCCCCTGGATCCATGAAATCATCAGGATCGTCATCATTTGCAACAATGGCATCGAACACCCGCCAATTGGCAATCCAACTGGAGGTATTCTCGCTCGTGGGGACGAAGGTTCCATCAAAGGCACCCAACTCAATGGTGTAACCGCCATCGTTGAAGGAGCCATCTCCTAAAGAGATTGGGTTGCCATTGCTATCAATGACTGAGCCAGGGGGGAAGAGCTCCGAGCCCCAATCAATCGTCAATTCTTGACCGATACTTGAGCCCACGGAGATTGCGCCTACTAGACCTAGGATTTGGGGAAGTCGCATAAGATTCCGGAAGAGTAACCCATCTCGATAATCAATAAAGCCTAAATAACGTCTGCGTTTTTTATGAGGCCGAGTCATTAATACTGGGGCAAGGGGTAAATGTGGGACTTCTTCTCATCTCCGGCCAAAATCTTGACCATCAGAGCGCGATTAGACTCGAGCACGAGGTCAGCGTCGCGATTCGACAGCTGCCGATCGTTCAGGTCCAGCCAGTAGTTGTAAGGACCGGCATCGGCGAGCATGTAGCCGATATATCCCGTTTGATACTCAGACACACTCTCCTCATCGACGACCCGATCACCTTTCCAGAAAAGAATCTCGGTGCTCTTGTTCGGAGCTGTTCCCCCATCAAATCCAGCGGCCAGAGTCAAATCCCGCCCGTTAGGTCCGGCAGGACTCTGATCCAACGGCCACATGGCACCGGTCAGGTTGAAACCTTCGTTCATGGGACAAGCCTGGTCGTAGTCGGCAACGATCCCGTAGGTGAATTGCTCCACTGGGGGCACCGCGTCCGGAGCCAGCGCATTTCCTGAGCTCTTGGGGTGAATCCAGCATCCCATCGCCGGATCAAGGCGGCGTCCGCCTTGGTTCAATTGAGCAAACGGATCGGTCACCCGAATCCACTTTGTGTTGGGGGCATCTCCCACCAGCATCAGAGTATCAAATCCAGGTTCAGCCTTCCTGACATCGTAGAAGAGCAGGCGGGTGGCATCAGCCGGATTGGAATCTTCTTCCCCGGCAAAAGCTGTTTCCTTGTCGAACATCTCGTCGATGGTGCGGTAGCGAATCACCTCGAAGCTCGCATTATTGAGGCCGCTATCAGTCGGCAGACCGTCCAATGTGTTCAAGCTGGCGATGGAGTCATCGAAAATGTCATCGTCATTAAGCAAGGTGATGCTTCCGACTCCTCCTTCGAGAATATCAAATCGATGCCCCTCGAAGACACCACTGGTGATCTGCAAGTAATAAGCGCCATTCGACCCCACAACAGAAGAGAGGTCCAAGCTGCCGACCGAATCGCTCACATCGAGAGTGACGTCCCCTGTTCCAGAATCCTCAGCTAGCGTCAGAGTTCCACTTCCAAAGGTTCCGCTCAAAGAAGGCTTCTCCATGAATGGCGAACTGAAACTTCCACACTCGTAGTCGTTGAACAGGTTGCACTGCCATCCGAAGATCCGCGTGTAGAAGACCTCGCCCGCTTCGATAGCGCCACTTTCGTCGGCATCGACTTCGACCTTCAAACGAATCACTCCATTCGCTGGCGAAGACAATTCAGTAGCCGCTTGGATATTTTCATAGGTCACGCGTTCGGCATCGAATGGGATTCCTGAGCCCGAGGTTTCGACCAGAGAAGAGACACTCGCAAGCGTCGTCCACGTGGTAGGAGTTCCCAAAGTGTCTGCTCCCTCCAAGGTATAGGTCACATCTGAGAGCCCTCCTCTTGGACGCCAGAACTGAGCCGTCACCGAGCCATCGCTCGCCTTCTCAAGGCAGAACTCGCCTCCACCAGGCAAGCCACTTCCGGGCTCGAGGCAGAATGCATACTCGAGGGCGTTTGGATAGATATCACCATCCGGATTTTCACCCAAACCAGTCTCTGAACCTAAATCGCCGGCATTGTCGGCAACGAACCCAGCATAGGTATCGGCTTTGCTGGAGTCCTGTAGTTCAACAAAGTCGTTGTTGTCGGCTTCGTTACCAGGAGTCACCAAAATCGGAGTTTCGTCTCCTACGACGTCATTATTCGCACCGTCGACATCACTGACTGAACTGTATCCAGTCGGTTGAGTCTCGACGACTTGATAAGAGCCAACGGGCACATTGTTGAAGGTGTAGTCGCCGTTCCCATCGGTAGTGGTGGTCGTCGGCTGGACTCCCTCCGTCAAAGGATCGCTATCGATATCGTTCCCCGCCGAATCCTTGAGAGTCAGAACCACTCCAGAAAGCCCGGTGTCACCCGTCCCGTTGTTGTCGGTATCGGCCAAAACCGTTCCTGAAACACTTCCAAATGCCTCTTCCACAAAGTCATTTCCGGAATTCTCGTTGCCCGCAGTGACCGAGATGGGAGTCTCGTCCCCCACGACATCGTTGTTTACACCATCCACATCGGATACAGAATCGAAGCCGGAAGGTTGGGTTTCCACAACCTGATAGTCGCCCACGGGAAGGCCTGCGAAAGTGTAGCTGCCGTTTTCGTCAGTCGTCGTGGTCGTCGGCTGGACGCCAGCAGCCACCGGGTCGCTGTCGATGTCGTTGCCAGTAGCATCTTTCAAAGTCAACACCACCCCTTCGATGGCGGTGTCGCCGAGGTCGTCGTCGTCGGTGTCAGCGAGAACAGTTCCGCTGATGGAACCTTGCTCTTCTTCCACGAAGTTATTGCCGGAATTCTCGTTGCCTGCGGTGACCGAGATGGGGGTCTCGTCCCCCACGACATCGTTGTTCGCACCATCAACATCGGAAACGGAGTCGAATCCAGAAGGTTGGGTTTCCACAACCTGATAGTCGCCCACGGGAAGGCCTGCGAAAGTGTAGCTGCCGTTTTCGTCAGTCGTCGTGGTTGTCGGCTGGACGCCAGCAGCCACCGGATCGCTGTCGATGTCGTTGCCAGCCGCATCCTTCAAAGTCAGCACCACCCCTTCGATGGCGGTGTCGCCGAGATCGTCGTCGTCGGCGTCAGCGAGAACAGTTCCGCTGATGGAACCTTGCTCTTCTTCCACGAAGTCATTGCCGGAATTCTCGTTGCCTGCGGTGACCGAGATGGGGGTCTCGTCCCCCACGACATCATTGTTCGCACCATCGACATCGGATACGGAATCGAAGCCGGAAGGTTGAGTTTCCACAACCTGATAGTCGCCCACGGGAAGGCCCGCGAAAGTGTAGCTGCCGTTTTCGTCGGTCGTCGTGGTCGTCGGCTGGACGCCAGCAGCCACCGGATCGCTGTCGATGTCGTTACCAGCGGCATCTTTCAAAGTCAGAACCACCCCTTCGATGGCGGTGTCGCCGAGATCGTCGTCGTCGGTGTCAGCGAGAACGGTTCCACTGATAGAACCTTGCTCTTCTTCCACAAAGTCATTGCCCGAATTCTCGTTGCCTGCGGTGACCGAGATGGGAGTCTCGTCCCCCACGACATCGTTGTTCGCACCATCAACATCGGAAACAGAATCGAATCCAGAAGGTTGAGTTTCCACAACCTGGTAGTCGCCCACGGGAAGGCCCGCGAAAGTGTAGCTTCCGTTTTCGTCGGTCGTCGTGGTCGTCGGCTGGACGCCAGCAGCCACCGGGTCGCTGTCGATGTCGTTGCCAGTAGCATCTTTCAAAGTCAACACCACCCCTTCGATGGCGGTGTCGCCGAGGTCGTCGTCGTCGGTGTCAGCGAGAACCGTTCCGCTGATGGAACCTTGCTCTTCTTCAACAAAGTCATTGCCGGAATTTTCGTTGCCCGCAGTGACCGAGATGGGAGTCTCGTCCCCCACAACATCGTTGTTCGCGCCATCCACATCGGAAACAGAATCGAATCCAGAAGGCTGGGTTTCCACGACCTGGTAGTCACCCACGGGAAGGCCTGCGAAAGTGTAGCTGCCGTTTTCATCAGTCGTCGTGGTCGTTGGCTGGACGCCAGCAGCCACCGGGTCGCTGTCGATGTCGTTGCCGGCGGCATCCTTCAAAGTCAGCACCACCCCTTCGATGGCGGTGTCGCCGAGGTCGTCGTCGTCGGTGTCAGCGAGAACGGTTCCGCTGATGGAACCTTGCTCTTCTTCCACAAAGTCATTGCCGGAATTCTCGTTGCCCGCGGTGACCGAGATGGGAGTCTCGTCCCCCACGACATCGTTGTTCGCACCATCGACATCAGACACGGAATCAAATCCGGAAGGCTGGGTTTCCACAACCTGATAGTCACCAGGAGTCAGTCCGTTAAAGCTATAGGCTCCAGTCTCATCGGTCGTTGTCGTGGTGGGTTGGACGCCTGAGGCTACTGGATCACTGTCGATGTCGTTGCCAGCCGCATCTTTCAAAGTCAGCACAACCCCTTCGATTGCGGTATCGCCTGCATCATCGTTGTCGGTATCAGCGAGAACGGTTCCACTAATTGAACCTGGGGCCTCTTCCACAAAGTCGTTGCCATCATCAGTTTCACCAGGCAACACGCTGACTGGGATGAAGTCATCAAGGGTATCAGTGTTGGCGGCATCATCTCCAGGAGTCGTGGTATCGCCATCTGATACGCTATCAAAACCGGTGGGCTGGGTCTCCTGCACCCCGTAGTCGCCAAAGAGCACGTTGGGGAAGCTATAACTTCCGTCCGAAGCAGTTGTGGCAGTGACCAACTGAACGCCATTTCCAGCATCGCCATCAGCATCGATGGGGTCTCCGGTATCGGAGGTCAGAGTAATGACAACTCCTTCGATGGGCTCGTCTCCGAATCCATCGTTGTCCGTATCAGCAAGAACCGTCCCAGAAATCACCGCAGGCTGAGCTTCGATAAAGTTGTTCAAGGTATCGGTCTCTCCCGCTGTCACTGACACTGGAATCCATTCATCGCCAATCTCGATATTGGCAACATCATCTCCCGGGGTGCTTCCGTCGTAGTCTCGCACCGAAAGCAATCCTGACGGTTGAGTCTCAACTACCACGTAGTTGCCGACCGAAACTCCAGTGAAAGTATAGGAACCATCGGCTAAAGTCGTCGCCGTTCCGACCTGGACTCCGTCCGAAGGATCGCCGTCCCCATTGGGATCGGTGAAGAGCGCCAATTCGACTGACTCAATCGCGACATTCCCGAAGCCATCACCAGTGTTGTCCTCATAGACAAAACCACTAATGACTCCCTGCTGTTCTTCCACAAAGTCATTGTCCGCAGAATCACTACCAGCAATCACCGTGATTGCGGTTTCGTCGCCCACGATGTCGTTGTTGGCTCCATCCACGTCGCTCACCGAGTCGTATCCAGAGGGCTGGGTTTCCACGACCTGATAGTCGCCGGGAGTCAAGTTCGTGAAACTATAAGCACCGAACTCATCGGTCACTGTAGTCGTCGGCTGAACCCCTGCCGCCACCGGGTCGCTGTCGATGTCGTTGCCGGCCGCATCTTTCAAGGTCAGCACGACCCCTTCGATGGCCGTGTCGCCGGTATTATTGTTGTCGGTGTCAGCCAATACGGTTCCCGAAAGGCTTCCGGGCTGCTCTTCGACAAAGTCGTTTCCTGAAGAATCACTACCAGCACTCACCGTGATCGCTGTTTCGTCTCCCACGATGTCGTTGTTGGCTCCATCCACGTCGCTCACCGAGTCGTATCCAGAGGGCTGGGTTTCCACGACCTGATAGTCGCCGGGAGTCAAGTTCGTGAAACTATAAGCACCGAACTCATCGGTCACTGTAGTCGTCGGCTGGACCCCTGCCGCCACCGGGTCGCTGTCGATGTCGTTGCCGGCCGCATCTTTCAAAGTCAGCACGACCCCTTCGATGGCTGTGTCGCCAGCATCATCATTGTCGGTGTCAGCCAATACCGTTCCCGAAAGGCTTCCGGGCTGCTCTTCGACAAAGTCGTTTCCTGAAGAATTGCTACCAGCACTCACCGTGATCGGTGTTTCGTCGCCAACGATGTCGTTGTTGGCTCCATCCACGTCGCTCACCGAGTCGTATCCAGAGGGCTGGGTTTCCACGACCTGATAGTCGCCGGGAGTCAAGTTCGTGAAGCTATAAGCACCGAACTCATCGGTCACGGTGGTCGTCGGCTGAACCCCTGCCGCCACCGGGTCGCTGTCGATGTCGTTGCCGGCCGCATCTTTCAAAGTCAGCACGACTCCTTCGATGGCCGTGTCGCCAGCATCATCATTGTCGGTGTCAGCCAATACCGTTCCCGAAAGGCTTCCGGGCTGCTCTTCGACAAAGTCGTTTCCTGAAGAATTGCTTCCAGCACTCACCGTGATCGGTGTTTCGTCACCCACGATGTTGTTGTTGGCTCCGTCCACGTCGCTCACCGAGTCGTATCCAGAGGGCTGTGTTTCCACGACCTGATAGTCGCCGGGAGTCAAGTTCGTGAAGCTATAAGCACCGAACTCATCGGTCACTGTGGTCGTCGGCTGAACTCCTGCTGCTACCGGATCGCTGTCGATGTCGTTGCCAGCGGCATCTTTCAAAGTCAGCACCACTCCTTCGATGGCCGTGTCGCCGGTATTATTGTTGTCGGTGTCTGCAAGAACAGTCCCGCTGAGCGATCCTGGCGCTTCTTCAACAAAGTCATTGCCTGACGAATCGCTGCCCCCAGTAACACTAATAGCAGTCTCGTCGCCAATGATGTCGTTATTGGCTCCATCAACATCACTCACCGAGTCGTAACCGGAGGGCTGGGTCTCTACGACCCGATAATCTGCGGGAAACAAGCCGGTGAAGCTATAAGCACCGAACTCGTCAGTCGCCGTAACTGTAGGCTGAACCCCAGACGCGACGGGGTCACTGTCGATGTCGTTGCCCGACGCGTCTTTCAAAGTCAAAACCACTCCTTCAATCGCGGTATCACCCAAATCGTCATTGTCGGTATCAGCCAAGACTGTTCCGCTGATTGAGCCTGGCAGAACTTCCAGGAAGTCGTTGCGATTGTCATTCTCACCAGCAGTTACACTGACGGGAATGCTGTTATCAACTCCAAGGTCAGCCGCATCATCACTGACATTTGAAAAGTCTTGGTCGAGTAGGGAGAAATAACCTTCGGGCTGGTCCTCCACCACCACGTAAGTTCCAGGCGAAATGCCGGCAAAGTTGTAATCTCCGTTCGCGTTTGTGGACAAGCTTGTCACTTCCACCCCATCGCTCGGGTCTCCGTCACCATTGGGATCGGTAAAAAGTCGTACCGTCACCCCCGCAATTGGCAAGTCGATGGTATCGTTGTTTTGAAGGGTTCCGTTGCCATTGGTATCCGCCCGAACCGTTCCCCGAATGTTGGCGGTCTGCTCTTCGACGAAATCATTGCCGCTGGAAGTGCTTCCTGCGGTCAGGACGATGGCATTCTCGTCTCCAATCACATTGTTGTTCACCCCATCCACATCGCTGACTGAATCGTAACCGGAGGGCTGACTCTCAACGACTTGATAATTCCCAGCGACCAGACCGGTGAAGCTATACTCTCCATTTGAATCGGTAGTCGTTGTTGTTGGCTGAACTCCGACTGCGGCAGGATCACTGTCGATATCGTTTCCGAACTCGTCCTTCAAGGTCAGGGTCACGCCTTGGATCCCAACTTCTCCCAAATTATCGTTATCGATGTCTGCCAGAACAGTCCCGCTAATAGTGGCGGGCAGAGCTTCTTCAACGAAGTTGTTGCCAGATGAATTGGCGCCTCCAACCACAGGAATCAAGGATTGGTCTCCAATCAAATCGAGGTTGCCTCCATCGGCATCACTCACAGAAATGTATCCTGTAGGCTGGGTTTCCACCACTTGATAGTCGCCGGGTCGCAAGTTGCTAAAGCTGTAACTTCCATTGCTGGCAGTAGTGGTCACCGTTGGCTGAACCCCGGAAGCAACCGGATCACTGTCAATGTCATTGCCCGCAGAATCCTTTAAGGTGAGAACCACTCCACCAATGGCAACGTCGCCAGTGCCATTTCCATCAAGGTCTTCGAAAACAATACCGCTGAGCGAACCCAGTTGCTCCTCGATAAAGTCATTCCCGCCGGCGTCGGAACCAGCCACGACCGTAATCGCAGTTTCATCTCCAATAGTGTCGTTGTTCGCACCGTCGACATCGGAAACGGAAACATAACCAGAAGGCTGACTCTCCACGACCTGATAATCGCCCGCCGGAAGCCCGGCAAAGCTATAACTTCCGTTGGTAGCCGTGGTCGTTGTCGTTGGCTGAACTCCACCGGTTGAGAGATCGCTGTCAATGTCATTTCCCGCAGAGTCTTTCAATGTGACAACCACCCCTGACAAACCGATGTCACCAATCCCGTCATTGTCCTGATCGACATAGACCGTTCCGCTCAAGGAACCTTCCGTCGGAGCGGGGATCTCTTCAACGAAGTCGTTGCCATCATCAATCTCGTTTTCGAGAATCGTAACGGGAATCAGGTTGTCTGTCGTTGAGGAGTTCGCGGCGTCATCCTCGGGAGAAGTAGTGTCGCCATCAGTCACCGTGACGTATCCCGAAGGCTGACTCTGCGAGACCAAATAATCGCCGGCCGGAAGGTTGGGGAAGTAATACTGCCCGCCATTAATCGTCGTAATGGTGTAGGGTTCAATCAACGGAGTCGTGGGATCGAAATCGACAAAGGAACCATCCGAATAAAGAAGAGTCACCTCTACCCCATCGAGCGGAGTGTCACCATTGCCGTCACCCGTGGTATCAACATAGACGGTTCCACCGATGGCACCTTGTGGGAACGCAACCGGAGCATTGGCAGTTACCGGAATGACTTGCGTCCCCCCCTGCCCGACTACGGAGTTGATGATTGCACCAGTTCCATCCGCAGGGAGCGAAACAACTTCCGCGACGAAGACGAGAGAAAACCCTTCGCCGGGAGGGAGAACTTTTTCATAGACGAAGCCTCCGTTGTCTTCATCGATTGGGAAAAGTGTGCCCGCTCCGTTGTCTGGCACCGAGGTCGTTCCCGACGAGTCGGTGAGTGTGGCCGTTCCTGGCACATAGGCGAGATGGGTGCTGAGATTGTCGAGAAGGTTCACCACATCCGCGGGGAAAGAACCAGTTCCACTGTTTTCCACGACAATCGTGTATTTCAACTGATCGCCGATATCCGCCGAGCCGTTGCCATTGTAGTCATTTTCAAAGAGAGCATCTTTGGCCAGTGCCATCACTGGAATTCCAGGAACTGTTGTTCCCAGGTCAACTGCGGGAGAACCTACCGAAGCCGTATCGGGATCTTGTCCATAGGCTACGGCCAAGAGCCCCGTTCCCCCATCACAAATCCAAATGCGGGTTCCAGTCTGGTCCGCACCAGGGTCCGGAATCCCATCTTCATCCAGATCCACATAAATGATCATCTGATCCAGCTCATCAATGGTTACCTGATAATCATAGCCCAACCCAGTCAGCGGGTCGGTGCCGCCAGTAGACAATCCATCGACGTTACCATTTCCGTTGTAGTCAACGCAGACGGTGATCTGAACATCGTTGTTCGGGTCAGCATCGCGATTCGCTTCATAGCTGACGCTGTCGCGCGGAAAGACTGCCGTGGCCCAAATTGGCGCAGAGTTCTCCACCGCCCCAACGAAGGTCGGGTCATCCCCCGGAGCCAAACCCACAACTACCAAGGGCGTAAGATAGACATCGGGGACAAGCGAGAACCCCCAGTCATTGGTGATGTTCTCATTGACGGTATTACCATTGGTGTCCGTGTAATCGGCATCACCTGAGTCTACCGAAGCCAATGCAAAGAAGGTCTCCCCATTTGTGGAACCAAAACGCGCCGCGTCTCCATTTGTCAGCTCATAGGAAATTACCGCATTAGCAGGAATGTTTAGGGTCTGGGTCGCCGAACTTGAGCTTTCCACCTCCACATCGATGGCTGTCGAGTTTGGATTGAAAAGCCACACCAGCGTCGCGCTTTCCGCGCGAGTGCTCACCGGTGCAACATAGCTGTTGGAGAACTGAACTTCCGGCGGCAAGGTATACCAGCGGGACTCGTAATTGGAATTGATGTCACCCGTGATCAGCTGGACCTGTGCAACTCGAGAGGTGACAATTTCATCTCCCAAGTTCAGCCCCCCGTTCCAGGTGAAGGTCTCCCCCTCGTTAATGGTCGCTACCAAGGTCCCATTGAGACGAATCTCGTTGTTGTCGAGAGCCGACATCACCGACGCTCCGACAAACTCAAAAGCTTGAAAATCGACCGAGTCCGCCAAGTCCTCGCCGATCGGGAGGGTGAACTCATATCCCCAGAGTGATGTGGGATACATTTCCCATGCCCCGGCGAGCAAGGTGGCGGTATTATCCGCCCATGCGGCCCGAGTAATGGCCACATACTTGGAAGTCGAGATTTTATCCCGCCCATCGAAGTAAAACTGACTCCCGGCGTCGGAAGTCTCGAAGGTGTTCTGCAAAATGATCACGTCACCCGCGTCCAACAAGTCGTCCGGATATCCAGGAGCAACTCCGTTCACGAGATTGCCGTCTCCCCAGACTTGGGTCGCCACCTGGGTGGGATCATTGCGGAAGGCCTCATAACCTTCCGTGCCGTTATCCTCCCAGTGGTCATAGAGAATGATCGTTCCGTCGTAGGCGATAGAGAGGGAATTGTAGCTGGTCACCGGATCTTCCGCTGCCGCATTAATGGTGTCCAATGCGTTGAAGATATCAGATTCGGAAAATGGAAAATAGTAAGTCGCAACCGTCTCCAACAATCCTGGTGCATCGGAAGTATCGAGAAAGATATTTCCCGACTCCTCCAGCCCGGTGAAGGTGATGGCAATCCGATTGTCGTTCGCTCCCCCGCTATCTGCCGTCGAAGTCGAGTCAGGAAGGTCCGTAGCCACTACGACATAGCTTCCATTCGCGGGTGGCAGAAGTCGATAGACTCCATCCGCATCCGTGACGGTCGATACCAGCGCCCCTCCTGTCGGGACTCCGCCACCCCCATCGGCAAAAAGCTCCACCGTGACTCCCGCCAAGCCCCGATCCTCGGCCTCCGTGTTGGCCAGATCTCCATCTCCGTCGATGTCGAAGCGCACTTCTCCCGAGATGGAATTCGGCACAATCTCCACCTCGAAGTTGTCGATCCCCGCTTCGACAAGCGTTTCTGTCCCGCCATCCGCAGTTTCAATCAAGAATGTCACGGTCTGCCCCAGATAAGGAGTCAGGTCGAAGGTGAGGCTCGAATAAGGAGGAGCAAGTTCGTTCCCACCCGCGGGTGCAGTCTCCTCATAAAGGACAACGTCGGAAGTTCCCTCCAAGGTGATGCGAAAGAAATCGGAAGTCGACTGATAATAGGCAAAGATATAGTCCAGCGTCAGGGTCGCCGAAAAAAGATTGGCAGGGAGAGCTATCTCAGGCGACCGAACCGAGGTCACCCCTCCGTCGACATCATTGTTCTGATTAAAAGCAAAACTCGTAAAACCACCCGAGGCAGGGTCGTGATAGGCTCCAGTCACCAAAGCGTAAGTCTGGGTCGGGTCCGAATCCGACTGAACTGCGGTCGGCGTCGGAATCCCCCGCTCCCAAGCTCCTCCGGTTGCGGTATCGGTCACATTCGGATTGACCGTCCACTGACTATTCCCGGTTCCGAAGGCGTTATTCCCTGCGGTATCCTCGAAGTTTGCAAAGAAGATCTGCTGCTGTGCCAATACCTCGGACCCGCACGCAAGGAAGGCGAGTAATAAAGGAATGTTCTTCCCCCTCAATCTAGCGCTGACTCCAATACTGGAAGGGGTGGATTTGTTTGAGAAGCTCATAAATGACACAGATTCGGCCAAAAAATAAACTATTCAGTAATTTTTGTAAAATTTTTTATTTAAGAAATCCGTAAATAATATTGTGACCTTTCTGACAAGAAAGGACGGCACAACTTCCCGTAAAACCCGAAATTCTCGACCACCACGAAGCCAAAAACATAGGAAAATCAACGGAAAACTCTTATATACAAAAGAATACCAAAATAGAAAATTTTGATGAAATCCGTCTTCCCGAGAAACTTATTTTCAGCAAGCCGCTAATAAAAATTCGGAGATTCTCGCGCTAGATTTTAAAATATTTATCCAAAGTTCGCCCAACTCTCTAACAGGTAGTTCCTTCCCGTGACTCCCCCCTCTTTTCGGCTCGCCAAAAGGACAAACTTTTCGAAATAGTGAGAAGTTGGTTCTCCGACCTCTCTGAAATGACCCTACGGCTAATATCATCCCTGCTCCCTCTGGGCTTCCTGCTCCTTTCGCCTGTACAAGCGCAAGAAAAGAAGCCAGTCGTCGAGAAAAGCATCGCCTCTGACCCCCGGGAAAAGGCCGTCCCGCCCACCCGAAACACCACCACGGGTAAAACCTTTGAGGAAGAGCTGAGGAAATCTCTTCTAGCCTTGGGCTATAAGGTTGCAGAACAGGTGCAAGTCGGGACTCGTCCCAACGGCAGCAAGCACATGATTGACCTTGTCGCCACCAAAGGGGGTCACTCTTATCTGATCTCGCTCAAGTGGCAGCAGACCTCGGGAACAGCCGAACAAAAGGTGCCATACGAGGTCATTTGCCTTTCCGAAGCCCTCAAGCAATCACGGGGAGCCCACCGCGCGGCCTATCTGGTTCTAGGCGGGGAAGGATGGTCCCTGAAGGAATTCTATTTGGCGGGAGGACTGCGACGACATCTCAGTCTCGACCAACAGGTGGAGATTCTCAGCCCCGAGACTCTCCTTCTGCGAGCCCGCGAAGGAAAGCTCTGACTGCAGACTCAATCTTTCCGATCAAATTCTCGCATCACCAGGGAAGATCTCACACTTTTGTCGTCGATGAAGACTCTATTCACAATTTCCTGCCTGCTCGCGGTCCCCAGCCTCAGCTTTGCCGCCGATTTTGAGGTCCAGTTGGTCCAGATCACCTCCAACGCCGACCTTCCCCGCAGCATTCCCCAAGACGTCAAGCCCTTCGCCAATCAACATGCCGCGTCTCTCTGCTTTTTGATCAAAGGCGAGAACCTGGTCTCTATCGATGACGACACTCTGACCCTCGACGGCGAGATCAAATGGGAGGCTGGCTCTTTCAATAAGGTCAGCGACGACGGGCGTTATGCTCGCCTCGATATCACGACTTCGGAGGAACTCATCGGCAAACTGGATGCTCTCAAATTCAAAGGCACCATCGAAGCCTATACCGCCGCCGACACCGAGACCACGACTCTGACCCTGAGCTATGGAGGAGAGGCAAAGGAGGCGGGCCCCTTCGAAGTCGCTTTTTCCAAGCCCAAGAAAACCGCTTTTGGATTCGGTGGCGGCGCCGGCATCAAGCTCTCGAAAGGCGATCTCAATCATCTGAAATCGATCACGGTCAAAGTCGACGGGAAAGAAGCCAACGGCAATGGGTGGTTCGGCTCCAACAACTCTCGCACCTACAACTTCGAGAACCTTGGGGAGGGCGAGGTTGAGGTCACGATCGTGACTTGGAAGAACATGAAAAAGGTCACCATCCCGATCGAGAAGTAGGCTCACTCCTTGAGCCACCCCAATCCGCGCAGAAACATCTCCGCCCCTGACATGACCTTCGAGAACCAGGGATCTCGATAGTGGAAAGCGTGCGACATCCGCGGTGCCTCCAGCAACTCACACTTCAGGCCCAACTCCTTCATCTCGCTTTCAAAGGCTTTGGCAGTGGTGATGGGGACCAGCTTGTCCGAGGTCCCGTGTGCTATCCAAGTCGGTGGGGCCGTTTCGGAGAGATTGTGAATGGGCGAAAGTGCCTTCGGCTCGGCCCCGAAGAACCGTCGGTCAACCCGATTGGTGAAGGCGAAGGTATCGCCCTCGAAGGGAGCCATCACGAGCGGCGGATTAAAGAGCAGGAGCGCGTTGGGTCTCGACGCAGCCGCCTCCTGAGGCTCTTTCCCTGCCGGGCTCAAAGCGGTGCAGGCAGCGAGATGGCCTCCCGCCGACGCTCCGCCCGCCGCGATCCGATCGGGGTCAATGCCCAGACGCTCGGCATTCTGCCGCGTCCAACTCACCGCCGCCCTGGCATCCGCCACACAGTCGGCAATTTTAATGGGATTTCGGTTCAAGACCCGATAGTCGGCCAAAAGACAGATCATCCCTTTGCCCGCCAGATACCGTGCATGTCGCTGCAAACTGTCCGGCGAACCAAACCGCCAACTGCCTCCAAAAAAAAGCACCACCGCAGGCTTCCTGACGCCTTCCTCGCTCTCCCCCACGATCCAAACTTTCAAAGCCACGTCTTCGACTTCGGCGTAAGTTTCCACCCGGGCACCCTTGATGAAGGGCGGGTAAGCCGCTGACAACGGCAAAGAAGCGGCGAGGAGCAATGGGAGGAGCAAACGAATCATCGCAACAACATCCTCGCCGAAATCACCGACTTTTCCAGCAATCAGTTTTCCCAATTGAAATTGCTCGTTCCTCATCCAGTGTTGTTTCAATCCAGATCTACTGATGTCTCCCTACCTCTTGATTCTCCCCGTCCTGACCTTGGCCTTGTCTCAAGTCTCCTGCGTGCGAACCACCACCACCCCTGAAGAGGACCTTCTGATTCGCGCTCAGGAAGAGATTCAGAATATTCCCTGAAGCTCCGGTTTCACTCGGCCCCCCTTACTTTTCTTTCAAACAGAATTGCAGCCGGGACATAGCCTCTTCAATGAAGAGACTTTCCCATCTAGCCTGCACTCTCCTGTCGTTCTTTTGCTTTACGGCCCTCATCGAGGCACGGGAACGGGTCAGTTTCAATGAGGGTTGGCGCTTTCTCAATGAGGAAGCCGAGGAGGCGCAGTCTTCTTCCTTTGATGACTCCCAATGGCGAACTCTCAACCTTCCGCATGACTGGGCGATCGAAGGCCCCTTCGATGTCAAATACAACGCCCGCTCCGGGGGTCTCCCTTTCCACGGCACAGGATGGTATCGCAAGACATTCGAAGTCCCCGCCGAACTGAAGAATAGCAAGGTCGCGGTGGAGTTTGATGGTGCGATGTATAATGCTCACGTCTGGATCAACGACCATTTTCTGGGAGCCCGTCCTTTTGGCTACATTGGATTCGAGTATGACCTCACTCCCTATCTGAACTTTGGCTCTCGCAATGTCATCGCGGTCAAGCTCGCTCCGGAAGACCTCTCCTCCCGCTGGTATCCCGGGGCGGGGCTTTACCGCAATACCTGGCTGAACATCACCACCCCGGTTCGCGTTCCCCACTGGGGCACCTTTGTCACCACCCCGACCATCAGCGACGAACTCGCTGAGGTCCGGGTGCGCACCGAGATTCTCTCCGAAGGGAAAAGTCCCGTAGCACTGCAACTGCACACTACGATCCTCGACCCCGAAGGTAAGGCCGTTTCGGAGACCTCTCTTCCGCTACACTTGCTCCCCGGCGAGACCAGAACCTACTCCCCGACCCTGGAAGTCCCCCAACCCCAGCGCTGGGATGTGACGAATCCCGTCCTCTACACGGCTGTCACGCGCATCACCGATGGGAAGCTCGAGCTTGACCGCTACGAGACACCCTTCGGCATTCGCACAGTGGAGTATCGCGCTGGCGAAGGCCTTATTCTCAACGGCAGACATGTCCGCATCAATGGCGTCTGCATGCATCACGATTTGGGAGCCCTCGGTGCAGCGGTGAATATGCGGGCGACCGAACGACAGCTGGAGATCATGCAAGCCATGGGGGTCAACTCCATCCGAACCGCCCATAACCCTCCCTCTCCCGAAGTCCTCGAGGTCTGCGACCGTCTGGGCTTGCTCGTGCAGGTGGAAGCCTTCGACTGCTGGCAAATGGCCAAGATCCCCAACGGCTACAACAAGTTCTTCGACGCCTGGCACGAACGCGATTTGCGCGATATGATCCGACGCGATCGGAACCATCCCTCGGTCATCATGTGGTCCATCGGCAACGAGATCCTGGAGCAAGGCAAAAAGGACGGCTGGAAGCTCGCCCGTCACCTGCATCGGATTTGCAAAGACGAAGATCCGACACGACTGACCTCCGCGGGATTCAACTACTACCCGGCAAGTGTCAAAAATGGTTTGGCGGCCGAGGTCGACATCCCGGGCCTCAATTACAAACCCCTCGCCTATGCTGAAGTCACCGCGCAATACCCAGACTGGCACCTTCTGGCCTCCGAGACCTCCTCTTGCACCTCAACTCGCGGCGTCTACCACTTGCCGATTGAGAAATACAAAACCCACCCCAGCCTCCATGTGACCTCCTACGATTTGATCGGACCGTCCTGGGCCTATCCTCCTGATATCGAGTTCCGCTTCCTGGCGGAAACACCGTCCGTTCTCGGGGAATACATCTGGACAGGATTCGACTACCTCGGAGAGCCCACTCCGTATGGAGGACGAGACAACTCAACCAATGGCTATTGGAATGATGACTGGCCCGCACGCTCCTCTTCATTTGGCGCCGTCGACTTGTGCGGGTTTCCGAAGGATCGCTTCTTTCTCTATCAATCCCAATGGACCGATGTGAAGTACAAGCCCATGGTGCATCTCCTGCCGCATTGGAATTGGGAAGGCATGGAAGGAAGGACCATCCCAGTCTACGTCTATACCAATGCGCCGGAGGCGGAACTGTTTCTCAATGGCAAATCGCTGGGGCGTAAGAAAAAAGGTGCCGACACAACCGCCCTCAAGGTAGCCTTCAACAATTGGGACGAGGGAGACTACAACTCTCCCTATCGCCTCAGCTGGGACGTCCCCTATCAAGCGGGTGAACTTAAAACGATTGCTTACCTCGATGGCAAGGCGGTAGCCGAAAAGGCCTTTCAAACGGCGGGCTCTCCGGCAAAGCTCGCGCTCTCCCCCGACCGCTCGGTGATAGCGGCTGATGGTTCCGACCTCTCTTTTGTCACGATTCGCGTTCTGGATCAAAATGGAAACTTCTGCCCCTTGGCCAATGTTCAAGTCAACTTTAGGGTCGATGGTCCTGGCGAACTGATTGCAGTCGACAATGGTGACTCGGCTTCAACGGAATCTTTTCAAGCGCCAACCCGCAAAACGTTCAACGGCTTGGCCCTCGCCGTCATCCGCAGCAAGAAGGGCGAAGCAGGCGCTATCAGCCTGACCGCAACCGCATCGAATCTCACCCCCATTCACGTGGAGATCCAGAGCAAATAGCATCCTCCATCCTTGGAAATACTAATTCTCTAGTAGATAAGAACGCTCGAGAAAAATCCTCGCTGGCAATCCAGTTGCCATCTCCCGCCGCGAAGATTGCCCCGGCCTTCCACGCTATTTCATGAACCAAAAAAGCGATTTGGGACGAAATTGCCCCAAATCGCTTTTTACCATGAGAAAAGCTAAAACTAGCGCCGTCTGCGAGCAAAACCTAACAAACCGAAGAATCCTAACAAGGCAATCGAAGGCTCGGGAATCGAGCTGGTCAACACTGCTCGGTCTACTTCGAATTTGGTCAAGTCAGCAGCCGAGGTGAACTGATATTCTGTGCCCATATTCAGATACCAAGTGCTCTGGCCGCTGAGGGCAGACAAATCCTGTCCCAGAGAACTATCCGTCCATACCACGGCATTGGATGCATCGTAGACATTATAGAGGATGTCGTAGCCAGTCGCCGCCTTGGTGATGGTGAGCTCGGAGGTGAACCAGTCGCTGGTCGCACTCGTGGCGGTAGCCAGCCCAATCTCGGAAATCGAATTCCATCCGCCGAATTTCCAAGTTCCAGGTGAGGAGAGCGCAGCTCCCCAGATTGCCCCGCCCGAGCTCGTCTGGCGTCGCGTCCACATGGCTTTGGCAACCGATCCATCCCCGCCGGCTATTGCCAGACGAGTCGCGTATTGGTTTTCCAGCGTAAGACCGGTAGCGCCCGCTTCCACGCGTTGCACAATCGAAGCAGTGACGAAATCACCCACATTCACTGGCGCGGGAACGCCCGTCGACAACGTCAGAAGTTGGGATGCGGAGCTCGTCTCGGCTATTCCTGAGGCCGTCGACCAATCCGGATTGGCGGACCATCCCGAGAGTTCGTCCATCTCATCCGTGACCGTCACTGCGGCGACTCCCGTGTTGACCAGGGCCACACAGGCCAATCCAGTCAGGTTCAAGCCTGACCATTTCAAATTTTTCATCATAAGTTTTAAAAATCGCTCTCGGGGCGAGATGTCCTGAGAGACCAGCTCCGTGTAAGAGCGCGAGTTTTTCTCTAAATTCTCTTCCCACTTCAACAAGAGCCCCGCCGTTCACGACGGGACTCCTGAAACAATGCTATGAAAATTCGCTCGAACCTATCGGCGACGGCGAGCGATCAACAATCCGCCCAGACCCAGCAACAAAGCGGAAGAAGGCTCGGGGACTGGATTCACCATCACACTGTAGTCACTCACCGTCACTGAGCCGAACGGAGGAGTGGCGACCCCTCCCGAACCTGCACTGGAGGGAAGAGCCTGCATTCCCCCCAAAATACCTCCGCCATCACTGTCGGTATCCAGGTCACTAGCCACTGCGCCCTCGCCATTGGCCACATAGTTCAGCGCAAAGGTGCCGGCCGAACCGGATAGGGAGGCTTCAACCGAGTAGGTATCTGCGGCAGTCTTCGTAAAGATAGTTTGCATCGTCCAAGTCGTGGAACCGAGGGTGGAAGCGTCTCCGACTGTGATGCTGGAAGTCCCAGCGCCCTCAATCCCCTGATTCCCCCTGAAGACCAAATTTCCGCTACCGGGAGAATAAAAAAGACCAGCCGCCAGACCATAGGCAAAGGACTGAACCCCCTGCTGGTGGGACATTCCAAGTTGAAGAATCCCCTCCTCGAACGAAGCGATATCGGTGGACGGAGTCGTGAAGCCAGTGAGCGAAAAGGTTGCCGTGATCTCCATGCTCTCGCCAATGTCCGTGCTTCCCAGCACGCTGGTATTGTGCGCGCGAATGAAAGCTCCGCTGGTATTGGAGACATTGCCAGAGCCGTCGGCCTGCCATTGACCTTGGGCAACCCAATTGTCCTGACCGTCCAAGTTGCCAGCAGTAAAACCGGGAGTAAAGGTGGTCGAATAAGTGGCTGCAGACACCACGAGAGTGGATGCCCCCAGAGAAGCGATGATGGGTATTTTCATGTTTTAGAAGGAACTGGAATTCCCCCGAAAGAGTCCTTCGGGTAACGGGGTGATGTTCGGCAGACCGTTTGCCGTGCAGCTTTCTGAAAAAAAATGTTTTCTGCCCGCTGCTTCCTTCCTCTCTATCCCCTCAGTATACAGCGAATGTGAGCGTGACGAGAATTGTGCACATCTTACCGCTGCCGAGACATTCCCTATGATGGGTCCCGTGCCGATATACGGCTCAACCCTCGAAGATTCCTCTTTATTCTGCCGTGAAGATTTCCCAATCCATGCCTCCCCGGCCCAAGGTCATGTCCTGCGCAATTGCCGCTTTGGCAATTCAGACCATCAGCGCGACCCCAGTGACCGTATTCGACGCCTCCTTCACCTCTTCGGAAGGCTTTTCCAACGGGGTCGCAACCAATACTGCCGCAGGAACCGCAAAGATGCAAAGCCAGGGCAACGCGACCATTTCCAATGCCGCTGGGTCGGGACTCTACAATCTCTCGGGGGGAAATGAGGGAGGCAATTATGCTCGTTCCGTTTTTGGGCTCGATGACAGCGACACCTTTGATGAAGCGTTGGTCTCCGGATTGTCGATTGGCTCGACCATCACCTTCACCGCCACCGGAGTCACCATCCCTGCAGTCGAAAAGCCAGACGGCAACAATAACGTCCTCGTCTTCGGGCTGGCGAACCTCCACACAGGCAATCCGACTGGCTCCTCGGGATCATCGGGAGCAGGCGCGCGTATTTTTGTCGATGCGGGGGGCAATATCAAGGCCGCCACCGCCACCTCCTTCAATCCTCCCAACAATACCCACGTTGATACCACGATCGATTTGGGGGAAAAATTCAATCTCACCGTTGTTCTCACCTCCAATGGAGACGGGAGCTTCGCAGTCGAACAATTCTACAATGGGATCAGTCGCTATCAAGATGCCGCCGTTTTTCCTGATTTTGACAAATTGGGAACGGATGCTTCGGGAATATTTCAAGCGCAGGGAGACAACGCGCCAAACTCTGAGCCTCCTATTACGGTGGAGGCCATTTCGCTGGTTTACGAAACGGCACTCCCTCCAACCCCTCCCCATGGAATCACCACCGCTCCTGCCGACCAGGATCTCGATGGCAACGGGCTACCTGATGTTTGGGAAGCTCTCTATCGGGCCAAGGGAGTCGACCCCCAGGCAGACTCGGACGGCGACGGGCTCAGCAACTTGCAGGAAGCCTCTTTCGGAACAGACCCCTTCGATCCCTATAGCAATTTCACTCTGGACATCACGCGAAAGGGCGAAAACGAAGTCACTCTCTCCTGGAGTTCACTGCCCTCTAGGACTGGCATTTTACAAAACTCGACAGACCTGGGGGACACCCAGATTTGGGCGCCCCACGGCGGCACCGCCTCTCTCTCCGACGGACGTTGGCAGCTCGACATCCCCTCCCCCGATCCCGCTCAATTCTTCCGAGTCGAAAGCACCGCCTTGGACTCGGACAATGATGGGGTGCAAGACTGGTTGGAACCCCTGCTGGGCTTCTCGACTACCTCCGACGCATCGGTTTATCAGGGCCAATCTTACGACACCACCGGGGATGGCACCCGCGACACCGTTCTCTCCGGTGATTTGGCCGCTTTCAATGAAATCTATCGCAGTCCCGAACCAGGGAAAAGTCTGACCAAGGCCCAAGCCGCCCGCCTTCTCCTTCAAACAACCTTCGGACCGGGCAACATGGCGCAGGTAAACCTCGTTGCCAACATCGGGGCGGAGGCTTGGCTGGACCAACAGATTGCGACTCCCCCAAGCTACACCCAACCCTATATCGATGCCATCAAGGCCGACCTTCTGGCCGAACCGAAATACCAATGGACCAGCGACAGTCTTTCTGGGTATTGGATCAATGGAGGCGGAGGGAGCAATCCCTATGTCGGTGGACCCAACTTCCCCACCGCCTGGTTGCGGTCCACTCTACAAGGACAAGACCAGCTGCGCCAGCGAGTGGCTTGGGCCCTCTCTCAGATCCTCGTGACCTCCCGCTATGGCGCCAATCTGGGCAATCAGCCCCGGGCCATTGCCAACTACTATGATATGATGATCGAGGGAGCTTTCGGCAATTTCAACGACCTTCTCCTCCAAGTATCCCTCCATCCGTTGATGGGCAACTATCTCAGTCACCTTGGCAATCAAGTGGCAGACCCTGCCATCGGCCGCTACCCGGATGAAAACTATGCTCGCGAGATTATGCAGCTTTTTTCCATTGGTCTCTGGGAACTCAATCCCGACGGCACCCGCAAGCTGGATGAAAATGGCGAACCCATCCCGACCTACGACAATGAAGACATCACCAACGTCGCGGAAGTGTTTACCGGAGTGAGCTATGCTTCGAACAACTTCGGTGGCGGCTGGAGAGATGACGGCGACAACGAGAACCAGTGGATGACCACCCCGATGAAGATCTTTGCCTCGCACCATGACTGGACGGAGAAAAAGATCCCGGCTGGAGTCGATGCCAACGGCAACCGAATCTATCAAACTATCCCAGCCAATCCGAACGGCAATGACTCCGCAGCTCTTGCAGAGGTGGAAACCGTAGTCGACACCCTTGTCTCACACCCCAACTGCGCGCCTTTCATCTGTCGGCAGCTGATCCAATTCCTCGTCACCTCGAACCCTTCTCCAGATTATGTCCAGCGCATTGCCTCGGTCTTTGTCGACAATGGCTCTGGCGAGACCGGCGACTTGGAAGCGGTGGTAAAAGCGATCTACCTCGATGACGAGGCGCGCAATCCACTCAACCATCTCTCCACCCCCCACTTCGGGCATTTTCGCGAGCCAACCATTCGCACGGTTCATCTCGCCCGCATTCTCAAGCTCGACCGTCATGACGAAATTCTCTGGTGGGACTGGGGCTATTACGACGATCAATCGCTGCAAGAACCCATGGCGGCCCCCTCCGTCTTCAACTACTACCGCCCAGACTTCCGCCTCTTCGGATCTCTTGCCGAGAACGAGCTCGACTCACCAGCCTTGGGAATCGTCAACTCCTACTCCTCCATCTCCTTCACCAACTACCTTTGGAAAATCTGCGAAGAAGGTATCGAGCAACCCAACAACGCTCATTCTTTCTGGGACAACAAGACTTTCCCTCCCGACTGGACCGAGCTGACCGCTTTGGCCAGTGACGTGCCCTCCATCCTCGACCACCTGTCGATACTCTTCTGTGGAGGAACCCTGGGGGCTCAATCCAGAGAGACCATCAGCACCATCCTCCAGTCCGAGCCCGATCTCACCGACCGCGCCAGACTTGCCGTTTTCCTCGTTCTCATTTCTCCCGAAGGCACCTGCCTCAAGTAAGCCCAGTCCCGCTCATTGATATGAAATCCCTCAAATCCAGGCGCCAATTTCTCGGCGAGGCTTCTTGCGCCTCCATTGGCTGCATCTCAACTCTCTCCAGCCTGCTTAATCTCAAGTTGGCGAACCAAGCCGCCGCTTCCAGCCTTACCGCCGGTGACGATTGCAAAACTCTTGTTTGCGTTCTCTTGGCCGGAGGCTGCGACACCTTCAACCTCCTCGTCCGTCGCGACGCGGAGTATGATACCTACGCTGCCTCCCGAACCAATATGGCGCTGGGGCACAATGCGGGAGGAGCCAGTGCGTTGCTGAATCTCAATCAAGCTCCCGACAACGACGGCAACCAGTATGGTCTCCACCCGTCGTGCCCGGAGCTGGCAGAGATGTTCAATGGCACCGGTGCCTTTTCAGGCCACGGCCGACGACTCTCTTTCGTGGCCAACATCGGCACCTTGGTGCAGCCCCTCACGGTGGCGCAATACACCGATCCCAACAATACCGTCCCTGTACCCAAGTCTCTCTTCTCCCATATCGACCAAATCAATCAGTGGCAAACTTCCCTTCCTCAGGGCATTCCCGAACTCACCGGCTGGGCCGGACGCATGGCCGATCTCCTTCACTCCAGCTACAATACCGAAGCCACTTCGATGTCCATCTCCTTGGCTGGAAATAACGTCTTTCAAATCGGGAAGCAGACCCTCCAGCTCGCCATCACGAGCAACGGAGCACTTCTTCCCTCTGGAAATACCCCCAGTCTGAATTCGACCACCGGCCGTAAGAATCTCGGAATCGATAGCCTGATCAGCGCGACTTACAACAACATGATTCAGGACGCCTTCGCCAGCCATATGCGTTCGTCCTTCAACGCCCAAGAGGCTTTTAAAGCAGTCTACGACGCTATCGACACCTCGTCTGTCCCAAGTGCCCTCGAGGACACTCTCAATAGCAGCAATATCGGCAAACAACTTTATACGGCGGCGAAGACCATCAAGGCTCGCCAAGAACTCGGATTGCGACGCAACACGATCTTCATCCAACGAGGAGGCTGGGATCATCATGGCGAACTGCTCAATACCCAGGCCGGAATGCTCGCCGAGCTGTCTGAGGCCATCGCCGCCTATCAGCAGGTGCTCGAAATTTTCGGGGTGGCCGAAGACGTCATTTCTTTCACCGCTTCAGATTTCGGCCGGACGCTTCGTTCCAATGGTCGGGGAACTGATCACGCTTGGGGAGGCAATCAGATGATCTGGGGCGCTCCTGTGGCAGCGGGAAAAGTTCACGGTACTTTTCCCGACTTGGCGCTCAGTGAAAATGGAGGAGCGGATGATATCGGACTCGGCGGACGAATCCTTCCGACTACCTCCACTGATAAGTTCTTTGGCGAGATGGCCACATGGTTTGGCGTAGGCTCCGGGGATATGCCAGCGGTGCTTCCCAATCTAAGCAACTTTTCGACCGAACCAGACCTCAACTTGCTGGGTTAGCATCACCGCTATCGCTTGGCCTGTAACCGAGCGAGCCGCCCTCGACGGCTGGTGGTTTAAGCGTCTAACGAAACATTCTCCGGACTAATCGCTCCGATGAAAGGTCGCGATGCACAGAAATAATGCGACCATCAAGAAGATGGCAGCCAGTAACTGGGCAGGTGCGGCCGCAAAACCCACCCACTCCGAGAATCCCAAGGTGGCGACCAATGTTGCCACGATCAAAAAGATATAGGTCCATGTATTCATAACTCAGTAAACGCAGAACCCGTTCCAACGATTTTTACGCCTAGTTTTCTGAGTCTGACCGCGCTCTAACCAAGTATTGGCAGTTGATTGGCGCTCAATGGCACCAATGCAAATCCTCAAGCAAGCGTGGATCCGAATACTGCCCAATGCACGATTGCGAAGCTCCATATTGCGCATTCTGCATGGAAAAAACAGCCTTTCTCCCCGCTACACCTGACCGTGCGCGCCTCTATTCCCTGATAGCTCCAGCAAAAAGCCGATCCCACCACAGACTGGCAAGGCCTGAGCTAAAGTATGAGGTAACATGGAAGCCACCCAACTGCACACCGACATCCTGGACGGGCTAAAACTCGCCTATGGGATGAAAGCTGAATCCGCCATCAATCTGATGGCGGCTTCCGTTAATCTGGACGGTTTGCGAGCCTCGACTCTCCGCGAAATGTTGAAGAGTGAGTCTGAAATTGAACTCCACCAATCTTCCAAACTCGCCTCCCGAATCAAAGTCCTTGGAGGGTCTGTGCCCGGTAGCATGCAAATGGAGCACAAGCAGCGCTACCTTCAGCCCTCACCTGACTCCGCCGATATCGTCAGCATCATTCGGGGGGTCATCCGGGCAAAAGAGGCGGCTATCATTCACTATCGCCGGATGGTCGACCTAACCGACGGCTCGGACCTCGCTACAGCCGCGCTCATGACTGAGCTCTTGGCTACCGAGGAAGAGCGCCGCCGCGAATACGCCGGTTTCCTTCTGGCCCTGCAGCACGACATCCCACCAAACGAAGTTCCAAACGCCGATGTCGTCATGCCGCAAACGGTCTCCCACTCAATCTCCAACAACAAGCTATGAAAATGAAACCAACTAAATTGACTCTATTGCCATTCGTTGCCTTCCCACTGCTCTTCGCGTCGTGCGAGGAAAAAACTGAAGCCGAAAAGGCCGGTGACGCCATCGAAGACGCGAGCGAAGAAGTAGGCGATGCCATCGAAGACGCAACAGACTAACAACCCAAAGAATACTATTATGAAATACCTAATCCTGACCCTCTCAGCTTCCGGACTCTTCCTCACAAGCTGCTCAAACTACGATACCCAAGCTAAAAACGATGCTGCCACAGGTGCCTTGATTGGCGCCGGAGCCGGAGCGGTTCTCGGTGATAGCGACAACCGTGCGGGTAATGCCGCCCTCGGCGCTGCACTGGGCGGTGCGGCAGGCTACGCGGTCGGAGCCAATCGATAGCTTTCCAACCCAACCCACCCCCCTAAAGGGCTATTCTCCAGCGAGGAGGATAGCCCTTTTCCTCATTTTTCCTCCCAAGTTCTCCATTGCAAAATGCAATTCCGTGTTAGAATTGCATAATGCTTTTTGCACGAATCCGAGCGATTAAGGCGCGCAAAGCCTGATAAAACGGGACGGCACACGGAGAGCTAAGTCATTGTGACCCATATGGACATTCTCATAATAGACGACGAAAAGTCGATTCGCTCCGCGACTACCATTGCAGTCGAAGCTGAAGGACATTATGCCGAGACGGCTGACAGCGCGCGCATCGCTGAGATGAAGCTTAAGGAAGGCGATTTCAACCTCGTCTTTCTCGATCTCCGCCTGGGAGAAGACAATGGGATGGACCTCCTCCGGGACATCGCAAAGCACCAGCCCGACCTCCCGGTAGTCATCTTCACCGCCCATGCGTCCATCGAGACTGCGGTGGAAGCCACCCGCGAAGGCGCGTTCGATTATTTGGAGAAACCTTTCACTCCCGATCAATTGCGAGCGATTCTGCTCAAGGCAGAGAAAGCCAGTCGCACTCGAAAGAAGATCGTCAAACTCGAGAACGAAGTTCAGGAGCTCCAGACCCAAGTTTCGACCCAAGCCCCCCCTTCGACTTTTGAATCCCAGGAACCAGCGATGCAGGAATCGCTCAGCACCCTCTTCCGCGCCGCCGCGACCCCGGCCTCCATTCTTATTCTCGGGGAAAGCGGAACCGGCAAAAGCGTCATCTCAAAGGCCGTTCACGAACAGAGCCACCTCGCACAAAACCCCTTCGTAACGGTGAGTTGCCCCAGCCTTTCCAAGGAGCTGCTCGAGAGCGAGCTCTTCGGTCATGTCAAAGGCTCCTTCACTGGCGCGGTGAAAGACAAGTGGGGCAAGGTTCACGCGGCCGATGGAGGAACCCTCTTTCTGGATGAGATTGGCGAACTCCCACTCGAAATTCAACCCAAGCTGCTTCGTCTCTTACAGGAAAAGGAATATGAGCGACTGGGAGAAAATAAGACCCGCCAGAGCAACGTCCGAATCATTGCCGCCACCAACCGAAATCTGGCAGAGATGGTTGAAGAAGGTTCCTTCCGCGAAGATCTCTTCTACCGTCTCAATGTCATCACCGTCGAGCTCCCTGCCCTTCGCCAGCGCCCGGCCGACCTTCTTCTTTTCGCCAACAACTACCTCTCCTTTTTCGGGAAACAGGTGGGCCGGGACAATCTGCAATACTCGAAAGAAGCGCTCGCCGCGTTAAGAAGTTATCCTTGGCCCGGCAACTTGCGGGAGCTTCGCAACTCCATCGAGCGGGCTGCCATCCTGGCCCAAGGGTCCGAAGTTGAAGCCGCCGACCTGCCGTCGACGAACTCCTTAAATGCTCTCGGCACCCCCGGCACCAACAGTCTTCCTTCCATTTCCCCCGGTAGTCGGGTAACCATCGCCGAGCTGGAAGAAGAGCACATCCGGCGAGTAGTCGAAACCAGCAGCAGCCTGCAAGAGGCAGCCGAGATTCTGGGCATCGACAACGCTACTCTTTATCGCAAAAGGAAGAAAATGAACCTGGAATGAAACGCAAAATTCTCTTTGGCATCGCCATCTTTCTCCTTCTGCTGTTTGGCACCGGCTTGAGTGCCATGTGGCTCCTCAATCAGACCAGCCGAACTTACTCGGAAACCCACCGCATGTTTCACCAACATGTCTCTCACCTCAATTCCCTACGATTCGAGACCTCGGCCATCAACACCCACTACCTGCCCGACATGTTTTCGGCGGATGACCCCCTCCCCCGGATCAAGCCTTCGGAGCTGTTCGACAACAGCTTCGCCAATATGAGGGAATCGATTTGGGCCCTTGCGGAAAGTAACTATCACGAAAACAGCCCAAGCTTCGAGCGTTTGGCGGCAGCCGTGGACGCTTATGGCTCCCGTTACACGCAGCTCTTTCAGGAGCTGCCCAATACCCGTGAAGGCCGGAATGTGGCCTTGAGCGAAATCGGGCTGCTCACCCAGCAGGTCTCTCAGCTCACCTCCGAAGAGAGCGATTTTCTCGGCAGACAGGTCGAAGAAGACAACCAGATGCTCCGCCGCAGCACACTGCAGAGCAACACCCTAATCGGCTTTCTCCTCCTCTCCGGGGTCTCCGCATCCATCGTCATCTTCTTCCAAGGCAATCGCCTCATGGTTGATCCCCTGGTCAATCTAACAGATTCTGTGAAAGAGATTCAAAGAGGCAACTTCGAGCTCACCCTTCCTGTTAGAAACTCGACCGACGAGATCGCACAGTTGATCCCCGCCTTCAATGACATGGCTTCGGAACTTCGCCTGATGCGCCGGACCACGGACGAAAAACTTCTCAAGTCCGACCAACAAAGCCGGACTATTCTCGCCAACTTCCCCCATCCCATTGTTCTGCTCAGCAACGAGGGAACAATTGAAAAGATGAATCCCAGCGCGGAGGAGCTCTTCGAGCAAATGGGCATTCTCGGCGCCCTCCCCCGCAATATCAGCGAACGCGTCAACGAGGCAATCTCGTCGAACAAGGAGCTCTTGGTCGAGCGCCTCGACGAGGCTCTCCTCCTCCGCGTTGATGAGAGTGAGCACTTTTACCTCCCCCGCATTTTCCGTCTCTCCGACAACATGGAGACCACCGGGGGCTGGGCTCTTCTGCTCATCAACGTCACCCGCTTGCGCTTCTTCGACGACATGAAGTCGAATCTCATTTCGACTGTCAGCCATGAGATCAAGACTCCACTTACCGGAATCCGCATGGTGCTTCTTCTCCTGCTGGAAAAGAAAGTTGGCGAGCTCAACGAGCTACAGGAGGAAATGCTGACCTCTGCCCAAAATGATTGCGAGCGTCTGTTAGAAACTTTGCGAAATTTATTGGAAATGTCGCGTATGGATAGTGGAGCCAGTTCCTTGAACTGCGAAGAGATCGCTCCTCTGGAATTGGTGGAACCCATTGTCAGCAACTTTGCTCCTCTAGCAGAAGAGAAAGACTTGAACTTGAAAATTGAAATCCCTGACGAGACCCCCAATATCCTGGTCGACAGAATTCGCATTTCAGAAGTCTTGAACAACTTTTTGTCCAACGCCATCAAACACAGCCCACAGGGTGGGACCATCACGGTGACCGCTCGTCCCGTTAAATCAGATTACGTCCGCATCGGCGTCTACGACGAGGGTGAAGGTGTCCCCGAAGAGGCTAAGCCTCACATCTTTGAAAGATTTTACCGCGCGCCAGGCCAAAACAATGTCGAAGGCATTGGCTTGGGGCTTTCCATCGCCAGGGAGATCGTCTCCGCACACGAGGGACGCATCGGTTACCTCCGGACCTCGGAAGACCGCACGCTTTTCTACTGCAACCTCCCCAGAATCTAACCCCCCAAAAACTCAACCATGAAACAATCTCCCCGCATACTGGTCGTGGACGACGAGCCGACTCTACGTCTGGGTTTCAGCTTGGCTCTCAGGACCGAGCAATACGATGTCTCCGCGGCATCCAATGGTCGGGAAGCACTCGATAAGATTTCCAAGGAAGATTTCGACCTCACGGTTCTCGACCTCCGCATGCCAGAGCTGGACGGCCTTTCGACTCTCAACAGTCTTCGCCAGAATGGTGACGATATTCCGGTTATTCTTTGCAGTGCCCACATCAACGCCTCCACGGCGGTGCAGGCTCTCGAGCAACACTGCTTCGACTTCTTGTGCAAGCCAGTGAGACCGTCGGACCTCCGTGATGGAGTCAGCCGGGTACTTAATACCCAACCTGAAAAACCCTTTGAGCAAGTCCTCTATCAACTGCGCAAGGGCAACTACGGTGTAGCCTTGGATATTCTCGAAGGCAGCGACATCCTGAGCCCCAATCGCCTGGGCTTTTGGACCAAGATCATCGCCGACCTGAAAAACAACCGGCCTCTGGAAGCGAGCAGGTATGTTGAGGAGTATGGCCAGGACCTCGTACGCTTGCTGACTGTCGAGGAACATTGTTAGTTGAGACACGCGAAAACAAACTCCATCCCGCTGTTCGCTGAACAACGAAAAAAGCCCGCTCGAAAGCGGGCTTTTTCAGTATTTGAGGACTGTCCTTCGAACTTATTTCTTAAGAATCACCCAAAGGGCGTGAATGATACCTGGGATGTATCCCGCGATGGTCAACACAATGTTCAACCAGAAATGCAATCCCAACCCCACCTGGAAGAAGACTCCCAGTGGAGGCAAGAGGATGGCGAGAATGATTCGGATTACGTCCTTTGGACCTTCTGCGGTATTTGTTGATGCACTCATATTGTTTTTCTATTTTTAAAGTTTGGTTTCAGATTAGGGACTCTATCCCACGGCGACGATTTGAAGGGTTTTGAGATTGCGGAGTTCTTCCCGCAACTGGTCTCGCTGCCGCTCAACTGTCGCGACCACGTCTGTCGGCAACTGGAACGAAGAAAGAGCTTCCTCATAGTCATTGATGGCGGCCTCCTCCCCGCGTTCACATTCATCTAACAGGCCGGTTTCATCCCCGGAGAATTTGGAAACCACCGCCATCCAGGTCTGGTGCAATTTTCCCGTAATGCTGCTGCCATCGTCTGGCTCGATTCCCCTCTGACGGAGATGTCCCTCGAGCTCGAGCGCGAACTGCTCCCGCTGCTCGGCGTTTGCCACAAAGAAGAGAGTCAACTCTGGATTGTCGGTCAAAATCGCCGCGTGCTTGTAGCCTTCAATGGCGTCCATCGCGCGGGTGTAGAGTTGCTGGAGGTAGTCGGTAATTTGCTCCTCCGGGTTGGGTTCGCGAGCAATTGCTGGTCCGGCTCCCATAGGAGGAATAACGAGGTGTGATTGGTTGTCTGGTCTCATGTTCATAGTCCTCTCTTCTTTTGCAGCTCTCTTGCCACCTCGAACGAATTACTGAAAACCAGCGACTTACAAATGAATGAGACCGCTCTCATTGAGCAATGCGATGCAATCTGCTCGGTCGCTCCCGTCCCTTCCATGCAAAAAGACACTCTTAGGAAGCCAGACTCTCTTCCAACCTAACAAAAGCGAGGTCACGCCGGTCGCGCAGGTTCTGCCTATCGCTCTCCAGCCAGTCTTCTTTGCTGACCGCCTCATCCAGCCAAGTGACATGCTGCTTCAAGACCTTGGCAAATTCTGGATGAAGTTCCCGCTCGGCCAAGCGCACAAAGCTTTCCATGAGGGCAATGGACACGGTGGGAATTTCCGCCCCAAACTGTCGAAGGGGATGATAGGCCGTCCCAAGCAATCCCTCGACATCCGTTACCGGCAATTTCACCCGAAGACACTCCTCGTCATCATACCACTTTCCTGATGGCAGGGACACATTGCTGACCCGTGCCAGTGCCCCTCCGACTCTGGCGATTACGTTGATTGCGGTCTCTGGATCATTGATTCCCGGCGAAAGGGCCTTGGTCGCGATTTCCACCAGCTGGCGCAAGGCATACTCGACATCCTGTTGAGCGGTTCGTTCGGGACCCAAGCTGTAGGCGTTTCGAATCTTTTCTCCCAGCTCCTCCCGATCCGTCCCCCCCCGCACCACGGCGAGGACATCCCCTGCCGCCACGAACTGACCGGCCCGGCGCAACAAGTCGACTTCCGCCTCATGCTTCGCCGCCTGTGGCACCAGCCCCCGGATCTCAATCCTCTGAACGAAGCCCTCTTCTTCCGAGGTGACTCTCACTTCGGGTCTGTTCTCCTCCCGCGATGAGGAATTGGATGAGGGGGGACTCTTGGCTCCGAATTCCAAGAATCCACCAAGTGCCTTGCTCAGATTCCGCGTGACCTCATCGACCACGAAAGGAACCTGAATGAACCGCGCCACCATATGAAGAAAGCCAAGTAGAATTCCGAAGGAAGCCAGGCCACCACCCAAGCCAATCCAAACCGTGAGGTCGGGAACTTCCTTTCCCATCGAAAGCGCTGATGCGACGATCAGCTGATAGGAAAAAGCTCCCACGAAGGCCCCGATGGCGACCTTCGTCCCGGTCTTGTTCAAAAAGTTGGTGAGCAAGCGCGGCCCCAACTGGGACGAAGCTGAAGAGAGAACCACCATGGTGATGGAAAAAACCACTCCCACCACGGTGATCAACGCTCCCGCCAGGCTGGTCAAAACCGAAACCGCCAAAGACGGTTCGAAGACAATGCGGGAGCCTCGCGGAAGAGGCTGGTGGCCTAACATTCCGGCGAAAAAGAGTCCCACGAACAAGCCGATGAAGGTAAGAAGACCGGGGATGAACCACAGACCAGACCAAAGGTTGTAGACCACCTGTCGAGCGTCCTGTTTCATGACGCCGTTCTACTGGCTTCTTCGCGGGATAACACAGTCGACAAGGGCTCATCGAAAGTAAGAGTTCGATAGGGAAATGGAATCTCGATGCCGGCCTCGTCCAGCGCCTTCTTGATCGCGATGGCAACCTCCGACCGGCTTCTTCTCATCTCATAAGGCCTGGAATGGGTCCAGTAGATCACATCAATGTCCATGCTGCTCGAACCAAAACCGCTGACGAACACATCATGCGGTTTCTCCGTTCGCACCGACCCGCACTTCTCCAAGGTCTCTTTAATCACTTCAACCGCGGCACCCAGGTCTTCTTTATAAGCCACTCCGGTTTTCACCACGGTACGGCGGAAGTCTTGGTCGGTCAGCACATTCAGCGGATTTTCAATGAGTTGGGAATTCGGCACAATCACCAGCTCCCCTTCCGTGCTGCGCACAGTCGTCATGCGAAGACGGGTGTCGATGACCTTCCCCCTCACCCCGTCGACCTCGATGATATCTCCGGGCTCAAAAGGAAAGCGCCAGAGCAAGAGAATGCCGGCGAAGAAGTTCTGAAAAATATCTTTGAAGGCCAAGCCCACCGCCACCGAAGCCAAGCCAGCGGCACCAAGAGCCTTGCTCGGGGTCAACCCCGGAAACAGGATTGTTGCAGCCGCCACCAGACCCACGGTCCAGAGAATCGTCTTTCCAAAAGTGAGCACCAGATCCCGCAACGATGGTCGCAGTTCAAAACGCTTTAAAAACTTCCGGGCCAGCCGACTATAGACCCACACCAGAGCGGCCACAAAGAGTAGCACCAGCGCGCTTGCGACAAAGTTGGGAAGGTGCGCTACCGCAGCCTTAAGTGATTCGCGGATTGATCCTTCCAGAATCTGATAAGTCTTGTCGAGAGAGAGAAACATCAAGACCCCCTAGCTCATCTTGATCCGACTGTTCCCCGATCGCTCTGAACCTTATGGCTATCGGCAGCTTTTCGGATTTCGCCAAAAAGAGCTAGGCGCGAAAATCGTGCGACTTGCACGAAACCTTGGTCCTGTCGTCATGCAAAAACCAACAGTCAAGCGCAGCTCACGCATTTACTAGTCCGGCATGCATGACCGCAAAGGCAAAGGTTGCCAATGTGCGCGGCAATGAGAAAGAGCCCACCCATCGTGGTCACAATCGCAGCGGGAGGGATGTGCAAGCTTGCCTTTCCACTCGCATCCATCTGCAGGCTCGGACAGCAGTTGTCGACACAACCGATGCTCGCTGCAGCTTCAGTTTCGCCTTCAGCAAGACTACAACACCCTTCGGAACAGGTGCTGTCGCCGCTTACCTCCCCGGCAACCGGCGCGGCCTCCGACTGGGGAGCAGGTTCCGAGTTTAAGGATACTGAGTTGTTCGCTTGGTCAGCCTTCCCAAAAGCTGGCAGCGCGGCTCCGAACAACACAAAGAAGATTCCAATGGAGGCAGTCACTAGTACCCAAAGTTTACGATGGGTGCGATAGCCTTTGCGGATGGAAAAAATTGCCAGGGGAACGACAAAAAGAGCGACTAAAATATGGGAAGCCGGATGAGCCCAAATGCGTCCAAAGCTCGGTAGGGCCAACAATAGAATGGGAGCAAGGCCACAGTGGATGGCACAGAGAACTGACGTTGCGACTCCAACTCGATCGACCTTCTGCAGGGTCAGCGATGAAGAAAAAGTATTGGTAGGTGTATTCATGTTTTTGGAAAGTGGCTGCGTGGATGGAGAAGCTCACGAGTCAAGCCGAGGAGCTCGTCCGGCTGGAGATCAGGGCCAATGAACAGCCCGGAGCATGGGACCTTGGAGATCGACCGAACCGGTATGGGACTGGAGGGAATCTCGTCCCCCACCCGCTCATAGAGATAGCGTCCGTCAGGGTCGGAAGTTTCTTCGATTAATGCCTTGGCCCGGACCACGGTTTCGGGAAGAGCTTTTAACCAAGGCTGAATGCGAGAAGGCTCCACCGGCTCGGGGAAAACAATATTGCACCCCGTGAACTCGTGCGCGTAGTGATGACGAGAGTGCTGATGTTCTCGGGAAAAATGAACCAAGGGATCGAACGAGGGCTGGGCGCCCTGCCTCTCTTCGGCCTGGCCCAAGCGATAGCCTCGATTCTTCAAAATGGCATCGCTCAAGGCTCCAGCCAGGTCGGAAGCTGTCGTGCGGCTCGCTCCGGGATTGATACTCCTGACCATTTGCGCCATCTCAGCTTCCTCTCTGGGTCTTGGAACATGAGAGAGGTAGTAGTGGCTCGCGGTCTCAAGTTGGAGCTTCTCGAGTTCTTGAAACCGACTTCGCTGGCCAAAGTAACGGGCATCGATCACGCAGACTTGCCACCGCGGATGCAGCAGAAATTTCGACTCCAATAGGGTAAAGGTCTCTTGCAGGGGCAACGGGTCGGCCGTGCCGTTGAGCTCGATCAAGAGAAGTTGGTGGGTACTTTGAGCGGCCTCGAGAATCATCCGGCAAAGCTCATCCAACCCTTCGCAGCAAACACAGGACCCCGTCAAAGGCTCCACCGAAGCGGCATGCTCACGAAGGGTTTCCCGATCGAGCAACGCATTCTCCATGTCGTTCAGAATAACATCTGCCAGATGTCCGCGCTCGTTCAACTCGTTCAAAAGCGAGCGCAACAAGGTCGTCTTCCCGGCTCCAAGAAAGCCCGTTAGCATCAGCATCGGCCGAACGGGAGTGAGAGAGACCAAACGGCTATCTGGTAGGATCGCACTATGCATAGATTTTCGCCGGATAGTATTTAGGTCTTTGCAACTTGCCGGGGTCTTCGCGCAAGTCCTTGAACCACCGCAAGCCTGCCGATGGCTCGATCCACTGCTTGGCCTTCGCGACATTCCGATACTTTCGGAAATTCTCTTCGCGGTAGGCTCTGCCGAAGCGGTCCAAAACCGCTTCTTCATAAGCAATCAACCAATCGAGGAAGGGCAACGCTGCGGTGTAAAGATCCACCCTCCCCGGCGACTTCAACAATCTCTTGATCCAAACTCCCGGAACCGGGGTCTCTTCCCCAGAACCCCAGAGATAGCAGCGGCGACGAGGACGAATGAAAGTGAATCCACCCTCACGTCCATACCATCCTGCACAAGCCCCATACAACTCGACAGCACCATCCTGCCAACTCAGCCGATAACAACTTGTTCCCTTCAGTCCCCGGGATGGACTGCGTGCGAATCCTTGCTCCACGAGAAAGTTTCCGGTCGGCCTCAGAACATCCTGTCCCCAAAAAAACATCTGCTGCTGCAATCCTTCCGAGAGATCTCGTTGGAAACAGGAAGAAATTGCTGAAGCACTCATGACTCCTAATGCAAATAACTGGCGTTAGACGCTAACGCAATAAAATTGCATTAACAAAATTAAGCTCGCACTCGTGCAACGAGCGTCAGGCGCATTCGACAACCCAAAAGCTCTGGAACCAACCCTGCTTAAAAAGCAGAAGCTCGAGCCATTAGTCCTTCCTGAAATCCGACCCGAGGTGATTCTAAAGCTCTGAACATCCGGTTCCAATGAGACCCCGTTGTATCCAGAAACACGGAAAAATACAGTCTCTCCAAGTAAGCGACTTCAAGAAGCAACGAGATCGATTCCTATTCAAAATTTAGTTTTTTTCGTCAAATCCCACTGAATATTGACCGTATAGAGTTGATAACTTTGCGCTACTTCTTCGGGGCTCACTCCTTGCAGAGAACGAGATGGTTACGACCAAATTCGAATCGAAAATCATCCTTTCGAACAACTTATTTTCTTATGCTTAACAAATCTCAGAAATACGATTCATGCTCTATAAATCATATCATGAATCAAAATCACCAAAGCTCAAATTTCGGTTCAGTGTTCGAGCTTTCACGATTGGCTCTTCTCTCTCTTTTTGTGTCGGCCTCCTCGGTATCGGGACTGGACCTCTATGTGGCGACTGATGGTGATGACAGCAATGACGGCTCGATCAGCGCTCCCTACGCCACATTGACTGCGGCTAGGGATTGGGTCCGAGAAGAAACCACCGAATTGGTTTCGGTCAATGGAGCCACCGAGTTGACTTTGGCAGGATGGGTCTTTCCTGACTCCAAAAGCGATAACGACGGGATCGTGAGCTCGACGGGATCCAGCTACTTCGGCCTTTTGTTTTCTGGTTACGGGAATGGGAACCCGCTTGAGTTCAGGGCACAAGGCACAGGTTTGGTCGCCCCCGACAACAGCTGTCCCGCCGGACAATGGCACCATGTCTGTGGCGTCTGGAAATCGGGTCAAATTCATAAGCTCTACATCGATGGGGTTGAAGTTGCCGACAATCCCTCCCCGCAGGGCGGAGCTATCAATGCCGACGACTGGTTCCTGGGGACTGACCGGTTCATTAGCTCGCGCTATCTGGATGGGAACATCAAAGGCTTCCGCCTCTGGTCCGATGCCTTGAGTGCAAGCGAAGTCGCGGCGCTGGCAACTGAACCGCCCACCCTTCCGACTGAACCGGTATTGAGCCGCCTGGATGAAGAGGAATTTTCGGGCAATCGGGTTGTTCAGCTCAATCTTCTCGATCTGGAACCCGTCGAGGGCGGGGTGAACATCTGGCTCCGGGGCGGACGCTACCCGGCCACCGATCACACGCTCACTCTCGGGGCCCAGGACTCGGGAGCTCCGGATTCCCCTCTCGTTTTCAGCGCCTATCCCGGGGAAGAAGTCATCTTTGACGGAGGGGAGGCTTTGGACCCCCTTGGGTTCAGCCTCGTGACTGATGAGACTTCACTGGCCAAGCTTCATGTCGCAGCCGTTGGAAAGGTCTTTGCCCAGACCATCACCGATCCTGAGGTTATCACTTTGCTGCAAGGAACGCGAACGAATCTGAGCGTCGACGACAAGACGATGGTGGTCGCGCGCTATCCCAACATTGGCTACGGCTCGGTTGAGAACGTGAGTACTTCGGGTGAATCGGTAGGCAGCCAGGGCTCGTCTGGCAATCCTGTTGGGGCCTCGGTTCGAATGCAGGGCAACTACGATGCGGCGAAATGGTCAGCAGAACTTGGAAGGTTAAAGAAGGCGCGCTTGATCGGTTATGTCAGTGCCGATTGGTTTCGCGAAACCCTGCGCATCGATTCCATCGCGGAATCGGGGCAGATCCGCCTGATGGACGGAACGAGGTATGGTTGGGGTGGGCCGTCTACGGTGGAAAGACCCTTTGTCGAACGCCTCTTGGCAGAGTTAGACGAACCCGGCGAGTGGTATTTCGACGACACGGACAACAAGCTCTATCTCTGGCCTCGCGAAACTCTCACCGCAACCACTCCGATCCGAGTCTGGAATGGGCGCTCAGTCTTCACCTTGAACGGGGCCAGTCATGTCCATATCAAGCGCATCACCTTTCAGCACAATCTCTACGGCAACACCGTGGACATCACTGCGGGCGAGAACAGTCTCGTAGCCGGTTGCACCTTTCGCAACATGTATGGCGCGGTGGCCTTCAGTCTAACAGGGGGCAGCAACAACGGGGTCCTCAGCTGTGATATCTATGATGTCGACAACGCCAGTCGATGCGCTGGAGGAGGTGCGACCAACTCATCGATCACCCATGCGGGAAACTTCATCGAGAACTGCCACTTCACCCAAATCTACGCCAAGACATTCTACGGCAAAGTATCCGGGATGAATGGCGCGGGGAACATCTTCCGAAACAATCTCATGCACAACCACAACGGACAGGTCGTAACGGTGGGCGGACAGGATCATCTGATAGAGCTGAACGAAGTGTTCAACACTGGAATCGAAGAAGGCGACGGGGGCTCATTCTATCAGGGTGCTTCCGCGACCAGTTGGGGAAATGTCTTTCGCCATAATTTTTGGCATCACATCATCTGCATCCCCAGCCTCATTCAGCGGGCGGCCATCTTCTCAGATGATGGCGATCAGGGAGACACCGTTATCGAGAATGTCTTCTACAAGGCCGGCGCCTCTTTCAAGATGAACCAAGGCGCGGGTCACCGGGCGCGCAACAACGTGTTCATGTCCAGCATCCGCAGCTTCGAGGTTCTGAGTAGTTCGGAAAGCTCCGTCTACAATAACTACATGAACTTCCTGAACAACGATCCGACTTCCACTGCGAAGGACAACCTCATTGGCCGGGGAATGGCACTCTATGGAATCGATGGCTGGGAAAACACCGTCAACTCGTCCAACTGGCGAGACCACGTCAGTCCCTTTTGGAAAGAACGCTATCCTGACCTCGCAACGGTGAATAGCAATTGGTATCGCGACAAGGCGGCCTACAAGTGGAGCTGGTTCTCGGACAATATCTACTACGCCAATACCTCGAACTTTCCGACCGGGATTCGGGCTCCGGCACAGACCTCGATTACCAACGGCACGACTCTGTCCAACCTCAACGACTTCGAGGATCCATCTGTCCTGAACTTCAAGTTCAAGACTCCCCTCCCCAGCTACGCGCCGGATATTCCCTTCGAGCAGATTGGCCTCTATGTGGACGAATACCGCACCAGCATTCCTGACAAGGACACCTATCGTGCGATTGTTGCCGACCATTGGAAGAACACCGCCTCTTCTGGCGGCGGGGGCTACAATCCGGCTACCGTTGGGGATCGTATTTACTTCAACACGGGCAAACTCCTGCGAGATCTCGACGCGATTCCGACTTCTCCCCCCAGCTTGCCCACCAATGTGGTGGCTGATTCAATTCAGGAATGGCAAGGAGCGGCAGACCAACCCCAGGGCAATTGGAAGTTTGGCTACTACGCCTCCGGCACCGACTTTACGGAGTTTTCCGAAACTGAAATCTATAATCCCGAGAGAATTGGAGGAGACGGCCTGATCTGGGAACGCGCAGTGGGACTCTACCCGCGGATTGGCCAATTCAGCATGGCGCCTCACACCACCTTACCCGCCGTGCGCCGCTGGACGAGCCCCCATGACGGCTTGCTGACCGTCACCGTCGACGCGCGCCAAATACAAGATAGTAGAAACAATCAAACACTGGAGATTCGCAAAGACGGCGAGCTCTTGGAGACCCTGGAACTCACCGGGTCCAACAAGCATCGCGTCTTTGTTCAGACTTTGGATTTCGCGCCCGGGGACAAGCTGGATGTCAGCGTGCACTCGCTGGGAGAGCAGAGTGCCGATTGGACCTCCGTCCATGTGCGTATCAGCAACCTCCACCACTCGGACGAGGATCTCGTGGCTCTTCTTCCTCTGAATGAAAGCAGCACGCTCCCCGAGGGCGATGGCGGCGACTATGACCGACGCGTTGCAGCGGGCGACCACTCGGGTCTGAATCATCACGCGCTTCTTGAAAATCTGGGAGGGCTCTCAGCTTGGCGAACCGGCATCCTGGGAGAAGCTCTCTATCTCAATGGAATCGACAACTATGCGACCCTAACCGAAAGCGGGGTCGGCAATGGAGCAAGTGAACTCACCCTTTCCCTCTGGTTCAAACCCGATATCAAGGGCGACAACGAAGCACTGATTTCAAGCCAGGGAACGGACTATTTCAGTTTGATCTTGAGTGGCTACGGAAGTGGCAATCCGGTCGAATTCCGGGCCAAGTCATCCAGCCTCGTCGGACCAGACGCCTCCGGACCAGTGGGAGTCTGGACCCACGCGGTGGGAGTTTGGAAGTCGGGTGAAATCCAGAAGCTCTATCTCAATGGAGTGGAAGTCGCCAGTCACCCTACCCCTCCCTCGGGAACAGTCGATGTCGGCCAGTGGCTTCTCGGCACCGATCGCTTGCTCTCGGATCGCTACTACGGCGGAGCCTTGGACGATGTCGCCATCTGGACCCGCGCCTTGAGCGCATCGGACGTTGCTGAGCTTCATGAAGGCGGGCTTGCTGGCTATGGCGCTGGTCAAAATCCGGGAGACACCCTTTCCGACAACTTGCCGGACGACTGGCAGGAGAAGTATTTCGGCGCGGCGGATTCGCCCATGGCTTTGCCTGATTATGATGCCGATGGCGACGGACTGACCAACTACGAGGAATGGATTGGAGGGAACAACCCAACCGACCCAAACTCTCGCTTCCAAGTTTTAAAAATCGAAAGACCCGACGACTCCTCGGTCTCCCTCGAGTGGAACTCGGTCTATGGTCGAACCTACGGAGTCGAGTGGCAGTCCGGCTTGGGAGGAAACTGGAGCGAGATCCTCTCGGGTATCACTCCCACGCTGCCGGTCGCTTCAACTCAATTTGAGAGTTCTGACGAGAAGGGTTTCTTTAGAGTAAAAGCCTATCCTCCCACGCGATAGCCGATCATATCCGATAAAAAAAGACTGCTGAGATAGCAGTCTTTAGGAGAGAGGAGCGACCAGGACGTTAACTCCTCTTCTCCTCGGGTCTCCGGCCTGCCGGAGAAACTACTCCTCCTCTTCTCCATCGCGGTCGATGAAAAAGCTGAGGTTTTCGAGCTCGAGAGCGAGGTCGACGTTATTGACAGTTACTTTCTCGGGAACCTGCAAGACAGTAGGTGAAAAGTTGAGGATTCCTTGCACACCAGATAACACGAGGTCGTTGGCGACCTCTTGTGCTTTCTCCGCAGGAACACATAGAATGGCGAGTTTGACTTTATTTTTAACGATAAAGGAATCGAGCTTTTCGGAGTTGAAGAGCGGAACACCGATATCCCGTTTCATGACTGCTTCAGGCACTGCATCGAAGGCCGCGATGACCTCGAATCCCTCTTTCTGGAATCCGCCATAACGCAACAACGCGCAACCCAAGTTACCCGCACCCACTAGAATTACGGGCTGAAGGTGCTCTCGGCCAAGAACCTCCCTGATTGCCATGCGAAGCTCCTCGACCTGATAGCCCAAGCCCCTGGTACCAAACTGACCCACGTGGGAAAGATCGCGCCTCAGTTGCGAAGCTTTCACCCCGGCGGCTTTGGCGAGAGCGGACGAGCTCACCGTCTCCAGCCCATTTTCGGTTAACTTAAATAAGCACCGATGATAGAGCGAGAGCCGATAAATAGTCTTCTTGGGGATTCCCGCTTTTTCACGATCAATTTCCACGAACTTAACCAGCCTTCGATTTCCGGTCTTGTCAAGGAACACTCTGGACTGCAGGTGCTCGCAGAATCCTCAAAAATCCACTCCCAGAGAACGAAAAAGGCCGGACCAAAGCCCGACCTTTCTGAAAAATCACCTTTCCAGTCTCTCTTTACTTGGTCTTGAAGTGAGTCGTGGTTCGCAATTGGCCGTCTTCCAAGCGGGTGTGACTGGTCACTCGGTCGAACTCAGCCAAAGACTCGACCACTGCAGCAATGGTCTCTTTATTGTCTTGGTAAAACTCCAGCATTTCGGCATTTGGAATGATCCCTTCCGGATTCTTGTCGACGAGAGCCAGCCAGTCAGCCAGGAAGGCGCGCAAAGGGTCGAAGCGCATCTCGACCACGATACCCGTTTTGCCGCTTCCCCTCTTCTTGGCAGCCTTGGCCAGAGCCACTGCGCGCTCTTTCGAGGTGCTCATCACCATCACCTCATCATCAAGCGTGACAGAGGGAACAAAGTCGTCCGTTTGCATTGGGAAAGGAAAGAACCAAGTCTTGAGACCGTCGGTCTGGGAGCTCATCGGCTTTTGCATCGGGATATTCTCCCCGACTTTCTCACTCACGGTTTTGAGCAAATTACTGGCTGCGCCTTCAACCTGCTTCCAGGATTCGCCTAGCTTGGCCCGGTCCTTGACGGAAGAAACAATACTGATTCGTGGAGCCAGCCCTTCCTGAACGATCTCCTCGGGCACCCCGGGCACAGTCGGCCAGGAACCGGCAAGGTCCACCTCCATAATGCTCTCTGTCCCGACCCCTTCATCTGTCACGAGCAGGCCCTTCCACAAAGCCAGGGCATCGTCTTTCATCGAGTCGTTGAAGAAATCAAATCCCTCGAGAAACTCTTGAAACTCCGCTGGCGGCTCATCGGCATCATTCAAGACCCCCGCCATCTGGTAAACGGCTTCAAAGGCTGTCTCGAGGTAGTCCGTTTCCAACTCCGCGGAGGCGCGATTGTATCCCAACTGAACAGTTAGGAAGCTGCCCTCCGCTATCGATCCAAGTTGGTGCGGAGTCGTCCAATCATAGGAGGCCTCGAGCAGCCCTCCAAACGTCTCGGCATGCAAGCCATCCGCCCGCAGGAAAGAGACCGAGGCGGTCGGCTGATATTGATAGGTAGCGAGATAGTTTTTCTCAAGCTTCTGTAGCTTCGCAAGAGACTTCTTAAGTTCCTTCGGATTGCCCAAGGTTTGGTTTCCTTGCAGCCCTAAACGGATTCCCTCAATATAGTTTCCAAAGATTGGCTGACCTTTGGTCGTCGCTTCGAGGAGGTCTTGCTCCATCCACAGCACGCTTACCAAGTCTTCATTCAGATAAGGATCGGCAAAGGAAAAGGAATCGGAAGCGGTGAGCCGTTCGGCCGGGCCCTTGGCGAGAGGAATGTCTTCCGCCCGACTGCCAAGGTAGAGGTAAACCGCCTCACCCGAGACTCCACTCATTAGAACGAGGTCCTTTTTCTTGAGAGAATTGATCATGTCCTGCGCACCCGCCGGATCGATGAACTCGCCGAGAACCTGCTGCAGATCCATCTCCTCCTGCAAGGTCTCGATGAGAACCTCGCCATCGATCTGAAGACCTGAGAAGTTAATCCCTCCAACCTCAGAGCTGGTGTCGCTCATGAAGGGCATTTCTTCGGCCCCAAACTCGAGAGCCATGCCAGCGCCCATTTGCAAGAGCGCCGCAACCTCGTCACGCTGCTCGGCATCGGAGATCCGGCTTGCGATCAAGATAGGAGGCATTTCGGCGGAAGCGATGAGGTTCACCAGAAAGTCCGGATTCTCGCGAATCGCTTCGCTGAGGGAACCGAACGGGCCGGCATCCATGAATAATTCCTCATCCGCCATACCGATGGTCCACAGGCGCATCATCAAGGCAGTTTGATACTTTTCGTTGAGGTTGTTGAGCTTGAGCAGGTTGGCAGCTTGTTTCGGCGTGCCCTTGCCAACTGCGAGCAGAAACTCCTCCCCGAACAGAGCGGCCACCTTGGCACCGGGACTATCCGGATCGCTGAAATCAACCTCGTTCTCTTCCAAGATATCGAGAAAAACCTGACCCATAGCCGACTCTTCAACCTCGCCCCAAAGACGCTCTCCATTCGTGAAGGTCAATACTGCGGAAACGTCTTTGCTGAGACTGGACAAAAGACCCAGCTTCTCCGCCCGCTTTTCCAAATCCACAGGGGCAGCTTTTTCTTCCCCGGCCTTGTTCTCTCCGGCTTTTGCGTTCGCCTGTTTCGGTTCAGTCTTCTCCGGCACGGCATCCGCAACCGGTTTCTGCTCTTTCTCTCCGGCCTTGGGAAGATCGCCCGCAGCTTGCCGAGCCTTCTCCGCCAAAGCTTCCAAATCCGCAGGACCGTCAGCCGCAACCGGTTGCAAAAGAGCCCCTACGGACAAACCTCCAATAGCTAGCACTCGACAAAAAATCGTCTTCTTCATTACCCCCAATGCCTAACCCGCGAACTGGCATTCAGCAATGGGAAAGAACTCTGGAGAGACTCAGTAGGTCACGAAAAAAGGGAGCCGCGAATGAACGCGAACTCCCCTTGATGATATTGGAAAGACTTTCGAAAGATGAGCGCCCCGCCCTACTCGGTAGGCTTCAGGAAGATTCGACTCTCCCGATAAGTGATCACGGCATCCAATTCGCGCATATAATCAGCCCCAAAAAGACCGACCCACTCCAGAGCGTCATCGGGCCGGAAACGAGTCAGGTCGGTGGAGAGCAAAACACGATTTGTCAGCACGGCATCACCCAGAGTGATCTTGTCGATTTTGGTGGCTGCGGCCGGGGCCTTGCCGCCAATCCCGCGCACTTCCTTGTCCATCGCTCCGACCTGACAATTGTATTCCTTGGCCCAATGCAAGTGAAGGAGGCTGCTATCGGCTCCGGTATCGATCAGCCAAACCACATCGTGGTCATTGAGAGTCCCATCCACCAGAATGTGATTCCCCTGCCTCTTGTATTGGAAGGATTGGTAGGCCCGCAACTCGAGGAGTTCTTCCACAGTGAGAGAACGACAATGCTGGAGAAAGAAGGCGCCCTCTTCACTCCAGTTATAGATATACCGCCCATCCTCCGCAGAGAAACGGCTCACGGGGAATTGCTGAGTCTTGCCGTTGACAAGCTCCAGGGTGACGACGTTGGGGTTCTTCGTGGTGATTTTCCCCCGCAAGGTGCTTCCGTCCTTCAATTTGAAAATGCGGAAGCTCAAATCGTCATCGGACTCCACTCCAACCTCATCCTGATCGGAGAGGTCGGGACGAAAGAAGATGCGGCGCTCCTTGTAATCAATGACGGCCTCCAGCTGCTCCAGGAGGTCGGCACCGAGAAGCATGTCCTCGCTCTTCATCACTTTCTTCTCCTCTGGGGTGAGATCCTCTTCCAAGTCCGCCGCTAGAATCTGAATGTCTTTGAAGCCGGATTCACCAAAAGTCAGAGAAGGAACGTCAGTCCAAGCCGCCTCGGTTTCACCCGCGACCCCGTAGACCTTCTCATCCAAAGGACCCACCTTGCACTTGGAGCGGCGCGCGCTTTCCAAGTGAAGCAGGCTGGTGCCCGCCCCCGTATCCACCAGAAACTTGGCATCCATCCCATTCATCTTGCCTGGAATGACGATGCTGTTGCTTCGCAGCTCATATTTGAAGGACTCGTAGCCCCGTAATTCCAGTAACTGCCGGACCGTGAGCCCCCGGCATTCTCGCACAAATATCGCTTTGTCCCGGTTCCAGTTCGAAACGTATTCCTGATCTTCCGTGCTGAGCTTTTCGGCGGGAAACGTGGAGCGCTTCCCATTGCGCAGCAGCAAGGTGACGTTCTCGCCTTTCTTATCCAGGAGAACAGCTTCGATCTTCTTGCCGTTGCTGCCCACGAAGGTCCGGTATTCTTCTTCCAACGTCTCGCCGAAAGCAGACGAAGCCAGCGCCAGAGTGGCCGCGACGAGTAGTGAGGTAATCTTCATCTTAGATTTTTGAAAAGGGTTCCCAGTTTATTTGAAGTCGCGGCTGAGAACGAATTCCTTCCAGTCCTCCTGCAATGCTTCAACGGAGTCGAAGCCAAAGATCTTCGCAATCTCAACCGAAGCGGGGATCTGTTTGTTCGATTCAATCCGGCGCACCATCTCGGCCAATGCCGAAACACGGGCGGGAGTGCTGTTCATATAGTAGGCAAAGGAATAAAGAGTCACGAGTCCTTCCGGGGTCAGGCCCTGCCCTTCCAGGCTGAGCATCTGGTTAACGTCCAATTTCACATCCCCACTCTTGACCAACTTGCGCAAGGTCTTGGCCCAAGAGGTGCCGTCTTGGAAGCCGCGAGTCTCTGCGATCTCATCACCTTCATAATCGTCGGCCGACAGCATGGTAGTCTCCGACTTCTCTGCCAGTTGGATCTCCTTGTAGTAAGCATGACCAACTAACAAGGCGAAGTAACCTGGAGGTGAAATGTCGCTTTGTCCGCCCATCTGCTTGGCGAGCAGGGTGGATGCGATGGTGTGTGTCGGGAACGCTCCGAAGACCTTGCGGTAGGAGCGCGACTGGGAATCGCGGATGCGCAACACCCGTGCGCGCGAGAACACGTTGTAGTTGTCCTGCACGTCATTGGGCAGGGAAACGCTGGTCCCTGAGACCCGGTCCCACAGCTGACTGGTTTTGTTAGCTGCTTCTTCTTCACCCAACTTCTTGAGGTGACCAATATACCACTTGCCCATTGCCGCATAGAGTCCCTCGTCTTCAATGAGGAAAATCACGAGCTTCTGGTCACCCCAGTCGGTGCGAAAGTTCATGTGCTGAAAGGCCATGCCATGCCAAAGTCGCTCGGCAATCTCCGCCACTGCGTTGGGGCGAGCCTTGCCGGCGGTCGCGATGAGAAAGTGGTCGCTTTCCATGAGGTCGAAAAGAAGCTCGGAGTCTTCATCAAAGACGAGTTGCTTATCCAACTTCTTGAATTGCTTCTTATCGATACGGACGTCCTCTTCAGGCACCCCCAATTCAATCTCGGTAATGATGGATTCAGGTTGATCGGCGTATTCCACCAGATGCTGCCGGTCGGCCAAGCTCAGGTCTTCGACCTTCACTTTGATCTCCTTGGGCTCAGGCGTTACCAGGACCGCAAAATCCCCGTCCACCCGCGAAAGCTGGGCCTCAATGGTTGAACCCTGCCGAGAAGTCCAAACTCTCAAGTCTGCCGCTTGAGCAAAAAACCCTCCTAATATAACACAAATGATTACAGGTATTTTCATCCCGAGCAAACTGCCCGAAAGCCCACCTCATGTCGATTGGCAAATCCATGAAACAGACCTCCCTCTCAAGCCTCGCCAAGATTAATATTCCTCATAATTGCACTCGGCGGCACCATCACCATTCGGGTTTTCCAAGAGAATTTTGGCGCATTCAATAGCCGAAAAACCAAAGCGTTTTCAGCACTTCTCATCGCCTCCGTTTCTTTCCGACTTTTAAAATCGAGAATTCAGACGGTCTGACGCTTGATTTGAAGGGAATCTGCTAAAAAAACCTACAAACAGACTTTTTTGTAATGACAATGTGCCCCGTTTCGTATTGCATCTTTCCAACGGAGGGATTTTAAAACCCATGATTCCTCCCAATAAATCACTTGGTGTGTGCGTAAGCCGGTCGGTAGTGTCTTTACAACGCTACCGACCGCTTTTTTTTACGAGAGGCAGCTTTCACTGAAACCGAATCTGTTTAAATTCGTGGTTGCGGCTAAAAACGCTACGCCCTAGCCTGTTAAGTAGTTTTGATATTTCCACGACATAGCTCAGGCGTCATCAGCTTTGCTGAGCTCCTGAGTATTGTGATCGGCATTCCTGCTCTGATTCTCGGCATGCTCATCGGAATTCCGAGCTATCAAGTCATCGAATCAACTCCAAATCTCGAGGAGGCCATCACCATTATCTTCGACGATCATTCCATCCGGGGGGTATTCCTCTGGTGGATGGTGTTTTCCGTCCTTGTCTTTGCGGTCCGGACCGAGCGTTGGAAGGTTGACCGGTTCAAGCTGCGACTGGTCTGGTTCTGCGCCTCGCTCCTAGGAATGGTCGGTGGCGCTGCGGCCTTCGGACTTTTTGCTCGGTAAAGGCAGGTCCCCGTTCTTCTTCACGCATCCGCACTGGCCGCTGCCGCAGGACTTGCTCTTCTTGCCTCGGGTGAGGCTGACCAGATAGACGATGGCGCCTAACAGGAGGGCAAAGACGACGATGGCCTGCCAATCCACGGTGGTTGCTTGGAAAAGAATCGTCATGTGAGGAGACTGACCAGCTGGAAGGTGATGAGGGCCGCGAGGTAGGCAAACAGGGACATGCCGACCAGTTGCACTACCGCCCATTTCCACGAGTTGGCCTCGCGGCTCACCACCGCCGTGGTGGGCAGGCATTGCAGAGCGAAGACGTAGAAGACGAGCAGGGACAGCACGGTGGCGATGGAATAGGAGCTGCGGAATTCTTCCCGAATGTCACTCCGGGTCTTTTCCTCATCATCCCCCTCCTCAATGGCGTAGGAGATGGCGACCTGGGAGTTGAAGACCTCGCGCGCGGCGAAGGAAGCGAGCATCGCGGTGCCGAGGCGATGGTCCCACCCCAGTGGCTTGACCACGGGCTCGATGACGTCACCGATGCGGGACATCGCGGAGTAGTTGAACTGGTCCTGCTCCTCGCCGGAGGGAGCTTTCGGAAAGGCGCCGAGCACCCAGAGAATGATGGAAAGAGCGAGGATGACGGTTCCCGCCTTTTTCAAGAAACTACCCGCTCGGTCAATGAGGTGGCGGAAGATGAATCCCCAATCCGGCTTCTGATAACGAGGCATTTCCATCAGGAAGCTCGGCTGGTGGTCCTTGGCGATCCCGACCTTTCCCCGAAGAATCAGCGCAGCGATGAAGGCCGAAGCGGTGCCCAGGAAATAGAGGCCAAAGAGCACCAGACCCTGCGCCAAACTCCCTGCCACCAAGAGCGGAATGAGGAGCAGATAGACTGGAAGACGTGCGCTGCAGGACATCCAGGGCAAGATGAGAATCGTGAGGAGCCGTTCCTTCGCACTGGGCACGGAACGCGCGGCCATGACCCCGGGGATGGCGCAGGCGTATCCGCTGAGCAGGGGCAAAAAGCTCCGTCCGCTCAAGCCCACCTTGCTCATCACGCCATCCATCAGGAAAGCGGCGCGAGCCATGTAGCCCGTGGATTCCAGCACCCCAAGGAAGAAAAAGAGAAAGAGAATCTGGGGCAGGAAGACCACCACCCCGCCAATCCCCGCAATGATGCCGTCCACCAGAAGGTCGTTGAGCAAGCCCGGCGGCAGCATGCCCGAGACCGCTCCGCCGAGAGCCTCGAAACCACCTTCGATGAGGTCCATGGGAATCCCCGACCACTTGAACAGAGCCCAGAAGACGAGGAAGAAGATGGCGAGAAAGTAGAACCATCCGCGAATGGGATGCAGCAGTTCGCCATCGAGCTTGTCTGAGAATGAAAGCCCATCCGCCCCTTCGGCCGATTGATGGGTCACCACCAGTCCGCTCAGATCACGCACGCGGTCGCGCCGGGCTTTTTCGAGAATATCTTCGGCGGTTTCGCCATTGGCCGAGAGCTCGTCGGCAATCGAGACCGCCTGCGCTTGAGCCTCCTGCGAAAGCTCGCTGCCTCCGCTGCGGTAATCTTTGTCCGCCAAGAGCATCCAGGCCTGGCGCTTGGGGTGCGGCTCTCCGAGGTCTTCCAGCTTTTTGGCCAACTCCTCCTGCGCCTTGACCACGGGGCCCGACTCGTGCCAGGCAGGATGAGGAGGCAGGGGCAAGGGAAAACGAAGCGCCTGCTTGAGGTCCAGCACGCCCTTTCCGGCGTCGGCCTGCAGTGGAACCACGGGCAGACCGAGCTCTTCGGCCAACAGCTCGTGATTGATGCGAGTGCCGTTCTTCTCGGCCAAATCGATTTTGTTGAGAACGACCAGGGAAGGAAAACCCAGCTCGACGACCTGCAACGCAAGCGGCAGATGGCGCTCCAGGGCCGAGGCATCCAACACGATGACCACCAGATCGGGCACTTTCTCGCCCGAAATTCCGCCCAAAAGAACATCCCGCGTCACCGCCTCATCAGCCGCACGCGACACCAGAGAAAGACAGCCCGGCAGGTCGACCAACTCGGCCTTTTTCCCATGGGGAGTAAAAAATTCGCCTGTTTTATGGGAAACAGTGACCCCGGGATAGTTGCCGACCTTGGCCTTTCCGCCCGTCAGTGCATTGAACAACGTCGACTTTCCCACATTGGGATGCCCCACCAAAACCAACCTCGGCACTTCCTCCATTATCACATCTACTAGGACACGCGCCGAACCTGAATTTGCTCCGCCAAATGACTCGAAATTGCGAGACGCGAGCCACAAACCGAGCAGATCAAGTTGCGTCCGTTAGTGAGCTTGCGCAGGCGCATTTGCTCACAAAATCCCAAGTCGCGAAGCTGGTTACAGTCCGCGCCTTCCACCAATTCAACCTGAAGATCACACCCAGATGCCGCCTGATTCAGCGAAACAGTGCTATCCAGTTCGATTTCGTGCGCGATAACCTTCATCTTAGTGGGGAGAATTTGCTCTTATTGAGACTCGTTTGCAACAACAAATCAGGAAACGGATGAAAAAGTAGACACCTTTCAAGATTCAGGCAATCGAGAGTTCCTAAGCATCAAAGTCTAGGACTTCTTGGTCGGCAAGGGAGCATTGACTAACAGGCTGTCGAGGTCCTTCAGATTTTGTTGAGCCGCCCCCAGCATCTTCTTTTCGTCTCCGAGGTGCTCTTGCATTTTCTTGATGGACTCGATTTCGTGGATCTTGAAACGCCGCGCCGCGTCCTTGGCGTGGTCGGAGTCGTGCCCCAATTCCTCGAAGGCCGCGATGGCGCAATCCAGCGACGAACCCAATTGCTCGATGAAAAAGCGCACTCCTTTCGCTTCCAGCTGGTAGGCGTGATTTCGTGAGCAGGCTCGGGCGAGAATCTTGAGATGCGGGAAGTGCTTGTGACAGATCTCGATAATCTTGTCGCAGTCATCCTCCTGATCCACCGCGATGATGAGCAGCTCGGCGGTCTCCGCGCCCGCAGCCTTCAGCAAGCCCAAGCGAGTGGCGTCACCGTAGTAACAAGTCATGCCGATGCGTCGGATAAAGTCGACGTGGTCACTGTCGCGCTCCAGCACCGTGGGGGTCTCCCCCGCGCTGCGCAAAAGGCGAATGATGGGATGGCCGAAGCGCCCGAAGCCCGCGAGCAGCACCCGCGCGTGCTCGTTTTCCACATCGGGGCTGCGTTCGTCCTCCGTCGCTTTCAAGGTCCCCACCCGGGGCAGCACCACCTTTTGCACAAAAAGGAGTAAAAGAGGAGCCAGCGCCATCGAAAGAGCGACCGCCGCGATCATCTCGCCACCGAGGTCCTCCCCCAGCACCGCGCTATCCACCGCAAAGGCTCCCAGCACGAAGGCGAATTCCCCACCCTGGGCCAGTGCCGCCGCCAGCAAAAGCCGCTGGTCCAGCGAGAGCCCGAAGAAGCGCGCCAAGAGATAGAGCACCGCGAACTTGAGGCTCATCAGGAGCACCACCATGAGCGCAATCTTGGCGGGCTGGCTGGCAATGAGCCCAAAGTCGATCCCCGCCCCCACCGAGAGGAAAAAGACCGCGAGCAGAAGGGACTTGAAGGGCTCGATGTCGCTTTCCAGCTCATGCCGGAACTGGCTGCTCGCCATCATCACCCCCGCGATGAAGGTGCCCAAGGCCGGTGACAAGCCCACCGTGTTCATCAACAGCGCCACCCCAATCACGAGCGCCAGAACTGTCGCAGTCAGCGCCTCCGTCACTTGCAGGCGGGTGATCCAACGCAGCCAGGGATTGAGCAAAAACCGACCGACCAGAATCACGAGAATCACCGCCCCAACAATCGCCAGCGGCTGTCCCCAACTGGGCAGAGTATCGATCCAACGGATTCCGTGCGAGCCATGTCCCGCGTCCCCCGCGACCTCCCGCATCGCCAGCAATGGCAGAATCGCGAAGATGGGGATGACCGCGATGTCTTGAAAAAGGAGAATGGCAAAGCTCTGGGTGCCCGAGCTCGTCTCGCTCAATCCCCGCTCACGCAAAGTCTGGATCACGATCGCGGTCGAGGACAACGCGAGGATGAGCCCCAGCGCAAGGGACTCGCGCCAAGAATATTGGAAAATCACTGCAGTCAACGCGATCAACACCGTGGTCGCTAAAACCTGCAACCCACCCAGCCCGAAGATGGGACCGCGCATTCTCCACAAGCGCGACAGGTCCAGCTCCAGCCCCACCACGAAGAGCATCAGCACCACCCCGAACTCCGCGAAGTGCATCACTTTCTCACTATCACCGCGCAGCAGCTGAAAAGCCGAGGGACCGATCAGGGCTCCCACAATGAGATAACCCAGCACTGCACCCAGTCCCAACTTGCGACCCAAGGGGGCGGCCACTGCGGCTGCGGCAATGTAAATGAGCCCGTTGAGAAAGAGTGTCTGATCCATGCTGGCCCATCCTCAACCGAACCCGGCCCGCTTGCAACCCGAAGTCGCAAGTTCGCTCAGTCCCGGATTCCCCGATAGCGATACGGTCGATACCCCTTCGCCTTCAATCGCGACACGGGGAGATGATGCACGACCGTCTTCCAAGTCGGCGGCGCCCCCGTCTCGTAAACCACGGCCACCTTTTTCGCCGAGTCCCTATAAGCACCGAACAGGAGGACATGGTCGTTGTGTCGATTCAAAATATCGCCCGCGAGAAGATCCTCGTAGGACGCGAGTTCCTCGCAAAGAGTTGGAAGCTCCCGGGTGGAATAGGCGCGCGGCAGACGCCAGCAACGGGAGATGAAACCCGAGCAGTCCACGCCGCAAGCCTGCCGGCTAACGGCGTCCTCCAGTCCTTTCCGCTTCGCCGGGGTATAGATGTCTCCGGCCGCAAATCCTTGCGCGACCTTTTCATCAAAGTCAGCTGGCGTATCAAAGCCACCCCACTGATAGGGAACCCCCTCGTTCACCTCCCCCACAACCCACCACCCGGGTCGCGTTCCCGCCTGCCGAAAGCCACGGTCGGGAGTGTCGACCCGAATCCCCTGCTCGTCCTCGCCGTGAAAGACATTGGCCTCGGTGGGAGTCCATTCATGCAAGCAATACGCATTGGCCAACTGGATGACCTCCGCCCGAGTCACGCTCTGTTGACACGAGGTGAAAAGGGTCGCGAGAAGAAGAAAAGGGAGGCTGCGAGTCAAAATTTGCAAAGAGGTTCTCGCTCAATAGAAAGCCTACTTCTCCAGATATGTCCACGACTCAGCGAGCGTGGGATGGTAATGGGGAACCTTCAGCATCTCCTCCAAGGTCATCTCCTGTCGGATGGCAAAGACCATGGAGTGAGAGAAGTCGATCACCCCTCGCCCCACTCCAGTTGCCGCGATCAATTTGCCACTCTCTTTCTCGAAAGTCACTTTCAAGAGACCTTCGTCCAATCCCCGGATGATGGCCTTTCCGAAATTTGAAAGATCCAAGGTTCTCTCCTCCAAGTCATCCCGGTCTGCCAATTCGCTCTGCGGAGGACCGATGTGAATGATCTCGGGATCGGAGAAAATAGCGAAAACCGTGGGAGTCTTGTCGGCGGGTTCCTGTGCTTTGTGGTCGATGATGGCGCGGGCATTTCGCGCGGCTTGTTCGCCCTCGATGACGGCATGATGAACAATGTCGATTCCATCGGCACAGTCTCCGACCGCGAAGATATGTGATTGCGAAGTCTGGCAATTCTCGTTGGTTAAGATTCCCTTTTCATCAGAGTCAATTTGAGCGGCTTCCAGATTGAGAGAGTCGATTTGCGGCGTTCTCCCCGTGGCGATCAAGAGATGGCTTCCCCGCAGTTCCTCCGTCTGTTTTCCACGCTCAATAGTGACGATGAACTCTCCGTCCTCCTGCTTTACTGATTTCGTTTCGGCATCGAGTTTCAGCTCGATTCCTTTTCGTTCACAGGCTTGTTCGATTTCCTGGCTCGCCTCGGGTGGCAATTTTTCCAGAAGAGTATCGGACCGATTGATGATCGTAACCCGGCTTCCCAAGCCCTCGAAACAGCACCCCAGCTCGCAAGCAATGACGCCCCCTCCCACCACCAGCAGATGCTCGGGCAACTCTTCAGCCACCAAGGCATCGCGACTCAGCCAGAAGGGAACCTCCGAAAGGCCCTCGATATCCGGAATCCTCGGCGAAGATCCAGTGGCAATGACCGCAGTGCGAAAGGAAAAACGCTTCTCGCTCTCCCCGTCCGTGATCTTCAGATGATGCGAATCCACGAACTGAGCCCGGCCCCGAATCAGGTCGAACTCCTCGGTCTTCAACTGCTCTTCGCGCTCTCTTTGAAATTTTGAAACCATTCTCCGCCGCCTTTTCTGCAGCTCGTCCATGTCCACCCGCGCCCCCTCAGGCACCTCGATTCCAAACTGGGAACCTTCGCGCAAATCTCTCATGCGATTGGCGGTTTCGATGATCGTTTTGCTCGGCATACATCCCCTCTGAACACAAAGCCCGCCCAGAGTCTCGGCGCCTTCAATGACGGCCACCTTCAAGCCCTGTTCGATTCCGGTAGACGCCGCACCATATCCCGCGCTCCCTCCGCCAACCACCACCAAATCATAATCCCTCTTCATAAAGGAAGGGATTTGCACAATGCGAGCCAGTCCCCGTTTCCCAACCTGCAAGCCCGCGCAAATGAAGAGCCCGCACCCTTTCCCGCCGCGAACCCGACACGAAAAAGGCCCCCGAATCGGGAGCCTTTCTTTCAAAATGTCACCCTGCCTCTTGCAAGTTGCAGGATTGGAACCGCCTGAATCCGGCCTTAACTCTCGGCGCTCCTTCGAATCACGATGCCGTGCAAGAGGCGCCCGAGCAGGTCGGGTCCGGTGATGATGCGCTTGCTGCGTTCCCCCCAGTAGAGAATTACTTCGCGGTCCAGCACGCGGTCGTGGTGCGTATCGTGTTCAACGTGCAGCTGCGGCAAAATCCGGTCGATGGAAAGGTCCGGGTCGGTGGTGACCACAGGCTTTTGACAATGGTCCGCGAGGGCGACCGGGGCGGTGGCGTCGTAAAGCTCGCGCAAATAGTCATCCACGTTCAGGGCCTCGCAGGGATAGCCCTTCTCGTCGATGAGGACCACCCACTTGCGGGGAGTCGCAGCGATTTTTCTCACCAAGTCACTCTCCTCCTCGTCGCCGGGCGCAGGGAGCACGGCCTTGCCATCGCGCGTCGGCAGGGCGATCACGGTCTCGGGATCCAACTGCGCTCCTTCACCTGAAACCCGGAGATCGTCCAGCCGCAGGAAGTTCAGCGCGCCCCGTCCCTCGGCGTAGGAAATGTCGGAAGAGGGCTCGCGAATATGCTGATCGAGAATGACCTCGAACTCATCCTCTTTAAAGAAGCGCGTGCCCTCGGGCCCAATCCAGCGGTCGAGCAACATCGCGCAGGGCTTGGCGACGGGATACAGCGCAAAGCGATAGAATCGAATGACGGGGCTCAGTCGCGCGCCCATGCGCAGAGCGTGGCGCGAGAAGTAGGCCTGCGGCATGATCTCGCCGAAGAAGGTGATACCCACGGTCGAGAAAAGGAAACCCAGGACTCCGGCCATCACGCTGTCGGCCAGAATGGTGAGCAAAACGTTCACCGAGACATTTCCCCACAAGATGGTGCACAGCAGCAGGTTGGCATCGCCACGCAGGCGGGCGATTTGGACGGCGGCCTTGCTGCCTTTCTTGACCTCGGTATCGAGCTGCAGCTTGGAGAGAGAAAACAGGGCCAAGTTGAGGCCGGAGAACATTGCGGATTGCGAGAGACAAAGGGCGATGAGAATCCAGGTAAGAAGGTCGTTCATGAAGGGGGACGCCGATTTTGGGTCCAGAGGGAGGCTTACTCGAATTTCGCCTGCTGCAACAAGATTTCATTTTATCCATCCCCTCTCCTCCCGCTTCGCGGTGGTGAAATTGAGACGGTCCAGCCTCCCCCATTTGGCGGAAGTCGTTGCGATTGAATTTTGTGCTAGAAAGGCAGACTCGTTCGTCTCCGACAACTCCCGACTGCTTGCGCTGCTGGGATTCGGACGGGAGGAAGAACATTCTGGTCTTTTAAAAGAGGCGGCTTCGTGCCACATCCCTTTCTTTCCATGGCTGGCTTCTTCAAAAATCTTTTCAACAAGGTCACTAACAAGGCCGAGATCGACTGGGACGAACTGGAGGCAGACCTCATTGCCGCCGACCTCGGTCCCCGATTAACCGTGACCATTGTGGACGAGCTCCGCGCTCTCGGCCGGGAAATCACCGCCGATGATGTGGTGCAGACCACCCGCGCACATATCTCGAAGGTGTTCCCGGAAGACCAACCATTCCCGCCAGCTTTGCAGGAATCCGGCAAGCCCACCGTCATCCTCGTCGTCGGGGTCAATGGCACTGGCAAGACCACTTCCACCGCCAAGCTCGGCCACCTTCTCAATGTCTACGGTCACACCGTCCGGGTCGCTGCGGCGGATACTTTCCGCGCGGCTGCGGTCGAGCAATTGCAGGCTTGGGCCGCTCGCCTGGACCTGCCCATCACCACCGGCAACCATCAGGCCGACCCCGCCTCGGTGTGCTACAAGGCGCACGAACAAGCCATCGCCGAGGGCGCCGAATATCTCATCTGCGACACCGCAGGACGCCTCCACACCCGACACAATCTGATGGAGGAACTGGGCAAAATTCGCCGCACCCTTTCCAAGCAAGACGAGACCGCACCGCACAAAACCATCCTCGTGGTCGACGCCAGCACGGGCTCCAACGCCCTCGCACAAGCCAAGGAATTCAATAAAGCGGTGAAGCTCGACGGGCTCATCGTGACCAAGCTCGATGGCTCGGGCAAAGGCGGCATCGCCGTCTCCATCCAACAGGAGCTCGGCATCGCACCCCTTTTCATCGGCACGGGCGAGGAACCCAACAAGTTCCAGCCCTTCCAGCGCGAAAGCTTTGTTTCGGAGATTCTTTAGCGGCTGCTGCTAGCCCGCAATCTTGACCTGGCACCAACCGTCCTGCCAGCGGACTTTCAGCGCAAGATCGTAGAGGGCGCTCAGCGTCCCGCTCTCAAGCTGCTTGCGCTTGATGCCATCGCGAAAGACCCGTCCCTCCTTCAAAAGAATGACCCGCTCAACCTCGGGCGGAATCTCGCCGGGATGGTGGGTGACCCAGACGAGGGTCTGCCCTTCCTGCGCCAGTTTGCGCAGCAGCTGACTGAGCTGCAGTCCGGCCGAAAAGTCCAAAGCGGTCGAGGGCTCGTCAAGGACGATGACCTGCGGCTGATGCACTAGCGCCCGCGCGATCAAAAACCGTCGCTGCTCCCCCGAGGAGAGCTCACCGAAGTCCTTCTCGATGCATCTCTCCATCCCCACCCGCAGAATAGCGTCGCGGGTGGCATCCTTTTCCGCTTGAGAAAAACGCATCTGCCGCGTCCGCCCATAGGCCCCGCGCAACGAAGAGAGGACGACATCGAAGGCCGCCTCGAAGGGCTCGAACCGCTTCACCTCCTCCGGCATCACCACCCCAATGCGCTCGCGCAAGGTATCGAGATCCCAGAACTTTTCGCCAAACAGCCGGCACACCATTCCTTCGGTCGCCGCGGGACGCAGCTCCCCTGTTAGAATCTTGAGAAAGGTGCTCTTTCCCGCCCCGTTGGGTCCCAGGATGGCCACACTCTCCCCGAGGGAAAGGCTCAAATCCACCGACCGCAAGGCCTCGGTTTCTCCCTGCCAGACACTGGCTTTTTGAATCTCTAAGAAGGTTTCGCCCACCGCGCCATCGCAGCCTCACGCGGCCGGATTTGCGAGTCTTTTATCCCCTCAACCTTGCGGAGCCGGAGGCAAAATCCGCCAGCGAAAGTAAGTCTTCTCTCCCGGCAAGGCTGGCAAATTACTGAAAATCACATCGCCCGTTCCCGCCATAATCGGCCCGAGTGACTGCCAGTCGTCCAAGTCCTCACTCATCTCCACCTGATAGCGCACCCCTTGCACAGTGGGAGTTTGAAGCACCGGCCGAGCGCCATTTTCTTCCTCAATGAGGACCAAGTCCAAAGGAGCTCTCCCAAAGCCCGCGACATCAGGCAGTCGAACCATGGCGAAGTAGTCAAAGGACTCACTCTCCTCACCCAGATTGGATTCGAAGTTTTGCATGGCGGCAAAGTCTTTCTCCGCCGACATCACAAAGCGATAAGCCTGCCCTTCAACAACCAACTCCACCTCGTTGCCGACCAACGACCAGGTGAAGTCTTCCGTCAGCCCAATCGCGGCCGGCTCCCGGTTGTCCACCACCCGACGTGTGCCAGTGCCATCGGCGCGAAAGTCCAATTCCGATTCCTCGAAACCGATATCATCCAGATATTGGCCGCCTCCCCCGGCATCGACTTCCAAGTCGATGGTGGTCCCCGCAATCGCCCAAACCCCGACCAAATCTGCCGTAGTGAGGGTTTCCGGCTGCTTCACCCACAGATCCATTTTTGAGCTGTTGAAGGTTTCCTCGAAGACCTCATAACTTTCCTCCTCCGTCGCAACCAAGAGATCACCTCCGCTGGAAAAATGGCTCAAGGTAATCACCTCTCCCCCGGCATCAGCCTCCAAATCGCCACCACTTATGGTCCACGTTCCGCCAAAGAGATCACCCACCTCGCTCGGGTCGTCAGTATCACTCACCTTCTCGGCAGTGAAGGTCCCATTGGCATTGAAGGTGACGTCTATCCGTTGGTGGCTCACCCCGTCCCAAGTGCGCACCGTGCCCCCTCCACTCGGGGAATCAATGCTATCCACTTCCTGCTGAAAGTAGACCCAATCCCCCACCACCTGCGTGGCCGTCAAAGATGTGGTCGGGCTCTTGACCCCCACATTGAAAGTGGTTTTCTGGGTGAAATCGCCTCCACCCAAGTCTTCGAAATCCGCCTCCGCAAAGATGAAGGTGTCCCCCGTGGTATTCGCGGCCACCACTCCCACATTGCCCGGCTGCACCGCCAGTAGGTAGTTGTCGGAGAAAAACCAACGCCCCGACTCCGCACCCGTGGCGAAGGTTCCATCAGCGAGAAAGTTCACCGGCGAGAGTTCCGCGGAGATTTCGTCCGGAATCCGCTCGTCTCCCACTCCCCGATTCTCCACGGACAGCTGCGCGAGTTGCCAGTTCCCGGCCATGGGAGGCTCTTGGGCCCCACAAAGCGAGCTCCCGACGACGGAAAAAACAAGGCACAGACAAGGAGATTTCATGATTGGGATTCTACAACACCCCTACCGGAGAAGGAAGAGCCCATTGTCAAATCACCCCTCGCGCCCCCTCGGAAAAAGTCAGATATTGGTTTGACCCCTCCGCCATGCGCCCCGAAAGTCCCGCCGATGATGAAATCATTCCTGACCGCGGGCCTCATGGTGGCCGCCTTTTCGCCCCTCTGCCTCGCGGAGGAAGTTAAGCTCGAAACCGATAACCAGAAAGTCTCCTACCTGATTGGCCGCAATATCGCGGAAAGCATGAAGGCCGACGGCCTGGAGCTCGACTTCGACATCCTCTTCGCCGGCATGAAAGAAGCTGCCGCTGGCACCGAATCCAAGATCGCGGAAGCAGACGCCCAAGCGGTGATGATGAAGTTCCAAGGCGAAATGCAGGCCAAGGCCCAAGCCCAAGCCGCTGAGCAGCAGAAGGAAGCAGAAGCTGCCGCCCAAGTGAACATCGAGGCTGGCAAGAAGTTCCTCGCCGAGAACAAGAAGCGCGAAGAGGTCACCGAGACCGAATCCGGCCTTCAATACGAAGTCCTCACTGCTGCCGAAGGCGACAAGCCTGCTGCGACCGACACCGTCAAGGTTCACTACCACGGCACTCTCCTCGACGGCACTGTGTTCGACAGCTCTGTCGACCGCGGAACTCCCATCGACTTCCCTCTCAACGGAGTGATCAAGGGCTGGACCGAAGGCGTGCAGCTGATGCCCGTCGGCTCCAAGTATAAGTTCTACATCCCTTCCGACCTGGCCTACGGCAACCGTGGTTCCGGACCAAAGATCGGCCCTGGTGAGACCCTCGTCTTCGAGGTCGAACTCCTCGAAATCGCCAAATAAGCGCCCCGCTCCATTCTTTTCGAAGCCAACCTCGTTCGCGAGGTTGGCTTTTTTTGTGGGCAAAAAACGAGCCCAAGCAAAAACGTCTTCCCAAGGCCCAGTCTCACAATTTTGTAAATTCCGTGAATTCTGTCAGAAAATCCTCGTCCCCCTTTCCCTTATCCTAACGACAGCGAAATCGTTCTTTGCGGACGCATCTCAACCCGCTAGGTCTTTTGTTATGGAATCGCATGAAGTTTTGAAAGAGGCCTTCGAGAAAACCTCACCCAAGGCCGTTGCGTCGGAATTGGGGGTCTCTCTTTCCCTCGTCTACAAATGGGCGCAGGAGCAATCCGCCACCGGTTCAGGCTCCCGCAACCCACTCGACCGCATTCTGGAAATCGTGCGACTGACCGAGGACATTCGCATCGTGGAATGGCTTTGCGCCCAGTCCGGCGGCTACTTCGTCCGCAATCCCGACTCCGCCTGCGAGAAAGGCTTCGAATACCTTCCCGCCACCAACGAGATCGTGGCCCAGTTCTCCGTGCTCCTCACCCGGATCTCCCAAGCCGCCCTCGACAACTCCATCGACGGGGACGAATCCGCCGACATCCGCCAGCACTGGGACAAACTGAAGTGCTACGCCGAGGGCTTCGTCCGCTGCTGCGAAGAAGGCGACTTCGAGAAAGTCAAAAAAGCCAACGAGCAACCACCCGAGCAAGAAATCCGCAAGACGCTCTACTAGCCTTGCACCGCAACCCGCCCCGACTCTCCAGATGATTCGCCTCGCACTCATCGCGTTCTCCTTGACTCCCATCCTCTGGGCCAACGAGGCCGTTCTCTACGACCTCGACTACCGATCGTCGGAGTTGCCCTCGAACACCCCTCTCCCCGTCGAGCGAGGTCCCTACCCGGGCCGCCCCACCTGCTCCGAGCTCCCCTTCGGCAGCGCTACCATCGTAGCCGATCCCTCCGAGCCGACTGAAAAGGTCATCCTCATGGAGGCCGAGCCTTCGGGTTCGGTCAGCTATTCCCAGCTCAAATTTGTTCTCTTCGAAGGAGGCGCTTATATCTTTAACAACCACCGGATCGAAGCTCGCTTTCAATTGTCCGACCCTTCCGGTTTTTCAGCATCAGACGGCATCAGGTTGTTCACTGACGGTGGGGTCTTTGCCAGCCTCGACTTCAATGCCGACGGTTCCGTCGCTGCTCACGTTCAGATCGAGAACCCCAGCACCTTCGGGCAAAGCGTCATTACCGAAACCCACTCCCTTGGAACTTTCGATCCGAACGAGTCCGTTCACCTCATCTTGGAAACCAAGGACGAAGAGAAATCGGCAACGATCACCCTCAACGGAGAAGTCTTCACCTTCGACAATCTAACGACCAAGAACCTTGCCATTCGCAACGGCAAACTGTCCCCCGGGCCGCTGTGGGTTCGCTTTTCTCTCAATGATAGCAATCAAGACTCGCCGCTGATTTTGAGGTCTTTCAAAATCTCAGGCAGCTACTTCGCCGGCCCCCAGTTCGTCAGCGCAGAAACCCCACAACCCACCCTTGAGAAAATGATCGTCCGGGTTCCCGTAACAGTGGATCCCACCAAAACCTGGCTTCCCGAATACTCCTTCAACTCTACGAACTGGATTCCCTTCGGCGCCCCCATGTCAGGAGAGTTACTCAACAACAAGAATGCCGAATTTGGCGCCACAGTCGCCGACAGCATCTTCGTCCGCTTCACCGAGGTCATCGATTAAGAGCCCGTAGCCCCACATGAATGATCCCTTGAAGTCGGGCACAAACTTCTTTCGAAGATGGCTGGCTTCTCTGGCCATATTCACAATAGTTCTCGCGCCCCTGCTACAAGCCGGCAGTCGTCAGCCCTCCCCCGTCTCGCAAGATATCCGACGCCAGCCTAGGGAGCTGACTCCGAAGGTTCAGGACGACGACTATTCCTGTGGATTTCTTGCCCTCTCGGCTATCTACGAAAGCTATGGTCTCGATCCCGTGGAGTATCGACTACGCGAAAGACTGGGCACGAGTGTTCCAGCCATTCCCTTTGTCGAATCTTCGACCGGCACCTTACAGGCCGACCTATTCCGGGTTCTCCAGCAAGATGGATTCAACGCGACTCCCATCAATCCGAAAGACCCCGTTGGCTACCGTCAGCTCACTCGACATCTCGAAGGTGGTTATCTCTCTTCTCATGGCGATCAATATGCGCTGGCCCTCATCAGCACCGAGCAGGTCGGCGGACTTCATTGGATTGCCTTCACCCACTTCGATCCGGAAAGCGAAGAAGTCACCATTGGCGATTCCCTCATTACAGGTCTTCACTCCAAAAGCCTTCCCTCAATGGTCGAGGACAACCTCCTGCGCGTCATCTTGTTAGAGCCTGCTCTGGCCGATCCTTATGGTTCCTACGGGATAGCCCATCTACGCGGAATCGGCGAAATGGCGCTCTCCCTGCCCCCCTTACTCCTCGTCATTGTCCTCCTCCTTCTCATCGGGCTCGTCGTCGCCGGATCCTACCTAACCAGAAAATTGTTCCGCTCTCTCCGACTTCGCTTCAAGTCCTCAAAATCGTAGCCGGAAAGACCTCCGATCAAAAAAAGCAGAGAATCCAATTTCGCTAGTTGAGCCAGTTTCACTGGTCCAAAAAATTCCTGCAAATCCTGTCCATCCTGTCAAAAAATCCCCCCTCCCCCAATCTCCATCCAGTCTTGTTAGAAGACTAACACCTGTTAACCTCCCCCCGTGTTCGGAATCACCCAATGGGATATCATCGGCTGGGTCGTCTTCGGATCCATTGGCATCATCGTATGCGCCTGGGCCAAGATGAAGGAACTCTGGCAGCCCTGGATTCTTGGTTTTGCCCTCATGGTCTATCCCTACTTCGTGGGACACGGAATCTGGCTTTGGGTCATTGGCATTGTTCTCACTCTCCTCGTCCCCTTCGCCCGGGACTAGACCTTCTCATCCCCCGCCGCCAACCGTCGCGCCATTTGCGGGAAGAGAAACCAGTGAGCCGGCAGAACCGCGAACCAGTAGACCCGACCTAACAAACCCTGTGGACGAAAGGTCGCAGTCTGAATCAAGGTCCCATCCTTCACCTCGAACTGCAACCAGGCTTCTCCCGGGAGCTTCATCTCAGCATAGAGCATCAAACGCCCTTTCGACTGGTCGGCCAAAATCACTCTCCAAAAGTCCAGGGCATCCCCCGCCCGCAACTCACTGGGATGACGACGACCCCGCCGCAATCCAATCCCACCCATCAAGCGGTCAAGCCATCCCCGGACTCCCCAAGCCCAGTTCATCGACGGCCACCCCCTTTCCCCACCCAGAGACCAAATCGCCTGAATCACCTCCTCCCGCGAAGCCACCAGAGCCACCTTCTGCCGGTCGCGATAGACTCCATGCTCCGGCACCTTCACCGCATCAATGAAGCGCGGATCCAACCGGTCATCAATCAAGGCATCGGTCCAACTCGACGGCACCCGGTTCTGCGCAATGCGCGAGAGCGCCCGCTCTACCGCCACCCGATAGGTCGAGAGCTCATGCGGAATCAACTCGCGAATTCGATGTTCACGGCAGACGGTCTCATTTTTCATCGAGTTCACCAAAGCCTGCGCCAGGGAAAACCGGGTCGAGGTCATCAGATAGAGCCACCACGACGACAGGTGCGGGCTGAAATAGGGCACCGGAATAAAGTGACGCGACAAGCCCCGCACCTCCGCATAACCCGACAGCAGATCGCGATATCGCAGCACCTCCGGGCCCCCGATATCGAACACTCCCGCCCGGGTCTCCGCACAATCTAACAAGGCGGTGAGATAAAAAATCACATCCCGAATCGCAATCGGCTGACAGCGGGTATTCACCCAGCGAGGGCAAATCATCACCGGAAGCTTCTCCGCCAAATCGCGCACGATCTCGAAGGACGCGGACCCCGAACCCACAATGATGGAAGCACGGAGAACCGTCAGGTCAGCCTGCCCTCCGCCCAGAATCTTCTCCACGTTGCGGCGGGAGCCCAAGTGCTGCGAGAGCTGATCCTCCTCATCCACCAGCCCGCCGAGATAGATGATTCGCTCGCAGTCCCCTTTTTCTACCCAATTCAGAAAGTTCCGAGCCGTGCGCTCCTCCCTCTCCGCAAAGTCGCCCCCCGCCCCCATCGAATGCACGAGGTAATAGGCCGCATCGAAACTCCCCACCTCCTCCGGCAAATTTTCGGGTAAAAGCAGATCCCCTTCGCACACCGTCAGCTGCTCCCCCGACTGGTCCAACTCCTCCCAAGGAAAGCGACGCTTGTCCCGCACCAGAGCCGTCACCGTGTGGCCCGCCGAGAGCAGTTCCGGCAACAGACGCAGGCCGATGTAACCATTGGCCCCAGTAACGAGAAGATTCATAGCGCAACATCCGCTCTCCCCGCCATTTGTCGAGCGATTGCCTCGCCATTCGGGTCCCAGCAAGACACGCACATCCTTCCGCAAGCCATGCGAGGCCAAAGCTTGCCCCTCCCGCTAGCTTCTCGCTCCGTGGAAATACTCCCTCTCGAACTCGCCGATTGCTCCCGTTGGATTCTTCAGCGCCCCGAGCTTGTCGTCCCACCGTATTCCATCGCGGTCGACATCAATTGCCCGGCCTGTCAGCCACCCGTAGCCGCGCCTCTCGCCGCCTACCTCAATGAGTTCAGCGACCTCCCGACCTTATCCTGGAAGTCCTTCGATCCCCAACTCTTGGGTCGCTTGGAGAAAAGCCCGCTGGCCGCCCAGCTCAAGGTCGCCGACGAAGACCTTCATCTCACTTTGGCCAAGATGGGAGGCTCCATCCTCGAGGGACCGGGCGTCATCTCTCGCACCAGACCCCATCCCTACACCTTTCAAGTCTGTCTCGCCTGCAAAGAACCCGAGAACCAGCCCTTTCATCTTCACCTCAACCAAAAGCGATTCGAGCCCGGCAAGGTTGTGAACGTCATCGCCGATTCCTTCCTGGAGTGGGTCGATGGCGGGGGTGATCCCCCTTCCGCAAAATGTGAGCAAGGTCCGGCAAGTCACGCGAAGCCAACTCTTCTCTAGACCCCTACCGTCCCCCACCAATCCCATGGAAGTTCTCGCCCTCACCATTCTGGTCTCCCTCGTTCTCGCGATCATTTTTTTGGTCTGCTTCACCTGCGAGGTGATCAAGCCCCGCAAGAACTCCCTCGAACACACCTCCCTCCTCCCCCTCGACGACGACCCCACTCCGCCCGCCAAATCAGCGAAAAACTAGCATCCTTTCCCAAATGACCATCACATACGATAACAAAACCCCACGCCAATTCATGATTGCGTCCCTCATCTGGGGGCTCGTCGCCATGCTTGTTGGCATCATCGCGGCCTCCCAGCTTTCCTGGTGGCAAGCCAATGGAAAGTTCCTCGAAACCCTCACCTTTGGGCTCTTCAAGGGCGATGGGGTGGAATACATCACCTTCGGTCGTCTCCGCCCACTGCATACCAACGCCGCCATCTTTGCCTTTGTGGGCAACATGATGTTCGCGGGGATTTACTACTCGACGCAACGCCTCTGCAAATGCCGCACAGCCTCGGACCTTTTATCCAAGATTCACTTCTGGGGATGGCAGTTAATTATTTTAGGTGCAGCGATTACCCTCCCCCTCGGCCTGACTCAATCAAAGGAATACGCCGAACTCATCTGGCCCCTCGACATTGCGGTAGCTCTCATCTGGGTGGTCTTTGGCTGGAACTTCTTCTGGACCCTCGCCAAGCGGAATGAGCCCAGCCTCTACGTGGCCCTCTGGTTCTACATCGCGACAATCATCACCGTGGCGATGCTCTACATCGTGAATAACCTGCAGATTCCGACCTCCCTCACCCACTCCTACTCCATCTTCGGGGGCCTTCAGGACGCCCTCGTCCAGTGGTGGTATGGCCACAACGCGGTGGCCTTCTTCCTCACGACGCCGATTCTCGGCATCATGTATTACTTTCTCCCCAAGGCTGCCAACCGTCCGGTCTATTCCTATCGCCTCTCCATCGTTCACTTCTGGTCGCTGGTCTTTATCTACATCTGGGCTGGTCCCCACCACCTCCTGAATACCGCCCTCCCCCGCTGGTTGCAGATGCTTGGGATGCTCTTCTCCCTCATGCTGTGGGCGCCCTCTTGGGGCGGGATGTTGAACGGTCTCCTCACCCTTCGCACCGGCTGGGCCCAGCTCCGCACCGACCCGGTGATCAAGTTCTTCGCCGTGGGCGTGACCTTCTACGGGATGGCCACCTTCGAGGGCCCCCTCCTCGCCATCCGCGCGGTCAACGAGCTTTCCCACTACACCGACTGGACCATCGGTCACGTGCACGCCGGCACCCTCGGCTGGAACGGCATGATGGCGGCGGGCATGTTCTACTGGATGGCTCCGCGTCTCTGGAAATCCAAGCTCTGGAGCGAGTCCTGGGCCAACATGCACTTCTGGATCGCCCTCGTCGGCATCCTCCTCTACGTGGGCTCGATGTGGACCGCGGGTATCCTGCAGGGCCTCATGCTCGGCGAACTGAACGAAGGGGGCACCGGTCTGAAATACCAGTTCGTGCAGACCCTCCAGGCCATCAACGGTGACGGCGACGGCAACCACGTGACCATCAAGAGCTTCTTCTCGCTCTATGCCTTCCGCACCTATGGCGGCATCCTCTACATCGCGGGCTTCATCATGTGCGCCATCAATATCTTCATGACGGTGCGCGGCTCCGAGCCCGCCGAAGACACCATCGAGGTGCCCGAGACACCTGCCCACGACACCCTTCCCGTGAAAAAATGGTTCGGCTCGGAGTTCTTGCTCTATGTCTTCTGCCTCATCTTCTTCCTGACGCTGGCGTTCTTCCTGCCCAGCCACGCCGACAAGGTGGCGATTCTACTCACCTTCTTCTTTACCTGGAAAATGGTGGTCGCCTTCAAGAAAGACAACAAGTCCTGGTCACACTACTATGACCAACTGTTAGAGAACTACCTCCCCTTCACCTTCCTCACCTTCATCGCGGTGGCTCTGGGTGGCGTGATTCAAATCATTCCCTCCATCATCGTGAACAAGGACGAGAACATCGAGGGCCGTCTCCAGGAGCTCTACACTCCACTCGAGCTCGCCGGTCGCGACACCTACATCGCGGAGGGCTGCTACAACTGTCACTCGCAGATGATCCGCACCCTCAAGCCCGACGTCATGCGCTACGGTCGCGATGGCATCGCCAGCGACTACTCGCACTTGGGTGAGAGCCTTTACGACCACCCCTTCCAGTGGGGTTCCAAGCGCACCGGCCCCGACCTCGCCCGCGAGGGAGGACCGCAGACCGAAGCCGACCCCCACGTCCGCATCGGCAAGCGTGACAACCTCTGGCACTTCAACCACTTCCTCAACCCCCGCCAGACTTCCCCGGGCTCCAACATGCCGGCCTACCCTTGGCTCTTTGAGCAGAAGACGGACTTCAAGGCCATCCCCGGCCGCATCAAGGCCCAGGTCAAGGTGGGCGTCCCCTTCCCCCCAATGGACAAGCACACCATCGAGCAGAACGCCCGGGAACAGGCGCTGGCCATTGCTAAGACCATCGAGGACACCGCCTACCTCCCCAGTCGGCCTGACCTCAGTGGCCCGGAGCTGACCCGCTACCTCTCGGAGCAAAAGATCATCTCCCTCATCGCCTATATCCAGAAGCTGGGAGCTTACAAGGAACAGACCCTGGAGGATGGAGCGAAGCCCAAAATCCTCGACCCCGACACCCAGCGCACCGCAGCCAAGTAGACCCTGACAACCCAATAGAACAAAATTATGTTTCATCGTATCATTCACGAAAACTGGGTCGCGATTGTCCCCATCGCCGCCTTTGCCCTCACCTTCACGGTCTTCATCGGCGTCCTCGTCCGGGCGGTGGTGATGAAGAAGGACAAGCGCGAGCACCTCGCCTCGCTGCCCTTGGATGACAACCGGAACTAACCTCGAACCGACCTCCCCGCATGAGCAAGAAACATCCCGAAGAAGAAGCCCCGCTCCGCGAGCACAGCTACGACGGCATCCAGGAATACGACCACAAGCTCCCCAACTGGTGGCTCTACACCCTCTACGGAGCCATCGTCTACTTCGTCGTCGACTGGGGTCTCTACTACAAGACCGACTGGTTCGATACCGATCAGGAAAAGGTGGTGGCCGAGATCGAAGCCATCGCCGCAAAGCGTGACAAAGCCCTGGCAGACACCCTCGCCACCCTTGATGACAAGTCCCTCGTCCACACCTGGGCCACCGACGGAGCAGTCGTCGCCCGCGGCGAGGCCATCTACAATCAGGTCTGCGTCGGTTGCCATGCCGCCGACATGACGGCCACCATGGTGGCGGGCGACCAGAAGATTCCCCTCCCCGGACTCTCCCTCGTCGATGGCGAGTGGAAGTACGGCGCCACTCCCCTGGACATCTTCAAGATCATCAACGACGGCACCCCCGCCGAGTCCACCGGACACAACGGCGCCCGCATGCAGCCCTGGGGCCAGACCTACAGCGCCAAGCAAGTGGCCGAGCTGACCGCCTACATCATTTCGAAAAACCCAACCGACTTCACCGCTTACTAACAGTTCCCCCAAGCTGGTGATGAAAAGGGACGGAAGCCACCGGCGACCGTCCCTTTTATTTTATCCGCACAAATCTCCCTCGAGGATTAACTCCACCGACTCGTTAGCCCCAAATACTCACCCCCTTCCCCATCACCCGCGAACACAGAGCTTTGGTTTTTGAGTTTTTGAACATTCAGTTTTTCAAGGCCTCGGGGACTCCCCGCCCCCAACAGCCCCCGAACCAACCTCAAGGATAAAGCCCCCGCGTCTTCTTCACATCCACCGGCTCCCCTTCCTCCCCCTTTCCAGCCATTGACCTTTCTCTCTAAAAGTCCGACTCTCAAACCCTGATGCTCGAAAAAGATTCCCCCGACTGGATTGCTCGACTGCAAGAATTTCTCGCTGAAGAGCCAGCCGTCGAGTCCGTGATTCTCGAGCCCGAACGACACAAAATCTCCGTCGCGACCACCGGCGACTTTCCCGAGGAACGACTACGCCATCGCCTCACCTCCCTCATCGACGCCCTGGACCATTCACTCGAAAATCAATCCGAGGTCCAACGCGACTCCCTCACAATCCGCAAGCGTGGCTCAGCTTCGGTGCTGGAACGCAACCAACCGTCGAGTCGCAAGAAAGTCTGGCGCGAATTCGACTGGCCGGACTCCGATGCTACCGAAGCAAACAGCGGCGAAGAGTGGCGCGTGCTCGCCCTCCAGGCAGGCGTCTGTGGGCTCGGACTTTTACTCGGTTGGGTCTTGGGAAGATTCACCGACCTGCACGCCCTCTCCATCGCCTGCTATCTGGTCGCGCTCGTGGCCGGAGGTTGGGACGCGGCCATCGATTCTTGGCACAACTTGCGCAAGGCCAACCTCGACATCCACTTCCTCATGCTCGCCGTCGCCCTGGGTTCGATTGCGGTTGGCGCATGGACCGAGGGCGCCCTCCTCCTCTTCCTCTTTTCCGCCTCGGGCGCGATGGAGCACTACGCCCTCCACCGCACCCATCGCGAAATCAATTCCCTCAGCAAAGCCGCGCCCCGCTCGGCCATCGTCCGCTTGCCCGACGGCACGGAGGAAGAACGCCCCGTGACCGCCATCGAGCCCGGAACCATTGTCCTGGTCAAACCCGGTGAAGCCTTTCCCAATGACGGCGAAATCGAAGAGGGCACCACCGCCGCGGACGAATCCACCCTAACCGGAGAGGCCCAACCAGTGGAAAAAGAACCCGGCGACGAGGTCTTCAGCGGAACGGTTAACCTCTGGGGCGCGGTCGCGGTGAAGGTCACCCACCACGCCGCCGACAGCACCCTGCAAAAGGTCATCACCCTCATTCTCGACGCCCGCCATCGGCGCGCGCCCAGCCAGCGCTTCACCGACCGATTCGGAACCCGCTACACATGGGGCGTCCTTGCGCTCACCACCACCATGTTCTTCATCTGGTGGCAGGTGATGGGGCTGCCGGCCTTCCAAAGCACCGACGAAATTCGTTCGGCCTTCTACCGCGCGATGACCCTGCTCGTAGTCGCCAGCCCTTGCGCGCTGGTCCTCTCCATCCCCTCCGCCATTCTCGCAGGCATCGCGTGGGCGGCCAAACACGGCATCCTCTTTCGCGGCGGCGCAGCCTTGGAGAAACTCGCCGAAATCGACACCGTCGCTCTCGATAAGACTGGGACCCTCACCACTGGCGAGATGAGCATCGCCTCCATCGAGTGCTTCCCACCCGGCCGGGAAGACGAACTGGCCTCCCTCGCCTACTCCCTGGAGGTCAAGTCCGGCCACCCCATCGCCCGAGCCATTGTCGATTATGGCAAAAAGAACAAGCTCCCCCGCCTCGCCATCGACTCCTTTCAATCCCTCACCGGCAAGGGACTCCGCGCCGTCGTGGACGGGCAAACTTGTTATTTGGGTCGACGCGAGTTGTTAGCCGAAAGCGATTCTCCCCTGCCCCTCGCCGACCTTCCCGAACCTCCCATCGGCTCCACCGAGGTCTGGGTCGTGCGGGAAGACCTGGTTGGACGCATCCTTCTAACAGACCAGATTCGGCTCGAAAGCAAAGCCGTCCTCGCCGCCTTTGCCCGCGAGGGAATCGACACCCTCATGCTCACCGGCGATCGCCGCGCCGCGGCCGAAAAGGTCGCTACTGAACTCGGGGTCGGCCGTATTCTCTCCGGGCTTCATCCCGAGGACAAGGTGCATGAGATCGAGCGCCTGCGCGACGCGGGTCACAAGGTCGCAATGGTGGGCGACGGGGTCAACGATGCCCCCTCCCTCGCGGCAGCCCACGTCTCCGTGGCAATGGGCGGCCGGGGCAGCGATGCCGCCATCGAGCAATCGGAGATCGTGCTGATGGATGATCGGGTCGAGAAGCTTCACTCCGCCCTACAGCTCAGCCGCAGCACGCGCAGAATCATTTCCCAAAACCTCGCCATCTCGCTGGGCACCATCATCATTATGGTGATTACCGCCTTGTTCGGACTCACCCCTCTCACCCTCGGGGTCCTCGCCCACGAAGGCTCCACCGTCATCGTCTGCCTCAATAGCCTGCGCCTGCTCTTTCTCAAAGAAGACAAGCTCGCCTAACCAAGCTGACAAACGCCCCCCGGTTTCAGCACTTCGATTTCAGCACTTTGGTTTTTGAGTTTTTGAACATTCAGTTTTTCAAGGCCTCGAGGACTCCCCGCCCCCAACAGCCCCCGAACCAACCTCAAGGATAAAGCCCCCGCGTCTTCTTCACATCCGCAACTTCCTTAATCCCCAACGCTAGCGCCGCCACCCGATGTCCGCACTTGCGAGCCTCGGCAAAGGCCACCAGACGATCGAAGGTCGCCGCCATCAGCGTTTCCAACTTGGAAATCACTTCCCGCTCCGTCCACGAGAACCGCTGCAGGTTCTGCACCCACTCGAAGTAACTCACCGTCACCCCGCCCGCGTTGCACATCACATCGGGAATCAAGAAAATATCACCCCGCTCCTCGATAATGGCATCGGCCTCGGGAGTCGTGGGACCATTCGCCCCCTCTGCCAGCACCCGGCATTGCAGCTTCTCCGCCATCTCTTTGCTAATGGCTCGCTCCATTGCACAGGGAGCGAGGACATCCACTTTTTGAATCATCATCTCCTGCGGGTCGATGGCTTCCGAATTGTCAAAGCCCACTACGCTTCCGGTCTTCATCACATGCTGGCGCAGGCCACAGATATCGAGCCCGTTATCGTTCCAGATCGCACCCGACACATCGGACACCCCCTTCACCTTCACGCCATCGAACATCAAGGTCTCCGCCGCATAGCTTCCCACATTACCGAAACCCTGCACCACCGCGGAGGCATTGTTCGTCTTGACCCCCAGGCGGCTCAGAGCACGAGTCGCGGTGAAAGCCACCCCATGTCCCGTCGCCTGCGTGCGACCAGCCGAACCCTGCAATTCCAGCGGCTTGCCGGTCACTACGCCCGGCGTAAAGCGCCCTGCCTGCGTCGAAGCGGTATCTACGATCCACGCCATCGTCTGGGCATTGGTCCCCACATCCGGCGCCGGAATATCAATATCTTCGCCAATGAAGGGCAACAACTCCTGCGCAAAGCGACGAGTCAGACGCTCCTGCTCCCCCAACGACATCTCGCGCGGGTTGCAGGCGATACCGCCCTTGGCTCCCCCATAGGGCAATTTCATCAGGGCACACTTCCAGTTCATCCACATCGCCAGCGCCGCCACTTCCCCGATCTCCACACTGGGATGATAGCGAATCCCGCCCTTCACCGGACCACGCGAGAGGTGATGCTGAACCCGGTGGCCAAAGAAAACCTCCGTCCGGCCATCGTCCATATGAACGGGCAGGGAGAAACTCAACATCCGCTTCGGCCACTTGCAGCGCTCGCGCACCGACTCGTTCAACTCCAGAAACTCCGCCGTGCGGTCAAACTGCTCCGCCGCCATTCCAAAGGTCTCGTTCGCCAGTAAAATCTCTTTCATCTAACCTAAGCTAGCGGCTTCTTTTAGATTTGGAAAAAGGAATCTGTCAGATGTCACTCCTCGTCTGGAGCTCATCCCAACCGGGCGCTTTCCCAAGATTGACCCGCCTCCGAGAACCTGCCAATCTGCCTCCATGCTCAAGCTCATCGCCCTTGCCCTCACCGCGACTCTTCTTCTCTCATCCTGCGGGCTCGTCAGCCGCACCCTGCAAGTCCCCGGTCGCACCGTCCAGTCCCTGGGCCGCACCCTCGGCTTCTAACAACAGACCTCCGCCAAAGCTGACCGCGAGTGCCCCCACTCGCCCCAGAGCCAGCCAAAGCCTTCGTCCACCCCGGACGAAAAAACCGATCGCCCCCCCACGCGACCAAGCCAGGACTCGAGCCCCAAAGAGTCCAAGGATTTCTCATCTCCCAGATTTTCGCGCTCTTTTCACACCTCTTCGCGGCCAAAAAGTAACCGTCCCCCCCGGACCGCGAGTGCCCTCACTCGCCCCAGAGCCAACCAAAGCCCTCGTCCACCTCGAACGAAAAGTCCCCCATCCAACCACCATTCCGGTGTTGACCCCTCTCGCCATTTTCGCGGTTTCAAAATCTCCCCGAACCTCTCTACCAGTCTCCCCCTCCCCTAAAAAAAGATTTTTGAACTCGAAAACCCCATTTTCGACCCCGATCCCGGCCCAGCCTTCTGTCATACCCCCACAAAACCCACATCTTTCGTCGCTGTTAGAGCGAAAATGCCTTTTTAAGTAGTATCAGGCATTGGGGGATTTTCAGGTCTTTGTAAAGTCTATTTAAGACAAGTTAACAAATAAAATTTAGTTCCCTTCAACTGCGCGAATTCTCCCCCTCGCGCCCCCTACGAGGGCTTCCGGCAAGTCTTTCGTTCAACTTTTTTTAAAACTCTTGAGGCGCGAACTTGGGCGTCTCGTTCCACGCATTTTTTCGCGCACCAGCGTCACCCTACCCCAACCTGTTAGAAGCTGGCGCAATCCCTTCTCCCACTCCACTTTGAGCCCTTTCAAGCCTAAAGACAGTCTTTCGACAAATCACCCACAACCACAACATCTGGTATGTGAATAATTTGTGGACTACCACATAAGCAAAATCGCGTTGACCGGAATCTCCCCACTCAGCTAGGCTTGCCCTGCTTCTGGGAAGACGGCTCCGGTCCTAAAAAACCCCGCCCCGGAAGCCTCGAACGCCCCCAAACTTTTCACCCTACTGCTAATCCAAATGTCCGAAAACACCACCACCTATACCGTCGGAAACCGCACTTTTGTTCTCGATAAAGAGAAAGCTGACGCAGCCATCGCCGCCAAAGCCGTCATCAACGGACGCGACACCATGTTCTTCAACATTCTCCCCCTGAAATACCAGTGGGCGTATGACCTCTACAAGACGATGAAGAACAACCACTGGGAGCCCGAGGACATCCAGATGCAGACCGACATCCAGCAGTGGCAGGGCAACGACATTTCCGACGTGGAGCGCTGGATCATCAAGATGGGCATCGGCTACTTCTCCGCCGCCGAAGGCATCGTGGGGGACAACATTCTCCACGTGGTGCGCGAGCTCGTCACCGCCCCCGAGCTCAAGCTCGTCCTCGGCCGTCACGCCCACGAGGAAAACATCCACGCCGACAGCCTCGTCTACATGATTTCCTCCCTCGGCATCAACCCGCACGAATGCGAGGCCATGTTCGAGGACATCCCCACCATCAAGGCCAAGAACAACTTCGTGGTCTCCAACTCCCGCGCCCTCCGTCGCGACGTGGACCTCACCGTCCTCGAGAACAAGCAGGCTCTCGCCAAAAACATCTTCATGTTCGGCCAGGTCATGGAAGGCACCCAGTTCTACGGTCTCTTTGGCATGATCCTCAGCCTCTATCGCCAGAACAAGTTCCCCGGCATCGGGCAAATGTTCCGCTACACCCTGCGCGACGAGTCCAACCACATCGAGGTCTTCCGCAACCTGCTCAACACCCTCATCACCGAGAACCCCGACATCTGGACCAAGGAGTTCCAACAGGACCTCCGCGACACCATGGCCGAAGGCGTCCGCCTCGAGAAAGAGTTCATCCGCGACTGCCTCCCCGTCAGCGCCGTCGGTCTCAGCTGCGAGGAGTTCGAGCAATACATCGACTACATCTCCGACCGTCGCCTCGTCAACTGCCGCCTCGAGCCCCTCATCGGCGGCGTCGAAAACCCCTTCCCCTGGCTCTCCGAGTCCATGGACCTCAAGAAGGAGCAGAACTTCTTCGAAGGCAAAGTCACCGAATACCAGAAGGCCAGCGCCCTCGCCGGTGCCGACGACGACGAGCTCTAGTCCGACTCGCCCTTCCCCATCCAAAGGGGAGCGGATCGCCCGCCGACCGCTTCCCTCCCAGTGCTGGAAAAAAACAGCACCCAAAAACCTAAAAAACAAACCTCCCAACCAGACCACCTTCCCCGATTTCGCCCCCGCCAAAACCCCAGTTCAGTCCCCCTCGCCCATCATCTCCAACCCTCGCCATCCATGTTCTCACTCACCCGCCCAACCCTCCTCGGAATCTGCCTTTTGGCAACCGGCGGAACCGCTTGGGCCGGAGTCACTCCCATGACGCATGAGCAGCATCTCACCAACGGACTCTACAATCTCGGCGACGCCCTCTGGGCCATTTTCGGCGCCCTTCTCCTCCTAGCCCTCTCCCTCCTCATCGTCGGCCTCAAAGTCGCCAAAGCCCTCGAAAACCGGCCCCCCACCCCGGCAAAAAAATCCCCCGACTGACAAAACCCACTTCCCTTCTGGCCCACAAAATTCTTTCCCAAACGTTGCCCCCGGCCGCCTCCCCAAGACAACCCTTCACCCAAAAAGAAAGACCACCAAAGCCCCCGTCAAAATCCTGTCCCATCCCATTCATCCTGTCCCAAAAAGCAACGAATCGTCCCCCAAAAATCCCCACCAAACCCCACCCGAATTCCGTCCAAAGAAAACCACCAGTCACCCAAAACCCCGTCCTCAAAAAAAATCTCTCTGCGCCCCTCTCTGATTCCTCCGCGCCTCAGCGTCAAAAAAACACAACCCGTCCCAAGCCCCCGTCAAAATTCTCTTTAATTCTGTCCATTCCGTCCAAAAAACCACACAGCCCCCTCCCCCCAAAAATTTCCACCAGTTAAAAAAATCATGTATCGCTCAATCACCCTCGAAGAAGACATCGCCCTCAAAGAAGTGATCTCCAATCGCTTCCAAAACACCAACCCGGACTTCCGTGCCCACAGTTGGCGCGAGACCCTCCAGTCTTCCGAGCGAAACCCCATCCCGGAAATCACCGTCACCAACGGTTCCACCGAGGAACACTTCTCCCTCGCTAACGTCGCCGACGCCATTGGCGAATCCCTCACCGACCTCCTCATCGCCCGCAAGCAGGACCACGACAGCATCTTCAACGAGGAAAACCGCTCCTTTGTCTCCGCCGTCGCCTACAGCGTCTCCAAGCGCCTCATGGAGCAGGTGCAAAAGGGCAACTCCCTCAAGCTCACCCAGAACGACCTTTACCTCCTCATCGAAAAGGCCCTCATCGAGAACGACGCCCATGACGTCGCCAAGTCCCTCGTCTTCAAGCGTCGACTTGAAAGCAGCGGCGAGATCTCCCTCGATGAGGAGCCCGCCACCATGCCCGTGCGCCTCATCCGCCGCAACGGCAACGTCGTCCCCTGGTCGGAGACCAAGATCGAGTCCGCCGTTCGCAACGCCTTTCTTTCCAGCAAAGAAGACCCCACCCCCGCCGCCGCCATCTGTCACGCCGTGACCCAGATCGCCCGCCAGGGAGACCAGGCCTTCGTCCACATCGAGGATGTCCAGGACATGGTGCAGAACGAACTCATGCGCCAGGGATTCTTCAAGGTCGCCGAGAGCTACATCCTCTACCGCGCCGAGCGCTCCCGCATGCGCGAGCTCCAGACCGGCCCTGCCGAGGACCCCAATCAGGAATCCTTCGTCACCGTCGTGCGCGATGGCGCCTCCGAGTTCTGGGACGGACAAGAGCTCAAGAAGCGCATCCAGTTTGCCTCCATCGGCTTGAACCTCGACATGACCGACGACGTGCTCGAGCGCGAACTCCGCCGCTCTATCGGAGCCGAGATCTCCGCCGAGGACCTTCAGAAAACCATCTGCCTCAACGCCCGCGCCCTCATCGAGAAAGACGCCGACATGGCCAAGTTCGCCGGCCGCATCCTCCTTTCCTACATCTACGAGGAAGTCCTCGACTGGAACATCGTGCGAGACGGCATCGAGCGCCTCAAGGAAGCGCACAAAAAGGCCTTCCGCGCCTACCTCAAGCACGGGGTCAAGATCAAGCGCCTCAGCCCCGACCTCCTCGACGGTCGCTACGACATCCCGAAACTCGCCGAAGCCCTCGACCCCTCCGCCGACCTCGACTTCGACTACCTCGGCATCCAGACCCTCTACGATCGCTACCTCATCGTCGACAAGACCGGTGCCAAGCCCCGCCGTATGGAGACCCCCCAGTTCTTCTGGATGCGCGTCTCGATGGGACTTTTCAAGGCCGAGAAGAACCGCCGCAACAACTGGGCCACCCGCCTTTACAATCTCTACAAAGGACGCCGCTTCTGCAGCAGCACCCCCACCCTCTTCAACTCCGGCACCCTCCACAGCCAGCTCTCCAGCTGTTACCTCTACAAGGTCGACGATAGCATCGAGTCCATCATGCAGCGCGGCATCGCCGACAACGCCTACCTCAGCAAGTGGGCAGGCGGACTCGGGGGCTCCTGGACCGCTGTGCGCGGCACCGGTGGCTACATCCAGGGCACCAACGGCGAGTCCCAGGGCGTCATTCCTTTCCTCAAGCTCCACAACGACCAGCTCATCGCCGTCAACCAGGGCGGCAAGCGCCGGGGCTCCGGTTGCGCCTACCTTGAGACCTGGCACAACGACATCGAGGACTTCCTCCAGCTTCGCGTCAATACCGGTGACGAACGTCGCCGCACCCACGACATGAACACCGCGAACTGGATTCCCGACCTTTTCATGCAACGCATGGAGGCCCGCCAGAACTGGACCCTCTTCCGCGCCAACGAGACCCCAGACCTGCACGACCTCTACGGCAAGGCCTTCCAACTCCGCTACGAGGAATACGAGAAACAAGCCGAAGAAGGCAAAATCTGGTCCCGCCAAATCCCCGCCATCGACCTCTGGAAGAAAATGCTCTCCATGGTCTTCGAGACCGGACACCCCTGGATCACTTTCAAGGATCCCTGCAACGTGCGCAGCCCGCAGGACCACGTCGGCGTCATCCACAGCAGTAACCTCTGCACCGAGATCACGCTGAATACCTCCGAGGAAGAAACCGCCGTCTGCAACCTCGGTTCCGTCGTCCTCGACACCCACATCACCGAGGACGGAGCGCTCGACCACGACATGCTGCGCGAGACCATCCTCGTCGCCATCCGGGCCCTCGACAACGTCATCGACATCAACTTCTACCCCACCGACGCCGCCGCTACCGCCAACAGCCGTCACCGTCCCATCGGACTCGGCGTCATGGGTCTCCAGAATGCCCTTTACAAGAAAGGCTACTCCTTTGCCAGCGAGCAGGCCGTCGACTTCAATGACGAGTTCATGGAAGCCATCTCCTACTATGCCTATAGTAGCTCCAGCGACCTCGCCGGCGAGCGCGGAACCTACCAGAGCTACAAGGGCTCCAAGTGGGACCGCGGCCTCCTTCCCCAGGACACCCTCGACCTCCTGCAGGAAGAGCGCGGCCAGGACATCGAAGTCCCCCGCGGCGGCAAAATGGACTGGCGTCCCGTGCGCGAAAAGATTGCCCAGAACGGCATGCGCAACTCCAACGTCCTCGCCATCGCCCCTACTGCGACCATCTCCAACATCATGGGCACCACCCCCTGCATCGAGCCCAGCTACAAGAACCTCTTCGTCAAGAGCAACCTCAGCGGCGACTTCATCGTTCTCAACCGCGAGCTCGTCAACGACCTCAAAAAAGAAGGCCTCTGGAACCAAGAAATGCTCGACCAGCTCAAATACTTCGACGGCGAGCTCTCCGACATCGACGGCATCCCTGAGCAACTCAAGAAGAAACACCTCACCGTCTTCAGCATCGGCCACGACTACCTCATCGACGCCGCCGCCCGCCGCCAGAAGTGGATTGACCAGTCCCAGAGCGTCAACCTCTTCCTCGCCACCCCCGAGATGAAGACCCTCAGCCACATGTATCGTCGCGCCTGGTCCACTGGCCTCAAAACCACCTACTACCTCCGCACCTTGCAGGCTTCCAACATCGAAAAGAGCACCGTAGGAGCCAACACCAGCGGCAACGCCAAAACCTACACCCCCGCCGAAAAAGCTGCCTGCTCAATCGAAGCCATGCGCAACGGCGAAGAGTGCGAGGCTTGTCAATAAAACCCACCGTCAGTCCTTCCTAGCTCATGTCCTCCGAAGCCTTGGCGTAGGGGGATGAGCGGAGGAAGGCCCCTCGCCGAACAACAAGTCGCCTGCTCCATCGAAGCAATGAGGAATGTGAGGCCTGTCAGTAATTTCTTCCAAATTTAGCCTTATGAAGACTTATGCCCGAGCCAAGAAACTTTCTTCGCAATTCACTGGTGATACTCTCAATGAAGCAGACACGAGACATCAAATTATAGATTGCATTCTTCACGAGGTTTGGTCTTGGCCTAAGAGCAACACCAAATGTGAAGAACATGTAAAGACAGGATATGCCGACTACATTCTAAGTGATTCAAAAGGTAACCCTATCATTGTAGTTGAAGCCAAAAAAGAAGGAAATCACTTCAAACTTCCTCGCGCAATAGCATCGAAGCCATCTGATTTTCAAACCGCCAAGATCGGGGTATTATCAAGCGTAAAAGAAATCAAAGAAGCCGTAGCACAAGTTGCTGGATACTGCCTGCAAATCGGATGCGAGCTAGCGGCAATTACAAACGGTCACTCATTCGTGATCTTCAAAGCCTTCACGCGAGGTTCTAAATTAGAAGACAGTTTAGCATTAGTAATACCATCTCTAGATTGCTTGCACCAGTCATTCACTGAGCTAGACGACATGCTCTCCTATCTGCCTCTTTCAAAAAGTGGAAACTTAGAGCGACTTCTCTCAAAGAAGGGAAAAGGACCAACAGAATTATTTTACCCAAAAAACTCAATACCTCACTACGATAACCCTCTAAACAAAAATGACTTCGCAAAGTTCACCGAACCGCTTGCAAAGGTTTTCTTCCAAGACATTTCACCTACGGACAAAGAACTAATGGAAAAATGTTATGTTTACTCGACCGGAAGCGAGGTTGTCGAGCACGAATTAAAGAAAGATATAAAAGATTCAATCACTCCATTTTTTGAGCAAGACGGAGGAAAAGAAATTCAAAAATTACGAGACGGTAGTTATTTGACAGCCCGAATCGCACAGTCGATTCAACATAATACGAACGATGTCGTAATTCTCTACGGAGGAAAGGGCGCAGGAAAATCAACCTTTCTGAGAAGACTCTTCTACTTCGAGCAACCTACGGAGTTTAGGATGTATGCTTTTCCGGTAATTGTAGATTTCTTACAAGCGCCTCAAACTGCCACAGGCATTGCACGGTATGCGTGGGACCAGCTAATTAAATCATTGGACCAAGACAACATTTTAGAAAGCCCCATAGAGGAACTCGCTAAACTCTTCAAGGATAGATTAGACGTCTCAGCTTCACAAGAATTGGCTGCATTCGACGGCAAAGACTTTGAGGTAAAACGAAACGAACTCTTATGCAAATGGAAAGAAGACGACAAGTATGTATCCAAATGCTTAATCGATTACTGGAAAGAAAAAGACAAGTGCCTCGTTGTAGCTTTTGACAACACGGACCAACTTTCACCACAATTACAGGACACCTGCTTTTTGTTAGCTCAAAATTTTTCTCAAACATTGGGTTCAACGATTATCATTTCAATGAGAGAGGAAAGATACTGTCGCGCTCGCACGAACGGAGTTTTGGATGCATATCACAATTCCGGGTTCCATCTTTCGTCTCCAAACTTAACAATGGTTTTCGAGAAAAGGCTGAAATTCCTTATTTCACAATTATGGAAACACAAAAAGGGCGATAAAAAACTCAAGATTCCAGACGATGCACCACTGGATGATATAATAAAATTTTTCAACCAATGCCTAAGGCAATTCAAAAACTCTAGCAATCCACTACGAGTTTTCTTGGCACGTTGCGCTCATGACAACGTGCGCCAAGCCCTTTTGTTTTTTCGTCAGTTCACAACTTCAGGTTATACCCACGCTAGGGATTTGATTAACAATCCACATTGGACTGTGTCCGATCATCAGGTCATCAAGCCAATGATGGTTCCTGAGCGGCATAACTACAACGAAAACAAGAGCCTTATCCCTAATGTTATTCAATATCGAAATGCTGCAAACGGCTCCTATTTCACAGGAATGAGACTCTTAGCCCTGCTAAAAAAGGACCTCAAGACCACACCAGACCGCACTAGCTTTCGAGACGTGGTTTCGATTTGCGACGATTTCGAATCCAAATTTGGAATGCGCTCAGACGTAGAACAGTCGTTGGACGTCTTTTTAAGAAATGGACTTATAGAGTCAAACAACCGATTAGACACTTACAAGGTTGAGTTTGAGAACAATGAAGGAAACAAGGATCTGGTTTATGCTGATGAAGTGCGACTTACTTCATTCGGATCTTACCTCTACGAATTCATGTCCGTAGCCTTCGCGTATCTAGACCTTGTCTCATTGGACACGGGCCTCACTAGCGAATCACTATATAATTCATTTTGTGAGGGCGCAGAAAAAGAGCGAGGATTGGCTAAAGACGGCAATAGAAAGGAGCGCTTGGAATATCGAATCCAAAGAACTCGGGCATTCATTGAGCACTTAAAAACCGAGGAAGAGTCCGAACAAGAGGAACTTGGCTTTACTCTCGAAGAGATGGTGACACCTCGAATCGCAGAAAAATTCGAGGAAGATATTTTAAGAGTTGAGAAAAGTGCGAAGAGAAATTTCAAGAACGACGAGCCTAAGTTTGGCTCGATGGAGCATCTTTGGGAATAAGCCCCCTTAACCTAGACAGGAAATAACTGTACAATGAAAGTTACCTGTCCCTTTGTATCGAAAATTTCAACTTCGTCAAACGAGGACATCTGAATTGACCTCCTCCGTCAAAAGTGTTCTCTTGAACTAATGAAACCCACTTCGATTGAACTTTTCTCAGGAGCTGGCGGCCTAGCCCTAGGGCTCCACTCAGCAGGCTTTCGGCACAAAGCCGTCTTCGAGTGGAATCAAGCGGCAGTCGAAACCCTCCAGTTCAATCAAAATGCTGGGCACAAAGCTCTCAACGGGTGCTCCATCCATCGCGCCGACGTTCGTGAAGTTGATTTCTCACAGTATCAAGGAGTTGATTTGGTAGCGGGCGGCCCTCCTTGCCAACCGTTCTCCATGGGAGGCAAAGCCGCAGGCATGAACGACACCCGCGACATGTTCCCGCAAGCCGTTCGGGCGCTCTCTGAGATTCAACCCCGGGCCTTCATCTTCGAGAACGTGCGCGGCCTCCTCCGCCCTGCCTTTTCCAACTACGTCGAATTCATCCGCCTCCAGATGGAATTCCCCGACTTCCCCATCTCCGCGAATTCGACTTGGGAACAAAACCTCGGCCGCCTGCAACGCCACAAAGAGCAATCCGGCAACCGAGACAACGGCCTTCGCTACCGAGTCCATATTCACCAAGCCAATGCTGCCGATTACGGCGTCCCCCAGCAGCGTCACCGCGTCTTCTTCATCGGCTTCCGCTCGGACGTCGAGACCAACTGGTCCTTCCCCCTCCCTACCCACAACGAAGAAGAGCTCCTCATCGACCAATTCGTCGAAAACTCCTTCTGGAAGCGAGCCGCCCTCCGCAAGCAGCCGTCCACCGAACTCAATTCCGCCACCCAGAAGCGAATCCAGAAGCTCCGAAACCTCGGCCTCCCCCACCCCAGCACCCGCAAACAACCTTGGCTCAGCTTGCAAGAAGCCATCAAAGACCTTCCCAAGCCCACCAAAACCGCCTCACGAACTTGGCTCAACCATCAGCTCCAAGAAGGCGCCAAATCCTACCCAGGCCACACCGGCAGCCCGCTCCACCGCCCCTCCAAAGCTCTCAAGGCCGGAGACCACGGAGTGCCCGGCGGTGAGAATATGATCCGCTACCCCGACGGCACCGTCCGCTACCTCACCATCCGTGAAAGCGCCCGCGTCCAAACCTTCCCCGACGACTACCAATTCCTCGGCAGCTGGACCGAATCCATGCGCCAACTCGGCAACGCCGTCCCCGTCGAACTAGCGAGAATCGTAGGAGAATCAGTTGCCAAAGCCCTCAAAAAGGATTCTGCTCGCCTTGCGAAACTCGCCAAGCATGAAGCCCTACAATCCACTTGAGAAAGAGAACCTCGGCAAAAGCGTCGCCGAGTCTCTCCTCAATTCACCTCCAGTCCCTCTCGGTGAGATTAAAACCTTCAAAGGTGCAGGCATCTACGCCATCTACTACAACGGGAAGTTCGAGCCTTATCTACCGTTCCAGAAATGGAACACTTCTGCCACCGAGCTACGACTACCCATCTATGTCGGAAAGGCGATTCCATCAGGAGCACGAAAAGGCAACGTAGACCCAGAGGTCTCAGCGCGAGGAACCGACCTCTACAAACGCCTTGAGGATCATCGCAAATCAGTAGTCAAAGCCACGAATCTAGAAGTCACTGACTTCTGGTGTCGCTACCTCACCGTTGACGACATCTGGATTCCCTTGGGAGAGTCCCTCATCATACAGCTCTACCGTCCCCTCTGGAACTCAGTCGTCGATGGCTTTGGAAATCACGATCCAGGTAGCGGTCGGTACAAAGGAGCTCGTCCCAGTTGGGACGCTATCCACCCCGGACGCTCATGGGCGACCAAATGTGCTCCGGCAAAACTCAGCGAAGAAAATATCTTGAAAAAGATTTCTGATTATTGGTCCACCCAGACGCTAGTTCTTTAACTTCATCATCAAAGTTGAACGCTACAAAGTGTCTGTCCCGAATGGAGATTGGTTAAGCGGGTTTTCGATAAGAGGAGCGGTGTGGGATTTCTTCAAAGATTGGGCAAAGTCGTAGTTGGACAGACAAGTTATTGAAAGGGAATGAAAAGTGTCTATCACCTTACAAGAAGTATTCCGTTCAGTGTAAAGTGGCTGTCCATTTTGATCCTGTCCTTTTAATCAAGAGCTGGCCTTTGAGCTTCTCGACGGTCGAACAACGCTCAACGTCATTTCAGGAAACGAAAAGTTGGAGCATCTCATGGTTTGCCGGTGCCAGCATCAAATCAATCGCCAAAACATCCCCAGAAACAGTCTTCTTGAAGTTTGGACACCTGGCGTCAACCATGACCACCCTTTCAACAGGATGTATCCACGCTGTAGCCATCAAGTTATGCGGGAGACTGTGAAACTGCGTCGGAATCCTCTGCCAGCCCAAATCTCCCAAGGTTGTTTCGATCTCCTTTTCTACAGGTTCTCCCCCTTTGATCGTCGTTTGAGACGTTACGATCTTCCCACTTGAGAGAGCTCCCTCAACCCGCAGGTCATCGCCAAAAAGCTGATTTTGCAGGGTTAATCGAGCCAGATATTCTGTTGGTAATGCTTCTCTGACCGCAAGCTTCTTGCCTTGTAGAATGGGATGTAAAGCAGGCCCGATCTGGTATTTCCATACTCTCTTCCCTCGAAAAAAAACCTCGTGCTCTTTTCCTCTCACCTCTTTGCCTCCGCGAGAAGGCCATTTCAACGGCGGAAGGTCCGACTTTACGAACTCATACTCTTCAGCTGCCCGCGAGAGGCCGGAACTCGGACTTCCTTCGGACATTGCAGATAGAATTCGCTCTCGGACATAATCTGGGAGGAAGCCTTCTTGCGAGCCACAACCATCCGATGCACTTTCGCTGGAGAGTGGAGAGCGCTCACTTTCTTTCTCTGTTTCAGACTCATTGACAGCCTATCCATACCACCTGAACGCTGTCGCGTCATCCCAAGAATTAAGAAACCACCGACCGCAACGGAACGCCATGAAAAGAAGAAATTAAAAGAGTTCCATGAAAAGTGTCTGTCCCCTTTTAAGAAGAATTGACAAACCCTCCGCTCCCCTGCCACTCTCCCATCATGCGCCGCGCCCGTTTCAAGGCTCCTCAATCCCACCCTTTCGCCTACTACCACTGCGTTTCTCGCGTCGTGAATCGCGACTTTGTTCTCGGGGAGGCGGAGAAGGCCCAGTTCTCGCAGTTTATGCGTCTCTATGAGCGGCTTTATGGTCTGCGCATTGTTTCCTATTGCCTGATGTCGAACCACTTTCACCTCTTGGTGGAAGTCCCCCAGCGCCCTGCCGACGAGGCTCTCCCCGACGACGAGGGTTTGATCGTTCATGTCCAGAAATGCCTTGGCGAGAAGGCTGCCACTAATCTCCGCTGGGAACTGGAACTCTACCGCAGCCAGGGCAACGACGTAGCCGCGGAGGCCCTGCGGCAGAACTGGTTTGGCCGCATGTGGGACATCAGCCAATACATGAAGGTTCTCAAGCAACGGTTCACCCAATGGTTCAACAAGCGCCACAATCGACGCGGCACCCTATGGGAGGACCGCTTTCGCAGCGTTCTGGTCGAAGGCAAGGGCCCAGCCCTCAAAGCCATGGCCGCCTACATTGACCTCAATCCGGTGCGGGCCGGGATTTGCGATGATCCCAAGGACTATCGTTGGTGCTCCTATGGCGAAGCGGTGTCGGGCGGCAAGAAGGCGGCCAAGGCCCGCGAGGCCTTGCTTCGGCTGGATTCGTTCACCATTGGAATGACGGGCGAAGCTCGAGAGCGATCCCGTGTTCAGGGGCAAAAACGCCCCAGCACTGTTGCAGAATCCTTGCGTCGCTACCGTTGTTATCTCTTTGGAATCCCCGAGAGCGAAGCCCGCCAAGAGGAGGAACTCGCCCGTGAGAAGTCCGGAGGCCGAGCCCAGATCTTCCGCTCCCGAATCCCCCGCCAAAAGGCCCTCGAAGTCCTCAAAAACGGAGGCCGCCTCGAGAAAGCGGATTATCTGCGCTGCCGGGTTCGCTACTTCGTCGATGGGGCTGCGATCGGCTCCAAAGCCTTCATCGAAGAAGTTTTCCAAGAATCCCGAGCCTATTTCCATCCCGAACGAAAAACCGGCGCCCGCTCCCTACGCGGAATCGAAACCGTCCCCAAGCCCGAGCGCCTCTACAACCTCCGCCAACTCGGCAAAGACGCCCTTGGTTAGCAGGCAGATTGTTGGGGAGTAGACAACATTCTGCCCTTTCGGGAAAAAATCGACAAACGCATGACAGCGACTTTCCCCCGCTAAGCATCATCGTGCGCCCCGTTAGGACTCCTAGCTGCAGGCTTCACCACCGCAATGGATTCAGCCGACCCATCTCGCGAACGTGTGGGTCATTTTCAACGGCACTTCAATCGCAACGGAATCATCAGCCGAATCGTCAGCCCCAATGGGGCGAAATAGGATAGCCCAGGGCAACGCCCTGGGTCTCCCCGTTTCGACCAGAGCCAAAGCGAGCGGGTGATTCGAAAGTTCTGCCGCCATCCCGAAGCGGTTTCTCCGGCAACGAGTCGGCGCAAGCCTCTTTCGCCCGCGCCAGATGCTCACGCCGCGAACCCGCCATTCAATCCACTTCGAGAAGGTCTTCGAACTCACCTATCGAACGCTCGCTCCCAATCTCTCCCACTTCACATCCCCGGGGTTGCACCCCGGGCTATCTTCGTGCGCCCCGTTGGGGCTCTTCGCTGCGGTCTTCACCACCGCAACGGAATCGTCAGCCCCAATGGGGCGAAACAAGATAGCCCAGGGCAACGCCCTGGGATTACCCGTTTCGACCAAAGCCAAAGCGAGCGGGTGATTCGAAAGCTCTCCCGCCATCCCGAAGCGATTTCTCCGGCAACGAGTCGGCGCAAGCCTCTTTCGCCCGCGGCAAATGCTCACGCCGCGAACCCGCATTTCAATCCACTTCGGGAAGGTCCTCGAACTCACCCATCGCACGCTCGTTCCCAACCTCCCCCCTTCACATACCCGGGGCTGCACCCCGGGCTATCTTCGTGCGCCCCGTTGGGGCTCTTCGCTGCGGTCTTCACCACCGCAACGAAATCGTCAGCCCCAACGGGGCGATACACGATAGCCAAGGGAAACGCCCTGGGTCTCCCCGTTTCGACCAGAGCCAGCGCGAGCAGGTGATTCGAAAGTTCTCCCGCCATCCCGAAGCGGTTTCTCCGGCAAGGAGATGTCGCTCGACCGGCGCTCATCTTCACCCTATCCCGACATCTTCAATCTAGAGACCGCGGGGATGGCGCATGGCGTGGCCGTCGACCCGGCGAGGCTGAGGCTTCCAGCGCGGACCGCTTTCGCCATTCCCTCCACTACCTCCGGTATCGAAACGAAGACCACCAATGACCATGAAGGCGTGTCCGTTGCGGACATAGATCGTGATCCACTTGCCCTTCCCCTTTTTCCCATAGTTGAAAAATCCATTGGAGGTCAGCTGACCTTGGAGAAGCCCTGCTTCGCGAAGAACGTAGCTGGTGGCACCGCTGCAATCATAGCCTGAATCGTTAAGAACGGCATGCCCTCCACCGTATTTGTAGGGCTTGTCGAGGAGACGATTGGCTGCCGCGACCGCGAGCTTCACCTCCTTCGGGGCGATCAAGGGCGCGCGAGCCTCGCCGTTCTTCTTCAAGTTGACGGACCGCATGAATTTCTTTTCGTGCTCAACGGTCCCTTTCGCCCACTTTTGATCACCCCCACAACTGACGAGAAAGAGGCTGGCAACAAGAAGAAGGAATACGCTTTTCATTAAGAAAACTTAATCGAAAAACGGGAGACTGACAAGCGTCCCGGCGCCGGGCTAACCGATCACAGAGAATCCCATTTGGAATGAGTGGAAGAACCTCGACCTCGGAAAAAACCGAGGCCCAGAACTTTGCGAGCTTTCAACCAATTCGGCGACTGCGAGATCTTTCGAGTTGCTCAAAGGGGCGTCACTCGTGCGCCTGTTAGAAGGCCTACACTCGACCACTCCCTTCCACGGTCCCAGGCAACCCCACCTCCACCTCAGCAACGACGAAAGCCCGGCAGGCGTGCTTGACGCCTGGAAATTTCAGCCCCCTTTCCAAGGCGGATCGCAATTTCGCTCCATGAAACTCTAACACCTGTTAGAAGACTGGTATTTTTCACATGCGCCTTAGGCGGCGCACAAAGTCTAGAGAGACGAGGCGCTCCTTAAAAAAATTGAGAATCTCTTGTCTTCCTGACTCGAATATCTCACTGCTTTTCAGTGAGCTACAGACAAACCCTCCTCCTTGTTAGTTTCCTGCTTCCCCCTCTTTCGGCCCAGCAGGTTGATACCTATCCTAATATCCGATCGGTGGGTTCTCCCGAGGGGGTTTTCTTCGACGGCACTGGCTTTCAAATCATCGGCTCGAAGATGGGATTGGCTTCCTCCGATGGGTTTCGCTGGGAGAGCGGTCCCACCTTGCCCTCAAGCGCTCGGCATGTCGCACAAGGAGGCGGCGTGACGGTGGCGATCTCCACCAATCGTATCAACTATTCTACCGATGGGGTGACCTGGAACAGTGCGAGCCATGGGGCTTCCGCCACTTTTGAAGAGATCGCCTATGGCAATGGAGTCTTCGCGATTAGCTTGGATGATGGCAGTTTCCTGACCTCTCCCGACGGCAGCACTTGGGTGGCAAGAACAGGGCTTCCCTTGCAAGGGTCAGTGGTCATTCGAGATTTTCAGTTCATTCACGGTTCCTTCTATGTGACAGGGTTTGGACCTTTTCTATACCGTTCGACTGACGGCATCACTTGGACCGAGGTTGATAGTCCGATCACCTCCACCAATAGTTTTGCGCTCACTGCGGTGGGCAATCAGGTGGGGGTCTTTGCACTGGACGAAGGCTACTTGTTCGATCCTGCCAGTCCGGACGACGGGGACTTCTACGAGTACGGCGCATTCACTGGGATTCAGTTCTGGTATGAAGCTGCCGCCGGCAACGATCTGATTGTGTTGGCCGGATATGATGGCCGCTACGCTCTTTCCCAGGATTTCGGTCAGACTTTTACCCTTTCCCTCCTCGACACCCCCGAGGACTTGGAGAGCGTTGCTTTCGCCAATGGCGCCTTTCTCCTCGTCGACAAAGATGGTCGTGCTTTTCGCTCAGTCGACGGCGTGAATTGGACCCAAGTGATGGAAAAGGCACCGGGCACCAACTACCTGTCACTCCCCATTATTCACGACGGCGAGCAATTCATTACGAAAGGAGAGGAAGGCATCGCGCTGTCCCCAGAAGGCGGGTCTTGGACCAATAGTTCGCAAGTGGGAAGCGCGACGACGATTTCCGGGATTGCCTATGCCAATGACTACTACGTGGTGCTCGGCTCAGAAGGGTCGATTGCCACCGGCACGGACCCGCTCAATCTGGTGGAAAGACGTTCTAGCGCATCAGTCAATCCCCGCTTGTCGGCAGCAGCCTATGGCGGAGGTCGATGGGTTGCAGTGGGCGCTCTCGGGAGCGCTTGGTATTCCTCAAACGGCCAGAGCTGGCTCCAGAGTGGGATGCCGAACTCGGAGACTTACGAGCATGTCGCCTATGGGAACGGAATCTTCCTCGCCTGCGGAGACGACCTTACCAAAGCTGCGACCAGCACCAACGGAATCAACTGGACCGCAGTTACCACTAATCAGACCGCCCGCATCGAACGGCTTCAGTTCTTGGGAGGGCACTTCGTTTCTGTGAGGAGCGGCTACCTCTACACCTCACTCGATGGGATCACTTGGGACCGTTCCGAGTATCTGAGCGAACGGCCCGAGGTGATTGCCTACGACGAGTTGTTAGGTCAGTTCATTTTAGGCCATGACAATGGTTATCTCATCTCGGATTCTCTGGATGGACCTTGGGAGAGACGCACTTTGCCGGAAGGGTATGATTTCAATGCCATCTCCGCCAAAGACGGGCTCATTCTCTTGCGCACCTCTGGTCAGGTGATCGCGACTTTCTCGCATGTCCCCTTCGATATTTCATTATCCAAATCCTCCGCGACTCGTGGTGAACTGAGCTGGAATCTGGTCCCGGGTGGAGAACGCGAGGTCTGGAGCTCCAACTCACTCGAAGGACAGTGGGAGCTACTGAACACTTCTCCGATCGTAGAAGGTGTCGAGCGCGAAAGTATGACCATCGACTACGAGAACTTCGGAGCACAGCAATTCTTCCAAATTCGAATCAAGTAGCAATTAGGGCGAACTTCAGTCCCAGAGCCCTCTTTGTATCACATGTCATGGTTGGGTAGACTGGAGTTCGAATCTCCGGCTCCCTTGGCCAAGGCGCAACCCTGAGTCATTCATCGCGTGGGGGAAACAAGAGGAAGCTCGCTCATGAAAGCCGACCAGCTTCCCCCTGCTTTCCGTCGGGCCGTGGTGCTCTCGACGAAGGCACGGGTCTCCAGATCGTAACTGACCTTGGCGAAAAGAAATCTGGAATCATGCTCCTTGCCTGAAAAAAGCCCCTGTTCTTCGATGGTGTGATATTCGGATACGATGAGCTCTTTGCCTCGCTCTTCGGGAATGTCCAAGTTGAAGTGAGAGTCCCAAGCGTTTTCTTGCGTGGGAACAAAGCCAAGGCTCGCTCCCAGGGAATGGGTTACTTCTTGAGGGTCCTTGAACTCACTTTTATTCATGAAGAAAAAGAAAAAGTTCTCAGGAGTGGGGTATTGGTTTCTCAAGGTCCAAGGATGCCCCCCGCTCCACCAAATATAAGTCGCGCTCAAAGGATTGCTAACCTCGAATCGAGACTCGAAGACCACATCGGGCAAACTGTTGGGAGAGGCAGGCTCTCTCTCAAGCACGATAACCCGACGACCCTCTTCCAAGAAATAGGCACTCGGAGTCCAGAGCTTGCCCAGCTTTCCGGACAAGGAAACCGAGAGGGATTTTTCAGGAGGAGGACGTTTGATGGAAAAGTCTCTGAAGAGAGACTGTCGGTCGACTCGGGATTGATAGGTCGAGAAAGCAAATTGATCGACTGGCTCACGAAAAGGATGCTTGCTCCCCTCTTTTCCAAAGTCGATGCGTTCGATTTCTTTAATCGCCTCATCGTCCACAAGCGATTGCAGCCGACTATTGATACTCTTTAAACTGGCGAGATCGAGAGTCCGAAACTTCTCGAGAAAATAGTCACCGTGTTTCTCGGGTAACTCCAAGCACCACAGTTGGGGAGCAGCTGGCGCGAATTGGGCGAGGATGAAGATGGATAGAATCGTTCTCAAAATTAGATCTGGCAAACACTCGGTTGCTGCTTCGAAAAGAGGACAGAAAGACAATCGAGAGCACAACGAAAATATTGGGGGTAGACTAGCCGGAAACCTGAACTGCCGTTGAGTGACTTGCCCAGTGAGAACCGGGAATGTGCAGGCATGATACTTTTTGCCATCGAGTTCTCGAAGCACCGCGTCCCGGAAGCTCCCGAATTCGGCCGCGGCTTTCTCCAGGTCGAGGCTTTGTGAGTCGCTCGAATAGGCGCGCCGGCAAGTCTTTGATTGAATTTGGAGAAGGAATGCGTCGCACTCTAAGAAACGATTTGTAGGTTTTGATGTGGCTTTGGCGATTAAAGAAACGGACAACTCCATTTGCAAAACCGACAACTCCTATGGCCACGGAATCTGCTCTCCGCCCCATCACCAGCCAGAAACCGGCATGGACCAAGGCGATGCATACTCAACGATTCCATTCAGACAAAACCAAGCTCACCAAAAACGCCCGGAAACGGTGCTGTAGATGCCCCGAAGGTGCTGTGATGGCTGCGGACTTCTCTCGAGGGAGGGCCGTGTTGTTCGCGATAGTGGGATGGACTTTGGCGGTGTTCTGGCCGGCTATCGGGACCGCTGGGATTCTGTCCTCTAGTGACGTCATGCGGACAGGTCCGGTAGCGACACTGTCCTCCGGTGATGGCAGCGTTGTGATATCCGGCAGTGCGAACGTGAGTGCGTCGCCCTCTGGCTTCGGGATCAGTGGGGGCCTCAGTTCCTCTGCGGTTGATGATGCCGATGGTCAGCTTCCCGCCGACGAGTTTCTTACCATTCAACTGAGTGCCGACGATGGGCTGACTGGTCTCGACGTCATTTGGACCCGGGGGACGGTTGTGCTATCCGGATTCACCGATGACCCCGTGGGCAATGTGGGAAGCTATGATGCGGCGACTCAAAGCTGGTCCATCGCTCAGCCATGGACCGGCGGTTCGCCTGTTGCCTACCGCTTTGGAAATCCGGATGCTTCCAAGGGAGCGACCCTTTCGCTCACCATTCTGGATGAGTCCACGGCGGGGCCCCAGCTCTCCCTGCTGGTGGTTTACGCTGGCGACATTCCCTCGGACACGCCGGCCGCAGTCGTGCAAACGAGGCTCGACCAGGTGCACCAGCACATCGACCACTTCGGAGGCTCGATGCTCTGGTCGATTGACCCAACCGAAAATTGGGATGAAACCGTAAAGGAAAGCCTCGCTCTCAAACTGATGTCACGTGCCGGAGGAATCGGACTTTCGAATCTTCGCTTCGACTTCGGCGGCGGCGATACCGGAACCGGCAATCAAACGGCCGAGCCTTGGTCCTGGCGCTTCCCGGTCGCACTCAAGGATGGACCCGACGAACCCTTTGACTGGTCCCGCCGCGCGGGGCAGCAATGGTTCCTACGCCGTGCCGCTGATCTGGGAGTTGATAAACTGACGCTTGCCTCAATCTCCCCACCCTGGTGGATGACCAAAAATGGCAGAACCTTCTGCAGTCCCGAAATCGGAACCACCAATCTGGATCCGAACAAGCTGGAGGACTACGCCGAATACCTCGTTGATATTCTGACTCACTTCCAAGAGAACGAAGGGATCACCTTTGACGACATCAGTCCCTTCAATGAACCGGAATACACTTGGGAAAATGGAAGCCAAGAAGGCTGCCGCTACACCGCCGCCGACATCATTCCGCTCGTTCAAACTCTTTACGAAGAGCTAGAAGAACGAGGATTCGAAGAGACGACCAAGATCGTGCATGGCGACCACGCGAATGTCGCGGCGATGCTCGATGACGAGCTCCACAATACTTACGATGGAGGAGTCTGGGGCGGAGGAAGCAATGGCGTCTACGGCAAATACCGTGAGTATATGAAAAGCCTGCAAGGCGAACCGTCCGTCGCCAACCTGCTGGCTCCGGTCAGCAGCTATCACTCATACTTCACCGACAGTCTGCAGACGCTGGACTCGCCACTGCGAGATTTGCTTCGACAAAATGCCGAGTCACTTGGCGTGGACGTGCTGCAATCGGAATACAGTATCCTTGGTAGCTACGGCCCGGGTAGAAACCTCCAGATGGGGCCGGCGCGACATGTTGCCAGAGTCATGCATCGCGACCTCACAAGGGCCAACTCGGTGGGATGGAACTGGTGGTTGTCGCTTTCCCCACACGATTACAAGGACGGCCTCATCTACACCGACTCCCGGAGCGCTGCCGACACTGACGCGCAACTTCATGAGTCGCGGGTCTATCATCTGATTGGTCACTACAGCCGCTTCATTCGACCGGGCTGGCATCGGATCGGAGCCGGCACCCTCGACGACTTGGAAGGACTTCTCGCCTCCGCTTGGACGTCTCCCGACCAGACGGAATTCGCACTGGTGGTTTCGAACTTTGGAGAAGCGGACGAGCTCCTCCTGCTACCCCAAGGCGACGCCAATAGCCCGAGCTACGTTCGGGAGTGGCACCCTTGGATCACGGATCGAGGTCGCAGCTTGTCCCCCCTTTCTCCCGCGATTGGTTCCATCACAATTCCGGCCCAGTCGATCATCACCTTGCATGGCTATGCCTCTTCCTCCCCATTCCGACTGAGAACCAGTATTACACCCTCGAATCGGAATCCGGAACCAGAGGAAGAAATCACTCTGGTCGCCCACGCCACCTGGGAAAATGGGGTCTACGAGCTACCGTCGAAAGTTCCACCTGGCCCGTGGGTGTTTGAGCCAATTGACTTTGTATCCACCGGCTGCCTCGAAGCAGGCCCGCATCGCTTGCGTCGGCTGAGTGACGGCCAGTATTTGACTGCCGCGCCCGACTCCTCTTCCACCCTTTTTCTTTCCACTACTCCTTCGGAGCAAACAGCCTGGGAAGTGTTTCTATCAGACGCGAATCACATCCAACTCACCCACCAACCGAGTGGATTGAATCTGCATGATACAGGACAGCTTCTCCCCTCTTCCGGTTCGCTGTTGGAAATCCAAGCCGTTTCGATAGACGCGAGCTTCGACTGGGACGATGGCTTGGGCTCGAATCAAACGGCAACCCTCTCCACAGCTATATCCCGATGGGTGGGAGTCCGCGCCTCAGTCCCGGGCGCGATGGCCTCCGGCCGCTGCCTGATTAGCCCGGATGAACTGCCACCAAGTTTAAGCGGCCTGCCGGAGGAGATCACGGTGCGGAGAGGCGACCCTGTCCAACTCAGGGCCCAAGCCCTGCACCCATCCCATCCGTGGCGATTCCGACTGGTGCCAGCCGATCGCGATCAGGTGGTCATTTCGACGTCGGACTCCTCACTCGCCATGGCCGATCCCAAAGGTCGCACCAGCGAGATCTGGGAATTGGTCGATGCCGAAGATGGCAGAATCTGGAGCACGCCGGAGCCCGGCCGGATCTGCAGAATTCGCTCCGTGCAATCGGACCTCTACCTGCAACCCGATGGGGAAAACGCCAGCCGAGGAGACGTCCTAGGGACGAGTGCGGAAACGGGAGAGACTTCGCAGTGGATGGTCGACGAGACGGCCTCCTCTCGCTACCGACTGACGCATCTTGGCAGTGGTCTCGTCTTGAACATTTCCGGAGCAACAGGCCTTCCAATTCTCTGGCCGGATACCGGAGTGGGCAATGATCGCTTCCACTTCGACTCCCTCGACCTCGAGCCTGCCACCCTGCGGTGGTCGCATAGGCTAGGCGATGCTCCCGCCATACAAGCGACCCCAGTCAACAGCACGAACTACACGGTGCATGCAAACTTTGAAGGAAATTCCGTCAGTGCGACCACCCGCGTGACCGTGCAGCGGACCTTCTCGGAATGGTCGCTGGATTGGCTCGGCGAATTGGCACCGGAAGACGATGATCGCGATCTCGACGGGGTTCCGCTTTTATTGGAATACGCACGCGGCTCGAACCCTCTCGCGAAAGACTCCACCGGTTGGGAACAAGTCGAACTCTCCTCGCACACCGTCAGCTGGGTTCGCAATACAGAGGCTCTCGGCTCCTGGACGATTGAACAAAGTGAAAACCTTGAGGATTGGAGACCATCCGAGCTGCCCCTCCGAGAGTTTTCGGACCGCCTTGAAATCGAGCTGTCGAACACTCACGAACCGTCGGCCTACTTCCGCTTGAGATTCCAGCCAACACCATAAGGGACGGATACGGGTAGATTGTGAGCGGGTCGAATCCATTCATAGGTCGGGCGCTTCGGAGCGTTCGAATGGGGATGAAAGTGAAATCCCTCCAAGAATCCGCAGCCTGATTTCATTTCGATGGGCGAGAGTTGGCTCCCGTAGAGAATCCAATTCTCGTCATCCTTTACAGGGCGGAATCGCTGGTGTTTAGCACTGGCAAGGAGATCGGCTTGAGGGGGCGAAAGCCTCTTCATTGAGGCTGGATCTCGCACGATTGATGGGAATGAGTTCCATCAATTTCGATTCGGGCCTCCTGAGTCTCTCGGAAGCTTTTTTCGCCGACTATGAGTGGGTGATCGTATCTGATTGGTTTCGAACCTGATGCGAGGAGCCTCTAAGGAAGAATTCTGAAGCGGTTGCAGGAAAGTTTCGGCACAACCGCAAGCGCCAAACTCATTGCCCTTTCAGGATTCAGGGGACGCAAAATAGCAACCATTTGGTGAAATCGCATAAATTAATCACGAAAACTTTGCATCATTTCTGGCCCTAAGGACATGACCCCTTACCTGCGCATGTAAATACATCCGCTTGACACCTTAGGACGAAAATGAAACCCAACTTTTCTAGGAACCAGCATAAAGCCTTCAGGTCAGGTTTTTCCCTCATCGTAACGATCAGTATGATGATTCTACTGTCTCTCGTCGCAGTGGGACTCCTGTCGCTCTCCTCGGTATCAATCCGTTCTGCGAATTTGGACCATGCCAATCAAGAAGCCCGAGCGAACGCACGCTTGGCGCTGATACAGGCGATTGCTGCTCTACAAAAGCATGCCGGACCCGACCAGCGGGCAACGGCGACGAGTGGGGTTCTCGATGGGAATGTTGGTCAGGGGCAATGGGTCGGAGTTTGGAGCACGCAGAACGAGGATTCGCTCCCATTCTGGCTGGTGAGTGGAAATGAACTGGCGGCGGTGGACGATCTTTCGTCTTTGAACTCCTATCCCGCGAACTTCAAGACTCCGGACAGTCAAAGCGGAAGTCATTTTGCCATCTTCTCCGAGACCGAGAATTCGAAGGAGGTGGAAGTCCCCTTCGTATCCGTCACCGATTCGCTTTCAGAAAGATCGGGGCGTTACGCCTGGTGGGTTTCTGACGAAGGAACCAAGGCGCGCATCGATATCGAAGCACCCGAAGAGGAGCGAGTCACCAACTCCCAGCGAGTCGCTCGCTCGCAGTTGGCGCAGGAAGCAAACCTCGCGAGGATCTCCAAGGACTTCGAGGCCTTTTTAGGTTCGGATAGCGAGAGGGATGTCGAAACGCTGGTGAGTCTGGCGACCGCTGACTTGGCGCTGGCGCAGACCGGGGAGGGAAAACCTCTAAGCAGCCGATATGGGCACGACTTGACCGTGGGAGGATATGGTCTTCCCGTCAATGTGGTCGACGGCGGGATGAAGTCCGACCTTTCCGTCGCCTTCGACAGTTCTCAACAGAGCAATCTCGCCATGGTGCGCGAAGTCATGGGGGCTTCGCCAGCCAGGAAGAACACCGAGCGGGGTGACGGAAAGAGCTTCTACCCCATGTCTCGGGTCTCTTCTCCGGAAAAATTCTACTTGGACCAGCGATTGACCGAGATCTCGGGAAAGGACGTGGGTCCCAATTGGGGAATTCTCTATAACTACGGTCGCTTGTGGGAAAACGTCTCCGCCGAGTCCATCGGCGTGTCGCATCTCTATCCCAAGCTCGAAATCAATGGCGCCGAGCGCGATTGGGCTCCCTACACAAACTTCAATGAAGGGAACTGGCGGAGAGATATCCAGCACATCAACTCGGGGGCCGCGCCGGTACTGTGTATGATGCAGATGGGAGTTCGTTTGAAGGCTCGCAGGGATGGCGTCATCGAAGACTCCACACGGCCCGTGCCTGCCTACCGGTTGCAGCTTCAACTGAAGCCGGTGTTGGGATTTTGGAATCCTTACAATGTGAAACTTCAGCCGCAGACGATTTCGGTGAAGTGGTATGTTTACCCCAACATCCGGCTCGGAGCGGACACTCCCAGTTTGCCGGGCTATGGCGAAGGCGGGACAACTGGCAGAAGATGGTATCGCACAAACATCTGGTTGCGGGAATTGTGGGCTTCCGGAGGAACAAGTCTGACTCGGTTCAATCTACGCATACAGAATGCTGAATTCCAACCCGGTGAAATCCGTTACTTTTCAATCGAAGATGATGAAGAGCTGATTACAAAACCGCCCTCGGGTGTCAACTGGGGCTCCCCTACCGAAACCAAGCATTACACCCTCAGCCCGGGTTGGCATGACGATGGAGGCTTCACCTTCGATTTGGTCTTTCCCGCTGTCTCGGGCGCAACCCAGAGGCCCTTTCAGACTCCTGGCCAACCGTTCCGGGTTCCCGCTGGCTCCGATGTTCATCACGGATACGCCTACCTCGACGATTCGGTTTTGGGAGCGACCAGAGACCACTTTACAGAACTCTCCGACCCCGGGCGAACTTCTTGTGGTATTGAGATCAATATGGCGGGCAACAACGTCGGCCCAAGACTCACCGACATCTGGCTGCCGCAAAACCTTCCGGAGGGAAAACTCAAATACAGTCTCCCCGAAGTGGTGATTGGCGGATATGCGCGCGGAATCGGAAACGAACAGATTCCCATCGAGCGACTCGAAAGAACTCCCTCGCACATTTCCACTTGGAGAATTGTTGCCCGGACGGCGGCCGATGCCATCGATGCCGAAGCCGGGGCGGGAAGTCAGAAGATTCGGGGCTGGATCGATACCAACCCACGCTATGCAGCCATGAACTCGAGGTGGGATGGTTCTCGTATCGTCGGCTCCAAGCAGGATGGCTTGCACTTCGCTTCTCCCTATCTCGGTGAGACCTATGGCGACTCTTACGATGGTGGTCCTGGCGGTCGCGGCAAAGTCGCCGAGGGCCGTAATCAACGCGGCGTGGAACCGGAAGTGGATAACACCAGAGGCCGCTATCAAGGCTTCGGAGGGAATTCAACTTCCTCCTTCGGAGGCTCCACCCACGTTCCTCTTTTTGATATCCCCAGAGGCCCGCTGGTCTCGCTAGGGCAATTTCAACATGCCCAGCTTTCCCGCTACGGTTATGAACCGAGTTTCCCGTTTGGTAATTCCCACGCCAATATTCGGATTCCTCTCGGCCAGCGCACAGTAGCCAACTTTGCGGATATCCCGAACTTTACGATGTCTGATATCTCCTACGCCGTGAACGAAGCGATCTGGGATGGAAATTTCTTTTCTACGATCGGGGTGGACTACGACGGTGGTGGCTCGACCCTCGATTCCGTATTCCCGCCCGACGAGTTGGCAAAGGGGACCCGGAAGCTCACCAATCACCGCCACCGTTTTATCCCGCTGAAGAGCGGTGAAGGTCTTGATGATCTGATTAAGGATGCCGGCAGTGATGGAGCGAGAGCGATTGCTTCCCGCATTGCCATCGATGGAGCCTTCAATGTGAACTCCACTTCGAAGGAAGCTTGGAAAGCGATTTTTTCGAGTATGGAGAATTTCGAATTCCCTGTAATTGACGAGAGTGGCGATGTCTCTTGGGAAAAGGAGGGCGGAATTCGCTTCCCCCGGTTTGGCCATGTGATGCAGGAAGGCGGATGGTCAGCGGGAGACGGGAGCAATTCCTCAAGCTTTTGGAAAGGCTATCGACGCTTGAGCGAGAACGATTTGGATGACCTCGCTGCTTCGATGGTAGAAGAAGTCCAAGAGCGGGGTCCATTCCGCTCCTTGGCCGAATTTGTCAATCGTGACCCCGAGAGTTCGCAATCCGCTCATCAGAGCCGTGGCGCGCTCCAGGCAGCTCTCGACAAATCCGCCAACGCCGACCTCGTTGATTCCGTGGGTGACGAAGTGGATGGCTTGCAAGGAGACTTGTTCCAAAATGAAGTTCTCGGTATCGGCTCTAACAGCATTGGAAAGAAGACCTCGGAACTCACTTCTGGTGGTTTCGCGGGTTACATCATGCAAGGAGACGTCCTCCAGAGTCTCGCTCCCCTGTTGCAAGTGCGCTCTGACTACTTCCGCGTTCGCGCTGCTGGCCAATCACTCGACAAAAGCGGAAAGGTTCTGGTCACCGCCGTTTGTGAAGCCTTTGTCCAACGGACTGCCGAGTTTGTTAATCCAACCGACGAACCCCACCTGAGACCGGATGAGATGTCCAAGGAGGAAAACAAAAACTTCGGACGTCGTTTTCGCGTCGTTTCTTTCCGTTGGCTGAGTCCGAGCGAAGTTTAAGTCTGAATCAAATCCGCAAAATCATTCCCCCCTCCAAAACAATGCTAACAAAGCTACTCGCCCTATCTGCCCTTTTCTATCTCGCAGCCGACCCCGCAACCGCACAACAGCCCTCCAAGTCTATCGAAACGGAGTTGCTAACCCTTGCCTTCAACGGGGTCGTCAAAGACCTCTACTACCTGCATGGAAAAGAGGTCCGGGAGATGGAGGCATCCTCCTTGTCCTTGGCGGGTCCAATCTATTACAAAGGCCCGCGGGCTCTCCGCTTTTACAAGACTGAGGCGGAGGCCTTGAGGTCATTGGAAGAAACCGAGAACGCTCCCAAGCCGGTGCTCTCCACCTTCATCGCCGAAAAGACAAACCGCACGCTCTTGCTTTTCGTCTTTGCCGACAAAAAAGATAAAACTCCGAAATTGAAAACCTATGGCGTCAGCGATTCCGACCTTTCGGAAGCGGACTACAAGATTTTCAACTTTTCGAAGCAGAACCTTTATCTCAATTTCAATGATAAGAAGGTGGCCGTCCGCGCGGGTGAGGATCGGAATGTTCGCACTCCGGAGTGGAAGCGTGAAGTGCAGGATATGAACGTCCTCTTCGGGGCCAAATTGAATGGGAGCAAAGAGGTCCAGCGCGTCTACTCTTCAGTGTGGGCTCATCGACCCGAGCGGAGAAACTTCATCTTTATTTTTGATAGTGGTGACCGCAATCGTCCCCTTGGAATCTATCGCTACTACGATGTTCCTTCGGTAGCAGCACGCAAGAACGACCCCTCCGGCGGTGATGCCCCCGAAGGGATCGACAAAGCCCTCGAGTGAACTGCCATTGAGGGGCGAGGAACTAGGAATTCGCTCCAAAGGAGGGAACTCTAACAGAAGCGGTCGACACTGCTTGAGTTGAATCAATCTTTCTTCAGTCTGCGGCACCTTCGATAGCAAAGAGACAACTTCACTCCAAGTGACACTCTTTCAGTTTGGCTTTGCCGGAACCGGCATCAACACAGCTCAAGAAGGTTTCGTCACCTCGGTCGTTTCTCGCGGGTGCAACCGTCACCGTCCCAGAACCCTCCTCATGGAGACGGAATGATTGCTGAACTGCTCTCTTACTCGAGCATCAGTTCTTCACGAATCTCCTGATCGTTGAGGAGATTTTCCCGCTCGGCAACCACGGTCTCAACCATTTGGTTGAACTTTTCAACCTGTCCCCTGCTAATTTGAGAACGGCCACGAAGCTGTTTCACATAGTTGGCCACATCGCTGTAGGAATCCGAATAGTCCAGCGTCCGGGGGTCCAGCATGGGACGCATGTTGGCGATATCATTTGCCAGTCGGAAGAGCACGTTGTCATTGCCCTTCGATTCCAGGAATGAGCCATCCTGCAACATGGCGGAAAGACTTCCGGCAGCCTGTTCGATCTTGGTCAAAGAGCCAGGCAAGGAGAGCTGACTCGGTGCCTTGCCTACGCTTTCAAGATAAAGGAGGCGGGCGGAAACGTGATTGGGTGCCAACTGAACGATGTTCCGCAGCTTTTCACGGACCTTTTGGTTTTTCAAAAAGGCTTCATCTTTCTTGAGAGCCCCTTGGACGAGCTCGAACTCGTCGATGGCAGTCTGCATGTCTTCATCTCTTTCCTCCATCGCAATGGCCCGGGCTTGCTCGAAATCAGAAATGGTAAAGAGCTGAATCTCGTAAAGCGGCTTGATGCCATCGATGAGCAAAAGGTCTTGGAATGACGATTTGTTCGCTTCGGGCGCGGCCAGCAGCTCGCATCCTTTTTTAATCGCTCCACTGATCTTGCCGGTCAGTCCTCCGATGGAGCGGACCTCTCCGGTTGCGGTCATGTCTCCCGTCGCAGCGAATCCTGAATCAATGACATCACCCGAAATGATGGATTCACACAGGAGAGCCGACACGACCGCTGCGGATGGACCGTCTTTGGGTGAATACTTGTCAGCAAAGGCCAGCTCCACCTTCACCCCCTCGGGCAAATCGTCACCATGGCGAACGGACATGAATTTGGCGACCTCACTGGTCGCCGATTCCATCATCTCCCCGACTTCCTGATTGAAGGAAACCTCAAAGCCCGTGCCGCTGCCTTTGACCACAGTTCCGTTCATCTGGGAAGCGGTCCCCGCATGAGAGCCATCTCCAAGCTCCACGACCAAGAGCCCCTTGATCATGGCCTGCCGCAGGGCGGGCTCTTCAGCCACCGCCACCTGAAACAAACTCCCCGTCAACAGGCAAACAAGTAACTGAACAGATCCTTTCATAGACAACTTTCACTATCCATCTAACTGACCATTTGGCCAGCCTATTCAGGCAAAGCCATCTGGTTTCGCCCCGCTCGACTTTCTCCACGGCAGATTTCACAAACTCCTCCCGACATACATCTCCCTCTCATGCATCGCATTCTCCTTCCTCAGCTATTGGCAGTCTTGACGCTCTCAGCCGAACCGGTGATCACAGGCGAGCTGAAGCAATGGCACAAAGTGAGTCTCACCTTCGAAGGCCCCGTGAGCGCTGAAACCGCCGAGCCAAACCCCTTCAGTGACTACCGCCTCAACGTCACCTTTCGGTCAGGTGAACGAAGCCTCATTGTTCCGGGATATTTCGCTGCGGATGGCGATGCCGCAAATTCTTCCGCGTCCGAGGGAAACAAATGGCGGGTTCACTTCTCGCCTCCTTCGACTGGCGAATGGTCATGGAGTGCGTCCTTTCGGACGGGGGAAAACATCGCCGTTTCCGAAGCAGCCGAAGAGGGATCGGCAATTTCGTTCGATGGCCAAAAGGGGAGCTTCACCGTCACCGAGAGCGACAAAACCGCACCTGACTTCCGTGCGCTAGGACGCCTCGTCTACGACGGAACTCGTTACCCGAAGACCCTCGGGAACAACCAAATCTTTCTCAAGGCCGGGGCAGACGCACCGGAAAATTTTCTCTCCTATACTGACTTCGACGGCGATTTTGCCACTGACGGAATCAAAGACCATTTGGTTAAAACCTGGGAACCCCACGTTCGCGACTGGAACGAAGGCGACCCCGTTTGGCAGGGAGAAAAAGGCAAAGGCATGATCGGTGCCCTCAACTACCTTTCCTCAAAAGGACTCAATGCCTTCTCCTTCCTGACTATGAATATTGAGGGCGACGATGCCAACGTCTTCCCCTATCTTGACCAGCAGCAACTCGATCGCTTCGATATCTCGCGGCTCGCGCAGTGGGAGATCGTCTTCAGTCATGCCACTGCCAAAGGACTCTTTCTGCACTTCAAAACTCAGGAAACCGAGAACGAGCTTCTCCTCGATAAGGGAGATACAGGCCCTCTTCGCAAACTCTATTACCGCGAACTAATTGCCCGCTTCTCCCATCACCCCGCTCTCAATTGGAACATGGGGGAAGAAAATGGGCGCTGGAAAAACAAACCCGAGAAGCCCTATCAGACCACCGCCCAGCGGCTCGCTATGGGTCGCTATTTCGAGAAACACGATCCCTATCAACACCCCATCGTGATTCACAACGGACAATGGTTCGACGACGTCTACGGGCCGGACTCCCCCTACTGCGGAGCCTCATTGCAAACCGGACAAGCTGATTTCAAGAACGTCCACCGCTCTACGAAGGGAATCCTCGAAGCCAGCGCCAAAAAGGGAAAACAATGGATGGTCGCCTGCGACGAACCGGGTGACGCCCAGCACTCCCTGGTACCCGACAAAGTGGATCCAGACCACGACCACGCCCGCCAAAATGCCCTCTGGGGGAACTACCTTGCTGGCGGCTGGGGCGTGGAATGGTACTTCGGCTACAAGCACGCCCATTCGGATCTAACCTGCCAAGACTACCGAAGCCGCGACCTCATGTGGGACCAATGTCGACATGCGCTTGAGTTCTTTCGCTCTCAGCAACTCCCCCTTGGCAAAATGAAAAATCACAACAGCCTGCTCTCTCACAAGGAGGCGTTTTGTCTAGCACAGCCCGGACGGCACTACCTCATCCTTCTCAAAGACGCTTCCCAAGAGACTCTCCTCGACCTCGCCAAACACGAGGCAGAATACGAGGTCCGGTGGTTCAATCCTAGACAAGGCGGTAACTTCCAAAAAGGCACGCAACCTCTCATCGCCGGAAACAACCAACAAGACATCGGATTCCCTCCAAACGAACGGGATAAGGACTGGGTCGTCTTCGTGAGTCGCAAGTAACCGCCTTCAAGAGGATTCGCCCGTCTCTGCGACTACGTGCGGATCTCCGACCAGAATACTCACGTTCTCCAAACTGCTTTCGCAAGCCACTGAAGAATTAACTCCAGAGCATCGTTAGACTACTTTCGGAGGTAGTCCTCGCCATTGAGACTACGAATCACCGAACGCATCCACCCGCTCAACTCAGCTTTCATTCGTTCGACTCGCTGCGCATGCATCGGCTTCTGGGACAAATCAGTCGTCTCCATGGGGTCATCAACCAGATTGTATAACTCGAATTTCTTGCCATCGATGCGGTGCAGCTTCCATGGCCAGTCATTCCATGCGGCATGCCCTGTTGCCGTGTCTTCCGGGAATTGGGGAAACTCGTCAACGTCTTTGCGCATCCGGTGAGCATTGTGGGGCGTCTCTAGCCCATGCTGCTGCTTTTCCATAATGTCTTTCAGAATTCGATCACTCCAAGTGGCTTCTCCGGATTGAAGGTCGTGCCAGAACCCGATCGGTTGACTCCGCTCTTCCTCTTTCCCAGTAATGATCGAACTGAGATCGATTCCATCGAGCGGATGCGGGGCCATTGACTCCACCCCGGCCAGCGCGAGTAGCGTCGGATAGAGATCGGAGGTTGAGGCCGGAACCTCGGTGCGCCCCCGAAGCTGGCGCTTCGGCCATTCCAAAATCGCAGGGACACGAAGCCCTCCCTCATAGATGCTGCCCTTTTTCCCGCGTCCCCCCGAGGTCTCTCGGACGAGCCCTCCATTGTCACCGCAGTAAAATAGAATCGTGTTGTCCGCAATTCCCACACTACGAAGTTCCTGACGCAGGCGCCCGACTTGCTGATCAAGCAAGGTGATCTCGCGGAAATATCCCGCATTCTTCTGGCCATCATACAGACCCGGACCATCGGGAACTTCGTGGTGAGGATCATGGGGAGAGGGAAACCATGCCACTACGAACATCGGCCTATCACTGTCTTTGTGCTTTTTCAAAAAGGCAATGGTATCGTCAATCAACAGAACAGAGCCCTTGCCCTTACGATGTTCGATCGTTCCCATTCTGCTCAAATACGGGTCATTGTCGAAAAAGTTGAGCCCAATCACCCACTCCTGAAAACCCATTCCGCTAGGATTGCAAGGCGAGTCTGCCTGCCCCGATCCAAGGTGCACCTTTCCAAAAATACCGGTAACATATCCAGCGGCAGAAAGGGTTTCGCCAATCGTCTGCTCGTGCGGTCGCATGTAGCGCCCATGGTTGGTTACCTTCGTGCGAATTGGACTGCGCCCGGTCATGACGCTGGCACGGGTCGGCGAACCAACGGGAGCTCCGGCATAGAACCGATCGAATACAAAGCCGCTCCGGGCCAAGGCATCCAAGTGCGGCGTCTCCACGAACGGGTGACCGTTATACCCGGTATCCCCCCAGCCATGATCGTCCGCCATCACCAGAATGATATTTGGCCGCTTGGTGAAAAGGCTCGACTCACCTGCGGCCAATAGACTGCCTGCGACCAATGCGCTCACGATGATCGTGAGAAGTGGGATTCGCTTTTTCATCAACCCGACTTACGCCTCCTCCTAACAGACACTTTCAGATGAAGACCGTTGCCTATGTGAAAGCCTGAAAACTCCGAGGACATCTCGAAGAACCGTTCGGTCGCGAGTCAATTTTCTGAGCAAGGGCAACTTTTTCCCAGAAAAATACCCGCCTCCTCTCTCGAAAGAATTCTTGAGTCCGTCGGCGAAAAAAACCAACAAAGAGCATGCACATTGGACAAAAGGTAGTTTGCGTGGACGACCAGAATTTTCTCGCTCCACAGCTCATGAGCGAATTCCCCAAGAAGGGCGTCATCTACACCATTCGAGGCTCCTTTCCCGCCATCGACAAATACGGGGAAACCAAGAACATTCTACTCGAAGAACTCAATAACCCGATTGCAAACAACGGACTGGAGCACGGCTTCAATCAAAAGCGATTCCGCGAGCTGCAAAAAGACGAGACAAAGCTTTCGAAATCAGAGGAAGCAACTCTCTAAGTCGCCAGCTGAGAATGAGAGCCTGAGCCGGTTCCATTTCCCCGGGACACGGTTTGCGATGGGAGCGCGCGCTCCAAACGGAAGGTCCAACCGGTTGTTCTCTTATCTTATTTCTAACAGCCTGGGTTCACTTTCTTCTTCAAAGGGATTTCAGTGGTGCTCCTGAGTTCACGAACGAACCCAAACGCACTCACGAAGGCTATCAGGAGTGCCAAGACAGGCCCCCTCACCTCTCGGCGCGCACAGACAACTGCTCATCAAACGGAGACCAGAAGAAGCTCCCAGCTCTTAACCAAGTGCCGGCTCGCTATTGCCGCGCGCCCCTGCTCTTTTCCCCTCTCGAAAGACATCGCCTTCTCATCCCTCTTGGATCTTTTTCCATAGCACGCCCGACCTCAAAGGACTGATGCAGAGCTCGAAGTTCAAAAATTGTACAATTGCAAAAACGTTGCGCAACAGTGACAAAATCATTGAAGTGACACGGGAATTGCGAATCTGAAGGTCAATACTCGATGTTTTACCAGTCGATCGCAACTAAACATAAACACCAAAAACTAAATATAATGAAACGTTTAATAGTCACAATGTCGGTTGCCATGAGTGCGGTGAGTGTTGCTGCTGTTGTAGAATCTTTCGACTATCCTGTCACTGGACCCGTTGCAGGCCAAAGCGGAGGAACCGGCTTATCTGGCTCTTGGAGCTTGACCACGATTGGATCTACGGAAGTGAAGGCCGGCAATACATACACTGACTCCTTGGGAGCATCCCTTCTCGTTTCAGGTGGAAGCGCCGACCTGATCACCGACAACACCACAGCGAGATTGTCCAGAAGCCTGGAGACTCCATATACCTCTGGTATCGTTTATGGCTCAATTTTGATCAATCACTTCGTGGAAACGAGTTCCTTGGACGCAGGATTCGCCGTGGGCAATGTGGGTCTCTATTGGCGTGGCTGGTCGAGCAATTGGGTCTTGGGCGAGGGCGGCAACAACTTCAGCACCGTCCCGAAGCCAGCTGAAGGCGACGTTGACCTCATGGTTTTCGCGATTGATATCGATAATGATACATTGAGTGTTTGGAAAAATCCTGATCTTGGTATTGAGGATACTCCTGACTACACAACCTCCATCGATCCGGTGACGAGCATCGATTCCCTTGAGATTTGGCAGCAAGGTGCGGACGAGAACAATCATCCTCAGCAGACCGTGCTCTTTGATGAATTCAGGCTCGGAACGTCCTTTGCTGAGGTCACACCAATTCCTGAACCAACTACCGCATTACTGGGATTTGTAGGACTGTTGACGTGCTTCTCTCGAAGAAGAAAGTAACTGCGGCCTAAGAATTTCTCTAAGATCGGCATCCACAAAGGGTGCCGATTTTTTTTGCCTGCGGAGCTCACCTATCCTGAGTGAAAACGCGGGCGAGAAAGATAGACCTGAAGCCTGCTGCCTACCTTCGACACGAGATGAGAAAACAAATTTTTCCAGTCAGACTCGACCCTTTTTCCACCCTTGGAAAACCCGAATTCGTGAAATTGACTCATGAAAATTATGAGGGTTTTTACTAGGAACCAATAATCAAAACCTCCTCATCTCTACGATAAACCAAAACCCCTTCATCCGGGCAACACCGGAGATATACAATTCCTGTAATCCTTTGATTTTGGTTGGAGTTCCAACAGACGAGAGCAATCATCCCAGTTGGAGTAGAAGTGTTTCCTTGGGGAGCCCTCGAACTGCCGATGGAAAAAATTCAGCCGCGAACACTCTCTGACTATGAACTGTTTACCACTGCAATCGCCTTCACGTCTTCACGCCACAAAAAAGAGCTCGCCAAAAGGTTTCATCATCTTTGACGCGACTCTAAACAGCATCAACACCAAAAATATCGAAGCCGTTTCCAGTCACATCTTCAGGTCATCCATTCGGCTAAATCCAAGTTAAACAAACACAATCACCCAATCGAAAAGAGACAACTTTCGAACTATCGGAATCAATAAACAATCATCACACCTCACAATGAAAAATATAATTCATATTTTCCTATTATCTTTAGCGCTTTCGGGCACTTCCGCCCGCGCGGAATTAATGGCATACTATGGTAGCGGGACGGAAGTGGATGCGGCCGCGCTCCTCAACCTCGCTCCCACAATCGCCAATGTAACCGTCTCCGATCTATCTGATCTCGGAGCCCAGACCGGGGACACCGAGCGAATCACCCGCCCTGCATTTTCCACCGACACTCCAGCAGGTCCCACTGCCAACAGCGCGGTCGGTTCAGAATGGTTTGAGGCCCGGAGTACCGAGAACCAGGGCGACCCCGGCACAACCGACAACTATTTCTTCTTCACCGCCACAGCCGCAGACGGCTTCTTGATTGATCTGACTTCTTTGAAATACGACTTCTGGGTCTCGGATGCAGGAGGAGGAGCGACAACAGCGGCGGCGGAGGGTTTCGTCTCAGTCAATGGAGGAGAGTTCGTTTCTTTTGGCTCCATCACTGCCACCGATAATCTTGGGATGGGCGTTTCGGCACCTGTTGCCTCGGCCGATCTGGACCTGAGCTCCATCAAAGGCGCCCAGTCGGTCGAGATTCGAATTGGGATTGGCTACTCGGAGGGCAACGCCTTTAGCATCTCAGGATTTATGCAAGGGATCCAACTCGATGGCGCGATTGTTCCCAACACCTTTCCCCTCGTCATCACGCAAAATGAGACGAATCCCGCCAACTATGACTTCGTTTGGGAAAGTAAGGACGGCTTCCTCTACGACTTGGTGAGCAGTACCGACCTTGCGTCACCGATCAGCACTTGGGCCGTTTGGGAAGGCAATGAGGACATCGATGGCACCGCACCCGAAAACAGTTTGAGCAATATCCCGGGGGGATCTGACTCAAAGCGATTCTTCGCGATGGTTGAGAAGACTCCCCCTCCCTTGCTCGAAGAAGACTTTGACTTGGATGATGGCGGCTTCACCGCTCCCCTGATTGCCGGAGTCACCGAAGGCACTCTCTGGGAATGGGGCACCGCAGATTCTGACAACTCCTTTGGAGTCTCTGTTAGCGGCAGCTGCTGGGCTGTTGGTCTTGGTTCTTGGGATGGAGGGAATGGCGATGCTGGTTTCTACGATATCTCGAATGCCAGCAATGCAACGACCACCTACCTACGCTCCACCCCGATAGATCTTAGTGGCATTGCGGGCGCGGAACTGAGCTTCTCGGAAGCCATCGATGCGGAGGACGGCGATGTAGCGGAAGTCTATCTAATTGACGCCAATGATGCCATCATCGGGGAAGGTCCCATCCACACCGCGACTCTATCCGGCATGTCTACCAGCTACTCATGGGCAGCTGCCAACGGAGGAACCCCGATTGCTCTTCCCGCTGCAGCCATGGAGCAAACAGTGCGCATTGAATGGCGCTTCACAGGTTCGGGCACCGACTACCTTGGCTGGTATATTGACGACGTGGTCGTGAGACAAACAACCCCTTGAACCCAAACTTTCTCCTAGGAAAACCTAACACCTAAACGAATAATGAGATTAGCAATGAAGAACCAAACCAAATTCGCACTGCTGGTAGCGACCACCGCCTTCACCGGCACGAGTGTCAATGCTGCTGTGCTCGCACAATATAATGATGGAACGGACGAAGACGCCGCCGCGCTCCTCAACCTCGCCACCACCGTCGGGATCACAGTATCAGACTTGTCTGATGTAGGAGCCCAAACTGGAGACTCCGCTAGGATTACCCGCCCAGGCTTTAGCACCCCCACTCCAGCAGGTCCGGCTGCCGGCAGCGCGGCAGGTTCGGAGTGGCTCGAAGCCAGAAGTACAGAAAATCAGGGTTCCCCAAGTTCCACCGACAACTACTTCTTCTTCACCGTCAATGCCGACCCAGGTACCACAATTAATCTGACTTCCCTGAAGTATGATTTCTGGCTCTCGGATGCGGGCGGAGGTGCCGCTACGGCTTCAGCAGAGGGTTTTATTTCCGTGGATGGCGGAGCATTCATTTCCATTGGCAGCATTACTGCGACCGACACTCTCGGAGCCGGTGTGGCTGCTCCCGTAGCACCGGCGAATTTCGATTTGAGTTCCATTACTGGTGTTGAGTCGCTCGAAGTTCGCATTGGCATTGGCTACTCCCAGGGGAACTCAACCGGCACAAGCGGCTTTGTGCAAGGGATTCAACTTGACGGCTCGGTTATCCCCGAGCCATCGACAACGCTGCTCGGTTTGGTTTCGGCCATTGGCCTACTTCGCCGCCGTCGCTAAAGAAGCGCTTCTAGACGACTATCGCTCGCCCCACGCCTTCGCCCCTCCTGGTGCGGAGGCGTTTTTTTTCTGACTGTTAGGCGCGACGATTTTTTTAAGTCTATGCCAATTTTTCATTTAGTCGAACAGCAAGACGCTTTTGCCGCAACAGTTTCGACAAGGGCATTCCACTGGAAACGAGGCTCAATCATCGCTCATTCCATCCAAACAGGAGGACTGATCAAAACTAATGGGATTCTATAGAATGAAAGCGAATTGAATGGATAGGACTTCCCTTGAAAGGATTCGGCTCGATTTCTCGTGAGAACTACGGCTAGGTAGTTCGCGGAATGAACAACAGAAATCTGATCCTATCCGTCATTTTAATCAGTTGCTCGAACTTGATGGGACAGGTTCTGGGAACGGACTCATTCGGTTACGAAATGTCGAGAATGGGTAGCGCCACTTGGGTTGACATCACGGAGTTTGGCGAAGAGGTCATTAGTTCGGGTAACGAGACGTCATCGAACGCGGCACCACCCGAGGGAATTGGGGAGCCGGTAACGCTGGAGCATCCTTTCTTTTTCTACGGAGAAACGGTTCGGGAAATGGTCCCTACGGTGAACGGTTATCTCTCCACCAACCTCTCGGAATCCGGCAGTGATGATACTCCCGACTGCACGCTTCCTACCCCTGTGAGTTCGGCTGGAAGTCGCATCTACGTCGCTCATCGCGATTGGATTCTCAATCCCGCGCCGAATGCTCGTGTGCTCTACCAATATTTCCCGGAAAGCCCCCACCCCCATGCCGAGTGCGGGGTCAATGTGTTTTCATGGGAAGGAGCGATACCTGCCCAAGGCTCAATCTCGCAAAGTTTTCAGGCTCTTCTTTTCAACAATGGTGATTTGATCCTCACTATCGCTCCCTTCGCCACAGGGTTCGGCAGTAGCGAGATGCTGGGCATCCAGAACGATGACGGAACAGTAGGAATCGGTCTGAACTGCAATTCGCCACTCACTGAAACCGGAAGGCAGAGTTTTCTCTTTCAAGCCCCAACCCATTTTTCCAACAACACCGAAAGCGCACTCCTCAGTGCCATCGCAGGCGCGGTCGCCGGAGAGCGTATCGAGCTGAAGACTGCCCAAATCGACCTCAGCAGCCCGCTCCACATCACCAAGCCTCTGACCATCGCAGGCACCCCCACGGATAACATCGATCCCGTGCTGAGACGGGGGCTCATGCTCGACGGGCAGAAAGTTGTCATCGACGGGGTTCACGTCAACTTCATCGACTTTCGCAGTTCGGACTCTCCCGATTCTGCGATTGAGCTCATTAACGGCGGTTCGGCTTCCTTCTATGGAAGCACACTCTTGAACGCGGAGGAATCACTCATTAGCGCTGGAAACAATAGTGATATCTGGCTGAGCAATTGCTCCTTGGAAAGTGTTCGGTTCGGCAGTAGCCATCTCATCGAAATGCTCGGGGCAGACTCGTTAATGATTGACCGCAGTGTCCTCTCGGACAGCCGGGGAGCAGCGGTTTCCATGGTGGGCTCAAGCTCGGGTACCACTTTGCAGGTTCGCTCCTCCAGTATCTTCCGAAATCGCGGGCCCGCCTTTAAACTCGCTGGGGTTGAGGCCCGCATTACCAATTCCACCATCTCTTCCAATGTCGCTCGCGGCATCGAAGTGGTCGACAGCCAACTGGATTTGCATCACTGCACGATTGCCGATCACGGCAGCACCGCACTCTTGGTGGAAGAAAGCGCGGTCACTCTATCCCACAACATCTTCGCCAGAAACCAAGGAACAGACTCCGATGCGAATTTGATTGTCGATCAGGATAGCAGCTATACTTCGGAAGGCGCCAACTTGATCGACTCTCCCTTTGCGGGCCCGAATCAGGCCAGTGACCTCATCAACACTGCTGCCCGCATCAGTCCCCTCGGTGCCTATGGTTCACCCAACGTGGGCGCTCGCCGCTCCGATCTGCGCATGCCTCTCCTCTGTCATATGCCCTTCTACGATAGTCCGGCCATTGGCGGCGGAATCGATACCGACGCTCTAAAGACAAAAAAGGATCAACGGGGAAAAGCGCGAACCTTCAGCGCGACCGGTAGCGCCACTGAAGGAGTCGATATCGGATCAGTAGAAGCCTCGCGAATTGTCTACGTCACTACTGCAGCTGACCAGCTCGATACCCCTCCGGGCGCTCAGGTTTCGCTGCGAGAGGCTTTGTTGGAAGGAGATCATATCGTGATTGACCCGACTCTTTCCGGCTCGACTCTCACCCTTTCTAACAACGCCGCTACTCTCCCAACCAATAACTTGTCCTTCATTGATGGATCCGGCCTCAGCAATCCCTTTACGGTATCTGGCGGTGGAACGCGAACGCAGCCCCTCTTTTCCAGTGACCTTCACGCTCACAATCTCACATTCCGTGATTCAAAAGGATCGGTGCTCAGGGGAAGGTTCGTCAGTCTTTCCAACTGCTTGGTCAAAGGAATTTCCTATCAGGACACGAACACCGTCGTAGGCTCGGGGACCTCGGGCTTCATCAGATACCGCGAACGAGACGGCGGTGCCTTTTACGTCGAAAATTTTGGCATCTTCACTGATTGTGTCTTCGAGGACAATCGAGTGATCGCTCCCTTGGTCGAGCGCGCCAATGAAGGTTTCGCCGCCCGAGGTGGTGCCATTTGTGCCGCCTATGCTTCCGAACCCGTTGCCTTCCTCGGCATCAAGGTCCCCCGGGGCCTGTACCTGCTGGGCTGCCGCTTCGAAGGGAATCAGAACCAACTCAGCGCGGAAGAAGCAACCCCGACCCAAGGTGCCGGGGCGGTAGAATCCCTGGCAATGAAGACCATCGTAGAGGATTGCGTTTTTACTGGAAACGCCGGAACGACAGGCGCGCTTTCCGTCAGTGCTGGCGATCTCCTTGAGGCCGCACTGGGAGGAGGCGCCGTCCTCAATGTGAAGGGCGATCGATTCGCCGAAGTTTCCCGTTCCAGTTTTGATAAAAATCAGGTTGGTAGCACGGGCGGAGCTTCTGTCACCGCAGGAGCACTCCTTCTCGGAGCAAGCTCTAACAATGCCGCGGTCATCGAATCTTGCTATCTTGGCAGCAATGAGTGCAACACGGAAGCGACTGCAGACAATGGATACACGGCGGGAGCAGCGTTTGTCGCAGGCAACGTGGTCGTGAATCATTGCACCTTCCAAGACAATGAAGCTGTCGATACCGGCACCCGCCCCCAAGTGGTTTCCTCTGGAGCGCTAGTGACCAACGGACCAGTCCAAATGCTCAATAGCCTCTTGACCAGAAATGTGGTGTCAACCGAGGGAAACCAGGAGATCAACCTCTCTCTGAATGTTGTAAACACCGAGTTCATTTCGCTCGGGAACAATCTGAGCATCGCTCCCAGTGTCTACCTCGACCACCCTTCCGACCTGACCGGCCTCTCGGCGGAACTAGCCCCTTCCTATCGCGATAGCTCGGGAAAAATCGTTACCGTCCCCTTTTCCAACAGCCCAATTCTCGACGCCGCCAACTCGATGGCCAGACCTCCTCTCGACTTGCATGGCGGGCTCCGATTGCAAGACCTCCAACCTGATATCGGCGCGACTGAGTCAATCTTTTCCGTCACCGTGACCACCTTGCAAGACGAGATTTCCAACAACGGAACAACGTCCTTGCGAGAAGCTCTCGCCCTCGTTCACGACCAAGGTCGGATTCGCTTTGATCCTGCTCTCAATTCTCCTTCCAGCGAGCCGATCATTCTTCTCGAGGACTCCTATGGTCCCCTCGTCATCGACAAGAGTCTCTACCTCGACGGTCTCACCTTCGACACCGCTCCGATCATAGTCAGCGGTCCCAAAGAGGGCGTCTTCGAAATCATTGGGAGCAACACAGTCGCCAACCTCACTGGCATTCACATCAGTGGGACCGATTCGTTGTCCGATGTATCGCCCATCACCTTGACCGACGGGGCTCACCTCAGTCTCTCACGGAGCCTTGTTGCGGGCTTTTTACTCCAAAAAACCCCAGCCTTGTCAGTCGCGGATTCCTCCTTGACCCTCGAGAACGTCACCATCACTGAGGTCTTCTCCACTCAGACGAGTTCGGTCATCGAAGCGGATAACTCTCTGGTCGAATTGAGTTTCGTGTCCATCGCTCACAACACCTGCGAAGATGGTGGAACCATCTATCTGGACGACTCTCTCCTCACAAGCTCCACCAGTGTGTTGAGCCAGAACCTGTTCACCACCGGAAGCGATATCGTTGGGCCTTCCGCCAATCAGCTGGAGATCAAAAACTCCACCGGCTTCGAAAGCGAATTCAATCAGAATCTCGACACCCTCCGCTTCACGGGGGGACATCTGCCCGTGCTGCCTCCTCTGCCGGGAAGTCAAATCGTCAATGCGGTTGCCGGCCTTTCCACTGCGGAATTGCCCGTTACTGATTCTCGAGGCTTAGCGCGTCGCTATGGTGCCGGAGTCGACTTGGGCGCCTTCGAACTCGGCTCCTTTCTCCCGGGACGGATTCCTCCTTTTGACCAAGACAACGACTCGATGGACGACTTCTGGGAAGACTTCTATCGGCTCGACCCGACAGAACCTACAGACGCGGGCGAAAACCCGGATATGGACGCCTTCACCAACGTGCAGGAGTATCGCTTCGAGACGAACCCATTCGGTTTCGACCAAGGGGATGGCAGTGTTTTTCTCAGCATCTTGAGTCGGGACGACAATCAGCTCATCGTGCTCGTTGAAACCTCGGGAGCGAGACCCTTCCAACTTTTTCAATCCCTTAGTCTTGCTTCCGAAGACTGGGTTCTCCTCCTGGATGGAAGTACTGGAGTCGATGGGCGAGCTAACGTCACCCTCGGAAACACCCAGCTTCTTTCAACCGAAACACTTTTCCTTCGGGCCGAAATCGCGAACTAAAACGCGGGGTGTCCCTTTCTTTTCCATGCGAATGAGGATGCCCTGGGGAATCTCCTTAGAATCACCTCCGACTTGATCGGAGGTCGCCAGAGAGATCATCAAATACCAGGCTGGAGATACTCTCATCCCACCTACGCACCGAGGCGATAGGAACGCGGGGTCTTGCCTGCCCAGCGCTTGAAGGCACGGTTGAAGGCGCTTTGCTCGGAGAATCCTGTTAGAAACGCAATCTCAGTGAGAGCGTAGTCGGTCTCCTCAAGCAGGCGTTCGGCAAGCTCGCGACGAGAATCATCGACTAGGATTTTGAAGGAAAGATCCTGTTCGGAAAGACGCCGCTGCAGGGTTCTCCCGCTCATCCCCAGACGTCGGGCAATCTCGGTAACGGTTGGAACACCCTCGCTCAGCGCTTGCGAAATCTGAATCCGCACCCGCTTGCTCAACCCGCTATCGTCCGAGAGTTCGCGAAGCTCCTGCTCCATGTGGGTATCGAAGAATTTCGAGAGCGCGGGATCGCCGAGCCGATTGGACTTTCCAAGAGCTGACTCGGACACAAGTAGAGCGTCACGATCAGCTCCGAAGTGAACAGGACAGCCGAAATACTTCTCATGAGCTGCGGTGCTACCTGGTGATTGATGTTTAAAGTAGACCGCCTCGGGAGCGAAACTGTGGGGGCACACCTCGCGGCTCAGTTTGACAATTTCGGCCATTGTTTGCTCATTGGATAACCGGAGTCCAAGACTTCGACTCCCCTCCCAGTGCATCATGAGGTAGGTCTTCGCCCCATCGGGAACGACTTCGAAAATGGCGACACTACTGAGTACGCGGGCGTATCGTTCGGCTCGCTGATAGGAGCCTCGCAGGTTGATAGCTGACTTCCAGGCCAACCCGAAAGCACCGTAGTCGTCACAACAGACCGACCCGCCAGCCTTCAAGGGAAGCGTCATCCCCAGGTCGCTTTCGCGGGCGATCCGCTCACAGAGCTCGTAGTAGACCAGGTCTCGGATCATGCACTTCGGGTCGACCGGAGAATTGGGATCAAGCCCCACGCTCTCGAGCCAGTCACGACGTTGCGAGTGATTGGCTGCCTCGCCCTCCAGAGCGACATCCACGAGCTTGTGCACGAACAGTGTCGAGATCTGTTCCATTGCTTCAGGAAAGACCGATTTCGTGGGAGTTTCAATCCTTCATTGCCCTTCTGTGCCTCTGGCGTGCGAAGTCAATTCTTTGGCACCGCCCGGCAAGATTCTGAGACTGGAACACGCCATTGTGATGCCGTTCCTCATGAGGAGGACGAAACACATATCTAACTAATCAGATGAAATCAGAAGAATCACACCAAGCCAATCAGAGTGACCTCACTCTCGTCATCGGAGCGACTGGCAAAACCGGAAGCCGGGTCGCGTCCCGATTGACCGCACTCGGCAGAACCATTCGCAAAGGCTCACGCAGTACCACTCCTGCGTTCGATTGGAACAGGGAGGCCAGTTGGGACGCCTGCCTGGATGGCGTCACCTCCATCTACATCAACTACGCCGGAGACCTCGCGATCGACGGGTCGACCGACACCATCCGCACCTTCGTGAACAAGGCCAAGAGTCACGGCGTGCGCCATCTCGTGCTGCTGTCCGGTCGCGGCGAAGAGGAGGCACAAGCCTGCGAGAGAATCGTCCAAGAGAGCGGGATCGATTGGACGATCGTTCGCGCGAGCTGGTTCAACCAGAACTTTTCCGAAGGTGCCTTCATCACGATGGTGCAAGCCGGGAAGATCACACTGCCTGCCGGAGATATTGCGGAACCCTTTGTCGATGTGGACGACATTGCCGACGTCGTGGTGGCAGCCCTCACGCAACCCGGGCATGCCGGACAAGTCTATGAAGTAACGGGGCCGCGCCTGCTCACCTTTGCCGACGTCGCAGCCGAACTCTCCCGAGCCACTGGCCAACCGGTCGAATATGAAGAGGTTTCCCACGATGAGTTTCTCAAGTCGGTGGAGAATTCAGGCGCGCCGAAAGAGGTTGTGTGGATCATGGACTACTTGTTCTCCACCGTACTCGACGGCCGAAACGCTCATCTCTGCGATGGAATCGAGCGTGCCCTGGGGCGGCCGCCAAAAGACTTTGCTCAATACGCCCGCGAAGTCGCCACAACCGCAACTTGGAGGAAGTCCGCATGAAGACAAAATCTGTCGCCATCTTCACCTTCGCTTCCGGACTCATCCTGCTCGGGATTGGAAGCGCAATCCTGCTCACGCCCGAGGGGTTCCACGCCAGCAACGGCATCGCCCTTCAGAAGAACGCCAGCCTGATGTCGGAAATACGCGCCCCTGGTGGGCTGCTCTTCGCCTGCGGGCTCCTGATCACAATCGGCTCGTTCCGCGACAGGCTCCGATCTCAATCGGTAAAGTTGGCGACTCTCGTCTATGGCACGTTCGGACTTGCGAGACTGCTCAGCATGATTCTCGACGGCATGCCATCGCAGGGAGTCATCGGGGCGACAGTCATCGAACTGACCGTCGCAGCCCTGGGCCTCGTGATCCTGGCTCGAAAATCCAATCCTCTAACAGGTCCAACGCCAATCGCAACCACGGCACGACGCAATCCCAAACAACTTCCCAACATCTAACCTTCCCCTAATTCATGACCACATTCTCTGTTCTTCTCACCATCGCCACCCTCGGCTGCTCTCTCGTTGCCGGCATCACACTCATCTTCGCAATCGTCATCATGCCAGGGCTTCAAACATTGGGTGATCGCCAATTCCTTGAGGCCTTCAAAGCCATCGACCGGGTCATTCAACATAACCAACCGCTCTTCATAATCGTATGGCTTGGGTCCGGCTTGGCACTCATCGCCACGACCGTGCTGGGTTTCCAATTACTAGAGGGAATCGAGCTCGTATACCTGATCGCGGCGCTCCTCATCTACATCCCGGGCGTGCAAATCACTACCGCTGTAGTCAACGTTCCGCTCAACAACCGCATTCAAGAACAGGAGTTCGAGCAGCTTGACGACGATGAAATTCACCAAGCCGCGACAGACTTCGGTCCTCGCTGGATATTCTGGAACAACATCCGCACCTGGCTAGCCATGCTCACCTCGCTGCTTCTCTTGGTCATCCTTCTCAGGCTCTAAGGCCAGAACAGTCTCCGGCTACAATGAACAGAGAAGACCATGAAACAATCTTTGCCACCGCTTGGAATCGCGTTGAGACCTGATCTTCGCCTCACTAAAGGTTGGTAGCTCGTCGAGCCTCCCCCTATCCGAACGCGCCTTAGTTGAAATTGGCATGAATTTCAGATGGATAGTATGGCTGGGCACGGAAAAACGCCCTCTCGGCTTCGGGATCGATGCGGTAGTGTTGCGTGACGGACTCCCCAAGATAGAAGTAGCGAATACTCTGAAAATCCCAGTCGACTAGATTGGATGAGGTCTGCGCAGTATAGCCCACGAACAAATCGGAATACCCCAAATTAGGCTGAAGCCAACTCATCGTGGGATAGGTTTCACCCGGTCCACCGAAGATATCGGTTTCAGTAAAAGTGTCGGGCTTCAGGTCAATGCCCCCGGTGCTGGATTCATCCCGAGGATCGGACCCGAGAGAAAATTCCACGAGGTTATTCTGGGAGTCACCATCCGAATTTTGTTGAGGCTGCCATGCGTCCGAAGTCGACCACCCTTGAGCCTTTGCCCAAATCTCATAGGCCCCGGCCCGCTCCACACAGAGGTCGCCAGCTCCGGTCGAGGCGGTATAGATCCCTTGCGAAGCCAACCCACGGCCGAGGGATTCAGAAGCCGTGCCCTGCCGACTGTAGAGAGACGGCCAGTTGACATAGTCCTGATAACCTCCTCCATAAACTGAAAGACGACCATCCAAGCTATTGACCTCAGGAGATCCCACCGCGAGGTGAAAGTCCGAGAGGGAAACCTGATAGCCAAAGCTGCGGCCATCGGCAGCAGTGCCGACCACTTCCCGCGATAGAACCCACCCAATCGGGAGCTGCCGATAGAGAAAGACCTTTCCGACATTACCGCTTCCAAAAGGAGCACCGACAGCAAAGGCATTCCCCCCTCCAGCGAGAGAGATTCCGAATCTCGTAGACGCTCCCGCAGGAGTGGCAATGGAACCTTCGAGGCCCCACGCATTGGGTCCTGATTCATTTTGGCTAAAGACACCCAACTGGGCTCCGGTGGTACCGAAATCGGTGGCCACCACCAGCTCCCCTCCCTCTTCGGGACTTAAAAACGTCATCAGCCAGCCGAACCATCTGGAGCTCATAATCGAGGGCCGGGGGATCTTTTTTCGCTGGGTCCACGTTCCGGAATTTTCCTCGAAGATATAGACTGCGCCCGCGCTCGTCCCAACCTCATCATCGAATGGGGCCCCCACCGCCAGCCGGGGTTCTCCCAGACTGTTTGCCGTGAGCGCGACACCTCGACCAAAGTAATCTCCAGTGCCAGTGGGCGACTCAATGATATCCACCAGCTCCGCCCTCTCTCCGTCAGTCGAGGATAGCGTGCTAAAGATGCGATACAGATAGACCCGCCCGACTCCACCACTCCAATTGGGAACCCCCACTGCCAAAAGGTTTCCGGTGCCAACTTGCAGACTCACAGAATGCCCAAAATACTGGTAACTCGCGGGGTCAGGGCTCTCCAAGCGAGCAATCGGCCTGAGGGTTTGACCCTCATCACCATAGCCAATCACAACCTCATAGAGCAGAACCGAGCCACTATTCACCCCCGCCCAAGAATCACTGGGATTCCCCACCGCAATGAATCCTCCCTCCATGTCTATCATAGAACTAAAGTCAGGAGTCGAGCCCTCGTCGCTTAAGGTTTGGCGAAGGGAAAAGTCGAATGCTGAAAGCACAGAGACAGCCCATCTTCCCGACCCCTCATAGCTGTCGGGAGCCATCCCAACCATCAAACCAAGAATCGAATTCGAAGTGCTATTCTCAAGGTCGCCAACCACCCCTGTAAAGGTTGCCTCTCCCATCTTGCCAACCGCTCCTCCGGTTAAGAAAGTGAGGCTCTCCAGAAGAACGTCACGCGCTTCGCTGGCAGACAAGGTCGCCTCAATGATTGAAGAAGACGAGGGGTGAGCTGCTTTGCGACTGAGAACCAACAAGCTTGAAAAGCTCGCATCCAGCTCTAGCTCGCGCACCCCCGGATAGCTCGCGACGAGCGAATGCTTCAGCCATTTGTTAGGGCCTCCTTGGTCCCGTTGATAGCGGTTGATCTCGGTGGTGATTTGCTCACCGTCTCCTGCGTAGCCCACATCTAACAGATAGTCGCCTAGCATCAGCGCAATCTCGTCTCCCCGAATAGGATAGTCTGGCGAGCGCTCTATTTTTTTGACGAGCCCCCAATGGTCCGCGCCCCCCTCGTCGCGCTCGAAGAGATGAATTTCACCTACGCGGGAAGAAGCAATGGCAACCCGGTCCTCCAGTAAACTAAGGCCGGTGATTATTTGCGGCTCGATCCCAAACAGACCCGGGCCATCGATAGACCAAGTGGCCTTTTCTTCCCAAATGGTGGAGGAACCTTGCTCGTAAATCGTGAGGTAGTGAAACGGATTCAAGCTATCCGTTTTCCAAACAACCGCTGCGGTGTCGCCTTCCAGTTCAACATTCACAACTTCAGTTCCGGGGTCCAAAAGAATGCTCAAGGAAGGCTTGCTCACCACCCAGTCATTCGGCTCGGCGGTAAAGACATTCGGCTGAAAGAAAAAGATCCTGTCCTCTCCAAACACCGCCACCTCGTTTTCAACCTCATTGAAATCGAGTCCCGCCACACGGATCCCCGCGTGGAATCCCAGCGAAGGAGTGTCGGCCTCCATCCAGGATGAATCTTCGTAACGATAAAAGGTTGGCACCAAGCCTTCACTCTCCGGCTGCAGAACCATAGCCCAGGTCCCCCGGATATCAACTTGCACTGTGGTTGCCATTTGCTCGGGCGTGAATGTTCCTGCTCGAAAAGGAAGAGCGGTTTCCTGCCCCGTAAGAACATGCGGCCAGAGTCCCCAGCAAAAGAGACAGCAAAGAAAGGTCTTTTGCATAAATTGAAATAGGCCGATCATCATGGAATAGAAAGAAAGTTCTTTCTATGCAACCGAATCGACCAGAGGCCTTTTCCGAAGAATTCGAACCTCCACAGTTATCCGGAATATCGAGAGGTCATGAACAATCCGCTGGCTCATTCATATCAGATCTCAAGCATTGGAAATGATTTCGTTGCCATCCCGGTCATGCCATTGAGGGCTCTCTCTTCTCCTGCCTTGCCAGAATCTCGAGGCTACCCGACCCGACGATTATCATTCCCAAGATGGCTCCAAAGACCCACTTGGGGTCGACGCCTGTATTCCACAAGGCGGCGAGCAACAAGGGAGAGATGGCCTTGGACAAGACCCCAGGCGCGGACAGAGCCCCATTGAGCTCGGAGTAGCGCTCGGTGCCGAACAGTTCGGCCGGCGCGGTTCCTTTGAGAATGGTCATGACGCCATTCCCCATTCCGAAGAGAACGGCGAAGCTTCCCAGCCAGAGCAGCGTCTTGGGCAAGAATAGCAGGATCAGGAGGGAACAACCCAACAGACCCATCGCCCACCGACCGACACGGAGAGAAGAAAATTGTTTTCCTGCGGAAACGAGGAGAAGACGTCCGACCACTTGCATGGGACCGATGATGACTACCGCTTGCAAGACGAGTTCGGAGGCCACCCCCATCGCAAGAAGCAAGGGGATGATGAGGAAAGTAAGACCTGAAAACGCGCCAATGTAGGCCGTGAACCAAAGCATGAGCCCCAGAAATCGCCGGTTGCTGATCTCGCCCCGAAGAGTGCGGAACCATTCCCGAGCGCGGGCACTTGCCGATGTCGTCTTCTTCGAGAAAGTAGCCGGCGCGGCTGACGGCAACACCCACCAATGCATCGGAGCTCCGAGAAAGAGAAGCAGTCCTCCGCAACTTTGCAAAGCTCCCCGCCAGCCAAGATGACTCTCGAGGAGGTATATCAAAGGAATGAAAACGGTACTCGCCAAACCACCCAGAAGGGTCACGAGAGTGATGCCCTCCCGATAGCGTGACCGAAAGGTCTGGGTGATCACCGCGAAGGCAGGATCATAGAGAAGCGCGCCCATCGCAATCCCCATCCCAACCCAAGAAAGCAGATAGCCAAGAGGATGACTCATCCCGGCCATTCCTAACAGAGACAACCCGCCGATGAGGGAGCCCCCGGTCATCACCATCCGGCCACCCCGGCGCTGAATAAAGACCCCGATGGGAAGAGCGCTCAGGCCCCAGACGAGCAAGCCTAGTGAAAGCCCTCCATTGAGAAAAGGACGCGTCCAGCCGGTCTCCGCCTGAATCGCGTCGATGATGACCGTAAAGGTGTAATAGAGTATACCCCACGAGAACAGTTGACCGAAGGCCAACCACCAAGCGAGAGACCAAGGCGCGGAGGCTCGAGACTCGTCGCGCTCGAGCAACTCCACGACCTCTTTCTCGGGAACACTCATCCGCAGCAGCTCGTCCGCTCTTGGTCACTAGCGGCTTGATCAGGCTGTCCGCAACAGGCAGCCTCGCTCTTCTCCTTTTCCTCGACACCGCAAGAGGAAGCCGAGACCCCGTTGCAAGAGGGTGCAGGCCCGGCACTGCAGACGCCGGTCTCCGGCAGGTTCAGCTCCACGCGGGCCGCCGCTTCGTGGTCCCCTGCAATCTCTGCGGCAACGGAACGGACTTGCTCATAGCCTGTAGCGAGCAGGAAGGTCGGAGCCCGGCCGTAACTTTTCATTCCGACGATGTAGAAGTCCTGCTCGGGATGAGCGAGCTCACGCGCGCCATGGGGCGGCACACTTCCGCAACTGTGCTCATTCGGATCAATAAGCGGGCCCAAGGCATGCACCGACTCCAATGACTCGTCGATTGCGATCCTGACCTCACGCAGGATGCCGAGGTCGGGTCGGAATCCAGTCTTCACGATTGCACGATCCACCACAAACTCCCGCTCGCCATCCGGTCCATAACCCACCACCTTCATCTGGCTCTCACCTTCCCGAACAACCCGCTGAATTTCAAGTGGCGAGATAAGTTCAACCTCGCCCGCATCCACCGCAGCCTTCGCCCGACTTCCCAATTCCCCCCTCGCGGGTAAAGCGTCATTCGCCCCTCCGCCGAAGACCTTGTCCAAGGAACGCTTGCGCATCACCCAGATAATGGAGGTCTCCGGATACTGTTTCTTCAGCTCTAACAGCTCCAAGACTCCCGTGAAAGCAGAATGCCCGCTCCCGACGACGAGGACCGTTGCGTTGCGATAGTCAGCTTGATCTTTTCCCAAAATATCGGGCAAGCCGTATTCGATTCGGTCGCGCACCGACTCTTCCCCAATGGGGTGAAGTCCATGGGAACCCATGGGATTGGGATTCCCCCAAGTTCCGCTAGCGTCGATCACGGCCTTGAACAGACTCTCGCTTTGTTCGCCCTTTTCATCAACACGCAACAGGAATGCACGCTCCGCCCGCCCTTGGGTGCGGACCTTGTCAATTCCTTCCCGGGTGACTGCCAGCACTTTGCTCTCGAAGCGAAGACACTCAGCGAGAGAGGGCACCTTGGACAGGGGCTCCAAATAGTCGGACACCAGTTCACCTCCAGTCGGCAAGTGGTCGCAATCGGGTTGCCTCCAATCGCTTTGTTCAAGTAAACGCCGCGCGGCCGAATCAATATTGTAGCGCCACGGAGAGAACATTTTCACGTGAGACCATTGCCTGACCGCATGAGCGACCGAAGCCCCCGCTTCAAAGACAACGGGACGCTCTCCGTGCTCTAACAGATGGGCGGCCGCAGCCAATCCCACGGGACCAGCACCGATGACGGCCACAGGTAGATTCTTATTCTGTATCTTCATGCCTAAGGAAGACGCAAAAGCGACAAAATGGACGCAGACTATTTTCGAGGAAAGAAAGGCCGAGCGAAAAGCGGACCTCTCGACAGGTCCCCTCCCTTTCAATCAGGGCAGTGATCGGGCCGAGGCTCGACCTCCACCACGCCGCCGTAAGAATCGGTATCCAGGAAGCAGCAGCGCTCCACCGCCGCACGCACCTCTGCCCGGGCCCGCTGGACACGGGACTTGGCACCCGAAACCGAAATCCCCTCCCTCCTCGCGAGCTCAACCTGGGAGCGTCCTTCGCAATCGGTGAAACGAAGGGCATCCCGATAGATCGGCGGCAATCCTTCGACCACGCCCCTCAGAAAGTTGCTCAGGATTTCCGGAAAGTAGCTCACTTCATGTTCGTCGACGAACCAACCGTAGCCCTCCTCCCCTTCCTTCAAAGACGAGGCAGCTCGCCCTCTGCGATAGTGATCCGCAATGTGGCTGCGGGCGATTCGAAAGACCCAAGGCACAACCCGCTCCTCTTCCCGCAAGCTCGCGCTCTTGGCAAATGCCTTCACCAGAACGTTTTGCGTAAGATCTTCTGCCAGATGAGGGTCGTGCACCCGGCTCACAATAAACTGGAGCAGCGAGCGTCTCAGCTGCTCACTTGCAAGAACCTGCTCGAACGGTGAAGTCTCAGTCGAAATCTCTTGGGTCACAGCCATCGATACCCCCATACCGTGGATGAGCTGACCGCAATGTCTAGCAAAGAGAATGGGGCGAAATGCACTTGTCCTAACAGGATAGAACATCCCGCCCCCCACCTTAAAAAACAACCCGAGGTTCGGGCATACTTTTCCCTTTAAATTCACTTTACTGCAGACTCGCCTCTCATGAAGGTCATGCCAAGTTTACTCATCATGCGCGTCACCAGTCTTGCTTTTTTCCTACTCCTCAATTCCCTGCCGGCCGCAGACTTCCAGACGGACGTCCTCCCTATCTTTCAGAACAAGTGCTACAAATGCCACGGGAACGGAGAAACAAAGGGCGACATGAGTCTCGAGCCCGGTCAGATTCGCAGATTCATCAGCAAGCAAGGACCCATTGTGCCGGGAGACTCCAACGCGCAAATCCTGCGCATGATTCGTGAAGAACCGGGAGTGGAAGCAATGCCTCGCCAAGGCGGACCACTCAACGAAAAGCAAATCGCAGTCATCACCCAATGGGTCGTCGAGGGAGCCAAACTTGGTGAAGGCACACCCTATGCGCTCACCCAAAAAAGCGTTCTCCTCTCCGGCACTTGGACCAATACCGAGGGGAAAAGAATCGAAGCCGACCTTCTCGGCGTCGAAGACGAAAAGGCTCTCCTCCGCATCAAGGGCAAAGTCCACCAGGTCCCACTGAAGAGCTTGAGTGAAGAGAGTCAGGCCAAGATCCAAGAAGCTATCGAACAACCCTCTCAACCCAAAGAGGAGAAGTAGCTTTCTCGGACTCACGACCCAATCGCCAATCCCTTCTCCAACTCTCCACCAACCATGCAGCACCCCGACCTCGCCCAAATCCTCGAAAAACGTCTGGCGATCATTGCCGACCACGAATCCCGTGACCGCGACCCCGAGGCTCACCTCCAACGGCTCTTTGCAATCAACGACGAAATCACCTCTTGGCACGAATCCCACAAGAACGAGATTGATGCCAACTTGGAACATTTCCTCTCCGGAGCCAGTTTTCAAAAAGCCCTCGACTACCTCCAAAGCGGAATGCGCCGACCTTGCGGAAGCTAAGGAGAATCGAAAACTCGTTTCAGGGCGTCCGCCAGCAACGGGATTTGTTGCGTCCCCAAGCCTGCCACATTGATGCGCCCGCCAATGGCACCGTAAATCGCAAATTCATCTCGCAGCCGCTCGATCTGAGAGGAGCTTAGTGGCAAGAGCGAGAACATCCCTTTCTGGCGCTCGAGACATTGGAATTTTTCAGGAGCCCCGATCGCCTTGAGCTCGGCTGCCAGGTTCTGCCGATTCGTGCACACCCTCATCCGACATTCCTCCAGCTCTTTCAGCCAAGCCTCGGGATGAGCGAAGAGATAGGCCGCGATCGCCGCCCCGTGATTGGGAGGCATGGAGTAGTTCGCTCGCGCAATCTGCTCAAGGGAGAGCCGAACCTTTTCCGCCTCACCCGCCTCAGAAGCAATGACCATCGCCGCCCCTGTTCGCTCGCAATAGAGAGACATGTTCTTCGAACAACTGAGAGTGACAAACATCTGCTCATGCTCGCCAGCAAGCAGCCTCAATCCCGCCGCATCCGCATCAACGCCATCGCCGAAACCTTGATAGGCCATATCGACGAAAGGGATGAGACCCTTATCATGGCAAAGACGGGAGATCGCACTCCACTGCTCCAGACTGGGATCAATCCCAGTCGGGTTGTGACAGCAGCCATGGAGCAACAAGATGTCCCCGGCCCGTGCCCCATCCAGCGCTTGCACGACTGCCTCGAAGTCGAGACCGGTCTCGCTCTCCCTCCAAGGGAAGGTCTGCACCTCAAGTCCCGCGGCAGCCATGATTGGGAGATGATTCACGTAGGCCGGATCAGTCGTCCAAACCTTGGCCTGGGGACTGAGCTTCGCAATGAGGTCTCCAATAAGCCGCAGCGCTCCCGTGCCAGCTACGGTCTGAATAGTAGATTGCCTTTCGAGGGCGGGATGCCCTGAACCGAGCACGAAACGTGCGATTCCATCATTGAAGTCCAGATTCCCCGAAAGCCCCCGATAGCTTTTCGATTCGGCTGCCGAGGCGAGAAACCTCTCCGCTTCTTGGACCGATTCCATCACTGGCGTTTTGCCTGAGGCGTCGCGATAAACTCCAACGATCAGGTCCATTTTCTCCGACCGTGGATCTTGTTGGAAAGCCTTTGCCAGCCCCCAGAGCGGGTCAGGGGTTGGGGGCGCGAGTTGAGTAAACATTAGTAATTAGATAACTAGTTTTTTCCGAGTGAACGATTGGCCAGAATCACTCCGAAGGTAAGAACGGCGATGCAAGCCATCGTCGCGAAGTTGAGAGCTTCTCCAAAAATGAAAACCGCCAAGACAGCGGAAAGACCGGGAGCAAGGGAGCCGATGACCGCGCTCCGGCTCGAGCCCAGACGACCAATGGCGAAGCTATAGCCGACAGTAGCGATGAGTCCGACGCCCAGTCCTTGCACGAGAACGAAGGGCAGGGCCTCGCGCCAAGAGAATTGACCCAAATGACTCTCCGTCACCCCGACCAAAGAAAGAGCACCAAGAATCATCAGCGAGAGAACTGTTAGAATGAGAGCATTGGCAATGGCATCCAATCCCGCGCGCCGGACTCCCACCGTGTAAGCTCCCCACAACAGGCTGGCGAAAAGGAGAGTCAAGCAACCCCACGGATCGGAGTGAGTCCCACCCGCAGGCTGGGTGGCAATCATCCCGACAGCACCCAGCGCAATCAATCCCAATGCGAACCACCTCTTCTTCGGGATGGCACTTTTTTCTAACAAAAACGAAATCAGGGCGACCGAGAGCGGGGCTGTTCCTGCGATGAGGGCACTGACATGAGCAGTCGAAGTGCTCCGGGCCCCCGCGGAAGCGACGAGAAAAAATGGAACGCCCCCTAACAGAACCAGTAACAAATCACGAAAGCGAACCCTTCGCAGTTGGGCAAGATAACTGCGTAGAAATGGCAACAGACACAGCGCGGGAACAGCGAAACGAATGAGTCCCACGTCAGCAGCCGAAAGCGGCGACTTCCCGATTGCACGCAGGGTCAATGCGAATCCAGCCCAGATTAGAACGACAGCGGAAATCACCAGATACCCGCTCACCTTCGATGCTCCGAAGTTGGACAAGCGAGCTCTCACCCGAGAGAAGCCAGAACGGCCAGGAGGCGTCAAAGCCCTTTCAGGCCTACCTTCAGAGAGAATGGGAGGAGTGCTCACGTTGAAAGAAAATGACAGAAGGCGTAGAAGCTGTCGTGGCGAGAACCTTTCGTATTCATGCGTGAAAAATACAAATTTCGTGACTTTCTCAAACTTTCGCGAACACTGTGATGCGAAATGCCACCTGAGAAATTGAGCACGCTAAACAACCGTTTGCGCAAAGCCGTTTTCGAAGCCGTGCCAGGCTTGGAAGTCTGCGAGTCACTCTTCGAACTCATCAACGACGTTCGGTTTTGTATCAAAGATCGGGAAGGCCGTTACATCGCGGCGAACCCCGCCTTCGTCGTCCGCACCGGATTGCAACATCGCGCGCAATTGCTGGGCCGTTCTGCTTCCGAACTCTTTCCCGCCCTCCTCGCCGCAGGATACGAGCAACAGGATGAAGAGATTTTTTCGACCGGCGTTTCCGTGCGGGACCGGATGGAAATGAGCACGCTAGCGGATGGTCGGATTGGTTGGTTCATCACCCAGAAGATTGCCATCCGCTCGGAAGGAAAGGTCATTGCCCTGGCCGGAATCTCACAGGACCTCGACTCCCCCGTCGAAAAGAGCCGCGACCTTGGCCCCCTCGGCCAGGCCCTCAACGCCATCCGCAGCTTGAGCTCGGAGGGACTGCGCATTGCCGAACTCGCCGACGAGGCGGGGCTCTCCGGCAGCCAATTCACCCGACGGGTCCGCAGCCTCACCGGCCTCACTCCCCGACAACTGCTTACCAAGGCTCGCGTGGAAGCCGCAGCCGACAGCCTGAGGGAAAGTTCGAAACCGCTCTCGGAAATCGCAGTCGAATGCGGCTTCTACGACCAGGCCGCATTCAGCCGACAATTCCGCCAAGCCACCGGTCTCTCGCCCAGCGAATACCGCCGCGAGCTCCTCCGCTCTTGAGAGCCTAACAACCGCTTCGGCTCCCGCGTCTTTTATCTGATTCCTTGAAAGAAACACCAATTCTCGATACGAAGGAGACTAGGCCATGAAGTCGACAACCCATCCATCCACGCAATCGCTCCTCAAGATCTCCCGCCGAAGCGTCCTCAACACCTTTGGCCTAGGGTCAGCAGCCATCCTTCTCCTCGGAACCTCGGGCATCAGTGCTCAAGAAGAAGAGAAAGAGCCTCAACCCATCCGCTGGGGTTTTGTCGGCACGGGTTCGATCGCCAATCAGATGGCCCGCGCCACGAAAGACTCTCCCAACGCGGTCTTGACTGCCAGCTCCAGCCGAACCCTCGAAAAGGCCGAAGCCTTTGCCGCCAAATACGAAGCTTCCAAGGCCTTCGACTCGTGGGCCGAGATGTGCCAATGGGACGGAATCGACGCCATCTATGTCGCGACCCCGACCTCGGTGAAAGAAGAAATCTCCATCGCCGCGGCCAAGGCCGGCAAGCACGTCCTCTGCGAGAAACCTCTCCCCAGCCTCCCTGCCACCCAACGGATCATCGCAGCCTGCCGCGAGAACAACGTCGCCTTCATGGACGGGACCCACTTCTCCCACCATCCCCGCACTCTCCAACTCCAGAAGGAGATCGACACGCTGGTCGGCAAGCGACGCACCCTCGACTCTATCTTTCAGTTCCGAATCGGGGACAAGACCAACATCCGGATGAGCACCGAGCTCGAGCCCATGGGGGCATTGGGTGATGCCGGTTGGTATAACATGCGAGCCATCGTCGACTACCTCGACCCCACGGCCGAACTGCAGTCCGTCTCTGCCATTATTCGACGCGAACCCGAGACCCAAGCCGTCATCGGCAGCACCGGTCTTCTGGTCTTCAGCGACGGTTCCAGCTCTACCTTCAGCTGCTCCTTCGATGCCGGCGAGTCACGAAACGAAGCACGGATTGTCGGAAACCAAGGCAGCCTCGATATCCCCAACTTCCTTGGCCACGACCGCGACAATTCCGCCAGCTACACGCACTCCGCGAGAACGAACAAGTCTGGGAAGGAAACGGTTAAAGTCGAAGCCGACCGTCCCGATGCCGCGCTCATGTTCGAAGACTTCGCCGCCCAAGTCCACGACCCCTCCTTGCGGAAAAATTGGGAAACCAAGAGCGAACGAACCCAAGCCCTGTTAGACGCCGTCTGGGCCAGCGCGCTCGCGAACGAAGACTCCCAGGAATAGAGAAGTTCACTCCAGTTGAGGGAAAGTCTCCCAGTCCTTCCTGTTAGAATTCACACAAATCCGTTTGCCCCTTTTCCTCAACTTTTCCAATGGTTCTTCCGAGTTCAATGAAACAGACGACGAACAGCAACCTTCTCATCAATCGGCATTGCGAGGGGAAGAGCTGCGGATTTCATACTGATGACTCTCTTTCCGGATGACCCTGATAGCTATCAAGGAGGTGAATTGGGGGTCGAGTCCCCCGGGGGATGCGACAGGCAAACCTGAAAGCTGGAGACGCCTTCATCCATCAGACCCACGCTCTGCATCAGGTCAAGAAAGTGATAGCGGGAGTTCGTCAGGCGGCAGTCTTGCGGACTCAGAGTATTGTTTCCGACGATGGAATCAGGCAGGGCTTGTTCGACCTCTTACCCGCGGCTTCTTCCCTGGAAAAGCCGGGAGTCAAGGGACAGGAACCACTCTTGCAAGAAAAGGCTCACCAAAATCTCACCCGCAATTTCGCCCAACTTTGAGCCACACTTTCCCCCCTCACCCTCGACCAAAGAGGCCAAGCCGGAACACGTTCATTCTCTATTTTAAGGTTCTCAAGTACTCAAAGAGATCGGCCACTTGCTGGTCCTCCATCCCGAGAAGAAGCCCTTCGGGCATCAGGGAACGCTTGGAAACCGCATGGGACTGAATCTCTGACCGAGCGATCACCCGATCGTCGGCTCCGATGAGACGAATAGTCACCTTCTCGTCATCTTCCTCTGCCAGAAATCCACTTATAAAACTCCCATCACGCAGTTTGAGATCATGGCGATTGTAGCTGGCCTCCAGAGAAGCATTGGGGGTTAGAATATTGCGCAAAAGCGAAGTATCCCCCATCGCACCTGCTCCGCTCAGGTCTGGCCCTATATTGCCCCCAACCCGATTGACCATGTGGCAGGCACTACACGCTTGCTGAAACATCACCTTGCCCGACTCGACATCGCCACCAGCTTGAACCATGGACTGGTATTTCTGAAAGGTCTCCGCAACGCGGGCTGCTTCTGCCCTCGTCATAAGGGCGGGAGCACTGCTGGATGGAGCGACCTGCGCTCGACCTGACAAAGAGAGCCCGGGGAGATCTCCGCTGATACGCTTGGTCAGCCCATCTGGGAGGCGCCCCTCAGCATAACTCACCTTCATCCCATCGTGGATCACTTTTTCATCCAGCGCCTTGTTCCATACCCGAAATTCCATCAAGTCCACTAGGGCGCTGCTATCCTTACGAAGCCCAAGTTCGAGGTCGGTCAACTCGGCCTGATATGGCTTCTTCCCTGTTGCGTTCAGAACTCCATCGAGAAAAATTCGATGGATGCCCTTTTCATCCCGAGTGATGGCGAAGTGCGTCCATTGCTCAGGAGTATTCGCAATCTTGGCAACGACGAGGTTTGCGTCTTTCTTTCCCTTCCCCGAAAGGGCGAGCTTGCCGTTCTTGAAAGAAACCTCGCCATTTTGACTCGAAAAGACTTTCTCGTGGGGCCCCGGCTTTCCCGCACAGCGGATCCAACCTTCGATAGTGAACGGGCCTTTCAGTGTAAAGTTGGTATCAACTGCCCCTCCGCTCAAACGCACGACCATCGGCACCTTGTCCCCGAGTTTCTTGAGGAGCTTCTTTGCATTCGGATGCTCCCCAAGAGCGATAATCAGCTTCTCGATGGACCCGCTATCAATGCCCTCGAAATCTCCAGCCAAAACCGAGCTGGCGAAAGCTTCAGCCTTCTCACTGGAGTTGATCAACCCATCTATTGCTGCCTGCTTTCCGGTTGCGCTGAGAAGCTCCCAGCGTTCGGCAAGCTCTGTAATCGTCTCGGCACCCGGAGCGGTTGAGAGGGCGACGACAGCCTCTTGCTGCACCGCATTGTTCTCACTTTCAACTAGCTTCAGGGCGACCTCGGAATCCACCGGTCCCAGCTCTCGCAGGCAACGAAGTCCTGCAATGATCATCTGGGCATCATCGCTTGCCAATAACCAGCCTCCAACGTCTTCCCGGAGAAGCTCGAGCCGATGACGTTGAGCCATTTTCATCACAACCCTCTGATTCGATGGGCTATTCTCACGTGCAATCAGTTGCCGGGAGGCCTCGCCCAACAGCTCTGTTAGAGTGTGATTTCCAGGTTGGGGTTCAACGCGGGAGAATGCGGACAAGAGTCCCTTCTGCCGGACAGGGTTGCTCAAGATAGCCTCGAATCCTGCGAGCACTTCGGGCTGGTGGAGCTCGCTCGTGAGCAAGGAGAGCTCCGTCGCAGTGAGGTCGCGCTCCAGTTTGGCGGCCAAAGGCAAAAAGGCTCTAGCGGCCTGCGCTGGCTGGAGTGATTGCATGGCGAGAAGACGGTTTTCAGTAGGCAGGTCCTCGGCATCACCGAGCATTGCTGCAGTGATTTCGGCATTTTTCTCCATCGCCCAACGGGCAAGAAAGCGTTCGAACTCACGTTCGTAGACCGAAAGGCGATCTCCATTCACGAGGGCCTCTTTGCCGAGAAGCGCCGCGGAATACATGGCTTCAGGGTCCACCTCTTCTCGGCTAACAAGTGCTTCACCTAATGCCGAGCGAACGCGAACAGCGGAATCGACTGCAGCAGCTTTGGCAATCTCGGAAAAAGTAGGGGCGTCGCCCTTCCGACCCGCAATGCGCACAACCTCAGCCCTGAGGTTAGGCTCGCGATCGAAAGCCAAAGCGAAAAGCAATTCGGAGTCAATCCCTTGCAAGCCTTCCAAAGCCCAGAGCGCGGCCAAACGAACATCAAGGCGCTCATTTGCATCCACCGTCAAACCTTTCAACTGGGGAACAAGTTCGGTGGCCTGACGGTCGATCATCTCCATCCAACTCTGGCGCTGAATGAGGGCGTTGCCACTTCGCAGATAGTCAAAAAGTTTCCCGCTGGCAGCCTGAGCCAGATTCGGTGCCGCTGCATGAGACTGATCACGATGACGAATACGCCAGATGCGCCCGCGCACTTTGTCCCGCTCGGGATGGTTTTGAGGGACCTCTCCGTGCGAGATGATCTTATTGTACCAATCAACGATGTAGAGGGCGCCATCGGGACCGAACTTGATACCAACTGGACGGAACCACTTGTCCCCTGCAATTAGGAAATCCTCTTCCTTTTGCCACTTGAAACGATTGTTTCCGAGAGGTTCGGCAGTCACCACCTGAATCCGACTGGTGAGAGGATTCGCGAGGTAGAAGGTCTTCACCCCTTTCCGCGCGAAGGGACTCGCAAAATCCTCTGCGAGAACCAGACCACTCAACCCGGTCCCGCCCATAATTGCTTTGTCGAAAATGGGAGGGAGGATCGGTTGGTAGGGTTGTAGCTTCGACGTTCCACCGGTATCCAAATAGACTCCAAAATCATATTTGGCTACCGGATACCCTTTGTCGTTGGCTTCCTGGATGAACCACTCGCCATCGCGTCCAGCGACAATTCCCCAGACATTATTCGGTCCGGTGGTAGTCACTTGGAAATCACTGCCATCCAGCTGCATCCGGGCGATGCGGCAACGGTCCATCCTAACTGACTCTTCACCATTGGCGAAGACATCGCCATTGGGACGCCGAACCTGGGAGTAGTTTCCCAGCCCCTGATTGAGATACATCCATCCCCCCGGACCGCGGGTGAACTGATGCGGAAAGAGGTGAGAATCCTGGGTCCCAAACCCTTCCAACAAGACCTCGTGCCTGTCGGCCTTTCCATCTCCATCAGTGTCCCGATAGTAACGAATCTCTGTTCCATACTGGGCGATAGCTCCATCCTTGTATGGGAGAACTCCCAAAGGAATAGCCAAACCGTCAGCGAATACCCGAGGGGTCTGCAGACCGGAAGCCGTGGGAGTATCGAAGACGAGCAACTTGTCCGTTCCTCCCTCTTGAAACAGGTTCTCTGCTTTCGCTTTTTCCCGATTTGCATCCACCGGATAGTTCAGTGCAGTCATCGTCCACATTCGCCCCTTGTGATCAAAGTCTATCGCCACGAATTTCCCAATTCCCTCACTCTCTTGAGCGACTAGTTCGGCAACAAAACCATCCGGCAACTCGAAGGACCTCAGTTGCTCCTCAGGATTCTGCGGAGTATTTGATACGTTGAGTTGTTCGTATGCTACTCTTGCCTTATCAGCCCACCAGGCTTTGGTATCCTTAGGATCCAGCCCTCCATCCAGAATTCGAAGAGTCATCCTCTTGAACTCAATCCTCCCTTTTCCTCCACGGGGTAGTTCTAGCGCAAGGTATCCTCGATACGGAATTGCAGGTTCCGTCTCCAAAAAATTTACAGTCTCCAGACCATTGAGAAAGACTTGGATCCGGGGCCCGTTGGCACGGATGACATATTCGTTCCAATCGTCTTCCTTGAGAAGGCCGGCCTTCTGATTTGGGTTCGCCTCCGCCAATTGCCCGCGCCCTTGCTCTTCCACGATCCCTCCCCAGCCTGCGGAACCTCCGAGGTCGGCCTGGTATCCCTTGGGTCGCCCATCCAAACTCTCCGAACGAAACTGAATACCACTATCAAGCGCCTCCGAACCCGGATCCCGCGTCAGCCGGAACTGACAGCGAAACTCAAAGTGGTCATACTCCTTTTCGCTAAACAAATAGGGATGAGTGGACCTTCCCTCCTGCGAGCTCTCCCCAACAAGAACCCCGTTTTCAACTTTCCAAACCCCTTGTTCATCTTGTCCGAACTGCCACCCCTTCAGACTCTCCCCATCGAACAACGATATCGCTGGATTCTCGTCGGCGGCGAGGTGCGTCAATGGAAGGAAAGCGCAGAGGCAAAAGAAAGAAACAGGAGCCGTCTTCACTAAGAGATTCATCGCTGAGAAATTGAAAATTTCGAACGCTGGCAGGAAATGGCGGATGCCGTTGAAATTGGCGAATGGGTTGCGGCTCATGGCTAGACAGTAATGCGTGTGGGAAAAAGGCGGCTGATTCTGCAGGCGGGTTACGGAAAGCCACGTAGAATCGTTTCAGCTAAATCTACAAATGATAGGTAAAACCACAAAAAAAGCGATTCTCAGGGAAGTTCTGCTTCGCTCTAGCTCTCGGCCTAATAACGATGTCCGCGCGAATGGAAAACGAGTAAATATCAGGCCTTGCGCCCGCTCGGTGACGTCATCCTGAGTCGAAGAGCAGGAACCCACCATCTCTCATTTCCGCCCAAAATATCAAAAACACACAAAGACCTATTCAAATCTCCACAGACTTCCTTCCAACAAGAATTCTGGAAAAATCGCTCATTTGAGTCGCTTCATCGTTCGCGTTTCCTTTTGAAAACCAAACCGAGTGAGCCTTGACCTAAAGCCCATCTCAGTTTCGTATTGCTGCCTTCCCTTGTTATGGAAATCACCAATCTCACCAAAAAGCCCCTCAGCGTTCCCCTTCCAGCTGGAAAGAGGCTTTTTCTGGGACCAGGCAAGTCAGGTCAGATCAATTGGAAAGCTGCCGAGCGCCCTGCTGTGCAAGCACTGATTGAATCCGGTGAAGTCAAAGTCTCGCAGGAAGGCAAGAAGGGCACGAAGGCGAAAGGGGTCGCCCGCATCGACACCCATGCGCCCAGCTACACGGGTTCGTTTTACTCGAATCACTGAGCCATTGCGATAGCTCCCGAACGCCTGCGCTCCCCCGCCCGAAAGATTCAGTCAAAGTTCTGCGGAAAAGGTCTCAGGACCAATGGTCTGCCATCCTGCCCCATTTATATTTCCCTTGGTTTCTCCGCGCCAGTGACTCATTTTTTGCCAAGTAGAAACGCGCTCTACCATAGATACCGCTGAAGCCCCACCACCAACACCCAACACATGAGAACTAAACGCATCGTCATCATCGGCACCCGAACTTGGGAACTCACCTCGATTCACATGGAATACTTTGTGAAGAATGATGCGAATATCGTGGGCATCTTGGAATCTCCGACCGAAGGCATCACCACCACCACTTCTGGCGGCAGCTCCAGCAAGGCGATCCATGAAGTAGCGGAAGAACGCGACATCCCCATCATCTGCGGCAAGCCAAAAGGGGCCGGCGTGATGGATCAGGTGCGCGCATGGAAACCGGACATCGTGGTGGTGATCGGTTATCAGTTTTTCCTGCCGGACGAGTTTCTCCAAATCGCTCCAATGGGCGTGGTGAACTTCCATACCTCTCTTCTTCCCCGCCATTGCGGCCGGCATCCCGGCTTTTGGACCATTTGGTATGGCGACAAGCAATCCGGGATGTGTGTGCACTTCATGGACTCTGGCCTCGACACTGGAGAGATTGCCTACAAGTCCTACGTGCCGGTGAAAAATGGCGACACCGTGGACACCCTCTATGATCGCATCTGGAAAAATGATGAGGCGATCGTCAAACAGCTGTTAGACGATATCGAAACCGACAGTGTCCCCCGTATCCCCCAGGACAAGAGCGAATACACCTACAACTACGTCCCGCATGAAAAGGACTTTGAGCTCGACTTCCGACAGACCGCCCAGCTCTTGGTCAACCGGTGCGTGGTGAAGCCGAACAAGTTCTACCTCGTGCTCAATGGCACCCGGTTTCCGGTCGCGTCCTGCACCGCTATCGACGAACCCACGACCTCGCGGAACTTTAAACTCAATACGCCTTACAACCTGGCAGGCAGTCTGGTCTACATGACCCCGAACCAATGGCTACGGGTGGACGAGCTCATCGTGGACGACCAACCAACTACGGCGCTAGAGGTCGCTCAAAAAGAGCTTGGCAAGATTGCTGAGATCTAACAAGCGGGCGACCGCTTCGTCCTGCTGGCACGAGCACATAGAGTATGTCGGAGATGGCAGGACCTGCCTTCTAGTCCACTTCGATCCGGATAAACTTCCGCCCACTTTCCAAAGGCACAGACGCGGACATGAATTCCACATCTCCCTCAACTCCCTGCGAAGATTCAACGAAGCCATCGCCATGCCCCTTCCAAGTGCCGCTGCCTAGCGACGACGACCAGGTAGCCCGCACCCGGAGACCGCTACCAACCCGACGGACATAATTTACGGTGAAGAGCTCTCCTTGGGCAGAGAACGCCATCTCAGGTGAATCGGAAGCCATCGGGTCAAGGACCAACGCCCACTCCTCGAGGTTGGTAAAGTGATCTCCATCAGGATTGCCCATTTCAGACCAATCGACACTTTCCCTCTCACTCCCGAAGCTGGCCTCGGCCCAGAGTTCGTATGGCGTGGCCGTATCGACAAGCTGTATCGCGTCAATCGCAGTATCGGCGGCATGCCATTGGCGTTGCTTGGAACGGAAACGAATTGTCACGAGATCGTTTCCGGCAAAGGCAGAAAGCCCAACCCGGGCGGTCGCCCAGTCATCCTCATTGCTGGATTGCTGTTGCCCTGACTTTTTCCATACATCCAAATGCCACTCAGAACCGGAGTGAACATCCACGGACAAGAAGTCGATGTAGGGGCCAAACATGTGGTAGTCGAAGGTCAGCTCCGGGTGCACCGCTGTGCTCAAATCGAACCTCCCCTCCACAGAAGCCGACTTGTAGTAGGCTCCATTGGAATGATTTTCGACGTAGAGATACCAGTCGCCATCGGATGAACCACTCGGCCCCGTATTGGTCGTTGCGGTTCCTCCCGTATGGTGACTCCAATCGATATCATCTTCAGCTGACTGGGCCCACCCTCCCAGGCCATTTTCAAAGCTCTCGGCATATGGCAAAGTCTGCGGAGGCTCGGCGAAGAGAATATTGTCTACCGCCACATCGGATGCATGCCAAACGCTCTTCTTCGTCCGAAAGCGAACGGTCACCTCCGACAGCCCGGCATAGTCCGAAAGATCAACTATGGCTCTATGCCAGGGGTCCTCGCTCATGGCTTGCTGAGCACCCTCTCTAATCCAAACGCCTTCCACCCATTCGGCCCCGTCATAGACATCCACCGCCAAGTGGTCGATATAAGCCCCACACATATGGTAGTCGAATCTCAGCTCGGCACCCGAAACATCACTCAAATCAAAACGCTTCTCCAAGAGCGCCTCGTAGTCCGGAGCATTGGCGTTATGCCCCTCCGCATAGAGATACCAGTCCCCTTGAGAAGCACTGCTCGGGCCACTCCCCGAGGTGCCAGTCGCAAAGACATTTCGTGACCAGTCAAAGTCATCATCCTGGACCTGCTTCCATTCTCCAAAGCCACTCTCGAATCCCTCGTAGTAGGGAAGCTTGCGTGCTTCTTGAGCTTCGATATCAAAGAGAAAACAACTGATGCTCTGCGCCGCGATATCCACCTGAAAGCCGGTTCCTGACCCAATGATGGTTTCACATACTCCCTCGAGGTCTCCCTCCTCAGTCCAGACGGTTTCGTCGATTTCCAAACCGCTCAAAGAAGAGTCCAAGTTGACAGAAACGGAGGAATGGCCGGCATCCCCTTCATTGATAACCCACAAGACCACCTGATCGTTCTTACGAAACGCCATTGTATGAACACCCGGCATGTCGCTGGCCTCCGAGGGAAAATAACAACTATCGACCACATGATTCGCGAAATGCTTCATGATGTAATAGGCCCGCATCTTCCGTCCTGTTCCTCCCCATGGACAATAGATGGGGCGAGTTTCGTTGTTGAGACCCCGAGACCAAATCTCAAAGAAAATCTCCCCCTTCACCCCCGCTTCATACATATGGCAGCGCTCGACATATGCCGCAATGGGAGTGGTAATTGGACGTTCCACCCCTGAGGTAGGCCCTCCCCCACCATGGCTGCTCTCATCATTGTAAAGCACTTTGCCCAACGCGAGCGCCTTAGCATTGATTCCGTGCCAAAGAGAATGATCGCTCGTTCCATAGTTGTGATTGCAAAAGGACCAATACAGGTCCTCCGTGCCCAAGCTGGCAACGTCGTCCAGATACTTGTTGCCCTGCGCCGTGCTCCAAAACCCCTGATCCGAGATCAGGGGCATGGCAACACCACGGGCATCCAGTTCGCTTTTTAGCTTTGTAATCACACCTGCCGAAACCGTCGCATTCACAAAAGTGGTCCACTCCTTGGCAACCGACATCATTGCGATGGGAACGCCCTGCTGCTCCATATACTCAACATAGTCCGCCAGAAAAACACCGTATTTCGCAACCTCAATTGCCTTGGTATTATAGTTGCAGATCCAGTCCGGCAGATTGTTGTCGTTCCCATAACCATCGTAGTCTGAGCGTAAGGTAGCAAAGAACAGAATATCCGGATTGATCGCCCGTATCTCCCTCATCGTAGTCACCTGCTTTTCATAGAAAGCCCAGTTCTTCACCCCCTCTGCCAGCTCCTGCTTCTTGTCGTATTGAACCCGGCAAACATTAAAATTGATGTCGCCAAAGCCCCACTTCAGGATCTCCGCTTTGTTTTGGGTATTCTGAATGGCCCCCGAGCTTCGCTCCATATCCCCACCCATCATGTCAACTTCCTGCCTCAGATCCGAGCTCCTCAGCTCAATGGACTGGGCAACAGAGCCAGATGGAATCAGCCAGAGAAATAACAGCAATAGGGAACCCAGGCGCCACCGCATGGCTTCGCGGTACCCCGGCACAACGGAGCCCAAAGGCCGCGATGACAGCCGCTTTCCTCTCTTCTTCATCTGCAGGCCCTCCAGCAGTTCACCTGCCAGAAAAAGGACGATAGCCGGTTATTTTCCAAAAACGACTAGAACGTCTTCTCGAGCCCTTGGGCTCGAAGTGTATAGGGCATCCCCCCCGGTCCGTCTGATTACTCAGAAAGAATTTCTCCTTTTTCCAAGAACTTCTCGCTCAAGAGTCTCCGGAAAGAATTGGAGTCATTGGCTGTGAGTCGTCGCCAAACCCTTCCACTCCCTCCTTAAAGAGGTGAATCTTGTCGAGACGATAGCCTCCAGAACGTCCCATGATGAAAAAATATTGGTCTCCGGCTTTCAACTCATAGCTCGGCTTGGAGAACTCACCATCAGCGTGGGCAACGGGTCCATAATTGTTATGGGTCGTGCTGTAGGTGAAGCCGACTCCGCTCTCGAACTGCTCCCGTGTGACGGAGTGGTAGGTCTTGCGCACGCTACCCCAAGGATGAGGATCAATTCCTATCAGGGTCCAGCAGTCGTTCCATTTGTCTCTCTCGGGAGCGCCTTTGTGCGAATGCTTGAGAGCAAGACGATAGGTTCCGGGAGTAGTGATGCGTAGCTTATATGTCAGCACGCCACGGGTCTGGCTGGTGATCGCGTGAATGTAATCAGGCATATAGCGAAGATAACCCTTTCCAGTGTAGCCCTCCTCGGTGGTGTCGAGGACCCAGTCGCCGGTGGGCTCAACACTCTCAGCCTCGATGACCAGCTTCCCATCAACTTCCTCAAAGATACTTTCAGTGACGGGATAGTTGATTTCAGGAGTGACAGCAGGAGGTGCGGACGGTGCATCGGAACTGCCTCCATTCGCCGGAATGGGATCGGAACCGAACCAACTGACCAGCTCGGGAATGGAGATTTTCTGGTCCTCACCGCTCAATCCAATCAACCAGCAAATCATCCCTGAATCCGAGACATCGGGGAGACCCTTGCGCATCCGCTCGTAAACCCACTTGAGATTGGGATCCTCATGATCACGCAGCCAATTCCATGGCTCATAGTCCTTGTGCGTCCGCAGTCCGGCATTCTGATCGGGAATTTTGATATAGTTGAGATTCGGAACCAGAGACCGAATATCTTCCAGATTACGAAGCCAAGGCCGCGGCCGATAAAAATCATTATATCCACTATGAGAGACCAGGGTAACGTGCTCGCGCGCTCTCTCATCCGCAGCTTTCAGAGCGCGGTAAATCAGATCAGCGGGTCCAGCTTCAATAATATAGAGAGGATCATCCGCGGTGGACCGATCGATTTCCCGGGTCAGATTTTCTACCGCTGCAGCTGGGTCCTGGGACACATCAAAGAAGTCTTCCCGATCAAAACCCCAACGAGCCTGACCACCCATCGCTCCCCGCCACATTTCATTCTTCTCCGGTGGAATCGGCTTGTATTCCATAAAGTTGTTGAAGTCGTAGTGAACGAGATTGTCCTGTAAACCGGCTTTCGCGAGCACCGCGAGAGTGAAGGGGGTGGCTCCAATGTCATCAGGATCGGCATCGGGATTTCCATCGGCACTGATGGCGATCCGTTCTTCATTCTTCCATGCGCTCTCCTGCGCAGGAAGCGAGTTCGAAAGCGCAAGGGACGAATAAGTTAGCAAACCAAACAAGAGAGTCCGTTGAGTATTTTTGGGAGAAATCATAGTTGGCGAAGTTTAAGGTTAAACTGGCACCTTGGGTGACGTCTCCAGAATGGCCTGATGTGTAAAATTCCTAGAGAATTCAATCCGCCTCGTAGACAAGGGACCCACCAAATTTTCCCAACCTATTTCTGCCGATTCTTAGCCTCAATCCATTGGGACATATATTGGGTCGCCTTCATCGTCTGGTGCTGCAGCATTTGACCAATGAAGTTTCTTCTGCGGTGGGACTGCAAGTTGCGGAGGCAGGATTCGACCTGTTCGAGGACTCTGCGACCAATCTTTTCCCGGTGAAAACGCTGCTCTAACAACTCATACCCGCACGTCTGTCGCAGCTGCCATTCGCGCTCATCGCGATAGAGTGCGACAACTTGCCTCGCGAACTCTTTCGGTTCTTCGGCTAACGCTCCGGGCCAAGGGAGCGACCCCTGAATTCCTTCCGCCCCGACCGGCGTGGTCACACTTGGGGTTCCGCAGAGCATCGCCTCGGTGAGCTTCCCTTTCAACCCCGCCCCGAACCGCAGAGGGGCCACACACAAACGGGCGCGAGCCATCACTGCGCGCGAGTCTTCCGCCCACCCCTTGATTAAAAATCCCTCCCGCGGCTGATGAAGCTGCATGGCTTTCGGCGGTGGATAGGCTCCGTAGACATGGAGCTCGACCTCGGAAAGTTCCCTACGAATCTTCGGCCAAATCTCGCGCTTCAACCACAAGACCGCATCCCAATTGGGAGCATGGCGAAAGTTCCCTATCGAGATCAGATGCTCCCGTTCGCTGTAGGCCGGAGTTCTTCCCGTAAATGGTTCCAACAGGAACGGGCACCAGACCAGAAGTTCTTCCGGAACCTGATAGCTCGAAACCAATAGGTCTCTCTCAAATTCCGAAATCACCAAACTCAAATCACAGCGAAAAATTGCCGCCACCTCCCGTTGGGCTTTCTCGGTAAAGAGGTCGGCCTCTCGATAGTTTTGACCCTTCTTCACTGCCTCATGACGAGCTTGCCGCAGACTGTGAAAGTCCTCCATGTCGAGGATGCGCAGAGCGGCGGGACAGGCTTGCTCCACTCGCCAGCCGAACTGTTCCTCCATCATGAAGCGGTCGAACAAGACGGCGGTCGGATTCAACTCGGCAACAAAAGTATCAAACGAGCTGCAATTCAGCGCAATCTCGGAAGAAGAAATCCCCTCCTCAGTCAAGTCACACTCATGCTCCCCCCGCGCAGCCGGACTGGCAAAATGAATCTGCCACCCATTGGATTGAAACAAGCGCATCAAGCTCAGCAGATGGCCCCCTGCCGCCGACGAATTCGGCTCCGGCCACACGTAGCCAATGACTAACAGGGTGCGCGCGGTGTTGTTCATTTCGAGAAATCAAAGGCGGAAGCCTCATCAAAAGACAGCCAAAACTGAAATTGGAGAACCTTTTACCCCTCGGAAGATTATTTACCACCATTGCATTGTTTATTGGAAACAGGAACTCTCGTTGGCCTCCTTCATTTCTCGAGCACCAATCCCCCTACCGCTCCCGGGTTGGACTGGCTCCAAATCTTGGGAGACTGCCCATATCGTTTTTTGAAGTCGCGGCTGAATTGGGAAGAACTTTGATAGCCGACTTCTTGGGCAGCTTCGTTCACAGTCATCCCCTGGGCGATCCTCATGGCGGCCTTGTTCAGTCGCATGGACTTCACAAACTGAATGGGCGACATCGCGGTAGCCTGTTTGAATTTGCGGTGAAAAACAGCCCGGCTCATTCCCGCCCGCGCCGCCAACTCTTCAATCGTGACCACTTCGCTCAGGCGAGACGACAAGTGGTGAATGGCTCGCCCGACCTCATTCCCGACCCCAAAGGAATGCCTCAGAGACTCCCCCGCCTCTCCCTTTAGAATTGCATAGTAGAGCTCACGAAGACGTCCCTCCCCCAGCACCGAAGCCTCCTCTTGCTTTCCCTCCAACTCCAGTAATCGAAGTAGAGCATCGGTAAATTTTTCGTCCCAAGACGCCAGCGCCAACCCTGGAGGCTGGGAGCCAACCTGACTACCTCGGCGACCATCAGATACACTCCCCATCGCAATGGTGAGCTCGGTCAGGACTCGCGTATTAAGAGAGAGATAAACTCCTAACAGAGGATTCTTCGGTGAGGCCTCCGGCGCTCCCGCCTCAACCGGCATCGACAGGGTGCAGCAGAAATACTTCTGTTGGTCATAGCGATAACGTTGACTGTCCACGATAGCCTCTTTGGAACCACTCACGATGGCAACCACACACGGCTCATACACTGCCGGGGCGCAATGAAGCGGAGTAGTCAGCCGAAAGAGTTGCACCCCCTCGACCCCTGTTTCGACGAATCCGTCGGCGCTGGTTCTCCTCGCAACGATTTCTCGAATTCGCTCTTTGCTCATGGAACCAGACTATCACAACGAAGGCGAAAAGTAACCCCATCGATACAAATGGGCATGTTTTCGAAACAAACACCCCTAGTTCCCTCCCTTGTCGAGAGCTATGATACATCTCAACAAAAAAGAGACGGACTTCCGATTCGAGGACCTCCCTCTCTCGACAACACGACCAATGAAAACCAAAAAACCAAAACAACAGTTTGGACCCAAAGGGTGGACCCCCGACCAATTGGACTCCCTTTCCGGAAAAACCTACCTCATTACCGGTGCCAATTCAGGGGCAGGATTCGAGGCCACTCGCGTTCTTTTGTCGAAAGGCGCGGAGGTCGTAATGCTCAACCGCAATGCGAAAAAATCCGCCGCCGCCATCGCGACCTTGCAACAAGAATTCGGCAAAGAGGCTCAGGTGAAGTTTCTCCATTTGGATCTCGCCAGCTTGGATTCAGTGCGGGAAACCGCCGCTCGAGTCTTGGAAAGTATTCCCCGCATCGACGCCCTCATTTGCAACGCCGCCATCGCCCAGGTCGCCAAGCAAGAGCTCACCGTGGACGGGTTCGAAAGTCAACTGGGGGTCAATCACTTCGGCCACTTTCTCCTGACCGGATTGCTCTTCACTCGTATTGAACAGTCGAAGGGGCGCATCGTGGTGGTGGGCAGCAACGGCTATCGAATGGGTCTCAAACGAATTCAATTCGAAGATCTCAATTTTGACCAAAACTACACCGCCTGGAATTCCTACGCCCAGAGTAAACTTGCCCAAATGATGTTCGCCTACGAACTGCAACGCCGCGTCCAGGCAACGGGAAAAGAGGTTATCGTCCAAGTCTGCCATCCCGGCGCCTCCCGAACCAATCTCCTGAATGATACCGCCAGCCCATTGAACAAGTTGGTCTGGTCCCTACTCTCCCCGATCATTGCCCAGTCTGCGGAGAAAGGCTCATGGCCCGAAGTGCTCTGTGCGACCGAACAAGCGGTTGAACCTGAAAGCTACTACGGACCCACCAAACGAGCCCAGATGGTCGGCCCCGTCGACAAATGCCCTCTCGACCCTCTGGCCCTCGACCGGGAAGCAGCCAGCCGTCTTTGGAACATCTCCGAAGAAAAAACATCGCTGAGTTGGACTCCCTAGTCGACCCCGTAGCGGTGTCGAACCAGCTCACCCTTGCTGGCTGCTGGAATTTGACGAAAGGAACGATGGTGAAAAACCGAAGGGACACTTAGGATGCGCCCTACACTGATTAGCCTTCCTCTCACCGCGTCCTAGCCATCAGATGAAAAACACCCTTTTCGAATTCACCGTCCCCGCGAACTTTCAGCATCAGGTCGATAAGCACGCGAGCGTGCGCTACGAAGTCAGGGAAGGAAGCTTCGAAGTTCAGCCTCCCTTCCTCACCTGCTCGCTCTGCTCCCTCACCGATTTGGAAGAACAAACAGGTGACACCCAAATCGAGAAGTATGCCACCTGGACCGAGGGCTACCAGACCGAGGTCTACGAACAAGAGGAGAGCCAGTTCCAAGGTCGCACCGCCTACCGCATCAACGCGAAATCAGACGCGGAATTCGCCGGACAGGAACTGAAAGTGACGTATCAAAACTTTGCCCTCATCCTGAACGAAGACTGGTTCGTGGACCTTCAGCTTGTTTACGAGACCAAGGATGCCGAGAGTTTCTCCTCGGTTTTGGACGAGGTTCTCGCCTCCCTACAAGTGAAAGGAACGGCCAAAGACTGGGAAACGGCCATCGCGGAGGACGAGCAAGAGATCGACCAGCAATTCGCTGTTCAACAAGCCCTTGTGGATGAACCAAAGCCCGCCGCCGAAGTTCCGTCCTTTCAAATCCCCTCCAATGGAAAAGAACAGATCCAAATCGGAGACTTTGCTTTCGAGTTTGCTGAAGAAGAGTGCAAGTGGAATACGGTCGAGTTCAGCAAGAAACTCTACGTGCAGGTGCAAGCCAAGACCGGGCAAGTGAAGCAAGCCGAGGAAGCCGGCCTGACCGCATACGCCTATCAGCTGAATGACGGGGAGGTGAAACTCTCCTTCGATTGCAGCAATATCTTCCAGGCGGGAGTTCCCACGGGCGAGCTCAACTTCGAGGATGGAAAAACGGGGCACCCGCAATTCATTCACTTCCGGGCCGAGGGAATCGACTTGGATTTCTCAGGCAAGGTCACGCTAAAGGAAGGCTGGGTCGCCATGGAAGGAGTCTTGAAAAAACCCTATCAAGACGAGCCCTCCTTCCCAATCCGTCTCTGCAAAAAACTCCCGACACAAGGCCTCGATTGGACTCTCTACCAATTCACCTTAGCTGAAGCGCTCCAAACCGACCCGGAGACTGTGCTGCATCTTTGGGTGGACTCGGCAGAGGAGGCCACACTCCCGACTGAAGTTCTCGACTTCCAGAATCTCAAGCGGCTCATCATCAACAGCAACACGAACAACTCGCTGGACGAACATTCCCCTCTCGAAACGATCCCCGCCGAAATCGGTCACCTGAAAGACCTCACCGAGCTCACCATCACAAACACTTCCGTCGAGAGTCTTCCTGAGAGCTTGGGTGATTTGCAGAACCTCACACAGTTTCAAATCTCTAACAACAAACTCGCCGCCCTCCCCAAAGGCATATTCAATCTCCCCCGACTCAAATACCTTTGGGCCACTCGCAATGCCATCACATCGCTTCCGGACGAGATTGAACTGCCAAGCTTAGAGATTCTTTATCTGGAAAGAAACGCCCTCACAACCCTCCCCGCCAGCCTTGGGCAGCAGCCCAAACTGCGACGCCTGGCACTGGACCAGAACCCTTGGAGAACTCTCCCTATTGAAGTGGAGAAGATCAAAGAGATTGACCTCAACATCAATGACAAGAGGCGGCTTCTGGACTTCACCTATCCTGGAGCAGACGGCAAAGGAACAATCGCATGGGAGAGCGAATCCTTCCTCGCGACTAGCGACTCCAAACTCACAAAAACACTGCAAAAAGCCCTCAAGGGAACCGTTCTCGCGAAGTATCAGGACGGACTGAAGAGACTCGCCTTGAAGGCCCTTGCCCTCAAAACAACGAAGAAGGATCTCTACCGGGAGTCTGGCAACACCCGCTTCGGTGGGCTCCCTGACTTGCCGGCCGATTTGCCCTATCCCACTTGGCAATCCGGAGATGACGAGGCTGACGCTTTGCACCACATCTTCATCGCTCAGCTCAACTGCGCCGACCTCGCGCCTCATCAAGACTACCTGCCGCGAGCCGGGATTCTCTACTTCTTCATTCAAGACGAACAAGACTTCGCCCCCAAGGTGATCTACAACCCCGGCACCGAGAATCTGATTTCGGCACAGACTCTTTCAAACGAGAGCTTTTCCTTTGATGATCTGGACGAGCCCTACTTGCCCTATCTGGCCAAGGCGCAGCCCTTCGTATCGTTGCCCCATTTTTATAGCGACGACTATTGGTATCAGTGGGCGAACCAGCCTGAACTGAGCAACCTCGAAGACTACCAGCATCCCGATCACAACGCTTTCTCCGAAGAACTGCGCGAGCGAGTTCAAAAAATTCTTGGAGATGTGAGCTCATCGAATTCCATCAATAGCTACGTCTTCACCCAACACGAATCCCCCCAGGAACAGGCCGCCCTCAAGCTGAAAGGAAATCCTGAGGACTGGGTTGTTCTGCTGAAAGTGACTTCAGACAGCAATTGCGGCTTCTGCTTTTGGGATGCTGGCGAACTCTTTTTCCTGATTCACAAAAGCGACCTCGCGAAGAGAGACTTCAGCAACATCTACGCCTCCATCGAAACCAGTTAGACTGAGTACGGCAACAATCAGTTGAGTGGCACCCGATTGCAGACACTCCTTTGAATGCTACAGTCCGAAACAGCGGTTTGGGATTAGCCTATCTGACGGGGTGTTAGACAGATTACTTCGTCGGCTTCTGGAGGTTCTCCAAGATAGAGGGAATTTCATGCAGACCGGGATACTTGTCCCGCAATCGCGCAGCCTCGCGTGAAACCTTTTTCGAAGTGTGCTTCTTCAGAGTCCCCACGCCATGTTCAGATAGATCCTTTTCCGAAAGCTCATCCAAATCTGCGAGCGCTTCGAGATACAACGCGTTCTGCGGATTGGACTGCAGCTTCGAGAAAAGGGCATCAGCGCGAGACTGATTCGCGGAAGAGATCTCGTAGTCATCACGAATAAAGGAGAGCAACATGAAGGCCCGGTGGGAAGCGCCATCGGGAAGGCCCTCGAGAAAGTCGAGGAGGTTCCGCTCGAAATCAGAGGCCTGCTCCGCATACTCGCGATCTTTGGTGGAGGCATAGAAACGCGCGTTCAGCCAAAGCATGCCGTCCTGAACCAAGGTATCCGGGCCATTGTTGTGACCGCCGGGGTGAAAGCGGTGAAAGGCATTCCGGCCAAGGTTCTTCCGCGCCGCGGCCGTCCCGTAGCGGTTGTAGTCCTGGGCTCCGCCGATGAAATAGTAATGACCCTTCGAGGGCACTTCCTCTCCATCGAGAATGCCATGATAAATGATCGGGATTGCTCCCGCACCCTTGTAACCCGCCGCGTTCATCATTGCTCTTTGTCCCCCTCCCGAAGCCCCCGTGAAGTAGAGACGGTTCGAGTCAACGGGCAACGTTGTTTCCAGATGCTTCATGCAAGCCAAGACATGCGGCAGACTGTTCTGATTGTTTCGGGTCTCCTTGCTCACCGCCACAATCCAGCCTCCCACTTCAGCCGCCTGGATATACCGATCCAGCATCTTCAGATTGCCGCCACCCGAGCCGGTGAAAAAGAGCAGGGGCGCTCGTCGACCCGCGACCAAGGACTTGGGCAGGTAGAGGAAGTAGTGCGAGTTCTCGGCCTTGATGGGACCGACCGCTCGACCCAGCGGATGAGGCAGATTGTCCGGGGGACTGGCTTTCTCCTTTTGAGAATACTCACGCAGAAATTTCTGATCGGCCTCGGAGAGACTCGCGATTGGAGCAGTGATTTCTTTCCCATCACTGCGCTTGAGCGTCACCTTATCGCCAGCAACCTCAACGACCTCCGCTTCGATTTTCGAACCCGCTTGGGAAGTCCAGGTTCGCACTTCTGCAGTCAGTGAGGTTGCGAGAAGGAGGAGAGGGAGGATCAGTTTCATGATGAGGTGATTGAGCGAGTCAAGCCTAACAGCGATAGGCTCATCTTACAGATAAAGGGTTATCTTGAGCTTTGTCGAGACCTCTCGCTCTCGCTTCCCCTCTTCGAACCGTGTCTTTCCTAAAAAGAGCTGAACTTTATAGACCCAGCTCCCTGCTACTTCTTCTCGTCAGGATAAACGAAGGCCTTGTTGGGACGCGGCGGAGCTTGGGGAGTCTGCGGCGGGTCGCTGGCAATCTTTTCCTGGAGATAAGCGATGGCAGCCTCGAGTTGGGCGTCTTGACCCTGATAACTGGCGTGAGGCTCGTTCATCACGGAGATATCGGGATCAACTCCGGAGCCTTCGATCACCCAGCCATCCTCGGTAAAGACACCGGTCTCAGGCGAACGCGCCAAGCCACCGTCCTTCAGATAGGTATGGCCCCGCAGCCAGATTCCCCCACCCCAAGTGCGCGACCCGATGAGAGGTCCAAGCCCCAGACGACGGAACCCCTCCGAGAAGGCCTCCCCATCGGAGATGGTATAACCATCGATTAGGACAGCCATGTGACCGTTGAAGGCATAGGGCATGTTTGGAAAGGCTTCTCCGGTGCGCCCCTGCCAATACATCCAGCGCTGGCGAATCAGCCGGGCCAAGATCCAGCTATCGATATTGCCGCCATAGTTCTGACGCATATCGATGATAAGACCTTTGCGATTGGAAACGGGATAATAGCCCCGCACGAATTCCGAGAAATTACCGCCGCCCATGGCCCGCATGTGGAAGTAGCCGAGCTCACCTTCGCCCTGCCTCTCTGTCTCCATGCGGCGGGTGTATTCCCAATCAGTCAGCTTGAGCGAGATAAAGCCACGCAAATCAATCGGAACAACCGTAGCCAAGTGTCGCTCTGCCCTACCGGGCCGCTGCAATTCTAACAACACCTTCCGGGAAGAAGTATTTTCTAACAAAACTCCGAGGTCAGGCTCGGTAAGCGCCTCTCGTCCGTTGACTCGAGTAATAATATCACCTGCTGCAATATCGAGTCCGGGCTGAGCCAGCGGTGACAAACTTTCGATCAGATCGGGCTCTCCCTGATAAATGGACGCAATCTGATAACCCTCGGCCACGCGGGTAAAGCGGCCCCCTAGATAACCTCTTCCTCGGCCATCCTTGGCATCCCTGATTTCACCGGGCCGAATGTCTGTATGCATGGCCGATAGCTCTCCCACCATCTGACCGATCAGATCGTCGAGTTCCTTGCGGGCAGTAATGCGCGGCAAGAGCACCTCATGCTTTTTGCGCTGGGCCACCCAATCGACCCCATGCATATCAGGGTCGTAGAAGTAGTCGCGATGCAAACGCCAGGCGTCAAGAAAGAGATGCTCCCACTCCTCCGCAGGACTGATACGAATCCCAATCGCCGAGAGATCGACCTCATACTTGGAAAGGTTCTCCGGAGCTTTTCCATTCGCGGGAAAAACAGAAACGGTGTCCTTCTTTCTCACCGCGCAGTGGCTGTGATCCGCACTCAGCTGATACTCCCTCACATCGCTTGCGATAGTTCTGCGCCTGCGCTCATGGGTTTCATCCAAGATGGGGAAAGCGGCAAGTTCACGGTCGGAGTCAAATCCCAATGGCCGATGAAAGAAGTAGAGATGCTTCTTGGTCACGGTGAGTCCGGAATAGTTGCCAGCTTCCAGTGGAACCCGGTGGAGACGACCTTGCAGTCCATCCCACGAAATCTCCACGGCCTTCATTTGCTTCTTCTCTTCCTTCTCCCGTTCCTCGGCCCCGTCCTCTTCTTCTTTCTCTTCGGACTTCTTATCGTCTTTTGAGGGGTCTTTCGGCAAAGAGGAGAGAGGATCTCGCGGAGTGCTCTGGAACGGGGAGGCCTGCCCCCCAACCAGGTCGAGCAAGAAAATGCTGGCAGTTCGATCCAGATAAGCTTCCGGCTGCCTCGGCCCCCAGGGAGACCGCTGCACCGAACGGAAAGTCCGGTCGGAAAGGAAGTAAAGCCACTGCCCGTCCGACGACCAGGCTGGTGAGTAGCTATCCATCCGATCGGTTGTCACAGCAACTGGCTCGCCATCCTCGAGGGTATTGAAAAGGTAAACCCGGTAGATGGAATTCTCCTCCTTTGCCGAAAAAGCGATCCAACGACTATCAGGGGACCAAGCGAGGTCAATGCGATCAAAGTCGTTGGGATCCCGCGCCTGAATCACTTCCTTTTTCTGCCCTGTCTCCAGCTCGAGAACAAAGAGCCGCTGGTCACGATCGGCATATGCCAACCGCGCCCCATCAGGAGAAAGAATTCCGGGGTAAAGCCGGGTGGTGGAATCCTCGGTCACCAAGTGACGCTCATCCGAACCATCAATCGCCTGTGTTGCGAACTCGAATTCGCCAGTCTCATCGGAGAGAAGAAGAACACGTTCCCCTTCGGAAAAAAACTGCACATCCCGCACCCGCGACTTTGCTGTCTGGGGAATGGCCGCCAATCGACCGCCTTTCACCGGAGCAACAAAGCCCTGTCCGCGGACTGTCACCGCGAGCTTGTCGCCCTTGGGACTGAGAGCGAATTGACTGAGAAAGCGCGCGGGCTTGTCGATCCAACGTCTGCGCTTTTGATCAAAGTCGGAAGCCAAGCGAATCGGTACCATCTTTGCCGCATCCTCCGCGATGGAATAGATCCAGAGGTCAGCCTGATTGCGATAGATGATGCGCCCTTTATCCAGATAGGCATCGAGGATGTCCCACCCGCTCACGGACGTGTGCTGCTTCAGGTCTTTCCCTAACAAGTCGGAAGACCAAATATTCATCGTCCCATCCCGGTCCGAAACAAAATAGAGCCGGTCCTGCCAAACCATGGGTGAGCGGCTCGTTCCCTCGTAGTCCGCAGTGAGCGGGACAGCGGCAGGAGCTCCAGTGTCGTAGCGCCAAATCTTCTCGATAAATCCTCCGGTGTAGCGCTTGGCGAAGCTGCGTTGGCGAGGCAGGCGGGTGAAGAAGAAGCTCTGTCCATCGTCGGAATACCGCCCATCGCTAGCTTGCTCGAGAGGAAGAATCGTCTTCTCCCCTGTCTCGATATTCAGTTCGACGATCTGGAACGTGTCGCGTCGCGAGAAAAACCAAGTGGCATAGAGCAGAGTTTTCTCGTCCTTCCAAGCGACCGGAAACGGAGAACGCCCCCCGGACACTCCTTCATAGGTCAGGCGCTGGGGGCGGCCTCCAGCGAGAGGCATCTGGTAGATCTCGACAGGGCCTTCGTAGGATGCGGCAAAGGCCACCATCTGACCGTTGGGAGAGATGCGGGGTCGGCTTTCAGTTTTCAGGTGGGTCGTCAGTCGGTGAGCTTGCCCTCCCACAGCAGGAACTTTCCAAAGGTCTCCCTCGGCCTGAAAAACGACGGTGTCATTGTGAAGAGCAGGCTGCCGGTAATAGCCCAGCAAATCCTCGGCCAGAACTGGCAGAAGCGAACAAAGAAAAAGAAACGTTGTTAGAGTTTTCATAAAAAATAGTTCCGGCTCAATGACGAGTAACGCGCCGCGATGGTCCCCTTACCATAGAGGCGGGCAGAGACTTTCACGTTTTACCCAATTGGGCAAAAGCGTTCTCTAAAACTCTTCCCACAAGAAGAGTTCATGAGATCAAAGAGTCCACAGAAGGAACGAAGCGCACTTGCACCCAAGGCAAGACCAGCCAACACGCTCTCCCAAATCTTTGATGAAAAACGGAAAGCATTTTCCCTCGAAACTGGTTGAGAATGTGGGATGTTATCAGAAGTCTCTCTATTTTTTCCCGACCGGAATAGATGCTGCTAAAAGCCCCCCTCCCTTAGAATGCAAAAGCTCTCTCTTCTCTTGGCCTGCCTCGCGATGGCCAGCCTCCCTGCCGACGAAATCATCTACACCGGTGTGGAGGGTGGCGAGTGGGCTACGAACGCCAACTGGTCCACCGCGAGCTACCCCTCTGGAGCGGATTATGCGACCTTGGACACCACCGCCAATCTCAGCGTGGTGGCACCCAACAGTATCCGAGCGATTCGGATTGGGACCAGTGGTTCAGGCACTCTCAATATCGCCAGTCAAGCCACCCTGGATGTCGGCTCCCATGCGTCTTGGGATAGCCATCTGGGGGACGGCAGCGGCAACCTCGGCACCGTCCATCAAGAGGGAGGCTTCGTGGATATCAACGAACTGGAAATCGGACGCAACTCCTCCACTGGGGTCTACCATTTGCAGGATGGAAGCCTGACCATCATTCGCGGCCTCAAGGACAACTCCCTCTATCTCGGCACCGACGATAGCAAGGGCTCGGCCGGGGAAGGCCACTTCATCATCCGCAATGGCGAGTTCAAAACCCGCGTCGGGGTCTACCTTGGCTCGACCTCGGGAGGCATCGGCCACTTCGAGGTCATCGGCTCCCACGCCAACCTCATCGGCATCGGTAGCCATGGAAATGGCGATGGCTCCTGGACCCAGAATTCGGGTTCCACTCTAAAGGTGCAAATCGACAAGACCACGCAAGGCCTCACCCCTATCTTCATCGACGAGGTGGGCGATGATGGAGGCGGGAATGTGGTCTTTGAAGACGGGTCTCTTCTGGATGTCAGCTTTACTACCAACTTCGTCAACGGCGGCACCTATACCGTCATGGAATGGGAGGGGCAGGTCACCGACAATGGCCTACAGTTCGCCCCCAGTGTCGACACCAACATTTGGAGCTTTCAAGTCGATGCAGCTAATAAGAGGCTCACGGTCACCGCCTCAGCACCAGCCCTTACGAGAAGCTTCGTTCACCCTGGCCTCTCGCACAAGCTCTCCGACCTGGAGCGAATGCGGGACATGGTCGCGGCCAACAAGGAGCCCTACGCCTCCACCTTCGCCAAGCTCAGCGCCACCGGCTTTGCCCAACACACCTATCAGCCCAGCAGCGCCGCCGCAGACCTCGCAACCAATGGGGGCACTGCCAACAACAATGCCCTTAGGAACGATGGCGTGGCGGCCTACTTCAATGCCCTGATGTGGTTCATTACTGGAGACGAGCGGCACGCGGAGGCTTCCATCCGCATCTTCACCGCTTGGTCAGGGGTGAAGAATATCGATGGAATCCCCCTCAATGCGGGACGTCACTGGCGCCTCATCGAAGCGGCCGAAATCATCAAAAGCACCTACAACGGCTGGGAGCCCGCCGACTTGCAAGCCTTCAAGGATATGCTGGTCTACCCCGGTTACTCCAGCACCACCGCCCCAACCGGTAGCGACCAGAGTCTTTATTGGAGAGCCTATCAGGGCGATCCCGCCCGACACGGCAATCAGGGACTCTTTGCCTTGCGCGTGGTGATGGCGATCGGGGTCTTTCTGGACAATGAAGTGATCTATGACCGTGCGGTGCGCTACCTTCAGGGAGCCCCCGCCCGAGCTGACGACCTGCCCTACGAATCAGGGCCCTCGATCGCAAATCAGCAGATTGCTTCCTACGAGCACTTTAATGAATTCTCCCGCACCGGGCAGGAAAACACCATACCGGATTACGGCTACAACGAGGTCATCCACAACTACATTTGGCCCAATGGACAAGGTCAGGAATTCTCCCGCGACATGGCCCACGGTCTCGCGGGAATCTCCATCATCTGCACCATGGCCGAGATGGCGTGGAGCCAGGGCGACAACCTCTATGGTCACCTCGATAACCGTCCCTTGCTCGGGCTCGAGTATTTCTATCGCTACAATGTCAGCTACGAAAACTCCTACCTCGACCAAACAAGCCCGTGGGAACCAACAGTAGAAAACGGAGAGTTCATCCAACGTCTTGATCGCTCGGGCCGCTGGTTTTCGCTCAAGGCCAATCCCTACCTGGCGCAGAATGTGGGTGAGACTTACATCCACCGGGGCCGGACCGACATCCTGGAGGAACCGGTCTACGAGATGAACCTGGCACACTACCGCGATCGGATGGGTGTCCCGGCCGAAGAGACCAAGTGGTTGGAACGTGGCCAAGAACTCTTGACCGCAGCCATCGGAGTCGAGGACGGAGGTACGGCATGGGACCACCCTTCTTTCGGCAGCTTGACCTTCCATCGCGTCAGTCCCGGGGATCCCGTGCAAGGCTTCAGCAATGGCAGCCCGGACTTCGCGATGAACGTCCTCCCCATGACAATCGAAGCCGAGAACTTCGACTATTTCGTCCTCAATGAAGAGGAAAAGACCTACTCCGATCTCTCGACCGGCAACAGCGGTCTCTCCTACCGTCTGGGTGAAAACGTGGACCTCAGCTCAGCGTCGGTGGGAGGCTATGCCGTCTCGGATATCGAAGCCGGTGAGTGGCTGAGCTACACCATCTCCGTTCCCGCCGACGACAACTACGACCTCTCCATCCTCTATTCCTCCACCGCGCCGGGAGGCACCATCCAGTTCAGCGTGGATGGCACCGACCTCACTGGTGAGGTCTCCATTCCCCATGGATCGCCCGATTCAACTGGCGCCTCCGACTGGCAGTCTCTCCTCGTTGCCGCGGACCTTCCCCTCACCCAAGGGGTGCAGCAATTGAGAATTACTTTCGGCGGCACCTCACAGAGCTTTCTCCTCAATAGTTTCTCTTTGACCACTCCCATCCCTGACCCGGTGGCGCACTGGCGCTTCGATGAGGGAGCAGGAAGCCTTGCCTACGATTGCTCGGGGAACGACTTTCACGGCACCATCAACAATCCCTCTTGGACCACCCGGCCCGATGGAGGCAATGCCCTCGTCTTTGATGGCAACTCGACCAACGTGACTCTCCCCAGCAGCGCCTTCGCCTCACTCACCGATGAAGTTACCCTCGCCTTCTGGGCCTTTGGCGACGAAGCCAGCCTCCCGACCGAAACAGTGGCCTTTTTCGCCGGCAATTCGGGCGGAGGACGCATCCTGAACATCCATCTGCCTTGGAGCACTTCCGAGATCTATTGGGACGCCAGCGACCGCATTAGCAAGGCCGCCAGCGAAGCGGAATTCGAAGGAGCCTGGACCCACTGGGCCTTCACCAAAGACGCGCACGAGGGAACGATGAAGATCTTCCGCAACGGCATCCTCTGGCACTCCGGCACAGGGAAGACCAACTCCATCGGAACCATTGCCCAAGCATACATCGGCAGCGAAAACACCTCCCGCCACTACTCCGGCCTCCTCGACGACTTCCGTCTTTTTGATACCGCGCTCACTGACGCCACCATTTCCAAGCTCTACACCAACGCCCTCAATTCCCACCTCCTCACCTATAGCGCGGGGCCCGGAGGATCGCTCTCTGGAGTCACCTCCCAGACCGTGGACGACACCACCAACGGCTGCCCCGTCACCGTCATTCCGGATACCAACCACAGCTTCGTCAATTGGAGCGACGGGAGCACGGCCAACCCACGCACCGACCTCTTCCTCACTGGTGACTTGAGCGTCACCGCCAACTTCGTCGCCAACTACACCGCTCTGGAGAACTGGCGCTTCCTCCGCTTGGGCACCTACGAGAATAGTGGAATCGCCGCAGATGATTTTGATGCCGACGGGGATGGATTGCCGAACCTCATCGAATACGCAACCGGGCTGGACCCCAACGATTCCACCGATTCGCTCGCGCTGGAAATCAAGGAATCCACCACTCTTCCCGACGAACTCGAAGTCCTCTTCAACCGCATCGACGACCCGGGCCTCACCTACATTTTGGAAGGAAGCGCCACCCTCCTCGAAGAGGACTGGACCTCGCTGAGAACCGTCAACGGAACCAGCGTCGGGCCCGTCATCACCACCCAGTCGGAATGGCCCTCGGCGGACTACTTCTTCTTCCGACTCAAGGTCGAATACTAAACGGGCGCGCAATCATCAAAGGATGGGAGACTGTTCGCCACTGCTCGAATCGAAGCACATCGAAGACAGTGGCAGCGCCCCCTTTTCTCAGTCACTTTCTTCGCTGTAGCTAGGAGATGCGGACACTCCCAAGCGGAAGAATTGCCGTTCGTGAGTGGGATCCTCGTAATCGAAAAGAACATCGATTTCGAGGAGGGCTCCCGTGCCGCTATGCACAGGTCCTAGCTCTTCCCAATCATCTGTGAGAAGGGTGTCACTGGTGTAGAGTTGGTAGTCGTAACCCAATCCGGAGGACTCGATGGTGAACGACAACAGCTTGGCTCCAGAGCCATCAACGCTCATTTCCAGATCCGAGATGGCAAGGTTTTCAGCGGAGATCGGCTCGGGCTGGGTGGTGGCACTGGCCACCGACGAAACCGGTCCGACCTCATCGCCGAAGTTGCCCGTGATGCGATAGAAGTATGTGGTGAAAGGACTGAGACCGGTGTCAGAGAAGGCAGTCCCTTCTATCCCGGTGGAAATCTCGCTAAACGGCCCGCTCGCCGAAAGCGCTCTACTGAGATTGTAGCTCGAGGCTTCGGCTGCCGCCTCCCACGAAATAGCAATTTCGTTCGCACTGACCGCATTGGCAGTCAAGCCAGAGACCTCGACCGGAGTGGGCGCGGGAAGCTCGTTCACGGTAAACCAATTCAAATTCACAAAGGCAGCATTGGTCGTCGTTTCGGCGTCCTCTACAAACTTGAGGTAGAGGTTATAGATTCCCGCATCGACATCCAGAGTAGTCGAAACCGTTTCATAGCTTTGCCAACCGTTGGTATTCGGTACGTCGACTTGTCCGAGGACAGGGCCATCCGCGCTACCTTCGCGAACCTCGATAAAGCCATCGGGACGCCCATTGGCGCGAGCGACGCGGAAGGTCATCAGAGAGTCTTCAACCAATGCGACGTCACCATATCGCACGAAATCGCCGTTGCTGATATTCTGCAAGTTCAACCCTCCCCCGGTGTCCCCGGTATTCTGGGTGCTCAAGCCCCAGGAGTGGTCGAAGTCTTCGCCTTGAATCAGGTCGTTCGAGAAGTCCTCGCCATCGAGCACAATCTCGAAACAGCAGACCGACGCCCCGGGGACCAAGGTATTGAAATGAGAACCACCGACCACAGGCTCGAAGGTGACAAAGCCTTCCACCTGGCTCGGGTCCGTCCAACGGGTGCGGCGAACGGAGGTCTCGGCAATCGTCCGTCCATCGGGAGAGATGTCGAGAGACACGGGAACTTGGTTCTCATTGATGACCCACACCGTCATGAGGTTGCCTTTGATAAAGGCCGCAACGTTGCGGGGAATCGCATCGTCATTGGAGCCCAACGGAGCATTCAGAACGCCCGGCTCAGGCTCGGCAAGAATGTCGAGGGCATGGCCATAGTTGGAGGTCGAGCTGAGCTTGCGATAGATGTAGTATTTCACGTTTCGCGTGGCGGAACCACCGGGGTTCAGGATGTAGGAGTGCCCTTGGTTCGTTGTTCCGATGGCCAACCAGCCATTGATTCCTCCAAAGCCAGCTCGAATCGCTTCCAGATAGTAGTAGAAGGAAGTGGTCTCATTTTCGCTGGAGGTGCTCTTCCATCCGTGGACTTCGGTGTTCCAGATCTCGGTCTCGGAGCCCAACCGGCTCCGAACGGCATCTGCAAAGGACTGGGCATCGCCGTCGCGGTCGGTGTTGTGGGACGCCGCGATCGAGATCGCCTCGCGGTCCCCCGAATCCAAATTGTTGATCCAAGACGTTCCCTGCAAGTAGTTCCAAGAAGAAGGAGCCACGATTTCGGGAATGTCCTCTGGCTCTAACAAAATAGAAGAATCCACTTCGGAATAGGTCCAGGGATCCTGGAAGTAGGTCACGTTGAGGTATTCATGGATGTTCTCCATGTCGCCTTGAGTGACGCGGCCCCCACCGACATTGCTCTGCCACTCATTGGTGATATCCAGAAAGCTGATCTGAAAGTCGTAGGACTTCATCAGCAGCAGGTAGCGCACGAGATACTCCGCGCACTCTTGCCAATCGAAGTCAAAGCTTCCACTAATCGGAGTAGGCGCACCACAAATCCAAAAGGGATAAGGCTGCCAGCGCACGTCTTCGCCTTCCCACTTTTTGCTCGGGTAGGACTCGTTGAGAGGTCGGGGAGAGGCGAAGAATTTGATGTCCGGGTTGGCCTGCTTCATCTCCTGCATCAGGGGGATGATTTTGCTCGTGTAGGCGGAGAGGTCATAGTCCCCTTTGAAGTCACGTTCATACCCACCGTTGACCGCAACCCGCACAAAGTCGACATCGGCATCCACTGCAGTCCAGCGGGCAATCTCATCCCGCTCCGCCCCGTCAAGGTTGCTCGACCAATACCAGAGGCGCTCGTAGTCCATTCCGTAGCGCATCTTTTGCTGGAGCGTGCTCCCCACCGTGAGAGGAAGAGCGACCATTTGCTCGAAGGAAAACCAGTTCACGTTGAAAAGTGCGCCTTCTCCCCCAAGATAGTTCAACCGAATCGTCTTGGCTCCCGCAGTCGCAAAGTTCACTTCGATGCTGACTGTGATCCAAGTCTGCCAACCATTGGTATTTGGAACCGTAATTTCGGCAAGGGGAACGCCATCGACGACCATCTCGATTCGCCCCCCCAGATCATTGTCGGAAGCCACCCGAAAGTTCGCGATATACTCTCCTGCAACAGGAACGACCACCGAATACTCGGTCCAGTCGCCATTGTCGATGTAAGCGACCGCTTCACCCGCATCGGTGTCAGAATTCACCTGCACCCGAATACCCGACATGGAACTGAATTCCTCAGCCTCAACAAGTATCGGCCCGGGTCCGTAGCTGAACCAATTCAGATTGAAAAGGTAGGCGTCGGCAGATCCAGAAAAGTTCAGGCGAATCGTCTGCGTCCCCGCGCTGCTGAAAGTAAAGACTCCACTCACCGTGGACCAGGACTGCCAACCACCGGTATCCACCACCGTTGCGCTGCCAAGGGGGGTACTTCCCACCACGCCCTCGATGCTTCCGCCCTCCCCATCGGAGGCGACTCGGAAGTTGAAACGATAATCTCCCGCCACAGGAATATCGACGGTGTATTCCGCCCAGTCCCCCGTATTCGTATAGCCCAAATTCTGACCGCCACCGGAGTCACTGGTCGTTTCCACGCGAAGACCACTTTGCGCGGTAAAGCCCTCTGCCTCCACTTGCACGAATTCCGCTTTAGCATTCGAGGCGAACAAGAGGGTGCACCCAAAGACAAGTAAGAGAACCAGCAACGAGTGACGGCCAGACCGGCGAATTGCTCGCTGACTCGTTGTGGATTCTCCGCCCCGCACGTTGGCAAAAGGCAGTGAGTTGAAGGGGGCGGAAAGGGGGTGGGCTTGTTGACAATCAGCTGGCATATCGGTTCTTTGGGGAGGGAAGAGGGTCGTGGTGGCTGACACGCTCGACTTCAATGTGAAAACGATTTGAAACCTTTTTCATTAGGAGAGAGAAGAGGCTCCACCCTGTTGAAGATCAGCGTGCGGGCGCTCCTTATTGGAAGCACAACGAATTTAAAAAGAAGAAAGCAGCTCGGTGACGACTTTCGCCAAACTTATGAGTCGATCGGATGAAAGGCCGCATGCATCAGGGCCAATGAGTTCCCCTAGAGCTCCTTTAGTTCAGACAATTTGCGAATGAACTTGGTTCCCTCGCAGACCGGACAATAATTTGGCGAATCAATGTCCAAACCAGCACTCTCCATCTTCCTCGCACTCACCACCTGCGCCTGCGCCCAGCTACCGAACATCGTCATCATCTATGCCGACGACCTCGGCTACGGCGACCTCTCCTCCTACAATCCCGACGCGGCTTATCAGACCCCGCGTCTCGATCAAATGGCGGCGGAAGGGATTCGCTTCACCGATGCGCACAGTCCTTCGACCATTTGTTCTCCTTCGCGCTACGGTCTCTTTTCCGGCCAGCAGATCTACCGTTCGACAGGTCGCGGCGGCGGGGCCTTCGAGGGTCCGGGCGGCCCGAGTTATCTCAAACCCGGGGACCTGACCCTGGGCGGAATGCTTCAGGAAAAAGGCTACCAAACAGGAGTCTTTGGAAAGTGGCATGTGGGACTGACTTGGCTCGACAAAGACGGCAAGCGACTCGGGGGCGGCTTTAAGAATTCCCCCCTCATTGATTACGAAAAGAGCACCCCGCTCATCGACGGCCCCAACGAGCGCGGCTTTCACGAGTCCTTCATCACCCCCAATTGCCCGACCACCGACCCGCTCTATGTCTATATCGAAAACGGGATGGTCCCCATTCCCGCCGACCAACGCTACAATCCCGAGAGCACCCCGAACCCCGGGGGAAAGTGGCGTTGGGATAACGACGCGGGCTGGATGGCGCCAGACTATCAGTTCGTCGGCGTGGATGAGCTCTTCTATGAAAAGACCAAGTCCTTCATCACCACCCATCGCGAAAAGACTCCGGAGAAACCTTTCTTCGCCGTTCTCTCCACCCAGATCGCGCACGCTCCCGTTCTTCCTTCCGAGGAATTCAACGGGGCGACCGAGGCCGGACCACGGGGCGACTTTGTCTTTCAACTCGACGCCATCGTCGGGCAGGTCATCGACCTCATGAAGGAGCTGGAGATCGACGAGGAAACTCTCATCCTCTTCAACGCCGACAACGGAGCCGAGACCGTGCACGTGGACTGGATGCGCCAGGACCACGATCACGATGCCTCGGGCGGATTCCGCGGAATGAAGCGAGATGGTTGGGAAGGCGGTCACCGCGTGCCCTTCATTGCGAGATGGCCGGGCCGCATTCCTGCCGGACAAGTCTCCGCCCAGATGACCAATACCACCGACATCTTCGCCACCCTCGCCTCCTTGGTCGGCTATGAACTACCAGACGAAGCCGCCACCGATAGCTTCGATATGCTCCCCGCTATGCTTGGCACCCAGCCAGCGGAAAAGTCGATCCGTCCCCACCTGCTGACCCAGAGCTTCCGCGGCGAATTCCAAATCCGTCAGGGAGATTGGAAATACCTCGACCACCAGGGCTCCGGCGGAAATGGTTACAAGGACAACGTGCTGGAAAAATACGTGCTCGAAGAAAACGAACCCGATGCCCCGGGCCAGCTTTACAACCTCAAGACCGATCCCGGCGAGACCACCAACCTCTACTTCAAGGAAGCCGCCAAGCGCGAAGAGCTCCAAGCCCTTCTCAAGAAGCTCAAGGAAAGCGGCCGCAGCGCTCCAAAGAATCGCAAGCCCCTCGGAATGGAGAACATTCCCAAGGTGAAGGAGAAATAAGAAGACCGTCGCTGCCAGATTGCGTCCATGCCAAGCCGCATGGGCCAGTCTAACAGACAGTTCGTAAAGTCCTCTATTCCGGCCGCTCGACCACGATGCTGAGAAACTTTCTCGCTTCCGCAGCGGAGACCGGAAGGGACACCGCCATGGTCTCGAAAACGCCGTCGTCTCCTGCCAGTTCTTCGGAAAGTCCGTCCGTGAACCATGGGTCCTTCAGGTCTCGCGACCACTCCGCGTAGACGTTCACCCCGTCGACTTTCCGCCGGGAATAGGAAACCGTGATCTCCTCATCGCCCGTCGACAGAATGACCAAGGGTGAGTCGGCCTTTCCGGGATCGGTGCCCAGGATAAACTCCGCGTAGTTGTCCAAAGAGTCACCATCCGGATTGCCATCATCAGCCGCTACTCCTTCCCCAACCACCGTCTGGAAGTAGGACGACCTCCACATCTCAAGGTCGCTGAAGACTTCTCCTGTTAGAAAAAAGTCATCGAGATAGACCCTCGATTCCGAGCTGCTCGCAGGCCCCCCTTGCCAATAGATCCGAAACTCCACTGAGGCGTCAGTGACGAAGTCGGGAAAATCATAAATCTCGAAATTCCCCTCGTCTTCCAGTCCACCTGCGCTCACCGCGCCACTGGTCAAGAAAACCTCTTCCCCACCCTCAATGCGATAGCTGAGCTGATAGCTGCGACTGGCCTCCTTGGCAAAGGCATCCACGAACAAGCTTTCGTACCCAATTGAACTTCCGTTCGGTTCGACGATGTAGGAAAGGAAATAGCCGTAATCGTCTTCCGCCACCTCACTTGGCAGCCCGGTCCCTTCCGCGACCGAAAGCTGGTCGATGGTGGTCGCGATCTCGCCCCCAGCCAATCCTCCGCCCAAGGTCACCACGGAGCTGACGCTACCATATTCGTAGTCCGGACTGGTCGCACCCGCCGAATGCCCGTAACCCACCAGCACATTGCCCACGAACAGCGCGACTGTCACCTCACCGCTGTCCACATTGCCATCGTCCACCTTGAAGATGAAGCTGTCCGGCCCCACGTAACCCGCATCGGGGGTATAGAGGAGCTCCGGTGCCGTTCCGCTCAAACTCCCGTGGCTGGGCGGGGTTATGATGGTGTAGTTCAAGCCATCATCATCAGCATCACTGGCAGCAAGCAGCACCGCCGTTTCGCCGCGGACAACAGCGCTTCCCCCAATCGCCTCTGGAGCGGTGTTGGTATCCTCAAGGATGAGATTGTCGATGGCGGTATCGGCAGCATGCCACTGCTTCTGCTTGGAGCGGAAGCGAAGGGTCACCTCCGCAAGACCCGCGTAGGTGGAAAGGTCGACTTCCGCAGTCGACCACGCCTCCTCACTGCTGCTGTGTTGCTGATTGTTTCGGATCCAAACATCGTTCGTCCAACTGGTCCCGTCGTGAACATCGACTGCGAGAAAGTCGATGTAGACTCCATACATATGATAGTCGAAGAAGAGCGTCGGCGCGGCCGCTCCCGTGAAATCGAAAAGCGCCTCAAGGGAAGACGTCTTGTATTGCGCACCCGTTCCGTGATTTTCCACATAGAGATACTGCACCCCGTCGGATGCCCCAATTGGTCCCGTCGCGCCGGTATCAGTCCCTCCGCTATGCCAGGTCCAATCCCAATCATCATCCGAGGACTGCTTCCAGGCTCCCAAGGCAGCTTCGAAACTTTCCGCATAGGGCAAAGACTCCGCCACCAGAGCCGCGGTCGTCGCTGCAGTAGCCGCCGACTCCACACTCTCATTCTGATTGGCGGAGAGATCCCGAACCTTCACCGTGTATTCATAAGTCGTGGCGGGGTCCAAGCCGGTATCGGTATAGCTGGGGCTGACTTGCCATCCGCTGTCGTGGGACCCGTCCGCGACAGTCTTGTTAGAGAAATAATACTGAACCCCACCAGAGTCCGCCACCCACTCCGCCTCCATGCTCACCTCGCAAACAGCGCTTTCCTGTGGAGGGCTGACCCACTCGAGGGGCTCGGCCGAAGGAGAGGCAAAGTCATAGGTCACCCAGATGCCCGGATGGTCCGACAAACCTGCCGCCACGGCCGCATAGAACCCACTGTTGCTCTTGCTTTCCACCGAGGCCACATGGTCCAACCCGTTGCTCGTCAGAACCGGCGGATCGAGAACCTCGGTCACATCCAGATAGGCCGCGCCATTGCGGAGATTGAAGTCCCCCAGCATCACCACATTGTCGTCCTCAGCCTCGGACCACTGCGTGATGTCGAGTCGGTCGAAGACGTAATCCTTGAACTTGCTCATCCCCGCCTTTTCCGAGGCATAGTCATCATCGCCGAAATTGTAGGTATTGTGAAAATTGAATATATTGATTTGTTCGCCCCCAACCTCAATCACCACGTGCTGCGCGAAACGGGACCACTCGTCACCCTGCGGATCGATCTGGATGAGCTGACTGTGCGTGTCCACAAAGGGATAGCGCGAAAAGATTACGAGTGAAGACTCCAGCGCAGACTGATACCACGCGCGGTCGGTGGCCTCATAGATCGTTTGATAGGAGTAAGGGTAGTCCGCCGAAAAGACATCCTTCGCCGCTTGATACTCATCGCTGGCCGAAGACCCTTCTCCCACTTCCTGCAGGCAAAGGACATCCTCCCCTTGCATGAAATCCTCGTAAAAATCGCCCAGATTGTCCGCCGGGGTTCCCTGGCCATTTGGGCCGTAGCCTCCGTGGATATTGTAAGTCAGCACCGCGATCTCATCGACGGTTCCAGTCACCGCCACATTGTCGAGAAAGAGGGCCTGCGTCGGATTCGACGCCGTATCCCCCTCCAGAAGAAACCGGGCCGTTTCCCCCACCCCCAGGCACCGGTCCGTGAGCGCGGTCAGGTCGATCTCCACGTCCTCGTAATCTGCCGAAGCCGAAATGCCATTGTGCACCGCGCTTCGACTCCAAATCACGGTCCCGTTGGCATTGCTCAGGTCTCCCTGCTGATAGGTCAGGGTCAAGTTCTGCGGCGAGTTTCCATTGATACTCGCAAAGTCGAAAAGAATGCGCTGCAAGCCAATCGCCCGCACACTGTTGTTGGTGACGGTGAAGGAGATGCCCGCACTATCGGTCCGCACGCTCATGGCACCATCGATCGCCGCACTCCCTACCGGAAAGCTCTCGCCAAAAGTCCCATCGTTGCATCCCTGCGCCGACACCCGCGCCCCGTCTCCACCCCAGAGCGATCCGCTCACTTTGAAATAGGACGCATCCGCCTTCTTGGCCGACCCCTGGTTTCGAAAGGCTCCATAGCTCCCCGAAAAATCGTGCCAGCCGGCCAGAATCATTTCTTCGGCCGAAGCACCGACGCTCGAAATGAGTAAGACAACAAAGGGAAATGATCGGAAAGGAGATATCATGGGAGGTGGGTTAGTCTCGCGACGAAAGCACGCTAGGTCAGTTTCGTGAAAGACGCCACCAACTTTACAGAATCTCTTTCGAAGCAGGTCCCTTCTCGGGTGATGGGATCGCCGTGAAAAGGGCCTTCATCTCACCTCTTTCTCGATTGACTTCGCGAACCCTCATCTGAAAGATTCGCGAGGGAACACCAATGAAAAAGTTCATTTCTACACTCGCTGTTGGACTTCTTCTTACCGCCACTTCTTGGGGAGAAGAAGCTGCTGTCACTTCGAACATCGAAGCCAAGGTCAAAGCCGCCACCGTCATCGATGGTAAGGGTGGGATCTATGAATGGCTGGCCAAAGGAGCAGTCAAGGGGTCAAGCGAATGGAAGAGCATGGGCCAAGTACTCATGATGCCCAAGACCATGTTCATGGTCGAACTGAACCTCATCTACAGCAAAGACGGAGGAACTCCCTCCGCAGTCTTGGGTCCCAAGCTCGGGTCCGATCTGAAATTCACCGAAGTCGAGGCAGGCGAAGGCAAGACCATTCAGACCTTTGAAGTGAACGAAAGTCCGGCCGCGGTGCGGGTCTTCGACGACAACAAGTATCTCTATCTCACCGTCACTCGCATTGGGAAGATGGAGAAAGATGCTGCTCGCAAAGAGTTGCTTGCCATCATTCAGGCCATTGACCTCGAGAGGGTCAAATAGGCGGGATTCGCTCTAACGCTTGCGCGTCGCTTTCAAGCGCAGAAAAGCTCGCGGCGTCGCAAGCGCGCTTTCCCGCAGAGTCGTTACGAAGACAGGCGGGCGACCTGATATCTGGAAGAGGTCGGTGTCCACTTCTACCACTGCCTCCCGCCAGAACGAGAGGTTCGTCGAGTATTGCACCTCCAAAGCAATTTCTTTCTCGGCGGAGTAAAAGTAACTGTCGCTCGTGTTGACCCGAGCCAGATCGCCAGTGACCAGGCAGGAGAGGCTGGCCATCGAGGAGGCGGACATTCCAAAGGTCAGCGCCTGCGGATTCGGGACATCGGGGTCGGTGCCCAAGACCTCCTCCAGAACGTAGGGCAAGCCATCTCCGTCGAGATCAGTGACATCTTTCGGACGGTAGCTGACGTATCCGTTGCGGATTTCACCCCCCGGCAGTTCGACCGCAATCGGACCCGCAAAATGAAGGTAGCCTCCCCGGTCGGTGGCGAAGCTGGTGAAATTCGCGATCGACAGATTCTCGCTCACTCCCCAGACATTGTCCGTCAAGGTCCGGTAACTCGAACTCGCATTACTGAGATTATCCCAAGCTGCGGTCAAAGTTCCAAGCTCATCAGGAGCGATGAACAACTTGCCGATATTGGCAGAACTCACGAGGGTCTGGAACTCCCATCCGGAAGGCGTCTTGCGAGCACTCCGGAGCTTTCCCGAATCCCGGTCAGCATAGACAATCACCGTCTCGTTCGTCACTGCAATCGCATGGTGATCCGCAACTGCCTCTCCCGACAAAGCCGACACTGCACTATCGACAATTTCCCAAGGAGAAGCGATGGCCAGATTGTTGAACTCGAACCGGCGGTAGATCAATTGCGATAGATACCCTCCCCCATCAGCCGCCTCGCGGGTTGACGCGGCGAGATGAATCGTCTGGTCCTGCTCCACGAACGCGCTGAGGGCGGAGAACTCCTGAGAGGATGACCCCACCGTCGCGCCGAAGCGCCCCATCTCCGCATACTCATAGGCGCCCGGGCTCAGACGTCCGATGATCACCTGGCTCGCATCACAGGTCGCCAGCAGCACGCTCCCGTCTTCCATGGGAGCAACCACCGCACCGGGTGTGGAGGTGGTGGGGAGAATCAAGCGTCCCTCTGTCGGGTTCGGGCCATTCAAGTGATAGAGCACGCAGCCCCGCGAGCTGTCCCCAATGAGATAGGTTATGAGCAAAACATCACCGCTGGCAGTGGTCGTCATCGCTTGCAAGCGTTGGGTCGTGCCACCTGCCGGGAGGTCCAAGAGCCGGGTGAGATTTCCTCTTTCCTGCTCATAGACGAGATACACCTCCGGGCCAGTGAGAGTTCCCGTGAGGGAGACAAAGTGATGATCCCCTTGGGCATCTACCGCCAGGAGATTGTCCCGCACAACGTTCTCCCCCGGCGACGGGTAAAAGGCATTGATCCCGAGCGAGCGCACAAAGGGCGCGCCCTCGAGCAAGCTCACGAAGAAGAAAAGAACTACCAGCGAGAGAGGAGTGCGGGATCGATGATTCATGGGACAAGTGGGAGCAGCAGACTTTTCGCGGGAAGACCATTTGCCCGGGCACCCTCCGAGAAAGCGCGCCCTGACCCTGCCCGACTCTTCCAACCGCAGCTTCGGCGAAAGATTGTTACGATAGTTGCTCCTTTTCACCAGCACGGAATGGACAAGCTCTTCGCCTGCCCTCCGCCCTCACCCAATCTATTCCTCCAAGACCTTCTCGAACACTTCGTCAAAGGCCGGGTAGTCCTCGAACTGAGGCATGTGACCGAGGCCCTCCAGCTCGTAGAGTTTTGAGCCTTTGATGAGCGATTGGGTGTGCTTGCCCAACTCTTTGTAGTCCCCCAAGGTTCGCGTCACCCCCTCTTTTTTCCATCCCCGTCCAGGTCCGGTGGTGTCGCGAGTCCCGATGATGAGAAAGGTCGGGTTCTCGATGAGCGGGAACTTTTCCACAATGCTCTCTGAGAAAATCGGTCCATAGGTCAGGGCGTTGTTCCAAGCCACAATCTCCCATTCTTCGCCTGCCAACTGTCCCTTCAACGGAGTGAGCAACTCCTCATAAGCCTCCGCCCACTTGCCGTCGTAATAGTTCTTCTGCTGATAAGCCCTCGCGCCATCGACAGTCTTGGCCAACTCGTTCTGATAGAAAAACTCGATGTCCTTGAAGTCGACATACTTCCCGTAGGACTCCAGTCCGATGGGATTGATGAGAATCAACTTCTTCACCAACGCGGGATAATCGGCGGCGAAGGTGGTGGCCACCATTCCGCCCATGGAATGACCGACCAGGTCGAACTCTTTGAGCTCCAGACTCTCTAACAGACTCTTGGTGTTCAGGGCCAACTGGCGCAGACTGTATTGATAGGACCGGGGCTTGGAGGATTTGCCGAAGCCGATTTGGTCGGGAATGATCACCCGGTAGCCTCGCTTCACCAAATCCTTCGCTACCCGCTCCCAATAATAGCCCGAGAAATTCTTGCCGTGCAGAAGCACAATCGCTTTATCGGAACCCTGGTCCCCCACGTCCATATAGCGCATCTCCAGCTTCTGATTCTGCGACGCCAACTGGAAAGTGCTCACCTCGAAGGGATACTCGAATCCCGTCAGCTCCTTGTCGTATTGCACTTCAGGTGATTTGGGGTCCGCGAGAGAGGCTCCCCCCAAAGCAAATATCAACGAAACGACGGCTAGGTAATTCTTCATGCTTTGGACTGGAGCAATCAGAATGCCTTTTATTCCCAGCAATTTCGAAATCGCTCCTCGCCCTTGGACCTCGACCGGAAATCTTGCTGTAAAAAAACTCCAGCCTTCGTCGTTGATACCCTTTACATGCCATTCAAACCCATTGCCTCGCTTCTCTTCCTATTCGGGGGTCCTACCCTCGCAGAAACTCATCAAGCCGACCTCATCGTCTATGGCGGCACCTCCACCGCCGTAATGGCCAGCGTGCAAGCCAGCCAGATGGGCAAGAGCGTTATCATGGTCAGCCCCGACAAGCACCTTGGGGGCTTGAGTAGTGGCGGACTCGGCTGGACCGACAACGGCCACGCCGCGGGTATTGGCGGGCTCTCCCGCGAGTTCTATCAGCGCATCAAGGCCTACTACGACAATCCCGAAGCCTGGCGCCAGCAGACCCAGCAAGAATTCCGTGCCATCCCCCGCAGCCAGAGCCGTAATCGCCCCGGTGACGATGCCATGTGGATCTTCGAGCCCCATGTTGCGGAAAAGACCTTCGACCAATATGTCACCGAAAACAAAGTCACCGTCGTGCGCGATGCCTGGCTCGACCGCGAAAATGGGGTGGAGAAAGACGGCCCCCGCATTGTCTCCATCACCACCTTGGATGGGGAGAAGTATGTCGGCGAGGTGTTCATCGATGCCACCTACGAGGGCGACCTCATGGCCGCCGCAGGAGTCAGCTATCATGTGGGGCGGGAGGCCAATAGTGTCTACAACGAAACCATCAACGGAGTGCAGAAAGGCCGGCGTGATCATCCCCACCACTTCGACATCACGGGACTGAAAATTTCCCCCTACAAGGTGCCGGGCGATCCCGAGAGCGGACTTCTCCCCCGCATCAGCGCGGAGGATCCCGGCGAAGACGGGTCCGGCGACCACCGCATCCAAGCCTACTGCTTCCGCGCATGCCTCACCAACGATCCCGACAACCGCATCCCTTTCCCCAAGCCCGAGAACTACGATCCCGAACAATACGAAGTTCTCCTGCGCGTCCTCCAAGCGGGCTGGCCCGAGTTCTTCCGCAAATTCGATCCCGCTCCGAACAAGAAGACGGACCAAAATAACCACGGACCATTCAGCACCGACAACATTGGCAAGAACTACGACTACCCCGAAGCCAGCTACGAGCGCCGTCGCGAAATCATCAAGGAGCACGAGGACTACCAGAAGGGCCTCATGTACTTCGTCGCCAACGATCCCCGCGTCCCCAAGGATGTACAGGATGAGCTCAAGCAATGGGGACTGCCCAAGGATGAATTCGTCGACAACGGTCACTGGTCGCACCAACTCTACATTCGCGAAGCCCGCCGCATGATTGGCGAACACGTCGTCACCGAGCACGACGTCAACGGGCTGACCGACATCACCGACAGCATTGGCATGGGCGTCTACACCATGGACTCCCACAACACCCAGCGCTACATCACCCCCGAAGGTTACCTCGAAAACGAGGGCAACGTGGGCTCCCACATCCGCAAGCCCTACCCCATCGCCTTCGGTTCCATTCTGCCCAAGAAAGAAGAGTGCACCAACCTTCTCGTGCCCGGAGCGATCTCTTCGTCGCACATCGCCTTCGGTTCCCTTCGCATGGAACCGACCTTCATGATCCTTGGCCAAAGCGCTGGCACCGCAGCCTCCTTTGCCATCGAGCAAGACATCCCGGTGCAAGAAGTTGATTACGAAAAGGACCTGCGTCCCCGCCTCCTCGCCGACAAGCAGCGTCTGGAATCAGGCCGCAAACTCAAGGGGCTCATCTTCGACGACAAAGTCGCCGAGTTGACCGGCGAGTGGGTCCCCAGCAGCAAAGTAGGCGCCAAAGTCGGCTCCAGCTATCTCCACGACAAGGGTGCCCGTGACGGCAAAAGCAGCGCCGTCTATCAGGTCACCGTCCCCGCCGCCGGAAAGTATGAGGTCCAGGTCAGCTACTCCGCCTCCAGCAACCGCGCGTCCAAAGTGCCGGTCACCATCTCTCACGCCGCCGGTCTGTCCGAAGTCTTCGTCAATCAGCAAAAAACTGGCGAGATTGAAGGGCTCTTTACCACGGTCGGCCAGTATTCTTTTGAGAAGTCGGGGACCGTTTCCATCACCAATCAAGGAGTCGATGGTCACGTTGTCATCGACGCGGTGCGACTCCTGAAAAAATAGAGTCCTTCCCTAGTTGGCTACGCTCAATTCAGCAACGAACCGACGCAGAACAAGCCCCCCGATCGGGGCGTAAAGGACTCGTTCCCTTCCTCCCACCTCTGGCATCTCTTCTGCTCACGAAGAGGTTATGACCTTGCCATCATTCTTTTCCTTTTCAGCAACGTCCTTTCTTCTTGTTTCCTCCCTTACTGCGGTCGAGGACGTCCCGCAAAGCCTGGATTTCGCCAAATCCAACGAAGACTCTCTCTACAATGGGGTCGGCCTGGAGTTTCTAGCAGACTCACAGTTTTTCACCGCCTCTTTTGAGCCATTCGACGCCTCGCTGGGAACTCTGGTTTCTATCACCGTCCGTTGCGAAATCAACGGTCTATTCGACGGTGCCGTGGCTGACGGATCTGATTTTGCGGCAGCCTACGGCTCCCTGGGAGGTTCATTCGCCATGAGCGGTCTCACTTTCGATGGCACCGGAGGCAACCAAGGTGTAGAAGCCGAATCCGGAGAGACCCTCACTGGAAACTTTGGCATCTCACCCTACCAACGCACCCTCCAGGTCGCTGATGCCGGGGTCACCTATCATCCCGGACTCATCGACCTCTTCCTTGGCGAAGAAGCATTTGACTTCACCTACAACAGCCCCGTGATGATCGATTTCGACAGCGTGCAAGACCTGCAGGCCAGCTTCAATGCGACCCTGTCGATCACCTACAGTTACGAGCCTGCCGAACCGGGTTCTTCCCCACTGTCCATCGTCCAGCTCGTGCGCAACAGCGCCGAGGGTGAGGTCATGATTGAATGGAATTCCTCCCCGGACGAAAGCTACCGGGTCCTGGCGGCCGAGCGTCCCGAACCTAACCTCTTCGAAGTCGTCGCGACCTCGGTTTCTGGAGAGAGCGGTCAAACAACCCGCTTCACCGAAAGCGTTCCTGCCACCGTGGCAAAGCGCTTCTACCGGGTGGAAACGGTCACGGAATAGGTGGGACCGAATCCACATTCCCAACGGCTTCATGGGCAGCCGACAGTGAAATCCTACGCCAGCACGGGCTTGCGATAGCAAGCCTTAATGACTGCCAACAGGAGCAACTCGACAACGATTTGAATCGCCCGCCACAGAATCGCGGCCGTTGCCACCTCCGCTCCGATGCCCAGCGGAGCAAAAACGAGATAGAGAACCCCCTCGCGCACCCCCATGCCTCCGGGAGCCCCGAAGGCCAGAAAACCAACGATCCAAGCCAAACCGTAACTACCCGCTGCATCCAAAAGACTAGGGAGAGGGTCTACTCCAATAGCCTGGAGGCAAAGTAGAAAACCGACTCCGTAGAAAAGCGACAGAGTCAAATACTCGCAATAAGCACGCAGCGTGATTCGCCATTGCATTAAGCCGCGCAAAATCTCTCGCGATGCATTATAGATCCTGGTGCGCAGCTTGAAGAGGTCCAGGAAAAGAACAATTCCAGCCGCAAGAATTCCCAATCCCACCACCAGGAAAAAACCGGTGGGCGGAATCTGAAAGCGCTCCAAGTAGACCAAGCCGGCCGCTCGCAATTGCGGCGACAAGAGAGTTCCGACCAATCCCAAACTGGCCCAAGCGGCCACCGTGAGAGCGAGTTCAACCGCCAGGCTCAGCGCGGCTGGCCCTTTGGCTGCACCCACTTGTTTGGCCTCCACCACACGGGACGCGTATCCCCAGACTCCACCCGGTAGCCAGCGCATGGACTCGCATTCAATCCACAGCCGGGCTGCCCGCCAGCGACTGACCTCGATGCCAACCAGGCGGAGAATCACTCCCCAAACGGAAGCATTGAGAAAGAGGTAGACCGCCGCCAAAAGCCCAGCCCCTAACAACATGAGATGATTCGCGGACGCCAGTGCCTCCCCCAATTGCTCACGCAAAGCCCACAGCCCCCAAGCCATGAAGGCCAGGACCGCGACGAAACAGAAAGGCTTGAGCCGCTTGAGAATAGCTTTCATCGCCTATTGCCCGGGCGTCCCGGCCGTCCCATCATAGACGGCGACGGTGGCATCCACGATGCGGTTCCAGTCGAAGACTTCCTGCGCATAGTCGAAGCCTTGATTCGCCAAGCGTTTGGCGAGTTCCTGGTCATCGAGAATACGGAGAATGGCCGCGACGAGCGCTTCCTCGTCTTTTTCGGGAACGAGGAGTCCGGTTTCCTCGTCCTTGATCACATCCACGATTCCCCCCACCCCGGAAGCCACCACTGGCTTGCGATGGCGCAGGGCCTCAATGAGAACCACTCCCAGGCCTTCCGTATCGCCCCGGTCATCGAAGATGGCAGGATGCACGTAACAGGTGCAGGTGTGGTAGAGCTCGGCCAGTCGCTCACTACTCACAAAGCCAGCCCATTCCACCACCTCGTCGAGACCGAGCTCGGTGGTCAACTTCATCCACTCCTCCTTGCAGTCCCCTTCGCCCGTGATGACGACCTTAACCTTTCGTTTTTCCAGAATCTTCGGCAAAGCGCGCAGTAGCACATGAAGGCCCTTGCGCTGAATCAAGCGACCACAGTTCAGCAGAAGCGGTGGATCCGAGACCGGATATTCTTTGCCTACATCGGCTGCCTCGACTGTCGCGCCATAGGGCAGGATGTGGATTGGCCGGTCACAGAGTTTGCGGATCTCATTCGCGGTGTGGGAACTGTTTGCGCAAAGCGCGTCTCCTGATTTCAACAGCGCGGCCAAGGCCTTGCGCACTCCTCCGCTATTACGCGCCAACGCCAATTCCGCGCCATGACAAGTCATCACCACCCGCGTCCCGAAAACCTTGGCCGGCAGCCAGCTCATGAAGCCATGGGGAAAAGGCCAGTGCACGTGCAGCACATCTAACTTTTTCCGCCAGGTCCACCAGAACACTGCAATCATCCCGCAAGCAATATAGCTCAGGGCAAATACCTTGAAGAGCGGCGACCCCTGCTTGTTCGGCGCCCCTTCATCATGGGTCAGGGTCTCCCACTGCTTGGGCGCATAACGCCAGCGCAGCACGGGCACGCCATCAATCTCATGATTCGGCAAGGCGCGCCAGGAAGGAGCCAGCACCGTGACGTCGTGACCGGCTGCGGCAGTGCGGTTCACGATCTCGCGCTGCCAGGGTACCCCGGGGTCCTCCTGATTGCGGGGATAGGTCGAACCCAGAACTGCAATGCGCAGTTTCTTCGTTTGCTTCTTTTCCATCTCTTCGTTGGTCTGGATCGGGCTAGCCTACTTTTTCACGCGAGATAGGTCGCAGCGAACGGCTGGCCTGAATCGCCCGCCCCAAGGTCTCCACCAGTTCATCCTTCTGAATCGGCTTCGACAGGAAGTCGAAGGCCCCCGCTTTGATCGCGTCGGCCCCATCCTTGGCCAAGTCTGAGCCTGAAAGCACCACCACCTGGGTGAAAGGAGCCATCGCCTTCAGCTTGGGCAAAACCTCAATTCCCGAAAGTCCCGGCAAATAGATATCGAGCAACACCGCATCGAACTCCGGCCCGATCGCCGCCATCGCCGCTTCAGCCGTATCGACCGCCACGATCTCCCATCCTTCTTTGCCCAACATCAGCGTGCTCAATCTGCGCAGCGTGGAATCATCATCCGCTACCAGAATCTTGGCTTTGTCCTCGCTCTCCTCCTCATTGCCGAAGCTGGTAATCGAGGTCACCTTCTCCCTCACCTCCGCATTGAGCGGTTCGATGCGGTCCACGATGGGAAGAGGATGCTCCTTGGAGTAATGGCGGTTGGTGATCATCTCCGCTAGAAAGCCGAGCATGACCAGGACCGGAGCCGCGAACAGCGCCGCCGGGGCAGCCGCGAGAAGTCCCCCGCGCAAGCCGTCGGGAAACAACGGAATAAGGGCCAGCAACCACATCAATCCAGCCGCCATCGCACAAAGCATCGCCACTCCACCCATCAGGTGCAGCGGACGCTCGCGGAAATTCTTAATAAAGTAGACTGACCACATGTCCATGAAGCCCCGCACGAAGCGCTTGACGCCATACTTCGAAACCCCATGCAAACGCGGGTGGTGCTCCACTACAATCTCGGTGGTGCGGAAGCCTTCGATGGAAGCCAGCGAGGGCACCATGCGATGCATCTCACCATACATGGGCAAAGCCTTCACAACCTCCAGGCGATAGCACTTGAAGCCACAGTTGTGGTCGTGCAGCTTGACCCCATTGACCTTGCTCAACATCAGGTTGAAGACCCGGCTCGGCAAAACCTTGTGCCAAGGATCGTGGCGCTTCTCTTTGTAGCCCGAAACCACGTCCCAACCTTCCCCTTCGTTCAACTTCTCCAAGAAGCGCGGAATCTCTTTCGGATCGTCCTGAAGATCCGCGTCGAGGGTAAAAACGATCTCGCCGGAAACCTCGGCGTATCCAGCGGAAAGAGCCGGGGCCTTTCCCTGATTGTTCCGAAAACGTATCGCCCGCACATGCTCCGTATCGTTCTTCGCCAGCTTCTCGACCACTTCCCACGAGGAATCCGTGCTGCCATCATCAATAAAGATGATTTCCCACCCTCGGGACAGTTCATTGGCCTGCTCGGCAATACGATCATACAGCTCTTGCAGGGTCTCCTGCTCGTTCATCAGAGGGATGATGAAGCTCAGCGTTGGCTTCTCTGATTGGCTTTGGGATGTGGTCTTCATAGTTAAATGGGGCACTTATTGATAATTAATAATGACAAACTATTCAATTTTAAAAAATGTTTTTTTAGCTACTGCGCACAAAGGACGCTCCTAGCCCGGCAAAGCCTTCCCGCTTCTACTCGAGAAAAAAACCGCGCTGTAACTTCCTGTAATCCACTCGTGAGCAGCGACTCGCTCATTCTTCCCCCAAATAGAATCTCGCTCGGACACTTAATGAATTCGACAGTTCCCCGACTTTGCGACAGTGCTCTCCAAACGCGAATCCGAGAACCGAACCACGCTCTCCCATGCTTTCACCCTACTCCGCCACACCCGCAAGCCCTCCCTCGGCTAAAACACGCTCTTCCCGCATTCTCAAATTTGCCTCCACTGCCATGTTCGGACTCACCGCAACTCTCTCAGCTCAAATCGATCGCGTCGCCAGTCAGTCCTTTGCCACACGGGCCGAGGTCATCGCGCAAAACGGCATGGTGGCGACCAGCCATCCTCTTGCCGCTCAGATCGGGCTCGATATTCTCAAGAGCGGCGGCAACGCCATCGACGCCGCTATCGCCACCAATGCCGCCCTCGGCTTGATGGAACCCACGGGCTGCGGCATCGGCGGCGACCTCTTTGCAATCGTTTGGAGCGCCTCCGACCAGAAGCTCTATGGCCTCAACGCCTCCGGTCGCACCCCCCTCGGCCTTAGCTATGACCAACTGCGGGGCGAACTCGACCAGCTCGCAACCGACACCATCCCCTCCCTGGGTGTCCTTCCCGTCTCAGTCCCCGGAACCGTCGATGGCTGGTATGAACTGCACAAGAAGTTCGGCTCGAAACCCATGCCGGACATTTTAGCTCCAGCTATTCGTTATGCCGAGGAAGGCTTTCCGCTCACCGAACTGATTGCCCATTACTGGAAATACGGAGCAGCCTTCAAGAAGGTCCCGGGCAACGCCTACCAGACCTGGATTCCCAACGGAGTCGCTCCCAGGAAAGGCGAAATCTTCAAAAACCCCGACCTGGCAAAAACCTATCGCCGCATCGCCCAAGGAGGCCGGGATGTCTTCTATCGCGGCGAAATCGCGGACGAGATCGATGCCTTCATGCGAGCCAACGGGGGCTATTTGCGAAAGGCCGATTTGGAAGCGCACACCTCTACCTGGGTCGAACCCGTATCGGTCAACTATCGCGGCTACGACGTCTTCGAACTCCCGCCCAACGGCCAGGGCATCGCCGCCTTACAAATGCTCAACATTCTGGAAGGCTATGATCTACGCGGCATGGGACGACAGTCGGCAGAGACGCTTCACCTCATGATCGAAGCCAAGAAACTCGCCTTCGAAGACCGCGCCAAGTTTTACGGCGATCCGGATTTCTCCCAAATCCCTCTCGCGGGCCTCCTTTCCAAGGAGTATGCCGCCCAGCGCCGCGCCCTGATCGATCCCGACCGCGCGGCCCGGCGGGTTAATGCCGGCAACCCGGCCTTGGAGGAAGGCGACACCATCTATCTCACCACCGCCGACTCGCAGGGCAACATGGTCTCACTCATCCAGAGCAACTACCGCGGCATGGGCAGCGGGGTCATGGTCCCGGGTCAAGGCTTTGGCTTCCAGAACCGGGGTGAAATGTTTGTCTTGGAGCCACGCGACCACGCCAATGTCTACGCCCCGGGCAAGCGCCCCTTCCACACCATCATCCCAGCCTTCGTGATGAAGGATGGTCTGCCGTGGATGAGCTTTGGGCTGATGGGCGGGGCCATGCAACCTCAGGGCCATGTGCAAATCATCACCAACCTCGTCGACTTTGATCTCAATCTGCAAGAGGCCGGAGACGCCGCCCGCTGGCAACACCACCGCTCCACCGACTACAATGTCCCCCAGATGACCGACGGCGGTTTTGTTTCGCTGGAATCAGGAATCCCCTTCGACTCGGTGCGTGGCCTTGAAAAGCGAGGTCACGATCTCCGCACCCGCACCGGCTCCTATGGCGGCTACCAAGCCATCATCTGGGATTCGCAAAACAAAGTCTATCTCGGCGCCAGCGAAAGCCGGAAAGATGGTCACGCCGTGGGATATTAGATCGGTCGACCACCCGCCCGACGCACGCGGCCTACCGGACAGCCCCATCCGAAAACGAAAGCACGATCTTATCCAGCATCGGCTTGGACTTGTTAGCGGTCGTATCGGTGAGACGAACTTCATATTGAAAACCGTATCCCTTGGGCAGTCCGGTCAAGTCCATCGCTGCGGGAGCCTTGCGGATCTGTTTTGCAAAGCCGGGAATGCAGTCATAACCCTCCTTCACTTCCCGCCACTCGGTCCACTGATCGATCCGAGCATCTTGGTTTGTATCAACACCCACCCGCACCTCCACGGTGTCCACCCAGGGGCCGGGACTCGCGAAGTCTTTCGCGGTTTGCGTGACGAGATAGAAGCGCCCTTCGGCAAAGATGATATCTGGATCAGGGTGCCCCTGTCCAATGTTGCCGCACCACTCGAAGGGGCCATCGATGCTCCCGGCCGTGAACCACCCGACACTCATCGCCTCCTTGCCATGGCCACCTACCGGATCGAAATCGCAGAACAAATACTGCTGCTCCCCTATCGCAATGGAAGCCCAATCGCCATAGGCATTCTGCTCCGGCTCGTGGACTTCATACTCTCCCCAGGCCACCACTTGGCCCTCCTTGATCCGGTGCTGGGACACAACCGCTGGCGCAGGCTTTCCAGGGTAATTCTCAGGATCATCCCGGTGCCAGTGAGGGTGAGGATATTCCGCGAATGTGCCCGTGGGCTTCGTCCGCTCATCAACCGGTGGAGCTAAAATTTGAAAATCTCGAATGCCATCCTCACTAACCGCATGCATCGCCAAGGGCGAATCCCACGCATGGGTCGAGGCATCGATGGGACTCCAGTCCTCAAGAATGAGGTGAAACCTTCCATCCAATCCGCGGATGATGGCAGAGTCCGATCCATGGCTCGGATCTTTGAAAGCCATCCCCAAGTCTTCTCCCGGAAGACCGTCGGTGAGGTCGCTGTCGATCACCAGATGAGGATCCTGATCATTGGGAAAGTCAGAGTAGATGTAGGTCTTACCATCGACATGCTCCGCCGAGGTCACCCAATTCCTATCCTTGCCCGTAACCGAGCCATGATGGACCCAATTCACCATGTCGCGACTCTGCCAAGCGTGATAACCTCCCGCATTTTTCTGCAGCCCACCCGGCGCCGTAAACTCATTGGCCAAGGGAGTGGTCAGTAACGGAACCTCAAATCCCTCCACAGTGGCAGACTTGGCTTCGAACGGCGGCGAGCCCGCGCCCTTCCTTCCCTGTTTCGAGGAAGGGTCCCGATAAGCTGCAAACATCCAATAGTTGTCAGGCCCCAAGCTCAACATCACCGGTGCCCCCACCATACTCGCGGTGCCAATATTCGCAGTGCCAATATTCGAAGTGGGCTCCCAATTCAGCCAAACTGGTGACTGCTCCAAGCGAATCGACTCCGCCGACCTCAACTCATCAAAACTCCGCATCACGCTCCGAAAAGTCGCCTTCTCCCCCACCGGCGAAACCATCCCCCCTTTCACCTCCAGCTCATCCTGCGAAGCCAGCCCCTGCTCCCACTCCTCCTGACTATCGACCGTCCAAGCATTAGGATCCGCAAAGCCCACAAGAGATGCTGAAAAAAGAAGAGGGAAGATGAGAGTCGTTTTCATGCGATATTGAGGGTAGGTGAATGGTGGTTGGAAGAAGAGTGACAGCAAGCTCTAATCCGCGAATCTATCCTATTTCTACCACCCTAAAAAATCCACCACTTTCCTTAACTCCATTAACTTGTTAGAAAACATTTCGGTAGGGAGGGTATCGAAAAAAGTCCGGACGCGAATCGAAACGCGCTGAAAGTCGAGCCCTCCATCCAGCAGCGCACACCCACCCCGGAATGTCAGCCAGACCTTGATTGACCACATGCCCGACAACCGACAACCTGCACAAAGCGAAGAGCAATCGACAAACCTGATTTCATTGCCCAGGCACAGGACAAACAGGAATCTTCAGAATTTTCTCCAACGAATTGAAAGCCCACACACTGAGCAAATTCATTCTCAAACTCTAAGATTTCCGCCTCAAAAAAATCTCTGTGATAGCTCAGAAACTCCGCGTCAAAAAAAACCAGCCTATCAAACAACGCACAAAAAAAAGACCGCATCAAGTGCGGCCTCTTTGAAAATCTGAAGAAGTGTCCAACTGGGACTACTTTTTGTCGGCGAACTCTTTGGCCACTTTAGCAGGGCGCTTGAGTTTATCGCGGACGTCTTTCGAGCTCATGAGGGCGACGACAGCTTCGTCCATTCCCAAGGCGACAAGCCGCTTACGGTGGACAGCTTGACGCTTTCTTCTTTCTGAGTTCGACTTAGTGGGACGGCTTCTGTTTTGGTTACGTTCTTGGGTAGTGGCCATGATGGTAGATTGGTGCTAGCTGTCGGGAAACGAAGTGGTCCCTTTGACAAGCTAGATCAATCGCAAGAACGTCACCTGCATAGGGACGAAGATACGCCCGGTCAACTGGATTCCGGTTTTTAGCTGGTTCGTCCCTTCGCCCAAGCCTCCAACGTAGGTGGATCTTTGCAAAACTGTAAGCCGGAAACATCTCCGTTCCCGTTCTCAAACTGCGAGAGCAAAATCAGCACTGCCGATGAAGGCTACTCTTCCGGAGCTTCGTAATTGAGCAAGTATTCCCGCCGTTCTTCGACAAAGCGCTGCAGCGAGCCTTCGGGACCGTGTTCCCCCGCAGTGTCGTCTGTGATGGTGGCTTTTTGAAAGGCCTCGTAGGAGGCAAGCTTGCGGGTATCCTCTTTAACCGCCTCTTCGATCAGCTTGCGATACTGGTTCACCTTGGCTCCGAACTCATCCCACGCCAACTGCTTCTCCGCTATCTCGCGCACGAAACCCAGATAGCGCTCACGGAGAGCCGGCACCTTGAGCAAGCGACTGCGAAGCGGCTTGCGGGCATCATCGAGACCAATCAAGGGGTCGAGCTCAGCCCCGCTGTTGCCGCGATGTCCTTCACGAAAGGCCTCGTTCATGTCATGCGGAATGGTGTGAAAGACGTCGTCCTTGTCGCGAAAGAGATAGTAGTCACTTGCCCTGGTCCAGTATCCATCACTATTGCCCAGCACCACATCGTAGGCCAGAAACCAAAGGGTCTCATCGATCGCGAGCAGCGGAGCGAGTTTTTCCTCCAGCTTCTCCAGCGGGGTCTCGTTGAGTACTTTGCAAAGCTCCACCAGTGCCTCCCACTCCTTGGTCCCGTCGTTGGACTTCATATCGTAGCGGGTCTTGTAGGGGGCTAGCTCCTCTCCATCGTAAGCCAAGCCCCCGTCACCGCGCGGACTCCCCGGCACCTTCCAACGGGTACCCGATGATGCTCCGTAGTTGTCTTTGGTGAAGACTTTGTCGAACTGCTCCACATTGACGTAGACCCCCCAATACTCGCCATTGACCACCACCTTCACAAAGTTCGCCTTAGGTGCGGCGATGTGTTCGCGAGCCAGCTGGGAATAAAGAACGGTGCTCATCAGGGAGGGGTCACCATTTCCGTTAAGCAGGTTCAAGGACTTGTGCCCATAGAGCCGCTGTCCCTTATCCACGAGGTCGAGCGAGAGATTAAAGGAACGCTTGTGACCGGCCGGAATCCTGAAGTAGGAAGACGCGCCGCGGAAGGAAACGCCCACGCCGGAATAGCTCTTTCCGTCCACCACCATGGTCGCGGGCACCTCGACATCCGTCGCCTTAAACTCCTGCAACTCCTCCTCCCAGTCCTCATTGGGAAAGGTTAGAAAAATCGTTCGCAGGGTCTCGGCATCGTAAAGCGGCGCATCGGGATAGCTCTCAACCTCCTCGGGAGAAATCTTGGGGCCGGCACTTGCCGGGGGGAAATTGCCATTGCCTGGCCCCCGTCTTCCGCCCTGCCTACCTTGGGCTCCGGCACCATCCCGCTTTTCTTTGAGCGCTTCTCTGGCTTCGGCCCGCTCTTTGGCATTGAGCCAGCCATCCTCATTGCGGTCATGCTCTGCGAGCAGCTTCACGTCTTCCTCTTGAGGCCCGCCCGGCCCCCGCCCCCCACCTCCTGGTCCCCGTTCACCGCGAGGCTCTCCCTGGGGAGGAGGACCAGCTTCGGGACGACGGTCTGGACGTTCTTGCGCTGTTAGAGAAACCGTTAGGCCCAGCACGCTGAGAGATAAGATCAGAATTGAATGACGCATTGTAAAAAGAATTCGGTTTGGAAAGATGAGAGAGCCTGAAAAATCTTCCAGCTGAACGCAAGCTCACCCCCAAGGTCCATCTGTGAGGAGCTATCAACCCCTCGATTCCAAAAAGGTTGCGGGAAAAATCGGGAAAAAGAAGACCGCTCTTCGCTCCCCCATTCTCCCTTTCGGCCCCTCCCGACCCCCGGCCCAGCGATGCACCCATGTTCCACCCCGACCGTCGCCAAAGCGTCATTCGATTCGGCCCCACCGCCGAACTGCAAGGTCTCGCCAATCCCGGACTGTTTCACCACGATCTGAATACCCGCTTGGAAGCCACAATTGCCGCGAACTCCCTCTTGAAAATTGTTTCGACACGGAATCCTTGGCGGCCCCTTTTCACGAGGAGGAGTTGAGCGGGAAAGTAACGAGGAAGGTCGAACCCCGGCCTATCTCGCTTTCGACCTCAATGCGTCCCCCATGCTGCCGCACGAAAGCATCACAAATCGATAGACCCAAACCAGAATTCCCCACCCCCGACCGCCGGGACCTCGCGGTATCGACCCGATAGAAGCGCTCGAAAAGATGCTTCTGCTCTTCCTGACCGATTCCCTCCCCCGAGTCTTGCACTCCAAGCTCAACCTCACGCTCTCCTTTCCGAGTCCAAATCCTGATCGAAACCCCGGTGGGGTTGTGCTGAAGGGCATTGCCTAACAGATTGGCCACCACCCGCACGATGGCATCCCGGTCTCCCATCAATGGCGCGGGTTGCAGGTCCAGCTTCAACTCGGCATCCCGCTTGGCCACCAGTCCCCGCATCTCACTCGCGACCGTTCTCACCACGTCCGCCAGATCCATCGGGTCGCGCTTGGCGTGCCGTGCTTCATCCAAACGCGCCAGCAACAGGAGCTCCTCCACCAACTTCTTCATCCGCTGTGCCGCGCGCTCGGCGGTGAGCAGGCCCTCGCGATACTCCTGTCCGGGGCGCTCGGCCGAAAGCAGTTGCTGAATCTGCCCAATGACCACTGTTAGAGGAGTCCGCAACTCATGAGAAGCGTCCGCCGTGAACTGCTCCCGCTCTTTAATCCCGGCCTCAAGCTTGGCAAAGGTTGTATTGAGCACCTCGGCCAATCCATGCAGCTCCCTGCTCGCGTGCGCGGAGTCGATACGCTTGCTCAAATCCCCCTCGGCGATCTCCGTGGCCGTTCGACCAATCACCCCAATCGGCCGCAATCCCCAACGCACAATCAACCATCCTACCAAGAGCCCTCCACCGAAGAGACCCAACCCCACCCCGATCAACTTGCGCGTGTGCTGGCGCAATTGGGGCTCGATGAGAGTCAGGGGAGCCCCCACCACGATGACCCGTCGCCCGGGTCCCATGAATCTCATCATGCGATGCCCTTCGCGAGTGCGCAGTTCATCCGCAATACGTCCTTCCTCATAGGCGACAAAGTCCGGCGCGGGCCGCCCCGCCCGATAGACAATCTCGCCCTGCGGATCCCAGGCGACCGCCCAATAGGACTCACTCAACCACTCGGGCACTTTCCGCCCCGGCATCTCGGGACGCCCCTCTCCACCCGGCCCTCGCGCCCTTCTTTCGGCCCCCTCTCCCCGCTGTCGGGGTGGCGGAGGCCCTTCGCGATTGCGCGCTCCCCCCGGAGCGACCTGCGGTAGAATCGGTCTCACCAAGTCTGCCAAACGCGCATCCAGCCGGTCCAACTGGTGCTCTCTCTCATATCGATAAAAGGCAATCGTCATCGCCGCGATGGCCAGGGCCAAAGCCACTCCATACCAGAGCTGAATCCGCCAGGTGATGGACTTCCACCAGGGCAGGAATGGTTTCGACGACTTCATTCCGCCACATAACCCGCCCCCCGTCGGGTTTTGACAAAGTCGCGTCCCAGCTTTTGCCTCAACTTATAGACATAGACATCGAGCATATTCGAAAGCGACTCGTCATCTTCGTCGAAAAGGTTTTCGTAAATAAAGTCACGGGACACCACTTCGCCCCGTCTCCGCATCAACATCTCCGCCAGAGCAAACTCCCGTGCGGTCAGCTCGACCGGCTTGCCGTCCACGGTCACCCGCATCGCCATCGTGTCGAGCTCCACCGGACCGAGAGTCAGCTGACGCTCAAGACTCAGCCCCCCTCGTCGAATCACCGCCCTCACCCGCGCAAGGAATTCGGGATGGTCAAAAGGCTTGGTGAGATAGTCGTCCGCCCCTTCGTCCAAGCCCCTTACCCGATCCGACACCGCGTCTCGTGCCGTCAACATCAGGACGGGAATCTTCTTAACCGCGCGCAGCCTGCGCAACACCTCGAAGCCATCCAACCCCTCCAACATCACATCCAGGACGATGGCATCGTAGTCCCAGTTGGCAGCGCGATAGAACCCCTCCTCCCCATCGCTGCAGGAGTCTACCACATAGCCCTCGTCCCGTAGCATCGAGACGAGAAGAGCACGCAGGTCTTCGTCATCCTCGACTACCAGAATCTTCACTCGAACAGACGACATCACCATCAATGGAAAAAGAAAAACATAAAATCCCCCGCCGGAACGTTCCTCCTTCGAGTTCTCCAGCACGAGCACATCAAAGGTGTTTGTGACCGCTCGAACCTGAACAGGAGATGAATCCGACACTCAGCTGACAACCTTCAGGTTCCTTTCGGTGTCTTTTCCCCCTTTTGCATAGGCGATTCATCTCCGGTTCAGGTTCGCCTTGATAATCTGGACTCTCAAATGAAAACAACCCGCTCAACCTTAATCCAAGCCGCGCCCTTCTTTTTCTTTTTCAACACTCTCATCAATGCCCAGACCATCATCGTGTCGGAGTGGCACGTTCCCTCCGGCAATCCCTACACTACCGGCAGTGCAGGTTCGATTGTGGTCGGCGATGGAAGTATGGATAGCGCCAACAGCGCCACCTTCTACGGAGTCTTTGACGAAATCCTTCTCGCCGATGGCATGACCATCTCCCTCAATGCCGATCTCACCCTCGCCGGGGGAAGCATCCATAGCAACCAGATGCGCTTCGGCGTCTATGACTCCGACGGTTCGTCCACAGACATTGGCTGGCTGGGCTATTTCTCACAAAACAATCTCCTCCGCGAACGCAACGATCCCAATACGAACAGCTTCGCCTCCACCGGTGGAACCCAGACCCTGGGAACAGGCTCAGAGCAGAACACTTTCGGCAACGGGAATTACGATTTGGCGTTCAGCATCACGCGGGACGGCAACCTTGTGGATGTCCTCGCCACCCTGACTGGAGTCGGCTCAACGACCTACAGTTCGATGAGAACCGTATCCGGCGACACTCCGAACACCTTCACCTTCGACCGCATAGGCTTTCTTCTGGGCTCTTCACTCGGGGTCGACCAAGCGACTCTATCGAACGTGACCATCAACACCGTCCCCGAGCCCTCGGCTCTTGCAATGTCCCTTCTCAGCCTACTGACCCTTCTGAGAAGACAACGTCGTTAGATTGTCCTTTCTCCTACCGTTCATTTTTTAACTTCTTAATTTTGTTAGAAATGCACGCATCACATTCTCTTGGGGGAACAAGGGAGCCGGAATCATTCACCTGATTCCGAGAAAGTAGCAAAAACCGAGACCCCGGGGTGTCCCTTTCTTTTCCATGCGAATGAGGATGCCCCGGGGAACCTCTCTCCATCGACTTCTCAATTTTCGAGCGTAGAACTGGGAGGCAAAGGCACCTTGTTTTCCTTCCTCCACGCCACTAGTTCCGCAAGCAGCTCTGTGGCTTTTTCGGGATGGCTCGCAGAGAGATTCTTGCTCTCTTTGAGATCACTTCCGGTGTTGTAGAGCTCGATGTTTCCTTTCTTGAGAAACTGAATCAGCTTCCAATCGCCCTTCCGGATGATGGAACAGGGAGGATTCTTATAGGTGCTTGCAATGTGCCAAAACAGCGCCCGTTCGGGCAAAGGCTCACCCCGCAAAAGCGGCCCCCAGCTCTCCCCATCCAGCACTCCACGGTAATCAGAAACACCGGATAGCTCCAGAAAGGTAGGAAAGAGATCGAGTCCACAGACTGGCGTGGAGTTCTTGCCGGGCTTGACCACCGCCGGCCAGTTCACCAAGGCAGGCACGCGGAGTCCACCATCATAGACATGACCCTTGGCGGCCCTGAGGTGACGATTCACGCTCTGCAATCCGTTGAAACCATTGTCCGAGGAAAAAACGATCAGGGTCTCGCTCCGCAAATCCTCCTCTTCCAAGTACTTGAGGATCCGGCCCACGTTGTCATCAATTGACTTCACCATGGTGGCATAGGCTGCGATCTTTTTCTTTTCCTCTCCTTCCGCAAGACCTTGTCCAGTCGAGGGGTCCCCATCCTTGGCGATAAAGTGCGCCAGCGACTCCTCACTCCGCGCGATGGAAGGGAGATGAGGGGCGTAGAAATGAAGATTCACGAAAAAGGGAGCCTCCTTATGCCGGTCCATGAAGTCGATGGCCTCTGTCGTCAAGCGATCGGTCAACCACTCATCATCCTCCTTCTCAGGAATGAAGGGGTTATTGAAAGGCGCGACATAACCACCACTAGGCGCCCGATACCCTTGCTCATATCCCCGCGCCGGATCCCCCCACCAGGTTCCGCCCACGTTCTCATGGAAACCCCGCCCGGTGGGATAGAACCTTTGGAGGGCTGGGGTGCGATGTTTGTCCAGCCAACTCCAATCCGCGTTCTTGGGCTGGCTCAACTTCTTCTTGAGCGGAAGATCGGTTTCCAGCTCGGGATGCGGTCCCACGATGTGCCACTTGCCCAGATGTATCAATTGATAGCCAGCATCGCGCAAGGGCTTGGAGTAAACGGTATGCTCCTCGCCCACCGTCCATCGCGAAAAGATATTGTCCCTGCTGTTTCCCCGCTCCAGCACTGGCACGGTATAGCATCCGGTGCGGAAAGACTGCTGCCCGGTGAGAAGGGCTGCCCGCGAGGGAGAGCAAGTGGGATACATAAAGGCATTTTCAAAGACGAGACTCTCCTGCGCGAGGGCATCCAGATGCGGAGTCTCGAAATAACGGCTGCCCATGAAGCCCACATCCTGCCACCCCAGATCGTCCGCCAGAATGAAGACAATATTCGGCTGGCTGGGCGCGGCCTCGAGAATGGTCGTGGCGGCCAGCACACAGACTGAGAGAATAGACTTTAACACTCTTTGCATCTGCCTATTAAACTCGCTCTTTCCCGCTGGTGTTTCACTTCGCTGGCCATTCTGGAATTTTTTCTGCGATGAAGAATAAAAAAGGCCTTCCGCACCGTGTGGAGGAAGGCCTTCTCAAATCAATTGCTAGTTCAGCCCTAGTTGTCGCCGTCCAGCAAACCACCCAGTGCACCTAAGACCGAGCCCTCCCCTTGGCGACTGCCACCCGCGGAAGGAGCGCTCTTCACGATGCGGTCCGCCATCCGGCTGAAAGGCAGGCTCTGCAACCAGACTGTCCCCGTTCCCCGCAAGGTGGCGAGAAACATTCCCTCACCGCCAAAGAACATACTCTTCAGGTTGCCAGCGCGCTCGATGCCATAATCAATTCCCGGGCTCAGTGCTACGAGACAGCCGGTATCAACCCGAAGGGTTTCACCTTTCAGCTCCCTCTTGATCACAGTGCCTCCGGCGTGCATGAAGGCCATGCCGTCACCCTCAAGCTTCTGCATGATGAAGCCCTCTCCCCCGAAGAATCCCGTCCCGAGCTTTTTGTTAAAAGCAATGGACACTTTCGTTCCAAAGGCGGCACAGAGAAAGGAGTCCTTTTGACACACAATGGAGCCTCCGATCTGATTGAGATCCACGGGGATAATCTTCCCGGGAAATGGAGCGGCGAAAGAAACCCGCCGCTTGCCACTGCCTCCCTGATGGGTGAAGTGGGTCATGAAAATGGACTCCCCTGTTAGAGCCCGTTTGCCCACCGACAGAAGCTTGCCCATCACCCCTTCATTCGCAGTAGAGCCGTCTCCCATCTTGGCTTGGAAAGAGATATCTTCCTCCAAGTAGTTCATCGCTCCCGCTTCAGCAATGACCGTCTCGCCCGGATCGAGCTCGACCTCGACGATCTGCATATCATCTCCGAACAATTCATAATCGACCTCATGGCACTTCTGCCCGGGATTCGGCCCCTGCACCAACCCGGCGGGAAGCGGTGGTGGCGCCGCCCCTCCCTCATCGGTAAAGAGCGCGGTCAAGGTTTCCGACGCTGGCTTCCAACCATCCTGTCCCTCGGTCCAGGTCATGGTCCCGGGAGCGATCTCACCCGAGTTTGCCAATGGAGCCAATTCATCTTCGCGCACTTCTTTGCGCTGATTTTGCTTATTGAGATAGAACCACGTTTTCATTCCGCACGGATTTAGGCAAAACTACTTGGCGGGGGAAAGAAAAAGTCCTCCGAATGAGGAGGACTTTCCAATTCATCTCATTGGCTGTTCCCTATCCCCTGCGACGAGTCAGGAGTGCTCCGAATCCCAAGAGTCCTAAAACCATCACGGAAGGCTCCGGCACGGCTACCAAGGTCAAGGAATTGGAAATCAGCTCCAAGTTGTTATTCGTCATAAAGATTTGCGCACTCGTGAAGTCCGGAACCAAAGGAATACTGTCTCCCTCAAAGATGTAAGTCCCCGCCGATAAGGTGACGGCTGAATTCGCGGCAATGTAGAGTGATTGGTCGTTGTTGACCGTTTCGAACGTAATCAGCAAATCTCCCTTATCAAATTCAGCAACACTGAAGTCTCCGTAGCCTGCCATCGATCCTGAAAAGCCGGGAGTCGCACTTCGCGCTCCATTCGCATCGGGCGCGTTGGTTCCATCATCGGAGAGAGTCATCGTGCCTCGTTTACTTGTCGTGACATAATCCGCTCCAATCCCGAGTGGGTCTAGAGCATCCTCGATGATGAGATAGAGGTGTTGACCAGCCACATTCACTGTCGGAGTGAAGACAATCTCTTCAGTGAGCGTCATTGTGAGCTCATTCCCAGAACTGCTAAAAGACACTGCTGCAGAGGCAGACAAGGGAAGAAGAAGAACGAGGGAGCATACGGTGTTGTTCAGAGACATTCTTCCCTTTATCGGTCCAAAAACATATTGTCTACCCTAGACGAAAGATAAATAAACCTATTATTTTTTATTAAGTAAAAATCGTGAAATTTAGTAACCAGAACTAGACCGGCCGCACCTCGACTGTCTTTCCAACGACCTGAGAATTGTCCAAGACAATCTCGGGAGTCTCCATCTGCGACACGCAGCAAGACAGGTTGGAGTTCTGCAAAGCCCAGAGATAAGATTTTGCGAAAATTGACAGGTCCTTTTCTGGAAGTGCCAACTCCAGCTTCTCCTTCCTCCAATCCGGTTGGTTTTCCAAGGCAAAGAGCTTGGCGACCTTCATCGCAATCATTCCCACCCCCGCTTGCTTGCCTTGGAACATGAGATTTTCCAGCGCAGCATGGTTGGCAATATTGTAGGCGAACATGGTGACATCGTAAAACCCTCCCTTAATCGCGGCTGAGAGATTTGCGGCAACGTCATTGTGGAAGGAGACCCCGGCAGCGCGTATCATCCCCTTCTTCTTAAATTCCGCAAAGACCTCCGACAACAAATCGTCCTCCAGCAGCTCAGGCATGGCAACTCCGTGGGGGCAATGCAGGACATCCACGTGGTCAGTCTGCAGGCGCTTGAGAGATTCCTCTAACAGGACATGTGCCCGCTCCTTGATCTTTTTGCGCCAACCCGCCTGATAACCATGCTCCTGCAACATCAAGTGTCGAAAATAGGCTTTGCCAAACTGGGCACTCTGGCCTCCAAAGTAATCCATATGATAGCCAGGCTTCAGCACATCCCGCTCGGCTATCATCTCGTCGGCCTTTTTGCGAATGGCCTCGACTTGTCCTGAACTCATTCCTTTCGCTACCTCTTTGAGGGCGTTCTCCAGAAAACCGTAGTAACCACTGATCTTGGTGGCGAGAAACACCTGGTCGCGATTCTTCTGCTTTTGAAAATAAGAGCCAATAGTCGCCTCGACCTGACCATTGCTGTAGGCTGAGGCCGTATCGATATAATTCATGCCCTTCTCGATCCCTTTGTCCAAAGCCGGAAAATATTCCGCGCTGGTAAAGGGGAAAGTGCCCATCACAATCTCCGATACCATCATGCCGGTTCTGCCCAACATCCGGTAACTCATGCCCTCCTGCCTGTTCCGCCACTCGGGTTCGACCTGATGGGCCTTCCCCGCCGCCACTTGAGCTGCCAGCCCCTCGGCTAAAAGCGCGGGTGCGAGAGCCAACTCTGCGGACACCACGGCTGATTTCTTGAAAAAACCTCTTCGGGATTCGTTTGTATGCGACATAGCAACAGGGATTTAGGAAAAACAATTTGTTCAGCTCCCGACCGCACAACTTCCTGCTGATGAAGAAATGATGATCCGGCGACTGACCACTTTGTCTTTCTCCCATCCTCTTTGAACAGACCTCCTCCGGCAATCTGAAAACGATCTGAAAGGGCCGCCCGCGAGCTTCCTCGCCCCCTCCTCCGGAGAAAAAATATTGCTATATGACTCAATATATTATTTACAGCCAACATGTCACGAAGCCTGAAGAGTCTAGTCCTACTTCTTTCTGCCACCTCATGGACTCAGGCTGGAGAGAACCTGCCGCCCACGGTGTCCTTCCCACTAGAGTCCTTCGAGAGGGTCTCCCCCCACGTCCTCGAAGTTCAGGCAAGTATTGACGATGACGGTTTGCCGGCAGACGGAAACAAGGACACCGCTTGGCAACTGATCTCAGGCAGCCCGGAAGGCGTGAGCATCTCGGGTGGCAATTCTTCGAAAGGAAGCTTCGAGTTTCACGCCCCGGGCTCCTACATCCTCCGATTCATCGCCTCCGATGGCGAACTGGAATCATCGCGGGACTTCTACGTGGGCGTCGGCGATGCAGGAATTACGGACTTCCGCAGCTTTGAGGTTCTCGACAGCTCCTACCGCGCGGCCAGACAAGCCTGGGCCGCGCTTCGGGAAAAAGCCTACCCCAACGGCCAAGTCAGTCCCCACGCGATTAGCTTTGACGAGGATGACTACGAGCTCGAGGAAGCGCGCGAGGTGATCGTGACCTTGCTGCACGATGGCGCTAGCTTGAGAAACTCGCTCGCTTGGTTCGATGCCAGTGATACGGGCGAAAGCAATGGCCGCCTGATTTGGTCGGACGTGGCAACAGGTCCCGCCGCTCCACTGGAGACCGGCGCGAGGACCAGTCTCGGCCTGCTGCCCGCCGGAACCAAGCTCCGCTTCTACCTCATCCAAGACGGAGCCGGGCACGGCACCACCATTCTCTCCCAAGACTCGCAAGCCAACGAGGGAGGAAAGGTGATGGTCGCTGGACGATTCTCCACTGGTGGGGATTCCACCCACTATCTTGCTTTCGAAGATCGTCTGCAGGGAGACGACAGCTACGACGATGTGGTTTTGCAAATTGAATACGTTGAGCCCGCTCACGAAGTTCTCCAAATCCCCCGAAATCTGGAGAATGAAGAAGTCATCGCCAGCGACCGGGGCTCCCGTGGAGTCCAGGCGCTCTTGAGCCGGGAGGCGATGGACGGGAGTGACTGTGAAGTGCTGGGTGGAGTCTTCCAAATGCCCGCGGAAGATATCTCGTATACCTTCGAGTTTCTCGACGATCGCTCTTCGATGAAGTTTACCCTGGGGGTTGTGGCGCTGGACCGGATTTGGGACCTCTGCGCGCCCTCTCTTCTTTTTCGCGAACAGGCGATTACCGACGCGGTGACCATCATGGATGATCGCAGTCTCAACCCGGGCGACTCCGTAACCTTCGAGCCCGCAAACTACGGACTGTTGGGGAAGCGCGTGATATTCTTCATCATCCCTAACAACACGAAGGAGGTTTATCTCCGGAACGCTTGGCGATACACCCCGCGTGGCAATGGAGAACGAACGAAGCGCCAACCCCTTTTCACCATCGGAGAAGCCAACCCGAACGGAGTGGATCAATTTCTTCTCTTCAGCAACGAAACCCAGACCCTGATGACCATCGAGGATTATTGCCGGGCTGAATCCAGCGGAGAAGCTGGAGAGCCAAGCGACAGCTCCTTCGACGACATTCAGATCAAGATCACCCCAGCCTTGGTCGAGACCGAATTGAACGGAGCCTACTATGGCAGCACGATCGATTACACCCTCGGCTACGGCTCAAGCGACGGCCTGTCGCCCTCGATCCTGAACTACGACCTTCGTGCCATTATGCGCAACGCCCGTGGCTCCTCCCGCTGGGATTTGCTCTTCAGCACCCTGCTGCAGCCGGACGGAGCATTTCTAACAAGTGAGTTCGGAGAGTCCCTGCCTATCTCTCCCTCCGGCGCGCTTTCGGTCAACATCGCTTGGGAAAACGGGGAACGGCCGGACTACTTTATCGAACAACAACGCTATGGCGCCGACCTCATTGAAACTGGTGTGATTCTGGAAGATGCCGCTCTGATCGCAGACGGCATCAAGATGATCAACTGGGGCTTCGACCAACAGGCCAGTGACGGTTCCTTCCCCGGAACCGGCGATGCCGTGCACAGCACCTCCTTGTTTCTTGAAGCCGCAGCGAGGGCGGGATTGGCTTTGAGGAACTACAAGCCACGCGCCTACCGGAGGACCATTCGCCAGTGGCGACGCAAAGTCCACCTCACCGCCCACTGGTTCGCATCGGCAGATTCCGCCGGCAGGGACGTCAACCTCGAGCCCTTTGGCCACCGCTATTTCTTGCGGGCCGCAGCTCTCGAGCAGTCTTCCCGTTTCACCCGGGACCGAACCCTTTCGACCTTCGCTGAAGAGTATATCAGTGAGGCCATTTCCCTGCAGGATGCCGATGGAACGTTCTACGAGAGAGGCGAATTCGACGCGAGCTATCAGATGGTGGGAATGGCTTTCGCCAGCCGGTATTTCTCCGTAGGACGCAACTACAGTCTCCGGCAAGATCTCTCCCTCACCATCTGGAACGGGATCTCCAGGTTCCTCGACGAGGTTAGCTCCGAAGGGGAAATTCATATCGGAGAAAATTCCCGCACTGCGACGGAGACCTCTCGCTCCGGAGCTGCCAAACGCTTCGATTACAAACACGCGACCAAGGCTCTGGTTTTTGCAGAAGAAGGCCTCCTCATGCCGGGAGCCGAGGAAGCCGCTGCGTTGATTCTAAACTACAACGAAGTCCTCGACTAGGGCTTCAATCACCCGGCGCGATCTGCACCCGAAACAGTTGGGAAGCGATCCCGAAGAACGGAGCCTGAAGCTTATTGAAAAACTTGAGCTAATCCGTAGGGCAAATAAACCCGCTGCCAGCCAACGCAAACTAAGACTGGCGAGTCGGGCTCGACCGTCCAACGCCCCTTCCCCTCCGTTTTCGATTAAACTGTTAGAGACAAGCGGTCCGTTTCCATCAAGACCTTGCTCTTCGCCGGCGCAAAAGTCCCGCCAATCCTAGCAGCGAGAGAATCGCCACACCCGGCTCCGGAACAAAGGTGTGGGTCCGAATGATGAAATCGGAAGAACCATCCGTGAATTCTCCCCCTCCGACAATGCTGCCATTGATTCCACCCCACACCGCAGTATCTGCTTGAGCCACAAACCAGCTCAGGGGAGTGGCTGGCTGACCTCCACTCACCGAAGGAAACTCCCACGCGGCATCACTGCTCCGCGTGTAAAGAGACCACTCTGAATTCACCCCGGGCGCATCGCTATTGCGAATGAATATGTAAGCGGATTCGGAGGGCCCGAATGTGTCGAGACCATTGGAATCCTCCGAGGCGGACGTTTGATCGGCTTGCAGATAGTCTGTCCCCACGAAGCGTGATTCCGTCGATCCGATGCCCACAGACGAAAAGTTGTCCGAGGAATCAGTATCTCCCGCTGTCACGGCATCAAAAACCCGCCAATTGGAAACCCAATCATCGACATTTGCTTCAGTCGGCACAAAGCCACTGGCGAAACCTCCAAGCTCGATACTGAATTCGTCCAAGCTAACACCGGAACCATTACTAGTGATGATCTTCTCGTTCACGACCGAAGTTCCCCAGTCAATTTGCAATTGCTGGGCACGCGTCGCCTTGGTGAGAATTGGGGCGACAAAAAGAAGGGCAATATATCTTGTTTTCATAGGTATTGGGGTTGGTACTCTTGGCCGAATCCTGCTTAGAAGTTGGGTTGGGGTACTATATGCGATTGCTTGCTCTCTCCATCGACCAGCTTCAAGAAAGCCGCCCGATGGGACTCAAGGATGAGCAACTCATCCAGATCCTGGAGGGTGAAGTCGTTGATATCGACCCACTGCTGCATGCCGCCTCCATCGAGAAGCATGTAGTTGTCATAGCCTTCGGAGTAGGTGGAGACCGATTGTTCGTCGACGACCAGATCCCCGTTCCAGAACATCCACTCGGTCGACCTTGTCGGATCGATGGAACCTGTGAAGTCGGCAGGAGCTTCCACGCGGATATTCAAGCCATTGGTCCCAGCGACCGATTGATCGAGCGGCCATAGCGCTCCGACCAAATTGTATCCTTCATTCAGCAGCAGGGCCTGATCGTAGTCGGCGACAACTCCGTAGCTGAACATCTCGACTGGAGTAGCAGCGGGAGTGACCGCGTCACCGGAACTCTTCGGATGCACCCAGGTTCCAGCTCCCGGCTCCAACCGCATTCCACCTTGATTGTTCTGCCCACCCAGATCGTTAGTGAAGACCCACTTGGAATCTGCAGTGCTAGTTCCAATGAGACCTAAAACAGCAAAGCCCGGGGCGCTGCTACGAGCATCATAGAAAAGAACTCTCGTGAAGTCACCAGGTTGCGTATCCTCTTCACCCGCGAAGGTATTGAGGCGGTCATATTGTTCGTCAACGGTCTGGTATCGGATGATTTGATAAGAGGCCGAATAGAATTCGCTATCGGCTGGCATCCTCGCCAATGTGTTGAGGCTATCAATCGTCCTCTCAAAGAGATCGGGGTCGTTGATCAAGGTGAGTTGATTGACGCCTCCGCTGAGAATATCGAAGCGATGTCCCTCGAGAAGACCTCCAGTGATTTGCAAATAGTGGGTGCCACTTCCATCTATCAGAGATGAAATATCCGCTCCATTGGCAGAGTCAGACACGTCAAGGGTCAGGTTCCCGTTTGCATCAGTGCCCAAGCCCAATGTCCCGCTAGCGGGGAACGTTCCGCTGAAGACAGGCTTTTCTTTGAAGGGATTGCTGAAGGTCGCGCACTGATAGTCGTTGTAGCCCACACACTGCCAACCGAAGACCTCGGTATAGTAGGTCTGGCCGGAGACTTCCACCGCCATCCGAATCACTCCCCGCTCCGCACCATTGGTCAACTCGGTCGCGGTCTGGAGGTTACTATAGGTCACTTTTTCTGCGTCGTTCGGCACATCCGGATCGGTTGTGTTAGTCACGGGAGCAATGCTCGTGATCTCCGTCCATACGGTAGGCGTGGCGAGAGTGTCCGCGCCCTCCAGCGTGTAGGTCACATCACTAAGCCCTCCACGGCGTCGGAAGAAAGTAACGGAAACAGCTCCCGTTGCCGGGTCTTTCAGGAGACAGAATTCGCCTTCACCAGCAGCTCCACTTCCAGGAGACTGATAGAATGCATACTCGAGCGCATTCGGATAGTAGTCCCCATCGGGATTATCCCCCGGTTCGTTCTCAGACCCTAGCACGGGGGCATAGGTGGTTTGGAATTCCGTGAAAGAATCAGGAGAATCCAGATATTCGACAAAATCGTTTCCATCATCCGTTTCGTTCGCCACTACGCTAACGGGAATGAAGTCGTCCAAGGTGTCTGCATTCGCGTCGTCGTCCCCAGGTATCGTGCTATCTCCATCAAGGACATCGAGGTAGCCGCTTGGTTGAGTTTGCAACACTCCATAGTCCCCGGGAGGAACATCCGTGAACGTATAAACTCCATTCGCATCCGTGGTAGCAGTGATGGGCTGCACACCGGCCGTGACGGGATCTTCGTCAATCGGCTCTCCTGCCGCATTGGTCAAAGTGACCACTACACCCTCGAGGTCCGTGTCGCCGATGTTGTCGTTGTCCGTATCGACAGTGACGGTTCCGCTGATGACGCCGGGTTGTTCTTCGATAAAGTCGTTTCCGGAATCGGTCTCACCCGCATCGACGGTAACGGGGATTTGATTGTCGGTGAGAGACGCGTTGGAGGCGTCTGCGGTGGCGCCCGTGTCAGCAACACTATCTCCATCGGAGACCGTCAGGTAACCACCGGGTTGTGTTTCCACAACGACATAGGAGCCAGCAGGCAAGCCGGTGAAGCTATAAGTTCCATCCGTGGTCACTTGGGTCGCAACCAAGACTCCATCCGCAGGGTCGCCATCCCCATTCGGATCGCTGAAGAGCTCAATCGTCACAACGTCGATCGCGATGTCTCCATTGTCATCATTGTCGGTGTCAGCGAAGATACTACCCGAGATTATTGCGGGTAACTCTTCAACAAAGTCGTTGCCGTCGTCCGTCTCGTTCGCGGAGATGCTAACGGGAATGAAGTCATCCAAGATATCAGCATTGGCCGCGTCGTCTCCGGGCGTCGTGCTGTCGCCGTCGAGGACGTTGATGTAGCCGCTCGGTTGACCTTCCGAAACTCCATAGTCCCCGGGAGCGAGATTCGTGAAAGAGTAGACTCCATTCGCATCCGTGGTAGCGGTGATGGGCTGCACACCGGCCGCGACGGGATCTCCGTCAATCGGCTCTCCTGCCGCATTGGTCAAAGTGACCACTACACCCTCGAGGTCCGTGTCGCCGATGTTGTCGTTGTCCGTATCGACAGTGACAGTTCCGCTGATGATGCCGGGCTGCTCTTCGATAAAGTCGTTTCCGGAATCAGTCTCACCCGCGTCGACGGTGACGGGGATTTGATTGTCGGTTACAGACGCGTTGGTGGCGTCTGCGGTGGCGCCCGTGTCGGCAACACTATCTCCATCAGAGACAGTCAGGTAACCACCGGGTTGTGTTTCCACAACGACATAGGAGCCAGCAGGCAAGCCGGTGAAGCTATACGTTCCATCCGTGGTCACTTGCGTCGCAACCAAGGCGCCATCCGCAGGGTCGCCATCCCCATTCGGATCGCTGAAGAGCTCAACCGTCACAACGTCGATCGCGATGTCTCCATTGTCATCATTGTCGGTGTCAGCGAAGATACTACCCGAGATTATTGCGGGTAACTCTTCAACAAAGTCGTTGCCGTCGTCCGTCTCGTTCGCGGAGATGCTAACGGGAATGAAGTCATCCAAGATATCAGCATTGGCCGCATCGTCTCCGGGCGTCGTGCTGTCGCCGTCGAGGACACTGATGTAGCCACTCGGTTGACCTTCCGAAACTCCATAATCCCCGGGAGGGAGGTTCGTGAAAGAGTAGACTCCATTCGCGTCCGTTGTAGCGGTGACGGGCTGCACACCGGCCGCGACGGGATCTCCGTCAATTGGCTCTCCTGCCGCATTAGTCAGGGTGATCACCACACCCTCAAGGTTGGTTTCACCAACATCATCATTATTGGTGTCCGCAGTGACAGTTCCGCTAATGATGCCGGGTTGTTCTTCGATAAAGTCATTGCCGGAATCAGTCTCCCCCGCATCGACGGTAACGGGGATTTGATTGTCGGTGAGAGACGCGTTGGAGGCATCTGCGGTCACACCCGTGTCGGCAACACTATCTCCATCAGAGACAGTCAGGTAACCACCGGGTTGTGTTTCCACAACCACATAGGAGCCAGCAGGCAAGCCGGTGAAGCTATAAGTTCCATCCGTGGTCACTTGGGTCGCAACCAAGACTCCATCCGCAGGATCGCCATCCCCATTCGGATCGCTGAAGAGCTCAACCGTCACAACGTCGATCGCGATGTCTCCGTCGTCGTCATTGTCGGTATCGGCGAAGATACTCCCCGAGATTATTGCGGGTAACTCTTCAACAAAGTCGTTGCCGTCGTCCGTCTCGTTAGCGGAGATGCTAACGGGAATGAAATCATCCAAGGTGTCCGCATTCGCCGCGTCGTCTCCGGGCGTCGTGCTGTCGCCGTCGAGGACACTGATGTATCCACTCGGTTGACCTTCCGAAACTCCATAGTCCCCGGGAGCGAGATTCGTGAAAGAGTAGACGCCATTCGCGTCGGTGGTAGCGGTGACGGGCTGCACACCGGCCGCGACGGGATCTCCGTCAATTGGCTCTCCTGCCGCATTGGTCAAAGTGATCACCACACCCTCAAGATTGGTTTCGCCAACATCATCATTATTGGTGTCCGCAGTGACAGTTCCGCTAATGATGCCGGGTTGTTCTTCGATAAAGTCATTGCCGGAATCAGTCTCACCCGCGGTTACGCTGACAGGAATGAAATTGTCCAAGGCGTCCGTATTCGCGGCGTCGTCGCTCGGAGTCGTGCTATCTCCATCGAGGACATCGAGGTAGCCACTTGGTTGAGTTTGCAACACTCCATAGTCCCCGGGAGGAACATCAGTGAAGGTATAGATTCCATTCGCATCGGTGGTAGCGGTGATGAGCTGAACTCCCACCGCGACGGGATCACCGTCAATCGGCTCGCCTGCCGCATTAGTCAGGGTGATCACCACACCCTCAAGATTGGTTTCACCAACATCATCATTGTTGGTGTCCGCAGTGACGGTTCCGCTGATGATGCCGGGTTGTTCTTCGATAAAGTCGTTTCCGGAATCGGTCTCCCCCGCATCAACGGTAACGGGGATTTGATTGTCGGTGAGAGACACGTTGGAGGCGTCTGCGGTGGCGCCCGTGTCAGCAACACTATCTCCATCAGAGACAGTCAGGTAGCCGCCGGGTTGTGTTTCCACAACCACGTAGGAACCTGCAGACAAGCCGGTGAAGCTATAAGTTCCATCCGTGGTCACTTGGGTCGCAACCAAGGCGCCATCGGCCGGGTCGCCATCCCCATTCGGATCGGTGAAGAGCTCAACCGTCACAACATCGATCGCAACATCTCCATCGTCATCATTGTCGGTGTCAGCAAAGATACTCCCCGAGATTGTTGCTGGTAACTCTTCAACAAAGTCGTTTCCAGAATCAGTCTCACCCGCGTCAACGGTGACGGGAATTTGATTATCTATAGCCGAGGCGTTCGACGCATCAGCAGTGACACCGGTATCGGTGACACTATCCTCATCGGTGACTGTGACATAGCCATTTGGTTGAGTTTCCACGACGACATAAGCGCCTGCTGAAAGGCCCGTGAATCCATAGGTCCCGTCGGAAGTCACTTGCGTGGCAACTAATGCACCATCTACTGGGTCGCCGTCCCCGTTCGGGTCGGTGAAGAGCTCAATCGTCACAACGTTAATTGAAACGTCTCCGGCATCATCGTTGTTGGTATCGGCTAAAATACTACCGGAGATCGTCGCAGGCGCTTCTTCGACAAAGTCGTTGCCATCGTCCGTCTCGTTCGCAGAAATGCTGACGGGAATAAAGTCATCCAAGATATCGGCATTGGCTGCATCGTCTCCGGGCGTCGTGCTGTCGCCGTCGAGGACGTTGATGTAGCCGGTCGGCTGGGCTTCCGAGACCCCATAATCACCGGGAGGGAGGTTGGTGAAAGTGTAGACTCCATTCGCGTCCGTCGTAGCGGTGATGGGCTGCACACCGGCCGCAACAGGGTCACTATCAATCGGCTCGCCTGCCGCATTGGTCAGAGTGATCACGACACCCTCAAGGTTGGTTTCACCAACATCATCGTTGTTGGTGTCCGCAGTAACGGTTCCGCTGATGGTGCCAGGTTGTTCTTCGATGAAGTTGTTGCCATCATCCGTTTCCCCTGCCGCTACGGTGACGGGAATTGAGTTGTCGAAGGTATCAGTGTTCGCGGCATCATCCCCCGGCAGAGTCGCGTCGCCATCCGAGACGGTGAGGTAACCACTGGGCTGAGTCTGAGCAACTGCATAAGTCCCTGCGGGAACGTCCTCGAAGATATAATCTCCATCTCCGTTCGTGACCGCGGTTACGGTCTGGACCCCTGGCGCATCGGGGTCTCCGTCTATCGGATCACCCGTTCCATCAACGAGTGTGAGGGTCACGCCTTCGATCCCGACTTCCGCATTGTTATCGTTGTTGGTATCTGCTCCGACGTTGCCACTGATGGTCGCGCTCTGTTCTTCCACGAAATCGTTTCCACTATCGGCCTCGCCGATTTCCAAGCTTACGGGAATGCGATTGTCGTAGATGCTCGCATTGGCGGTATCGTCACCTGCGTCCGTGGAATCGCCATCGGAAACGGTTACGTAGCCCGTGGGTTGTGTCTCTACCACCACATAGTCGCCGGCTGCCAATCCCGAGAAAACGTAGTTCCCGCTCGCATCAGTGGTGACAACATAGTCCTGTGCTCCAGCAATGTTCGGATTGTCAACGATAGCCCCATCGCTCGGGTCACCATCTCCATTCGGGTCCGTGTAGAGCGTCAGGGAGACCCCGGCCAAATTATCCTCTCCCAAATCATCCCCATCGGTATCCTCACTTACGTTACCAGTGATCGAGGCATCATCCGCCACCACGAGCCCGAACCCATTGATCCGGATCGCCTGGTCATCACTGACTCCATTGGTCGCACCGTTCGCAGCAGTCCACCAAGAATAGATGTTCGGTTTCTCTTTCTCGCCCGCCGCATCATCTCCACCATTCGAGTAATAGATATCCAGTTCCGTAATGCCGAAATCCGAGGAGACAGTTGTCGTACCCAAGGGGTCAGTCGGCTCGAGGTTTCCTGCTACGTAACTATCATATTCGTAGAACACGGTTCCGTTGTAAGAGCCAAGCTGAGCACCGGACGCGACCGTCATCTGGACAGGGACATCCCCGTTCCGGCCATAGAACTCGACCCGATCCTGAAAGGAGTTTCCGGGAAGCTCATACTGAGAAACAGTTCGAAAATCATTGTCAATTCCACTCCCATCGATATCGCCCACTTCCAAGTCGATGATCCGCACAGGCTTTGAGAAGCTGAAGCGATAGGCCACCCGCTCATCGGATGTCGCTGTTTTGACCCCCATTGTGAGGAATCCCAATCCGTAGGCCCCGTTGGTTTTAGTCTCAAGAAAGGTTGTATCGGAATCCCAAGGGTCAATGATGCTTCCGTCACCAGGAATATCATCAACCGCAGTCGAGCCTGGCCAAGGAGCGGCTCCACCCGCTGGGTCGAAGGGGTGGCTTGCCACCGAGTGGGTGTCAGCCGCATCATCTCCGTTTCGGTTGTCTGGATCGACAATTGTCATCGTCACGGTCAGCGTCTGGGCGTTCCCGAACGAATCCGTGTAGTCAATATCGTATGTCGCGCTGGTGTCCGTGGCATTCCAGACCGCACCGTCTAGACCGTCAAACCATTGGAAGGTGGGCGCACTGTTGAAGGTGTAATCAAAGGTTGGTGATGGTACCAGACCGAAGTCCAGCGTCTCGTCGTTCTCCGCTCCCGTGAGGTTGATCACCGGGGAAAAGACTTCACCACCCCGCACGTCTTGAATGCCGTTGTCGTCGTTGTCCTGCTGATTATCCGCCGTATCGGTATCAGCCGAAGACGTGCCGTATGCTCCAGGGGGGGTCGCGATCTTCACCTTATAGTCGCCAGGAAGAAGATTGTTGAATTCGTAGTTCCCGAAAGAATCAGTCGCCACAACGTAGGCCCTGTCACCGGGTAAGTTGGGATTGATTTCGGCGATGTTGTTTGAGTCGAGAAGCTCGACCAGAACTCCTTCTAGTCCGGACTCTCCCCCCTCAAGAATGCCATTGTCGTTTGCGTCGTTCCAAACCGTTCCCCCAAGGCTGGACGGCATCATCACTTGCACACTGTCAATGGCGGCCTCCACGATTGAGGCCGTGGTCGTCGTCACCTGAAAGGCAAGCTGGAGAGTTTCTCCTTCATAGTCGGATAGGTCGAGACTGAGGCGGGAATATTGAGGAAGGCGCACAGTCCCTACGCCTGTCTCCTGAAAAACAACCAAGTTACCGGCAGTTCTCAGCAGTATGACTTGAAACAGATCGGTCGCTGCTGCCGCATTACTATGGGAGAAGTAATAGTGCATCTCCAACCGTGCATCGGCTGTGGCACTACTTGGAACGGTAAACGCTGGTGAAATCGTGAACGTCGATCCGGTATCAACGTCATCCCCTCCGTCGGTGCCACCTGCCAAGCCCGTCACGAGCGCTCCTGTCCCATCCCAAGTGCGTGAGAGCTGGTGGTTGTCAGTTGCCGCCGGCGTTCCAATCGCGAAGTTTCCGTCCACGGCTCCACCTCCAAATGTCCAAGCATTGCTGCCGGTTGTATTTTCGAAGTCTGCTTCGAATACGATCTGAGCCTGAGCCGCGCCCAAACCGAACAAAACGAATACCAATAATGCTAACGCGTTATTTTTCTTTCGTTGAATAGAACGGAGGTTTTTTTGCTTTAGCTCGTCATTGTATCGAGCTGATTTCGTAAACTGAGTCTGAACGAAGCGGGGAAAAGAGAAAGGGGTGCTCTTCATGTGTTAGGGGTGTATTGGGGTGATGGAACGCTGACCAACATTCGGCTCGAAAACCGAACTAAATCACCTTGAAGATAAACACTTCTCAAATATTTTTACAACAATTAAATATCTATAAAAACAATACCCTAATTTTAATAATGCATAATGCAACATCTTACTACCTTCATCTTAAAAATTATAAAATCAGACTGTTTTTAGACTGTTCCACGATAGTTCTCTCTGGAAACTAGACCAGTAGCTCTGGCGCTACCTCACGGCGAAATCGAACCCTGTAAACACAACGAAGTTTTGCAAAAATGCAACTGCCACCGTGGTTCAAGCGCCATTAAGAAACACCTTAGATCAGTCTAGAAAGCTAGACTTACGGGAGGACCTGCACCTTGGAGGCCCAGCAATGGCTACGCTGCAGGGAGCTTCGCGATCGAGCCATCTTCGTAACGATGCCAGATAGCGAACCGTTGTCCAAATCGCTCTTTTCATGACCCGGTTGATAAAGTTTTCCCATGGAACGAACTTTGCGCCATCCTGTTTTTTTTCGGGTCGTCAGTCGTGTCGTTTCCTTGCCTCCATACTTATCAGGTATCCTATCTTCACCTTTGATTCTTTCGTCAAATAAGGGCCTCAGAGGGGTGACGCTTTGGTCTTCAGCAAGGCGTTTACTCCCCAAAAGGGAACAGTTCTTTTTTCGAAAAGACACTTGTTTGCTTGAGCATGAAAACTTGAAGTGAAACAGAGAGGATTGCGCGCCGCCAACATCATGATTCTCCCTGCCTGCCTTCGACATCCCGCCCTTTTTATCGCTCTAGCCTTGAGTTTTTCTACCTCAGGACACAGCGAAACCGCGACGAAACCTCTCCGCGTTTATATCCTGGCAGGGCAATCCAATATGGTCGGAAGCGGCGCACTTTCGACTCTGGATGCCATCGGGGATGACCCCGCAACCGCTCCCCTGTTAGAACGAATGCTCAACGCGGAAGGTAAGCCACGCACTTGTGAGCAGGTGTGGATTTCTTCCCTCAATGGCAAGTATCGCACTGCGGGGGGCGAAGGATTCGGAAAGCTCTCTCCCGGCTATGGCCTGCGGAAAGAAGACCCTACCCTGCCAGGCGACTGCATCGGCCCCGAATACACCTTTGGCCTGACTATGGATGAACACTACGACGGCCCCACTCTCCTCATCAAAACCGCGTGGGGAGGGAAAAGCCTCCACCTCGACTACCGCCCGCCGAGCGCAGGCCCCTATGTTCTCCCCGATGAGAAAAGAGAGAAGCTGGTCGCCAATGGCAAGCTCGAGAAAGTCTTGGCGGACAACGCGGAATACTCCGGAAAATATTACGGGCTGATGATGAACCACGTTCGCAAGGTTCTCAGCGACATCCCGCGAGTCTATCCTGATTACGATGAAGCCGCGGGATACGAACTCGCAGGCTTTGTTTGGTTTCAAGGATGGAATGACTACGTGGCCCTGGCGGACTACCCCCTCAGCAACGGGGATGAGCAATACGCCCCTTATGGTGAGCTTCTCGCGCACTTCATTCGGGATGTTAGAAAAGATCTCGAAGCTCCGGAGCTGCCCTTCGTTATCGGGGTCATGGGCACCAATGGGAACCACACTCCCGGGCTATTCAATGAAGGGGGCCAGTCTCAACTCCGTATGGAACGCTTCCGCAAGGCCATGGCCGCGCCGTCTCTGCTCCCAGAGTTCGAGGGAATTGTCATCGCCGTCCCCACCGCCCCTTTCTGGGACGATGAAATCGCCGCTCTCGGGATGAAACAGCTCGAAATCAAGCGCATGAGATCCCTCATCGACAAGAAGTCGCCCCAAGGACCGAACGCCGATGGGAGCATGAGCCAGGAGGAAAAGAAAAAGTTTCTCGAAGACTTCACCGCCGAGACCTTTTCTCCGGAAGAACTCGCCCTCAAGGCACGCGCCACCGCAGCAGGAGGGTTCGTTCACTACTATGGTAGCGCCAAGTTCTATGCGCAGGCAGGAGAGGCCTTTGCACGAGCACTGCTCCAGGCAAACGAACAACAAGAAGAATCTAAATAGCTCGAACGCTTTCAATCTCTCCCTCTGAAAGGGACGATTCTGTTAGAGAACCAGCGGCGGCATTTTTCGGCGAACAAGCGCCATGATTTGGGCCAGTTCAGCATCGTGTTTGCTGTTCTTGTGACGGGCAAAGTGAAGCTGATTGACCAAGGGCTGATAGCCTTCCCAGAGAACCGTCACCTCGGGCACTTGCCGGCAAAGAAAATCCGGGATGATGGCCAGTCCGGGTGCACGCGACAGGTTGCGCAGGATGGAGTGAAAGTTCGGCACGATGTAGTTGGGCCGAAAGCCGGGGGACTGCCGGAAATTTTGCTTCCAGAAGCGCAGCATGTGGTCGTTGTCACCCGCGATTCCATACCAAGGCTGCTCCTGGAGCCACTCCCGCAGACCATCGGGAGCCGCTGGGTCAAACCCGCTCACGTCCAAACCCTTCCCCGCCGCAAGGACGATCGTTTCCTGCGAAAAGCGCTCGTAGCGCACCCCACCCAATTCCGGACTTTGCGGTGTCACCACCAGGTCGGTCACCTGGTTTTCCAGCTTCTTGAGCAATTGCCGGTATTCGCCAAACTCCAGAATCAAGTTGAAGGGCAGCTCGGGAACGGCTTCTTCCAGGCTGAGCTGAAAGGTCTCGAAGCACATTCCCAAGGTGATGGTGGGTCTATCCTCGAAGGTGCTGCGCTGGCTTTTGACTTCGATTTCTTCCAGTCGGGAAATCGGGTCCACAATGGCGTTATAGAGCTGCTTCCCCCGCTCGGTCGGCACGAGTTGCCGGGGCCGACGCTCGAAGAGCTTGTAGCCCACATGGTTTTCCAAAGAGCTCAGGTGCAGGCTCACCCCGGGTTGCGAGACCAAGAGGTGTTCTGCAGCGGCGGTCATGCTGCCCCGCTCGTAAATCGCCTTGAAGGTGCGGAACCACTCCAGATTAACCATCATAATTATAATCCGTCGTTATGATTTGCATCATTTGAGTAATCACTCCTTCTTCCCTATGGTCAAGCCCTCAACCGCTCGCGCTTTTGGAATCGCGGGCAAAAAAACAGAACCTCACAACAAGTATTATGAATCTAGAACTGAATGGAAAAACCGCCCTCGTCACCGCTTCCTCTGGTGGAATCGGACTCGAAATCGCCCGCTCCCTCGCCGCCGAAGGCGCCCGCGTGATCGTCAACGGACGCAGCGCAAAGCGGGTGAATGAAGGCATTGCCGACATCCAATCTCAATTGCCCGACGCCGACCTGCAAGGCTTGGTCGCCGACAACTCCACGCTGGAGGGCTGCGAGAAAACCCTGAGCGAGGTCCCGACCGTCGACATCTTGGTCAACAACCTCGGCATCTACGAAGCGGTCGGCTTTTTCGACGAAACCGATGAGGACTGGCAGCGCCTGTTCGAGACCAACATCATGAGCGGGGTCCGGCTGGCCCGGCACTACTTGAAGGGGATGCTCGAGCGCAAAGAAGGCCGCGTCATCTTTATCTCCAGCGAATCCGGCATCACCCCGGCTCCAGAGATGGCCCACTACAGCGCGACCAAGACCATGCAGCTGGGCATCTCGCGCGCTTTGGCCGAGATGACCAAAGGCACCCAAGTGACCGTCAACAGCGTCCTCCCCGGGCCGACTCTGACCGAGGGCGTCAGCAAGTTCATTGCCGACGTCTTTCCCGACCTGCCCCAAGAGGAAGCCGAGACACGCTTTGTGAAGGAGAACCGGCCTTCCTCCCTCATCGAGCGCCTCATCAAGCCCGAGGAAATCGGCGACATCGTCGCCTTCGTCAGTAGCGCCCGGGCCTCGGTCATCAACGGAAGCAACATCAAGGCCGAAGGAGGAATGGTGGGCACCGCCTTCTAACAATCCCAGCTCATTCCGCCGCAGACCCATTCGGTTCTGCGGCGGAGAAACATTGGCTTGGCGTCCTCTTCCTGCGATAAGCAGCCATGCCCATTCGACCCAGCTATTGGCCGGAACGCGGACAGCCCGAGCGCACCGAACCTTTCACTTGGATTGTAGAAGGAGTCATCGCCGCCTCCTGGTGGCCGGACCCCTACGTTTTCGACATTTTCGAAGAAAAGCGCATCAAGGCCGTGGTCAATGTCTGCGAATTCGACAATCGGAAAGACGTCCCCAAGCGCTTCGACTACCACTTCATTCACGTGCCGGATTTTGGCGTGCCCACCGAGCAACAGATCGACCGTTTTCTGGACATCATGGACCAGCACCATGCCGCCAAGGAACCCGTGGTGGTGCATTGCGTGGCGGGGTGCGGACGGACGGGTCAGTTCATCATCGCCTGGTGCGCCAAGGTCGGCTTCATCCCCAAGGGCACGGACCCCGTCCAATGGATTCGCGCCCGCCGCAAGTGTTGCTTGGAAACCGGAGCCCAGATCGAGTGCGCGAAGCGATTGACGAAAAAGTTTCGTGGGTAGCGCGCCAACAGTGTGTCGAGAGGCTGTCCAATTTTCCCCAAAAGTCTCAGCAAGCCGCACATTGCCCCTTGCCAGCGCGCGAAAACAGCACGAGATTTCGCTAGACCAGCGAGCTACCTTTTCTGGCACTTTTTTTGATGAAAAGGAGCTCGCGACGCGTCCCACTTGCACATGACTGCTCTTCGTTTTCTCGCCATCTTCCTGTTCACTACGGTCGCTTTCCTTGGGCCTCCACTGGCAGCGCAGTCCGTCCATCTCATCAAGGACGGGGAAAGCCTCTGGACTATCTCCAAGAAAACAGGCGTCTCCATCGAGGCCATCAAGGAGGCCAATGGGCTGACCAGCGATGTCATCTGGGAGGGCTCCAAGCTCATCATCCCGGCTCCCTCCGCTGCCCCCCCAACACCCACTCCCCCGCCCGTAGCCCAGCCTCTCCCTACGCCCGCTCCCACCACTCCGAGGAAGGCCGCCACCGGCCCGCTGTCTGCAAAAGGTCAGGACATTTTACGCCAACAGGTTCTCTTGGACCGAGCCGGATTCTCCCCGGGAAAGATCGATGGCTACGATGGCAAGTTCACCCAACTGGCCCTCACTCTTTGCGAAGCCTGGAACCCTGCCGCACTGCGCACCACCATTCCCACCACCACTGTCGCGCAAGTGCCGGTCACTTGGATTGAATACGTGAACCCGTCCCTCCCCGGCTCGGGCAAAGCCCCAGACTTCAAGGCCCTCACCAAGAACAAGCAAGTCCTGCACTACTACTCGGGACTGGAGTATCTGGCCGAGCGCTATCACTGCAACGAGGACCTTTTGCGAAAACTCAACCCGGGCTACGACTTCAAGAAACTGCGAGCCGGTGATTCCCTCGTGGTCCCCAATGTCGAGCCCTTCAAAATCGAAAGTTTCTTCAAGGCCGACGGAACCGGAATTTGGTCGAGCGGTTTGGGAAAGGGTGACACCGAGCACACCATCTACATCTCCGCCTCCGAGCTCATGCTCACTGTTTGGGAGGGCTCCAAGCTGGTTCGGGGCTACCCCATCACCCTGAACGAGGACGACAGCCCCCGCGGGCAACGCGAGCTAGGCATCATCTCTCCCGGCCCCGTCTACATGCGCAAGAAGACCGGCCTCGATCTACTCGCTGGACCCAATAGCCCGGTCGGCATCGTCTGGTGCCCCCTCGGCAACGGCTTCGGAATCCACGGCACCAGCAATCCGGATTCCATCGGGCGCGCCACCAGCTCCGGCTGCATCCGCCTCGCCAACTGGGATGCTGTTCGCCTCGCGGCCTTGGTTCGCAAAGGGACAAAAGTGATCATCAGCGAGCCGGACAAGCCCTACATCCCCAAAAACTAGACCGTTTCCAGGAAGCCCGCGCGCTACCAGCTGAACGTGTAGCGCCGGTCGTCAAAGGTCAGCTGACTCGTCACCCTTCTCCCCCTTAAGAGACATGCTGAGGGCTCGGTCCAACTGAGAACTCGTTTTCGGCAAACGAGCGCCAGTCACCGGAGAGGTGAGAGGCAACACTAGCGCACGAACAGATGCACTATGTCGACCCCTTCTCTCTCTTCCAAAACCAAGTTATCCTCCCTTCTCCTCGCTTGCGCCAGCTCTGTCACCCTCGGCTTCGCAATCGGAAGGGCCTCACTCCCCGAGCAGACCGCCTACAATCTCAATAGGACAGATAAAAAACTCACTCCTTCTCGAGAAACTCGGTCCGCAAGCGCCCGCGAGCGGAGCTACTGGCACAGTCGAGACCTTACCTCCACCGAGCTGTTAGCACTCGACCCGCGAGAGAAGTTTGCCTCCCTGATGAATGACTTCGATCGCTCCCCGCTTTCGGGCTTGGATTTCGAAAGTCTGTTTCAAATTTGGGAGTTGTCTTCGAGTCTTGAAGCGCCCGAGTTCGAGTCTCTCCTTGTAACTTTAAATTCTCAACATCGGGGACCCGAGGGCCTGATGGCAGCCTCCCTACTCGCCCATCAGTTTGGCTCCTCCGCTGGCGACAAAGCTCTCGAACACTTTCTTTCTCAAGGAAAATCGACGACGCGGAATACCGGTTTCACCAGTGCGATGTCCGGCTGGATGAAAGAAGACCCTGAAGCAGCCTACCACTGGCTCCAGCAGAATCGTAGCCGACTCGGCCGCGACATGAAAGGAGACGAATTCGTGGCCATGTATATTTCCCTGAAGTCGCAACAAGACTACTCCGGAGCACTCAACGAGGTCCTCCTGTTGGATGGAGGAGCCAGAAACCTCGGACTGAAGACCTTGACCGAGAAGGCCGCAACAGACCCTTCTCAGCGTGAGTTGCTCCTTGCTACCTTGCGAACGCAGAAGGACAGCAGGCTCCTTCAACGGGCTGAGCACGAGTTGGTCGATCATCTTTCTTGGCAAGATCCAGCCCACGCCCTGGAAGTTCTGGAAGAATTTGAGGTATCGTCAGAGCGGAAAGGCGAGCTGACCCACGATGTCCTCAAAACCTGGATTGGGAACGACCCTCAAGGTGCTCTCGAATGGCAAAGTGAGCGACTCACCGAAACAGACGGCGCCGGCGACCAGATTGCCGACAGCTTCCGGAATTGGGTCGGTCAAGACGAGGCCGCAGCCAGCGAATGGCTTCGGTCCCAGGGAGACGAATTTCAAACCGATCTGGTCTTTCAAAAAGCTGGAGAAACCCTCCAACACCGAAGCCCCTCTCGAGCGGCGGAATGGCAAGCCCAAATCTTTGATGACACCACACGGCAGGCCGGCTACCGAAAACTTTACAATCGGTGGCAACGCCAGGATCCCGTCGCGGCAGAGAACTGGGCCCGGTCTCTTCCAGATGCCGACCGCACCGCTCTTCTGAAGAACGATGTGGACTCAACCCGATAGGGTATCCACTTCTTCTCGACACCATCAGAAAACGAAGCTTCCCAAACAGATAATCCGTCTTTTCAGAGCCACTATAGAGCAAAGGATCGCAAGAATCTTATCGCATATAAGTGATAACTTAAAATCTCATCAGAAACTAAAAGAAATACTTTTAGATCTGCTGTGAACAAAACAACAAAATGAAAAAGACACAAAATCCACTGATTCTAGGAATCCTCTCTTTGGCATCACTTCAGATTGCGACTGCGGGGACCTACGTCAGTGAAGGGGTTTACGGAAATCCATTTTCCGCTGTTTCCGGAGCAGTTGCCACCAGCATATGGAGTGACGTTTCAGACAGCGTGCACACAGGGTTTCCCGGCTGGCCGGGAAGCTCCAGTTGGGGAGCAACCATCTCACCCAACAGCGCGACGGGAACCAGCACGGACATTGAGCTAGAGAGGATTGCAGGCACCGGACACTGGTTTTGGGTAGGTGGCCCATACCCAGCAGATGACACCATCTATTTCGGAGGTTTTGCCTCAAGCCGCAACGTGGGAGGAACACTGGCAGCAGAAGAAGTCGCTCCTATCTCCAACCTGACGGAGGTCATTTTCCAGATCCAATTGGGCGAAGCCGACGGGGAAGATTTTTCCTCATCAGCGGCACCAACCCTCACCTACACCACCTCATCCGGAACCTTCACCGCGACCTTGACCAGCGGAGACGCTACCAATCCTGACGACTCGTTCATCAACGGAACATATAGCAACGGAGAATACGATGTGGATGAAACGGTCACCCTGAACGAATACGAATTCACTTGGGACCTGAGCACCGTTAGCGAGACTATACTCAGCTTCAAAGTTGAATGGAATCAAGCGATGCACTCCCAGCTCTACGGATTCCAGGTCGATCAAAAAGACTGATTGGAACGCTCTCCAGCGACCTTTTCCACATCAATTCAGGCCGTCCGCAGTGCGTGGCGGCCTTTTTGGGTTGCTGAGATAAGAAAAGCCCTCGATGGCGATCGAGGGCTTGCGGAGAACCGGATGCAAAAGATTATTTCTTATCGGCGTCGACCAACCAACAATCCGATGCCAGCCAAAGACCCAAGAAGGAAAACCGAGGGCTCAGGGACTGACGAGACGACAAGCTGCAACGCGCCTTCATCCCCCGCTGCCACTGACGCCTTCCAAATATCAACCGGGACATCCTCAGGATGGTGGCTCAGTCCCATCGACTCGAAGGTTTGCCCACTAAACACGGACGTCGCGTCGACATTGTAGACCGTGTGACTGGCCCCGCCTCCCAAGAGAATAGTTTGACCAAAGTCACCGAGAATTAGAATCCCATTGCTGATGACTCCAAAGTTGCTAGGTCCGACCGTCGTGCCTCCAATTGAAATGCTCCCCCCACTCAACTGTTCGGGAGCAAAGCTGAACATCTCATTCACGATCACTCCAAAGAAGTATTCAATAGGATGTTCGACTTGGGAGTCCCCGATCTGGATGAACTGAACGATTGTTCCAAAGTCCGCCTGTCCCAGATCGGTGACTGAACTATTCTCAACTTCCTGTGTGAGAGCCGCACCGGTCACATCAATGCTTCCAGTGGCCACCATCACAACATCTCCTCCGATTTCAGAAAAAGTCATCGTGACAGCTGCCGGGCATAGACCCGATGACGCAGCGAACAAGCAGATGGTTCCAAGACAATTCTTTGATAATTTCATTTTTTGTGTGTGTATTTTAGCTGTCTATCTAACAAGTGCGTCTTCTGCTGGTGACAAATCCAGAGAAGGCGAATGCACAAAGGAAAAGTCCGCTGGGCTCGGGAATAGGGAGGATGCTGGATGGAATTACGGAATCACTCTGGTCCAATCGGAGACCATACAGTTGACTGTGTTGCACGACATCGAATGAAATCTCCAAGTCGATTACCGGATCTGAGAACCTACTCAAGTCCCACTGCAATCCATAGGTATCCACATACACCGGAAGTCCCAGATAGAAGCCGTTCTGAGCCTGATGGGTCACTTCGTCCCCGAGCAAAGAAACGGGGGTTCCATTGACGGAAAGAACAGGCAAGGCGCCATCAACGAAGTCATATCCGAAGGCCGCTCCAATCTGCACCTGCAGAACAATTGAACTCACATTCGCGAGAGGAGAAAAGCTTAGGTCGAACGTTGCTCCATAGCTGTTCGAGTCACCTGAGGTTCCTCCCCCATAGAGACTGTCACTCGAGGGATAGGCGTTCCCTGATACTTTGTCGAACTCCACAGACATCGGTTCTCCCAGCGTAGCATTGGGGGACATCGCATTCGGCCATGGCTCGGAACCCGGAAACCTGGGAAAACCGGGATGGTCATCACTCGATAGCCCGTTCCATATTGCGGTAGAGCCAAGACCGCCAAGCAAACTGGAGGCGTCAAAGAATGGTTCTCCTTTTGTCGTGGTGGTAACCGTTGCGGCTCCGATATCTCCAATCGCCCAATGGGTCGCAGAAATCCCTATAATACCCAGCAGGCAGGGCCTTATTTTGCTTCTATTCATATTCGTTATTTTCAGATTGGAATCAGTAAGCTCTCAGCCACTGTCCTCGTTGTTGTTCGCTCTGAACTTCCAGATTCAAAGGACCGCTTTAATTATCACTAGGTTCAGAAAACAAATGGCCATGACTTGCCAATTTTTAGCGATAGAACAGCCCGAGAACTTCCTGCCTCCGATTAGAAAGGGCCTCGACCAAATCTTGTGAGAAACATAGAAAAAGTTCGTTGCATCCCAAGTTTTTGCTACGAATCAAGAAGGTGCTCGAATGCGGAAAAAAGGCCCTCTCTAGTGAACATGATTAAAAACTCGTCCTCAAATCATCTGGGCATCAACGCGCCTTCGAGAAATCATGCCAACGATGACCTCTTACTGTCCCGGAGTTCAATTTTCCTTCTGTTCCTATCCTCTCTAGCAGCACAGGGTGAAAGTCCGGCAGAGCTTCAGCGGGAGATAGTTCTCAATCCGGATCCCCACAGCGAAGAAACGGCCTACGCACAAATAAGGAAATCGTTTGGTAAAAAATCAATTGAGTCCCCCGACTTGTTCGCCGGCAATCATCAGAACTTCACTCACATTCAGATTAGAGACGATCACGAAGCCGGAGGGTGCTTCGATTTTTTTCTCCATCGTGACCTCGACGGTGATCGCAACAAAGAGTGGCCATTAGGCAAGAGCAGACAACGCAACGAAATCAAGGGATATGGAGGATCTGACGAGGGGCTCAAGGCGACAGAGGGACAAGTGACTCGTTACACTTGGCTCTTTCGAGTCAACGAAGGGATGACCCTCACTCAAAAGTTCTGCCATTTCTTTCAGCTCAAGGCAGTGGGCGGGAACGACATTGCGACTCCCCTTTTCACAATTTCGGGAAGTCGTTCGGGGGAAAGGGACCAACTCGAGCTGCGGCTACAGACATCGGATCATGCCTCTTGGCAAAGAATCCCTGTATGCGATTGGAAGGTCTGCCAAAACCAATGGCTGAGTTGCGAAATCATCGTTCGCTTTCATGAAGAAGGATATCTCCGGGCACGAATTGAATCCCGCGATGGCTCCATTTCCTTTATGAAAGAATTCCCCGAGATCGACACTTGGCGCGAGGGTAGCGAGTTCGTTCGTTCAAAGTGGGGAATTTACCGAAGCTTGGAAGACCGCGAGTCGATCCTGCAAAAGGAGGATGTGGTCTCCTTCAGCCAATTTCGAATTCAAGAGTGGAGCAAGCTGAGCTCCGTTCCGTCGCTCAAAAGGCAGGAATGAGACTCTTGAGTCATCTGCGCGCCGGGAACTCCTCTAAGACTTTGCAAGCCCATGGGAAGATGTTTCAGTAGCGCTATGATCACTGATAATCCCACTGCTTGGCTCCAAGGCATTTTGACCGAACGGCAGTGCCAGACCGGAACTCTCCACCGCACAAATTCCGACGGCTTGTTAGAATTGGTGGCGACGATTGGAGTGCCCGATCACTTGCTGCCGGTCATTTCCAACATCCCTTTTGGAAAAGGCATCGCGGGAGCAGCCGCCGAAAGTCGCGAACCGGTCGAGCTGTGCAACCTGCAGCAAAACCTGGGAGGGGTGGCTAAGGAAAAGGCGCGCGACACCAAGGTTTCCGGGTCTCTCGCCGTGCCTATCTTTTCATCGGACGGCGAGCGCGTTCTCGGGACTCTCGGCGTGGGAATGATTCAGCCTCACGACTTCAGCGAGGAAGAGAAGAAGTCCCTTGCCGAAGAAGCGATCAAGGTGGCGCAGGCTTGGGAGAGCTAAGCCCTTCGTCAGGGCCCACTTCGGCAACCGGAATACCGTTTGCTAAGAGGTGGTATGCTCTTACGAAATCTCCTCATCCTCATCATCGCCTTGTCCGGGGTGCTGGCAGCGCAATCGCCGCTGACCGAACCCGAAACGAATATCCCGGAGGGTGTGGTCATCGATGCTGATGCCCAGCCCACCGACGAGAAAATCCAAACGCGTCTGGAGAGCATCTTCGGCGAGTTAGATGGCCTGAAGGAAGTGGAAGTCAGCGTGAAATATGGAATCGTGACGCTGAAGGGTTCCGTCCCCAATGGAGAGGCGGCCAACGAGGCGGTGGCCCTCACCGAGCATACCAAGGGAGTGGTCTACGTTCGCAACCAACTGGAAGACAGCGCCTTAATCTCTTCGCGTCTACAACCGGCAAAAGAAAAGGCCGCCAAACTGGGACGCGAATTTGTCCGGAAGCTGCCTCTCATTCTCATCGCGGCAGTTGCCTTTGCCCTCTTTTGGCTACTTGCGAAGTGGTTTGGGATGCGAGAAAACTGGTTTCGAAAATGGGGAATGCATGAGCTGTCTGCCAAGCTTCTCGCGCGCACTGGCAAGCTGGTGATCATCGCGCTGGGCATTCTCATCGTGCTGGAAATTCTCGACGCCACGGCTGTTGCTGGTGCGGTCCTCGGGGTCGCGGGAGTGGCGGGAATTGCGCTCGGCTTTGCATTTCGCAATATTGTAGAGAACTACCTGGCGGGCATTTTGCTCGGTTTGCGAAATCCCTTCAACACCGGCGACGCCATCTCGGTGGAAGATTATAGCGGTAAAGTGGTGCGACTGACCTCCCGCGACACCGTCCTCATGACTCCGGATGGCAACCACATCCGCCTCCCGAACAGCCTCCTGATGACCTCGCCGCTTACGAACTTTTCCCGCAATGCGCTGCGCCGTTTCGAGTTCGCGATTGGGGTGTCCGTGGAGCTCGATCTCAATTCCGTTCGCGAACTAGGGCTATCCGCATTGCAGGAGGTTAAAGGAATTCTCACCGACCCCGCCCCCCTTATCGTCATTGAAGAGTTGGGCGACAGCACGGTGAACATGCGCTTCTTCGCCTGGATCGACCAGCGCGAGAGCGATTACCTAAAGACCAAGAGCGAGGCGATTCGCCGTGTGAAAGTGGCCTTCGATGACAACGACGTCGAGATGCCCGAGCCCATCTATCGAGTGGTGATGAAAAGAGATTCAGCCCCATCGAAGGAGCCCGCGAATCGCCCCGTCATCGAGAGCACTCCTTCTGCCGACGAAGAGCAGGATACCGCGGTCGACAAGACCATCGACAAGCAGTTGCAGGAAGAGCTGAGCCAAGACGACGAAGCCAACCTCCTCGCTGCCAAATCATAAGGTCGGTGCCACGTTCTCACGCTAACAATGCGCTATCAACTAGTCATCAACCGCGCTTCTGGTTCAGGCATCCTGGACAATCAGGAAGGTCAGGAACGTCTGGTCTCCATCTTTGCCGAAGCCGGGCATGAGGTGACGGTCCAAGTGGTCGATCCGTCCCACCTCGACCGCGCTCTCACCGATGCGCTAGCCAGCGATTGCGATGGCATCATCATTGGCGGGGGAGATGGGTCCATCACCTCCACCGCCGACCGAGTGGCGCAATCCGACAAAGTGCTCGGGGTGCTCCCGCTCGGCACCTTCAATCTGGAAGCCCGCGACCTCGGTATTTCGCTCGACCCCTTCGAGGCCGCGCGGGAACTGGCGACTGCCGAGGTGAAAAAGATCGACCTGCTACGGGTCAACGAGTTCCCCTGCCTTTGCACCATGGTCATCGGCTTCTACCCCATCGCGGCGAAGATGCGGAAGGATATTCACGGGTCAGCGTGGTGGAGAAAGTCTCTTCAAATCCCTCTCCAAATGACCCAGATCGCCACCCGCTGTCCGGTGTTGGATCTCACTTTACGAACAGACGGTCAGACCGTCCGACGCAAGACCCGGGCGACGGCTTTCTCCCCAGGTGAATACGTCGACGAGTTCGGCCTCATCCCCCGACGCGAGAATCTCGCTTCGGGAAAACTCTTTACCTACATCTCCGAACATCTCACCCGCGCCCAGTTGTGGAAGCTCTCATTGGACTTTCTAACAGGTCGTCTATTTTCCACGGAAGGAATGACTGTGCTGGATTGTGAAGAGCTCACCTTGAACGCGGGAAAAAGGGGCCAAATTCCCGCGATGATTGACGGCGAAATCGTCCGTCTCCAGCTCCCTTGTCAAATCCGGGTGGAGCCTGCTGCCCTTTCTATTCTAGTCCCCTCTCAACCATGAGCTTCACACTCCTCCACTACTCAGACCCTCACTTTGGAGCCTCGGATTCGCGCATTGCCAGTGCCGCCGTGCGGCAAGCCCTCACTCTGGACCCGGACGCAACGGTCGTTTCGGGAGACTTTTCCATGCGGGGTCGGCGGCGGGAATTTCTCGCTGCCCGAATCTGGTTGGAAGAACTCCCCGGCTCCCCCATCGTTTTTCCAGGGAATCACGACGTGCCCGCCTTCAACAACTTGTGGGAACGCTTTACCGCTCCTTTCCAGAACTACCGAAAGCACCTAAGCGAAGAAGAAGAGCCCCAGGCCGAATTGGGCACCTTGGGAAAAATCGTCACCGTCAATTCCTGCACCCCGTTTGGCTGGCACCGGGACTGGTCACGCGGATTTCTCAGTCCCATGCAGGGGACACACATCGCGAATTCCTTCGAAGGTTTGCCTCCGGAAAAACTCCGGATTCTCGGCATGCATCACCCCCTCCTGGCCTCCGGCGAAAAGAAGCGCGCCCTCGTCTCACCCCTCCCCCTTATCAGCAACATGCTGCAGGATAATCAAGTGGACCTCGTGCTGGCGGGCCACTTTCACCAGTCCAAGGTTGGGGTCTTTCCAATGGATAATGCCAAACGCCCGCTCGTGGTTTCGCAAGCCCCCTCCATCTGCTCAACCCGGTTGAAGGGCGAGCCAAATGGATTTCACTTTCTTCATCTCTCACCCGATGAAATTACCATCGAGGCCTGGCAATGGGATGGCCACCACTTCAGAGAAACCTCATCCACTCGTTTTCTGAAAAAAGACGAAGGCTGGCAGAGCGAGACTTGAAGGGCCTCGCCCGATCCCATGCTGGCTTCCGTTAGTTCTGTGAACGCACGACCTTGAAGAATCGTTTGCCCGGACTGTCCGACGGAGCGAGCACAAGGTGATTGCGGCTATCGTTCTCGGCGCGTTCGGTGGAGCCCACCATGGTGAAGGCGCCGAGGTCAACCGACTCATAGAGGGTGTAGAACATGCCGCGATGCTGGTTCCAGGCGACCTCCACAGAGCCGTCAGCCATCTCTGTGATTTGGATAGGAATCTCGTCAGTGGCCACGCTACCGTCGTAGTATTTGATCGCCATTTCCCAAGCTGAGATTCCGCACTGCGAACCAAGGATGCGGCCCGGACCATCATCGGGAGCCACGTGAATGCCTCCATAGAGCCGGGAGATTCCCGCCTGATCGGCCGCATCGTAGTAAGTTGCCCACTCCAGGGTCACGTCGGCACTCGGTCCATACTCAAACTCCAAAGACCCGGCCGGAGCCGTGTAGCTGGCGAGTCCCCCGGGGAAGTAGGGAGAGCCAGTCATCGAGGTCAAGACCTCCGCTGCCGCCCGACTAAAGGCGCTATGACCAGAGACATAGCCTGCGAAAGCTGGAGTGACGAAGGTGTCACGCTGATAGGGAAGCCAGTCGCGAGCGAGAATCCACTCCGCTCCACTATACTCGGTCTCAGGATCCGAGGGCTCCCCAGGCCATGTGTAGATGGCGGTCTTGCCCACGTGGGAAGAAAGATGGGCATGGCGCTCGCCGGGGGCGGAAGAGCTGACCGTGATTTCCTCAATCAATCCCGGCTCGAAGGGCAGAAGATTGTTTTGTCCCAGATGACGGATGCTGGAGATGGGCCGCACATAGTCGTAGTGCCGCTTGCAACCCCAGACCGCAACCGCGACATCGTGGAGAGAACCGTTGAGAGCGAGATACATCTTCACATCCCACTCCAGGTCATCCACCAGTGGTCCGACTCCGCCGATCCGAGGCTCGAAGTCAGGATGCTCAACCACTTCGTTAGCCAAGGTATTCCAGTGCCCGGGAGGAGTTTCCGAGTGCGGCCCGTCCGCCCAGAACTCGGCCAACACCCGGCCCAGATCAGCACGCTTTACCAAATTAGATGCATAGGGTTGTCCGGTGGCAGGATTGACGGAATGCCCGTTCCCGTCGTTGGCGCCCAGACTATTGTTGAAAGAGAGCGTGCTATTGGCAGTCGCCCCCGGAGAACACTCGACATAAACATTGTCGTCTGGATCCAGCCAGCTGCTGAAGCGGATGACCTCCACGTTGTTCAGCTTGTATTCAAAGTCTCCCTCCCCGTCGAGATACGGTGGGTCACCGGGATCGAAGTAGAGCTTTTCTTCTCCTTGGTAATGGAGACCGAAAGGACGGACCGCTCCCCAGTGAGCACCCACGAAGGTTTGGATATCGTCAGCAACGATACCGTTCTGAGTAACGCGGGTATCAAAGGCCAGAGGCTGCCAGCGATTGGGATTGCTAAGACTGGTTCCCGAGCTTTCGAGAATGAGAGGGCTATTCACCGGAAAGTAAGTGGGGTCATTGTACCCATTGGCCTCCCGCGAACCATCCGTGGCGGCGAAGGCAAGAACGGCTTCCGCCACCCGGTTCCCCACTGCCGCAGGACTATCGCCCACCGTGGTGGTCACCGCCGTCGAATAGCCCAAGGCCCCCATTTCCGCATCGAAGGAAGCCTTCGCCGCAGACGCTGAGGAAGCCGGAGTATTGGGATGAGGGGTGGTGAAGTAGCGTTTCACCAGGATTCGATAGGCCGCGTAGCTGATCGCCTCGCGCCGGGCATCAGCCAAAGTCGAGCCCTCGGGAACCGGGGCGACTTCGCGGTGCACATATCCCACTGCGGTAGAATCGTAGGCCGCCCAAGCATCATAAAGAGCAACCGAGAGATGAAAGAGATTGCGGGCATGGACTGGTGGGTCTGGAAAGGCCGTCCGGATGGCCGCCAGATTTTCCTCGTTCCAGTCACGTGCAATGGTACTTGCCGAAAGAACTCCCGAATTCGACCCCACGGACGAGATCAAGAGGAGGAGGGACATGCGAAGCGAGATTCTCATAATTTAATTAGCAAAGTTTAAATATTATCTTCTTTTCTCCGATTTGGCGAGAGCAAGAAAATGGGTATGAGTCAGTCAACCGGACATCAGGGGTCCGATTTCACACAAAAATCCTACCAAAATCGTCACCCTGCGAACAGTTCTTCTTCTCTTCGGTTCCCTGACCGGTGCCGACGGCCCCTGTCGCATTTCTCGCTTTCGCTTTTGGGTAGCTGGGCTTTCTTTGGAGCCCGTGATGCGCTCTATCCCTCTTTTCCTTTTCGCCATAGCCTTGGTCTCTTGCGCCCCGGAGCCAACCGCTCCCGAGCCCGTCAACCAGCCTGCCACCCTCCCAGTGCGGGCCCAGCACTACCCTGGCAATAGCCAACCCATCACCCCCGACGGCACCACTCCGGCCGACACCAGTCGCCATCCTCTGCGAGTTCGCACTGGCGAAGTGGCCGGTGCCAGCATCACCTACCTGACCTTTGACACCCGGACCCATACGCTGGAAGTCTTTGACCAAGGCGGTGTTGGGACGAAACACCAGACCGCCGGAGAAGTCACCCGCTCCCAGGGTGCCTTGGCCGGCATCAATGGAGGATTCTTCACCCCTGAAGGCAATCCTCTGGGAGTGCTGTATCATCAAGGCGAGAAAGTCGGCTCCCTCAATACCGCCTCCTCACTGGGAAGCGGCGTTCTCTATGTGGATAAAAAGCTCGCTCAGCCGGTCCTCGCCCGTCGGGAAAGCTTTCAGAAATGGCTCAAGGACCCCGCCTTTGACCCCAAGGAAGTCCTCCAAACCGGCCCCTTCCTCGTCGAGAGCGGGAAAGCCGTTTCAGGTCTTTCCAATGACGAAGCCCGGGTGCGCTCGCTGCTGCTCTGGGATGGCAAATATCACTTTGCCATCGCCCAATGCGAAGCCATCACGCTGCGCAATCTCGCTGGTGGGCTCGTCAATCAGCCCCTCGGCGACTTTCGCGTCGCGGTGGCTCTGAATCTGGATGGTGGCCGGTCCTCGGACCTCAGCATCTCCTCGAAAGTCGCTGGCGGACCCCGCGATCTTCGGCGCTGGTGGAATAAACCGGTCCGGAACTACGTTTTACTGAAGCCCCAATGATCCGTCTCGTCCCCAGCTTACTCTTTCTCTTGGTACTCCCGCTGTTCCCCCAGTATCAGCGAGCTGAACTGCAGGTCTCGGCCGATGGTCGTGCGGGGGCGATGCACTTCTATCGCTTCGACGCGAAAAGTGTCGCGCTCAAAGTCATCCCCCGCGGAACTCATCGCAATCTGGGGGCCGCGATGAGCGCAAACAAGTGCATCGCGGGATGCAATGGAGGATTCTTCGATCCCCGCTACCAGCCTCTGGGTGAGGTGATCGCCTCTGGTCAAAAGTCGGGGAAACGCAACCTCACCTCCTCCCTGACTTCCGGGGTTCTCTACCAAAAAGGCGGCGTCCTCGCCATTGAGCGCTCCAAAAGCTTTTATCAAAAAAACATCGCTGCTCCTGAGCTCATCCAGACAGGTCCCTTTCTCATCGAAAGCGGTAAAGTAGTGAGCGGCCTCTCCAATCGCAAGTTTGCCCGCCGCACCTTAATCGCCACCGATGGCAAGGGACAGTGGTTCATTGCCTATACTCCACCCACAACGCTCGCCCAGCTGGCGCAATCCCTTCATGCTGCGGGTCATCAATACGGGTTCAAGATCCAGACCGCGCTAAACTTCGACGGGGGCTCATCTTCCGCTTTGTGGGTGGGCAAGGGGGAAGGGAAAAACCCTTTTTACCTTCACGAAATCAAGCCGGTAGCGAACTACATCGGCCTCGTTGCCAAATAACTGTCCTGCCCTGCCGATGGGCACTTTTCAACGCGTTGCCCCCCCTGCGGCGAGTCACGGGGAATTCGGGCGCTATCATCTTGAAAAGGTCAAGAAAACCATATATTCTGCCTTCTCATGAGATAAAGTTTGCAAAATTTTATAAATTTTTTAAAATTATCGCAATTACCCCCCTCCTGTTCACCTCGAACCTGCTGCATATCAGCTGGTTCGATGGAGGAAATGAAGACCCTGCATCGTGGCTGACCGCATTCTAGTTCTATTGATCTTATTGACCTTCCCCCCCCAATTGGGCGCGATGGAAGGCACCGCTTTCGCTCTTTCCAAGCGCTCCACGCAAACTCACCGCGACTATTTGGAGTCTCGTCGGGAGCTCTTCTCCGAACTCTCGGACCCCTTCCAGGTCGCCTCCAAGGCCAAGGTCATCGAGGAGGAGCCAGAACCTTGGGAAAACAAGCGGAGCTTTTGGCGTCGGGGAATTCTTGCCACCATTTTCTGGGTGGGTGAGCAGCCGACTCCCCGCAACCCCACTCCCAATGACAAGAGCTCATGGGATCCCCAATGGCAGGAGAACTTTGGGGGTATTGATCGCCCCGAGAGCCGCAACGGCTTTCTCCCAACGGGTTTTGTGCCCAAGCAAACCCCTTTCTACATCGCCCTGCCCTACAACGACCTCGTTCCCGGGGGCGGTCATCAGCCCGAGGCCTCGGAGGTCATTCCGTGGTTCTGGAAGCTTCATCAGGGCCCAACCACCTCCGTCTGCCATGGTCGATGGGTAGCCATCCATCGCGAAGGCCGAATCTGCTACGCGCGCTGGCGCGACTGTGGACCCTTCAGCACCGATGACTGGCGATATGTCTTTCTAGGAGAACGCCCGAAACCCAATCCCAACGGCAATGCCGGAATCGATATCTCGCCTGCAGTGAGAGACTATCTGCAACTCGATGGGAACCGACGGGTGGATTGGAAGTTCGTAGAGGACTTTGAAGTCCCGGATGGACCCTGGAAAAATTGGACCCCCACCTCACAATGATCTTCCCCCTCCTACAGAAGCTATTCCTTTTTCGGCAACACCCCTGGTCGGGGCGGGGCCAAGCGCCCATTGTGATAGAGCAGGGAGTAACTCCCCTGTCCCTTCTTACGCAACGTATCTTCCACCGAACTGTAGGCCATCAGGAGAAAGACTCCGGGGGAAGGTTCGAAGTGATACGACTCCTCCCGGGTGAGGAATCCGTCGTCCGCGTTTTGCCCCCTTCCGTTGAGTCGAAACTTGCCATGCCTTTTCTCCAAAGCGTCCTTCATCTTGTGAAAGCTGGTTCGAACTTCATCTGGCGTCCGGCCCGGGAACTCGTAATTGACCGTCACCTCGTAGAGCTTCCCATTGTGGTATCTCGCTTCCAGGGTATCGGCCGTATGCCCGGGAATTCCTCCTTTTTTCTTAAAGGTGAAAATCTCAAGACCAGGTCGATCAGCAGGCAGCTCGACAAAAACATCCATCTTCAACTCGCCAGCCCATTGCAACAGGGCGGTCGGCTCCTCGCCCCAAGTCCGGCCAAAGGGAGCCTTCAAGAGAACTTGTCCCCCGAGGGACTGCAAAAGCAAAACAAGAACCAGAAGACCTCCAAAACGCATAAGAAGAAGTTATCTCTTATCAAAAGATCCCGCAAGAAGGCACAGTGTCGTGGCAGCATGTTGGTTGAGCTAAGTCTGGCCGTGGTCCTCCTGCTCTTTGTCTCCCTCTGGGTCTTCCGCACCAACCTGCAAACGGTCCGGCCGAGGAATTGGGCCATGGTGCAAGCCATCTCGGATGCCTACATGACCGAGCACCTCGCCCGGGCAGAAGCCATCGAGTTCGAGGTTCTCGTCTCCGGCACCTCACCTTGGCCAGCCTATCCTGATTCCACCACGACTGACGTTAACATTGGGACCCTGCCTAACAACCGGGTCATTACCGGCACCTTGGTTCAGACCAGACAACCCGCCCCTAACAATCTCCCCTCCGCCGGCGGCACCGGCACCACCCTCACCAACCCAGCTCGGGTGGAGTCATGGCTAGTACAGAGCCACCTCACCTACACTGTCGGTGGGCGGAACTACGTCAAATCCCGAAGCACTGTGAGAACGCGATGAAAACTGCCAACTCTTCCCCCCCTGTCCGGAAAGGCTTCACCCTCGTTGAGATGACGGTGGTCATCATGTTCGGCCTGGCTCTCGCCAGTGCAGGCATGATGTTGCTCAACCAACAGGTCAACACCGTCCGGATATACAACGAACAAGACTTTATCCTCAAAGAAGCCCCCCGCATCAACAACACCCTCACTTCGCTGCTCAGCCGGGCCGATGCCATTCGCCTCCACGAGAACTTCACCGATGCCGTCCAGGATCAGAATCCGGTAATCGCGGACGCCAATGTGCTGGTAGCCGCCTTTCGCGAAGTCGATAACTCGGTAACCTTCGGTATCATCAGCTTCGAGACCATCGCCGGAGAAGATTTGCTCAACTACTACTTCTTCGACCCGACCCAGACTGCACCTGTGCAGGGCACCCCTTCGTGGACCATTTCGCGGGTGGTGGATGATGCCAACTTCAACCTCGTCCAAGGCCTGTTCCAGGGCACTTTGACCGGCCCCAATGCGGAGCAGATCACCTACACCATTTCCCCCAACCAGTAATGAAGATTCGCAACAGTTCCAGACTCCCCAAGCGAGGCTACGCCGCCCTCCTGACGACGGTGACGCTATCGCTCACCATTATGGCTTTCGCCATGACGGCCTTCCGTGGCACTCGTCAGGCCCACCGGGTACAGAGCGTCAATCAAGTGCGATTGGACTATAGCCAGAAAGAACGCGCCTTCCTTCGCTCTCTGCTGCAAATCGTTCCCAACGCCGCGATGACCGCCATGATGGAGAATTCGCAATCCTCCGTGGATGACATCTCCTGGGAGGGCATCTTCGAGGATGCCTTGGTTCAGGCCCGCGTGGACCAGGCGCTTGACCCCGCAATCTCCGCCGACTTGGGAATCTCCGCAACAGTCATTTCAGCCAATACAGGAGACGCCACTTTTCTCCCCTCCAATCTCGTGACCGCGCCGAACGGCAGTGGAAACTTCGTCCTACCTTCGACCGCCTCGTCCTTCCCCACCGGGATGACCCTTCCTCCAGGGCTGACCTGGACCGGAGCTGGCTCGGGAACTGACCTGACCCACCCGGTCGTCACTTTCCGCAAAGCTCTCCCCGGAAGCTCCGAACTCTATACCGAAATGCCCTATCCCCAGATTGCATTCGGCTACACTGAACAGGGATCCACCTTCATCGCCAAACGCAACTGGTGGGCCTTTACCCTCAACTTCGGAGCAGATACCGAGGCCATCACGGGAATCGCTCCCACACCGCGGACTTATGTCCTCTCGATTTACGAAGTTCCGACTCAGCTCGCAGTCTCCAGCTCGGGCTTCACCACTTCTCTTGGTAAGTTCAATGACGGTTCCGACTGGGATCCGGCCAAAATTTCCATCACCGGAAGCGTCTACGCCTCCAAGGCCAAGGTGGAAGACCTCAGCCAGTTTACCAATGTGGCCAGCCGCGAAGGAGTCTTTTTAGGTTCGTCGGCTCCCGCAGGCCAATCGATTGGAGGCCTGGCCGAGCGCCGCGAGCTCGAGGCGACCACCAATACCTTCTACCCCTACTCTTCATCATCCGATTCGGGCATGGTTTCTTTCACCGCTGTGAACCGGGGCTGGGATTTCTTCGACTACTTCGCAGACACGACCTTGGCGGACCGAACGCAGGCTTACTTCAGCGACCCCGTGTCTTCCAGCACTCGCCGGGACTACTTCTCTGACCCTACTGCCATGAATAGCGTCAGCCCCACTGGCTGGAATGAATATTCTCTGGGAGCCCGGCAAACCCAGATGCAGGTGGAAATTGGCCGAGCCACTTCCTCAAGCAACCAGATGCCCAATCGCCTGTTTGTGAGCGCCCGCTTTGATAGCGACACCATCACCCGGAGACAGCAGACTTCTCGAAATGCCTGGTGGCGCTTTGAGGGAGAAGATGGTTACTCCCAGGGCGGACAGAGCTGGCCCACTACTCCCGACGGGGACGACTGGTTCGTTCAAACCGAATACCTCCCCAATGGCCGCCCTTGCCTAACCCTCGATCTGGAGAAACTTCCCGCTTTCCTAACAGAAATCTCAGCCGATGACTGCACCATCAACAACTCGATTTGGATCGGTCCCAAGTATGGTGTCGGAGACGTCGCCAAGCCTTCCTTTCCCAGCGCCAATGACGATGTCGCCTTGTTGATTAAAGCTTCCGAAGATCTCTCGGCCTACACCAATGGACTCACCATCATCACTCCGTTGCGGGTTTACTTTGCCGATAACTTCAACGCCGTGCCCACTACCCCGCCAGCTGGCAGCGGAATCACTGGCGACTGGTATCCACCAGTCTCAGTCTATGCTCCCGAGAAGCGCTTTGGTATTCAGGACACCTCCGGCGCGATCGACATTCAAGGTCAGATCGGGGTCTTGCCCTCCGACTCGGTGAGCTCGGAGGTCCACCCTCTCGACCTCAAGGACGGCGGCACCGACACCGTCGACTCGAACTCGATCAACGTGAATCTGACCTCGATTCAGCAAGTGGAAGACCTCCCGCCCGTCAACTCCATGAGCTGGCTGACTGTTATTCAAGAAGTCCACTAGAGCCGCACCGTCACCGGCATTCCCAACCGGCTTCTCTCATAGATCAATGGCTGGACCTCTTCGGGCATTCGAATGCATCCGAAACTGGTGCGATAACCTTTGGGAAATTCACCCACGTGAATCCCAACTCCATCCCAAGTCAATCGCATCCAGTACGGCATCGCGATTCCCAGATACTCGGTTCCGGGAGGCTTTTGCGAAACCTCCCAGCTCTTCTCGACGATCACTTCGCCGGTCTCCTTCGAGACATACTTCCCGTATTTGTTAGACCGCTTGTCCACGATCATTTCCTTAATCCGGAACGTTCCGGTTGGGGTCTCCCGCCCATCGATCCCCGTCGAGCAATCGGTTTCGATCACCGTCCTCCCCTTGTCATCCCTCAGGGTCAGTCGCTGATCTTGCAAGGAAATCTCTATAGCGCCTTTTCCTCTCTCCATCGTTTGATAAACTTCCTCATCAACCCGCCAACCGGGCTCTGGAGAAGCCAATCGAGAGCCGGACTGCACGGAACCACACGAACACAGGCCGGCTCCCGCCAGACACCCCAAAACCCAGATAGCTTTCATGAAGGAAAAGCTGCCGAGTGAAGGCCGCCACTTCAAGTGCTAAATTTTCAGCATATGAAACGAAGAGCCTCCAAGGGTCAGAAGTTTATGGTCGAGAGCTGTCTCTCCGCCTAACGAGCCTCAACGCTCACGTCGTCGATATACCACCCGAGGAAATCGTTGGTCGGACCGCCATCTCCACTGAAGCGAAACTCAATACGGACAGCCTGCCCCAAAGCTTCAGCCGGCAACTCGATACCGGAGACAGTTTCCCAGTCAGTCTCGTTCACATCCATGTCTTCAGCCTGGAAGATGGCACCGGTCCCGATAACTTCCCCGGTGGTATCGCTAACGACATAGACCTCCGCAGTATCATCTGCCGGAAAGTCCATGTTTTGAGAGAAGCCAAGAGTCGCAGAAATCGTGAATCCGGTGAGATCGAGCACTGGCGTACTTAGGCACGTCGAAGTGCCAACTTCATAGAATCCTGCGCTCCCTGACTCCGGGGTGGAGGCATCGCCCAAGGAGGTTCCCCAGGCAGTCGTCCCACTGCTACCGCCCGCCACGACTCCCCCGGGTCCTTCCGAATCAGGAAGGCCGAATTCCCATGGCGACCCCGTCCCCTTGTTCGTCATCGTGAAACTGCCATCACTTGCTTCGAAGTCCGCTGTCAAAAGAACCGTGGGAGCCACTTCCTCCTCTCTCAAGGTGAAAAACCGTTGCTCGCCCGAGAGAGCGACTCCAACGAGACTGTTGCTTCCTGTCCCCGAAGCGGCGATATCCTCCAGAAGACCAGCGCCATCATCATGAACCAACCATTCCGAAGGTGGCGTGCTGAGATCAGTCGAACTCAAGAGGTCATATTGATATCCCGCAGTGCTTTCCCAAGAGAAGTCGAGCGCTCCTGCCACTTGACTCACGGAAAGAATAACAGGATCGACCGTATCTGCGGTAATCAGAATATTATCAAAGATATGGAAAGTCGGATTGCTGTTACCTGTGGGAGTATCGGGATTCCGTCGAATCATGAAATAGGCATCGTCAGTAAAGACAACCCCGTCAACCCCATCAGTGATGGTCACCCTCTCACCCAGCAGATACCCCCCGTTGTCAGTCCCATCCGAGGTATAAGTCGCCAGCGTCACTGGTTCTGTGAAAGCCGCATCTGCCGAATATTGGATCGCGATTGAGTAGGCGTGATCGTCATCCAGATTAACGTCGAACTCCATCACTACAGTATTGGCACCCAAGGTCGCGAGTGGCATCGGACTGTCCAATGTCGCCGCTCCCGTATTCGCTCGCACTCGCATTCCAGAGCCCCCATCCCCGCTCCCGAGCTGATCCCAACGCGCGTTGCTATTGACTGAGTCTCCGGCAGTGGCATTGAGAGAGCCCGAAACATCGCGCCAGCCAATACCGGCATTCACCGCGACGGCATCCTCCGAATCATAGCTCGTGCCAAGGGTTGCTCCCGGGCCGCCCGCCCCATCACCCCCAAGGGGATCGAGGCTGACTCCTTTCGCTTGAATGGGAATATCGGGAAGCCCTTCGAAGTCATCAAACTGGATCACGGTTTGGGCTGACGCACCCAAAGCGATTAGAAGAGTTGTGAACCCACCCACATAAATATGTTTCATATCCTATACTTGGAAATTTAAAAATCATGACCTCCCCAAAAGCCCGTCCGCGTAAAACCAACGGCTCGGCTCAAGAGAAAGTCTCAAAACATTCATCTACTCCCGCTCTATCGACGACGAAGCAAGAAGCCCAATGATGACAACCCGAACAGTATCCCTACGGAAGGCTCAGGCACCGCGGTGATGGAGATATTGTCAAACACGTGGAATGTGGAATTGCTGTTCCCAATTGCGTCGGAAGGATCGCGGCGAATCATAAAGTAGGCGTCATCAGTAAAGACGACTCCTGCCACTCCATCCGTAATCGTGACCGATTCGTTTTCCAAAAATCCACCATTGTCACTACCGTTGGAATTGTATGTCGCCAAAGTGATGGGCGAAGTAAACGCCGCATCAGCCGAATACTGAATCACGAGGGAATACTGACTGTTGTCGTCCAGATTGATATCGAACTCCATCACGACAGTCGGCAGGCCTATCGTCAGAAGCGGCATCGCACTATCCAACGTGGCAGCTCCCGTATTCGCCCTCACGCGCATGCCCGAACCTCCCCCGTTGCCCGCCTGATCCCACCGGGCATTTCCGTTGATCGTATCCCCTACCGTCGCAGTGAAAGTTGAGCCAGAGACATCCCGCCACCCGATCCCGCTGTTCACCGATGCGGCATCCGCTGGACCATAGTTCGTCCCATTCGAGCTCCCATTCCCTCCTGCTCCATCTCCTCCATTGGGGTCCAGGCTGATCCCTTTTGCTTGAACAGGGATGTCTGGAAGCCCCTCAAAATCATCGAATTGGATAAGAACAGCGGCAGAACTCACTTGGGAAAAAGTGAGCAGCATCGTCGGTATGAGTAGTTTTTCGACCATCGTAGTAGGAATACTGGTTGAGCTGGTGAGACAATTTTTCTGTCCCAGAGAGTCACTCCAGCAAATACCGTGCCTTATTTTTCACTTTCAACTCAGGTGGAGATAGGAACGCGCGCACCAGTTCCAACCACCCTTTCTTTATTTTCAGGCCTTTTCTCGCAAAGGTCTCTCCCCTGCAGAGTCTTGCATCGAGGGACTGGGCTTTGAAAATTGAACCTTGATAAAAACAAAGCCCCGACCTCGGAGAATCATGTTTCTCTGTTATTTGAGCGTCTGGAAGGCCGGCCCACTCCCCAGCCTTTTCAAAGAGATTCTCCCCTGATAGGACTCCGGCCGTGACTTATCTTGAGACCGCCATCAACGCCGCGCAGGAAGCCGGCCAACTGCTTCGTGACCACTTTCATCAGGACAAAAATGTCGATGAAGCCCAGCATCACGACCTGAAGCTCGAATTGGACCGCAAAGCTCAGGACTTGATCTTCGAACGAATCGCTGCCGAGTTTCCCGATCACGCCCTTTACGGCGAGGAAGGACTGGGGGGAAATCAGGAATCCGAGTTCCAGTGGATCGTGGACCCCATCGATGGCACCGTGAACTTCTTCTATGGCATTCCCCACTTTTGTGTCTCCATCGCTATGCGCCAGGGAGAAGATATCCTCGTCGGGGTCATTTATGATCCGATGACCGGGGAGCTCTGGACCGCCGAAAAGGACGGCGAAGTCCTCCTCAACGGCAAGCCCCTGAAGGTCAGCTCCCGCACCAAGCTGGAGGAAGCCATTGTCTTTATCGGCTGCGGCAAAGACGAAGAAGCGCTCAAGATTGGCCTCGAACGATTCCGCAAGGCCTCGCTCCGTTGCCGCAAGATGCGCATGATGGGTAGCGCGGCCCTCGGCATGGCCTATACCGCCAGCGGCCGACTGGATGCCTACGTGGAAAGTCGGATTTCTCTCTGGGACATCGCCGCAGGCAAGCTGATTCTCGAAATGGCGGGTGGCAGCTGTGAGCTAGTTCCCAATGCTGAAAACCCGGACATCTACGCCATCAAGGCCACCAACGGCCTCATCCCCATCGACGAAGTTCTCTAACAAAAGCAACCCCATGACCCTCCCTCCCACCTTTACCACCCAAAGCCTCGGCGAGCTGCAGCTGCAGGAAACCAGCTACCGGCCTACCAATCAGAATGCAAACCGCTTCCTCTTTGAGCCCGGCCACAACGTCAATCCCGTTGATTGGATCTCGCTCATCGATCGCAAGGTGCCCCACCTGAACAGCCAGTGGCCCAGCCTACTGGCGAGTGAAGCAGCCGAACTCAAAGCAGCCCTCCAAGGCATAGGCCAGAGCACTCTCAATGAGGAGGCCAAGCTCAAGCACATCACCCTCCATGGTGACGGGAACGCTCTCTTGCTGGTCAGTCTCTCAGCTTCGGAGGAAGGTCATCATTTGGAAATCGAGGTCAATGCTGACGACAAGGTCACAGCCATTAACGCGACCCGCTAGTTATATGAATTCTTCTTCACCCAACTGGATTCCCCTCGTCGGCACCGGCTACGACGTCCATCAGTTCGCCGAAGGGCGCAAGCTCATCCTTGGAGGGGTGGAAATCCCCCACACCCACGGACTGCAGGGACACTCTGATGCCGACGTGCTCTGCCACGCCATCGCGGATGCGATTTTAGGTGCAGTGGGCTTGCCTGACATTGGACATTACTTTCCACCCGGAGATCCCGACTGCAAAGATATCTCTTCCCTGAAAATTCTGGAAAAAGCCGCAAGCCTCGTCCGCGAACTTGGGGGACGACTTTGCAATGTGGATTCCGCCCTAGTGGCTGAAGCCCCCAAAGTCCTTCCTCATGCCGAAGCGATGAAAATCAACATTGGCCTCGCGCTGGGGCTTCCCCCCAAAAGGGTCGGAATCAAAGCCACCACCAATGAGACCATGGGCTTCGTCGGGCGGGGAGAAGGCATCGCCGCTCTGGCCAGTGCCAGTGTGATGATGCCGGATTGAAGTCATCATTGCGTCCCGGAACGTCCGGAACGGAAAGAACCAGCCGCCGAACCCAAAAAAATCACTCAGCTTTCCCTCACCTCTCCCGAGCGATAGGCTTGCAGGAGATTGTTGAGCGAACAAAGCTGGGCATGGATATCTTCGCTTTCGTGAGTGTCGGCAATCGTTCGCGATGGCTCATGAACCCGCAACTCGCGGAGCGAAGGAATCATGTCGTCCTGACATTCCAGAAAGTGTTCGATGGACTCAAAGTGCGAATGTTCCGCCAGGCGAATCCCATTTGGCCCCATCACCAGAGTGTAACCGTGGTCGCCGTAGGACTCGGAAAAAGCTCCATCGATCGTGACCGCGTTGCCACCGCGCTTCACCGGGTCCTCCCCTTTCTCAACCTTCACGGGCACATGGCCATTGACGATGAGAACGTCATCTCCCACCCCGAAAGCCCGTCCCACCCGCTTGCAGAACTCAGCATCATGGATTTTGTGGAAATACGGGTCCTTAACCTCCTTGTGGGTCTCCGGATCAGAGAGGAAGTAGCGCTCGAAAGTCGTCATCTTCTCCTTGCCAAACAGAGGCGAATCACCGTGAACCCATAGCCAATAGAAGTAGTCCAAATCCTGTGAAACGGTGTGCGCGCCCTCTCGGTAACAGCTTCTAACGACTTGTTCCAATTCTCGAAACAGGTCTCCCCCGCTCAACTTGGCATCCCCAATCTGGACCTCGCGGAAACTGCCGTCCTCATTCGTCGGCACACAGCCATGAAAGATCAGGGCCTCATCGCGACGCAACGAGAGACTTCCTTGCTTGACCAAGAACAGCATGTGTTCCCACAGGCGTTGACTGGAAATGAAAGACTCGCGCAGACGAGCGATACAGACCTTTTCGTCTTCCGATAGAGCGTAAGGGTCCTCGGGATTGATGGTGGGAAAGTAGTTATCGTTTAAGGTATGGGTCTTGCCATCCAGCGTAATCGTTCCGTTTTCCCAATCGATGAGATGCAAGTGACGCCTGTCCTCCATCTTCCACTCGGGATGGCGCTCGATCACCGGGCTCGCTAGTTTAAACTCCAGGATCGCAATCGCCTTATGCATCCTGGCAACCAACTCTTCATCCATAAAGTCCGAAGAACGCTTGGGATAAAAACTGGCGGCCGGGTCATCGCCATAGACAGTCTTGGCCAGCTTCGCCAAGGGCGAAAGGAGGATTCCGTAACCCTCCTCCAGCTGCCACAGACGAAGATACCGCAAAGAGATTCGCAAAACCGTCGCGATGAGAACTTCCGATCCCAGCGTCGCCCCCATCCACGTAACATCATGATTTCCCCAGGTGAAACTCACGTTGGGTTGATTCTTCAGGTAGTGAACAACGCGGTCCCCACGCTCCCCCCGATCAAACAAATCACCCGCCACGATGACCTCCGAAACAACCAAATTGCGCACCAGGCGGGAGGCCTCATGCAGCGCGACGATGTCCTGGTCGTAGTCAGCCAATGACTCGATCATGGAATCCACGTAGCCCGGATCACGGCGGAAAGAAACTTCATCCAGCAGCGCAATATAGAGGACCTTGAAGTCTTCATTCATCAGGCCTAACAACTCCTCCTTGGTCACCCTTTTCGCTAGCTTGCGCACAAGCCGAAACTGAAGACGTAGTAGCCGCTTGGTCTTCTTCTTGCGCCACTCGCGATCTTGCAACCGCTCCTGATAGGTACGCATCTTTTCGACTGGGTAATAGAGAAAGGCCAGGAGAATTTCCTTCTCCTCGGCAGTGAGTTCGTCCCCGAAAACCTCATTCACCAAGTTGCTCAAGCCACCAGAAGCATTGTTGATCACGTGCCGCAACTTCCGGTCGTCACCGTGAACATCACTAATGATATGGATCCGCCCCTTCGGCAGCGTCAGCTTCGCCTGTAACAACGAGATCTGCGACATCACGGAAGAGGCGCTGGGAAACTGGCGGGCAAGGAGGCTGAGCGTCGGACTGCAAACGTCTGGCATGCCTCCACCATGAGCATAAAGTGTCCCAATTTAAAATCCCGGAATAAGAAACGTTCCGTAACAAGGGGTGTGCTTCAAACTAACACTAACCTCCAAGCCTCCATTTGTCGAACTCAGCTCTCACCGTTCTCAAAAGATTCCCGCGTCATGACTGTAGACCTTTCTTGAATATCGGAGTCTGTCGAGGGACTCTCACAGTATGGCTACCGACCCGATGCACATTTACTATTCGAAGTGGCTTCCCCGTGCTCGCCGCCTTCTGGCTCCGAGCGGTCGGTTGACCGAGTTGGCCCACACCCTTTCAGCCAAGGATCAAATCCCTGCCGAAGATTGGCGCACGCGTCTCCGGCGCGTTCTGGACGGGCACGAGCAACCCGATACGGACCTCGTCTTTGAGGTGGAGCGCTTTGTTTGCCGCCCCCTCTCCGAACGCCCAGTCGAGCAGACTGAGGAGTTCGTCCTGGCCAGTTAACTTCCCTCGCCACTCACTCACCCTCATCAAAGGGTCGAAACCGCTTCTTTCTTCTACCGGAGAATAAAGAAGCTGAATTGTGCTTTTGCCTATCTGTCATCACTTTTGATGGCTAAGGGGTCTTTCGTCTGTTAGAGCTATCGACTGAAAATAGGTCATGGTGACCGTTTTTGACATGAAACGCTCTCCTCTCATCTTAGGACTCCTCTTTCTCGGCTCGGCCGCTGCAGGCTGGATCGCCAAGCCTGAATCAACGCAGCGGAAAGAGTCGGCGGACAGCACTCTCAGCCATGCGAGCAAAAGTTCATCGCGTCCCGCCGCCAGCCAGTCCATTCCGTCTGACATTGCTCGCCAGATCGAATCGGTGTCCTTCAGCAAGAGCCTGTCAGAGATTGCCGAGGAGCATCATCCTGGACGCCTCACCGAGCTGGCGCTGTGGCTTGCTGATGCGAATTCAGAAGAGATGGCCGAACTGTGGCGGGCCCTGCATCAAGCCGACAAGCTCGACTCCAGTAGCTACGACCTTTTCATGAGGCATTGGGCCAAAATCGATCCCCGGGGAGCCCTCGTGGTGGCCCGCGAAACCAACCATGAGCGAGTCGCGTGGTGGGCTTGGGGAAAGCACGAGCCCGAAAAAGCCTTTGCCGCCTGCCAAACGGAATCGCCCGAATTTCTATCCTTCACCTTGCGCGGTATTGGACAGGACTTCCCAGACCTAGCCCTGCGCCTCTTGGAAGAAAACCCGAATTTGGCCGACCATGCCGCCATCGAAGGAATTGCCCAAGGCATGGACGATGAAGACCCTCTGACCGCCTTGGAGTTCGCGGCTCGACATGGCAAGTCTTTTCAGGATCCGCTCAAGAGCCTCGTCCGTGCGGATCCGGCTGCGGCGCTGGAATGGATGAACTCCCACCCCCGGCGGAGCCATGAGATCTCAGAGGCCTTGCCAAAGTTAGTTGCCGAGCACACAGAACAAGTCCCCGAATTGTTGGCACAACTCCCCACCGGCCAAGTGCGAAAGAACTTAATTGAAGAATTCATCGCCCACATGGCAATGGACGACCCCACCCAGGCTATCGCTCTCATCGAAGAACAACCCGGGTCCGCAATCCGATCCAGCCTCTATGCCCAGTTGGCGACCCAGGCCAATGACCCGTCCAAGAGTCTTGAATTCGTCAATCGCACTCTGGAGGAAGTGAATCAATTGCCTGCTGAAGCCCAATACACCCATCACCTCGATAAAGCGCTACAGAAACTACTCTCGACCTCCCCTGACGAGACGATAGCCCTCCTGCAAAGCTACGAGAGCTTTGCCCTTGACCAAAGGGCAGTCGCCAGATGGACTATCAACGACCCCATTGCCGCCGCCACTTGGCTGGCAAGCCAACCTCCAAGTGACAATCGAGACCAGTACGCTGCCACCCTGGCCACAAACTTGCTTCGTCCAAACGATCCCTTTGCCCGTTACGATAGGGCTTCGGTCAACGCGGATTTTGCAGGCTCCCTCGCTTGGTCCGAATTCATCGAGCAAGAAGAGTTGAGAAGCCAAACGAGCCAATCCGTGATCACCAATTGGCTGAAACATCAACCCGAAGAAGCCGCTGAATATTTCTCCAATGACTCAGTCGACCCCATCAGTCACCAGATATTCGAAGCCCTGAAAGAAAGCCAAACAGAATGAAGCCCCTCCTTCTCATTGCCTGCTGCATCGGGACAGGGTTCGGCCTGGGCTGGGTCCTTAAGCCCTACGAGCCCGAGCCCCATCCCGTTACCCCCACTCCGACCAAATCCTCTCGCCCCGTTCGAAAAGACAGAGGAGACATCTCCCTCTACAGCAAGGCTCCCGATGACATTCGGAGCCGACTCCTCCAGCTCAACGCCTTGCCCACCGCCCGCGACCGGTATCGTGCTGCCTACGCGATGATTCACTCGCTCTCCGAGGAAGAGCTCAAGACTTGGCTTGACGGCAACTACAACGAGATCGAAGGGGACTTGGGGGGCTTTCTTTTCAATGCCCTGGTCGAACGCCTGCTCGTCGTCGATCCGGAATGGGTCAGCAATCTGGCCCTCGACAAGCGATTCAGCCACCTCACCTGCAGCCGAGTGCTCTCAACTTGGGCTGCTCTCGATCCAGAAGCCTCTCTCGCCTACGTTTCAGAAAGCAGTCGCTGGGACCAACAGGGCCATTTTCTCATCAACGTCCTAGAAACGATCGCCCGCAATGAACCCGACTTCTTACAGGCTCAACTCGACGGGCTCTTATCCCACGGACAGATATCGGAATATTATCTCGAACAAGCCTTCCAGATCTTGGCAGCCCACAACTCGGATCTCTTCTGGGAGAGTCAGCAGATTTGGCCTCCCAAGTATCAAAACAGAGCCCTCAAAGCCTTTGTCGCCAACAAATTTCACCAAGACTTCGAAGGAGCACTCGCTTGGGTTGAAGAAGCGCAACTTTCTGAAAAGAACGACCTCGTCTCCTTTAGCCAGCTCCTTTGGAAACATCCCGAGATTGCCTCGGACTATCTGGCACACTTTGACGAGCTGCCTTCATCCTGGCAACAAGACCATTACGCATGGAGGCGAGCAATCGAAACCCTCGCCAAAGAAGACTTACCCAAAGCTCTCGACTTTCTCTCTCAGAACGATTTCAAAAAACCTGAAAAAGTAGCTGAGTCTTATACCAAGCTCGCAGAAAAATATGGAAGCCAGATCATCGAAAGCATTCTCGAAAACAGCAATTTGAACGAAGAATCATTGAACCAAGCCCTTCGTCAAAGCTATCTCCAGCTCGCCGAGACCCAACCCGCCGAAGCGAGCAAATTTCTAGCTGCGATTGCGAGTGAAGAGGTTCGCCTGGAGGCCGTTGCCGAGTGGGAACCCCTACAGGAAAAAGCCAAGCTGCCATATCTTCCCAACCTCCCGACCTCCGAATGGCTTGCTACCGTCAGCCCTGTTCAGCTTGACGATGACTTTGCCTCTCAGATAGCAGGACTCCCCTCGCAAGAAGTCTCTGCATTGATCGCCAACTATCAATCTATCCAGGGAGAACGGAAGGAACACTTGAACAAGTTTTTGGCGGATCACTCTTATCACCTCCCGTTTGAACTGCGTGCGGCTTGGCTTGCAGAGACCCAGAGTTCTTCCAGTGTAAGCAACCACTTCAACTCTTTGGCCCAGCAATGGGCTGCCCACTCTCCTTTGGAAGCCGCCGCGTGGTTCGAAAGCCTCCCTCCCGAAAGCCAGAATGAGGGCATGGGTCAATCCATCCATCAGCTGTGGCGACAAATGAACGAAGAAGAAGCGGATGCGTGGGCCAACGAACATTTGCCCGCCTTGGAAAATCCTTCCTCCGACTGAATCCCTGGGGGAGGATAAAACCTTGGTCAGCCAAGAGGCTTGTCCGGCTTTACACACTCTTAATAGTTTAGGCGCGGATTCCGTATCATCGCTTTACGAGCTTCGCATTAGCTCTCGAGTCAGAAAGCTCGGCCCGGCCAGTGGGTAGAGCAATTGCCAGCGTCCTCTTTTTGAAAAAAGGCTCCTGGTCACTCACTCGCAAACCCAACATGACCACTCCCTCCTTTTCAGCCACCGGATTGTTCGCCTCTCTCGGAAAGACGATGATTCTCATCCCCCTGCTCGCCAGCCATCTTCTCCGTGCTGACTCTTCCTATTGGGAACACTCCGTGGTCGATGATGAGGCCGCGGCTTTCTTCGACGACAGCTATGTGCACGATCTCTATATTACGTTCGACAACTCCAATTGGCAGTCAGTCTTGGCGACCTCGCACGCCAACGACGCGGAGGACCCTTATTTCGAAGCCGATTTCTCCGCCGATGGAGTCACCATCGAAAATGTCGGGGTCCGCTTCAAAGGCAACTCCTCCTTCAACACCTCGAGCATCAAGAACTCGCTCAAGATTGATTTCGACGAGTTCGACCTGACCGAAACAGGGCCCACCTTCTTCGGGATGAAGAAGCTCAATCTCAACAACAACTACAACGACCCCACCCAGATGAGGGAAAAGTTGTTGATGGACTTTGCCTCCAACTTCGTCGAGGGAGTTGGTCGCACAGTCTACACCAATGTCTACGTCAACGGAGATTTGATCGGGCTCTACACCGCCGTTGAACAAATTGACAAGACCTTCGTGCAAAGCCGCTTTGGCAGCGATGAAGATGGCAATCTCTACAAAGGCTCGGCCTCCGACGACTTGGACAATCCCAGCGCGGACTTTGGCTCCGATCTCACTTACCTCGGCACCAATCAGACCGATTATGAGGACTTCTATCAGCTCAAGACCAACGAGACCGCTAACGATTACACCAACTTGATTGAGTTCATCGACGTGCTCAACAACACCTCGCCCGCGAATCTCCCGGCAGCGATTGAGCCTCTCCTCGATGTCCAGGACACCCTTGCCGCCATGGCGGTCGACAACCTGTTCGCCAATCTCGACTCCTACATCGGCGCGGCCCACAATTACTATCTCTACGAGTGCGACGACACCGGTCAGTTCGTCCACATCCTCTGGGACATGAACGAATCCTTCGGCACCTTTTCCCAGTTCACTTCGCGCAACCAGAGCATGATCAGCCTCAGCCCCTTTTGGGTTCCTGTGGCCAGTGGCCCTCCCGGCACAGCAGGGGAAGAACGTCCTTTGATGGAGAATCTCTGGGAAGTCGATGAGTATAGTCAGGACTACCTCTGGGACTTGGCTGAGATGCTGCGCTGCGGCTTCGATTACACCTCGGCCTCCGCGCGCATCAATGAACTCGCCGACCTCATCCGCTCCCACGTGGCGGCGGACCCTAACAAGCAGTTCACCAGCACCCAGTTCGAGACCAACTTGAACAGCAACATCACCAGCGGGAATCGGACTCTCTTCGGCCTCACCTCCTTCGTCAATTCACGGTCCAGCTATCTCAGCTCCATCTTGAACAGCTACGCCACCACCACTGACCTCCGTCTGAACGAACTGATGGTGAGCAACACCGCCACCAACCAAGACGAGGCCGGCGACTTCGCTCCCTGGGTCGAGGTCTATAATCTGGGACCCGGCCTGGTCACCCTTTCCGGCCTTTACCTCACCGACAGTGCCAGCAATCTCACCCAGTGGGCGATTCCCTCCACTTCGCTGGACGACGGCGAATTCCTAACCCTCTGGTTGGATGGCGAGACCAGTGAAGGCAGCTATCACGCAAACTTCTCGCCTAACAGCACCGGGGGATCTCTCTATCTCACCAACGGCTCCTCCATCATCGACACGCTCGTTTACAGTGTTCTGCCCAGCGACCAGACGTTAGCCCGCTTGCCCGATGGCGAAGGCGACTTTTCGGTAACGGACCAGCCCTCCTTTGGAACTGCGAACTTGGAAAGCACCCTTCCCGCCGCGCCCACTGGACTTTTCATCAATGAAATCATGGCCGACAACGAGACCACCATCGAAGACCCCGATCAGGAAGGCGCGTTCGAGGACTGGATCGAACTTTATAACTTCAGCAGCGAGACCATCGACCTCGGGGGAATGTATCTCACCGACGACGACACCGATCCCACCCAGTGGCAAATCGCGGAAGGCACCACCATCGCGCCAGGCGAGTATCTCGTCATCTGGACCGATGACGACCCCACCCAGGGCGACCTCCACACCACCTTTAAACTTTCCAGCGGAGGAGAAACCATCGCTCTCTATCACCTCGATGGCACGACCTTGATTGACTCCATCGTCTTTGCCGAACAGACCACCGATGTCTCCTATGGTCGCATTCCCGATGGAAGTGAAGACCTCGCCTTCATGACCACCCCGACCCCGGGAGCAAGCAATCAGGCTGATGCGGAGGAAGTCCTGGAAATCGTCGGTTCTCACGACGGCACGAGCTTCACCGTCACCTTCGAAAGCTCGACCAGCCTGGTCTACACCCTCTGGCGTTCCGCGGACTTGACCGAAGACTCCTGGGCAATGGTGTCGGGGCAATCCGCCATCCCCGGCAACGGAGGAACCGACACTCTAACAGACTCTTTTCTCTCCGGTGACGAGGCCTTCTACCGCGTCACTGCCGAGCTTCCCTAACCGAAAAAACTGGCAAGGAATCAAGCAAGCGGCTGCGGGAAAAGACAAAGGGATCTTTACTCAAAAACAGTGAACAAAATGGTTTCGTAAGGGTCCTTCTCTCCCGCCTCGTAGAGACATCCGATCTTTCCTTGCTCCATGGACACGAGATCCGAGTAGGCACTTGGGCCTTTGGTCAAAGTGATGATTTCAGACCAATCCTGGCCGCCATCCTTGGAACGGTAGGCTGTTAGATTCACCCGAGGGCCTTTACTGGATAGACTGGTGCTAATCAGCTCAAAGGGCTTGGCCCCATCCGCGCGCAAAGCAATGATGCTTCCTTGGCACTTGGGGTCGAGACGAGAGTCGTCATGCTCAAGAGGACTCCAAGTTTCCCCTCCGTCTTTGCTGAACCTGACCGCCCGCACTCCCTTGCGATGGGTTTGCATTCGAATATCTTGAATGAGGAGGTCGGGAGCCACCTCTGCAATCTGAGTCTCGCTCGCTCCAACCTCCGATGAGGAACCAATCTGCCAAGTCTCTCCTTTGTCGTCGGAGTAAAGGGAGTGACAGCGATACTCCCACTTCCGGTCGGTCCCTTCAAAGTGGATGCTATGATTCGCCGGAATCACAAAACGACCGGCATACTTTCCCGACTGAATCTGAATCGCGGAGCAAGGGCCCGTCGCATACCAACGCCACCCCTCCTTCTTCACCATCTTGGAAAGATTTCGGGGCTCGCTCCAGGTCAGGCCATCATCGTCAGAGTAGAGGGAGTAAACTTCGCGCGTTCCCTTCCCCGCCAGCACCGCGCCCTCACTCACCTCCGAACCACAATAGAAGAGGTGGAGCCGACCGGTCTCCTCGTCGACCAAGGGGCAGGGATTCCCCGCCTGATGCTTTCCCACATCCCGAATGACCTGCAAGTTCTGCCAACTCTTTCCCTGGTCCTCCGAGCGCCGCAGAACGATATCCACATCCCCGTGATCCTTCCGGTCTTCCCGCCCTTCCGCAAAGGCCAACAGCGTTCCCTTCTTCGATTGCACGATCGCCGGGATGCGGTAGGTGTGGTAGCCCTCCCCCGATTGATACACCGCTTCTGTAGTTGCGTCCGTCGTCGACGCGAACGCCACAAACATGGCCACCGAGACCGGAAGCACCTTCGAGAATAAATGTTGGATCATGATCAGCTTCAGAGGTCATTCAGGCCTTCAACTCCCCTCAGCCTTCAGAGGACTAGCTACGAGAACGAAGAAGAATTCTTTCTTCCCCCCTTCACCTAACAACGCCCGCTCGGCGATAGCGTTTGCTCTCGGATAAGAGCCCCCCGATCACTGATCCTGCATGAGAACGTGGGAAGGTCCCGCTACAATCTCGAAACTCACAGAACTCGTTACCCATTCTTGCAACAGCTCTGCCGAAAGATGATTGGGGTCGATCTTGACCGAGTTCAATGAGGGCAAGCTCAAGCTCTCTTCCAACCGGACGTTCGGGCACATCGTCAGGTCCAGTTTGGTGATACCGAGACCCTGCAATTGCGCGAGATCGAACTCCTCCTCTATCTCCAGAACCAATGAACGCGGTATCAGATAACGCAAAACACATTGTTCAGATCCTCCCGGATCCGCGATCAATCGAATCGCCCCTGCGGAACGGAGACGAAACGCTGAGCGTGACCGGAGCGCTTCCAACGCAATCACCTCCTCCCCCGGGTTGAGATATTTGACAAACTGCAGAACGACCCGTTCATAGGCCCGCTTCGACCCGCGCAAACTCGCGTCGTAGGAAAGGATGCGCTCCAAGATGGGGCTTTGCTCCAAATCGATCTCACCAGCTTCCTGAAGAAACTCGGTAAGCTCATCCAGAGAAGGACGCCGATAGCGGTCATAGTTGAATTCGGGAAAAGATTCCGCAAGTTGCACGTATGGGTAACGCAAACTGCCTTTCTCCAAAGGCTCCTTCAAAGCTTCTGCAAAATTGAGTTGAATGATGTTCAAGGCAAAGATTTGATACTTTGCCTTGTTCGAATCAGGATTGAGTGCGTAGGCATGATTCGCCAGCTCTTTAGCCTCACGAATACTCTTCATCGGAGTATCGAAGATGCCGCGATTCTTCAGACGATTCGTAGAAAAAATCAAGGATTCGGAAAGCGCCAATTGCTGCTCCTTGGATTTCGAGAGTGTTTCAAAGTATTTCTCATTCGCCAATTCAGCCTCAGAGGCATACTGGTCCGCGAGTTGCGATTGATTAAGAACTGATTGGCGCAACTCATTGACTCTCTCAATAAAGAGCGTGCTCAAAACCGTGAGCACAATCAACGAAAGGAAAGAAATGAGAACTGGAGTTCGGTTCCGGGAGGCAAACAGTCGAGCCTCCCGCAAAAAGTTGGGAGCCTCCGCGTCGGTGGAAAAGCCGTCCAAGTAACGCTGAATCTCTTCCTTCAGCTCGGAGACCGATCCGTAGCGGTCATCCGGATTCTTGGCCAAGGCCTTCAAGGTCACAGCTCCCAGGCTCGGGGGAACCTTCAATGAAGGATATTTTTCGCATGGGTCAGCAATCTCCGCATCGGTCGTCGCCGATAGCATGGAGTGATTGTCACCCGTGAAGGGAGCTTCTCCTGTTAGAATCGCGTGAAGAATACATCCCAAGGAAAAGATATCAGTTCGATGATCCTTCACTCCTCCACTCTTTACCTGTTCAGGAGCCATATACCCAGGCGACCCCTTGATCTCTCCCAGTAAAGTCATGTTGTCCCAAGCCTCGGTCGATGAGATCCCATCGAGCTCCTCCTCGACTTGGCTCACCAACTTGCCGAGCCCCCAATCACAAACCAGCACCTCTCCATAATCATCGGACTGAATATTGTCTGGCTTCAAGTCGAGGTGGATAATGTCCCGCGAATGGGCATAGGCCATCGCGTCACACACTTTCATGAAGTCTTGGAGCAAAGAGCGTCGACTGCGATTCTGGGCTGCAATGAGGTCGCCCAAAGTCGTGTTTCCCTTCAGATCCATCGTGAAGAAGGGTCGGCCGCTGGAATCAATTCCCACATCGTGGACATTGATGATGTTGGGGTGATTGAGCGACGAAGTCAGCCAAGCCTCATTGACGAAAAGATCATAGTATTCCGGCCCCCGGCCGTCTTTCAGTCGGGCCATAGCAACCCATCTCCGCGTCCGATTGTCAAAGGTTCGGTAAACGGCTTTGACTCCGCCCTTTCCCAATAGGGTCTGCTCTTCGTAACGGGTCTCAATCTCGGATAACTCCAGATAGGAAGGACAGAGCCCGGCCAATCCATCCCCCTCCAATTGGGTCGCCTCCTGATAGGCTTGGATCAGACGGTAGTCATTTTGAAAATCGTCCTGGTCCTCCACTGCTTTCATCATTCCAGCTCCGAGGCCAGGTTTCTAATTTCGAGATAGAGCCTCTTCTTCACCCGCTTCTTGAGGGTGTAGACTGTCGCCACGGTGAGGTTTGTTTTCTCCGCGATTTCCGCCGCAGAATGCCCGTCGAGGCCCAGCTCGAAGACCTCGATGGCTTGTCCTTGGAAAGATTCCTTCACCCGCTTCATTGCCAGACTTCCAATGTAGGCTGCCCACTCTTTCTCGATGATCTCTGCGATGTCCGGCGCCTTGAACTCCTGCTGCACTTCCGGGCCAGCGCTCACCGCATCCAGGCATCTTTTCTGGCTATACTGCTTCCGGAAGTAGCTGTTGGCCTTGTTTCGGATAATGGTGCTCAACCAAGTTCGAAAGCGGGCCCTGTCGCGATCGTATCGCGGCAAATCGCGGGTCAGCGCGATGAGAACCTGCTGAGTCAAATCCTCCAAATCATCGCGAGGCACCCCCAGTTGATGCAGCACACAGAGGATAAAGCGGTGATACTGCTGCGCGAATTGCTCCCACGCGTCTTCATCCTTCAAATCGGTCGCTCTTTGAAGCAGAGAATGACGAGTCTGGTTGTTGGTAGCCATGGAATCCGCAAATCGGCGCACTCCCCGCGAATGAGAAGGGATTGCGGGGATTTTCCCTATCAGGCTACTGAAAATCGGCCTCGTTGAAAGAAAATGTTTCCGTACAGCGCTGCGGCGTTGCGAGCCGCAGCCCGCAGCGGAAGAAACACGCTTTCCGAATCCAGCGCTTATTCAATAATCGACGGGTTCAATCCATTCCAGATCATCCCACCAGCCAGTATCATTCCCAACCGCAGACCCGGCCGTCGTTCGCCCGCGAGTGACGATGTCCGTGATTTTGGCCTCCAAGTCCTCGACTTTCGCCGGGTTGGCCGCCTTCACATCATTCGATTCGGTAGGATCGGTCGCCAGGTTGTAGAGCTCATAGCCGCTGCCCTCGTGCGGCATGATCAACTTCCAGTCCCCTTCTCGGATCGAGAAACGACCGCTGAAAGAATGGTGAATCATCGGTAGCCGAGACAGGCTGGCCGAATCGTCGCGTAGAACTTCAAAGAAGCTCACACTATCTTCACCGCTGTCATCATCCAGAGTGACCCCCAGCATTTCTGCACAGGTTGCAAGAAGGTCGGTTTGGCAGACTGGCCGGTCCCAACTCCGTCCCGGCGACTTGATTCCGGCAGGCCAACGCACCACGAAGGGGACGCGATGACCGCCCTCGTAGATATCCCTTTTTCCACCGCGATAGATACCCGCGCTATCGTGGTCATAAGTTGTGACCCGGGACTTATAGGTCGTCTCCGGACCATTGTCGCTGCTGACGATGACCATGGTATTGTTCGCCAACCCCTTTTCATCGAGAAACTTGAGAACATTTCCAATATGGTGATCGGTCTCCATCATAAAGTCGCCATAGGCCCCCGCATCACTGAGTCCCAGAAAGTCGCTGCGCGGAATGACTGGCTTGTGTGGAGAGGTGTAGGGAATGTAGATGAAGAACGGCTTGTTGGATTGCGCGTCCTCGACCTGTCCCGTCATCCACTCAATCGCTTCCTCGGTAAAGCGGGTCAGGCAAAGGACGTCGTCAAAGTCAGGGGCCGCTTCCAGCCCACTCGTCCGATTATAGGGAGGTGTAATGCGGTAGTCACTAAAGACCCCCGGCAGATTGTTCGCCTTTTTCGCAGTAAACTGGGTAGGATTCACCGCCGTATAACGACCCTCGATCCAAGCCAAGTAGCCAAAGTTCAAGGAAGCAGGAATCCCGTAAAAGTGATCAAATCCCACGTCGAGCGGCATATCCCGAATCGGTTGCGAGAAATCACGGTTTCCATTGGTGCCAGGAATATCCATCCCAAGGTGCCACTTCCCAACCATAGCGGTAGCGTAGCCCTGATCCTTCAGCAGAGAGGCCAAGGTGGTTCGGTCATTGGCAATCAGCGCCGGGTCGTCGGCCCCAATCACGTTTTGCTTCAACACTGTCCGCCAACAATATCGACCTGTTAGAAGACCATAACGGGACGGAGAACAAACGGTGTCCGACGAATGGCAGTCGGTAAAGTTGATCCCTTGCGCTGCCAAGAGGTCGAGGCTGGGAGTCGTGAATTTGGCAGCCTGATTGTTCGCCCCCATATCCCCGTATCCCTGGTCGTCGGTGTAGAATAGAATGATGTTCGGCCGCCCGGTGATCTCGGTGCGCGGCTTCACCTTCACGAACAGTTTCTCATGCTCATCACCAGCTTGATAGTGAGCTTCCTCGTAGTCCGAGTCGATTGGCGTGGCCGCATTTTCGGTTAGAAACCCAAGGAATGGTTGCCAGCTCTTTAGGTCGAGCGAAACCAACAGTTCGTAGCCAACCCCAGCCACGCGTTGCCGGCGGAAAGTCAGTTCCATTGAGGAATCAATTCCAATACTGGGAGAAGATGAGGCATCGCTAATCCCACTGCCAAAGGCTTGCTCGACAATGTTAGGAAAACCATCTCCGTCGCTATCATCCAATCCCGGCTGCGCCAAATTGCCGAAGACTGCGATCTCCAAGCTATCTAACAGACCGTCCTCATCACTGTCTTGTCCACTCGGAGTGATGGAAGCTTCCAAAGGGTTGGACAGCGCAGCCAGCTCGACCCCATCCTTGAAAGTGTCGTTATCACTATCGGCCAAGGTGGGATTGGTGCGAAAGATAACCAACTCTTCAAAGTCATTGAGAAAATCATCGTCGGAATCCGCGTCCAGGGGATTCGAGAGCACGGTGTTGACCTCTTGCCCATCGAGGAGGCCATCGTCATCAGAATCAGCGTCATTGGGATCGGTGAGAGTGTTCTGGACTTCCTCCCCATCCGACAAGCCATCTTCATCAGAGTCACTCTTCTGAGGAGAGGTCCCAGCCGTGTATTCAGCAAAGTTGCTCAACCCGTCCAAATCCATATCGGTATCGCGGTCGGAGGCATCATTGGGATTGAGACCGTTGGAAATCTCGTATTCATCAGGCAGGCCATCACCATCAAGGTCCGCACTACTGGCGATGACCAGTTGCACATTGCTCAACCCAACTCCATTGGACTCCAGTTCCTCAATGAAGACGGCAAATCCGAAGTTGTCTGTCGTCCCATTCACCCAGCCTCGAACGATGCTGGTCACGTCAGCAGAGACCGAAGCACCAGGAGGTAGCGCGGCAATATCGGGAATCAAGATCGTCCGGTCCACCGCATCATCTCTCCCCCAAGCGTGAAGGGGCAAACTCGTCGCGCCATCCCAAGCCCCGTTCGTCACTCGCCCAATCACAGCAGAGGCCCCACTATTGATGCTATTCAACTGAAAATCGTAGTCCGCAGTGAACGTGGCCGAAAAACCCGGAAGATTGACTTCCGCCGGAGAGAGTCCGCTGACATCGAAATGGAGAAACGAACTCACCCGCCGATCTACCTCAGATGCATTTCTTCTTTCCCGCAGGTAAAAGTCAGAATCAGCAGGATCATCACCGCTCACCACGACTGACGCTCCGGTAGTGGCGGGACTTTGTGCATCTGTGGTGAAGATGACAGTTGGCGTCAACACCGCGGAACCAGCAGGATCCCCATGGATAGCCAGAGAAGACAATTTCACAATAGTCCCTGCTTCATTGGCCTGCTGATAGGTCATTCCAGTAAAGATGGAATCATCATCGGTGAGAGTCGCGTAATCGAAGCCGACAGGCCAAGAGCCGCTGGCATCGACCGATCCCTCGATCCCCGTGAGGCAAACTTCCCAGCCCTCGGACTGAAAAAGAAAATCGACCTCGTATCCGTCCTGAAGACTAACAAGTGAATAGCTCCCAAGCGGAGCCATCACAACTTCATTTCCACTGGCGTTGTCGTAGACCAAGTGAATCCCACCCGCGAGAAATCGGATCCCAAGGGCCCAACCATCTGCCCCCCCTGCCAACTCTGAATTATTCCAAAGCTGAGTCCGATTTCCGGTCAGGCCTACCCAGTGACCGTTGTGGGTTGGCCCGCCATCAGCGTCCACAATGCTATCGACTGTAATGGAAAAGGTGAGAAGAGAATAGTCTTCCCCAGGAAATGCTTCGTCGCTCACACAGCCCACCGTCCCGCTGGAAGCCACATCGATCGTCATTCGGGCCTCCCCCGTTGGATTGTCCCAGGAAGGATTGCCCACCGAGTTGGAGATCAGGCTAAAGTCTTCCCGCAATCCATCGGCGACTCCGTTGAAGGAGACATCAAAGATCACTTCGCTAGCTGACGAAATCCCAGCGGCGGGAGCAGGAATCGGACTTACCGCGAGCGCCAGCAAGAGTCCGCAACGCCAAGAAAGAGGCAGCGGCAATTTTTCAGCAAAAGATATAACCATCATTAGGAAGGAGGAATTTCATTAGAGAAAAGCTAGGACCCCAAGAAGGGATCCCAGCTCGAGAAAAAAGACCATTTCACCCCTCAATCCATCACCTCTTCCAGACGGTAGAAGGCATCGGGATTGGTCGCCGCTGGGTCTGAATAGATTTCGGTGCTGGTAGTAGCCGCACGAGGACCATCGACCACAGTCGGGAAACCATCATCAAGGGTCGTCGAGCGAACCAATTGATAAGAAGCCGAAGGCGTCAGATTCTCGAAAGTAATATCGAAGGCCGCCCCGTTGAACTCAAGGTCCGCCACCGCAATGCCAAGAGGAGGTCCGGAGGTGGTCAGGTCGTCGGTCTGCCGAACTTGGATAAAGTTGATGACATTTGCGCCAACGCCACTGGTATCAGCCCCAGAATTATACTGATTGATCTCAAAGCTCTGCACAGAAGCCACCGCAGTGAACGACCCAGTGAACAAAATCGCGGGATTGGCAGGGCCACCAAACACCGAGTTTGTGGCTCCCACTGGATCTTCCAACACCTCTCCCCCAACTCCGTCAATGGTGAAAAAGCGTCCCGGAATCGACCCCGTATTGCGATCATCCGCACGCCCCACCTGAATCACGTAGGGCAATCCGGGCGTGAGACCGAAGACGCTCACCGTGGAGTCCGAGGAGGCAGTCCAAATGGTTTCCAATAACGGACTCATGACCGGATCCTCATCGTCATAGAAGTTGCCCGCTCCCGCATTGGTCGTGATCAAAGTCGCAAAGTTCTCAGCGCTTTTGAACGTGGTATTATCGATGGCGTTGGCAAAAGGAATCCCGTTCACCGTAGCCTCCTGACCATTCAAGTTCTCAGCAAGCACAAGGGGCCCATTGGTGATGAGGTCATATTGACTGCTCAGCTCACTCACGCTCCAGGTGATAGTCGCCAAAGTCGGCACCGACAATTCATCATCAGGATTCGATCCCGCCGCCAGCTCCACACTGTCCCAGAAGCCATCGAAATCCATATCCGCCACGAGTGGATCGGTCGTACTGGTTTCCGAGGCTTCCAGACCGTCCGTCAAGTTATCGCCGTCGGAGTCGAGGTCATTGGGGTCGGTGCCCACATCATTGATCTCCACCCCATCGGATAAATTATCATCATCCGAATCAGGGTCGTTGGGATCGGTCTCGAAGAACACTTCGTCGTAATTGACCAGTCCATCCATATCCGGATCTCCGTCAGCACCGTTGACTCCATCCGCATCCGTAGGATCCAAGTTGTTCGCGACTTCGTAGGCATCTGTTAGCAACCCATCGGTTCCCGCATCGTCATCAGTGTCGCCCACCAAAGGATTGGTGACCACACTCGTGGGAGAACCTCCCGGGGGAGTGATGGTCAGATTGAAAAGCTCATCCCCATCGGAAAGCCCGTCCCCATCGGTATCTGCCAGCAAAGGATTGGTCGCCAGCCCCGGCACCCCTTCAGCGGCCACCCCCGGTAAATCTGAGCGATAGGGATTGAAGGTTCCGTCAATCTCATCACCATCCAGTAGGGTATCATCATCGGAATCACTGTCCTGAGGATCGGTCCCGGCATTGAACTCCTCCAGGTTCGTGAGTCCATCGGGCCCGCCGTTGGCGTCATTGTCGAGAGCCGCATCATTGGCATTGGGATCCAGATTGTTGGCAACCTCATAGTAGTCGGGCATTCCATCGTTGTCGGTATCGGTCTGATCCACCTGCTCCACCTTGATACTAGCAAAGTCGATGGTCTGCCCCTGTTGAATCGATCCTGAAACCCGCATCGTGCTGAGCAGGTCTTCGAACGTGATCGAGAGGTCCTCCCAAGTTCCCGATGTTCCCGTTATGGCAGTTCCGGTATCATCCAACAATCCATCGATATCAACGTCCCACTCGGTTGCGGAAAGTGTAATCCGAACAGTAAAACCATCCACCATGGAAGCAGTTGACGCAACGCCCAGGCCGCCCCCGTCAAAAAACTGTTCCCCCACTCCCGCGCCTCCATGAGCGATGCGAACATTCCTCGGAGTCGTTCTTCCTTGAAAATTAAGTCCGAAAACCGGGCCCGTATTGTTCCAGAGATTGGCCCCCACATTCTCTCCTGCAGCTCCAGCTTGCACCCCGAAGAACATGCCGTTGTAATTCAAACCTCCCGAGGCGGATTCAATCTCGAAGGTCATCACAATCAAATCACTCCCGACGGAGGTAAAGTCCACCAGCGTATCGGAGACAGCACAGGTAGCATTAGTTCCTCCCCCATTGGTCACAATGCCGTCGACCTGATTCCAATTGGCACCGCTGACCGTCGAATCATGATTGGTCAGCATGCTGAAAGTTTCATTCGTATCGTTCGCTACCCCATCAAAGGTGGCGTCGATCAATATTGTCTGACCTTGGGATAGGCCTGCCAGCGCTCCCAGTGCGAACAGGAATGCTAGATTTGCCGGGGCTATTGATTTTGGTTTCATGGTTTTGTTTTAATTTTGAAAAGAATTCTGAGAGTTGTCCGGGCTACCAAAAGACCGCAAAGCTCCCGCGCCTGAACAGGCAATGAGCCCCCGCAAGTGGCTCTCCTTCCGGACTCGACTTGCCTCTCAACTGCGCAATCGAATGCGAAAGGGCTGAACCGAGACCCGTTGCTTGGCTTCCGCACGAAACAGAAGAGAGATGAGTTTTGAGCACTTTGGAAAAATCCTATTATCCCTACTTGTTCGCTCGGCCAATCGAGTTTGGGACACAAAAAGAATAAAAACTCTATCCCACTCATACCAAGAGAGATGAAGCCAAGAGCGGCTTTCCACAGGGGTCATTACCGCCGGAAAAGACGCAAAATAGCAGGGATGGATACCGGGTTCACCTAAAAGCATCTATCACAAACAACACTAAATACTTAAAAAGATAGCCCCATCCCTCGGTCGACGAACATTCGTCCAGCAATCGAAGCACGCTAATCCCTGAGCCCGTTGCGAACGGGAACCAGGCGCTGAACGTGAGGAAGCGTTCGAAGAACTTTTTCTCAATCGCTCAAACGAGCGACCGCCCCTACCGCCGACGGCGGATCAGAGGAACCAGCCCTAATGCGAGCAGAGCAAGGGAAGATGGTTCAGGCACGGTATTGATGACGAGTTCAGGATTACTAAATGCCGCTCCCTGGGCCTCCAACTCATCGATGAATAGAACCAATCCATAGTTGGAAAACGAACCATCGACCCAACCAGTTACCACATCAGTCACATCAACGGTCAAATCGTTGGCCGGAGCGGCGGCGGGAATATTGGCGATGAGAATCTGGGTATTCTGCGCAATGGTCGTATTGGTTCCTTCGTCGAAGCCCCAATCGTGGAGAGGGTAGTCCGTGCCGGAAGTCGAGTCCCAGCCATCACCGGAAGCAACCCGCCCAACGATCGCGGGAGCGGCGTTGCTAGATGACAAATTGTTGAGCCGTTCGATGTAATCAATGCGGAAGATGGCCTCGAATCCAGGAGCGGTTACATCCGCTATAGTGAGAGTGGAAACGTTGAATTGAAAAAACGTGCTGATCTGCCGGTCCGATTGGCCTGTCGAGCGTCGCTCCCGGATGAAGTAGTCACCTCCCGAATCTTGCAGCACTCCAGTCACATTGAGACTCCCAATACTCGTGGCACTGCCGTCATCCGTTACCGAGACCGCATCTGTGGGGGTCAAAACGGTTACTGCTCCAGCAGCGGATTGAGTAAAAGGAAGCGCCAGGAAGGTCCCGGTTAGGAGAAGGTGGAATGGAGTAGTTTTCATGGATTTTTTTGGAAAGACTTCAACAGTCTGAATCTCCATTCGCTTCGAAAACTGGAATTGGGACAGGAAAACGAAAAAAAGAACAATTCACCCCTCACCCTCCCCTCACTTGGCCGCCCAAAAAAAGAAAACCCCTGAGCCGCGACAGCTCAGAGGTTTTGAAAAATGAGATATGGGGTAGCGACTACTCGTCGGCAGGGTTTTCGGCAGCTTCCTTGAGAAGCGCCTGATCATCCTCGGAGAGTTGGGCGATCGGGTAGGAGACAATGCGACCGTTCTTCATCTTGAAGTTCACATTCTCACCCTCGACGTCCATTGCGGTCGCCACAATCGACTTTCCTTCGCTATTCGTCCAAGTCCGCTGATTGATCAGAGGCCCGGTCGTCTCGATGAGAGAGCTTTTCTTCTCATCGACATCCTTCACCTCGCGGAGAGCCTTCTTCACTGTCCGCTCAAAGTCGTCATTCCCCGGGTGCCCGCTGAATACGAGCTGCCCGGTGGCATCGAAGACGAAGGCGTGGGGAATTCCACGGGTTGAAACCGGGCCACTGGTTCCACGGCTAATGGTGTATTCCACCTTGTATTCATCAGTGACCTTTTTGATATCTTCCTCCGAGCTATTCTGGCGCTCAGGAGCGATGATGCGGAGTCCCTTCTTGCGGTTACGTTTGTCCATCTCGACCAGATGGGGCATTGCTGCAATGCAAGGTCCTCACCGGACTCCCCAGTTTTCGATCACCACCACTTTACCTTCAAGGTCTTCGTGGGTGTAGGTGTCTCCCTGTAGAACAGTGCCGAGCTTCCACTCGCTGAGCTTGTGGTCCGGGACCTCATCGTCCGCGGCGTGCAAAAAGCTACCCAAACCGAAGGCTAAAGCCATCAAACCGAGAGCAGCAGAAGGTATTATTCGTGCTTTCATACGTGCACAATCCTACCCATCCATCCCAATAACGCAAGACGAGAGAATGTAGGCCTCCAAGCGCTAGCCAGCCCGCTAAACAACCGGCTGCCCTGTCGTTGACAACCGGGATGCCAGATTACCGACGAACATGGGAGGCACCATGAATTTGCCGTTTCGGTTTTGAGCTTTTCAGCGCTCAAGAGATTGACTAAGACCTCAAGCCCCTCCCTATGAATCGTATCTTATCGCTTTTCAGCCTGCTTTTCTCACTCTCTCTGACAGCAGCCGAGCCCCCACGACCGAACATACTCTTTCTCGCCATTGACGATTTACGACCCGAGCTCGGTTGTTATGGAGACACCGTGGTGAAGTCACCTCACCTCGATCAATTGGCCCAAGAAGGAATTCTCTTCGAGCGAGCCTATTGCCAAGTGGCGGTGTGCGGAGCCTCGCGAGCCAGCATGATGACCGGAATCCTGCCCACTGCGACCCGCTACGTCGACTACCTGACCACCATCGATGCCGACACTCCCGGTGCAATCACTTTGGCGCAGCACTTTCAGGATCATGGCTATACCACCTTGGCCAATGGCAAGATTCTGCACACTGCCAGCGATGCCTCCCAGCGCAGTTGGAGCCGCCCCGTGCAGTATCCCAAGATCTCTCATCAAACCCACCTCGATCCAGCATCCATCAACAGTGGAGATCAAAAAGGGAAAAAGCGGTTCTTCGAAAGCCCCGAGGTCGAGGACACCGCCTACACCGACGGCCTCACCGCCGAAAACACCATCGCCGATTTGCGACGCCTGAAGAAGGAAGGCGGCCCCTTTTTTCTAGGCTGCGGATTCATCCGTCCCCACCTCCCCTTCTATGCCCCCAAAAAGTATTGGGACCTTTATGATGAGAAGACCTTGCCTCTCGCCCCCAATCGCTACCGGCCGAAAGACTACCCGAGAGAATTGAACAGTTCCCGCGAGTTCAAGACCTACGACCTTGCAGGTTTCGATCCCAGCTCCGAGGCCTTTCACCGCAAGATGCGGCACGGCTACTTCGCCTCCACCAGCTATGTCGACACCCTGGTGGGTAAAGTCCTGGCAGAGCTCAAGGACCTGGGTCTGGACCAGAACACAATCGTCGTGGTTTGGGGTGACCATGGTTGGCATCTGGGCGAGCACACCTTCTGGGGGAAACACAATACGCTCCACAACGCCACTCGTGTGCCGCTAATCGTGCGTGTGCCGGGCAAGCCCGCCGGACTTCGCACCCAGGCTCTCGTTCAGAGCGTGGACCTATTCCCCACCCTCTGCGCGCTCGCAGGACTAGACACGCCTCCTTCTGTTCAAGGCCAGAGCTTTGCCAAATTGCTAGACAACCCCGCAGCGAGCCACCACACCGCAGTCTACAATCGGTTCAAGAAGGCCGATGCCCTCATCACCAATCGCTATAGCTATTCCCAATTCGAGAGCGGAGCTGAAATGCTCTTCGATCTCCGGGAAGATCCTCAGGAAAACTCGAATCTCGCAAGCGATGAAAAGCTCCATCCAACCTTGCTGACCCTGCGCCAACAGCTCGACGCCTCGATTGAGAAAGCAGAATCCGCGACTTGGTAGGTTCGAACTCCCACCCATCAAACCATGAAACTCATCTTCTCCCTCATCCTCTCCTGGCTTCTAACAACCGTCTTCGCGGGCGCAGACGATCTTGAGGATTTCTCCTCTCTGAAAGACTCCCGCCCCAACGTGATCTTTTTCCTTGGTGACGATCAGAGCCGATTCAATCACAGCACCTATGGCCACCCCTCCATTCCCACACCGGTGACCGAAGCCTTCGCCAAGGAGTCCCTTGTTTTCGAAAACGCTTTCACCGGACAGGCCATCTGCGCCCCGAGCCGCACCATGCTCTACACCGGACTTTATCCCATTCGCAACGGGTGCTTCATGAACCACACCCAGGTGCGACCGGGCATCGAGACCTTGCCGACGCTACTTGGCAAGCTGGGTTACTCCGTGATTCTGGCGGGCAAGTCCCACGTCAGTCCGGACCGGAGTTTCCCTTGGTCCCAGCGCTTCTCCCCCGTCCCCAAGCCCGGCGCCTCGCGCAAATGGATTCCACTCCAGGAAATTGACAAGTTTCTGACCAACCCGGGCGACAAACCTTTCTGCCTCATCGTAGCCAGCGAGTTTCCCCACGCCCCATTCATGGAAAAGACGAGCTTTTCACCCGAAGAAGTTGTGCTGCCTCCTTATGCCAAACAAAGCGAAGCAGCAAAAAAAGAGGCCACGCATTATTACGCCAACGTGGAGCAAAAAGAGCTCGAATTCTCCGCCTTGTTAGAGCTCCTCGACAAGCACAAGCAAAGCGAAGACTCCCTCGTCCTCTATGCCGACGATCACGGACTGGAACGGGGAAAGTTCACCAGCTACGACTCGGGACTGAAGGTTGCCTTCATGGCGCGTTGGCCGGGACGAATAACCCCCGGACGGACCAAAGCCCTCGTGAGCTTTGCCGACTTTGTCCCCACAGTCATCGAGCTGGCGGGCGGAACTCCCGAGGGATTCGATGGCAAGAGCCTGCTGCCAATCTTCTCTGGCCAGAACGCTCGCCATCACGACTATGTCTACGGAGTCACCGTCAATCAGGGCACGCTCGGGCGGCATGTGTTCCCCCAGCGGTCCATCCATGATGGCCGCTTTCACTACATTCACAACTTCAACACCTTGGAAAAACTGTCTCGCGACAAAGAAGCGGGGAAAGAGTTCAACTTTTTCCTGCAGAAAGGTGCGGCGCGATACCCCCGCCATCGCGAGGAAATGCTGTTCGACACCCAGACGGATCCTCACGAGCTCACCAACATTGCGAACAATCCGGAATACGTTAAAATCAAAGACGACCTGAAAGCCAAGCTCTTTCGCTGGATGAAGGAACAGAACGACTACCTGAGCGCAGACGGGCCCATTCCTTTTCTGGAGACCAAAGAGCGCTTCACCCTCGACAAATTCGACGAGCGAAACCCGATTCCACCGCAATATCGCGGCAGCCTGAAAGGGCAAAAAATCAATCCCCACTCCGCCACCCAAGCTCGGTGAGACAAGGGCCAGTCGAGTCCATTGTTCTATCGTGCAAGGTGACAGTCCCCCGGGACGAGACTTTGCAAAATGCTTTTTTCCAAACGGGATAGCACCACAAATTACCCAGAATCTCACCCTCCTGTTTCTGACTTCCCAAAGGCGAAAATCTTCGCGAGCAAAGGTTATTTTCGGACGCCGGAAACGTTCGAACTACCGCCTTCAACGTCGTCCGGCGACACGCTGAAACCCCAGCAATGAAAGGGGGTGAGGAGTCATCCCCTCTCCTCAACAAGCTCTCTTCGTCACCCGCTCAAATCTCAATCGCGCTTCACTTCGCCCAGGAGGGACGAGCACGTCCCAGGCCTCGCCTTGGCCCACGGTTTGCGAAATGGAAGTCACTATGAAGCATCAAGTGAACATTCTCGCCGTGACGGAAGACACCCACGAAACCCGCGTCCTGGTGACCGAAAAGCCGGACGGCTTCGACTTTTCCCCCGGACAAGCCACCAACGTCGCTCTGGCCAAGGAGAACTGGAAGGATGAGAGCCGGCCTTTCACCATGACCTCCCTTCCCACCGATCCGTGCCTGCAGTTCACCATCAAGACTTACCCCGAACGCGATGGCGTCACCGACGAGATGCGCGACATCCAGGCAGGCGACCAACTCCTGTTAGAGGACCCTTGGGGCGCGATTCAATACGAGGGCCCCGGTCTCTTCATTGCCGGAGGCGCAGGAGTCACCCCTTTCCTCGCCATTTTCCGCGACCTCCACCGCAAAGGCCAGCTCTTCGGCAACGTCCTCCTTTATTCCAATGAAAAATCCGAAGATGCCATCGCGGCAGGCGAACTGAAGACCATGCTCGGCAAGGACTGCCACTTCTTTGTCACGGATGAAGAGCATCCCCAATACGACAGCCGGCGCATCGACCGCGAGCGCTTGGCGCAACATCTCGAGCAGTTCTCGAGTCCCAAGGTCTACCTCTGCGGCCCGCCCAGCATGATGGAAGCGATCACCGAAACTCTCAAAGACCTCGGAATCGAAGACGATAACCTCATCACCGAAGACCTCAACTCCTAGTCCGCCATGTCCACTCCCAAGAAATACCAAGATATCGACTTTTCTCCGCCTCAGGAGGTCGCCGACCTCGCCGCCAAGGGGCTCGAATTGCGCCGCGAATTCGAACGCGGTGGCACCGAGGTGGGCGTCGCCCGCGCCCGCGACTTGAAAAATCAAAAGAACCTCTCCCCCGACACCATCACCCGCATGAACTCCTATTTCTCCCGTCATCAAAGCGACAAGGAGGCCGAGAACTTCGGCAATGCCGAGAACCCTTCCGCAGGCTACATCGCCTGGTTGCTGTGGGGTGGTGATCCGGGCCGCGATTGGGCCGAACGAATCGCGGACGAAATGGAAAAGGCCGACAACGAATCCTAGTTATGGAAAAGAGCTACCAAACCAATACCGAAGTCGAATGGGACTGGGGCAACGGAACCGCCACCGGCAAGGTCCGCCGCGTCTTTCGCGAAGAAGTCACCCGCACCCTCGATGGTTCGGAAGTCACCCGCCAGGGCAGCGACGATGATCCCGCCTATCTCCTCGAGCAAGACGATGGCTCCGAAGTGCTCAAACTTCATTCTGAGTTGCGTAAAGCCAGCTAGGATCCCGCCCTTGCTGGCCCCCCTCCAGGGCGATCAAGCTAGGGAGAGATCCCGAAGATTTGGACCAAGATAGATTGGATGAATAGGATTTAGAAATTCAAATTGGTCGCTTTTGGTTGTGTTTTTAGATGCCATTTTGTCCAAGGGGTTGCTGCGAAAGCTTTTCCATCAAAAAATCCAATCTATCCTTTCCATCTTGGTCCAAGAATTGGTTAAACAAAGCGACTTTCTCCCTAGCTTGATCGCCCTGGCCCCCCTCAGGACATATTCGTCTTTTCCTCGAATCCGTATGATCGAATAATTCCCTGTCCCGGCCACTTGCGGACGCTAAAGTTCCGCAACTCACATCCCTGTGCTCTCGCCCTATCCTTTCAGAAAGAGCCAAAACGATGGGAGCTTCCCTGCCGACATGCTTGAGATCGATCCTTCCCAGACCAACACCCTAGTCCTTGGCCAAGAAGCCAAGCTTTCCCTCAAGGAACACGGGTCGGTGGGCATCCGTTCCGCCGCCACCTCCGCGGACGAATCCGTCCTCAGCGTGGTTCGTTCCCGCTTTGAGTATCGCAAACCCGCCCCACGAAATCCCGGCGGAGACGCCGGAACCCGAAGCTACCTTGTCACCGCGAAAAAGGTGGGAGCGACCACCATCGTAACGCAGCGCATTTTCCGGGGGAGCTTGGAAAAAGAGCATTTCATCCACGTTGTCGTGGTCAACCCCTAGCCCCGAGCTCACCCCTCCGGCTCGTCCCGTCAGGTTTCTTTCCCATAAAAATCCCAAAATTGCGGACTACGCTTGACCGTTTCCCCCTCAGTTGGCAGTACAACGAAGATTTAGCCAACGCCCTACATGCCCAAAGACACCTCGATTAAAAAAATCCTCGTTATTGGTTCCGGACCCATCGTCATCGGACAAGGTTGTGAATTCGACTACTCCGGCACCCAAGCATGTAAAGCCTTGCGCGAAGAAGGCTACGAGGTCGTTCTGGTGAACTCCAATCCGGCCACCATCATGACCGATCCGGAGACCGCAGATCGCATCTACATCGAGCCCATTACGCCGGAATACATCGAGAAAATCATCATCGCGGAGCAGCCCGATGCCCTTCTCCCCACTCTCGGCGGCCAGACCGCGCTCAACGCCTCCATGGACCTTTTCAAAAGCGGAGTGCTCGATAAGCACAACGTCCGCATGATTGGCGCCAACGCCGATGCCATCGACAAGGGCGAAGACCGCCTGCGCTTCAAGGAAGCCATGCTCAAGATCGGCCTCGACCTCCCGCACTCCGGCGTGGCCCACACCATGGAGGAGTCCCGCAAAATCGCGGAGGAAATCGGCACTATGCCCCTCATCATTCGCCCCGCCTTCACCCTCGGCGGCAGCGGCGGCGGCATTGCTTATAACAAGGAAGAGTTTGAGACCATCTGCGCCCGCGGCCTCGACCTTTCCCCCGTGGACGAAATCCTCATCGAGGAAAGCCTCCTCGGCTGGAAGGAATACGAGATGGAGGTCATGCGCGACAAGGCCGACAACTGCGTCGTCATTTGTTCCATCGAGAACCTCGACCCCATGGGCGTGCACACCGGCGACTCCATCACGGTGGCTCCCGCGCAAACCCTCTCCGACCGCGAGTATCAAATCATGCGCGACCAGTCCTTCGCCTGCATTCGCGAAATCGGCGTCGAGACCGGAGGCTCCAACATCCAGTTCTCCGTCAACCCCGCCAACGGCCGCATCATCGTCATCGAGATGAACCCGCGCGTCTCCCGCTCCTCCGCCCTGGCGTCGAAAGCCACCGGTTTCCCCATCGCAAAGATCGCGGCCAAGCTCGCCGTCGGTTACACCATGGACGAGCTCCCCAATGACATCACGCGCGAGACTCCCGCCAGCTTCGAGCCCACCATCGACTACGTGGTCACCAAGCTCCCCCGCTTCACTTTCGAAAAGTTCCCCACCGCGGACTCCGTTCTCACCACCCAGATGAAGGCCGTCGGCGAGGCCATGGCCATCGGACGCACCTTCAAGGAGTCGATGCAAAAAGCCCTCCGCTCGCTCGAGACCGGCCGCTTCGGCTTCGGCTTCGACGGCAAAGACCCCCAGGACGTCGACCGCGAAACCATCGAGCGCAAGCTCCACGTCCCCAATGCCGAGCGCATCTTCTGGCTCTCCGTTGCTTTCCAGAATGGCTGGTCCATTGAAGAAGTCTTCGAGGCCACCCAAATCGACCGCTGGTTCCTTTACCACCTAAACGAAATCGCCAACGAAGGCGCCGGCTTGGCCAATCTCGACCTTCTGCGTGCGAAAAAGCTCGGCTTCTCCGACAAGCAGATCGCCCACGCCCGTGGCGAAACCGAACTGGAAGTTCGCAACAAGCGCAAAGGCGTCGGCATCATCCCCGGCTACCGTCTCGTCGACACTTGCGCGGCCGAGTTCGAAGCAGCCACTCCTTACTACTACTCCAGCTACGGCGATGAAAACGAAGCCCGCCAAACCGATACCAAGAAAATCGTCATCCTCGGCGGTGGACCCAACCGCATCGGTCAGGGCATCGAGTTCGATTACTGCTGCGTGCACGCCTCTTTCGCGCTGAAAGAGCTCGGCTACGAGACCGTGATGGTCAACTCCAACCCCGAGACCGTCTCCACCGACTACGACACCAGCGACAAGCTTTACTTCGAGCCCCTCACCTTCGAGGACGTGCTCAATATCTGCGAGCAGGAAAAGCCCGACGGCGTCATCGTCCAGTTCGGTGGCCAGACCCCACTCAACCTCGCGGCCCAGCTCGAGGACGCCGGCGTCCCCATCGTGGGCACCTCGCCCAAGTCCATCGAGCTCGCGGAAGACCGCAAGTTCTTCTCCGCGCTGTTAGACAAACTCGGCCTCAAGCAAGCCGAAGCCGGCACCGCTGTCAGCGAGGACGAAGCGGTCACCATCGCCGACCGCATCGGCTACCCCGTCATTGTCCGCCCATCCTTCGTTCTCGGGGGCCGCGCCATGATGATTGTCTACACCGACGACGAGCTCCGCCGCTACATGAACGAAGCCGTCGACGCCTCCCCCGAACGCCCCGTGCTCGTGGACCGCTTCCTCGAAGGCGCCACCGAGATCGACGTCGACTGCATCAGCGATGGCGAAACCACCGTCATCGGCGCCGTCATGCAGCACATCGAGCCCGCCGGCATTCACTCCGGCGACTCCGCCTGCGCCATCCCCGCCTTTTCCATCAGCGAAAAGATGGGAACCGCCATTCGCAAGGCCGCGAAGGAACTCGCCATCGAGCTCAAGGTCCGCGGCCTCATGAACATCCAGTTCGCCATCAAGGATGAAGAGCTCTACGTCATCGAGGTCAACCCGCGCGCCAGCCGCACCGTCCCCTTTGTCTCCAAAGCCATCGGAGTCCCCCTCGCCAAGCTCGCCGCCAAGATCATGGTAGGCGAAAAGCTCGCCGACATGGGATTCACCGAGGAAGTCATCCCCTCCCACTTCGCAGTCAAAGAAGCCGTCTTCCCTTGGGCGCGCTTCCCTGGCATCGACACCGTTCTGGGACCGGAGATGAAATCCACTGGCGAAGTCATGGGTATCAGCGAAGACTTCGGCATGGCTTATGCCAAAGCGCAAATCAGCGCCTTCAACACCCTGCCCACCGGCGGCAACGTCTTCATCTCCGTCAACGACCGCGATAAGGAAACCGCCGTCCCGATTGCCAAAGACCTGGTCGAACTCGGCTTCACCGTCTACTCAACTGGCGGCACCTACCGTTTCTTCAAAGAAAACGAAGTGCCTGTCGAACGGGTTTACAAGCTCGCCGAGCAAAAGCGCCCCAACGTGATGGACATGATGAAGAACCACGAGATCAGCTTCATCATCAACACCCCCAGCGGCCACGAAGCACGCGCCGACGAAGTCAAAATCCGCAGTGGAGCCGTCGCCAACAAAATCAGCTACTGCACCGACCTCTCCAGCGCCCACGCCTCCGTGCAAGCCATTCGCAGCCTCCAAAGCCGCGAAGGCAACGTCAAAGCCATCCAAGACTACCACGCATAATCTGGCTCGTGGGGTGGACGTCTCGTCCACCCTCTTGCCTTGGCCAAACGCAAACGCTCAGCAGGAGGACGGGACGTTCACCCTACGGACTGATTCGTCCTCTCGACGAGATCGCCATGAAGCATGGTAGTCTCCCTACCGAAATCTTTAGCTACGTGGACAGGGGTGATGTCCTGATTGTCAAATAACCTCAAGCCCAAGACTATCATTTGCTCGGGGACGATCTCAGAACAGCTACTGACAACCTTCACGCCATTTTTCCCGGTTGCACCAATTTCGGTCAGTGCTATGGGAATTTCTTCTCGTCAGAAGACCCTTGGCTCGGGGCCCATCTCCGCAAAGGAAACTTCATGCGCGATTCCGAATCGAGCCTCGTCGTCATTGATGCCCTGACTGGCGAAATCCCTCCCTCTTTCCAGAGGCACCTTCCTTCGCTCGCTGAACGCTGCAAAATTGACCAATAATTCCGCGAGACCGAAATACAACCAAGCCGAGACCTTTTTGACCGGGTGAGGAGTGCAAACCAAACTGAATTCTAAGTGCTGCTCCAAGAAGTTCGAACAGACGGCTTCTGAACCGCAAACAATTGTTTATCATCAAGGACATAGGAAAGACAAAGAACCACACCATACACCGCTCTTTCCTCCACAAACCTATATTCCTCCATTCGACAGAATGATTCTAAGTTGCAAACTTAATCTTACTTCCTAGCATGAGCAGTTAAGTTGAAATAGCTGTTATGAAAAGTATTATTGGCATCGCTTTAGTATTGGCATTTATCTTTGTAATAATTGCTCGAGATAAACTCATCTCCTCTCAACCAAAAGAGTCAGAGACTAACCACCCGAGCAAGAGTCGACTGCTAGAGAATCAGCCGCAAAGTCCAAAGGCACCGAACGACTCCGGCATGCAACTGGGCTATCAGGCATCCCTCCAAGCTCCCGCCTTCCTTGCTACTGAACAGGAGGAGCGGGCTGATGGAAGAATCAAGGACGTCTCCGCCCAACAAGACGCCATTCTCGCCGCGCAGGAAAGATGGGGCGAGGGGCCCGAATTGAGAGACGCAATCATCAACTTGTTTCGTGACTGTGACGTTCCTCTGCTAGAATTGATGTCTTTCCTGGAGAGCTCGACCGACCAAACGGTTATCGGTCATGCTTTCACTGGAATCACCCTTCGCTTCAACGATCCCTCGTTGCAGAGCCTTGCGGACGCCGGCGACATATCCTCCTTGATTCATGCAAGTTATCACGGAAAGAACTTTGGTGACGTGCTCAACATCTATATCAATTCGGCTGAGAAGGAAGAAGAACGACTATCTCGCTTGCAGGAGGCTTTCACCGTACTCGAGCAAGCCGACTTCAATTCAAACCCGCGCCTAGTCCCTCCACTCTTGAGAAACCTCGCTCGTAATTTTTCAGCAAAAGAAACCCCAGAACTATTGGATCAGCTGATTCAAGGAAAGTTCAAGCTGCTTGAAAATGCAGAGTTTCAACAAACCGTTTTAGAAGCACTCAGCAACGGGTCGGCGGTGACCGCTCTCGATCACTTGGCTGGCTATTCCGAGATAGCCGACGAGGCCAAATGGTCTCTCGCCCATGGAGCCTTGGAATTTTCCCAAGCCAGCCTGAAAAATTACGTGGAGGATCATCCCGGAGATTTGGTCGCCAAGGCTGTTTATGCCAAGAAGTTGCTTCAACAGGGTTTTCCGGAAACCCTCCGCCATTTGCTGCATGAAGAGGGCTTTGAAGAAAGTTCCGCCTACGGAAGACGCTTGGGAGGCCAACTTTGGTCTCATGATGCCCGTATCGTGGGAGCGGAGGCGCGAAAAAATCCGGAGAAAGTCGTGAGGGACTTCGCAAGAGGAACTTCGCAGTTCGAAACCTGCCACCTCGTCACCGCTGTCAACGAATGGATGAAGGCTGACGGAGAAGCGGCAGCCCAATGGGTCGAAAACGAAGGGATCAATTTGCCGCCGGAGGACCGTCAATTCGTAGCCATCAGCTATGCCCGGGAAGCGGCCAAACAGGGAGAATTCGACCTCGCCCACCAGTGGGCCGATCTCATTCTGGATGAAGAACGCAAATCCAGAGTGATGCGCGAGATCGCCAGCAAGCAATAAGAGCAAGAAAGCCGACCCCACCGGGCAAAAAAAGGAGGCGACTGAAATGCGTCGCCTCCTTTTCCCACAGATAAAGAAGAAGATGACGAGAAGCTCCCAACAAGCGAACTCTTCCCAAGAAACCCCTCCCTAACATAAGCATTCTGCGCAATTCTTTCAAATCGGTCTATTCCCCAAATTGGGGGAGTCATTGAGAAAGAAGCGCCTCTGAGACTCTAACCCGCATCGGCATGGAGAAAGCGGCGCATGAGTTCCACATGAGACGAGACTCCAAAATGGCGGTAAACCCCTTTCGCATATCCGGAAACCGTATTCTCCGAAATGCTCATTTGGTGAGCGATTTCCTTTCGGCTCATCCCGTCTAATAGCAGGTTGAGAACGATTCTCTCCCGGGGATAGAGCTTGGGAACCTGGGCTCCCCGGTCTTCCGGCCAACCGGAAAGGTGCAACCAGGGCACTTCACTGAGGATGATGTGGGCCACTTGCTTTTCCAATTCGGAAAATGGCTCGGCATCGAGACCACGGTAGAGCCCAATCATACTCACGGAGTTTTCCTCCAGAGGATGAGCACTGAGCATTAGGGGCCCGATGTTGGCCTCCTCCCAGAGCGCACCGACCGGGCTCCGGGCCACCTTTCCATCCACATCGATCTCATGACGCCGCATCGTGGTGTGAGCTCCGGTTTCTTGAATTCTCTCACCGAAACGGGAGGCAATGAGGGCCATGTCCGGGTGTTCAACCGCCTTCAACAAGCGAACAAACCGCTCCTCATCGAATCCACCATGAAGGAACCCCACGAAGACTTGTGGCTTCTTTGCTTCCACCTGAGCCCCAAGCGCCCACACCCAGCATTCAGCACCGATGAGGTCACAGAGCCCTTCCATCAAAAATCTCTTCTTCTCCGCATGACTCTTGCCAGTCGCAGCAGTCTCCCCCAACAGACGAACCACCTTGCGAAAAGTATGGTCAGGGATGCGCATCATATCGATTCAAAGGAAACACCTTCTGCAAAACTCACGCTTTCTACAAACAAAAGTTTGCCATCGTCCCACTCGCTCTTCGAATAGCGGTTCCGGGCCCAACCGAATTCAGAAGGTTTGCCTATTCCTCACACATACTCCTGGGGTTCTTTCCTCACAGGGAAAAAGCTGCCATCTTCCCCGCCCCATGCACGACTGTATTCCTTCGCTCCAAGCCCTCGGCTCCGAGAGCCATCGCCTGCTCCATGGACGAGGCGGAATGTTCGAGGGTCTGGAGCATGTCGCTATTGACTGGTTCGCTCCTGTATTGCTTGTCACCTTTTACGCGGCCAAAGATGAGAACCGCAGCCTGATTGCAGAACTGGTAAAACGTGCCCGATCCAACAGCGAAGTTTCTGCCGTCGTCGTCCAAGAAAGACATCTCCCAAAAGCCCCCAAGAAAACGGTCTACGGAGAATTGCCCGATCAAGCCTATGCTTCGGAAGCTGGTCTTCGATACCATCTCGCTCTCGAGCGGAACCAGAATCATGGCTTTTTCCTAGACATGAAACCCGGACGCGACTGGCTCAGGTCCGAGGCGCAGGGAAGGCGGGTCCTCAATCTTTTTGCCTACACCTGCTCGTTATCAGTGGCTGCTCTAGCCGGAGGAGCGGAGGCCGTTGTTAACCTGGACATGGCGGGTGGAGCCCTCTCGACAGGGCGAAAGAATCATCAACTCAACTTCGCACAAGAGACCTGTCAGCGGGCGAGCTATCTCCCGCACGACCTCTTCAAATCCTGGGGCCGGCTGGTTCGGGGCGCGCCTTATGACCTCATTGTAATTGACCCTCCGTCGAACCAGGGAAAGAGCTTTTACGCAGAGAAAGACTATCCAAAGATTCTGCGCCGCCTTCCCGAATTGCTCTCCAGTCAATCACAGGTTCTGGCGTGCCTGAATGCCCCACACTTGGGCGAGTCTTTTCTAACAGACCTCTTTGCAAACTATCGAAATCACGGACGTCTTCCTTCAGCTGCAGGTTTTGATGATCACACGCCTGATGCCGCGCTGAAATGTATTGTCTTTAGCCCGTCGTAATCCTTCCCGCTCGCTGGCGAGACTTCGAGTTCATTCCGGCGAGCCGAAAAGTCGACTTCCCTCAAGCGGCGGCAGGGAAGTCCCCCCTCCGCCGCCACACTTTGGGTAGTTCTCTCTTGGGCGTTTGCCAGATAGCGAGGTGAATTTCTTCCAGGCAATCCCTACTCTGCAAGAGATAAGTTTTCTCCTCCTCGGAAAGAACCGAGGGGCCATTTCGATAAACTTTTTCAATCAGCTTTGCATCTCTTTCTTGCCGACCCGTAGGTGGCGTTCCCGCAAGGTGGGCGATGTGCAGCGGAGGCTCGATGAGCATGCGACGGATCCAGTAGGAATCATCCAATGGTGAACTCTTGGCGGGCCTCAAGGCCGAAGCTACCTCAGGAGGCGGGCTGAGCTCCTCCGGCGTAGCCAACAGCCGCGTTTGGGAAGGACGACTGGTGCAAACCGAGAGAAAAGGACTGAATACCAGAGGCAAAGTGACCGGAAGGGTGAATAGAAACCCCGTCCACCCGGAGGTAAAAACGGCGAGAAGCTGTAGACCCAGTCCCACGAAAAGATGAGCGCGATGAACGGTCCAAGCCTCCTCCCAAGAAGTGCCCTCGGCATCTCGATTCTGAGCGTCCCAGCGCACTTTGCAACCTAACAAGGCGGCAATAACAAATTGGGTATGAAAAACCATGTTGATGGGAGCTAGCAAGATCGATGAAAACGTTTCCAAAATCCCCCCTGCGAAAACACGCGAGCGGCCGCCATACTTTGCGACCTCCTCCCTGTCCAAGGCGAGGTCAACGAAACAGAGGAGTTTGGGCACCAACAGCAATGCAACCGTGTATAGCAGAAGCAACAAAGCCACACCATCACCCCCCGGGGGTCCCTCACCACGGTTCCCGAGCACCAGCAGACTCAAAACGATCAAGACCAGCCACAAGGGCGAAGAGAGATATCCTAGAATCCCATTGGCGAGATGAATCCGAGTTCGCTGGCGGAGGCCCTTGGACAACAAGAAAGTGGAGTGCTGCAAATTGCCTTCACACCAGCGCCGATCCCGCCGAGCGGCTTCGATCAAACTCTGGGGGCCCTCCTCGTAGCTTCCAGCCAAGTCCTCAGCCAAACGCACTTCCCACCCCTTGGCCCGTAGCAATCCGGCTTCAACGAAATCATGGGATAGAATTTCGCCCCCCAGCCCCCCGGGCCCGGGCAATAGCGGAAGCCCGCAGCATTCTTTGAAGGCTTTCATCCGAATGATGGCATTGTGTCCCCAGAAATTGCCTCCTTCGCCCTGCCAGTAAGAGAGTCCAGAGAGAAAGAGCCCGCCATAAACCCGATTGGAAAACTGCTGCAGCCGCCCGTAGAAGCTGCTCGCGCCAACCAGTCTGGGAACGGTTTGAAGAAGGCCCAAACGAGGATTAGCATTCATGCGACGCCTCAACTCAACCAAGGTTTCCCCCGTCATCACGCTATCGGCATCTAGCACCACCATGAAGTCGTAGCGGTCCCCATACTCATTGCAAAAGTCCGCGACATTCCCCGCCTTGCGCCCCGTGTTGTGATTGCGATGACGGTAGAATATACGGGTATCAAGACCACTGCGCTGCAACCATCTCAACCACGCTTCCTTTTCCTCCACCCACTTCCGAACCTTGGTCGAATCACTTAGGATGAAAAGATCGAAGTATGTTCCGTCAGCTTCTTCCAAGACAGAATTGAAAGTGGCCTCCAGCCCCTGCATGACCCGCTCAACCGGTTCATTGTAAACAGGCATCACAATTGCCACTCGCCCCTCGCCGTCATGCTCACCTTCAGAATCCGGCTTCCTAACAGCAGGCCTCCGCCGGGAAAAGAAGCCAAAAGCAGCGTGACAAAACCCGAAGCACAAATAGCCAAAAAGCAAGGCAAAGGAGGCAAAGAGAAGCAGGTCCCCCCACTGCCATCCGTCAGCCAGAATCACTCTAGTAAAGAGCGCCCATCCCAGCAAAGCCAAGCCCAATACGCTTGCGAGAAAGAGAACGACAGGCTTCATCGGATCAGCGGGCACGAACTGCACTCAAGACCCACAATTTGGCGCCGGTGAAAAGATTTTCAGCGGAGCGCCTCCGCCTGGACACCCGCAACTTCGCCATACGACTCCTCTGCCGCTCCCAGACAAAGCGAAAGGGTGCCGGCTTCATGCAAGAACTTCCCGAAGCCGCTGGCACCGGATAACGCGCTGCTTTACAGTTGGCAACCAGGAGGTCATGGAGGCTGGCAAGAACATCCTTACCGCTTCGCATGGCGGAGGCAATGAGTTCATCGCGCTCCTGCCGACAGTTGATCCCTGCTGCCCGCAGGTAGCAGTGATAGCGTTTCAAAGTTTCATTTTTCATGGGTAGTTTTACGGTTGGTTGGGGGTCCATTGGTAGGTCCAGGTTTCTGTTAGAGTTCTTTCTTCAGGGAGAATTTTCAGAAAGCATCGGAGCTCGACTGGCGAGTTCAGGTTGTCGTCCGTGTCCAACTTGAAGGCGACCCGCCAGCCTCCGGTCAGGGTGTTTTTGAAACAACGGTTCTCAGTGATATATCCGTTGGAGCTGGAATCGATAACCGCAAAGACCTGACTACTGGCATCAAGCGCTTCCAGCGTGGGCCCATCGAAATCAATGATGAACCGACGGGTGTCCGGATAGCTGGAGTCAACCCCGACCCGGGTGGCCGAGACATGGTTGCGGGACAGGTTGGACTCGAAGTGCATCTTGGAATGCAGAATGTAGGACAGTCGCATCGGCTCCTCGGGACCCACTTTGGGTGCTTCGGATGGTTCGAAGAAAGACACGATATTATCATAGGTCTCAAATTGGGTCGGCAGCTCCACCAAGCGAACCGCCCCCCCGGGCCACCCTTTCCCAGTCTCCACCCAGTAGCTGGGCGTCTTGTGATACGGATTATCCAGGTCCTGGTAGTGAAAGAAGTTGCGATCGCGCTGCATCAACCCGAAACCCCGTGCCGCTCCGGTCTGAAAGGCGGTGTAGCGAATGGCACTGCCGTTAACCAACGGTCGCCAGATGATTTCACCGGATTCAGATTCCACCAACAATCCATCCGAGTCATGAATTTCCGGCCGCCAATCGGTGAAATGTCGTTCCCTGGAGTTTTCCCCATAAAAGAACATCGAAGTCAAAGGAGCGATCCCAAGAGAGTCGACCTCTTCTCTAAAATAAAGGGTGGCATTGACGTCGGTCTGGGTGTTCACCCCCGGAACAATGCGAAGCGAGAATGCCCCCGTGACACTCGGGCTGTCCAACAAAGCATAGACCTGCAAATGCCGGTCGGTTGGCTGAGGCCTAACGAGCCAATACTCCACAAAGTCCGGGAACTCTTCTGGAGCTTTCGGATTGGCCACATTGAGAGCCAGCGCTCGCGCGGAAATTCCGTAGCGTTGATCCTGTCCTAACAGCCGAAAGTAACTCGCGCCCGCAAACGAACCAATCTCATCCCACTGCTCAGGCCCCCCGTTCAAAGGATGCTGAATGCGGAAACCGGCAAATCCGGTGAGGCTCGACCAGTCCACTTCCTCATCCAACACCAGGGCCGAGTAGTCAAAATACTTTCGCTGGAAAGGGAGCGGCCTCACCTCTCCGTCCTCCGACACCTCATTCAATTCAACCGGGCGTTGGAAGAGGTAGCCCGAATGAATGGGCTCGATGCGGAAGGGCAGTCCTTCATTTTGCCAGATGCGCTGCTCGGGACGATTGCGAATTGCGCGGTGCTGGTCGTAGTTCAGACCGGCCAATGCCGCCGGCAGTTGCTCACTGCCTGAAGGCGATTCGTAGGGCTTCGAGGCCAGATTCTTCGCAAGCGCCTCAACATCAGTTAGAGAAAATTTCCGCGCCGCAGGGTCGGCTACTGACGTCCCAACAAATGGCAGGGTGAGTGCGAAAGCAAGGAGACTAGACGAAAACAAATGCACGACCAGCTCTTCGCAAAAGCCATGCCAAAAAGAGCAAACTTTCTGAAAGAACCATCAACGCCAGACGTAGCGAGGCGTCCTTTCAGACTCACTTCAAATAACTTCTTTCCGCAATTGAGCGAGAAAACTTCGGAGGACATCGCTGCGTTCCCGGGCCAAGTCTCGTCCCGCAGCTGTCTGCATGGTGTTCTCCAATTTCAGTAATTTTCGGTAGAAATGATCAATGGTGTAACGAGCGTCGTCGGGCTCACGATTCTCGCAAAACGGATCAACGGGACTCATCAAAGCTGTTCCCATGTGGCCGCCCAACATGAGACAGCGACTCAGCCCCACGGCCCCAAGCGCATCGATTCGATCCGCATCTTGCAAGACCCGGGCTTCCAAAGTCCGGGGCGTAATATTGGCAGAGAAACTATGCGCTGCGATCGCATGATGAAGAGCGTCCCATTCGGCGAGAGGATAACCCCTGTCCCGCAGGAAGCTTACCGCTTGGTCGGCGGATAGACGGGACGCCTCCTTGCGCAGGGGCGAGTCCTTGGCCACGAAAACACAGTCGTGAAGCCAAGCGGCGGGAAAAACCACCGACCAATCCGCTCCCTCGACCTGGGTCAGCTGACGTGCATTCCTAACAACCCGCTCGACGTGCCCCAGCTCGTGCGCGGGGTCGCTCTCCTGCGCCTCGGTGAGGAAATTGCGAAAGACCTCACTCCACTCCTCTTCGCTCTTCATCGGAACGCGAGCCTATCGCCTTTCATCCCGTGAAGAAAGCCCGCGCTTCGCCTGACCACCGAGGACCCGACTGGCGCAGGAATTGCTCTCCCCCACGCCTCGCTTGCAGGCCCGCTCGCATTGCATTGACTCTCCCCGAACTTTTGGGAAAAGCCTTCCAAGCGACTGTTTCGCAACTTCTCATCCCCGCCCGACTATGCCCCTCCCTTTCGAAGATACAGACTCGGCCACCAGCCCCCAACACCCTTGGGCTCGCCCGGTTCTGGTTACTGGCCTGATTCCCATATGCTTCGGTCTCATCTGGCTACTGGGCCTCACTCCGCTATTGGATGCGTTCTCCACACCCGGCCGCACGATGCTGGCGCTCATTCTGTTAGGGCTTGTGCTCTGGGCTACGGAATTGATTCCAGCCTATGCGACCGGATTGCTCCTGGTGTTACTCCAGATGATTTTCCTCGGCAACTTGGGCAGTCCCGAGGCCGAGGAATGGAAGAGATATTTCCACCCTCTGGGCTCCCCCCTCGTCTGGATGTTTCTCGGGGCTTTCGCCATTGGCCGGGCAGCGGAAAAGACCGGACTTGCCGCGCACTTTGCACAAATTTCGCTGCGACCCCTCGCTCATAGGCGCAAGGGCTTGCTCCTCGCCTCACTCGGCATTGCCTTCGTCATGAGCATGTTGCTTTCCAATACCGCTACTGCCGCCATCATGCTCACTCTCTTAGCGCCCTTGATTTCCTCAAAGGAGATTCCCATTGAGCTCAAACGCGGCCTGCTTTTGGGCGTCTCATCCGGTTCCGGAATTGGCGGGATGGGCACGCTCATTGGCTCCCCTTCCAACTTGATCGCCGCACAAGCTTTGACAGGCGACGAGCGCATCAACTTTGCCAAATGGCTGGGGCTGGGCCTTCCTCCCGCCCTTTTCATCGCAGTTTTCGTCGGGCTGTATCTCTGGTTCGCTTATTTCCGAAAAGCAACACGCGAGTCCCTCCTGGCCATCGACCACGCCTTCGACGAACCAGCTTCCACCGGGCCGGACAGCAAGGGACAGCGCTTGGTCGTGGGTCTGATCTTTCTCGGCACCATCGTGATGTGGTCCACGGAAGCCCTGCATCATTGGGCCCCCGCTCCAGTCTCGCTTCTTGCTCTCGTACTCCTGCTCGCCACTGGCATTCTCTCGACTACAGAGTTGAGGAGTCTTCCTTGGGAGACCCTTTTGCTCATTGCTTCGGGTCTGGCGCTTGGGACCGGGATGTCCGCCAGCGGGCTGACCACCGAGCTGGCCAATCTGGTTCCCGAAGGCGCTTCCCCACTCACCATCATCATTCTCGTCACCGCTCTGGCAGTAGTTTTGTCCAACATGATCAGCAATACCGCCACTGCGGCCATCCTCGTGCCATTGGCGATTGGGCTCGCGGTCGCCGGGGGTGGACAAGCTGCGGCAGCATGTGTTCCAGTCGGCCTGGCTTGCTCCTGCGCGCTTCTGCTGCCGGTCTCCACGCCCCCCAACGCCATCGTCTTCTCGACCGGTCTCTTGCAGACCAAACACTTCCTTGTCTTGGGAGGACTGGTGGGAATTCTCGGGCCCATCGTGATCATCGCCTGGAACCAGCTCCTCTTCTAGAAAAGCCTAGTCCAGGGTCTCCACGAGCCAGCGGGTCATGGCCTCATGGCTATCACCCTTGTAACGCCACGCCTTCAATCCCAATTGAAGCCCAGTGGAAATATTTTCCGGCAGGTCGTCAAAGTAGAGGGTGTCCTCAGGCACGAGCTGATACTTTTCAAACGCGTGATGATAGATGGCTGGGTCCGGCTTGTTGCAGCCCGCCTCATGCGAAAAGACCCGCCCATCGAACAAGTCGAATACCTCGGCAAATTCCGCCAAAAAGTAATCGGCGTGCATCTGGTTGGTATTGCTGAAAAGAATGAGCTGAAACCCACGCGCCTTGAGATCGCGGAGAGTATCCCACATGGGGAGGTTGGGGGTGAAAATATCATTCCAAGCTGCGATGAATTCCTCCGGCGTCCCCGTGAACTGCAGTTTTTTACTAGCCCACGTTACGAAATCACTATCGGTGAAGTCTCCCCGCTCGAACTCATCTTTCTTCTCCAACAGAGAAGCAATTCGTCCGGCTGGGTCCGCCAATTCGGGTGGAATCAGTCGACTGAGCGAAGTTTCGAAATCGATATGAAGGATCACATTCCCGATATCAACGAGGGCCGCTTGCTTTTTACTCATCTTTCTCTGCTATTTTTTCTAACACGAACTGTGCCGTTATGGTCGCGGAGTGTGGCCGCGACCATTTGGCGAGATTGCGTTTCCAACGTTTCCACTCGCGACAGTCTTTGGCAAGGAGGTCTTGGAGCTTGCCTTTGAGCTGAACTGGAGTATCGGCGAGATCTCCCCCTCCGATCGAGCGTAAAAGCTCCAGATTCCCCTCCTCCTGCCCCGGTACGAGATGGTGAATCAACATTGGAGTGGAGGCCGCTATACTTTCATGCACCGTCGCTCCGCCCGCTTTCCCAATCGCGAGGTGGTGGGAACACAGGTGGGTCGGGATATTCTTCGACCAGCCCAGGATGCGAACCCGCCCGGGAAATTGCTGCTTGAGCTGGCGCGCGGGACCATAGAGGCGACGCACATTCCGCCCTAGGATCAAGGTCAACTGAGTGCCCTCGCATTCCAGAATCGGACGCCCCACCCCTAGAATCTGGGGCTTGCGGGCGGTGGCAAAGTAAAGAACACGGAAAGGATCGGTGGACGAGGTGCTGGTCAACGGCTCGAGAGCACGGAAGACCGGAGCCACTGGAAAGCCGGTCTCAACGATCTTTCGCTCAGGGAGACCACGGCTAATCATTGTTCGCCGGGTGAAACCGTCGGTAACCAGCCAATAATCGGTCGGCGCCTGCAACCAGGCGTTATTGATCTCAATGGAATCGGTCACAACGGTGAAGACCTTTCCACTCCATTTCCCCCGCTGGCGAAGACGCTCAATGAAATAGGGATACAGGGGATAGGTCGAGACAATGGCATCGGGCTGGAAGTCCGCCACCCGCTCCTCGAGCGCGCCCTCCGGCTTGCGCATGATGTTAAAAGTCTCCTTGGTAAAGTCCCGCCGCTCGGTCGCGCGATAGACCCAATCCCATAACATCGGAGAATAGGTCGTCATCATCCGGTAGCCCTGACGGAGCACTTCATTGAACTCGGGGGCCCCCTCCGCACACGGGTCATGGACGAGAACCTCGGCCCGCCCTTCCAGAGCAGTCGCCAAGCCTCTCGCAGCACTGTTATGACCCTCGCCGTATCCAGCGGTCACGATTAGTATTCGGGGAAGTCTTCCCATCGGTAGAAAGACGGTTCTATCGGGGCGGAGGGTTGCCTTACACGAGTTTTTCAGACATTATTCAAACCTGTGGAAGGGGATCGTCAAAAGAGCAGGAAAAAACCAGAGCTCAAAATCGTGGAGGAAGAGACTGTTCATCGGCTGGAAACCGAGGATCAACAGGGAAATGCACCCCGCAAGAAGAGCACTTTGCGCCGCTCCAAGGAAGAAGTCGCAATGCTTCGCGACCTTGCGGGAGACAATCTCCCGGTCGCCGCCCCCGCCGCAGAAGAGGTGATTGTGGAACCCGGCACCCCCGCCGCCCCCATCCGAATCCCGCCCGCCCTCTTCGTTCTTGCTGGAGCCGGATTCGTTCTGCTGCTGGGCCTGGGGATCTTCCTCTCCCTGGGAGGGCGCAACCGTGACCGCTTGGAAAGGCAGCAAATCGCCGCGAGGGAAAGCCTGCGAACAACCGAGCAAGAGCTCGAAGAGGCCCGCGCAATTGTAGATTCACTCACTACCGCCCTCGAAAAATACACCACGGCCACCACCATCGAGGAAAAACTGGAAGTTGCCCGCCACCCTGAGCGGGTCGCACCCTTCATGCGCGACTTCTACTCCAAGCATAAGATGGAACCTCTTTCTGGAGTGACTCTCACCAGCCAATACACCCTCCCCATCGAATCCCGCTCCTTTGTGGTCCTGACTGGCTCCTTTCCCGATGGAAACAGCCGCGTCTATCTCGCGGAGGTGGACAATGAGCGCAAGGTGACTATCGATTGGGAATCCGACGTCTGCTATCAACCCGTCGACCTTACGGAATTCATCGAGCGCAAAGAAACGAAGCCCACCGATCTGAGGGTTTTCGCGAATCCTGATAACTTCTATGTTTATGAGTTTTCCGACTCCGAGAAATATCAATGCATCAAATTAACCTTTCGTGATAGCGACGAGTTTCTGTTCGGATACATCGAGCGCGATAACCCGGACCACAACCGCCTTTTCAAACAATTTCAAGCTTCACGCAGCACGGGCAGTATCCGCCCCGAGCCCCTACTTGTCAGCGTTCGCTTCTTGGAAGGAGGAAGATCCGAGCGAGGAGTGCTGATTGAAGAATACATAGCACCGCGCTGGGCTTATGTTGATGAATTCGAGGATGAAGAATAATAGCAAGCCCCCTACCCCCAATCTCAAACCTGGCGGAACCGAAGGTGGAGATACCCTCTTCCTCGCCGGAGGAGGCCTCACTCTTTGTGGAGTCGGACTCTATTTATTACTGGATTCCGTCCGCGTTGTTACGGGAGACTACGGAGCTCTCTCCGGACTCATGAACCGCCGCGGAGGAATGGGCAACACCACTTCCATGGGTATCATCTTCGTACCCTTTCTCATCGGAGCGACCGTCCTCTTTTACGATGCGGCCAAGAAGTGGGCGTGGTGGCTGGCCACCGCTGGACTCGGCATTATTGTAATTGAGATTTTTAGTCGCATTCGGTTTGTTCTGAACATGAAGACAACCCATCTCTTGCTCATCTTTCTCATGATCGCAGCAGGCGCCGGCCTACTCGCCAAGGCCTACCGAACAAGCAAGAGCAGCTAAACGCTACGATTGTTGCAGCAAGATTGGATCCTTTTGCTAAAAGGCGCGCAAGAATTCAGGAATGCGCGAACGGTTCTCTCGCGGACGAAGGGCCTTCGCCCAAGGAGCCATCTCGCAAGTGGGGTGGACGTCTCGTCCACCCATCAAACCGAACAACAAGTGGACGAGACGTCCACTCCACCGGCACTTTAGCGAGCTGATATCAAGAACGCTCGCTTGGCACTTTTTGGACGACCTCCAAGGACCTTCCTTCACTATTCGCAGATGTCTTATCAAAGCCTCCCTACCGGCGGGAGTCGCCCAGCGAGTTCGACGAAGTCTGACTACTCGAACAGCTCTCTCGCGGACGAGGGGCTTTCGCCCAAAGAGCCATCTCGCAAGTGGGGTGGACGTCTCGTCCACCCATCAAACCGAACAACAAGTGGACGAGACGTCCACTCCACCGGCACTTTAGCAAGCTGATAGGAACGCTCGCTTGGCACTTTTCGGACGGCCTCCAAGGACCTTTCTCCATTATTCGCAGATGTCTTATCAAAGCCTCCCTACCGGCGGGAGTCGCCCAGCGAGTTCGACGAAGTCTCATCACTCGAACGGTTCTCTCGCGGACGAAGGGCCTTCGCCCAAAGAGCCATCTCGCAAGTGGGGTGGACGTCTCGTCCACCCATCAAACCGAACGGCAAGTGGACGAGACGTCCACTCCACCGGCACTTCAGCGAGCTGATAAGAACGCTCGCTTGGCACTTTTTGGACGACCTCCAAGGACCTTTCTCCACTATTCGCAGATGTCTTATCAAAGCCTCGCTACCGGCGGGAGTCGCCCAGCGAGTTCAACGAGGTCTCATTTCTCGAACGGGACGGGGCAGTGGGGCGAGTGGGGGCACTCGCGGTCCGGCCCCGGGTCCTTCCGGAATGCCCAAGCTCAGGTACCAACTACGGCTTTCGGAGAAACCTCTCACTATCCACTTCCCATCCTTCGGGCCATTCCACACCAGGCAGAAGGCGTCCGACATGACCCACTTTCCAACCCGGTTGAAAGGTCGAAAGCTTTGAGTTCTTTTCGTCGGGATGCGGCATGGACCAAGTCAGAACCTTCCCGTTTTTTAACAACGAAGGATAAATCCCCTCCTCCTGCAAAGCGGGCTCATCGCCATTCCAATCATCCAACAGCTGAACCAAGCGCCCTTCTTTACGACAAGCAGCCAGAGCCCCCGGCGACCAATCACGACGACGCAACACGAGGCGATCAATGCGCTCTTCGCGAGAAACCTTCAGGAGCTCAACCTCCCCCGCTCCCTTTGCCACCAAGGCAATCTTCACCCCTGCCATCCGGGGAAGCATCATTCCCAACACGCGAGACACCGCATCCTCTGGCGCCCATTCCAGCAGAACTCTTTCGCCCCGGTTCCAGAACGCAACCGCATTGAGCTCGTGCGCTTGGCGCGCCAACTCTCCAAATTCTTCCGGCCCCAACTCTCCAACTTCGTGAAGCTCCTCCCACCATGCTGCCGGCTCTTCTGTTAGAAAAAGACTCGGATCCGCGAATCGGCGCTGATCGAGCTTTTGAAGGTCCAGCGAGTCACTCGCCATCCGACGCCACACCCTTTCCACCTCAACCGCGCTCACCTCTTTGGGTGCCATCGGCTTGCAGAAGCTCACGGTCAGTCCAGACCCAATGCGGCGTGGCCACTTGCGGAAGTACCGCCCACCAGAGAAACTGGTGAAGGTTCCCCACAGGCCATGCATGTAAGCCGCCACCACAGGGCACCCAGACTTGCGCGCAATCATCTCGAAACCCCGCTTAATCTCGCAAACCGCACCAGTACGGCTCAACTGACCTTCGGGGAAAATACACACCACGTTGCCAGCCGCCGCCTCGTCAGCCGCAATGCGAATGGCCTCCTTGGCCCGCTCGGGCGAAACGGGAACCGCGTTGAACATGCGGGCGAAGCGCCCCACCCACTTGTGGCGGTAACACTTCTCAGCAATCAAGAAACGCACGGGCCGGGGGCTGGCTGCGGAAATCACCAGCGAATCCACAAAGCTCATGTGATTGGGACAAAGAATCACCCCGCCCTCTTCGGGCATATTTTTCGCTCCCCGAATCTTAATCCGATAGAGCATGCGGATGAGTGTGACGCCGAATAGAAACCAAAAGTCGCGCGGCAGGAGCTTCATCACATACCAGGTTGCCAACCCCGCAAAGAGGGCAAAGACAGCCATTTGCAGAGGCACCGGCTGCGAGGTGGCCTTGAAGAAAAACTGCAAGCCAATCGCCAGTGCGCCGGCCAAATTATTCATCAAGTTGGATACACTCAACACCTTACCCCGCTGATCGGGGGGACTGATGTCGATCAGATGCGCCTTGAGCGGCACGAGGAACACAGCCGCTCCCGCTCCTGCTACAAAGAGACCAAACCGGAAGAGCCCCTCTCCCGCCGGAGCGAGCGCCAGAAGCACGGTCCCCAGAGTCATCACCAATCCGCCGAGCGGAACCAATCCCAGTTGGTTCCCGCGACGGCTCAGAAATCCAGCCAAGACACTGCCCAGGGCAATCCCGATACTCGCCGTCGCCATCATGAAGGAGTTCGCAGTGCCCGTCCCTTCTCCCCCCCCGTGGAGCTTGTAGGCAACCTCGTAGACAGCTAACAAAATAAAGGTCGCAAAACCCCAAAAGAAAGCGACTCCCAGAGCACAGAGCCACAAGGGACGCGCGGAGGTCACGACCTTGAAATCCCGGACATGGCGGAATGCCACTTTAGCAGTCAAAGGCCCGACCGGATGAGCCGGAGTGGGCTCAATCATTCGCGCAAGAACAACCGCGAAGAGGCAACCTGCAAAAATCACCAAAACCGGAGTCAGCGCAGCCCCCCAGCCATCCCCGGAGGAAGACAAGCCACGATCGAAGATGACTCCGGCTAGAATTTGCCCCAACAAGACGGACAAAATCGTCACTCCATCCGCGACCCCGCTTCCGTAAGCCAGCTTTCCCCGCCCTAACAACTCCTTCAGGATTCCAGCCTTGGCGGGCGAGAGAAGGGCGGACTGCAGGGCGAGAAGGAAGAATGCCACCACCGCCGTAACCAGAGACTTTTGCCAAATCGCAAAGGTCATGAAGCCAAGAGCCACCAGCTGGAGCCAGGCCGACCAACGAACGACTTGGTTCTTGGGGAAACGGTCCGCCAACCAACCCGAGCTGGGAGCAAAGAGAATGTAGGGCAATACCATGAGCACCCCTAACAAGTGCTCGATCTCAAAGCCCGAATTCTGGGAGACCAACCAGCCACCGAGCGGCAGCAACATGAAACGCGCGAAGTTATCATTGAAGGCATTCAGCCCGGACATGGCGGTAATGGCCGAGAATGAACGCCAGTTTCGGCGCGTTGGGATGTGGGTCTCCAAGTCGATGGACATGCCCCTGTGATACCAGCCCGCTCCCTGCGGGGGAAATTGATAGTGAAAAAGCGATTATCGATTAAATCAATAATCACTCGCAGGCCACTCCCTAGAGATTTGAGTAGAAAGGGCAAGGGCTCCAGTAGGAACTCCGGAGAAAAGAAAAAGCCGCCAGGGTAACACCCGGGCGGCCTGGAGAAAACTTACGAAGCGACTAGGATTCCTTCACCGGGCCCATGGCTCCTTCGGAGGTTCCTTCCGCAGCACCGCTGGAAGGAGCGGATTCCGCACTACCGGATTTCTCCAGCTCAATCCCTTCAGCAGCAGCGAATTCGGCGAGCGCCATTTCAGCCAGCGCGTCCTGCTCGGAAACCTTTTGGTCGATATCACCGAGGTCGAGAGCATCTTTGGCAACGCGCGCCCGTCCAGCGGCCTTGGTGCGCTCTTCCTCCACAATGCCCTCGAGGCGGTTGAGCGTGTCACCCGCACCACCGATTTCGGTCACCATTCCGGCGGCCATCTCGTTGAGTTCAGCGGTTGCCTTTTGCAACTTCATGTCATCGATATCGCGAGCGAGCCGCTCAATTTTATCCTTAGCCTCTTTGACGGTCACGTCGCGGGCGCGGAGAAGCTCCTGATAGCGCTTCTCGGATTCTTCGAGCTGCTGCTGCACGGTATCGTGCTCTTTCTCGGTGTCCTTGAGCTTCAGGGCGTATTCCGCGGCAGCCGCGCGGTTGCCAGCCTTCAGATTGGCACCGGTCTTGGCGCGGAGCTCTTCTTCTTCGCGACCCAGCTTCTTGGCTTGGGTGATGAGGCGCTCCACGAGACCCGCGTGGCTGGCGAGACCTTTGTTAAATTCCGAGATCTGCTTGCGCAAATTTTCCTTCTCGACCTCGAGAAGGGCCTCGGGATTTTTTTTCTCCAAACCGCCGACAAAGAGGCCGAAGAAGCCTTTGATTATATTACCTAGTCTCTTGAACATCGTTTTTTCCTTTCAGTTACAAAGGGACAATGACGGGCGAACGTCACATTGGGCAAGGATAAGAAACAGGGGAAATTGGAATTGGCAGACCCCGTGACCGTCGACTGCTCCAATTATCTGAATTACAGACTTCTTTCGTGCTCTTCTTGCACACGCCGATTACAACCCCCTACCCATGAAGTTCGCCATTTGTAACGAAACTTTTCAAGACCGCCCTTTTGTCCAGCAATGTGAAACGGCAGCAGCCCTCGGCTACGGCGGACTGGAGATCGCTCCATTCACCATTGCTCCCGACCACGATGCCACCCGATTGGACGCATCCTACGGCGAATACTTGTTAGAGACGGCGCAATTCCATGGCCTGGAGATTATCGGTCTGCATTGGTTACTTGCCAAAACCGACCATCTCAACGGGGGCAAAGGCTTTCACCTCACCAGCCCCGACGACTCCTTGCGGGCGGCCACCCTGGACTACACCAAGCATCTCGCCGATCTCTGCTACGCGATGGAGGGAAAAGTGATGGTTTGGGGTTCCCCCCAGCAGCGAAGTCTGGAACCAGACTGGGCGGTCGACGAGAGCGCCCACCGGGCCGCGGACTTGCTCCGGGAAGCGGCTGAATACTGTGCCCCCCTCGGAATCACCATTGCAATGGAGCCCCTGGGGCACACCGAGACCAACTTCCTCACTTCCGCCCGCGAGACCGCAATTCTCCTCAAGCTGGTAGACCACCCCAATTGCCAGCTTCACCTCGACGTCAAGGCCATGTCCTACGAGCTGGACCACGAGACCCCCGGCACCCCCACCCCGCCCAATATCGATCCCACCCAAGAGCAGATCGACACCTATATGGGCGAACTGGTGCGCCATCACCAGGGACGGCTAGCCCACTTTCACGCCAACGATCCCAACCTTCTGGGACCCGGCATGGGCAAAGTGGACCATAGCGCGGTCGCTGCTGCCCTGCGGGAAATTGACTATCAGGGCTGGGTCTCAGTGGAGGTTTTCAAATACGAGCCCTCCCCCAACGAAATTGCCCGTCAGTCCTTGGAATATCTGGAAAAAGTCTACCGTTGATTCTACTTCAAAGGAATCTCGGTGCTCTTCCCGTCGGCCTCGACGACGGTGAATTTACCGCCAGTTCGCTTGGCCATCTCCTTCATCGCATCATGGGCCTTGGGCTCCATCATCGCGACGCAATTGATGGTGATGCCCCGACTCTTGGCACGGGCTCCCACCGTGCGGGCCACCTGCATGGCCTCGCTACCGGTTGAGCCGTCGGTCATGAAGTAGATCACCTGCGGATTGGGCTCCATATCAAGGGCCATCTCCAGAGCATATTTCCAGCGAGTCCCCCAGACCAAGCCAGTCTCTTGAACCACCTTTTGGCTATCCTTGAGAACATCCTTGCCAGCCGAGATCGCCTCGCGCTTCTGCGAACCGAGCTTGCCTTCCACGCTGGGCACCTGCAGCCAGCTCGCCTGCTGAACTTTCCCCCTGGGCTTGAAGCCGTGTGCTCCGCCGGAGGTCACCCACTCGTAGGTCTTTCCATCGGGCCCCTTGATGGTGTTCCCTTCATGAGCGGCCTGCCCCTTGACCATCACTTCACTCCCGGCAACCCAGACCGGACCGGCAAAAAAGATCATCTGGAACTGGGTGCCCGGAGTCAACCCGTCGAGCGACTTGGAAAGCTCCTTTTTCATAATGCCCACGCGGTTTTGAGCTGCCATGGAACCCGAGTAATCGATCACGAAGGCGATACGCTCCGCATTACTTTTCTGCCCGAAGAAGCTGGCTCCTCCACCGCCGTTGCCACCGCCTCCACTGCCCCAACCGGAGCCGAAGTCGTCGCCATCGCCGAAGTCCACTGACTCAACCGGGTCGATGACCTCGGGGACTGGAATCGCAGTAGGAGAAACTGTGTTGGCCGCGATCACCTTCGCCATGGATGACGAGGGTGAGGAAGGCTTCCGCTGAATGGCCGGATTCAGTTCTTTCTTCTCCAGATTATCCTCCTTCTGGGAAGAACCCTGATAAGTCACGATATCAGGCTGAACCAAATTGATACCTGCGATCGAAATGTAAAAAAGAATGAGCCCAACGAGGACAATTGCCAGCAATGAAACGAAAAGACTGGATAGAGTCGCTCTCGCCTTCTGGCGCTTCAGAGCGATTTCAACTTCGGGGGAGACAAATTTTCCAGAATTCATAAAGCACCTTTGTATATTCTAAACGATTATTCGCTGAATTTCTTAGCAGCTGCCAAAAAAAAGGAAGATTAATTGTCCAATAATCCCCTCAAGAAGTCGTCGGCCTTGTCGCGGAGCTTGTCGACCTCCTCTTCAAATGAGTTCTCCAACTCTTTAATCAGCCCTTTGGCCTCTGGAAGCTGGCTGAGGTAGTCGAACTCGGGGTTCTCCAAGTATCCCGAAGAATTCACCCGCCAAAGCACTTGGTCTTCGTCGACGAAGCGGGATTGGGCGAGGTTCTGCACGTTTCTGGGGAGCGCGTCCAGCCACCCGCCCAAAGTGTCGCTGATCTGATCGCCCGCAAGAAATTCCACTCCGATCTCGTGACGACCGCTATGTGTCTCGATCCAAGACTGCCGGGCCAAGCCCACTTCCCACTTTCCCACCGATAACGACAAAGGCTCAGTCAATCTCACCACATCCTCGCGATAGCTTCCAGTGATCCGCCGGCTGCGCCCAAAGTCGATGCGATCCGGCAGGCTCCCTAGCTCGATCCCAACCTTTTCCACTTGGTCGAGATAACCCCAGATGCGCCGCACAATCTTGATTTGCGGATTGAGATAGGAGTCCTGCCCCAACGCCAAATCCGCAATGACATCCGCGTCGAAATCGCCCGTCACCTCGTCAAAAAGCTTTCCCGTGGCTTCGCCATCCAGATCCATCCGCACCAACAAGTTCCCTTCCGCGTCCAGCAAACGAGTCCCGGCTTTTAAATTCAGCTGAACCTGATTGAGGGAGGCCAAGTCCTCGGGATCGAACTGCAAGTCGTTGATCGTGATCGCCAAATCCTCCACTTTGAGAAGCATCTTCTCCTTCTCAAAAGTCATCTCGACCCGCCCACCTTGCAAACGGGTCTCCCCCAATTTGGCGAGCCAGCGGTTTTCCTTGGCTTCCAGAACCCCGCTTTTCTCTTTGGTTGGAACAGCAGCATCTCCCCCCTCATCGTCAGGCTTGCTGAAGAGCTGGGCCAAGGACAAATCACCCTCCCGGTCCAAAGTCATTCGAATGATCGGGTCGACAATCACAAAGCTCGTTGTCTCCAAGCGGCGCGAGAACAAGGGCAAGGCCTTGACCCCCAATCTCACTTGCCCAATTTCCACCCCAGTCGGCCCCGGGACCTTCTCGAGAGGAGATAGACTGAGCCCGTGCAGAGTTACCCGCCGGGCCAGAAGATTGACCTTCACCTTCTCAACCTCGGCCCGGGCATTGAGATTCTCTTCCAGAAACCCCTCCAGATAAGAGGCGGAAAAAGTGCGTCCAACAATGACTTGGGCCACCAAGACCAACGCAAAAAAAAGACCCACTCCCAAGCCTACGATCCGGAGGCCTTTCGAGGAGAGGGTCATCTAATTTCTTTGGTAAAATTATAGCGCCGATTAAACGGTCATCACTTCTGCTTCCTTCTCGGCAGCAGCTTGATCAACCTTCTTGACGGCCGCATCGGTGAGGTCCTGCACCTGTCCTTCATAGTCCTTCTGGCTGTCCTCAGTCAGAATATTGTCGGCCTTCATCTTCTTACCGGCATCCATCGCATTCTTGCGCGCGGTCCGGATGCGAACGCGGGCGTCTTCCGCCATAGTCTTCACCCGCTTCACCATCTCGATACGACGCTCTTCATTCAACTCAGGAATGATGAGACGGATGTTCGTGCCGTCAGTGGAAGGGTTGAGACCCAGGTTGGCCTCCCGAATTGCCTTCTCAATATCGTTGGTGATGCTCGGGTCGAAGGGAGCGATCATCAGCATACGGGGCTCCGGCACCGAGATGATGGCCAGCCCTTTCAACTTCATCACGCTTCCATAGCTGGAAACATTCACGTCCACATTGTCGACGAGGGAGGGCGAGGCTTTGCCGGTACGCACGCCACCGAATTCTTGCTCGAGGTACTCGAAGGATTTCTCCATCGCCTCTTTTGCTTCTGCCAAACTGCTTTCTGGGGTCATTTTTCGTTCAAGTTAGGGTTGGTTTACGCTTCCCTGCAAACATAAGTCCCGATGTCCTCACCACTCAAGGCTCGGGTAATATTTCCTTCCACACCCACATCGAAGATCACGATGGGCATTTCATTCTCCAAACACAGGCTAAAGGCCGTCGCATCCATCACCTTGAGCTGCTTGGTGAGACAATCGATGAAGCTCACGCGGTCATAGCGCTTGGCGTCAGGATTCTTTTTCGGGTCGCTGTCGTAGACCCCGTCCACTTGGGTCGCCTTGAAAATCACATCCGCATCCATCTCGTTCGCACGCAGCGCGGAGGTGGTGTCGGTGGAGAAGAACGGGCTGCCGGTTCCCGCGGCAAAGATCACCACTCGTCCCTGCGACAGATGGCGCTCGGCCTTCCGGCGGATATAGGGCTCGGCCACGTTTTTCATCTCGATGGCGCTTTGCACCACACAGGGGACATCTTCTTCCTCGAGGGCACTCTGGAGCGCGAGCGAATTCATAACCGTAGCCATCATCCCGACATAATCCGCAGTGGCCCGATCCATCCCCCGGGCGCTGGCACTCGCTCCGCGCCAAAAGTTGCCGCCACCTACCACCACGGCCAATTCCAAACCAGTCTTGACCGCATCGCGAATCTCGCGAGCCATACGCTCAACGATCTCAGGCGAAATGTTATCCTTACTCCCCTCTTCACGCAGCGCCTCGCCGCTCAACTTCAACACTGCACGGGTAAATTTCCGCTCCGACTTGGACTCTGTCGTTTCTTCGCTCACAAGGCCGAGACTCTTGCATGAGAGCCCAAGGTCCAAGCCAAAATAACGGCTTCTTGAGCTTTCGCATTCATTTCCTCCTCCTGCTGAACTCTTCCCTGGATTGACGCGTCGAACACCCCGGAAGCGCAATCGACAACCTCGAGCCTGATGGAGCGCAATTTAACGGAAAAAAAGCGTCTATCCAATCATATGCATTCAACTTCCCCCAGCCGCAAATCTTCACTTCGAAAGGCCCTTCCACTCAACCCCTCAAAATATTTGCACGACAGCGCTCGGCACCCTCGCGCAGTCATAACCAAAAGACACTCACCCCGTTAAAAAAGCAAATTAACTTGACCAAACAATTCAATTCAATCAGCTTGGAGACGAAATCGATGTATCAAGATCTATTTCTTGGCGCTTGATTTCAGAACAACAACCACACAAACCATGAACTCTCGCCGCCACTTTCTAGTGCTGGGCTCTGCTACAGCTGCCTACCTGGCTCTTCCGTCCAAGATTGGCGGAACCTCTTCTCCCTCAATTCAAGCGGGAAAGATGAAAAGCTTTTCCATCACCAGGGAAACAAGCACCCAGATTGAGGCCCGGGTGGCCTTTTCCGATTTCCAGCAACATCTTGCCAAGAATCAGGACATCACCCCTTCCCGCATGAAAGCAAACGGGAACAAGTTATCTTATGAGGAGGCGGGAAAGACCGTCATCCTCACTCTCTGCGTTTAGTCAGAAAAGATATCATTTCCAAGCAAGCGCCCTCACGCTTTCTCTCCCCTCCCCTGAAAAAACCTTATTACAGGAATGCGCTTTCGCGTCCTGAATTCACTTATATCCATCTCAAAAAAACTAGAAAATTATGGAACCATTTATAGCACAAATCACAATGTTCGGAGGAAACTTCGCCCCCCGCGGCTGGGCCTTATGCGAAGGACAACTCCTCGCAATTGCATCGAATTCGGCGCTTTTTTCCATCTTGGGCACGACCTACGGCGGCGACGGACGGACCACTTTCGGTCTGCCTGACCTTCGCGGTCGCGCCCCAGTCCAACAAGGAACAGGACCAGGACTCTCTAATATCCGACTCGGAGAACGAGGCGGAAGAGAAAATGTTCAACTCACCCTCGCCAACCTTCCGGCCCACTCCCACACCCTCTCGAATGCTTCGGTCCAACTGGGTTGCAACAACGCCCCAGGAGAGGAAGACAGCCCGGTCGGCAACTATCCTGCCGCCAACGCGAGCGACGAAGACTACGCCGAATCAGCCAATGCAACAATGGGTGCCGCTTCGGTAACTGGCACTATAGGCACCACCGGTTCCAGCACGGCCTTTGATAATCGCAATCCTTATCTTGGCATCAATTTCATCATCGCACTCGTAGGCGTCTTCCCTTCACGCAACTAATTCAGTCAAAGCCCAATCCATGAACACAACAATCAAGCATTGGCTTGGGCTTGCTGCCTTTGCCTCGCTCTCCAACCTTCTCCACGCGGGAACTGCTGCCTCCGTCATCGCCTGCGAGACCTTTGGCGATGACGCCGGCAACGATATCGGCTATAGCACTTCGCCAACTGAATTCGACGATAGCTCGACCGACTTCTTTACCGTCCTGCCGAACAACAGCACTCGCTTCGCCTTCATTGGTGGCAGCACAGAAACAAATGTCTTCGCCGCCGAAGACATTGACTCGCCTCCGGGAGGAACCACCAGTTCTTCATTAGGCCAAGTCACTACCAACTCGGTCGATCTGACCGGCTACGCCAACACAATCGTGCAGATTGTGTTGGCTGCACCCGGAGATTCCGCGCCAGGGAATACGAGCTTTGATAATCCCAACGAGTATGATCATAGCGTTACTGATTCCGAAATTGACCGCCTCATCATCGAGTACGCCGCAGACGGAATCAATTTCTCCGAGGTCGTCCGCTTTGAACCTGATATCGGGGTGTTCAATGGACAACTGACTCGGGACGACAAAATCTCCAATGTCAACGTCTTCCCCGCAATTGGATCTTCTTCCTTTTCCTACGCTACCTTCCCGATCACTCCCGGAGCCAACGCTCGCATACGCATCAGCATGCAGACGAGTGGTTCGGGGGAGTTTTTTGCAATCGATTCCATCTGCTTCCTAGGTGAGGTGTCGGCTAGCGAGGCGCCCTCCATCACAGGTCTCCCCGCAGCATCCCTCGACTACACGGAAGGTGACGGCGCGCTGCCCATCGCCTCTACGATTTCTGTCGGAGATTTGGATTCGAGCTCCCTTACAGAGGCAACGGTAGCGATCACTTCCGGGTTTCAGGCAGCCGAGGACGTCCTAGCGGCGACCGCTTCAGGCTCGATTACCCAAGGAGACATTACTTTCAGCGGGAACACCCTCACCATTTCCGCCACGGCATCGCTGGCCGACTACATTGCGGTTCTCCAATCCCTGACCTACGAGAACACCAACCTCTCCAATCCCAACACCGCAACCAGGCAGGTCACCTTGACCATCGAGGATGACCAATTCAACCCCGCCTCGGCCATCCGCGAAATTGAGGTCACCAATCTCATCAATACCCTCACGATTCCATTCACGGAATCATTTGAGACCGATGGACAAGGGACGCGATACTTTGCCGCCGGCGAAGTAGGCGGACCAACTGACGACGATATTTTCGGCCGCACCGAACCAGCTCTTGCCAGTATCGACGGCACCTTTGCCTTTGCGGTTGAGGACGTCAATGTGGACCTCTCCACCGAACTCGAGGCCATCTACTTCAACATCTCGGCCAGCGGCTTCACCAACCTGAAGCTCAACCTGCTGGCGTCCGCTCCCGACGGGGCCAACTACGACACGGGTGACTTTATGGAGGCTCAAGTTAGCACTGACGGCTCGACTTGGAACACGGTAGGAGCCTTTCACGCCACCTCCGACGGAAGCCTTCCTTCGGTGGGAGGAGCAACCATCTCCCAGGACCTCAACCTCGACGGACTCGGCGACACCGACAGCATTGTTTTGGATAGCAGCTTCCAGGACTTTGAATTCTCTCTCCCGGATGCCGCAGCCTTTCAGCTGCGAATCGTGATGCAGAGCAACGTCAACAATGAGCGCCTGCTCGTCGACAACATCCGGGTCACCGCTGAAGCAGTAGAGTTCGGAATTGCGGCCGCTTCTGCCAATGAATCCGACGGCACTCTCGACTTCACGGTCACCCGGAATTCCGATGCGGGCAGCGCCACTCTCGAATTCTCCACTTCCGACGGAAGCGCAACCACTGGCGACTCCGACTACACTGCGGCTAGCGCTAGCACCGTCACTTTTGAAGACGGGGAGCTCACTGCAACAGCGCAGGTGACCATCACAGCCGATAACAAGGTGGAACTGGACGAAACCCTCACCGCAACCATCGCCAACCCCAGCGTCGGAGTCATCTCGACCTCAGCCGCGAGCGCAGTGGGAACGATTAACAACGACGACTCCTCGACCCTCAGTATTGCAGCGGGTCCAGCAGTGGTCGAAGGAGATAGCGGAACGACCAACCTCACCTTCTCCGCCACCCTCTCCAACCCGGTCGATGTCGGCGTGACCATCGATCTGGCCACCAATGCGACAGGAACCGCGACCCCCGGCACGGACTTCACTAGCAGCAGCACCTCCCCCACCATCACCGCGGGCGCCACCTCCCTTACCTTCAATGTCCCCGTCCTCGGGGACCACGAGGTCGAAAGCAACGAGACTGTTGTCGCAACCGTCGCTCTCTCCGGAGCCTCTGGTCGCGATGTGACCTTGGGAACGGCTACGGCTACCGGAACAATCAATGACGACGACCCCCTGATTGAAGTTGCCACCTCCAATCTCGGATTCACCACCGGCCTTTCAACCAAAGTCCTCATCTCCGACCTTCTTGGAAACGTTTCCGGCGGAGAAGGACGGGAGGTCACGCTCTCCTCGGTCGCAACGAGTGGAAGCGGCTCCGTTCAAGTGGTCGGCGACTGGGTCATCTTTATTGCTGCCCCGAACCAAACCTCGGACACCAGCTTCACCTACGAGGTCACCGACGGCTTCCAAACCGCATCGGGAACAGTGACGCTCTTCAATAGCGGAAACGGCAACGACACCACGTCCAATATCGTTTCGATCGTCACCGAAGAAGGGGTCGCCACCATCACGGTAGCCGGAATCCCGAACCGCAGCTACCAGCTCGAGACTTCCCCGGACCTCTCTACTTGGACCGCCCTTGGTGCTCCGGTCACCTGCCCGGCAAGCGGAATTATGACCATGGTTGACCCGGGTCCACTCCCTTCCAACCGCATGTATCGCATCGTCGCCCCCGCCATCAACTAACTCCAGCAGTAACAACCAATATGAAATCACTTCTCATCTGCCTTCTCGTGCCCGGCATATCCCAAGCCGCCACCATCACGACCCTCTCTTCTGGAGCGGTCGGGCTGATTCCCGATGGTTCGACGACAGGCATTCAGAGCTCCCTCAGTTTCACTGAGCCGCTGGAGATCATTCAGGGTATCGAGGTCACCTTGAAGCTATCGGCAGCTCCCGGAGAGTCCGCCTATCTCGGCGACCTCTACTTCTACCTCACCGATGGAACCAATCTGGTCACTCTCATGAACCGCGCGGGTCAAGACTCCGGGCTCCCCGGAGGATACTCAGACAATCAGTCGGTGAGCATCACCTTCGCCGCGACCTCCTTGATCGACATCCACACGTATCGCGAGGCGATCACTGGAAACGCTAGCACTCCTTTGAGTGGGCCATTGACCGGCATTTTTCAGGCTGACGGACGCCTCACCGACCCGAGCACCGTGGCCACGGGTGATTCGCGGGACAGCTCGTTGACGGACTACGAGGGCCTAACTGCCGACCGGACCTTCACCCTGTTTGGGGCCGACCTTTCCACCTCGGGAAGCCATCAGATCGACGGTTGGTCAGTCACCCTGACCACAGTTCCCGAGCCCTCGGCCTCACTCCTCTCCCTAATCGCCGGCCTCACTTTGCTAGCCCGGCGTAAGAGACAGTCCTAGCGAGAACAGCTTCCACACAACTTCTACAAAGAGCCCTCGCAGAACAGTTCTGCGAGGGCTTTTTTCGCATCAGGCCGAATGCAAGCGAACTCGTAATATTCCAGAACTACCCAACGGACATAAAACCGGCTCTTCATCAAAGATTGGGGACATGAGGCGATAAAGCCATCATGTCCCCGATGTTTAATCACCTAAAGATAGGCCTGAAGGGTTACGACCCCCTTCAGGATTCCT
>NZ_BMXI01000002.1:0-20403 GCF_014651675.1 Roseibacillus persicicus
ATCTCTTTAATCTTTCAAACCTCACCAACTAAAAAACCGAGAAAACACACTCGACAATAAAAGCCTCATAGCAGCACACCCAATCCGACCGACTCAGCGCGCTTTCACCACTTCTACCACTTTCCCTCCTTCAGTAAAGCCTCCGACCCACCAACGCGGTCAGATTTGTGGTGCTGCGCATTCTTCGGCATCTATCGCTTGGAACTGGTGGGCTCGATTCCAAACCTTTCAAGGACCTCTAGTTCGTCCTCAATAGCTGTCAATACATCTTTACTACGTGTTCCCATTGCTTCGATGTCCGGCTCACCTAAATAGACAGTCAATTCTCTATCACGAATCTGTGACAACTCCTTAATCTTCGAATTTACGGCTGGATGCCTAGTATTCAAACCTTCCTTCATCAAACCCTGGATACTCTCTAGGATCTGGCACCTTTTCGTCAGATATTGAACTTCTGCTTCCGAAAGCTCACGGACACGGTTCTTTCGGTTTGATTTCGTAGATTTAGTAATCTCAGACCCGCTATCAGACTGACCCTGTCGCGAATTTTTTACCACGTCGGAAGCACTCTTATTATTTGATTGGTCAGCAACATTACCTGCTGCGGGATTCCCAAGTGATGTCCGTTTACTACTGGATAGGACGATTGCAATAGCTACGACCAGAGCCACAAAGCCTAAGATTGCCCAGCGGACACTACTATTCATATTCTATGCCGAACGTTCCAGCCCTGCCGAACCGACCGTTCAGAGAGCTTCACTACTTCTACAGTATTCAAATATGCTGTCAATAAGGTAGGGTCCAGCGCGGTCGGGTTCGGCAGCGGCGCATTGTTCGGCACAGGTTCTGCGTCCGTTTGAACTCCCCTGTCCTCATTCCACGAGAAACGACTAGCAGGTCACTTTACCAAAATGCACCACTGTTCCATCTTCGAATACAATCTTAGCTCTTAAAATTCCAAGTTCACATTTCCCCTTCAGCAGCCTACTCGTTGCCCCCTTCTTCTTCACTAGAAGTTCTCCCTCATCGAAATAGATCTGCCCAATCCACCTTTCACCAATACGGACTCCGCCGGAGTCGAAAACGACCTTCACCTGTCCGTCTGGAGTTGAACTCGAATCGGCTAGAACAGTCCAACCCGGCATATGGAGGTATCCAATATTAATTCCGTCGTAGACCTGACCTTCCTCATTGAGCACCCCTCCTTCTTCTGACAAAACGACATTCACACTCAACCCCATCCAAACTATTAGAATCGCTAACAAGGCATCACTCATAATTTTTCAGCCGAACAAGTTATTATCCAGACCCCTGGATATCTCCAGAAATCTTTACAGAAAATGTTGAAAAATATGGCCGAAGTCAAGGTTTCGCTTTATTTCTTGGCTGTATATCATTCTGAAAAGGGGTGATATCGAGCCCCTTGATATCATTCCATGCACACGATTCCACGTCAGATCGAAGCCGTTTTGAGGCAGGAGTTGGCTCGCCGTCAGTTCAGTCGAACAGAGGTGGGTCATTCTTTGAAATGGTGCCGGTTCTTTATCGATTTTTGCCTGAAGTCAGGAAGTTCTCCTCGGGAACCGGATTCGATTCCGCTTTTTCTGCAGAAGATTGCGTCGAAAGGGCAGGGGCCAGAGCTCCAGCAACAGGCTCGGACGGCGGTTCAAATCCTCCAAGAGCTTTTGCCACAATTCCGAAAAGGGGTTGAAGTGACAAGCAATGAGGGGAAGGACGAGATGGTGGTGCAACCTGAACCCGTGCCTGCGAAGATCGCGGTAAAGAGAAAGGGAATTCAAAGGGGGGAAATAGCCAAAGAGACAGGTCCTGCCGAATCCGAGCTTTCTTGGGAGGTGCTTTATCATCGCTTGGAGGATTGCTTTGCCAGCGGTCAGTATGCCCGGACCACTCGGAAGTCCTATTTGGGGCATTTGCGTGGATATGAGACCTTTCTGGCAGAAGCCGATTCAAAAGAGGTTTCTTCTGAATCTGCCGCCGCATACTTAACTTATCTGGCCCGGGAGCGGCAGGTATCGGCTTCCAGCCAGAATCAGGCTTTCAATGCGTTGTTGTTTCTCTTTCGCAAGGTTCTTGATCAGCCGTTTGAGCCGTATGGGGTCCAGCGGGTGAAGAGAAGGCGCTACGTTCCGGTGATTTTGAGTGAGGAGGAAATAGCGATGGTTTTTTCTGAGATGGAGGGAACCTCGCTGCTGGTGGCGCAATTGCTCTACGGTTCGGGTCTTCGTCTCACGGAGTGTCTTTCGCTTCGGGTTCAGAGTCTTGATTTTGACCAATTGAGGGTGACGATTCATCGGGGGAAGGGGGGCAAGGACCGAGCGGTCCCGCTGTCGAAGGTTTTGGTCGATGACTTGAGGGCGCAATTGAAACAGTGCCGGACTCTCTATGAGGAGGATTTGGCTGAGGGTTATGCGGGTGCTTTTCCGCCGGAAACTGGGAGCCCGCGAAAGTGGGCTACGCGCATGAAGGAGTGGCCGTGGCAATTTTTGTTTCCGCAAGAGAATCTCACCCAAGTTCCGGAGAAAGACGAACTGCGGCGATTTCATCTGCATGAGACGAGCTTTAGCAAGCGGTTGAAGGCGGCAATCCGAAGGGCGGGGATTCATAAACGGGTTTCGGCCCATACCTTTCGTCATTCGTTCGCGAGCCATCTCTTGGTGCATGGCTATGATATCCGGTCGATTCAAGAGATGCTGGGTCACAGCGATATCAAGACTACGATGATCTATCTCCAGACGGTGCCGACATTGTCGAAGAAGGAGATGCAGAGCCCGCTCGATTTCTGGAAGCTTGGGTGACTCCCCGGGCGGTTGCCTGCTGGTCAGGTAAGGAGGCTTGATGAATGGGGGAGAGAGTGGCCTTTTGGAGTGAGGCTTTTAACGAGCTGCGGCTTTGAGCTTGGCAAACTGGGAGCGCATCTCGGCGAGTTTCTCGGCATGTTCCGCGCTGTTGATGAGGTCGTTTTCTTCGTGGGGATCGGTGCGGAGGTCGAAGAGTTGCTCCACCTTTTGTTCGGGCCAGTAGAAGTACTTAAAGTCTTTGCGGACGAGTGCTTCGGAGGCGGGGATGAAGCTGGCTTTCTGCAGGGTGGCGTGCTCGTAGAAGAACTCTGTCCGCCATTCCGGCTTTGTTTCCGCCAGATAGAGCGGGGCGATGTCCTGACCCTGCATGGTCTCGGGAATGTGAGAGTCGGTCGCGGCCAAGATGGTGGGCGCGAGATCGACGTTGAGCGTGAAGTCGTTGTTGGTGGTGCCGCGCTTCTCCTCGGGCATGCGGGGATCGCGGATGATGAGGGGCACCCGAATGCTTTCCTGATGGGGATACCACTTGTCTGCCAGTCCGTGTTCGGCGTGGTAGTAACCATTATCGGTGGTGAAGATAACGAGGGTCTCGTCGAGGACGCCTTGCTTCTCCAGTTCCTTGAGGACGAGTCCGCAAACGGTGTCCACCTCGGTGGCGAGGCGGTAGTAGTTTTTCATCATGCTCTGGAATTTCTCCGGAGTGTCGAAGCGCCAGTGCCAGCGGTTGCGGCCCTCGTTCTTTTCGTTGAAAAAGTCGGGGAGGTTTTGCCACGATTCCTCGGTCGCGTTGATCGGCACGGGGATGGTGAGGTCTTCATACAGCTTCATGCTTTCCGGTTGGGGAAGAAACTGCTTGGGGTTGTGGTCCTCGGCATGGGTGGCGAAGAAGGCCAGGGTGAGGCAAAAGGGTTGGTCCTTGGGGCGTTCTGTTAGAAATTCCAGCGCGTCGTTTTCGTTGCGCTTGGTGACGTGGACCTTCGAGCCGTCGGGCATGTCGATCCAATGACGGCCGTGATAGAAGCGGCCGAAGTCAAACTTGTCGGTGGGGTGCTTCCCGTTGTGCCACTTGCCCACGTGGCCGACGTAGTAGCCCTGGTCGCGCAAGATGCCGGGATAGGTTTCCTCCCAAGGGGTCTTGAAGGGCTTGAAGCTGACGTTGCCGTGACGCGACATCCATTGTCCGGTGAAGAGGGAGGCGCGGCTGACTCCGCAGATGGCGGTTGTCACGCAGTTCTCGGTGAAGCGCACGCCTTCCCTTGCGAGGGCATCGAGCTCTGGGGTGAGCACGATGGGATTGCCGGCTGCTCCCAGGGTGTCGTGGCGCCAGTCATCTGCGTAGAGCAAGACTACGTTCATGGGCTTGGCGGGACAAAGAGAGCTGAGGGCGGCGAGCAGGATGGCCGCTGGGGCGAAGAGACGTTTCATGGAGGGTGAGTTCGTTTTTGGACACCTTGAGAGCGGCGGCGAAGAACAACCCTTCTTCGGTTGCGCTCTCGTTTTGGCAAAATCCTGAACGTATTGTGTTTAATTGGAAGTGCCGTTTTATACCCTCTCGCCAGCCGTTTCTTTACGGGAACCGACGAATTTGTTCGGTTTCTGAGAAGGGGCAATCACTGGCGAGTGACGAAGTTGACAGTGACGAAACTGTTAAAACAAAAGGCAGGCGGGCTGGAGGAGTTCCTGATTGAACCTCGCGGCGTATGGCAACTTCACGAGTGAGCACCCTTCTAACAGCCTGTCTGGGGACTGTTCTTTTTTCCTCTTCCGCAAGCGCCCAATCCGGCTTGCTCGTCACCGAGCTGAAGTCCAATGGCGATGGTGGCGATTTCTGGGAGCTGACCAATGTGCGAGGATCGTCGGTCGATCTGACCGGTTGGTCGTGGGATGACGATAGCGCGGTCTTGGGAACAATAGTGATTCCGGATGGCACCACGATTGCGCCCGGAGAGTCGCTCATTTTTACCGGAGTGGACGAGGCCGAGTTTCGGGCTTACTGGAATCTGGATGCAGCGGTGCAGGTCCTCTTTGACGAAGGGGCTCCCGGATTGGGTGGTGGTGATGCTATCAATCTTTTTAATGCCACCGAACTTGTTCTGACATTTAGCTACGATGCGGAGGGGTTCACCAAGTCCGATGGCAGTCCTGCGGAAGGGGGGCACGCTGGGCTTTCGGCGGGAGGAAGTCTCGCGACCCAGTCCTTGGTGCTCGATCCGCTCTTTGGGACGGAGAATCCGCGCTACACCTTCGCGGATGGGTTCTTGAATGGAACGATTTCGCCAGCAGGGGACAACAATGCCGGCTCACCGGGTTCGGCTCATCTCGACTACACGGGGCCGGACTTCGAGCTCTCACTCACCGTTGCTCCCCCGGCCTTCTCTGAGAGTTCTTCTGACTTGGTGGAAGGGACGGTGACTCGCACGGGGGATACGACCGAGGAGCTGGTGGTCAATCTTTTCTCGGGAGACATCACCGAAGCGACTGTGCCAGCCAGTGTGACCATTCCGGCAGGACAGGCTGCGGCTGTCTTTGCGGTGACTCCGGCGGATGATGCGTTCCCGGATGGGGACCAGACCTTTGACCTGACGGCCACGGCGGCCGGTGGGTTGCCTGCCACTTTCTCTATCACGGTGGAGGACGATGGCGATACCTTCTCGCAGCGCCTGATGTTGACCGAGGTGCTTTCGAATCAATCCGGCACCGCACCCGACGGGGCGGAGGATTACTGGGAGTTGACCAACTTCGGGGCCGCGGCGGTCGACCTGAGTGGATACTCTTGGCACGACAGCGGGCGCGATGCCACTACGGCGGCAGACTGGGCTTTGCCGGAGGGCAGCTCGATTGCGTCGGGCGAGTCCGTGGTTTTTACCGAAACCGATCCCACCGTTTTTCGTCAGTGGTGGGGGCTGGATGAGTCGGTGCAGGTTTTTCAAGCCGTGGGAGGTCCCGGCCTTGGCAAGGGAGACGGGGTGTCTTTCTTCGATGCAGGTGGGAACGAGATATTCTTCTTCAGCTACGCGGTGGGTGACTTTGCACTAGAAAATGGGGACCCGTCCCTCGGCGAAGATCCCGTTGACCCGAACAATGCGGAGGACCCGGGACACGCCGGCATTGCCTCCGGGGGAGCGGAAGCCTTCCAAGCGGCGGTGTGGGTGCCTTCCTCGGGATTTGATGCACCGCGCTACACGGCGGCAACCGGTTCCAACTTCGGAACTTTCACTGGACCTGATTCTGAGGACTTGGGGTCGCCCGGACGTTTGGGTGCAGCGGTTGACCTTTCCATCTACGTGCGGGTGGGGCGCTATGATTTGCCCGAGCCGTCCCGCACCACCGCTCCGACTGACAACTTGTTGGCCGAGGAAGCTTCAGGCGTGGCCTACAATTGGGACACAGACAGTCTCTTCCTCGTGGGCGATGGCGGGCAGTCGGTGACGGAGGTTTCCAAGACGGGCGAGCTTCTCAGCACCATGACCCTGGCCCTCGGTTCCAGTCCGCAGGGAACGGATTTCTACGACCCGGAAGGCGTCACTTACATCGGCAACGGGGAGTTTGTTTTTACAGAGGAACGCGACCGCCAGTTGGTCAAGTTCACCTACGTGGCTGGTGCCACTCTCACGCGGGCGGATACCGAGGTGGTCAAGATTGGCACCTTTGTTCCCAATATCGGGACTGAGGGTTTGTCCTTTGACCCGCTGACCGGCGGCTTTGTGGTGCTGCGGGAGAAGGACCCCATCGGGATTTTTCAAACTGATGTCGATTTTGAGAACGGGACCGCCAGCAATGGTTCGGCCACCACGGAGGATTCGGTCAACCTGTTCGATCCTGTGCTTTTGGGGATGACGGACGTGGCGGACGTCTTCGCCCTTTCCAATTTGCCCAACCGCTATGCCGGAAGCCTTCTGGTATTGGGGCAGGAAGATGGTCGCGTGGTGCACATCGACCGCGCGGGCAATGTCTTGAGCACTCTCAATATTGCCTCTGACCCGGGTAATCCCTTGTCGGTCGCGGACCAACAGCATGAGGGCATCGTAATGGACCATGACGGGTTCATCTACATTGTGAACGAAAATGGCGGAGGTAGCATCGACCGTCCGCAGTTGTGGGTCTACAAGGCAGCCACTGGACCTAATCAAGCTCCTACGGAAGTCGCGCTCAACAATGCGGTCACTTCGGTGATTGAAAACACCAACACTCAATCCGGTCTGAAGGTCGCCGACATCATCATCACCGATGATGGTCTGGGCAGCAACGAAGTGACCGTCTCGGGAGTGGACGCTGACTTCTTCGAGGTCGTCAACAGTGAGCTCTTTGTCAAAGCGGGAACCTCTCTCGATTTCGAAATCCAGTCCAGCTACTCCATCAGCATCGAAGTCGATGATGTAACGGTGGGAGGAAGCCCGGATGCGTCGGTTCCCTTCATCCTCGTCGTTACCGACCTGATAGATGAAACCGTGACTGGTCCTGCGGTCATCGTCTCCGAGGTTGCTCCCTGGTCGAGCGGCAATAGCGAGGTGGGCGCGGACTGGTTCGAGCTCACCAACACTTCGGATTCGACCATCGACCTGACGGGTTGGAAGATGGACGACAACTCCGACAGCTTCGGGCAAGGGGCTTTCCTGGAGGGGGTCCCTAGCATCGCTCCCGGCGAGTCGGTGGTCTTCATCGATGGCGCGCTGGCGGATTTGGAAAGTATCGGAGCGAACTTTTTCAGCAACTGGTTCGGAGAGAGTGCTCCGGCTGGTTTGCAGATTGGCACTTACGATGGACCCGGACTCGGCACGGGTGGGGATGCGGTGAATATCTACGATGCCTCCGGGGCCTTGCAGACTCGCCTCGCCTTCGGGCCCTCGCCGGAAGCGGCACCATTTGCGACCTTCGATAACAGCGCGGGCCTCGACGAGGTTGAGATTGCTTTCTTGAGCGAGGAAGGCCGGTATGGAGCGTTCCTAGCTGCCAATGGCGTCGAAATCGGTTCGCCTGGAACAACGGGAGCGCTCATTGTTTCCGAGGTGGCCCCTTGGAGCAGCGGTAGGGACATCGACGCTGATTGGTTCGAGGTAACTAACCTGACTGCACGCGAAGTCAGCATCGAAGGATGGAGCTATGATGACAACTCGGAGTCCTCGACCACGGCGGTGCCCTTGCATGGCATCACTACTTTGGCTGCCGGTGAGTCCGTGATTTTCATCGAGGCGAATACTCCCGAAGACTTGGAGTCCCTCCGCGCGGAGTTCCTTTCTCTTTGGTTTGGTGACCGGGCTCCGGCTGCGCTGCAGATTGGAAGCTACTCCGGGAGCGGAATCGGTCTCAGTGGCAATGGGGATGCGGTCAACCTCTTCGACAGCGAAGGGAACCGTCGCGCCAATGTCTTCTTTGGCGCTTCTCCCGAGGGGCCTTACGCGACCTTCGACAACGCCGCTGGTCTCGAGAAAGCGGAGTTGACTCGTTTGAGTATCGTCGGCTTGCACGGAGCCTTCGCCGCCTTCGCGGACCAAGAGCAAATCGGTTCGCCCGGTAGAATCCAAGGTCTTCCCGTTCCAACTGAGGAGCCGGAAAAAGGTTACGAAGTTCTCACTGCACTCAGCACGGCGACTCTGCCGCGTGGAGCTGAGATTGGCGCTTATGATGTGGCGTCGAAAATGGTCTACGTCACTTCGGGGGACGGCCTGCAAACCGTCGACCTCACTGACCCTGAGAATCCAGTGGTCAGCGAAACCATCTTTGCCGACGGTGCTGAGATCACCTCTACTGCGGTTCAGCCCGGGACTGGAGTGATTGCCATCGCGGTGGTCAACGCCACGGACAAGACTCTGCCGGGTTCGGTTCAGTTCCATGATTCCACCGGAGCCCTTCTCAATACCGTAACGGTGGGGGCCTTGCCGGACCAAATCGTCTTTACCCACGATAGCACCAAGTTGCTGGTGGCCAACGAAGGTCAGTCTGCGGACCCCGAGGAAAACGACCCTCTGATTTTCCCTAACCCCGAAGGCTCGGTGAGCATCATCGACCTGAGCGGGGGAGTGGCTTCCGCGACAGGGGTGATTGCCGACTTCAATGCCTTCGATAGTCAGGCTGATGACTTGCGGGCGGCGGGAGTGCGTCTTTTCCCGAATGTCACTGCTACGGAGACTCTCGTAGATGAGGATGAGGAGCTCACTGTCTCGCAAGACCTCGAGCCGGAAGCGATCGCCATCACGGAGGATGACTCTTTTGCCTACATCACTTTGCAGGAAAACAACGCGGTCGCAGTGCTCGATATAGCCAATGCCACCTTCACCGAAATTCTCCCGTTGGGCTTGAAGGATCATAGCTTGGTTCGCAACGCGTTGGATGCCAGCAATCGGGATGTTCCCGGGGAAAGCGAAGAGGGGCGCATCAATATCCAGCCTTGGCCCATATTCGGAATGTATATGCCTGATCACATCAAGACCTACGAAGCGGGTGGCGAAACCTACTTCATCATTGCCAACGAGGGCGATGGACGTGCGGTGGACGAGACTCGCGGAGGTAGCCTGAATGTGGATGAGACCGCGTTTCCGGATGCTTCGCTCTTTGACGATGATAATTTGGGAAGACTCAAGTTCTCCAACGTGGATGGTGACGTGGATGGCGATGGTGACATTGATGTCCTGCACTCCTTCGGGGCGCGCTCGTTTTCCATCTATGATAGCGCGGGCAATCAGATCTACGACAGTGGCAGCGACTTCGAGGTCATCACGGCGGCTTTGGTGCCCGAGCTTTTCAACTCTGACGAAAGCGACCCTGGTGAGTTCGATGCGCGGTCCGACGACAAAGGTCCCGAGCCGGAAGGTCTCACTACTGGTGTGGTCAATGGTCAGACCTATGCCTTCATCGGGCTCGAGCGAGTGGGCGGCATCATGGTTTATAACGTCACTGATGTGAACAAGGTCTGCTTCGTGCAGTATCTCAGCACCGCTGGTGACCAAGCGCCGGAGGGACTGGTCTTTGTCCAGGCAAGCGAGAGCCCCATTGGCACGCCTCTGCTGTTAGTCACCAACGAGGCCAGCAACACTCTAACGACTTATGAGTTCAATCCTCCCTTCACCCTCGAGCTTTTCCACTTGGCTGACCAAGAGGCCTCGGTCAATGCAGTGGGTGATGCGCCGCGTCTCTCTGCCATCTTGAACAAGTTGCGGGCGGATGATTTAGGTGCAGACGGATTGCCCGACAACTCGCTGACCTTGTCGTCCGGTGACGCCATCATTCCCGGGCTCTTCTACGAAGCATCGGCTGCGGTTTATGGCTCGGCGGGCATTGCGGACATTCAGATTCAGAACGAGTTGGGAATTCAGGCCGTTGCGCTGGGGAACCACGAGTTCGACTTTGGCACCGAAATGTTGGCCGGACTGATTGACGGTTCGGCAACGGGGGCGATTCTCGATTCGGACTACGCGGGAACGAGCTTTCCCTATCTTTCCGGCAACTTGAACTTTGCCACGGACGCTGCGATGGCTCCCTTGGTCACTGCCGACCATCAGCCTCCGGTTGGCGGGCGCGTGGCGGCTACTACGGTTATTGAGGTGAATGGGGAAAAGATCGGAGTCGTCGCCGCGACCACTCCGACCCTTGCTTCCATCTCCAGCCCTGGTTCGATTGGCATCACGCCCGCACCTTTTGCAGGGTCTCCCAGCCGCTTCGAGCTGGATGAACTGGCGGCGGTGATTCAGGAGGATGTCGACGCTTTGCTTGCGACGGATGCTTCCATTAACAAAGTCATCTTGCTCGCCCACATGCAGCGTATCGATATCGAGCAGGCCTTGGCCACCCGCCTTCGGGAGGTGGACATCATTGTGGCCGGAGGATCGAACACCCGCCTCTTCGACGAAGAGGATCGCATCCGTTCGGGTGATAGCTATCAGGGGGCGTATCCGCTGATGAGCCACGACGCGGATGGTCAGCCGGTGGCTATTGTGAACACCGATGGGTCCTACAAATACTTGGGGCGCCTGGTGATCGACTTTGACGCCACGGGAACTCTGATTCCAGAAAGCTATGACCCGACCATCAGTGGCGCCTATGCCACCGACGAGCAGGGGGTGGCAGAGCTCGACGCGGCAGCCTTTGTGGATCCGGAGATTCAAAGCATTGCCGATGCCATCGAAGCCCAAATCATCATGACCGATGGCAACTACTTCGGCGTCACGACCGAGTTCCTCAATGGCAATCGTTCCGGGGGGCCGACCGATGGAGTGCGCACCCAGGAAACCAACCTCGGGAATCTGACGGCGGATGCCAATTTGGCGGCTGCTAGGGAAGTGGACCCCACGGTTGTGATGTCCATTAAGAATGGAGGTGGCATTCGGGCCAGCATCGGGGAGACCGTGGTTCTCCCGGGTGACACCGTAGCCAGCCGTTTGGCACCAGCAGCCAATCCCTTGAGCGGACGTCCTGCGGGAGGAATCAGCCAGAACGCGATTCAAGCCGCGCTCGCTTTCAACAACAACCTCATTCTTCTGACTCTAACAAAGGCCGAGATCGTGGCTCTGCTCGAGCATGGTATCGAAGCCATTCCCGGAGTGAGTGGACAGTTCTCCCAAGTGGGCGGGGTGCGATTCAGCTACGACCAATCGAGTAGTCCGCGCATCGTGAATGCCGTCTTGGTGAACGAGTCGGGAGAGGTCACCGACGTGTTAGCGATGGATGGTCAGATTGTGGGAGACCCTGACGAGACCTTCCGCATCGTCACCCTGGACTTCCTTTCCCGTCCCAACTTCGACAATGCTGGCAACTTTATCGGGGCAGGGGATGGATATCCTTTCCCCAACTACAACACCGATCCAGGAACGCCGGAGGCTCCTCGAGCGGTGGCCTCGCCCGAGCAAGTGAGCCGAATCAATCCGGTGGTGATCACTCGTGATGAGGTGCGCACCGGAGTGGCCCAGTTCGCGGATGATTATTCCGAGCAAGATGCCCTCGCGGAATACTTGGTCAGTCGTTTCCCCGAGTCCACCCCGTATGAGGAAGCGGATCTGCCCCCGATGGCGGACCTTCGGATTCAGTCCTTGGGAGACCGTCAGGACGAGGTCTTAGGTGGCGTCTCTCTTGCGGTCTTTAGCGAAGCCTTTGGCGAACACTCGGATAGCGATCAAATGGACCTGCTCTTCGAGTATGCCTATGGACTCAATCCCGGAGCAGACGATGACATCTTGCAGTTGGGGGAAAATGGAGAAGTCCTCGCCCGTGGCGGAGAGTTCTTTGACCTCGCGGTCACGAGCAATGGGGTCAGCTTCACGGCCAACTTCCTTCGCCGGAAAGACTTCGCCCGACAGGGGCTGATTTACACGCCGCAATACACTTCGCAAAGCAAGCTGGGCACCCAGTGGTATGATGCGGCTGTGGTTCCGGTTGTGGTCGGCGAAGATGGCGAGATGGAGGTCGTGCAGGTGGAGTTCCCCATCTTCACTCCCGATGCGGAGAAGGCCCAGTTCTTCCGGATGAAGGTCGACACCGCAGCGGTTCCCGAGGGGTAAGGAGAAAGACGAACAACCCAATTATTGCTAAAAGAAATATCACTATGAAAACACGCATTGCTCTCTTCCTCGGACTCGCTTTGAACTCTCAGGCGGCAGTCATTTGGAGTGGAATCCAAGATATCCCGATTCCCGTCGCCACTGGTATCGGTGACCTTGATGGAGTCTTCATCGACATCGACCAGCCAGGGCTGAGTTCGGTCGCCACGATTTTGGAAGACTCTAACGAGGTCAATTTCACCCTCGGAGGAACCGGTCTTTTTACAGGTGGAGGATTCTTGCCGGTTCGCCAAATGTCCTCCGCGACTGGTGCGGTCGTCAAGTTGCTGCCGGGGGATTCGGTAGAGGTGGCAACTTCCATCACTGGACCTGCGGGCCTCGGTGCGAATCAGGAGGTCTTTGCGGAGAGCGCGGATGACTTCTTTGTGGGGGAGTCCGCTTACCTCGGCTTTCTCTTCAGTCCCGACGGAACCTCAACCTTACATCCCGGCTGGATGCGGGTGACCCTGACGAACAATACCCCCGGGGGAGTGGTTCACGAATGGGCCTACGAAAGCGACCCTCAATCCGCGATCGTGGTCGGAGCGGTTCCCGAGCCAGCTACTGCCATTCTCGCGTTCCTTGGCCTAGGGCTTGTGCTGCGCCGTCGTCGATAGATTTCTGCCTCGCTGTTTACAGTTCGCTGCTGAGTGGTAGTGATTCAGGAAAGCCCGCTTGGAGACAAGCGGGCTTTTTTTATGCCTCAAAAGGGAGCTGGGATTGCCGGCTACTTGGGTCACGGCGGCGCTTTGGTCATGCGCGATGGCTTTTAGAGAGGAGGTGGTTGACTGGGTAAGCCAGACTGGGAGATGCTTCGAGGAGAAGCCGACCACTTGAAGTGGGTGGGCTTTTATCTGACTCAACCATGCTCGCTCTCGGCACCATCATCAACGTCTCCATTCTGTGGTTTCTCATTACGCTCTACACGAGGTCGACCAATTCTGCCGAGAGTCTGCGGGAAACTTGGATTGTGGTCATTGGGATGACGATTGTTAGATTACTTTCCCATTTGATTCTGGGCGGCATATTGGGGCCCTTCACATTCTTTATCGAACTCGTGGCGCTCTATTTCTTGACCGAGAAAATTTGTGAAACGAGTCGCAAGGTGAGTCTGAAGATTTGTCTGTGGTATTTCCTGATTTCGGTTTTCTTGGGATTGGTGTTCAGGCTTTTTGCTTCGTGACGAGATGAAGCTATCGGAGTTTAAGCGTCGGTTGGTTGCGGGGTCGTTTCCCGCATTTCCGGATTTGGCGACCGCTTTGGAAAGGTTGCATTTTGTGCAGGCAGACCCGATTCGCTCTCCCGCTCGGGCGCAGGATTTGATGTTGCGACAGCGAGTGGTTGGGTATCGCGCGGGGGATTTGGAGGAAGGTTTTGAAGACTTGGATGCGGAAGAGGGGTATCTTTTCGCCTATGGGTTCATGAAGCCGGAAGTGTGGAGCGACTTGCGTGGACGGAACCGGGAAGGGCTCTCCGAGCTGGAGAAAGAAGTTCTCGCCGCTGTGTCTCGCTTGGGCGAGGCACATCCCCGTGACCTCGACGATGAGTTCGGGCAGCGCGCGGTGAAAAACTATTGGGGCGGCAAATCCAAGGAGACAAAACGCGTCCTCGAGGAGTTGCACGATGATGGCTTTCTCCGGGTGAGCCGGCGGGAGAAGGGAATCAGGATCTATCAGGTCCCAGCCGAAGCGATAGAAGAAGAGCGCGACCCCGTTGAGCGCTTCTCGCGATTGACTTTGCTAACAGCGCGAATCTTCGGGCCCACCACGAAGAGTTTTTTGCTCTCGGAGTTGAAGGCTTTGAATCATCTGGTTCCCAAGCGAGCCGAAAGGGAAAGGGCGGTTGAGCAGTTGATTGCAGAGGGAGAGCTGGAAGAACTCATGGTCGAAGGAATCAATTATCTTTGGAAGAGTGAGGAGTGGCAACTGGATGGGGTGCCGGAACGAGTTCGGATCCTCGCTCCCTTCGACCTCTTGGTGAGAAACCGGCAACGCTTCGAGCAAGTTTGGAATTGGCGCTATCGTTTCGAGGCCTATGTGCCGGCAGCCAAGCGGGAGCGCGGCTACTACGCCATGCCTCTGCTCTGGAGAGACGAGGTGATCGGTTGGGTGAATGCGAAGGTGACGGGAAAGCGTTTGGAGGTGGAGCCAGGGTTCGCCAGTGTCCGTCCCCGCGAGCAGCGTTTTCGAAAGGCGCTTGAAGAAGAGGTTGAGGCGATGGCTGTCTTTTTGGGTTTGGAAAGTGGGGCGTGGGAAGTGACGCGATAGGTGTCGGAGAGAGATTCTCGACAATTGACGGAGGGCGTAGGCTTGATAGAAGCATTGCAGGCCTTTGCTTTTGGAGGCAAAGGTTAGACTTCACCTTGGGGGCACGATGAAACAATTCTCACCGACTCAGTTGGTTCTAGGTGGCTGTGTCCTCGCCTTTGGGGCCTCGTTTCTAAATACCGGATTTATTCTCACCACGGGAACTTCGGTCAGTCATCTAACAGGTGATATTGCGAGGATTGGTTCCGGCTTTGCGGCGCTCGGTAGCGAAGGGGTGAAGGAGGTATTGAATGTGGTTGTGGCCACCATAGGGTTCGTCACTGGGGCGACTACTTCGGGCTTTCTTCTTCATCATCCGACACTGGAAATGAAGATGCCTTATGGTCGAATTCTTTCCGCCCTGGGTCTGTGTCTGGTTCTTTCGCACTTTGCCTATCTTCGTTCGCCATTGCTGGCTATTGCCATTGCGAGTGCGGTTTGCGGAATTCAGAACGCTCTGGCCAGTCGCTATCGCGGTGTGGTCTTGCGGACGACTCATTTGACGGGGCTTTTCACCGACTTTGGCATCCATCTCGGGATGAAGCTGCGGGGGCATAAGATTGAACGCTGGAAAATTTTAATTCCTGTCTGGCTGACCCTCTCATTTCTGCTTGGTGCCATTCTTAGTGGAATTCTTCTGCACTGGGGAAGCCGACATTGGATTCTTGCTGCCGGAGTGGGTTATTGCTTGAGCGGAGTATTCTGGAGCATCTACAAGCGGACGCGGTCATCTTTAGCTGAGGAAAACTAGCAGATGAGCTTTCAGTTCGTTTGGTCCTGACTGTCTTTGAGGAGTATCGAGTTGTTCGTTCTGTTGCCTTTCGATGGGTGCTGAGGCATAGCGGGTCCATCCAGGGTGCCGATCTTGTTTTTGATGTCGGCGAAGAAGGCGGGAAGAATAATTTTTTAGACGGTGGGACTTTCCTTTGACTTGGGATGAGACTAGGTAGTTTGCTACATGGACGTAGTTTACCTGATTGGCCCCATCATTCTCATTGCGGTTGTTCTGGCCGCAGTGTGGCTGGACCGTTGGAGTGTGCCTGTGATTCTCATCGCGTTGGGAGCGGGGATTGTTTTCGGGAGTGATGTTCTCAATCTTTGGCATTTCGATGATATCGTGCTTACCAACAAGGTCGCGAACCTGGCTTTGGTCTTCATTCTTTTCTATGGCGGGATTTCAACAAAGAAGGCCGACTTCAAGCAGGTGGCCTTGCCGGCGGGAGGGCTGGCTACTTGGGGGGTGATTCTGACCTCGTTGGTGACCTTTGGAGTGCTCTACGGGATTTTCGGGTGGGGTTTTGAGAAGGCCATCCTCTTGGCGGTGATCGTCTCCTCGACGGATGCGGCTGCTATCTTCTCAATCCTGCGCCGGCAGTCTTTGCCGAAGAAATTGTCGTCTACGGTGGAGATCGAAAGTGGGGCCAATGACCCGATGGCGATCCTGCTAACGGTTGCGGTGGTGCAGAGCCTGACTGTTGGGCATCCCCCGATTCCGATGATGGTGCTGAACTTTCTCTGGCAGTTTGGCGCGGCCCCGGTTCTGGGTTGGTTGATGGGCCGGGCGGCCTTGTGGTTGTTCAATCATCTCACTCCGCAGGATCGGGGGCACTTCTATGTCCTGACATTGGGGATCGCACTCTTGGTTTACGGGTTGGCGCAGGTGATTGGAACCAGTGGAATGTTGGCTGTCTTCATCGCGGGTTTCGTGCTGGGGAATCACTCCTTCATTCACAAGCAGGGAGTGATTAACTTCTCCTCGGCGGTATCGACCGTGGCCAATATAGGTATGTTTGTTCTCTTGGGCCTTCAGGTTTTTCCTCGGGAATGGGCAGGGATTTGGTTTGAGGGGATTCTGCTCTTTCTCGTACTGACCTTTTTGGCCCGGCCACTGGCTGTGCTGGTGGGGACTGCGGGGATGCGATTGGGCTGGCGGAACAAGGTCTTTATCTCTTGGGCGGGTCTGCGTGGAGCAGTGCCCATTGTTCTTGCCACCTATCCCATGGCGGCGGGTATCGAGGCTGGGGAAGAGATCTTCAATCTGGTCTTCTTCGCCGTATTGCTTTCCGTCGCGGTGCAAGGGGGATCGCTGGGGCCACTTGCCGGGTGGCTCAAGTTGACTGTGCCGGCGAGACCACGGCCTTTGTTTAACCTTGAGCTCGTCACGATGGCGGCCAGTGACTTGGACATGATCGTGGTTGACTTGCCCGGACCCAAGGGCGTTGGAGGTGCGAAGATTGCCGAGTTGGATCTGCCGCAAGGTGCGGTCATCACGCTGGTGACACGGGAACGGGAATTGGTCTTGCCGAAGGGATCGACCGAGCTGAGGGGGTGGGACCAAGTCAGTGTGCTCGCCCCTGCCATCGAGGAAGAGGCGATTCGCGAGGCACTGATGGGAGCAATTCCGATTCCTGCTCCGGAAGAGGAAAGTTAATCCTTTTCCGCGGAGGCAGGAGCAGTTGCGTCGACCAAGCGCCAGGTTCTCACCCAGTCATATTTCGTGGTGCGCTGTTCCCAGTTGCCGCTGGCGACGAGTCCGCCATCAGCGGGGAGGGGATTCCAGTCATAGGTCTCGATCGCCATCTGAATGAAGGCCGGGACATCCCATTTCACGTTGGGAGTGATGGAGTAAACATACTTTCCGTCGAGGAAGAATTGAACTTCATCCGTTGATTTCCACCAGGCGGCATAGACGAAGAATCGCTCGTGATTCTTGCTATCGGTATATTTTTGTCCCTGGCGTTGCACCTTGGTGGGATTGTGACGGTTGACGCGATGGATAAGGTTGGAGTGAAAAATTTGGTCCCAGTCTTTGACCCAGCTATCAGCATTGGGGCTGACGCGTCCGACACACTCCTGAATATCGAGCTCCAGCTTCTTCTCGGATTGGCCCTTCGTCATGAGCCAGAAGGTGGATGACATTTCAGTGGCATTGGCCTTCATCCGGCACTCGAAATACCAGCCGGGTTGTCCGGCGTGATGGGAACGGACGATGGCGCCCTGATAGCTATATTCGCTGTCGCCGAATTTCTGAGGTTTCTCCAGTTTGCCTACCGTGACGTTCATGTTGCCGTCTTTCACCACGACGTTTTCCGCACGAAAGAGGGCCGGGGGACGGCCGATCCAGTTCCATCCGTTTCCTTTGGGGTTCGCCTGCCATTTGGATAAATCGAGGGTGCTGCCTTGGAATTCATCAGACATTTTATGCACCTTGGTCCAGGTTTTCCCTTCGGGCTTGGGATCCTGATCTTTTTGGAAATAGGGACCGTCCTGACCGAAAGCCAGCGGGCTGAGCAAGGTGAGGAGCAAGGTTGCAAGTGGGCGGATTATCATAGTGGTAGGATGAGGGATGTGTTGAACGACCAGTTGGAAGGACGAGCTTTGCAGAGTGATTCGCGAACTGGTTTTGTCGGTCGCTTTTTCCGACCTTGTGGCTCGGATATGTTGCCGCAGAGGAAAAAGATGAAATAGAAACGCAAAGATTTCCCGCCTGGTCCAGTTGCGGGGAGCGCCAAACTCAGCGGGGACTAGAATGGACAGCGTCAGTCGATAGACCTAAGCTGGCCCTTTGAGCACTGTGGAAAAGCATCTGGTGATAGTAGGGGGCGGCCCGGCCGGGCTTCGGGCGGCGGAGGTTGCGGCTGCCGCAGGGATTCGGATTTCGCTCTACGAAGCGAAGCGGTCCGTGGGGCGGAAATTTCTGGTGGCGGGCAAAGGGGGCTTCAATATCACGCATGCCGAGGATGTGAGCCTCTTCGCCACGCGATACCGGGGGCCTGAACAGCCGCCCGAATTCTGGGATCGGGCCCTGGCTGCTTTCAGCAATACCGACCTTCGGGGGTGGGCTGCCCGGTTGGATGTGGGCACCTTTGTGGCATCCAGCGGGAGGGTGTATCCCAAGGCCTTGAAGGCGGCTCCCTTGTTGCGGGCCTGGTTGAGGCGTTTGAAAAATCGGGGAGTAAGCTTTCATGTGAACCATCGGCTCGTGGGGTTGGAGAAAGGGGAGCGCTTCCATTTGCAATTCGAGACACCCGATGGTTGTGAAAAGGTAGATGCCGATGCGGTTGTGTTGGCGATGGGAGGTGGCTCATGGCCCCAGACCGGATCGGACGGAACATGGGTTGGCCTGTTAGAGTCGCTGGGGATAGCGGTGAACACTTTGACTTCGGCGAATTGTGGATGGGAGGTCCCTTGGGCGTCCTCTGTTTTGGAAGAAGGGGAGGGCAAGGCTCTCAAAAACCTCGTTCTGCGAGCGGGTGAGGTTGAGGCCCGCGGGGAGCTGGTTATTACTCGCTACGGGTTGGAAGGAGGTCCTATCTATCAACTGGGGCCGGCCTTGAAGGCCATGAAGGAGCCGGTGCTGGAGATTGATTTCAAGCCCACCTTTACCGAGGAAAAGCTTGTGGCCAAGATGGAGTCGGCGCGGCGGAACTTTCTGGCGGAGGCGAGGGTGCGATGGAAGTTGAGTGCAGAGGCTTGTTTGATTCTGGAGAGTCTTTACGGGCCGTTCGAATCCGCGGAGGCTTTGGCCAAGGTGACCAAGCGTTGTCAGCTGCCCTTGATTGGCCCTCGCCCGATTGCGGAGGCGATATCGTCGGCAGGGGGAGTCAGGTGGTGCGAGTTGGACGAAGATCTGATGGTGAAAAAGTTGCCCGGTCTCTTCGTGGCAGGAGAGATGATCGATTGGGAGGCTCCGACCGGCGGCTATCTCATGCAAGGCTGCTTCGCGAGTGGGACCCTGACGGGGCAGGCCGCAGAGAGCTTTCTTAATCCAGCCGCGGACGCTTAATTTTCTGGAGCCGGGACGTAAATGGTTCCGTTCGCGAAAATGCGGGAGTTTGCGGACAAGGCGCATTTGTTGATGCGATTCAGGGTCTCCACGTCGGTGCCGACCTTCGCTGCGACTTCTCCAAAGGTGGTCGTATTGGGAACGCGAATGAGGATGCGCTGGGTTGGCTCTTCCTTGGCGGGAGTCGATTTATACTGGGGAGTGAGTGAAGACTGCGGAGTGGACTGAGGTTCTTGTTGCCGCTGTTGTAGAGAACGCATGGGAGGAGAGGCATAGCCCTGTTGAGGTTGGCTTTGGCTTCTCACGGAAGGAATGTTGAGCTTTTTCCCGATCCGCAGGCGACTGGGATCGATTCCAGGATTGCTGCCCAAGAGCTGGCTGAGGCCTACTCCGTAGCGTTCTGCGATCTCGGAGAGAGTGTCGCCGGACTGGACGGTGTAAGTGCGGGCCCGGGTGTTTAGCTCCGCCATGTAGTTCGCAGCCTGGGAAGCCGAGGGGATGGTGAGTTGCTTCCCAATGGGCAAGCGCAGGGGATCGGTGCCGGGGTTGGCGGTGAGCAGAGCCCCTAGGGAAATGCCGTGGGCTTCCGCGATTTCGGAAAGAGTATCACCGCTCTGAACGCGGTAGGCGCGGGGATGGGTCGAGGCGGTGGCGGGATATTGGCCTCCCTGTTCGTCCCAGCGGTGAGTGACTACCGGGTTGTTTGGCATGATGACCACTTGTTGGGGCTGTTGTTGGGGAAGATAGGCTTGGGCTGGGGCAGCTGCCGGACGATTGGCCACTTCCTCAATTCTCTTCAATTGATTGGTGAAGAGGAGCCGCATCTCGTGGAGCTCGGTTTCCAGACGGCTGATGCGCTCGCCTTGGTCCTTCAGGCGATCTTCTGTGAGGCTGGGGGGAGGAGTCGCGGCGGGGGCGGGGGCACTCTGGGACTGGGGGGTGGCCGACTGTGGTCCCGAACCTTC
>NZ_BMXI01000002.1:20413-421523 GCF_014651675.1 Roseibacillus persicicus
ATGCAGGAAGTCAGGGTCAGGGGAATTGCCAGAGTGAGATAGAAAGCGCGCATAGGTCCAAGTGGTTCGGCGTCTTAAATATTTTATAAAACTTAACCATTGTCGAGTCTATTCTTGCCTTTTGAGCCCAGTTCTCGCCTCGAAAGCCCGAAAATACGAGGAATTTCTGGCTATGAAACTTTAAAAAGTTTTGTTCCAACCACGGAGATTAGCCGAACAAATCCATCTGGGGATTGTTGGCTTGGGGCATGTTGTCGTGGGTGTCCCGCGTGTTCTTGGGCTTGGGATTGGCCTTCTTCTTCGCATCGGGCTTGTGAGAATTCATTTCCAAATGGCTGAGAATCTCGGTTGCGCGGGAGATGATGGCTTGGGGAAGTCCGGCGAGGCGGGCGACCTGAATCCCGTAACTTTTGTCGGCGGGGCCGGGTTGAATCTTGCGGAGAAAGATGATGTCTTCGTTCCACTCGCGGACGGCGACATTGTGGTTCTCGATGCCCTCCCGGGTGGCGGCGAGGTCACAGAGCTCGTGGTAATGGGTCGCGAAGAGGGCTCGGCATTGGGTCTTGTCGTGGAGATGTTCTGCGACGGCCCAGGCGATGGAAAGACCGTCGAAGGTGGCGGTGCCGCGGCCAATCTCGTCGAGGATGACCAACGAGTCGGCGGTGGCATTGTTGACGATGAGGGCGGTCTCGTTCATCTCCACCATGAAGGTCGACTGGCCTTGCGAGAGGTCGTCGGAGGCTCCAACCCGGCAAAAGATTTTGTCGACGAGGCCGATGGTGGCCTTTTCCGCCGGGACGTAGGCTCCCATTTGTGCCATCAGGGTGATGAGAGCAACTTGTCGGATGTAGGTCGACTTCCCGGCCATGTTAGGGCCTGTTAAAATGTGCAGGCGGCCGCTCTCGGGGTCCATGCCGGTGTCGTTGGGCACGAACTTTTCCTCCACGAGGGTTTGTTCGAGCACGGGGTGACGGGCATTGGTGAGGTGGAGGGAGCGGTCGGTGGTGAGCTTGGGTCGACTGTGTTGATACCGTTGGGCTGTCTCGGCAAAGGAGAGAAGCACGTCGAGGGTGGCGAGAGCATCGGCTGTCTTTTGCAAAGGGGCGAGATGCTCGCAGACCTGCTGGCGCAGGTGGACGAAGAGGTCGTATTCCAGCGCTTTGGCCCGCTCGTCGGAGCCGAGGATTTTCTGCTCCATCTCCTTCAACGCGGGGGTCACATAGCGCTCGGCGTTGGCCATGGTCTGCTTGCGCTGATAGTCGTCGGGCACCAGTGAGACCTTGGACTTGGTGACTTCCAAAAAGTAGCCAAAGACGTTGTTGAACTTGATCTTGAGGGTCTCGATACCAGTTCGCTGGCGTTCACTTTCCTGCAGTTCAGCGAGCCAGTTCTTCCCCTCGCGCGAGGCGGAGCGAAGTTCGTCCAATTCCGCCGAGTAGCCGTCCCGGATGAGGTTTCCGTCTTTGGGTGAAGCGGGTGGTTCGTCGTGAAGGGCCTCGCCGAACAGTTCGGTCAGGGTGGGGAATTCCTCGATTTGGGAAAGAAGAAGGCTGGAGAGGGTGCCGGTGTTGGGGAGGGCTGCCAAGTCCTCGCGCAGGGCCGGGATGCGGTCGAGGGAATTGTGGAGGGTCTTGAGATCGCGGGGATTGCCGCTTCCTTGGGAGAGCCGGCCGGTGGTGCGCTCGATGTCGCGAATCTCTTTGAGGGATTCGCGCAGTTTCGAGAGGAGGTAGGGCTCGGCCAGCAGCTGCTCCACGGTGTCGAGGCGGGCATTCAGGGTCTCGAGGTCCCGCAGGGGGTGGAGGACCCAGTCGCGGAGCTTGCGGGCGCCCATCGGGGTGGCGGTGCGGTCGAGGGTGGCGAGCAAAGTGTGCTGGGTGCCGGAGCGGGATTGCACCAGATCGAGGTTGAGCTGGGAGGCGGTATCGATGAGAACGTGCGCGGAATGGTCATGCACGGTGAGGGTGGACAGGTGATCGCAATTGCGACGCAGCTGATGGACGAGGTAGTGGAGGGCGGCTCCACCCGCGCAGATTGCAGAGGTCATCTCCGCGCAGCCAAAGCCACGGAGGGATTTGACCTTGAAGTGGTCCTGCAGAGTGTGGGTCGCGGTCTCGGCGAGAAAGGCGTAGGCGTCGTAGGGAAAGGCGCCAGGTAGTCCGCCGAGCTGCTGAAGTTGGTCGTCGGCAATGAGTAGCTCGGACGGTGCGAGGCGGTGAATCTCGTCGCGCAGGAGGTCGAGATCGGTGAATTCCGCAAGGGAGAATTCACCAGTGGAGTGGTCGGCGCAGGCGAGTCCGTAGCGCAGCTTTTTGCCGGAGCCCAGCAGGCAGGCGGCGGCGAGGTAGTTGTGGCGGGTGTCGTCGAGGAGGGTGAGGTCGTCGATGGTGGAGGCGGAGATGATTTGGGCAATTTCCCGCTCCACGATTTGCCCCGGTTTGGGTTCGGAGGTTTGTTCGGCCAAGGCGACGCGCTTGCCGGCCTTGACCAGCTTGGCGATGTATCCGGTGGCGGCGTGGTGGGGCACTCCGGCCATGGGGACGTCGTGGCGCTTGGTCAGGGCGACGTTGAGGATGGGTGCCGCGATTTTGGCGTCCTCAAAGAACATTTCATAGAAGTCCCCCAGCCGATAGAGCAGCAGAATATCGTCCGGAAGGGAGCGACGGATGGCCTGATACTGGGCCATCATGGGAGTAAGCTTTTTCGTGGCGGACATGCTGCGCCGACAGTTTGAACAGAAGGCCGCCCGGGAGCAAAGCCGGAATCAGTCCGATTGGGGCAGCCTTGGGCCGCTTACTCGGGCCGGTAGCGGGAAAGAGCGGTCAAGACGTAACCCGTGCCGTAGGGCTTGTGGTAGTTGTAGAGCGGGTAGTCCCACCATGAACCATCCTTTTCCTGCTTTTCCAGCAGGAGTTTGGCCAAAGGCTCGCGCAGTTTGGAGCGGTCTTTCTCCGGAAGGATGGAGAATGCTTCGGACGCGTAGTAGTGTCCGTAGAAGTAGAAATAACCCGAGATCTGAAAATGGGTCTCATGGGGCACGGGGCGCTTTCGGCCAATGGAGAGAAAGCCATCCCGCTTGGTGAGGCGGTCGAGCCAGGCGACAACCCGCTCGTCGGTGATGTCTTCGTCGTCAAAGGCACGGAGGGCGACATTGCAGGCTTGGGAGCGTGCCAGGGAACCCGCCGGGCGGTTGATTCCGCGGCGAGGAGCCATCTGGTGTGGGAGGGAGTAGGCGAAGGAGCCGTCGGGGATCTCCTGCTGGCGAAGGCAGCGCAGTGCCCGTTGGACCACCCGCTCGTTGAGCTGAATGCCGAAGGTGTCGCGCGCATCGCGCAGGGCGAGGAGAACTGTGGCGGTGGTGAAAGAGGTAGGCGAGCCCGAGGGCTTTTGGGTGTGGGCCACGAAGTCGTAGTAGCCCCAACCGCCGTTGAGGTATTCGTAGCGATAGAGCATCTCCACCTGTTGCTCGGCCAAGCGCGCGATGGAGGCCTGTTTGGAGGCGTTGCCGGCGTGATAGCGATTGAGCTCGGCGAGGGCGCGGATGCCGTAGGCGTGACCCCAGTTGTTGTAAATGGTCAGCTGCTCGGCACGGCGGAGGCGGGGCAGTTGGTCGAAGAGCCAGGCCTCGCCCTTTTCGATCGCGGCGACGGTCGCGGGTCGGCGGTCACCGGATTTGAGCAAACCTTCCAAGGCCAGAGCACTGGCCCCGGTGCGGAAGGCGTGGTGCGCGCCCGGAATGGGCGCATTGATATTGAGTCCCTTGGTGAGGGTGGCGCTTCCCCAGGAGCCGCTGGGGTTTTGGCTTGCTATGAGAAAGTCGACCCCGCGCTGGATGGCGGTGTCGATCTCCTTGGTAAGGACCGCAGGGTCATTGGCTGCCGCAGCAGGGGCGGCAGCAGCGGCTTCCGTCTGGGTCTCGACCGCTGGAGTAGCCCCTTCAGGTTTGACTTCCACGACCGGCGCAGCGGTTTGAGCCAAGGCGGAAAGAGGCCAGGAAAGGACGAGAGCTAGAGTGGAAGCGCGCATGATCTAGGGCAGGATAACTTGACCTTCTTCCAGTCCGGAAAGGACTTCCACGACTTTTCCGTCTTTTTTGCCAAGCTCGATGGTGCGCTCTTCGGGCTCCCCTTCGGAAAGTTTGACCAAGACATAGGAAGTGCCATCCTCGCGTTCCTTCAGGACTTCGCTTGGGATGGTGATGGCCTTCTCGGCGCTGTAGAATTCCAGTTCGCTCTTCTCGGTCTGACCCGGGAACTGGAAAGGCTCGGCGGGAGCGGGAGCGAGGGTGACGAGATGCTTGCCGCTCAAGTTGGGATAGCTGGAGATGGTGACTTGAGGTGCTTTCTCACCTGCTTCGGCGATCGACTTGGTGAGTTCTTCCGCCTTTTCGCTACTAACAAGAGCTTGCACCGAGAGCGGGGAGTCTTTGGCGACCAAGGTGAGGACGGTGCTTTCGGTGGGGACGCTGCCTCCTTTTTTCAGGAACTCAGCGGTTTTGCCCTTGTTCCAAACTCCGTCTTTGAACTCGCCATAGACCAGAGTGCCGTCGAATTCGGCGACGATGTCGAAGAGTTTGCGATCGGCTTGAGTTTCCTCCAGAGCCTTGCGGGCCTTGGCGAGGGCTCGTTCCTGTTTGGCCACTTCCAGCTTCTTCAGTTCGTAGCTGCGATCGAGGTTGAGCTTGGCAGTCGCGTAGGCGATGCGCGCGTTTTCTACCTTTTCCTGATAACCGATGAGCTCGCGGGGGAGAGTGACTTCCAGACTGCGGGCGGCATTGCGCTTGCGTTCGGCGAGGTTGAACTCGGCGTTGCGCACGCTGGCCTTTTGGCGGACGAGGATGATTTCTTCGGTCTCTTCGGTGATGTCGTCCTCTTCATACATCTTCAGGAGCTGGGTCAGTTCTTCCTTTTGATACTTCAGGTAGTCTTCGGACTGGGTGACGGAATGCGCGATGTCGTCCTTGCGGGCGGGCAGTCCGGTGGACTCGTAGTAGGCGAGGTCGGCCTCCGCATTCTCCATCTTGCGCTTCGAGGAGGCGAGGGCGAGAGCGTTCTTTTGCTGCAGCTCGGTCAGTTCGCGATTGGCGACGGCGAGCTTCAGTTCCTGGCTTTTGACCTCAGCTTCCTGCTCGACCAGATTGTCGTCGATGGGCTGGGTCTTGAGGACGATGAGGGGCTCTCCCGCCTTGATCTCGGTGCCGTGGGCGGGGACTGATTCGATGGGAAAGGTCTTCCAGCGCTCGGGAGAAAGTAAAACAGTTTGGGTCTTGGTTGGAACCAGAACGCCACTGAGCTCGGTTTTGATGGAAAACGGAGCGGCTTTGACAGTGTGTGGAGCGGGTTCTTCGGCCGTGGCGACCAGTGAGATTGCGAGTGTGAACGCAGCTAGAAGCTTTTTCATAAAGAGTATTGCGACTCTCTAGCAGAATCGGATGAAAAGGCGAGAGCAAAGCCATTCCGACCCAATATTAATGATGGGGGCCGAGATGGCAGCGCATGCCAGTCAAGTACTCGTCTGCATAGCTGAGAGGCCGAAAGGCGTAATAGAGGGCCGGCTTCTCGTTGGGAAAAATGACGTATTGGTGTCCGTCGGTATGGGTGCTGACGAAGAGAAAGCGCAGCATCAAATACGCGCCCAGATAGATGAAAAGAACCCCGCTGGGGAGGGCGAGGATGTGTTTGAAGAGGCGGGTGGGGACGAAAAGCATGGGGGGACTAAAGGCTGTCGAGAGTATCCTTGAGGATGCTCAAGGCCTCGGCAACCTCGGCTTCGGTCACATTGAGGGCGGGCAGGAAGCGGATGGTGTCGGGGCCGGCGGGGGGGACCAGGAGCTTGTTCGTGAGCAGCTCGCCGCAGAGATGAGCGGCAATGGTTTTGCCTTCCGGGGCTTTGACGACCTCGGGATTGAGTGCGATGCCCAGCATGAGGCCTTTGCCGCGTACGGCGGTGATGGCGGAGTGCTTCCAAGAAGCAATGGTCTCCCGAATCTGGGCCTCCCGCGCCATCGCATTGGCTGGCAGTTCGGCGTCTGCGATCTCGTTGAGCACCGCGAGGGAGGTCTCGGCCGCGAGTGGATTGCCACCATAGGTCGAGCCGTGGGAGCCCGGCCCAAGGAGGGAGGAAAGGGCGGTTCCGTCGTCGCTTGCGGGGCGGTCATTGACCCAAAAGGCTCCGATCGGGATGCCGCCGCCCATTCCCTTGGCCCACGAAATGGCATCGGGTTGCAGGTCGGGGGCTCCGAGAGCGCGCCATCCCATCATCTCGCCCAAGCGGCCAAATCCGCATTGGACTTCATCGAGCATGAGCAGGAGGTTGTGCTCCTTGCAGAGCTTGGCCAGGCCTTCCAGGAATTCGGGAGTGGCAGTGTTCACCCCTCCTTCGCCCTGAATGGGTTCTAGGAGAATCGCGCAGGTCTCGGGAGTAATGGCTTCGGAAAGAGCATTGAGTTGATTGAAGGGGACATGACGAAAGCCCGGAAGTAGGGGATCGAAGCCGTCTTTAATCTTCTGTTGTCCGGTGGCGGCGATGCCACCCAGGGTCCGGCCGTGGAAGGACTTGTTGAAGGTGATGATCTCGTGCCGTGCCTCGGCTGTCTCCGGATTGGGACAATGGCGACCGAAGCGCCGCGCCAGTTTGATGAGCCCGTCGTTGGCTTCCGCGCCAGAGTTGGCGAAGAAGGTCTTTCCCGGAATTTCAACCAGATCGGTGATCAGTTGAGCGAGGTGCGCGGCGGGCTCGGTGAAGTAGAGATTGGAAACGTGGATGAGGGTGCGCGCCTGTTTCTCAATCGCCGCCACCATGGAGGGATGGCAATGGCCCAGTGAGCAGACGGCGATACCGGCGCAAAAGTCGAGGTAGCTATTCCCCTGGTTATCCCAGACTCGGGAGCCCTCGCCCTTCACCAAAGTCAGAGGAAAGCGGGCATAAGTCGCCAGAATAGGCGCGGTAGTGGGGTCGAAGCTCGTGGACACGCGAGAGATGAACCCTTTTTGCGGCGCTTTTTCAAATCGGAAAAGTGAGAGAATCCGATGTCCATTTGCCAATTTGGGACATTGAAATTCTTCAACCCCAGATCAGACTCAAAGCGATGCGCAATCTAGTTCTTCTTTCCCTTGCCATGTCCTCGTTCGCCTTTGCGGACCATGGGGGCACTTCTTCCTTTGAGAAAAAAAACCAAAACTATCGTCGCTCCATTGGGACTGCTTCCCAAGAGAGGCTGCAGGCTCGCTGGTTTCAGGACGGAGAGGAGTGGCTGTGTGTCACTGGTGAAGGGGACGATGCCTTAGCTGTTTCGGCCAAAGATGGGGAAAGGCGCGAGATGCCGACCGGGGAATTACGGGAATCCCGGAACCTTCGAGGTGGTCGGAATGGGCGGGGCGGCCGTGGCGAGCGACGCAGACAACAACCGGGCAAAGCTCCCGCGATCAGTTTTCCCAGCCCCCGTCAGATTGCCGCCCTGGAGTGGCAGGCGGAGGCGAAAGAAGGTTGGATCTGGGGTGAGCGTGTGGAGTGGACGGCCAGCCGCGAGTATTTTTTCGTAATGGAGATTCGTGACGTGAAGGAGCGCCAGGTTCACTACACCCGCTCGTCACCCAAGGACCAATTGCAACCCAAGTATTTCGTAAACAACTACCCCAAGCCCGGGGACGAGTTGCGGACCCAGGTCCCGGTCATTTTTTCCGTGGAAGGGAAGCGCGTCGATGTCGATCCCGGTCTCATCAAGGACGCCTACTCCATTAGTCGGGTTGAGTGGCAGGACGACGAGCGCATCTGGTTCGAGTTCATTGAGCGTGGCTTCGACAAGTACCGGTTGCTGGAGCTCAACGCGGCAACAGGAGAGACCCGGGTGGTGGCTGCCGAGGAAGATGAAAAGTTCATTCATATTTTTGAAAAGTGCGGATGGTGGAAGCTGGGGGAGGGGAAATTGCTTTGGAGGTCGGAGGCTGATGGCTGGAGCCATCTCTACTCAATCAACGAACAATCCGGTGAACGTAAGCAGTTGACCTCGGGGCAGTGGGTTGTGCGGGGCGTGGAGAGTGTCCGCGGTGGGAAGGTTCTTTTTCGCTTGAGCGGATTCTATCCCGAACAGGACCCCTATTATAATCATTACGCCCGGCTTGATGTCGCGAGCGGAGAAATGACGTTGCTGACCCATGGTGATGGCACTCACGAACTGCAGTTCTCGCCCGATGGCAGCTACTATGTGGATCGTTATTCGCGGGTGGATATGCCGCCGGTGCATGAGTTGCGGAGGGCGAGTGACGGGTCGCTCATCACCGTGCTGGCAGAGGGTTCAGCCGAGGAGATGTTGAGCAAAGGTTTTCTTCTGCCGGAGCGCTTCGTCACCACCGATCGCGAGGGGCGCTATCCCATCTACGGAGTGATCTGGAAACCCCGCGACTTTGACCCCAGTAAAAAGTATGCGGTGGTCGAGAACATCTACGCCGGGCCACACGGCTCCTTTGTCCCGAAGAAATGGAGCAGCTGGTATGGTCACCGAAGCGAAATGATGGGAGCGGGTTTTGTGGTGGTGCAAATTGATGGGCGCGGTACCAATTTCCGGGGAAAAGAGTTTCAACAATTTGCCTACAAGAATCTCAAGGACTCCGGCTTCCCGGACCGGATCAAGTGGATGAGAGAGGCGGCCAAAGAGAGACCTTGGATGGACCTTTCCCGTGTCGGCATCTACGGGGGATCAGCGGGAGGACAGAGCACCGTGGCCGGTCTCCTATGGCACGGTGATTTCTATTCGGCCGGCGTCGCGGACTGCGGTTGCCATGACAATCGGATGGATAAGATCTGGTGGAACGAGCAGTGGATGGGCTGGCCGATCGATGAAAGCTATGCTGCCAATTCCAATACCGAACATGTCGAAAGGTTGAAAGGCCACCTGTTTCTAACAGTCGGAGAAGTCGACACGAATGTCGATCCCAGCTCCACCATGCAAGTCGTCGACGCGCTGATTCGCGCAGACAAGGACTTCGAGTTTCTTTCCGTCCCTAACGGAGGGCATGGCATTGGCGAGAGTCCCTATCTGCGGCGCAAGCGGGTCGAGTTTTTCGAGCGCCACTTGGGCGGACCTATTCCGATGCCTCAGTAGTGGTCGTTGTGGTCGCGCCGCCCGAGGCATTGCGCGGGCGGATATTGATCACATGCGCATCCCAATTGTCATTGGCCTTGGCTTGCGAAAGGACGTACTTGAGCGCGACCGAGGCGGGAATGTTGCGGAGGCGGATGTTGACCTTGTTCTTGGCGATGTTTCCCGAAGGGTCGTCGACCACGAAGTTGGGGACGAAGGTGTCGTCACTGGCCTTCTCAATCATCGCGCCCAAGGCCTCAAGACTCTCCTCCAGGGTCAAATCTTCGAAGGTGACATTGGGGAGGGTGATGGATGCCAGCTTGGCCTTCCGAACCCGGATGCGGGCCTCGGCGGTGAGGGTCTTCATCGAGAGCAGGCGATACTTGGCATTCCCATGATTCGGATCCAACTTGAGGGTGGCGGCATAATAGGTTTTGGCCTTCTCGACGTTGCCGGCTTTGAGCTCTTTCTCTGCCGCTTTATAATAGTCGGCAGCAGTGGCTTCGGCGAAAAGGGGGCTCGTCAGGCCCAGGATGAGGACGGGTATTAGGTATTTCATTTGTTCTTGGTGTTAGCGCTTGGAGTGATCGATCCGTGCAAGATCAACCACCTATCACGCTATCTTAGCCAAGAGGATGCGTCAAGGAAGCGGGAGAGGTTTTCCCTGCAACTACAAAGACTTTACGGGGGTGATGACTGTAGTGGCGATCCAAGGTCCGGACTTGGGATTGAGAGTGGCGTGCCAGAACCAAGGGGAGGGTGAGTTCCAATTGCGGGAGCCGTCCGTGATCTGTTCGCGCACATGCAGAATCTGGTCGTTCTTTTTTGCGTAGTAGGTGAGCCAGTTTTCAAGGTCGATTTTTCTACTAGAAATCTCGTAGCCGGATGAGCGCAAGCAGGTTTCCGAGGCGTGCAGTCGGCGCGTTCCCCGCGTCGCCCGGCGGAGGATGATCTGCCGTCCGGCGCTGCGGAAGGTGGCGATGTCGCCGGGGAAGTTGGCAGCGAAGCTCTTTTCGAACTCCGTTGGTTCGATGAGGTGTAGGGCCGCTCCCTGGAAGTGACTGGGCCACTCCGCGAGATTGGGCGGGAGATCGTGGTCGCGATGGGAGAAGATGCGGGCACCTTGAATCAGGCCGAGACTGGCCCCGAGTAGGAGGAGTGGAGTATGGTTTTGCATGGTTGGGTGAGTTTGTTGACGAGAGCGAGGAGACCGAGCGCGACGGTCAGATGGAGAACCGCGCCAATGGCTTCGTGGGTCCAGTGGGGGAAGCTGAGGAGGCCGGACTCGGGAAAGAAGAGAGCGACTGCACGGAGAATATTGGCCACGATGCTGAGCAGGGCCGCGAGGGGCAGAAGGAGAAGAAGCTTTCGACCAGAGAGTCGGTTCATCGCCGCCAGGGTGCAGCTGAGGTAGGCGGTGAACCAAAGCATGCGCAGTCCCGAACAAGGAGGATCAACTCCGACTTCTGCCCCTTGGAAAAAGAGGAGGGTTCCTTCCCGCGTGACAGGGAGTTGAAGCAGATTGAGAAGCTCTTCGGCACAAACGGAGACCGCGAGCCGGACGGGCCAGCCCAAATAGAAATCGAGTGAAGCCATCACCGGAAGCGAGAGGAAAAGAAGTCCCATCAAACCCGGATTACGAAAGAGCCCCGCGACCAGAGCCACGGCACACAGTCCGAGCGCGGCGGTGATGAGGTTGGGAAGAAAAAAGGAAGAGGCGACCGTCAGAACGAGGGCGAGCCACGCAAGTTGCTGCGAAAGAGGAACGTCGGGCGGAGTGTTGAGTGGTCGTCTTCCGCGCGTCTTTTTCCGCACGAGCAGGTCCTTTCCCTGCCAGGCCAATATTGCTGCGGTGGCGAGGGCGAGGAGACCCAGTGGCTCGTCGGAACCGTCGAAGGTCCGCTCCACGAACCACTGGGCCTGCGGCCACAGGGCGAGAAAAAAGGCCGCCGCGACTCCTGCTCCTTCCTTGAACGGCGAACTTGTCATTTGAATGCTTCAGGTTGTTCGGCGGTCTAGGACTGGCGACGGCGGGGAAGGAAGATGGTCAAGAGGGTGACGATCAGGAGGGCCACCGGGCCGGGCTCGGGGACGGAGCCATTTTTGGCCAATGGCTGGTGGGTGGTCACTTGGCTCCCGGGCATGGCAGAGGCGGGCACCCCTTTTGGGAGGGCATTGGGTTGCTGGGCCAGCTTGGGATTCAGTTCCGTGGGCCGGCTGACCGTATCCACCGCCACGAAGGAGGACCAAGGGGTCAGGAGCGAATACTTGAGCCCTAGATTGGCCACTTGCGCGATGGTGTCGCGGTCCTCGCTGAGCTTGGCGTAGTCGGCGAGGTGACGCACGCGCCCGCGGGCCCAGAGAGGCCGCAGGGAAGGGTGACTTGTTCCCGTAGCGGTGACGGCTTCCGCAAGGTCGAGGGAGTCGCTCCAGCTTTGTCCCCCTCCTGTTAGGCCGGAGACCGTGATGCTTCCGCTGGGCTCGCCAGTCCACTTGGCGGTGAGTGAGAGAGGACGGTTGGCGAAGAGGTCGCGAATCTGTGTCGGCTCGAGTTCGCTGACCTCGCAATCGTTGGTAGTGACCTTGATGTTGGTGAGAACGGGAGCGGTGATGTATTCCAGAAAACGCTCGCTGACCGGAGCGGCTTCGGAAGGCTTGGTGACGACAAAGGGCTCGCCTTCACCCACCGCAGCCAGTCCTTCGATGAGGTGACGGTTGACGGAGGAACCGATGCCAAAGGCGAACAAATTCGCTCGGCCCAAATTGTCGCGCACGGTCTGGAAGGCATCGGCCTCGAAGTTGATATAACCATCGGTGATGACCACTAGCGAGCGCGAACCGTCACGACCCTGCGGCAGAGCAATGGCTTTTCTTAAAGCCGAAACCAACTCCGTGCCACCCCGTCCGCCTTGGGCATTCAGAAAGGCGATGGCGTCGGCGACGTGTTCTTTCGTTGCCGAAACCGCCTTGGTCGAAAGGATGCGCGAGTCCCCCGCGAAGAGGAGCATGTTGAAGCTGTCCTCCGGCCGCAGGCCCGCACAGAGATTGCGGAAAAGCTCTTTGGTGGTGTCGAGTGGGAATCCGCTCATCGACCCCGAAACGTCAATCACGAAGAGATAGTCGCGCGGCGGAATGTGGTCGGGGGTGACCCGCGCCGGAGGCTGAATCGTGAGCTGGAGAAAGTTCTCGTCCTCACCCTCGTGCAGCAGAAGCCCGCTTTCGATGGCTTGGTCCGCGAGCCGGTAATTGATGATGAGGTCGCGGTCGTTGCCGGGGCCTCGACTGCTTCCTTGCCAAGCGAGATCGGCGCTTTGCTTGGAGGTGTAATTGATGTCGATGTCGTGGCTGGGTGACTCCACCGATTGCAACGGGAGGCCCGAACTGAGAGCGAGGTTCAGCGAGAAGCTCGTCGCCGATTGTTCGCCTTCTGCGAGAAAAGGATTGGCGACCGTCGTCGTCCCGGCAGTGGGGTTGCCGTAGCGGGGGCCGAAGGTGGTGGGGAAGACAAACTGATAGACGTTGTCCTCGGGTTTGAGCAGCTCGGAGTAATGGAGCTTCACCTCGATCTCATCCCCCGGCAAAATCCGAGCCACCGACATTTGGAAGAGGTTGGGCCGGTGCTGCTCTAACAAAGCGGCGGACTTACTTTCGCTTTGGGCCTTGGCAAAGGTTTTCTTAGCTTCTTCTTTTTCCTGGATCTCCGCCACAATGGTGCGATTTCCAATCGTCATCGTCATGCCATGAACCGCCGCCCCCGTGCTGGCGGGAAAGAGGTAAGTCGCGTCGAGCGGCTGACTGCCTTCGTTGGTAAAAGTCTGTGTCAAGGTCACCTGCGCCAAAGGCCCCGCAATCGCGACCTCGGCATGGGTGGACTCCAGCGGAAGAAGGGCCGAACTGCTTTCGTCAGCCGAGTTGTTGACTTGGAAGTAGGGGAGGAGGCTGGTCTCGTCGGCAAAGGCAGAAGAGAAGGCAGCCGAACTGGCAGTGAGGAGGAAGAAAAGAGCTTTCACAGTATCGGTCGTCGTTGAGTGACGGCCGAACCCTGCTCTTCATGGATGAAGCTTTGATGAAGGTTCTGTGAATTTTGCGCGGGTTGAGTGGGGGGCGGTTGTCGGTTGTCTCGTTGAAACGAAAAATTTGTCAGAAGAACTAAACCCGTCCCCTCAAAATAGAAAATCTCCTCCATTCCGTCAGTCCCAACAGGACGAGGGAGCAAAGCCCGTGGTCTCACGGGCTATGTTCTCTCGCCCCTTCGGGGCCGACAGGGCAGGTCGAGTTGTTGGTTCGGGCTTGCAAGGGTTCTAGGGGTATTGCGCCTCAGAATCTCTGGTGGACGGGACGTCCACCGCACGGGCTAGAAGCCGCGCCAGGCGGTGAAGCTGAAGGCGAGGACTAGGACTCCGTAGGCGAGTCCGCCAGCGGCGAGGCCTTTCCAACGACCCTGGGTTTTGGTGGCCCAAGCGACGGCGTCACGGAAGGTGTAGGGCATTCCGATCCAGAACATGCCTTTGGTCAAAAGAGCGTAGGCAAAGATGGAGAGCAGCAGCCGGGAGCCGGGTTCTTTGAGGAAGGCCGCGTCGAGAATCGGTGCGGCAACCATGAGGGCGATAACCCCGAGACCGCGGACAAAGAGAAATTCGCGAACTTGGGTGATGAGGCCAAAGCAGACCAAGGGAACGGCGATTTGCAGGTAGCGCTTGAGGAAATTGAATTCGCCGAGGTCCATGGAAAGTTTGCCGAGCCAGCTGAAGGGACCGCGTAGGTCGGGGGCGACAAGGAGCCAGAACCAAATGAGCCCGATGGCCATGGTGTAGATGCCGGCATTGTGATTGCGGGGGAGTTTTTTGAGGATTCCCTGGGATTGCTCGGGCTTTGCCAGCATCCAAGCGTGCATCGCGACCAGATAGATCCCCACCACGATTCCTACTGAGCTCATGGAGAGAGACTCGTAGGGGTGCATTGCTTCCTTCATCACAGTGGAGATTTGGTAGGGGAGTCCGCGCCACTTGGCAACCCTGCAAACGCAAATTCCCAGCCTCCGCGAAAAACGAATGGCCGGGAATTTTGGAGGGAGGGAAGGGATTCCTGGAGGACTTTTTCCTCAGGAGAGATTAGACAGGGTCGCCTTCAATATTGGGCTCTTCGTCCGGTGAGCCGAGGAAACGATAGACAATTGCGCCGAGGAGGCCGCCTGCGATGGGGGCTATCCAGAACATCCAGAGTTGGCTGAGTGCCGCGCCCCCTGCAAAGACTGCTACGGCGGTGCTACGGGCGGGGTTCACAGAGGTATTGGTGACGGGAATGCTGATGAGGTGGATCAGGGTCAGGCCCAGACCAATGGCAATGGGGGCGAAGCCTTTGGGGGCCCGGCCGTCGGTGGCACCGAGGATGATAATGAGAAAGATTGCAGTCATAACGACCTCAGTGACAAAGCCTGAGAGAAGTCCGTAGCCTTGCGGAGAGTGCTCGCCATAGCCGTTGGAGGCGAAGCCACCCACGCCGTCGAAGTCTTTCTGCCCGCTGACAATGAGGTAAAGGGTTCCGGCGGCGAGAAGGCCTCCTACAACTTGTGCCCCGATGTAGGGTCCAATCTCTTTTGCGGAAAAGCGACCGCCCATCCAGAGCCCGATGGAAACGGCAGGATTGAGGTGACATCCGGAAATATGACCAATGGCGTAGGCCATCGTGAGAACGGTGAGACCGAATGCGGCCGATACACCGGCCCAACCGATGCCGACATCGGCCACTCCGGCAGCCAAAACCGCGCTACCACATCCACCTAAGACCAACCAAAAGGTTCCAACTAGTTCAGCTACATACTTTTTCATCGAGGTGACCCTTTAGAGGCTGCTCGTGAAGCAAAGAGCACAAAAATCACAATGTATTTGCATCGGGCGGCATGAGCCTATGGGCGCTGACGGTGGGCGCGGGGCATAATCTCGTCTATCCCCCAGCATCGTGGTGGTTGCCGGGTCTGCCTAATGGAGATGAATTTTGGCTCTGATCCTGAGCCTGATGTCCAGCTGCAGAGGCCAAGCAGTTGTGAGATGCCCTTCTGAGATTCGAGGGCAAAGAGGGCGTCTTTCTCTTCCGACTTGTAAACCAAATCGATGAGGTGACATTGTTAATACGACGGCCTCGTTTTTTTACCCATGTTTCCTCGAATCCTATTCTTCTTCCTCCTTTTGCTCTCTCCGCTGCGTGGGGAGGTGATTTTGCAGTATTTTGGCACAAGTTGGGGGGAGATTGAGCGGCGGATACCTGAATTGGCCGAGGCGGGTTACACTGCGTTGTGGTTGCCTCCACCATTCAAGGCGGGAGGGGGGAGTTATTCGGTTGGCTTTGATACCCTTGACCGATTCGATCTGGGCGACAAGGATCAGTCGGGAACGCTGCCGACCCGGTATGGTTCGCGGGCGGATCTGGAGCGCCTGATGGTGACGGCCCACCGTTTTGGTTTCCGCGTCTACTTCGACAATGTGATGGCCCATACCGCAGGGCCATTGGATCCGGTTCCTCCGGGGACCCTTTTACCGGGAGTGCCGGGCTTTGTGCCAGAGGATATGCACTTGGGCTGGAATGGGAGCAATTGGCAAAAGTTTGCAGATTACCCTGACTATAACAATGAGTGGGAGGTGCTGAACCGCAATCCATTCGCTTGGGATATCGCGCAGGAAAGCCCCAATACATCCTTCGATGACAATGGCTTGGCGGAGGGTTCGGACTTTCCCAAGTGGGTCGGGATTCGACATCCCGATCGGCCCGAGTACTACCTCGACACGGATCTAACGGTGGCGATCAATGGACAGGGCAATCCTGTTCATCCTTTCGCCAATCAGGAGCCCTTTGATGATGTGGGTGTGGATGGTAGTCCCAATACGGGAGATTCCGGTGAGGGGAATGGCCGTTTCGACTTCACCGACAGCAACGCCAATGGGCAACACGACGCGGGGGAACCGAGTGAGCCTTTCATCGACACGGGAGTTGATGGCAGCAATCCCAATCGGCAAACCACTGCCTGGGGCTATGGGGATGGAATCTACAATATGGGTAATCCTGTTGCGGAGGATGTGAACCTGATGTTGTTTCGAGCGATTCGTTGGTTTGTGCAGGAGATCAAGCCGGATGGCTTTCGGCTCGATGCGGTCAAGCACGTGCCTTCTTACTTTTTTGGCGAACAATCCGGTGCAGATAAAGACCTTTCCAATGCGGGATACAATGGTTCGATTCAGGAGCACTTCAATCTCACCAGAGGTTACTCGGATTGGAACAATCATCGCGATACGGTTTTCAGTCTGAGCGTGGCTCGTGATGATGCCATGCTCTTCGGCGAGCATTTGGGTGAGCCTCCAGCGGCCGATGGCTATCGCGACGCGGGGATGCGAGTGGCGACCGATCAGATGCTCAATAATGTCGCCAACAATATTGGAGGAAACCTCACTGGGTTGGATGCGCCGGGCTATGGCTTTGTCTTTGGAGATCCTGCCACCTCGATGAGTTACGTGATGAGCCATGACAACACCTTCCTCTTTGGGGGAGACCGGGCGGCAGCGCTTCCGTATATGATTTTAAAGGAAGGGCTCCCGATTGTTTACACCGATGGTTATAATGAGTCGGGTGCTCCGGACTATTTCCCCAAGCCTGCCGATATCAACTTTCTGGGTCAATTCAGCGACACGAGTGTGACGGGTGCATTGGCGATTCACAATGACCTAGCGCGTGGGGGGCAGCGGGGTCTGTGGAGTGACAGCGATTTTTTGGCTTTCGAGCGCTTTGACGGGTCGGAGCAAGGTCCAGCGGCAGGCTCTTGGAACGACGCTACTTTGCTTCTGATGATGGCACGTAATTACATCGGGGGCGGACATGGACGGGGGGATGTGGTCACCGGCTTTCCGGCTGGAGCGGCTTTGCGAAATCAGTCGCCGTATGGCGGGGACTTTGTCGCAGTGGTGCAAGGGGATGGCAAGGTGCGGGATACCTCTGGCAATGTGATTTTAGTGCCTTCGGGTGGTTATTTTGCTTTCGGGTGGCGGCGCCCCCAATTGCCTGATGTCTGGAGTGATGGACCCGCCGGGGAGCGACAGCCGATCGAGATCTATCAGAACGGCGAAAGAGCTTCCATGATGACTGTTACCCGTCGGGATGGTGTTGATGGTGATCCGAACTTCAATCCGCTCGGGCTTGCCGGGCAGAGTGACGGAGACTTTTCCTACGAGGTTCAGATACCGCGGGTGACGGGTGGCGCTCCGGTTCGTTTCGTAGCGCGTTCGGATGGTTCGGCGGAGAATATCCTTATGAAGTTGGACGGTGGAGTGGATTTGAATTCGCAGATGGGATTCGGTCCCAGCCTGGGAGCAAAACGGGATTTCCCTCCCGGTATCAACAGCGACCTGCGAGACGATCAGGGGGATGGCGATTTGTCCAACGATCCCATCCGGCAGTCGTCGACCGATACTTACCTCGGCTACGAACAGATGCGATTTGTCGGACGTTATAACGAACGGTTCGCTGCAAGTGACGTCAGTCGCAATGTTGCGGGGTCTCTCGGCGCGGAGACCTGGACCGTTACCATTGGAGAGGCGGGCGTGAGCGTGAATAACGGCAATGGACCGAATTCGGGACAGGAAACAGCGAGTTGGATCTACCACGATCCGGCGGCAGACAATCAATTGGGAAGCGGTGATTTGCAGTTGAGCCCTGCTCCGGAGAATGCGGTGAACTCGCCCATTACGGTTTGGGTCAAGGTGGGCTATGAGAACGAAGTGGATCGTGCTCACCTCTATATTACGATGGACGGTTCGGTGCCCGAAGGTTCAGCTGGTGTTGGAAAAGGAACAACGAAGGTGGTTGCGCTCACGGATACTGCTGACGGGAATCTGGACGGAGGAACGATGCAGACCCGCTGGTGGTCGGGTCAGGTTCCAGCTTTGCCGGAGGGAACCATTTTGACCTATAAAGTCGGAGGACATCGCGATGCGGTCAGCAGCCGGTTTCCTTTTTCGGAAGGGGATCATACGGATATCTCCCGGATGGAAACCGTGTTTGAAGTCGCGGACTTCGAGCCGGAAAATGTCATCTATCATCCCCACAACGATTACGGGAAAATGGCGACAGGCTTGGCGGAAGGCTATCATGTTCTCCGGACGCGTCCCTTTGTCGGTCGCAATGACGGAGCGTCCATTTTTCGCACCAACGTGCAGACCTTCTACTACGATGCGAGTCGGACCGAGGGGCAAATTGCTTTTCCTGAAGAAGGAGATCAGCTTGGAGGATCCAGCTACGAAGTTGTTGTTCTAACAGATGCATCGGTCACTGAAGTCCGCTTTCAGATTCTTGACGATGACGCTGGAAACGATGGGGCCGGAAATGGCTCATGGGCAAACGCGAGTCTGCAAAGGCCCACCGCCTATTTGCGTGACAGTGGGGCGGCGCGGGAGTGGCGGTTCGAATATCAGAATATCCCCACCACAGGGTCTGCCGCGATCCAGGTTCGGTTGATGGAGGACTCGTCTTCATCGGATATGGCTCTCAATGATGAGGAGGGCTGGTTCACGACCTTGACCCGGAACGTGATCGTCGGCAGTGGACGCACCTGGTCCATCAGTCAACCCGCTGAGGGGGAGGTGGTCGATGAGGGCAGTGTGATGCGGGTCGCGGTGTCCAAAGAGCTTGTGGGTGAGCTCAGCGATGAAGAATTTTTGTCCGAGGTGCGGGTTTTGATTGGAAGCACGGTTTCCGCGAGTCCAAGCGGAGCGGTCTTGCAGCCGCTTTCCTCCTATCGATTGATTCGGGATGTCAATGGGGCGGAGCATGCGGTGGAGTTTACTTTTGAAAATCTCTACAATGGAGATTCGGATTTTTTCCATCATGTGCGGGTCTTGCACCGTCGTGCGGAGCAAACTCTAACAGATGTTGTGAGGGTGAAGATGGCACCCGGTGCCCTAGCTGATTCGGACGGAGATGGTCTGCCTGATTTGTGGGAAAGTGAGAATGGGCTTCAGCCTGGCAACCCTTTCGGTGAACATGGGGCCGAGGGGGATTATGATTTTGATGGTCTCAGCAATGAGGAAGAATACATCTACGGACTTAGCCCAACTCTAGCCGATGCGCATTTGGCCCCCACGGTGGCGCTGGTGGCCGATGATTCGAATTGGGATGTGAATTTTCCGGGAATCCCGGGGCGACTGCATACTCTGTTGTGGTCGGAAGATTTGGAAAACTGGAACCCGCTGGTGAGTGATTTGGAAACGGCAGAAGACATCTTTTTCAGTGTGGACGATGACGCGGATGTGCCGCGGCGGTTCTACCGAGTGGAGTATCGGATGAAGTTTTGATTGCGAGAAAGAGCTCGAGGGTGCCTTTTCGTCGAATTTTCTTGGGAGAGGGGAGGAGATTCGTTCGTTATTGGGGGGTGAAGTTTGCCCTCGTTTTGCTCTCCCTTTTTCCGGTCTTCTCTTTTGCTGAGAAGCGACCGAACGTGCTGTTGATTTGTGTCGATGATTTGCGGCCTGAGCTGGGATGCTATGGATTGGACTATATTCATTCACCCAACATCGACCGACTGGCTGAGGGCGGGGTGCTGTTCGAGAAGCATTATGTGCAGGCTCCGACCTGTGGGGCCTCGCGGTATGCGCTGTTGACCGGGCGGTACGGTCCCGCGGGCAATGATGCCTTGATGCGGAGAGCGTCAGCGATTGGCAAGGGCGAGGAGCCTTCTCCCAGTCTGCCCGCTTGGTTCCGGTCCCATGGCTACACCACGGTCTCGGTCGGCAAGGTGTCCCATCACCCGGGTGGTCGTGGCGGGGCGGATTGGGACGACGAAGCCATCCCCGAAATGCCGAATTCCTGGGATCGGCATCTCCTTCCGGCAGGGGCCTGGCAGCATCCGCGTGGTTGGATGCATGGGCTGGCTCATGGCGAAATTCGCGAGAATGCGGGCGAGATGGCTCTCTTTCAGGCGGAAGAGGGCGATGATTCCATCTACCCTGACGGGGTCGCGATTCCAGAAGCGGTTGGCCAATTGAAGGAGCTGGCCGCAGGTGAAAAGCCGTTCTTTCTCGCGGTGGGAATTCTGCGTCCGCACCTGCCGTTTGGCGCTCCCAAGAAGTATCTCGATCTCTATGAAGGAGTGGAGCTGCCGGCGATTGCAAACCAGGAAAAACCTGCCGGGCGAACCACCTGGCATGGCTCCGGTGAGTTCATGAAGTATTATCGTTGGGGCAAGGATCCCCGGAAGGATGCCGCTTTTGCACTAGCAGTTCGTCGTCACTACGCGGCTTGTGTGAGCTATGCTGATGCGATGGTGGGAAGGGTGATGGAGGCTTTGGCTGATTCACCGGCAGCAGAGAATACCATTGTTGTGTTGTGGGGAGACCACGGTTGGCATTTGGGCGAACATGCGATTTGGGGGAAGCATGCCCTCTTTGAGGAGTCCTTGCGATCTCCTTTGATCATCGATGTCCCGGGTGGGAAAGAGGGGGAGGCTCGCAAGACCGTGGTTGAGTCTATCGATCTGTATCCCACTCTCTGTGCTTTGGCCAATCTGAAGCAACCGGACGAGCTTGATGGTTCTTCTCTGATCCCGCTTCTAACAGGTTCTAACAAAGACCGGGGTGGGGAGGCGGTTTCCTATCATCACAAGGCGCGGACTCTCCGAACGGAGCGGTATCGTCTGGTGCTGCATAGCGACGGTTTCGTGGAACTCTATGATCACAAGGTCGATCCGGGTGAGACCACGAATATTGCGGAAGAAAATGCTGGCTTGGTGAAGGAACTCAGCGAGAAGCTGGGTGCGTGAAAGATGTTCCGCAAAAGCCTACTCCCCGTCGTCTCTTTTGGACGAGGTTTCTCGCAATCACAATCTTGGGACTGCTGGCGGGAGTGGCTTATTTGATCATCCGGTGAGCCGCTATTTGAGCAGTTCCGGATAGGCCTTCATTGCGACTTCGCGGGAGGCTTGCATGATGAGGCGGGACTCGGGAAGAGTGAGAGCTTCATCCGCGAGCGCTTTGCACTCCTCGTAGTTGAGAGCGCGAATCGCGTGTTTGACAGAAGGGAGGCGCGGGGTGCCGACGGAGAGCTCATCAATGCCAAGGCCGACGAGAACGGGTAGCAGAATGAGGTCGGCCGCCATTTCGCCGCAGATGCCAATCCATATGCCATTCTCGCGTCCGCCATCAATGGTCATTTTGATGAGGCGCATGACGGAAGGGTGGGCCGGCTTGTAGAGCTGCGAGACCCGTGGATTCACCCGGTCGACGGCGACGGTGTATTGGATGAGGTCGTTGGTTCCGATGGAAAGGAAGTCGACATGGGCGGCGATTTCCTTGGCCATGAGAGCTGCAGAGGGAACCTCGATCATCGCCCCGACCTCAATATCATCGGAGAAGGGGATCCCCTTGTCGGCGAGGTCCTCGCGGCATTGGTCGAGGACGTCAACGGCTTCGCGAATCTCTCGCAAGCCAGAAATGAGGGGGAACATGATGCCGACTTTGCCATGCACGGAAGCCCGCAGAATGGCGCGGAGTTGGTCCTTGAAGACATCCCGTCGATCGAGGGAGTAACGAATGCCGCGCCAGCCCAAGAAGGGGTTGGGCTCGGGTTCGGCGAGTGGTTCGCCCGGGAGCTTGTCTCCTCCGACGTCGAGCGTGCGAATAATGGCCTGCTTGGGCGCGACGGATTCCACCACTTGACGGTAGAGCCGGGCTTGGCGGGGTTCGTCGGGAAATTCTCCCGTTTCCAGCATGAAAAACTCGGTGCGGAAGAGGCCAATTCCATTCGCGCCTGATTCGGCAACCTGATTGAGCTCATGCTCGAACTCCACATTGGCCGAAAGCGTGATGCGCCTGTCATCCAAGGTGGCGGTGTCGCTATCTCGAATCTCCTTGAGTGAAGTCTTGAAGATTTCCCGCTCTTCCGCGAGAGCCCGGTATCGGGCTGCGGTCTCGGGGGTGGGGTTGACGATGAGTTTGCCCTCGTATCCGTCAATGATGCAGTTGCTAAGGGTGCGGATGCCCAGCACTGCGTTTTTCAGGCCCACGACAGCCGGAATCCCCATGGAACGCGCTAGAATCGCGGTGTGGGACACGCTTGAGCCTCGTTCGGTCGCAAATCCGAGGGTTCGCTGGGGATCCAAGCCAGCGGTATCGGAGGGGTTGAGGTCATAGGTGACGAGAATGTGGCGATGGTCGGGGCTTTCGTCTTCTTCGGGGGAAGAAGCGGAAAAATTTTGCAAAACCCGCTGGGAGACATCTTCGATATCGCTGGTTCGTTCGCGCAGGTAGGGGTCGGAGATGCGCCGCATGGCCTCCAGAAAGGTCTGCATGATGGCATAGAAGCAGAACTCGGCGTTCTGTTGCCGACTGGAGATGGCGTCATTGACGCGATCGACGAGAGTCTGATCCTGCAGGATCATGAGGTGGGACTCGAAGATGCGCCCCTCGGCCTCGCCGGAAATTGACTCGATCTGGGTGCGCAGGGAGGCAAGTTGTTCCTTGGTGCGCTCGAGAGCCCGACGGAATCGCTCCCGCTCGGTCGGGACTTGATGGGGAGCTACGGCGTAGACTTCGGGGGCGGCAAAGCCCCGGGCGAGAACGTGGACGGGGCCGAAGGCTATCCCTTGGGAGACGGCTTCTCCGTCAAATATTTGTTCCCTTCCTTCTCCCATCTGCGGCTATCTTGCCGTGTTCTGGCCTTGGCCAAAAGGCGAAAATCCGAGGGAAGAGAAATTGCTAACAAATTGTGTAAATTTGCATGGCGCGAGAGTGGCCTGTCTCCCCGCAACAAAAAGCCCCACTGGAAGGTGGGGCTTGGGAAAATCTGAGGGATGAGCGCCGCGGCTTAGGCTTTCTTGTATTTTAGAAAGGCCTTGTATTCATCGGGCAACTTGTCGCCGCGTCCGAGTGCGGTCTGCCACATCTCAACCAGTGCGGCGGCTTCTCCCAGGAGAAGGGCGCCGGTCGAATTCGGATTCTCATCCGGGGTGCCGTGCAGCTTGCGGGCAAGTTCGACCTCGGGATGCTTTTCATAGACGCTGAAGCAAGCCAAGGCGGCCTTTTTCGTCAAAACCTCTGATGCGGTGTAATCGGCGACGAAGGCTTTGTTAAAGGCGATCAAGGCGTCTTCCAAGCGGCCCAAGCCGTCGAGAGCGAGTCCGTGGCAATATTCCAACTGGGCGCGAATGCTGCCAGGGACTTTGCGGTCGGCCCATTCTTCGCAGAGGATATTCAGACGGGCCCAATCTTCGGTGCGCACCGCGTTGTAGAGCGGATAGACCTCGATTTGGGTTTTCTGGGTTTCCAGAAGGAGGGGAGCGGGCTTGAACTTGCTCATCAGGGTCTCGATCTCTTCGTATTTGCCCAACTTGCGAGCACACTCGATTTCGTAGAATCCCGAGAGGGTCGAGAAGTTGCCGGGCACATCCTCGACGAACTTGTATTTCTCACGTGCTTTTTTGAAAGCAGGCTGAGCTTTTTCGTAGTCGCGGTTTTCGTAGAGCTCGAGAGCATCTGCGAACTCGGCGGGGGTGAAGAACATCACCGAGACATTGCGAACGGGGACGTCAATTCGATTGAGCGACTTGGGATTTTCGCGGTAGCGAATGGTCTTTTCGGAGGCGGCTTCGATCCAAACTTTGTCTGAATTTCCGTCTTGGCCGATGAGGGCGGGAGCGAGGTCTTGTCCGGACAAGCTGGCCGCACATGCTAGGAAGAAAATGATATTTTTCATATGAGTGGGTTGGTCGGGTTCTTAGTTTTGCTCCTCTTCAACGATAGGTTTGGTGTCGGGATTGGCTTCGTAGACTTGCACCTGCTTCTGGACGTCGTCCCACATCTCCTTTTCTTCCTCGGGAACCCGGGGATTGGAACGGATGTTCGTGGTGGCCTTGATGAACTTGTAGCCAGTTTCGTAGGCGAACTGACGGTCGGCGGGAGTCTTGTCGGTGGCGGGCTTGTTCCGGTCCCAAAGGAGCTGCATGTAGCGCTTCAAAGAGGGAGCAGAGACCGCGATGAGGCCACGATAGGAACCATAGATGCCGAAGTAGGTGACCATGGCGTTCTCGGTTTCTCCGAGGTTGTCGTAGGCTTGGGCCAACACGTAGCTGACTTGCGGAGCGTAGGTGTTGTAGTTGAGGTCGGGCTGAAGGAATTCCTTGGCGCGAGCCTTGGCTTCTTCCCACTTCTCCAGTTTGGCCAGAACTTCAACCGCGCGGTAGAGCGCCTGCTGTTGTTGCTTGTTGTCGGTGGAGTTCTGGTAAACGGCGATGAGTTGCTCAACCGCTTTCTCGTTTTCCGAACCGCTGTCGGAACGGCCGTAGACATCGGCGAGACCGAAGCGGGCGGGGAAGCGGTAGGATTGGTCGGTGCGACCAAGCACTTCCTCATAGTAAGGAATGGCCTCTTTGGGAGAAGCGGTCTTCTCGCGCAAGTAGTCGCCGACGCTCACCAGAATGAAGTTGGAGAGAGTCTTCAGGTCGAAGTCTTGCTTCAGGTCGCCGAAGAGGACCTTGATCATCGCGTTGGCCTTGGAGGCGGCACCATTGTCTTCAGACTTGGAGGCGGTCTTTGCCTTTTCCTCGAAAACGCCAATCAAAGCGATGCGGAGCAGGGCTTGCGCGGCCTTGTCCTCGGTGCGGATACCAGGGAAGGCGTAGTAGAGATCCTTGAGACCTTCCTCGGTGTTGCCGGGCGTGGCGAGGTAGAACTTGGTGAAGGAGTTGATGGCTTCTTCCAGGCCGTAGGAGCCGGGAACTTTTGCAAGTTGGGCAATCACTCCCTGCAGGCGGTCGAGACCTTCCTCGGAGCGTTCAGCGGCGATGAGAGCAGGCATTCCTGCTACTGCGACCTGGGCTTTGTAGGGAGAATTGTCGCCATACTCTTCCCAGAACTTGTCGTAGAAAGGAACTGCTTCGGCGAGAGTTTCGCTCTTCTCTTCGCCGAGAAGTCCGACGAGATAGAAAAGGGATTCTCCGGCGACCATATCGTTCTCCTTGCGCTCGGCGAGGGCGAGGGCGCGCTCGTAGTATTGCTTGGCCTCGTCAGCGTTGCCTTGGGTCTGGAGGACATTGCCTTTCAAGTTGAAGACCATCTCGCGATTGCCAGCATCGGGGAACTCGCTCTCGACTTTGTTTAGCTTCTCGAGGGCTTCTGGATACTCTTCCTGCGCGAAGTGGCAGTTGGCGCGGTCATAGAGAGCGAAGGGAAGGTAGGAATTCTCCTTGGGATTTGGGTAAGCCTTCAAGAACTTGTCGAGAAGAGGAGCCGCGCGGTCCCAAAGCTGGAGCTGGGCGTAGTTGGAGGCGTCGAAATACTGGGCTGCCACCTTGAACTGGCTCTCCGGATACTCTTTCACGTGGCGGCTCAAGGGCTCGACCGCTTGGTCGAACTGTCCGGTGTAGAAGAGGCTGCCGCCCAAGACGTGGAGGCAGATGTCGTGTTGCTTGGAACCCTTCGGCAACTGGGGTTCCATCACGGTGGCGACTTCGAGGCAGAGGTCGTATTCGCCCTCGTAGAACAGTCCGGTCAGCATCAGGCTGCGCACGGATTCCTCATATTGGCTGCCGGGGAAGAGCTTGAGGAACTTCTGGCCTTCTTTCTCAGTCTGCAAGACACGACCGACAAGGGAGGAGGTGCGGACCAACTGGTAGAGATAGTTCTCGCGCTTCTCGCGAGGAGAATTGCTGTGATAGCGCTCGAGCATGTCGTAGGCGCCGTAAGCTCCGCGGATGTTGCCGGATTGCTCATGAATGTAAGCGGTGGCTGCGAGGGCCGTCACTTCGGGGAGTTTGCCTTCTTTCTCGCGGGCTTTGCTCATCTCCAGCTGCTTCTCGAGAGCAGACTTCTGATAGATGCTGGCTCCATCGGGGAAAGAGCGGGGATAGTCGCCGACCTGCTGAATGGCAGCCCGCAAGCTGTCTTCCGCTTCAACCGAACTGGGAACCAGAGCGTAGAGCTCGAAGCCTACCCGCTTCATCTCGGCCTGCAGTGCTTGTGCTGCGAGGGTCATGAAGACTGGGGAGTAGGGCTGGGCTTCCCAAGGAAGAAAAACGACGTCCGCACGGTGCTTCTTGAGGAAATCGAGAAGAGCTGCTTCGTCCTTCTTTGCGATAGCGGCTTCGCAGAAAGCTTGGAAGCCAGCCATGATTCCGGCGGGAGGAGTTGGGAAAGTATTCTTATTCTTGATGGCGATTTGGAGGTTTTCCACTCCACCGGCCAACTTTTCGGTTTTGAAGTGGCAGACCGCCATGTTGATGTAGAAGGCTCCCTTGGGGAAGTTGTCGCGCTCGGGATCGCGCTCGGCGAGGAATTTCTTATACTGTTTGATGGCCACGTCGTATTCCTCTTTGCCTTGTGCGGCTTCGCCCCACTTCAGGAGGGACTTCTTGTGGTAGGTGTTCTCAAAGGCTCCGTCTTTGTTGGGGTACTTCTCGTAGCAATGCTTAAAGGATGCCATGGCGTCCTCGAACTTGTTGAGCTTGAGCTCGCAAAATCCCTTGTGATACCAGAACCAACCGAACTTGGGGCCGTAGAGCTGCATGGCGCGGCCGTCGAAGGTCTTGGTCGCCTGCGACAAATAGGAGAGGGCTTCATTCCATTTGGCGGCACCTTCCGGCATCCCGAGGCGTCGGGCCTCGTTCATGGCTGTCAGTGAGTTGGAGTGGAGCTCTTCCACCCCGCCTTGTGCGCGGAGAGAAGTGGAGCTAGCGAACATGAGCAGTAGAGCAAGGAGTGCTCCAGTATAGTTCCAATATTTCATTATCAGTAAGTTGGCTTGGGTTGGGAAAAATGCAAAAGAGTTCCCGTCGGCCCCGCTGGGGGGGCCGTGGGAGATAGTTGTTGTGAACAAGGAATCGCCATCAGCGACCCGGACCGATTACTCGTTGACGAGGTCGGTGAAGGTCACTTTGGAGATCTGCTTGGAACGCAGGGTGTCGATGACATCGATGGAGCGCTGGTGAAGGGCGTCGCCATCGACGAAGACCTGCACGAGAGGCTCCTGGCCTGCTGCACGGGCTCCATCAGCGTAGGTGCCCAGACGCTCGGCGAGCATGGGAAGCTTGCGAGACTCGGGGTCGTCATCAAGCCGTTCCTGGGCTGGTCCGGAGTTGACGTAAATCACACCGTCATTATCGACGCGGATGAAGAGGGGCTTGATCTCCGGAATGTCATCCGAAGGGGCGGCCGCTGGCAACTGCATGTTGGTATCCGTTTCGCTGCGAACAATGGTGGTCGTCACCAGGAAGTAGATGAGCAGTAGGAAACAAATGTCGATGAGGGACGAGATATCCAATACGGGTTCGTCGTCCTCGAGCGCTTTGCCTTTTTTGTGTCTAGCCATGAAAAAATTTCGTTGATTATTGGTAGGCCTTGGAGCTTGCGTAACTGGCGAAAATCACCTGATCGACGCCGGCTTCTGCCGCGATGCGGATGATGCGACGGCAGTGCTTGAACTCAACGTTCCGGTGACCACGCAGGTGCAACTGGGGTTTGACCGTTCCTTCCATTTTGTTCTTCTGCTCCTTGATGTATTCAAGGATGGCAGCGTCATCATCGGGGAATGGGGTGAACTTTTCGTCTCCCATCGAGTAACGGCCTCCAGCCTCAGCCATTGCATCATCGCCATAGACGTTGATTACGATACGGCCGGTTTTCTTTTCCTGCGGGCTCGAGTGCTCGGCGACTGGAACCTCAACCCTCTTGTCCATCTTCACAACCACCAGATTGGCGGTCACAATGAAGAAGATGAGGAGGAGGAAGACCATGTCGATCATAGGTGACATGTCGACAGCGAGGCCGTCGCCTTCATCGGCATTCGCCGCGCGGAGTTTCTTGGATGCCATTACAGTTGAAAATCAGGGAGGTTTGCAAAAAGGAAGGGGACTCGGTGAGCCCCCTTTCGCAATTAGACGGCGACACCTTCGGGGATCTTGGTGAGGTAAGCGTCGGCGTTCACAGTCTGGAGGGAAGCGTTGAGCATTTCCTCAGCAGAGTGATGGGCGTCAGCAACCAAGCCGTTGAGCTTGTTCTTGAAGAAGAAGTAAAAAATCACGGCGGGAATCGCGGTAATCAGACCCCACATGGTAGTGAGGAGGGCGACGGAGATCTGGCCAGCCAACTGGGCGGGCTCGGCCTGTCCGGTCTCGGCGAGAACACCGAACGCGCTCACCATACCGATGACGGTTCCGAGCAGTCCCAACATGGGAGCGGCTTGGGCGACGAGACCAATGTAGTTGATCCAAGTCATGTTCTTGCGGTTCTCGTTGATTGAAAAGTCAGCCATGGCGTCTTCCACCTGGTCGCGACCGAGGGTCTCAGGCTGAGTGGCGTCGATGTTGGGAAGGGCGTATGCTGTCATGCGGCCGAGGTAGGAAGGATGGGATGCTCCCAACTCGATTGCGGAACGTACCCGGCAAGCGGTCATGTGCTCCAAAAGGGCAGCGCGAAGGTCGTCGGGAACGAACTTGGATTTGGTGAGGTTGATGAAATTGAAAACGACCAGAGCAATGAGAGCCAAAATCGCAATCCCGATGAAAATCATCGTAGGGCCACCATCCAGGATGTATTTTTGCAGAGCATTACCTTCTGCAAAAAGACTGCCTGAAGAGGCGAGGAGAATGGCGGTAGTGGAAGTGGCGACCCGTGGGAAACGGCTTCTAGTTTTTTCAATCATGACAATGTTAATGTGTGGGAGCGGATAGTGGAGAGTCGGAATTGGGAGTAAAGAAAAGAAGTTACCAAATCGCAAATTCTCCGCTTGAACCGTCGTAGTGGAAACGTGGTCGTTTGCAGAATCTTTGAAGGAAATTTTGAAAATTGTTATTTTTGCTGAAAAACTTGGCAATTTCATACCGTGGGGATTCAGGTGGGCGGCTAGGACGGCTCTCTGAACTCATACGGGTTCAAAAGGATCCTGCAGACGGTGTGAGCGAGGGGTGTTCTTGGTGGGGGGTGCAATTTCCCGCAAGCCTCTCGCGTGGTTTGGGCATAGGCCGCAAAAAAAAGGACATGCCTGAGCATGTCCTTTCGGGATGACTGGAGTGAGCCCGTCGGAACGGGGTGGGCGGACTAAGCGCGGCCCACGTAAGAGCCGTCGGCGGTGTTGATCTTCAGCACGTCGCCTTCTTTTACAAAGAGGGGGACCTGGACTGTGATTCCAGTCTCGAGGGTCGCGGGCTTGGTGGGGTTGTTCGCGGTGTCGCCTTTGATGCCTTCGGACGACTCGGTAACGAGTAGCTCAACATTGGAAGGGAGGTCGATGGAGACGGCTTCGCCCTCGAGGAAAAGGATCTCCACTTCCTGGCCTTCCTTCATGAAGTCCTTGGCATCGCCGACGAGGGTCTCGTCAAAGGTGACGGTCTCGTAGGTATTGAGGTCCATGAAGTGGTAGCCCGAAGGGTCGGTGTAGGAGAATTCCAGCTTCTGGCGATCGGTCTCGACGATTTCCACTTTATCTGAAGAGGCGAAGCGGATGGTCTTCTTGTTGCCATTGTTGAATGAGCGGATAGTGGCGGCGATGAGGGCGTTGCCTTTGCCGGGGGTGCGGTGTTCCAGACCGAGGACGATTCCGCGATCACCTTCATATTTAATACACTGACCTTTTTTGAGATTGGTTGCGACAACTGCCATGATGGGGAGGTTTGAAGTCGGAAATGGGCAGTGTGGAAAGGGAAAAATGACTGGGGATGACAGTTTTTCCCGATCAAGAAGGCTTCTTTGCAGTCGATTGCAGAGGGGGTGATGTTGCGGTTCGCCTTCTTGATGATGAGTTTCTGGCTGTCGGAGGGCGGGTTTTTACTTCAATCGAATCTCCTGCGTAGTTGCTTTGGCTTTACGTCAGAAAGGATTATTCAGCTTTCGGGCACGGCGCATTGACAAGGGGGGTGCGTTTGGCGCAATTTGTTAGTTCAAGCAAGCTGGACAAAAGTTCGCGCCTTGTCTTTTCCCAAGCACACACCACACAACCCGTGTATTCGAATCAGGATTATCTCAGTCAATTGTTGGTAGAAGCCGGAGTGGTTTCTTCCGAAGCCGTCGAAGAAATTAAACGCTCAGGAGCGTCTGAAATCGTAGATCGACTGCTCATGGATGGAGCCGTAGAGGAGGCGCAAGTCACTGCCGTTATCGCGGAAAATGCTTCCATGCAGGTCGTCGATCTCTCGGAGTATGAAATTCCTGCGGCCGTTGCGCAGCAGATGACATCCGACGTCGCCAAGCGCTTCCAAGCCGTTCCCGTTCACGATGATGGCACCGAGTTGATGGTGGCGATTGCCGATGGTCTCAACTTCGAGACACTCGACAGTCTGCCCCACGCGGTTGGTCGCCAGATCAATCCCGTCCTTGCCAATCTTTCCGATATCAAGCGCTTACTGGTTGAGGTCTATCGCGTCGGCGGCAGTGATGATGAGGATATCCCCGAGTTCGAGGTTTTGACCATGGAAGGGGTCGAGGAGATCAGCGAGGAAGACGCGCCCATCGTGCGGATCGTGACGTCTACGCTGATGAACGCCTTTAAGATGAAGGCCTCCGATATTCACATCGAGCCCTTGGAATCCACGCTGCGGGTTCGCTTCCGCATTGATGGCAAGCTCATCGAGGTGGAGAATCATCCCAAGAAGCTTTTGCCTGCGGTGGTTGCCCGTCTGAAGGTGATGAGTGGTGCCATGAGTATCGCGGAGAAGCGGATGCCTCAGGATGGTCGCATCCAGATGCGGATTGCGGGCAAGTCGGTCGACCTCCGGGTTTCGACCGTTCCTTCCAACCACGGCGAAAGCGTGGTCATGCGTATTTTGGACAAGTCGGCCCTGACTCTGGGTCTTCCCCAGCTGGGCTTCCTGTCCGATGACGAGGCAACCTTCAAAGAGATGCTTGCCCTGCCGGACGGCATCTTGCTGGTCACAGGACCTACTGGTTCCGGTAAGACCACGACCCTTTACGCTTGTTTGAATGAGATCAACAAGCCCGACAAAAAGATCATTACGGTGGAAGACCCGGTCGAGTATCAGCTCGCGGGTATCAACCAGGTAATGGTGAAGACTGATATCGGAATGACGTTCGCGGCAGCCCTGCGCTCCATGCTTCGTCAGGCTCCCAACATCATCATGGTGGGGGAGATTCGAGACAAGGAAACCGCGACCATCGCGATGAACGCCTCGCTGACCGGTCACTTGGTATTCTCCACTCTGCACACCAACGATGCGACTGCAACGGTGGCTCGTTTGGCCGATATGGGTATCAAGCGCTTCCTGATTGCTTCCGCAGTGCGGGCCGTTCTCGCCCAGCGTCTGGTGCGTCACCTCTGTCCGAACTGCAAAGCTCCCGTTCCGTTGACCGAGCGTGAGATGCGCATTCTGGGCATCGATAGCGAGCGTGCGGCCGCTGATAACATCCTCGGCCCCATCGGTTGTGAAAAGTGTCGCCAAGGCGGCTACAAGGGCCGGAAGGGTATCTTTGAGATTTTCAAGGTGGACGACGAGGTTCGCAATATGATCAACGACGACTTGAGTAGTCCCGAGCTGCGGAAGCGAGCCCGGGAGTTGGGGATGCGCACCATGAGGGAAGACGGCATCCGGAAGGTGTTGGGTGGCATGACCTCCGCAGAAGAAGTCATTCGGGTAACGATGGCGGACGAAAACTAATTTTTACGAAACCAGAAAATGGACAATACACAAGTCATCGAACTTTTTCAGAACCGCGGGATGTTGGAGCCCGGGTTGCAGGCCGAGTTGAAAAGCCAGTTGGAATCCAGCGGCAAGGAAATCGGCGAACTGCTGACCGACTATCAGGTTCTCAGCAACAAGGAAGATATCTGGCCTATTATCGCGCAGGAGCTCGGAACCGAGCTTTTCGACCTCTCGACCTATGTGCCTCCGCGGCAGGTTCTTTCCATGGTCCCGGCAGGTCTTGCCCGTCTTCACGGAGCCTTGCCTTTGCTCGTGGATGAGAATGGCCTGACCGTTGCTCTCTCCGATCCTTTCAATCCGCAGACGATCGAAGATTTGCGTTTTGCCCTCGGGCAAAATGTCAATCAGGTCATCGCTCCCACCGACCTCATCGAGGCCAAGTTGAACACTCTCTACGCAGGCGACCAATCCGACGCCATGCAGGAGGTTCTCGGCCAGATGGCGGCTGAGTTCAGTGGCAAGTCTGCCAGCGAGTTGGAGGATGAGGCTAATGCGGCCCCCATCGTTCGTTACGTTGACTTGGTTCTTTTCCAGGCGATTCGCGAAAAGGCCTCCGACATTCACTTTGAGCCGTTCGAAAACGACTTCCAGATCCGTTACCGGGTTGATGGAGCTCTCTACGCGATGGATCCTCCGCCAGCTCACCTGGCGCTTTCGATCATTTCCCGGGTCAAGGTTATGGCCAACCTCAATATCGCTGAGAAGCGGGTGCCACAAGATGGCCGGATTGTGAAAAAGGTCGGTGACCACCATGTCGATATGCGGGTTTCTTCCCTGCCGACGACATACGGGGAAAGTGTCGTTCTCCGGGTCTTGGATAGTTCTTCCGTCAACCTCGATTTGGAGGCTCTCAGCCTGCCGGAAGAGATTGATAGCTACATTCGCGAAACCATCGAAAAGCCCAACGGCATTTTCGTGGTTACAGGACCAACGGGAGCCGGTAAGACGACTACCCTTTACGCCGCCTTGCGCCAGATCAACCGAGTCGATACCAAGCTTCTAACAGCAGAAGACCCGGTGGAATACGACGTGGACGGGATCATTCAGATTCCGGTCAATGAGGCCATTGACCTGACCTTTGCCCGCGTTCTTCGAGCCTTCCTTCGTCAAGACCCTGACAAAATTCTGGTGGGTGAGATTCGTGACTTGGAGACGGCCCAGATTGCGATTCAGGCTTCTCTAACAGGTCACCTTGTTCTTTCCACCCTTCACACCAACGATGCCGCCGGAGCGGTCACTCGTTTGATCGATATGGGGACGGAGCCGTTTCTGGTAGCGGCCTCCCTGGAGGGAGTGTTGGCTCAGCGACTCGTGCGCCGGATTTGTCCGGATTGCCGAGCGGACTACGAGCCCAACGAAGCCACTATTGCCCAGCTCGGGCTCTCCGCGAATGAGCTTGGCGACAAACGTTTCTACACCGGGGTAGGTTGTGAAACCTGTAATGGTGGTGGGTATCGCGGGCGACGGGGGCTCTTCGAGCTTCTCAACATGTCCGACCCGATTAAGGAACTCGTCACCGAGCGAGCTCCTTCCGTGGTGATCAAGCACAAGGCCATCGAGCTGGGGATGAATACTCTGCGAGAAGATGGTCTGCGAAATATTTACGACGGAACCACCACTATCGAGGAAGTTCTGAAATACACCTAAGAGAAAAATATCCGTAATGGCTGCTTGCACAGCCACCGACACTCAAGATACACATTAACCAGAAACGACATGGCAAATTTTCAGTACATCGCGCTCGACGCTTCGGGCCAGCAACATGAAGGCGCAATCGAAGCCGGGACCCGCGAGGAAGCGATTCAACAGCTTCAAGGCCAAGGGCTTTACCCGACCAAAGTCGGGGAGTCCGGCAAAAAGTCGAAAGGCGGTTCAAAGAAGGGCGCTGCGAAAAAGTCGACTGCGAAAAAGGGCAAGAACGCCAAGGGTGGCGTTGGCGGAAAATTGAAGCCGAAAGTGCTCATGATCTTCACTCGCCAGCTGGCGACCTTGATTGACTCCGGCTTGCCGTTGTTGCGTGGGCTCAATGTTCTTTCCAAGCAGGAGCCCAATCCTGTTCTGAAGGGAACGATCAGCTCTCTTGCGGATTCGGTTCAAGGTGGTTCCACTTTCTCAGAAAGTCTGGCCCAACACCCCCGCATCTTCAACAAGCTCTATGTGAACATGGTCAAGGCCGGTGAGCTGGGCGGTGTTTTGGAAGTCGTTCTCAACCGCCTTGCAGAATATCAGGAGAAGGCCCAGAAGCTGAAGAACAAGATCGTTTCAGCGATGGTTTATCCGGTGATCGTGATGTGTATCGCGGTCTTCATCCTGACCTTCCTGATGATTTTCATCGTTCCGAAGTTCAAGGAGATGTTCCGCGATATGAACGTGGATCTTCCTCTGATTTCCAAGGTGGTCTTCAACGCTTCAGGATTCCTGATGGCCACTACCGTGCCATTCGTTCCGAACATCGTGTGGCTCCTAATTCTCGGTGTCGGTATCTACATCGGTTTCACTTCATGGGGAAATACCAAGGGTGGGCGCAAGGCAATCGATTCCTTCAAATTGAATGCACCTCTCTTCGGAGACATTCAGCGCAAGAGTGCCATCGCTCGTTTTGCCCGGACCTTGGGAACGCTGGTGACATCTGGTGTCCCCATCCTTCAAGCTCTCAATATTACCAAAGAGACTTCGGGTAATGTCGTTGTATCCGATGCGATTGAGAAAGTTTATGACTCGGTCAAAGAAGGTGAATCTATCGTCAGCCCGATGCAGGCCAGCAGCGTTTTCCCCTCCATGGTCATTAGCATGGTGGACGTGGGAGAGGAAACAGGTCAGCTCCCCGAGATGCTTCTGAAGATTGCCGACGTCTATGACGATGAGGTCGATAACGCGGTGACCGCACTGACCTCCATTCTCGAGCCCATCATGATTGTCTTCCTGGCTGTCGTGGTTGGTGGTATCGTATTCGCGCTCTTCCTGCCCCTGATGAAGGTGATTCAGACCATGCAGGGCTAAGTTTCATCCAAACGTTTCCATTATGAAAATCTCCCACGTATCTCGCAAGTCGGTCTCCCGAGGCTTCACCTTGGTGGAAATCCTCACTGTGATCTCCATTATGGTTGTCCTGATGGCGATGACCTTCGGAATCGGCAAATGGGCAATGGGCAATGCCCAGATCGAAAAGGCCAGGACTCAAGTCAAACTCTTCGAGAATGCCCTGCAAACATACGAGGCGGACAAAGGTGAATACCCTCCCGGAGACGGTTCGGACAAAAGTTCGGTCAATCTCTACACTGCGCTCTACGAGGACGGCATCTTGAACAACAAGAAGGTCTACATGGATCAGCTGAATCCTGATGGAGACCAGTTCAACCGGAAGATTAAGAACGGAGTGATTCTCGACCCATTCAAGCACAAGAAGCCCTATTTCTACCTGCGGGGTGTGGATGAAAATGGAGAAGAAGCTGGCAATGCCTACAATCCGGACTTCGACCTCTGGTCCCTGGGACCAAATGGTGTTGGTCGTGGAGATGGCGGTGCCAGTGACGAGGACCTCGATGATGATATCGTCAATTGGTAGCCAGTTCCGCTGCTAGTCATTCGTTGCTGCGTGCACAGCGGCAAACTTTCCAGCCAACTGGTTCCACGAGGACCAGTTGGCTTCTTTACTTTCTGAATAAACGATTATGGAAACAAAGCCACCAACCCAACCCCCTCGGTCTCCAGCGAAGGCGAGCCGGAAAACGTTTCTCTTCATTGTGGCAATCCTTGTTGTTCTTTTTATTCTTCTTCTTTTGACTGTCGTCACCGGAATTGGAAAGTCGGCGATGAGCAATGCCTTGATTAACAAGGCCAGAACCCAAATCAAACTCTTTGAGATCAAGCTGGAGGAATACCAGGCCGATCACGGAGAATTTCCTCTCGGCGATGGCTCTCCAACGAGTTCAGGCTCGCTCTATGATGCCTTCTATCAGAATGGAATTAGGAGTGGCAGTAAGGTCTATATGCCTGAGCTCGATTCAAAATACTCTGATTCTTTTCGGGGCCAAATCCGAGGTGGACTCATTCTAGATCCTTTCAAACATGGAAGACCCTACTTCTACCTGCGCGCTTACGATGCGAGCGGAACGATGGTGAAAGGGGCCGAGAATCCCAACTTTGACCTCTGGTCCGTGGGACCGGACGGGGTAGGGAGAGGAGATCGAGGCGCCACTGCTGCTGAGCTTGCCGATGATATCACCAATTGGTAAGGGTGGGTGCAGGCCTACGCGGATTCCTGCCACTTCATGAATTTTACCATCACCCGCTACAGTCCCGACGGGCACGCAGAGCTCTCTGACCAAGTGGCGGACGAAGAGCCGCTCCAGATCACGGTCGATGGCTTCCCTGTTGCGGTGGTGATGCGCACGCCGGGCGACGATCTCGACTTGGTGAGGGGGTTCCTGCTGACCGAGGGCTTTATCAGCAGCTTGCGGGATGTCTCCCGAATCGATGAGGAGCAAAAGAAGAACCATGCTCTCGTCTTTCTCGCTGATGGGGTCGAGTTCGACCGTGCCAAGCTCAGTCGCAATCTCTTCAGTGCCTCCTCGTGTGGAATTTGTGGCAAGGCGAGTATCGATTCCATCCGGCAGCAGCACCCTCCAGTAGGCGACGGGTTTATGATTTTAGCCGAAACTCTTTTGACTTTTCCCGACCAATTGAGGCAGGCGCAAACAGCATTCCGTCGAACGGGTGGAATCCACGCCGCCGCACTGTTCAACGCCTCAGGAGAGCTTCTTGTCTTACGCGAAGACGTCGGGCGCCACAATGCCATCGACAAAGCAGTGGGTTGGGCAGCAGGCAAGGGAATCGATTGCTCGGAGGTCGTTCTTCAAGTCTCCGGCCGAGTTTCCTTTGAGGTGATGCAGAAGGCACTCGCAGCCTCGATCCCCATCGTTTCAGCCATCTCGGCACCCTCGTCATTGGCGGTGGAATTTGCTCGAGAAAGCAATCAAGGCCTAGTCGGCTTTCTCCGTCCACCCAGCTTCAACGTCTATTCTGGTGCCGGGCGGATCCAAGTTTAGCAGTCGGGCTGGGCAATCAGGAGAGGGAAAGCCTCGATGAGTTTTCGGGGCTGGTCGAATCCCTCCTCCTTTGCGGTTCGTGGGTGGACTGGTCTGCTGTTGGCCCGATTGGTATCTCTAATCGTTCGAAACCCAGATTCCAAATTCCGAGACTTGCTCGAAAATGATGGTGTTGCCGCCGACCGTCACTTCCTCCGTCGTGATGCGGTGAAAGCGTTCGATGGGATTGCGGCCCCCCGTCAGCTCCCCGCCCTTGTGCGAGTCGAAGTAGAGCCGCAATCGCAAAGTCTCCGGCAGTGTCTCGCCGACCATGGTGAGCTCACCAATCATGGGGCTTGTTTGCTCATAGGTGACCGAGGTCAGCTCATGGGTTCCACTCAAATCACCTCCAATACCTTGAAGGATACCCGCATCGCCGGTGGAATTGAGGAAAATGTTGAATACGTTGAGAACCTGGGGATTGTCTCCATCGACCACCCGCCCTTTTAGACTGAGGTCGGCATTGGGGAGCTGATCCTCAAAGTCTGCCGCCGGCCATTGGGGATGGTCGATGACCATGGGTAGGGTGCGGAAAAAGGAACGCGGATATTTCTCCATGATACTGAGCCGCGTTCCCGAGGGTCCTCCAGTTTGCGAAGGCCAATCGACATTGAGCCCGTATTCGGAGTCGGCATTGAGTGGGTAGCCGGATTTGCCAACCAGGGTCCAGGTCGAGAAGTCATCGGATCGTTCCAGAAAGCGCAGTTGGCCTGGCTCTCCTCCTGATAGAATGCTGCGCCTGGTGCCAGAAAAGTCCGCGCAGGGCGTGCTTCGTTCTTCGACGGATGGTCTGGGCAGGCGGACGTCTGCGAGCAGAGGACTGACATATTCGATGGGGTCGAAGTTCGAATTACTGATTTCAAAATTGATAGCGCGGAGCTCGGCTGGCTCGCCGGCCAGAATTTGGTCGACCGTGACCCGGCTTCCCGCCACCGCCCCTCCTCCGAGGGGAAAGTAGGTGCCGCTAATCACATTGCCAATGTGGGTGTGACGACCGTCGTAGTCTGGATTTCCATAGAACCCGGTGATGAGAATTTCACCTCCGGCGGTGTTGGGAAGTCCGACCCCCGCATTGGCAAAGGCGACTGCATAGCGTTGGGCATTTCCAACCAAACCCGCACTGGTTGCGAAGCGCGCTCCCCACAGATCGGCGTCGCTGAAAGTGGCGTGGTTGACATCTACAACCTCGTTCTGAAAGACCAATCCGTTGGCCTGATTGGCAGTGGCCTTACTCTTTCCAATCGAAAGAAATGGATGGTCGCCTTCGACCAGAATCATGTCGTCGTTTCCATAAAACTCGCCCGAGGTGAGAGTGGGAGTGAGCGAGACATCCTCGGTGATAATAAACCGAGAGGTCGTGGAGCTGGGATTGGAGTTCAAGGTGAAGCTGGGATTATCCGACGTCCAAGTGTTGCCAGTGCCGACGCGGGTGAACTTCGCCACTTGGACATTGCCTGGCTGCTGAAGGAGGAAAGCTTCGCTGGGAGTGGGGGTGAGAGAATCCGCTGCGATGATATAAGCTGTCGCTCCGGATGCCGAAGCTCCAGTGCTCTGGGAAGGAATATATTCGCCCTTGGGATTGGAGGATGAGATGGGGTTCTTGTTTCGATAGTAATTATCAGTGCTATCGAAGTAGGGAATGGTGGTGTTGGTCGTCAGGGTATAGCGCTGGTAGGTGGAGTTGTAGCTCACGCTGAAGTGAGAGTTGTCCGAGGTCCACTCGTTGTCCTCGAAGGTCAGAGTCGCCATCACCGTGCCGGAGGCCTGTCGCACGACATACCCCGTGGTTGGATCATTGTTGTCTACGAGGATTCTATAGATAGTGCTCGCAGGAAGGAGGGGTGAACCGTCCTCATTGGCTGGCACATATTGACCAGCCGGATTGTAGCCGAGGGTTGCGAAGGTGTTCCGATAATACTTCTCCTGCGGCTCTGCCAATAGCATGAAAGCCGCCACGCTGCGGGGGGCGTGGTCATGGTCCAACTGAATCACGAAGCTCCTCAGCTGATTCGAGGAAGCCTCGGTAAATTCTACCGTGATAATGGCATAGACTTGGGCTGAAAGCTGTCCGAGCGAAGCAAAAATGGCGGTCAGGAGTGCTAGAATCTTCATGTCGGTGAGGAACGGCACCTTAGCCAGTCGGGTGAAAAGGGAAAGCAAACTTCAGCAACGGCTCCGTGCTTGCACTTGGTCCATTGTCGTAGTTGCTTGGGGGCCAGTGAGTGAACATTCATCGGAAAAAGGCTGGGCTCTCTTCGACCTCGACCAAACCATCGTCCCCTGGGATCTGCAGGTGCTCTTCTGCAATTTTGTGATTCAGAAAGAGGGGTGGCGCCGGGTTCTCCTCATTCCCTTTTTTCTTCTTCTCCCTTTGGCAAAAGTCCTTGGTTCCGAGGTCATGAAGCGAGTCTTTATGGGGTTCTCCTGGGGAATGGAGCGCGAAAGGCTGCTGGCTTGGGGGCGGGAATTCGCGGAATTCGTTCACGAGACTTTGCCTTATCCCGAGGTGGTTGCCGAGATCGAGCGCCATCGTCGCGAGGGAAACACCCTCGTTCTGGTCTCGGCGAGTCCGGAGGTCTATGTCTCGCACATTGGTAAGCTCCTCGGCTTTGACCATGTCTTTGGCACCGTGGTGGAAGTCGGGGAACGGCTCACTTGGTTCCCTCCTTTCCCATTGGGCAACAACAAGAGTGCCAACAAAGTTGTGCGCTTGCACGATGAGTTGGGGCTGTCGGGGGTTCTGCCTAACAGCGAGGGCTACTCCGATAGCAAAGCCGACCTTCCCATGTTGGAGATGTGCGAAAAGGTCGTCGCCGTTCATCCCGAGGGAATCTTTGCAGAAAAGGCTGAAGCCAATCACTGGCGCGTTCTGACTCCGGAGAAGCCTTGGAAAAACCGCACTCAGTTTGCCCTCGATTGTCTCAAGATGATGCTGGGTTGTTATCGGCCCAAGAAGTAGTTCGAAATCTGAACCGCAGATTAACTCAGATGAACGCGGATTGGACGGAACGGTTCATTTTGGTTGTTATAAAATTGGTCAAAGCAATCGGACCGGGAAGGGACTGGGGAATTTTGGCCGCAAAGAGGCGCAAAAAGAGCGCAAAAATTAGAGACACGAAAAGCACAACAGCTCTCTGCAATTGAAGAGCTTTCAATATCTTCCTTTTTGCGGTTTTTGAGCCTTTTTGCGGCTGAAAAATACGGTGAATTGGCAAGCAGAAGGTAAAGGCAATAAAAGCCCTGTCTGAAATCACCCTCCCACCTCCCTCAGCCTCCCGATTTTCCATTTTTCCTTTTCCGTTTTGAAAAAATGAGTGTTAAGTCCCCTTGCCGAATGAGCGTAAGACGACGAGAAACCAACCTCGGATGTGGGTCCACATCCAGCATCAAGCCGTAGACGAACCGTCTGACCGGGAGCAGGGCTCTGTGGGTCGACGGTTTTTTTTATGGTCACCTGCTTGGGTTGTTCCTCTTTCTCTTCTCTCTTCTAGGTCACAACTTCTGAATCAATGAAAACACTACTCCACGTCGCCGCATTGGGATGCATTGCCGTCCTTGCCAGCTGTAAACCGAAAGCCGATGAACAAGCCGGTGAAGCCAAAGGGGGAACCCTCGTCATCACCGCCATTCCCGACCAGAAGGTCTCTGACCAAGAGGCGAACTTCGCGCCGTTGAAAGACTATCTCAGCAAGGAGCTGGGGGTGGATGTCGCGTTCTCGATCTCTGACGATTATCCTGCCGCGGTGCAGCGCTTCAAGAACGGGGAAGTTCACCTCGTTTGGTTTGGTGGTCTCACCGGCGTGCAAGCCTGGGAAGCGGTGCCCGGCGCTCGTGCCATTGCCCAAGGCGATGTCGACCCTCAGTACAAGAGCTACTTCATTGCTCACAAGTCCACTGGACTCGAAAAGTCCGACACCTTCCCCAAGGACAAGATCAGCGACATGACCTTCACCTTCGGTAGCCAGAGCTCGACCTCCGGCCGCCTTATGCCCGCCTACTTCATCGAGCAGGAAACTGGCAAGAAGCCGGAAGACTTTTTCACCAAGCCTGTCCAGTTCTCCGGCGCACACGATGCTACCGCCCGTGCGGTAGCCAGTGGTTCGGTGCAAATCGGAGCCATCAATTACAAGACTTATGACTCCATGGTTGCGGCTGGCGACATCAGCGCTGAAGACGCTCCCATCTTCTGGATCACTCCCGAGTATGTGGACTACAACCTCACGGTTCACCCTGACTTGAACAAAATGTTCGGCGACGACTTCATCGACAAGTTGCAGGACGCGTTGGTCGCTTGTGACGACAAGAATGTCCTCAAGGCTTTCAACCGCGACAAGTTGATTCCTGCGAAGAACGAAGACTTCGAGAGCATCAAAGACGTGGCCAAAGAGCTCAACATGATGCGCTAGTTTCGGCTGGTCTCCTTTTGTAAGCTATCATCATTGAGCGGGGGATTCTGTCCCCCGCTTCTTTTTATCAAATGTTCGAACTGCAAAAAGTTTCTCTCGATTACGGCGGCACTCTGGCGCTGAAGGAGATGGACTTGTCCCTCGGGGCGGGCGAGCAAGTTTGTCTCATCGGTCCCAGCGGGGCGGGGAAGACCAGTTTGCTCGGCCTTCTCAATGGGCGCGTCTTTCCCACCTCCGGCCGCGTCTCGGTCAATGGGGAGGACCTGACTTCGCTCTCGTCCAAGTCCCTGCGCCAAGTCCGTTCCCGCATCGCCTGGGTGCCTCAGGATCTGGGTTTGGTGCCCAATCTGCGGGTGAACCAAAACATCGCCTGCGGTCGTGTGGCGGCCAAGGGGACCTTCGGTCTTTTGCGTAGCTTTCTGGCCATGGGCAAGGGAGAGCGGGATGAGATTCATCAACTGCTGGTCCGCATGGGAATTGGGGAAAAGCTCTATGAGCGCACCGATCATCTTTCCGGGGGACAGCAACAGCGGGTCGCGGTGGCCCGGGCTCTTTTTCAAAAGCCACGAGCAATCCTGGCGGACGAACCGGTGAGCGCGATTGACCCGGAAAGGGCGAAGGACCTCATCGAACTCCTCACTACCGTTGCCCGCGAGGAGGGGCTCACGCTGGTGGCCAGTCTGCATGATGTCTCCTTGGCCCAGCGTTACTTTGACCGTGTGATCGGGCTGCGCAGCGGCGAGGTGGTTTTCGATGGCAAGGCCTCCGATGAGGGGCTGGAAAAACTCTATCGATTGGGAGCATGAAGCGCCGGTGGTTTCTTCTAACAGCGGTCGCGTTCTTCTTTGCCGGACTCTGGTTCCTGGATGCGAACTTGAAGGACTTGGTGCCTTCCGAGGGGGGACGCCGCATGGCGGGGGAATTCGCTTCGGCCGCACTGCGACCCGCCCTCACCTTCGAAGATGCCGGCATGCGCGAGTCTGGGGCCAGTTTTGCGGGTAAGATTGCCACCGCCCTTTGGCTCACCATTCGTTATGCGGTGGTGGCTATGAGCCTGGCGCTGGTCATCGGTCTGGTTGGGGGAGTTTTGGGTGCACGGAGTTGGTGGGGCCGTCCTTCGCGGGCCTTGGAGGTTTTTCGTCGCTTCATTCGATTGCTCGCCACTGCGGTGCGCTCGGTGCATGAGTTGATGTGGGCCTTGCTCTTCATCTCTGCGGTGGGGACCTCGCCCTTGGCAGCGGTTTTGGCATTGGCACTTCCCTTTGGAGGCACGCTGGCGAAGGTCTTTTCCGAGTTGTTGGATGAGGCGCACTCCTCCGCCAGCGAGGTGATGCGGGCGACTGGGGGAAATGGCTTCGCGGCCTTTCTGGGGGGCGTGGTGATGCGGGCTTTGCCCGATTTGGTGACTTATACCCTCTATCGTCTGGAGTGTGGAATCCGTTCTTCTGCGGTGTTGGGATTTGTCGGGATTCCCACTATTGGGTTTCACATCAAGACCTCCTTCGAGGACGGGCATTATCGGGAAATCTGGAGCTATCTCTATGCTCTACTGGCAGTGGTGATCTTCTTCGAATGGGTGGGCTCGCGGGTGCGCGATGCGATGTCGCAGGGGAAGGCTTCCAAGAAAACGTTGTCCGCTGACGCGAGCGCTATCGAGCTTTTCCAACAGCGTGGAAAAAGCCACTTTCTACGAGCTACGGGATTTCTAGTAGCTGTGCTGGCCGTCGCGGGATGGTTGTTCGAGCCGGACTGGAGCTCGGGGCTGAGTCAGGAACGACGGCTGGAGAACTTTCAACGCTTTACCCAAGAGTTGATTCCTTATCCGGTGCGCGCAGAGGGCGATTGGTCGACGATGGGACCGTGGCTGAAGGAGCTCCTTCTCTGGGATGGTCTGCAGGCACTCTGGCGGACCTTTCATCTCGGCACCTCGGCGGCCTTGTTGGCGGGGGCGGTCGCCTTGTGCGGGATTCTCTGGGGGGCGCGGTCATTGGCTCGCAAGGCTCCCCGCGGGGTCCCCATGGCGGGCGGATTCGGGCGCATGGTTTTGGGTAAGGTCGTGAGAGGGTCCGCGATCGTGGCGCGCTCTTTTCCCGAGTTCATTCTGGCCTTTCTTTTGCTGCAAGTTTTCGGACCGACGGTGTGGGCTCTGATTTTTGCCCTCGCGATTCACAACGGGGGAATTCTTTTGCGGCTGGGGGCGGAGGTGGTGGACAATGCCTCCAGTCGGAGCGCGGAGGTCATTCTTCTGCAAGGGGGGAGTCGGAGCGCGGCCTATCTGGGGGCTCTTTTGCCAGAGGGATTCAACCGCCAGGTTCTCTTTCTGTTCTATCGATGGGAGACCTGCATTCGGGAAGCGACGATGCTGGGGATGCTGGGGGTTGGCTCACTCGGTTACCTGATTTCAGAGGCCAAGGTTCGACTCTATTTTGACGAAATGCTGGTGTGGGTGATTCTGGGTGGCTTGCTGGTTTTTCTCGGAGATTTGACTTCGGACTGGGTTCGCAAGCGTTTGCGCGAGGGGGAAGGGTTGCCACGAAATCGTTCCGTCGCTCCCTATCGCCGCTCGGTCAAGTGAGCGTGTTAGTGCCTTCGAATTGTTATCCGAGAAAAACCTTTGGCATCTCGATCCGCTCGGGTGCGTGAGTCAGGAGAGCCATCTCGCGGAAGCCGGTCAACTTGGCGAGGATGAGGTCGGGGAAGCTGGCGATGCGGGTGTTGTAGGTTTCCACCGCGTCGTTGTAGCCCTCGGAGGTGAAGGCGATTTCGTTTTCGCACTGAACCAGTTCCTTGGCGAGTTTGCCCAGGGTGCGACCGGCGCCGAGGTCGGGATAGTCTTCCGCCAAGGCGATAATGTCGCGGGCGGCCTGATGGGAATCGCGGAGCTCGGGCGAGAGGTCCCCGGCATCGTTGGGACGTTCGCTGCGGAGTTCGGCGAGCTTGGTTTGGAGCGTTTTCTCATGCTCTAGGGTACTGGCCGCGACTTCTTGCAAGGGCTTGATGAGGTCGTTGCGCTTTTGCAAGGCAACATCAATGTTGGACCAGTTGCGGCGCGCGCGTTGGCGGAGAAAGACGAGGTCGTTGTAGTGTATGGTGATCGCGATTCCGATCATGAGCAGGGGGCCAATGAGGGCGGCGGCGAGGTAGCTGGCGGGATTGAAAGAGCCCAAGACGCCGAAGATCATGAGCCCCGCAAAGAGGACGGCGGCAAAGGTGAGGTTCAGGATGGTCGCGGCTGCCAATCCGCTTCGGCGGAGGAGGTGGCTTTCTTGAAAACCGGAAAGCAGGAAGGGCGCGCCCGACCATTTCTTAGGTTCGTCGCTTTGTGCGAGGTGGAGGCGGTCTCCGGTTTTGGGATCGAGTTGAGCATAGCCCATGACGTGGACCGGTTCGCCCAGGTGCAGGCATTTTTCCGTGTGCTGTAGGCGGCCTTCGCGGCGGGTCTCGACGCGCCAGGCATCGACTTGGGCACCAGTGGGATCGACGGGAATACTGCCCGAGCGGTCGCGGCAGAGGAAAGGGATGCGTTCTTTCTCGTCGCGAATGACCACCCATTTGGCATTCTTGCCCGAGCCCCGCTTTTCCTTAATCACATAGTGGTAGGCCACGGCGGGCAAGTGCGCGAGGGGAGTGTGCAGCTCGGTGGTAGCAGGGAGAGTATCGATGAGGCCATGGGCCTCGGTGAGCCCGTAGGTGACTCCGGCAGCGGGGGTGGTGGGGAGGTTCTCGATGAAGCGCTTGTACTGCACTTTGCGAAAGCCGAAGAAGAGACTGCCGAGACCGAAAAGCCCGGCGAGCACCGTGCCGATGATGCCGGAGACACCCGAGATTTTCGCTTTGGTGAACTCGGTCTCCAGCTTTTGGCGGAACTCCTCGTCGCGCTCGGGGAGAGGAATCTCCGGCGGGCGATCGATTCCGACAAAAGGCCGCACCCAATTGTAGGGAAAAGACTCGGCCTGGGCATTGGAGCGCAGGGTGGCGGTGGCGAGGTCGATGCGAACCCGTCGCAGTCGGGTGCGGGCTTTGCCGGAGAGCTCGCGGTAGTCGGAGAGGTTTCCGAGCTTCTGCCAGTCGCCATCCCAGGGGATGTTTTGGGCACCGAGTTCTTCTTGAATGAGTTCGCGCACCACTTTTTCCTGTCGCAAGACTCGGCTTTGGGATTTGGTGAGGTCGGTCGCCATCATGGTCACTCCCTGAAACAAAAGCGCTCCGCTGACAATGAGGCTGAGCATACCAAAGAAGACCAGAATGCGATGGAATCCCAAGAGAGAGAACAACATTGAGGAGGCAATCGCAAACCCGCCCAGTCCGAGCCAGCAAAGCCAGATCGAGCCCACCGCCCGCGAGTGCCGCTCTCCTAGCTCAGTCTCCTTGGAAATGAGAGGATGGTAGTCGCCCTTTTGCTGGAAGGTGACCACGGGGTTGTCTTTCTCGGCAAGAAAGCCAAAGACGAAAATCCGGTTGGCAGGTTCGAGGCGATACTCGGTGTAGCGATATTTACCCGAACGCCGCTGGTGGCTGACCGGGATGTTGAAGGAGACCTCCTTGCTGGGGCGGATGCGCATCAAGCCGGTGGTGTCGTCGAGGTCGAAAGGCACGTAGCGGGTGCGGTCTTCCACCGTGACCCAGCGGGTGTCGCCGTCGGAATCCTTCTCTTCGCGTTCCTTGGTGTAGCGGTAGTAGAAGCACTGGGTGCGGGTGTCGGGGGAGTTGAGAATTCGGCCCTGGTCGGCCTGCCGGGCGCGGCCTGTTAGGTTGACCTCACCGGGGACCGCGGCCACGACCTTGGTCTGCGGGATGCGGCCGATTTGGCGCTGCTCGGCGATCTTCTGATAGCTGCAGGTTTGCAGAATGAAGCCGGCGATGGCGGTCGCGATGAGGGCGACCAGTTTGAGGATGCGGTGGCTTTGGCCCAGGCTGCCCTTGGGCGGTTCGCACAGTCCGCAGACGTATTCGGTGGCGTCTCCAGTGGTCCAATGGGGGGAAGATTGGATTCCACATCGGTTGCAACTGACCACTTCGCTCTTCGGCATGGGGCAAACTTAGTATGCCGAAAAGAAAAAGGCCAGCGGCCCGATGGACCGGTGATGTTTCCATCGCCGGAATGAAATCGGAACCGCTGGCGGTGCTATGAACTTGTTGTTTCCCGTTCTTAATCGAGAAGCATTTTCAACCCGTCGGGAGAAGTGACTCCGCTCTTGCGGCTCACCTCGACCCCGTCTTTGAAGACGAGGAAAGTCGGGATGGATTGCACTCCATACTTCTGGGCGAGGGCGGGGCTTTCATCGACATTCACTTTCGCAATGGTCGCTTCGCCCGCGAGCTCCTCGGCCAGTTTGCCAAGGACGGGATCCATTTGCTTACAGGGTCCGCACCATTCGGCCCAGAAGTCCACGAGCACGGGGCCCTTGGCTTGCTTCAGTTCGTATTCGAAGGTGTTGTTGTTCAGCTTTAGGATTTCGCTTTTTTCAGTAGTCATCGTTTTGTGCTTTTAGACTTCTATGGGAGCGCGGGGCGGAGGCTTTATTCCCGGCTTAGAGATGAGATTGGATCTGGCGCTTGAAGGCCTGCCATTTGGCCCCGTATTTGCCATTGTCCAGCAAAGGTTTAGGGCAATTCTTGTAGCCGAGGTTTTTTCCGTCGTCATAGCGAATCCGTTCCCACTCGCAGTGACCGACCACCCGGGAGATGGGGATGTTGTGTTGCTTCATCAGGTCGGCGACGAGCTTGGCGGTGCGAGCCTTGGTGGCGGTGAAGGAGCCGTCGCGGTTTTCGCACATCTCGATTCCGATGGAGTATTTGTTCCCGGTGCCTTCGTAATCCGCGTGCTGGCCTTGCTCGTTGGTGGGAAGGCTCTGATAGATGGAGTGGGAGTCCACGCTGAAGTGCCAGGTCAAGTAGCCCAGGGAATTGTGGGACGAGGTCAATCCGCCGCGTTTGAGGAGGTTGGCGTGGGTGCGTGCGCCCGCTCCGGATCCGTAGCTCTGCGTGGTGTGGATGGTGATGTAGCGCGGAGACATGGGCCGCATCTGCTTCCGGCCATATTGACCGGCAGGAATCATGAGCGAAACATTCACCCCGGGAGGGGTGGAGTGATCGTGCCGGCCAAAGGAGCTGCCGCCGCCAGAGCCGGAGGGAGCGCAGGTGGCGAGGAGCAAGGGTAGAGCGAGAAGGAGGATTTTTTTCATGCTATTGGGGTCTATTCGATATTTTGAACCTGCTCGCGGATCTTTTCGAGTTCTGTTTTTGCGGCAACGATGTGGTGCGCAATTTCGGAGTTGTTGGCCTTGGAGCCGATGGTGTTGAACTCGCGGTTGAGCTCTTGGCAAAGGAAGTCCAGGGGACGGCCGACGGGCTCGGTGGCGGTGAGGAGTTCGGTGAACTTGTCGAAGTGGGCAGCGAGGCGAGTGAGTTCTTCCGAGATGTCGCAACGGTCGCAGAAGAGGGCGATTTCCTTGAGGACCCGATCGTCGTTGGAGTCGATGGCGAGGCCGGCGTCGGAGAGTCTTTGCAGGAGGAGTTCGCGCTGCCGGGCGGGGACACTTGGGGCGATGGTAGTGATTTCGCTGGTGAGCTTTTGTAAGGTGGCCAAGCGGGTCTCCATGTCGGTGCGGAGGGCGGCCCCTTCGTCAGTGCGCATGGCGACTAATTCCGTGAGCGCTTTTTGCAAGGCAGGGAGGACGGCAGGGAGAACTTGTTCGATATTATAGCCGCTATCGATGAGGAACTGGTCCGGCATGCGTAGAAAGTCCTGTGTGGAGAGGGTGAACTCTTGATCGAGATCCTGACCCAATTGCTCGAAGGCCAATTGGAGTGCGCGTGCTTTGGTAGCGTCGATTTGTAGAGTAGACGCATTTGGGTCGAGCGAGGTGAGCTTGATGGCCAGATTGACGCGGCCACGCGAGAAGCGGGCGAGGGCTTCCTTTCGCAAAGTGGGCTCCAGCTCTGTCAATCCGCGAGGCAGGCTGAGAGAAACTTCGGCCTGCTTGCGGTTGACGGAGGATGCTTCGACCTCGGCGTGAAAGGTGGTAGTAGTGGCTTCGCCGCGTCCGAAGCCGGTCATGGATTGCATGGGAAGAGTCCTACGCGATTTTGGAGTGGGGATCGCGCTTCTTTTTTTAAAACGGAAGCTAGCCCGCTAGCGTGAAGGCTTGGTTGGTTTTTTTAGAGAGATTGATTTGAAGAAGTTTTGAGAGGCTTCGTGATTCGGGTTCTTTGCCTCGCTCAGATAGTAGAAAGCGTAAATAGTATCGTCGATAAAGAGAGTGTACATCGTCGCTAGTTTTTTTCCCTCATCCGTCGAGTAGCGAAATTTTCGGCCTGTTTTGCCTGCAAGTTCCCAATGAGATGAACTAAGAAATTTTGATGGCTGTAAAGAGGTTGCCTTGTCGTAAAACATCTGATACATTTCACCCAGAGTCAAACTCTCTAGTGCAAGAAGAGCTTCTTTTCCAATCGCCTTTGAGGCTACAACTATGTAGCCTTCGTTCTCGGTAGTAACACTTGCATAATGGGTTTTTGTGCCGAGATTGGCATCAATATCAAGGTTGACCTGAGGTTTGGATGGTAGTGTGACCTCCAACGCCCAATCTTTGATGGAGAGAGTGTAGGAGTTTGTAACTTGGGCATTGATTAGCTGAGTTCCAATGAAGATCAGGAAAATTATAATTTTTTTCATTTTTTACACATTGCTATAATTTCAGTTGCTTGTAAATAAATGTATCAATGCTCGATAGTAGAAATCGTTTCTATGGTTTTGAGACTTTGAAGGAATCAATTTTTTTGAGACTAGTAAGGCATTAAAAAGCAGTCCCTGCAGACTGCTTCCTTAAGGATTGGGAGTGGGAAAAAATTAGTCCTCTTCCGAAAGGTAGCGCTCGGCTTCGATGGCGGCTTTGCAGCCTTCGCCGGCGGCGGTGATGGCTTGGCGATAGTAGTCGTCCATGACGTCTCCGGCGGAGAACAGGCCGGGGGTCTTGGTCGCGGTGCGCTCGCCCTTGGTCTGGATGTATCCACCGTCGTTGCGGTCGACGAGGTCGCCGGCAAACTGACTGTTAGGAACGTGTCCAATGGCGATGAAGGCTCCGCGAACATCGAGTTCGCTCTCTTCGCCTGAGACGAGGTTCTTCACCTTGACGCCCGCCAGCTTGTTGTTTTCGCCAGGGATATACTCGGTCAAAGCGCTGTTCCAAACGGGCTCGATTTTTTCGTGAGCGAGAACGCGCTCGGCCATGATCTTGGAGGCGCGGAGCTCGTCGCGGCGGTGGACGAGATAGACTTTGCTCGCGAAGCGGGTGAGGAAGTGAGCTTCCTCGGCAGCGGAATCGCCTCCGCCCACGACTACGACGGGCATGTCGCGGTAGAACGCTCCGTCACAAGTGGCGCAAGTGGTGACTCCGGCCTTGCCGTAAAGTTCTTGCTCGCCCTCGATGCCGAGGAGGCGGGGAGAGGCACCGGTGGCGATGATCACGGTCTTGGACTCGATGACTTCGTCGCTGCCTTTGATTTTGACCTCAAAGTGACCGGCCTCGGTTTTCACGATGGATTCGGCGACCTTGTATTCGGTGCGGGCACCGAACTTTTCCGCCTGTTGCTGCATCTTGTTCATCAGCTCGTAGCCATCGACTCCATCGGGAAAGCCGGGGAAGTTCTCGACTTCTGAAGTGGTGGTAAGGAGGCCGCCGGGCTGTTCGCCAGCGAGAACACGGGGAGAGAGATTGGCACGACTTGTGTAGAGAGCGGCGGTCCATCCGGCTGAACCGGTTCCGATGATGAGAACGTTTTCCATAGTGGTTATCAGAGGTGTGAGGCGCGACTTTATGCCCGAATTCTTTTTGGCCAAGCGGGAATGGGGGCTGAGGACAGTTTTTCGGTGACGATGTTGACCGCTTCAACCCGATTGGTGGGTGATTCCGGCTCTTTGCAGACAATTGGTCGGGTGGATTTCAACAATCTCGTCAGATCCTTGAATCAAGACTTTCGATTTCCGTTGGAAAAGGTGAGATTCGGGGCAGTGAATCGACTGGATACGACTTTTGAGCAATTGAGGAATGAGGGGAAGAAGGCGTTTGTGGCCTATGTGGCGGCTGGCGATCCTGATGAGGGGCGTTCGCTGAAGATCATGCAGGCTTTGGCGGATGCGGGGGCGGATGTGATTGAGTTGGGCTTGCCGTTTTCCGATCCTTTGGCCGATGGCATCGTCAATCAGATGGCGGCGGGCCGGGCCTTGGCGGCGGGTGCTTCCACGCGCTCTTGTCTGGAGATGATTCGCGAGTTTCGGAAGACGCACGATACTCCCTTGGTGCTCTTTACCTATCTGAATCCGGTCTTCACCTACGGCTACGAGAAGTTTCATGCCGATGCGGCAGCGGCTGGAGCGGATGGGATTCTGTTGTTAGATCTGCCACCCGATGAGGCCGCCCGCAATGCGGATTTGGCGAGTGAGGTGGGGCTGGCTCACATTCGGCTGATTGCGCCGACCACTCCAGAAGATCGGGTGAAGTTGCTGGCGGAAAGTTCGCAGGGGTTCATCTACGCCCTTTCCCGCACGGGAGTGACGGGCGCGCATGGGGCTCCTTCGGAAGGAATCGGCGAGGTGGTCTCGCGCATCAAGGCGCATACCGAAACTCCCGTTTGCGTGGGCTTTGGAATCAATACGCCCGAGCAGGCCTCAATGGTCGCGAGTGTGTCGGACGGGATTGTGGTGGGATCAGCGATTGTGAAAATCGTCGAGAACAATGCGGATGACCCAGACGTTGCGACCAAGGTGGGAGCCTTTGTGAAGACGCTCGTAGACGCGATTCGGTAATTTCGGAGTGCGTGAGCGCAGCTCCCGCTTTTTGGGCGAACCTTCGGGTGGGGTGGAGAGAAGCGTGAGCTTCGGGGTTTGTTCTGGGGCGACGGATGGGTTGTTGCGGGATGGCTTGGAGAGCGTGGGGTGGTTGTCGTGGCCTCTGCAAAAGCGGAAGCTCGCGCCTCGCGACCGCGCTCCGGTGGCCTTAGCTTTTGGCTTTGGCGTTGCGGCCTTCGTCGATGAGGTTCCAGAAGTGTTTGGACTCGGCGAGGGCGTCGTCTTCGGAGGACAATTTGGAGCGATAGAGAAAGTCCGAGAGGGTGCCTTTGTGAAGAACGCGGTGAACGATGACTTTGTTGTTCGCCACCTCGAAGTAGAAGCGCCAGTCGTCGGAGCGAAAGCGGTAGAGGGTCTTGCCGTCTCGCTCGATTTTGCCGAATTTGTCGCCATCCAGATTGTCCAAATCGTCGTGGGTGACTTGGAAGTCATCGAACACCTGCAACTGGGCCAGGGTGTCGAGTTGGGAGATCTCAGCGGCTGAGATTTCGTTGAAGACGATTTGAAGCATGGCGAAAGATGCCATGGGAAAGGGGGCGGGGTCAATGTTTGGAAGAGGAGTGTGGGGAGGAAGACTTTTTGACAGGATGGACAGGAGTTTACAGGAATTTTGACGAAGTGGTTGGAGCGAGTCGGTCTGGATGAGCGCTGCTGTTCTTTTGGCGTGACGATTCGGGCTGACTTTCCGATAACTGTTCCATGCCGACCCCACATATTGAAGCCGCCGAGGGAGCTTTTGCAGAAACCGTGCTGATGCCGGGCGACCCGCTGCGGGCGAAGTTCATTGCCGACACCTTTCTGGAGGATGTGGTGCAGGTAAATGCGGTGCGCAATATGTTTGGCTATACTGGAAGCTATGAGGGCAAGCGCGTTTCGGTGATGGGATCGGGGATGGGGATTCCGTCGCTTTCGATCTATGCCAAGGAGCTGATCACCGAGTATGGGGTGAAGAATTTGATTCGGGTTGGCAGCTGTGGAGCGGTCAGCAAGGAGGTGAAGGTGCGCGACATTCTGATCGGCATGGGGGCAAGCACCGATAGCGGGGTCAACCGCGCGCGCTTCGGGGGCTATGACTTTTCGGCCGTGGCCGACTGGGGCTTGACGCGGGCGGCGGTGGAGTCGGCGGAGAGGCAGGGGATTGCGGTGACAGTGGGCACGCTCTTCTCGGCGGATCTCTTCTACACCCCGCTGCCGGAGATGTTCGATCGCATGGAGAAGCTCGGTGTTCTGGGCGTGGAAATGGAAGCCGCGGGTCTGTTCGGCGTCTGTGCCGAATTCGGCGCGAAGGGGCTGGCAGTGTGCACCGTCAGTGACCATATCCGGACAGGAGAAAGCCTTCCAAGCGACGAGCGCGAGAAAGGCTTTTCCGATATGATGAAGGTGGTCTTGGGCTCGATTTAGTTTTGGCAAGGAGCACAGGCGTCTCGCCTGTGAAAGAGAAGATCTCGGAGCGCGAGATCATTTGAAGGCGGAATACGCGAGCGAGATGATAGGGTTCACAGGCGAGACGCCTGTGCTCCTTGATTCGGCTTACTCGCCTTGGCTCCAGACTTCGTCGACGATGGCTTTTTTGAGTTCCATGGGCTCGATGATGCCGGTGTGGCGGTAGAGGATTTTGCCGTCTTTGCCGACCAAGAGAGTGTGGGGCATGGCTCCGTTCCATTCGGTATCGAGCGCTTTGGCGAGGTCTTCGGTGTCGCCTTCGAAGATGTAGTTGTTGGTGGTGCGGCCTTCTTTTTCGACGATGCCTTTGATGCGGTTGTGGAGGCCGACTTGTTGCTCTTTCAAGAACTCGGTGACCTTGTCCTTTTCCTTGGCGGGATCGAGGCTGATGGTGATGAATTCGAACTTGTGATGGGAATACTGGCGGTAGATGGAGGCGAGGTCGGGGAACTCGGTGATGCAGGGGCCGCAAGTGGTGGACCAGACGTTGAAGAGGCGGAAGTCGGAGGCGTTCTTGTTGGCGACCAGCTTGGCGATTTCATCAGCTGAGACGGTCTCCACTGTGACAGGCTGTTCGGCCCAGCGCTTGTTGACTTGGGCGACCATTTCGGCCTTTTCCAGCCATTTGGTGGTGCAGCCGACGGGACGGGTTTTGATGACCTTGGGCTCTTCTCCGGCGAGAATGGCGGTGAGAGCGTCGCGGGCTTCGTTCTTTTTCGCCAAGCCGAGGCTGCGGCGACCGTCGTCGATGCGACCGTTGTATTTTAGCTTGAGGTCGGCATCGAAGATGAAGATGTGGGGAGTGGCGACGGCCCCGTAGGCTTTGGCCACCTTCTGGGTGTCGCCATCGTAGAGGTAGGGGAAGTTGAACTGCTCTTCCTTGGAAAGCAACTTCATGGCCTCGAAGGAGTCGTCGTGGATGGTGAAGGCGAGTTCCGCGAGGTGAAGTCCCTTGGGAGAGTTGCTATTGATGGCCACAAAGCCCACGCCCTGTGGGGTGAATTGATCGACCAGAGTCTTGATGCGGCCAAAGGCTGCGATGGCGTCGGGGCAGTGGTTGGTGGTGAAGATGACGGCGGTGGCTTTCTCGCCCTGGATGTCGGCAAGGGTGTATTCCTTGTCGTCGACGTTGGGGAGGGCGAAGTCCGGAGCGGTGGCTCCTTGTTCGAGGGGAACAGGGGTGTAGTTGGCCGAGAGGCTGGGGGCGAGCAGGCAGGCCGCAAGGGCCAGAGGTGCGAGGAGTGTTTTCATGGAATGAGTGATTACGAGAATGGTGGAGGTATCTATACAAGAAAAAGAGAGCTAGCGACTAGCCTTGCGGATTTTTTTCAGCAAAGCGACGAGGACTTTGGACTCGCGCGGATTGAGGCTGGCCATGAGGGGGGTGAAGAGGGCGGCGCGTTCGGCGGTGAGCGCCTTCAACGCGGCTTGGCCTTCGGAGGTGATTTCAACCCGGACTTTGCGAGCGTCCTTCGGGTCCTTGCCGGTGGTGACCAGGTGCCTTCTCTTGAGCCGTTGCACGGCGGTGGTCATGGAGCCGCTGGTTAGCCCGACCTTGGGCGCGATTTGGTTGACGGAGCGGGGGCCTTTTTTCTCGAGGCGGTTGAGAATCGCCAGATCGGAGGCGCATAGCTGATGATCGGCAAGGAGAGCGCGTTCCTGGGCGGCCAAGAGGGACTCGGTTTCCGCAATCAGATTTCTGGTGAGGAGAGCTTCCGGTTCCTTTGCCTTCATCCCTTGACGCTAGTCCAAAAAAAACTCCGCGAAAAGTCCCCATGAGAGAGAACTGTTTGCGGAGTGAAAATCTGAATGAAAAAGGGGTCCTAGAACCAGCCTTTCTTATTCGTGATATAAGTATCGACGAATTCCTGGTCAGTCTTGGTGAGGTAAATGATACCCTCGATGAGGCTGATGATTCCGGTCAAGCCGCAGGTACAAACTCCGATGATGAGTTGAATGACTCCTTCCTTGGTGTAACCCAAGTAGAATTTGTGAACTCCCAAGTAGCCCAAGAGGATACCGAGGATTCCAGCGACTAATTTCTTCTCGGCGCCCGGGATCTGGGCTCCGCCTGCAGGGGGGGGTGTTCCTTCTGACATCTCAGTTAGGAAATCAGAAATCAATGGTTATTCAAGTTAGGAATGAGCGCGGCGGGAAATCTCTGCCCCTCAGGTGATTGTCTCTTTTGCTTTCGCGTCGACTCGCTAGCCTTTCTCGCGATGGAGGATATCTTTTCCGACTTTAGTAGTGACGAGTACTTTATGCAGATGGCTTTGCGCGAGGCGCAGAAGGCCTTGCGAGCGACCGAGGTGCCGATTGGGGCTATCATCGTGCGGGGGGCTGAGGTGATTGCACGCGGTTGGAATCAGGTGGAGACCCTGAAGGATGCCACCGCCCACGCCGAGATGATCGCCCTAACCTCGGCGCAAGAGGCCTATGGCGACTGGCGCCTGGAAGGCTGCACCCTCTACGTCACGAAGGAGCCTTGTCCGATGTGCGCGGGGGCGATTGTGCATTGCCGTCCGGACCGGGTGGTCTTCGGTTGCTCGGATCCCAAGGGCGGCGCGGCGGGCGGATGGATCAATCTTTTGCAATCCAATCCTCCGCTCAACCATGCCTGCGAGGTCGCCTCCGGGGTATTGGGGGATGAATGCGGTGCATTGATTCAAGGTTTTTTCCGCGAGGCCCGGGCACGAAAGGCGGCCGCGCGTTTGCTGGAAAGGCAAGGGGACGAAGGTCCGCCCGCGAACCAGAACTGATTGGAGGCTGCCTGTCGGGTGGTTTGCTGTGGCTTTTGGAGGGAAAATGGAGTCTTTAAAGTATCATGAAGTCCTTTTTCCCTATCCTATTGGTGCCCTTTTTTCTGACCAGCTGTGCCCAGTTTTTCGTCAAAGAGAAAACTTATGAGGCGACCGGTGGGGCGGAGGTGAACGGGGCAGCGGTGACGAGCGCGGTGAAGGGTATGGGGGGGAAGGCCGGTGCTTCGGTCTCCGCCATGGTTTACAATGCTGCGACGGGCGAGACTGATGGGCCCTTTCTGTGGCGAATTGAGGCCCGTGGCGAGGAAGGGGTGCACGAATCCATGACAATCCACAGCTTGCGGACCAAGACCGAGCTGACCAAGAGAAATGAACCTTTCCCTGCGAAATGGCTGGGCGAAGCCATGCCCTTCGAGCCGCTGAAGGGACGCAAAAACAAGGGGAAGGTCTTTGCCAAGTTCCAGCCGCCGGGCAAGTTGGAGGTCTTTCCCGAGGTTGATGGGAAGATCACGATGGAGGCTGACCTGACGATTCGAGCCAATGGCCGCAATGAGCGCCGGAAGGTCAGCTTCGAGATGGAGCCCAAAGTGGGGCGCACGACCGAAACCCTGTTTCTACCTGGAGAAATCGTCAATAGTTTGGGAAAGAAGGATCCCACTGAGTGGAAGTGGAACTCGACTCCCGGAGCCGACCCCTATGGCAATGAGTTCTGGGGGCCGGATCAATATTATTACTAAAGCGGCGCAATTTCTTTGAGTTCGTCCTTTGATATTCAGAGAAAGGCCGGCTGCGGAATCGCTCCCTATTAGAGCGGAAAGACGAGCAATGGGCTCGCAAACCGACTGCAAAGATGCACATTATCCCCCACAAGATGAAGCGAATCGCGTTAATTTTCCTCGCCGGACTGATGGCCATCTGTCCAGCCCAAGATGAGGCGGCTGAACCGAAGGAGGCTCTCAGTCCCGAAGAATTGGAGCTTAAAGAACAGGCCTTGATGATTTCCGACTACGATGGACAAGTCCGTCGTCGTCCCGAGGATGCTTCGGTTTTGGCGCGGACCAATGCGCGTGCGATTACACGGGTGGTGCCTGCTCCCCGGGGCATCATCACCGATCGAAAAGGCCGTCCGATGGCTCGGAATAAGGTGTCCTACTACTTCGGCATTCAATTTCCCCAATTTGCGGAGGATGTGACTGATGAGGATGTCCTGTCGTGGTCCCGTCGGCGTCTCGAGCAGGTGGCGGACTTGGTTGGGAAGGAAGTGACGGTGCGGGACAAGGACTTGCTCGACCATTATCGTGACCGGCGTTGGGTGCCGATGCTGTTGCCGCACTTGGCCGATGGCAGCGAGCGTTCCCGCTGGGAACCGAAATTAATGCGGGGTTTGATTTTTCAGGCTGTCTATTTGCGGGATTATCCCGCCAAGGAGTCGGCCGCCCACATCATCGGATATGTGCGGAGCAAAGGAAAGTTACCCAAAGGCCCCATCCTTTCCAACGAGCCAATGTGGGAGGATACCTATGGCGAGGAAGGGTTGGAGAATACTCTGGATGATGAACTGACGGGTAAGGATGGAGAGTGGACCTTGCTGGTCGATGAGAATGGGGATCGTTTGCAAGACGAACTGACCCGCAAGCCGGTGATTGGCAACACTGTGATCACGACCATCGATCTGACCTGGCAGCAGCATGCGGAGTCCGTGCTGCGCAGCTACTGCCGAAGGGGGGCATTCGTGGTGGTGGATATCCAGACGGGTGAAATCCTCGTGCTGGCTTCGCGCCCAAGCTACGATATCAACAAGTGGATACCCTTCATCTCCTCCGATGATTATAATGAGCTACGCGAAGATGAAGCCGCGCCCATGTTCGCCCGAGCCTATCAGGGATCTTATCCGCCGGCTTCGACTTTCAAGCCCGTGGTAGCAGTCACCGCATTGACCACTGGAGCGATCACGGAGTGGACCAAATTCAATTGTCCTCCCTTCATCACCATCGGCTCCCGCAAGTTTCACAACCATAGCCGCAAGCATGCGGGCTTGGTCGACGTCAAGCTGGCCCTGGCAATCTCCAACAACCCGTGGTTCTATCAGGTGGGGATGAAGGTTGGTCCGACCTCCTTCCTCTCGGTGGCACGCCGCATGGGCTATGGGGTTCGCACGGGGGTTCCTCTTTACAACGAGGCTCCAGGGGTGATTCCGACTCAAGAGTATATGATTAAGAAGGAAGGGCGCCCTTTCACCGATGGTGACACCGCCAACTCTGCGATTGGGCAGGGCTACGTGCAAGCGACTCCTTTGCAAGTAGCCCAAGCAATGGCCGCGCTTGGCAACGGCGAGATTCTTCCTCAACTGCGTCTCATTCGCCAAATTCAGGACCACGAAGGGGGAGTTCTGGAGGCTACCGTTCCGACCAAACGGAACTCTCTGGGCATCACCCCGAGCTCGGCCCGTATCGCTCGAACCGGGATGATGCAGGTCGTCAACGCCAGTTATGGAACGGGTAAGAACGGGGGCACGAGCTTCTGTCGCGTCGCAGGAAAAACAGGAACCGCCCAGTGGAAGGGGAGTGGTCGCAACAAGCAGGAGCTGGCGTGGTTTTCGGGTTTCCTTCCCTACGACAATCCTCGCTTTGCTTTTGCCATTCTCTACGAAGGCTCGCCGGGTCAATCAGTGAGTGGAGGGAAACGTGCCGCTCCCATGGTGGGCCGCTTCTTCAATCGCTTTGCGGGCGAAATTATGGAGAAAGCCAGCACCAAGATCGCCATCCCGACCGATGAAGTGATCGAGGAAGAGGCTGAAGAAACTGAGGAGATGGAACGTGAAGAACAGCGCGACCTTATCCTGCGGGCTCTCCCTGTTGATGGTGCTGGAACGGGAATCCCAGAGGCTCCAATCGTTGAAGAAGAGCCGAACGAAGGGCCTCTCGATAGCACCCCGCCTCTCCGTCCCTTGCGGGTTGCTCCCGAAAACGAGGGCCTTCTCCGCGCCGTTCCGATTCCGGAGGAAACTGAAGAGTCCGAAGAGCCCATCGTCGGCGAGTAGTTGGGCTGCCGCGTCACTTGATTGAGGGCGTTGATGTTCTCATTGACCGTTTCGATGACCGTTCGTGGCGGTTGTCGGATAAGCTATTCGCTCAATGTCCAAGAATTCTTCTTCCCTCGCGTGGTGCTATCTTCTGCCGGCTCTAGTGGTTCCCTTGTTGGGTTCGCTTCTCTATTTTGTTTGGCTCCCAGACAGCGCGGTGGCCCAAGGGACCTATACCGCGACCAAGATTTTCACGCTGGTCTATCCGCTCTTCTTCGTGGGGTGGAAAGAGCTTTTCACCGCTCGTCCTAACTCGAGCTGGGCCGCTGTTTTTGGAGTTGGATTGGCCTCGGGATTGCTCATCGTGGCGGCTGGGATTGGTCTGATGATGACTCCGGTAGGGGATATGGTGCGTGCTGGAGCTGAGCCGATTCAGGAGAAGGCTGAACTCCTTGGCTTTGCCAACCACTTCCTTCTTTTCGCGATCTTTATCTCGCTATTTCACTCCGCGTTGGAGGAGTTTTATTGGCGTGGCTTTGTCTTTGGAACGCTGCGGCAAAAGCTTGGGAAGGCAACGAGTCACGTGGTGGCCGCGTTGGCTTTCGCCGCACATCACTTGGTGGTGACCTGGCAGTTTTTCCCGCCGGTTCTCGCCATATTCCTCGCCTTTTGTGTCGCGGTGGGAGGGGTTATCTGGACGATTCTTTATCAGAAGCAGGGTTCGCTACTTGGCTGTTGGATCAGTCATCTGTGTGTGGATGTCCTGCTGATGGCCGTGGGTTATCAGTTGATCTTCAGCTAGAGACAAGAGCCCTTCGAGGCGGTTCTCAAGGGAGGGCTCGCAATGCCGGACATCTCTTTCCGACCATTGACAAACAGAGAAACTGTGACGGGTGAAATCGCGTTCAGACTCCGGATGGGATCTCAATTTTTCGCTTCGTGAAAAACAGGTGGACAGGCGTCAAATTGCGCGGAATGTGCCTTTGATATGAAATGGATTCCACTTGCGATGGCTTTTGCCTCAACCTCACTTTTTGCCGAAACTGAAAAGGAAGATTCGCGTTCTTCCTTCGTCCTCCAGTTTGAAGACACACAGTCAGAGCCACGATGGCAGGCCGTCAACGATGGAGTGATGGGCGGACTTTCTGAGGGAAAGGGAGTGATGGAAGACGGTATTCTCCACTTCACCGGAGTTCTCTCGTTGGAAAATAATGGTGGCTTCGCCTCGGTGAGAACCAACGACCTACAGTCCGACTTCAGCGGGGCCGATGGCATCGCGTTAAAGGTCAAGGGCGACGGTCGGACCTATCAGTTGCGCCTGGCAACCAATGCCCCGCGCATTTCCTATCAAGCAGAGTTCGAAACCCGGGAGGGAGAGTGGATTGAAGTCCAAGTTCCTTTTTCAGAAATGAAGCCCAGCTGGAGAGGGCGGATGTTGAGTGGACCGGAGTTGGATCGCTCGAAGGTCACCCAGCTTGGTATCCTTTTGGGAGACAAAAAGCCCGGGTCATTTGCCTTGGAAGTCGATTGGCTCGAGACCTATCTGACCTCCGGGGACTCATAGCGACTGAGTCCTTGAGCGCATTGAATTGAATTGACCTGATCGGCACATGGGGTGCTAGTTTGGGAAAGATGGATCGTAGAGATTGGCTCAAGCTCGCTGGACCGACTGCAGTTGCTTTGTCCCATGGCACGGCGTTTGGAGCAGAGAGCACGGGCAAGTGGTCTGACGAGGGTCGGATTGAGTATTCGGGGTTATTGATGGAATGGCTCAAGAATGACTTTGAGCTGCGGGCGAAGCGACTGGAGCTCTTGGACGGAAAGCCCTGCGACTTGTCCTACGATTACCTTCTGATTGGAGATGATCGAAAGAAGGAGAGAACTTTCGAAAGGTTTGCCGAAGGGCGTCTTTCGGATCGTCAAGCCTTCGAGCATATTGAGAAAAGTCTCGCTGAGTATGAGCTCGTGCGCCAAGAGCTCGCGGCCTTGGAAAAAGCTGCCGCCTTGAAATGGAAGGTCGAATCGGCCAAGCCGAAAATGGACAAGGGATACATCTACGGCATGGAGGTGAACGCTGGTCGGTTGGGAGTGATCCTCGATGGCAGCCGGAGCATGACCCGCTATCTGGAAAAATTGCGCGAGGAAATTGCTCGGGATTTTCCTGAGGCTCACATCGTGGAAGTCAATGGCTGTCACTTGGATCGAGCAGCCGATGTTCCTTGGTTCTATGCTTCCGCCGTTCCCGACGTCAATCCTTTCACTCCAGACCGTCATATCCCAGAAGTTCCTCAAGCCGACGATCGTCCTTTCAGTCGCTATATTTCTTGGACCCGCTCACTCCCGAGCGCGATTGTGAGTATGGTGGACTTGATGAAGGTCGATGCCATCTATTGGTTCTGCGATTTTGACGACGACGACGATGAGGATGTCATCAAGTATTTGGCTCGAATCATCCTCGATCAGAAAGTGAAGCTTTTTGTTCACACTGTGGATAAGCGGCCTCCCTCCCTGATATCCTTGCTAGCCGAAAAGTCTGGAGGAGAGGTCATCAAAAAGAGAATCTGAGTTGAGGGAAAAATCGAGGGAGGGAATCAACTGGGGTTGAAGAGTCCCGCCATATTGCACGGAAAAAAGCCGGAAGCGTTCAGCTCCCGGCTTTCTTGTGATTGGAATTGTGACCGCGTGTTAGTTCGTGGTCTCCTGAGCTCGAACTCTGAGAAAGGATTGGTCTCCCTCGACGGGCAGAGTCCATTCCACTGGGTCACCTTGCGCTTCGAAGGGGGCGTTTTCGAGGTCGGTGGTGGTTTCCAGTTGGAGCTCCAGTTTGAAAGCGTCGCCCTCTTTTCCCATTATTAAATTGCCCACATTGGCGTCGAGAATCTGAGCTTCGGAGAACAGGCCAAAGAGTTCGGCGTTGCCAAGAATGGCCTCGGCGGTGGCGTCGTTTCGAACTGATGGGCTGGTTCCGATCTGGGCTTCGATGGCATCGCTGAGACCGTCCCCGTCACTGTCGGTGTCGAAGGGATTGGAGCGCAGTTGCACGAACTCAGTGAAGTTGTCGATGCCGTCATTGTCGCTATCCAGTTCACTATCGAAATAGTCGGGGATGGAGTTCTCATTCACATCCTCGGGCGCATACCATTCGAAATCGAAGGAGAATTCCTGGTCAGCTTCGGAACGGAACTCGTTGTAGATCGGCGAGTAGCTTTTTGCTTCCACGGTGCCGTCGGGATTGACTGTGAGCAGGCGGAGAAAGCCGTTGCCGCCGAAGGGGGCCAGGAACTGATAGTTCACCAGCATCTGGTGGACGTTGAGACCGGTGTCGCTGGCGTCCATCCGATAACCGGTTCCATCACCCAGAACGTGTCCGTTGAGAGTGAGAACAAAGTCGTGTTTGCGAACCAGCTTTTGCCACAGTTCCTCCCCATCGTTTACTCCGCCGGGTGTCGAGTATTTGTGCGGATTGTAGAGCTGGGGGTTGTTGGCCTCGTCGGAGATGTCGTAGCGCAGATCGTTGTTGTTCATGTAGGCATGGGTCACGAGGATCGCCTTCTTGTCTGGGTTTGCGTTCATGATGTTGTTCGCCCATTGGATGGTCGCGTCGCGAGGACCCCATTCCAGGCAAAGAACGATCCACTCATAGCCGCCTGCCTCGAAGAAGTGGTAGGTGTTGTCCATCTCTCCCTCCACCATCGCGCCGCCAAAGTTGGGGCGGGAGGAATAGTCGTCGAAGAGGAAGAAGTCGTTCATGAGGGTCTCCCGCGTGGAGGCGTTGCCACTCGGGCCGTAGTCGTGATTACCCGGAACGAAGGCGTAGGGGATGTGGTCATCGAGCACCGCCATGGACTCGCGGGCGGCTTTCCATTCGGGTAGCGAATTGACATTCACGATGTCGCCCAGATGAAGAACGGTGCGGATGTTGTAGCGGTCGGCATTGTCGCGCAGCCAGGTGGTCTGTGCGGAGAAAACGCCCGGCCGATTCTGCGAATAGATCTGGGTGTCTGGCAGGATGGCGATGGTCCAGGCGCCTTCCGCGATTTCGGAGTCCCCGGGTTGCGGCGTGATGTTCACTGCGGGAGCGGTGCGGTCGCGCACATCGGCGGTGTGGCCGTAGAGGTTGGTGAAGAAGGCCGTGTTCAAAGTCGCATAGGTGGCATCGCCTTGTTCGGTGCCATTCGCACTGCTCAGAATCTTATCCGGAGCCATCGCTGCGAGTAGGAGCTGACCCTGGCCATAGGCCCCTTCCATGAGGGCGGGAAAGCGAGCCCGCTCGTCACCGGAGAGAATGACCTCGAAGCCGGCAAAGGAGGCAAACGCTTCCCAAATGACATCGTCAAAGTGAGCGGGAATGTGGTTCTGCTCATAGAAGACATCGCCCCCTTCATTGGTGGGAAAGTTCTGGATGATGGGGTGGTTGGGCGAGAGAATCTCGGCCTGTGGATAGTCGGTATCAATTCGGGCCGCATTCTGAGTGTCGGGCAGAAAGGCGGGAATGGATTCGGTCTGATCAGCCTGCGAAAGCTGGACCAGATAACCCGCTCGGTCGACATAGTCATCAAGGATGTCTCCGTAGGTCGCCATGTATTCCTGATAGCGGGGATCTTCGCTGAGAAAGGAACCGAAGAGAATCAGATCGACATCGGTCTCGGGGTCCGCGGCGAAGTCAAAGGGAGGTTGATCCAGTGGAAGAGGCATCACGTGGAAGCCCGCGCGCCGGAGCGATTCTCCCGCGCCGTAATGCGCCGAGAACTGGTCGGCGGTCTCCCAGACATAGGCGGTCAATCCCTCGGGATTCGTTCCACCCGCGGTGGCGGCGGGGTTGGGGGTCGCTCCGAGCAAGGACCAGCGGAGGGGCTGGGGATCGGGGGCCTCCGGGTCGGTCGGGGCCCGGCCCACGATTTCCAACACTCCCAGAGCCCCGAAGTCGGAAGACTCCTCAGCGGTGGAAATGGTCAGAGTAATTTGACCGGACTCATCGGGAACGATTCCAGCCACCGAGGCGACTCCCTCGGAGTTGCCAACGGCCTCCAACTGGGTCGATTCCGTATTGGTCCCGGCAACCTGATAGTCGGTGATGAATTTCTGCGGTGCCTGACGATTGGTGGAGACGAAGAACTTGAAGTCATAGACTTTCGCGGCATCCAGCCCTTCGACTTCGAGGACGGCAGTGGTGTTCCCGGTTTTTCCCAAATAGGCAAAGTCACCGGTGGCGGAGGGGGTATAGACCGTTTCCCCACCGAGGGTATTGGTGCTGACAGCTTGGAAGCCATCGCTCAGATTCAGAGTGATACCGGTCGCGTTTCCAGCGGCGGTTGTCGCCGGATGGAGAGTTTGGGTCGCGGAGCCCGAGAGATTGTTCCAGTGGTCTCCCCGCAAATCCGGGCTCGACGTTTCTTCAGTTGTTAGACCGAAATCGATGAGGATTCGCTCGGCGAAGCTCGCGCCCGACAGAGCGAAGGAAGCAATGGTTAGATAAAGAAAAGAGTGTGGTTTCATCCGTTGATTAGCTTGATGGATGGAGAAGTTATCTCTCTGGCCACGCCTTCCCACGGTTGGGCCGTGACGTTGTCGTCACTTTTCAGGCTATTGCTGGGAGCACTAAAGATTCATTCGGTAAGAAATAACTTTTGGAGGAAACGGGGGATTGAGTTTGGAGTAAGGCGCGGAAAGACCCTTTATCTTTTCAAGCTTTGATCGAGAGTCACTCGCTGGTTTCAAGGGCTTTATCGATTTCTCGGGAAAAAGGACTGGACCTATCGCCGGTCGGCAGGCAGGTAAGGGGCTCAATTATGGATTTTCAAATTGCTACTCTCTGTGACTACGCCGCTGACCACCAAGGTAAAATGACTGTCGTTGCTCCCTTCGACGCTCTTGCCGCTCGCGAGTTGCCCGTTCGTCACCCCCAGTGTGCTCTTGCCATGCGTGTTTGCATGACTCCTGATGACAATGGCGATCACACTATGCTCATCAGCCTGATCGACGAAGACGGTCAAGCGGTGAACCCACAGATGCCTATCAAGGCTGACCTCCCTGTGAAAATGCCGGATGATGTCGCTTTCGTGACTCGCAACCTGATCGTGAATTTCCAAGGTCTCGAGTTCAAGAAGACTGGCGTCTATTCGGTCGATATCACACTTGATGGCGAGCTTGCGGTTCGCATTCCACTTCGCGTCGTGAAGGTCGACGAGAAGGGTCAGCAGGTTCCTGCTTAATTTCCGACTTACCCTTTTTAATCAGCGGCTTTCCGGGACTTTCGTTCTTGGAAGCCGCTCTTTTTTTGCACCGGAATGTCCTGATGGGTTGGTCATCGTTCACCTTCAGGGCTTGAAAGTTCGCTTATCCCAGCCACCTTCCCAATCATGAGTTCAACTTTCGAAACGGGTCTGGTGACCGGAGCCTCGGCAGGTCTTGGTGAGGAGTTTGCGACCCAGTTGTCGCAGCGGCTTGCTCGTCTCGTTCTGGTTGCCCGCCGGGGTGAGCGCCTGGAGGAGATCGCCACTGAGTTGAGGGCCCGCTTCGAGGTGGAAGTTCTTGTGCTCAGTGCGGATTTGGCTGAGTCGTCAGAGCGGGAGAGAGTTTATCGCGAAGTCCGTGCCCACGGGTGGACCGTTGATGTGCTGGTCAACAATGCCGGTTTGGGTGATTACGGGGAGTTCCGCACTTCGGAGTGGCCTCGCAACGAGGCTATGTTGCGGGTCAATGTCGAGGCCTTGACGCATCTGGCTCACTTGTTTTTGCCCACCATGATTGCCAGCGAGGGAGGGGCGATCATCAATGTCAGCTCGCTCGCCAGCACTTTGCCTATCCCTGATTTTGCGGTCTATGCTGCGACTAAAGCCTACGTGAGCAGCTTCTCGGAGGCGCTTCGGATGGAAGTCCGGGAATTTGGCGTCGAGGTCCTCGCCGTCTGTCCCGGACCCGTGCAAACGGAATTCGGTAAAGTCGCGGCGCGTTCCGAAGGAGGCCCCGGGATGCCCGGAGGGCGTGAGAATTTCTACGTGCCACGCCAACAGGTGGTGGCGGAGTCGTTGGCTGCTCTCGAGGCTGGCCGGGCTCGTGTTTATCCTGGATGGAAAGTTGCCGCTGCTGCAGCTGGAATCTCGCTATTGCCCATGTTCGCCATCCGCCTCATCATGGCGTCCCGTCCCCGTCGTCAAAAGTTACTTGAGTGATATGAAGTCAACCCCCCCCAAGTCCTCTCTCTGGAAAATCCTTTGCGCTATCCTCGCGGTGGCGGTCGTCGTCCTTGGCCTGCGAAAACCCAAAACCGAAATCGTTGAGAAAACGGTGGAGGTGCCGGTTGTCAAAGAAGTGGTCAAAGTCGTTGAGAAGACGGTTGAAGTCGAAAAGCCTCCCGTCCGACCTCCCGTGATGGGGATTTCCCGTGATGCCGATCTCACCGAGACCTCCAAGGGCTTCACTTTCCGCTCTCAAGTAAAGTTGGAGAACGGCGGACTCGCCACCGAGGAACGGAAACAGAAGTCCTCCTATATGGCGGATTACGTGCTCACCGTTCGGGTCCCTCGTGCGGCAGCCACCTTGGAAGAACTGGAAAAAGGGTCGCCCGGATTGGGCTCGCTCTTTCCGGGATTGGTGCCGTTGGTGGAAAAGGCTTCGGTCTCGGACTTTTTTGAAAAGCTCTACAGCAACAAGACTGACAGGCTGAAGTCCGATGCCGCCAAGCTGGGAGGACTCCTGACTTCCCACAATTTCTTCGATTGTCAGACCATGCTCAATCTCACCGCGGAGAACGGGAGGCGCGTCTTTCTCATGCAGGGGGACATGGATGTGGTGAGCGATGGCTCGGATGGCGACCGACTCCCGACCATGCCGGATGAGATTGTCAATTCGAGCTACTACCAGCCGACGACCAGTTATGGCTGGGCCAAGGTGGGCGATACCCCCAACCCTCTGATTAAGGGCTATGAAAAGCGTTTGGTAGTTGCGCGGAAAGAACTCGCCGATCCCAACGTCGCAAAAGAGCGCAAGGACTGGGTGAGAAGCCGTATCCGCACCGTCTTGGAGCCTGGTTTGGAAGAGATGAAACGCCGCAGCTTTCTCATTGCCGACTACGATCCTTTCATTGTCATCCCGATGAACATCATTCTCGATCGGCGGGACAAGTATGGTCCCAAGGTCGGGGACTACGCGGTGGTGGTGCACGAGGGCATCGTTTATCCGGCGATTGTCGGTGACGCGGGGCCAACCTTCAAAGTGGGGGAAGCTTCGCTGCGTATGGCTCGGCAAATCAATCCCAAGGCCAGTCCCTACTGGCGCCCGGTCAGTGATCTGACGGTGACGTATCTCTGCTTCCCCGGCACGGCCAAAAAACCCCATCGCGCGCCTGACTACGAGGACTGGAGAGTCAATTGCGAGAGCTTGTTAGGGGAGATCGGCGGGCTGCGTGAAGGGGTTGAGCTCTTTCGATGGGAGAACACTTTGCCGCCTCTTCCTGGATCTGAAATTGAAAGCGAAGAGCCCGAAGAAGAGGATCCTGCGGAAGAGAACCCCTAGGCAAAATTTCGTTCCCGTCTATGAGCGAAGACGGATTCTCCAGGACGGGACCTGGTCGCGATAGTTTTCCCAATCCTTGCCAAAGCGTCTGCTCAGGTCGGAGTCCTCTGACCAGCGTGCGAACCCGAGCGAATAGACCAAAATCGAGATCGCGCTGAAGGCGATCCAAGGGTTGAAAAAGTAGAGCGCTTCGAGAAAGAGAAGCAGCGTGATCCCGGTCTGCATGGGATTGCGGATGCGGCGATAGATCCCCGTGGTGACCAGCCGTTCGGGAGCATCCATCGGCACCGGGGTCCCTCGGCCAATGAGGACGAATTCGCGAACCGCGAGGATTGGAGGAATGGAGAGAAGGGTGGCGAGGATGGCTGCGCAGACTTGGTTGATAGGGGGCTGTGACGTGAGCTTGTCGAGTAAGGTGGCCCAGCTTCCCACATGGGCTGCCAATGGGATTAGGACAAGAGCCAAGAGTGCAAAGCCGAGTGAAATCAGAGTGGTTCGCCGGCCGAGATGAGTGCTCTCTGCCGTCCAGCGATAGAGAAGCAGCCCGGGGAGAAGAACTCCCAGGATGAGAAAAAGTTCCCCAAAGATCCATTGCCTTCCGAGAACGAGAAGAGGCTCCAGCAACGGCATCACCAGAAGATCAATCAGGGCCATCAGGATCACGACGAGCCAGAGGGATAACTTTTTGCTGAGTAGACAGGCGAGCGCTCCCCAAAGCGCGGCCCAACCGATCCAGAGAGAGAGGGGCAAACCTCCAAGCCGGGGGCTGGACGTTTCGAAGCTCCACCAACCCGCCCATTCCGCAATTCCATTGAGACAAGGGAGGGTGGCCAGATTCCAGAGCACGGCGTAGAGCAGGCCGAGTTTTTCTCGGGGAGTGACTTGAAGAAGCAGCCCAAGAAGGATGGCTGTTAGAATTGGCCAGTAGAGTGCGATCGCCTCGATGGCTAGCGAGGTCATGGCTGGATGATGGAATCTAGAAAGTATTCGCCCGCCTGCCCGACTCCAAAACGCTGGATCGGCCCAAAGTAAAATGCGGGATCCAGGTTGCGACGGAACTGGAAGGTGAGTTCCACCTTGGTCGAGCCGTCTGAAGTCTCATTCCATTTCCACCTGATGCGTTCCCAGCTTATCCATTTGCCGATTTCGGTCTCGTCTCCTATGGGGACGAGGGTCATCGAATGCGGGGTGCTTTCGCTAATTTCGACAGTCAGGACTCGTGGAGTCTCCTCTCCGTGATCGAATGGAATGCTCCAGCGCGTCCCAACCTCCCGGTCGCCCCCTCCGGAGCTGGTGAGCGGCACAGGAAAGCCGGCACGGAGAAAAAGAGGCATCTCCGCATTGCTGAAAGTCGGTCCCTGAGCCAGCTTTTCCTGAAAGACGTCGGGCGAGAGGGGGATGGTTCTTTCGAGGGTGACCGACTCGCTTCGACCGAAGCTGAGGCTTTCGTGAGTCCCTTCCAGACTCAAGATCCCGAGGATCGCGATGAGAGAAAAGCGGGTTTTCGTGACCTCTTCGCGGGCTCTTGCTTTGTCGATGAAGATGCCGATGATAAACCCAATCGCCAAAAAGAACGGGAGGGCCACAAGAATGCAGATGAAACCTTCCAAAGCCAGCACCCCCACCGCCAGCATGCCTAAAGTGGTCCAAAGCAGTATCGAGCCGGTGACGGAACGTGGAGTTGGGACGAAAGAAAGTCCTATCGCGAGAAGGGCGGGGATGCCGACGTAGAGCGCGGAGGAGCGACCGTAACTAGAGCCAGATAGCAGGCGATAGCAGATGGAGACGCTCGCGAAGAGCAACACCATGCTGATGAATTTCTTTTTCATCTCCGGACCTTCCTTCTTCGGGACCCCGGGACCTGGACTCTCCGCCCTGCTGTTATTCATGTTTCGGAATTAATTGAAAAATCAGAAAATAACGAGAGAAATATCTTCCTCCGAAAAAGAAGTGGGGGTGATTTCGTAAACCTGATCATGCTTCTCTTGACACTGCGGGGGCGGTGGTGAAGCTCTCGCTTGGATCCGGGACGAATTCGTTGTTTTGCGAGCGCCCCGTTTCTTCTCAAAAGCTCCCTCAACTATGAAACTCGAACAAGGACAGGTCTGGAAAGTGGGGGATGCCTTTCTCCGTATCGTAAAGTGGCAGCGACTTTCGATCGAATACAAGCACATCACCAATTGGGAGACGCGGGAGGGCGAGGTCCACAAAGTCTCGAAAAAGGAGTTCTGCCGTTTGATTCGCCCGGGCAAGCTGTACTTGGGAGAAGCGGAAGAGGTTTCGGAAAGTGAAGATGTGACGGGAAATGAGTGAGGGGGCGTCCAAGGATCCGCTTCATGGCAAGACTTTGGAGCAAATTCTAACCCAATTGGTCGAACACTACGGTTGGGCTGAGTTGGGATATCGCATTCGGATCAATTGCTTCTTGGCGGATCCGTCGATCAAATCGAGTCTCAAGTTTTTGCGGAAAACTCCTTGGGCCCGGTCCAAGGTCGAGCACCTTTATCTCGACACCTTTTGGTAGGAGGGCGACCCGCAAGGCCTTGAAACACTGACAAACTGCGAGCCTAGTCAAGAGTGGGTCTTCCGATAGAGTCCTCCCCTTGTTTCGCGCATGGACAGCCCGGATTGTGCTCGCCGCTCTCACTTTGGAGATCGGTTTGATTTGTAGTCTCTACATGGGCGATTTGCCGCTTCTCCGTCGAACGGAGGAGGGGGTCTTCCAGACCTTTCTCTCGTGGGTGAGGGATTTTGACTCCAGGCAGGTGATTCTCGAGACCAATCCGGAGGCGGATGGCTGGAGCCTGCGGTCATTGGAAAGGGAGGAAACGGGTATTCAGAATTGGAGCTTCGTAGAGGTGCCGCTTGAGCCCGAACTCTTTGATGGCCATCAGCCCAAGCCTTCGGAATACGCGATTCTGCTGGCCAAGATGTATCAGTCGGGAGCACGCGAGTTGGCCTTCAGTCAGCCTCTGAATTGGGAGGAGGCTCCTGAGCTGGAATTGTTGGCGTTGGACAGTGCGCTCCGTCCTTTTTCTGAAGTTTTGCTGCCGCTTGACCTGTCGGAGGTTCCGCAACCAGAGGCTTCACCCGCTTGGTTGACGGAGTCATTGGTGGGTAGGATGGGACTCATCGGCGATGCCTCGAGCCTGCCGTTGATGAATCAGGTGATGGTGCCGCCCTCGGTGTCCGGACGGTCAGGGGTAGAGTTTGCTTTCCCGGATTTTGGCGGTCGTGATTTGCAGTTTCGGGCTCCGGGTCGTCTACCGGTCTTGGCCCGGTGGGGAGAGGACTTTTTGCTCTCATGGCCTTTGAGCTTGGCGATGCGGATGGAGGGGGTGACGCCAGAAGAGCTCATCATCGCGCCGGGACGAAGCTTGCGCTTGGGTCCGGACGGACCGGTCATCCCCTTGGACGACTTTGGGCGAGCCAAGATAGACGAGGTCGAACCTCCGCTGGAAGAGCTGCCAACGCTCTCGGCCAAGAGCTTTTTCCCATTGGGTGAAGTCGATTTGCCCGAGCTCTCGAATGGAGCGGTGCTTATTGGGCAGACCGATCTCAGAATGGCGGAGAAGAGTCAGCGACTCGTGGCCGAGGCCCGTCACCTGCTGCAATTTCCCCGTCCCGGAAAGGCCGAGAGCTTCCGGAGACTCAGCTTGGGGTGGGAAGTCTTTCTCTATTGCGAGATTGTTCTGGTGGCGATATTCGCGCTTTATCTCCGGCCTTTTCCGCAGCTGATTGCGCTGGCAGTTCTGTGCGGGGGGCTCTTCTTTTTTGCCTTGGGCCTTTTGAATTGGCGGGGACTGTGGACGCCGGTTTTACCGCTGGTGGCGGCGATGACAATGTCCTGGTGCCTCGTGGGATATCTCCAGCAGATCGCCCACCCGGTGAGGAAAAAGAAGCCCAAGGTCGTTTAGGTGAATCTCCTTGTTCGGGAGGAAAGAATGGAGGTGGTCTGCCGAATCGTATTGCGTCTTTGCGTCGTGCTTGCTGGAGTGGAGGGGTGAAATTCAAATCGTCGCTATTCGTTTCCATTCTCTTGGCTTCCTCCTCATTTCTGTCGGCAGGGGAGCGCGTTTATCTGGCTTGTGGAAGTGCGGGCGTGCGGATGGCGGAATTCGACTCGGCATCCGGAACCCTTTCCTCTCCCGTGGAGGCCATTAGCCTGCAGAACTCCGGCTTCCTCGCGATGCATCCGGAAAAGCCGGTTCTTTATTCGACCTGCAATCTCGATGAGGGCACGAAGTGGCGTGGAGGGGTGGCGGCATTGCAAATCCTGGAAGGCGGCACATTGGAGGTGCTCAATCAGGTTTCCACCCAAGGCAATGGCTCTTGCCACGTCTCGATAGATGCCACCGGAAATGTGGCGTTTGCCGCCAACTATGGCAGCGGTTCGGTAGCGAGCTTTCAGGTGAAGGAAGATGGATCGCTCTCCGAGGCGGTTTCGGCTATTGCGCACCCGGGCTCCAGCGTCCATCCCCAGCGACAGAAGGAGGCGCACGCGCATTACTTTGCGGCTGGCCCGCACAATCAATTCGCCTATGTGCCGGACCTTGGTTTGGATAAAGTGCTGATCTATCGCTTCGAACCGGAGACTGCCGCTTTGACGGCTGCCGGGGCAGGCTTGACCGAAGCGGGAGCTGGCCCTCGCCATATGAAGTTTTCCCTGGACGGGAAGTTTGCCTATGTGCTCAACGAGCTCAACCTCACCGTGACGACCTTCAAGCATGAAAAAGAGAGCGGGGGCCTTACCGCTCTAGGCACGGTTTCAACCATGCCTGAGGAGGCCGAGAAAGAGAAGATGAGCTGTGCGGAAATCCGGGTCCATCCCAATGGCAAATTCGTCTACACCTCCCAGCGCGACTTGCGTACGAATCCGGAGGGCAGTCCACTGGGGCGCAATAGCATCTCAGTCTACCGGGTGACCCGGGAGGGAACCTTGCAACGGGTCCAAACCATTTCGGCGGGAGTCAGAATTCCGCGGAATTTCAACTTTGACCCCAGTGGAAAGTGGATCTTGGCCGGTGGTCAGGCTTCGAAGGATATCCAAGTCTTTGAAGTGGATGAAAAGACCGGAAAGCTCAGCCCCCATGGGGAGCCGGTATCCTGCCCGGGCGGCCCGATTTGCTTTCTTTTTGAGTAATTCGGGAAACCGCCTAGCGGACGATACCGCGATCGGTGGTTTCGATGAATTGGATGAGAGCCTGCGCACTCGGATTCTGGGCTTCGGGAAGCTCGCGAAAGACCTTGAGTTGCTCGCCGAGGTTGAGGTCCTTTTTTAAGAACAGCTTTTTGTAAGCGGTCTTGAGGGCGCGGATATCCTCCTCGGGGAAGCCGCGCCTTTGCAAGCCCACGATGTTGAGGCCTCGGGTGGAGGAGGGATTGCCGTCCACAATCATGAAAGGAGGGACGTCTTGCACCACGCGCGCCAGTCCGGCGGTCATGGAATGCTCCCCGACGCGGCAAAACTGGTGCACGGCACTGAGACCGGAGATGATGGCGTGGTCGCCCACTGTCACGTGACCGGCGATGGTGGCGTTGTTGGAGAAGATGGTGTGATTGCCAACCTGGCACTCGTGCGCGACATGGGCGTAGCAGAGAAAGAGATTGTGGTTCCCGATGCGGGTGGGCGTTTCCGGCTTGGTGCCGCGATGGACCGTGACGTTTTCGCGGAAGGTGTTGTCATCCCCGATGTAGAGGTGAGTCTCCTCGCCCTGGAACTTCAGGTCCTGGGTGCGGCCGCCCAGCGCGGCAAAGGGGTAGGCATCGCAGCGTTCTCCAATCGTGGTATCACGCTCGATCACGACGTGACTGCGGAGTCGGGAATTGGCTCCGAGGGTGACGTTGTCGCCGATCACGCAGTAGGGACCGATTTCGCAATCGGGTCCAATCTCGGCTTTGGGGGAAATAATGGCAGTAGGGTGAATGGCCATGGGAAGCTGATTTCAACAAGGTTTGGCCCTCGAGGAAAGCGAGGAGTGTGGCCTGATTTTCGGCACCCTGAGTGCAAGAGGTTCTTTTTTTGTGACTTAAGCCTTTCTTGTCGTTTCTAAACTCTGCTGTTCTCATACAGATTAAACCTAGAAAACGATGCTTAAAGAATTCAAAGAGTTTGCCTTCAAAGGCAACATGGTAGATATGGCCGTAGGATTTATCCTCGGCGGAGCTTTTGGAACGGTTGTGAAATCACTCGTGGACAACGTGGTGATGCCACCACTGGGAGCCATGTTGGCTGGTGTTGACTTTTCCAACATGAAGAAAGTCATCCAGGTGGGACAACCTGCGGTCGAGGCCTCGGAGGATGGGACCGTCGAAGCCTCAGCCGAAGTGGCTGAAGTGGCCATCAATTACGGTCAGTTTATCCAAGACTTCATTTCCTTCACCCTCCTTGCTTTCGTGGTCTTCATCATCGTTAAAAAGTTGATGGCCGCCTTCGATAAGAAGGAAGAAGAAGCTCCACCCGAGCCACCGGCACAGGAGAAGCTCCTCGAAGAAATCCGCGACTTGCTCAAGAAGCAGGCCTAGGTCTTTCGCTAGAAAAATTTGCTAGAGCAGTTCCGGTCGAGTCCGGAACTGCTTTTTTTGTCGCTATATCTTAGCCTTGGCCGCGAAAGAGGCAGTTCGCGGGGAGAAATTGAAAGGGTCGAAAAGGAAAAATGTGACTCAATTCTCAATTAGTTAAGAAAAGTAAGACACAGGAATACGCAGGACCTAATTGCGAAAGGTCAGGGAGATGCCATCTTTTTCCCAACTGTTAGTCAGCAGTTTTTCAAGTGTTCGGTAATCACGGCCTGCAAGAAGTATCTTGCGGGCCGTGCCGTTTTCAGCCCCTTGATTCAGGGCCTTCGCGTAGTCACGGAGTCTTTGTCCATCTGCCTCTCCATCCGCGTGGGCGAAGTAGTGAAAGAGCAAAAGGGCGTAGGGATAACCGTTGGGGATTTCTTGGAAAGTGGGGTAGTCACACTCCATCAGAGTTTGGAGGGAGACGAATTCGATCTCGGGGCCCAAGTTGTGCCCGCCGCGGTCCTGGTATCCATAGTCGCACACATAGCTCTTGATGGCGTCGAGATGACTGTCGACATGGAGAGTGTTGGTCTTTTTGGGAATCGTTGCCACATACTCGGCTGCCCCCTCCACGAACCAGCCGTCCTTCAGCAGAGGGCCCCGCATCATCATGTGGGTCGCTTCGTGCATGAGGGTCTGGTTGGTGCGGGTGCTGTCGAGTTGATAGGTTCCGTCTTCCTTGCGCAGACCGATTCCTTCGAAGGGGATGAGAATGAGGTCCGGTTCGGTGAGGTAGATACCGCCGGATTCGGGAGTGCCTCCTTCGCGGAGATAGTTGGAGTAGTCCTCCATGAGGCGGACCTTAAGGCGGCCGGCGCGATGGTTTTTCCCTTTTTGAAAGCGCTGGAGCTCGAAAGGAAGGCGGCTGCAGTAGAGGTGGGTCAACTCGAAGAGGGAGGCGAATTCTTCGACCGCTTCGTCGGGTAAGGCAGCGTCGGAGACGAAGTCAAAGTGTTCACTGCGGTAGGACCAACGGCTGCTATCCTGGTTGCTCTCCAGGGTCTGAACCTCAAAGCCATCCGGGAGCGTGTGCCGAGTTTGATTTGGCCATTGCCGGATAGAAGGCGAGGAGCGGGATGATTGCGGGACCGCGATGGCCTTTTGGGCAATGGGCACCTGCCTCGGTTGGCTGAGGGAGGCGCTCGCAATGCGTTCCAAGCTGTTGTGGGACGCGGTCTCGCTGTTCGCCGCCAACCCTGCTTCTTGCCACGATCGAATCTCTCTTCCTCCAAGAATGAGAAAAACAAGCCAGAGGATTGCTTGGGCAACTTTCAATATCAGAAAAGACTAAGAAAGCGCGAATAGCTGTCCAGTCTTGTGTGTTTTCGCTTTTCCTCCCCGATGAACGGCTAGTTCGAGGACTGAGCGCTCCGCTTCCAGGTGAGCGCCGTGAGCCAGAAGGCGAAGGCGGTGAGGGTCAGGTCGTGGCCCTGGCCGCTGATTGTGGCCTTTCGGGTAAAGAGATGATTGGGGGAGAAGGTGAGGTCGTGCCCGCCGCCCTTCAGAGTCATGGGACGCCCCAGCCCGGCTGCAAGGAGAGTCGCCGGGCCCTCGGGACCAGTGATCTCGAAACGGCGGGTGAAGGGGTTTGGCTTCAGCGCCTTGTAGAAGACGTGGCCTTTTTTGAGATGCCACTCTCCGCTCATCATCCCTTGCTTTTCCACCTCATATCGGGTGTGGCCGACCGTGATGGTGCCCTGCTCGCTCATCCAATTGAAGGTTAGCACGCAAGGCTCCGCGCCGCCCTCGATTTTGAAGTTCCAAGAAAAAAGGCTTAAGGGAGTGCAGTTGAGGTTCATAGGAGAGGAGTTTGCCCCTCCTCCTCAACTGCGGCGATGATAACAGCGAGGCGGTTTTCTCATCACTCCGGGCCTGGCCTGCCGCTTAGCGGGGTTGGTAGGCTGCCTCCAAGTCGACACGGAAGGACCAGCGCATGGGGAGTTCATACTCGCGGTGATCGTTCAGTCTCCACTGCACCGAGACCTCGCAGGAAGGGATGCGCAGGGGGCGGTTGACTTGCCAGGAAAAGGTTTTGTCCTCCTCGCTCCAGACGGCGGGGACTTTGCCAAAGCCGGCGACCCGCATCACGATGGACTCGGGGTCGATCTCGGTTTCTTGGGAAAGATCGGCCGCGATCAAGGGCAGACGGTTGGTGATGACAGCTCCGGGCTCGGGCACGACGGGATGCTTGGTGGTCTGAACGACAGCTCCCTCCGCGCTCGCGCTGGCAGCAGTCTCGCGGAAAGTGGTGGCCAGCTCGAAGACTCCGTCGCGATTGCCCAGAATGATGAAGCGGGGCAGGGTGAAGTTGTCGGTATCCAAGCGGGTCATGCCGGGATTGACGGTGAAGAGGTATTCGTAACCGACCTCTTTGGCCACGGGGAGCATGGCGTCGGTCACATAGCCGCCGGGATAGGCGTAGGTGGGCACGGGCTTTTTGAACTTCTCCTCGAGGTAAGTCTTGGAGGTGCCGAACTCTTCATTGAGGAAGGCGAGGTGGGCTTCTTTTCCCTTTTTGGCGGCAGCCTTGAACTTGGAGGGGAAGGGGTGGCTGACCGAGTGGGAACCGATGGTGCAAAGGCCGGACTCCAGCATCTCATTGATCATCGGGGTGGTGAGGGCGCGGCCCCCGCCATCGACGTAATTTTTGTAAAGAAAGATGGTGAAGGGCATTTCCAGTTCCTTGAAGATGGGAAAGGCGTCCGTGTAGACCGACTTCCACCCGTCATCGATGGTGATGAGAAAGCATTGGGGCGGGATGGTGCCTTCGCCGCTTTTCCACTTGATGAATTCCTCCATCGTGATGATGGGCTTTCCTAGGTCGCGCAGAGCTTCCATTTGCTTGCGGAACTTGGAGGTTTTGATCCGCATTGCGGTGTTGGGGAGCTTCTCCGCAAATTCGTGATAGCCGAGGACGGACAAGCGGATGCCGTCGTCCTTAGGCGGGGTCTTGAGGCTTTCCGGAACCTCCTGGGGCTCTCCTTCTTCCTTCTGGCTTTCCTTGGAAGGGACAATCTCGTCGAAAGCGGGTTCGCGATTGGGATGGGGATCAGAGGGGATGAGGATGCGACCGCTCTCGGGAACGGTGGCTTCTTCACTCGGGGCTGCTTGTTCTTCTTCTCCTACGATCGGGAGCGGGGGGATGGGCGGAAGTTTTTCCTCTTCCTGGGCCCAAAGCCCAGTGGTGAGAAGGATGAGAAGAGCTATCGGGCGCATGTCGCGAAGACTCCCGAATTTCACAGAGAGAATCAAGAAGGAGTCGGTGGGAGGACGAGATTTTCCAACTCAGTGGAAGTTGTCAGGACTCCGATGTTCGGAGGAAAGAGGATTTCCTTTTCTCCCGAAGATCTTGGAAGGAGTTTCAGGGATTGCCCGGAAACGGATTGGCGGTGAGGCGGAGCTCGACCTCCTCCGTGCTGTAGGTGGAACTGGGCGAAAAGGTTCGCTCGATTGCGGGCCGCAGGGTCGATAATGCGAGAGCAGTCCCGAGAGTGAGGAGAAGAGTGGCGAAAATCGGGAAAATGGATGGGGGACGGCGGGGGGAAAGAAGGTTCTCCACCCGATCGCGTAGACTGGATTTGGTCGCCATGGCCATGGCGAGTGCGGGGGTGCGGCTGCCCTTGGGAAGGGCGAGGTCGCAGAGGGTGTGGGCGTAGCTCCTGGCATCGATGCCGGTGGCCAGAACGCGGGCGTCGCAGGCGAATTCGCACTGAGTCAGTAGCCGCCGGCGAAGAATCCACGCCAGGGGATTGAACCAGTGGACGAGGCAGGCGAGCCGAGCTGCCATGGAGGCCCACAAATCGCGGCGGACATGATGGCCAAGTTCATGCAGGAGAACCGCTTGGAGAGTGTTGGCGTCCCACGTGAGAGCGCTCTCCGGAAGGTAGACCGTAGGCTTGAAAAGTCCGGCCGCAACGGGAGATTTGAGGGTGCGGTGAATGCGAACCTGGGTCTTCTTGCTCATACCCAGCCGTTCATGGGCGGTGGCGAGAACTTCTTCCACCAGAGGGGCATTTGCCAAAGGAACAGAGGCTATTTTCCAACGGGTAAAAGCCGCCAGATCGAGCAATAGCTTCCCGCCAAAGACCGCCAAGCCAACCAGATAGATTCGCACATAGACACTGGCGGAGGCCTCAATGGCGACAGGCGCGCCGGTTGGCAGTTGCAGGTGAATTTTGGGCAAATAGGCGAAGAGTGGCAGCGTCAAAAGCGTGGCCAAGGTGATCGCGGTGAGCAGCGGAGTGCGACGTCCTGCCAACTGCACAGCGATTAGGCCGAGGGCGGCGATGAGGAGGCTGACAAAGGGGGAGGGCATGGTGAAGGAGGCGGCTATTTACTTATCGTCGATGAGACCGCGAATGCTTTCGATTTCTTCAGGGGAGAGTTTCTGATCCTTGGGATCGAGTAGGGCGGCAACGAGATTCTCGGGCTTTCCTTGGAAAAAGGTGCCGAGGAGATTCTTCAGCGCCGACCGCTTCGCAGTGTCCTCCGCGATTGCCGGCTGATAAAGGTAGCGTCGTCCGGCTTTGGTGTGCTTGACCATATCCTTGTTTTCCAGCGTCACGAGCAGGGCTCGCACTGCGGAGTAACTGGGAGGGTCAGGGAGGTTATCCTGCACGTCTTGCGCCGTCGCTTCACCGAGACGGTAGATGATGTCCAGAATTTGTCGCTCGCGGCGCGAGAGATGACCTTTTTCGAGTCGGTTCATGCCAAGAATCTAGCGGGTGCTGGATTTTTGGCAATTGAAATGTTGTTTTTTTGGCAGTGAGAAAAGGCTCTCTGAATGGGTTACCTTCAGAAGGGCAGGATGGTGTATTTGCGCACCTCCTGCCGATCGAGTGATTCGTTGACGAGGTCGAGGCTGTTCTGTCCGTCGAAGAGAAGCAGGTCGATGTAGGCGTATTGTCTGCCGAGACCGCCGCCGAGTATCCGGCCTGCGTGTTGCTTGTCCAAAGACTCTTGCAGGGCGTCCTCGATTGCCGCGCGGGTGTCGACTTGTTCGCCGTCGGGGAATTGGGTGATGGGGATTTGGATGAATTGATAGCTGGCCCCAGTGTTGGGAATGGGGTTGTCGAGGGCACCGTCAGCCTCGTAGTAGTCGAGGGTCACGCTGGGGTTCTGGGTGGTCAGCGTGACCATGTCCTTGCGGGGGGCGTTCTCCTGCGGGTTTTTGAATTGATAGCCGGTGTAGGAGTCTTCCAGGGGATACTTTTTCCACTGATGCTTCTTTTTAATGAGTTCGACTTGTTCGGGAAGTTCGGAGAGAGGGAAGGAGTCTGCCAGGCGGTCGTCTTTGATTTCGATTGCTCCCAGCCACTGGCTGACCCCGTTTTCCCCCAAGGCTTCATCGAGCAAAAGAAAGAGGACGTAGTAGGCCTGACTCTCTTCGATTTCGGCAAAGATGGGAGACCAAGCGGTGATGTGAATCTCCTCTCGCTCCTCATCGATGCTTGGGGTGAGCCAGAGTTCTTTGGCGGCGAGTTGAAAGTCGCCCACCCGAATCGAGCAGCCATCAAGCTCCAAGGAAGGCTGGCGGGAAGAGTAGAAATGCCAACCCTTGATGTTTGGAGCGTGCTCCAGCCAATAGCTGGTGAGAAAGAGGTAGTTGAGCATGCCGTCTGGCGAAAGGGTGAAGGAATGTCCCTGCTCCTTGCCTTCGGGATGTGGTCCCAGGACCCAGGCAAATCCCGAGCCCAAGCGGTTCACTTGTTCGGTGATGGTGGGCTGAATCGCTGCTCCTCCGTCTTGATCCACGCTCTCGCGAATCCAGTCTGCATTCTCGGCCCACCAGACCCAGAACTCGTTGACGCGTGATTTGAAGGTCGCTTCCTCGACTACCTTTTTCTTCTTTCTAAAGAGATTCATGAGACGCAGTGAACCATCTCAGCCGTCGGGGACCGCTGGCGCAAGCCTTGGCTGTGGGGTTTTTTGCGAGCCCCCGTGGGTAGCTGATGGACCTAGTCGAGCGAAAGGCCGGTCTCCAGCGCCCGGGAGACGATTGCTTGATAGACTCCGGAGGAGACGAGAACGGCCTGCGCACCGAGGCGACCCACGGACGAAACATTGCGCGGCTCATCGTCGAAGAACAGCATCTCGGAATAGGGGACTCCGGTCTTTTCCTGCAAGGAGGCAAAGTGAGTGGACTTGTCGCCGGGGTAGATCTCCTCGTGCTCGAAGTAGGAGCGAATGCCAAACAGTTCCAACAGTTGTCGCGCGATAGGAGGAGCACTGGTCCGCGAGGCCAGCGCGAGAAGGTAGCCCTCGTCTGCTAGATTTTCTAACAGAGTCGGCACTTCGTCGTAGAGGCGGACCTCGACTCCATCGGCATCCCGGACCCGGCCTTCCTTGTCCTGCGACAAAGGAGGCCTCAGCTGATCACACCAGAGGAGGGTGCCGCAGTGCCACAGCGTCAAGTCGAGGTCGAAGACGATCAATTGGGCCATGGCTCTTTCTCCCGCGAATTAGTCCTTCTTTTTCAAGAGCGGGAACAAGACCACGTCGCGGATAGTGGGAGCGCCGGTGAGCATCATGATGAGGCGGTCGATACCGATACCGATTCCGCCCGCGGGGGGCATGCCGTGCTCGAGGGTCTCGATGAAGTCGTAGTCGACGAGTTGCTCTTCCTCGCCCCCGGCCTGGTGCTCGAGGCGTTGCTTCTGCACGTCGGGGTCGTTGAGCTCGGAGTATCCGGGCGAGATTTCCTGTCCGTTGATGATGAGCTCGTAGACCTCCACCGTCTTGCCGCCGGGGGTGACTTTGGCCAAAGGAATGAGCTCGCTCGGGACGCGGGTGACGAAGCAGGGATCGAAGGTGTGTTCCTCGACCTTTTTCTCGAAGACTTGCTGGACGACTTCGTAGTCCTCCATGCCCTCGGAGATTTGAACCCCCAATTCGGCGCACTTGGCGCGGCGGGCTTCGGGAGTGATGTCGAAGAAGTCATCGCCGGCCACTTCCTTGACGAGGTCGTGGTAGTTGGCGCGCTTCCAGGGACGCTCGAGGTTGATGGTGCGGGTCACTTCGCCCTCTTCGTTCTTGTGCTCGATCTGCAGGCCGCCGCAGAAGGTGGCTGCGAGGTGGCAGGTCATTTCCTCCACCATTTCCGCCATGATCTCGAAGTCGGCAAAGGCTTGATAGGCTTCCAGCATTGTGAACTCGGGATTGTGACGACGGGAGATTCCCTCGTTACGGAAGTTGCGGTTGAGTTCGAAGATTTTGGTGAAGCCACCCACGAGGAGGCGCTTCAGGAAGAGCTCCGGCGCGATGCGCAGGGTCAGCGCCATGTTGAGCGCGTTGTGATGAGTCTCGAAGGGGCGGGCGGCGGCGCCACCGGCCACGGATTGCAGCATGGGGGTCTCAACCTCCAGATAGCCGCGCTCATGCAGGAAGTTCCGAATCTCGGCCACCATGCGGGAACGGGTCACGAAGATTTCCGCGCTGTCCTCGTTGGACATCAGGTCGAGGTGGCGCTTGCGATACTTGGTCTCGCGGTCGGTCAGGCCCTGCCACTTGTCGGGCATGGGGCGCAGGGCTTTGGAAAGGACGGTGACCTCGGCCACTTGCAGCGAGGGCTCGCCTTTGCCGGTGGTGAAGGTTTGGCCGGACACTCCAATCCAATCGCCCATGTCGAGGCACTGATAGACGGCCCATTGCTCTTCGCTGAGCTGCTTTTTATTGAGGTAAATCTGAATCTGTCCCTCGGCATCGCCCAGGGTGCAGAAGACGCTTTTGCCGAAATCACGAATGGCGAGGACCCGTCCGGCGATGGTCGCGGAGAGCTCGTTCTCGAAGTTGGCCTTCAGTTCGCCGGGGGTGTGGGTCGTTGCAAAGGATTGACCGTAAGGGTCGTGACCCATCTCGCGAAGTTTGCCCAGCTTCTCGCGCCGAACGGCAATGAGTTCTTCCACAGTGGACTTGGGCTGGTTGGTTGGGGCGTCGGCGCTCATGAATTTTTTGGAAAGGGTGGTTATTGTAAAGGATGGCGGTGATGAACAGGGAAATTAGAGAGGATTTTGGACTTGGCAGAAAAGGCCTGAATTTCTAGCGTATGGGTGTCTTTTTGGGGGGAATTGTAGTCCCGCAGGATTCCTTCGTGGTGTCCTGCGGGATTGCTACGTCAGGGGCACTCGTTGCGAGGACCGCACGAGGGGCAATGGTGATGCGCCAAGTGGCAAAGAGGGTCAAGATCGCACCGATGATCTCGATGATCGAAAAGCTCTCTGAAAAGAGAACGAACCCTCCCGCTCCCGTCAAAACCGGGATCAACATCTGAATCGCCGAGCCTTGTGCCACGTCCAGATGGTAGAAGCCCTTGGTGATGAGAATCTGGCCATAGGCCACGATGCCGCCTCCCAGCATCAGCAGGAACCAGATGAACGGCGTCGTCTCGCCAAAGGAAGGCATCGCCAGCGGGGTGGTGACGAGCAGGGTGATGATGCATTGCCCCGAATAAATGGTGGGCGCGGTCTCCGTCTGGGTCAGCTTGCGAATCACCACCACCGTGGCCCCGGCTAGCACTGCGCCAGCCAGCCCCAGCAAATCGTAACCTCCGAAGGTCGCGTTCTGCAGGCTTTCCGAGAAAAACAAACCCAGACCAATCATCGCCAAAATCAGCAGGCCCAGAGTGGCGGGGTGGGGTTTTTCCTTCAGGACGAGGGCGGCAATGATGGCGCCAAAGAGCGGGTAAGTCAGGTTGATCACCATCGCCCGCCCAGCCCCCAGATGGATGAGGGTGAAGTAGAGCATCGTGATCGTGGTCACTCCTAAGAAGCCGCGCAAGATGATCATGGGCTTGCGCAAATGGCTCAGGTGCAGACCCCGTCCCCGCGAGTAAACCGCAATTACGAAAATGGTCCCGGCAAGGCCACGGGTGAAGGACGACATCCAGCCATCAACCGACGCGAAGAGCCCAACCCAGCGAATGATGAGACAATTCACTGAGAAAAAGACAACGGACAAGAGCATCAGGACGATGCCTTTGCGGATTGAGACTGGTTCGTTCATGTTCGGTAGGGTTGGAGGCCGAACAGGAGGAAGAGGTGACAACTTAAAACTCCGGTTCGGATTGAGGTTCCGGAGTTGGTGATGATTTGTTCTATCTCACAACGACTCCAGCTCCCGTCGGCCAAATAAGGGCGACGCGAATCTTGAGAGGTTTGAGAAGGAGGGCGGTCACTGCGGCGCTGATGTGCCCTGAATGCTACGAATTGTCAAGAATGCGACGCTTGAAAAAAGGCTCAGTGAACGGAGGAACAGATAGGCAAGCCGGGAACTTGGTATCTGGATATTTGCGTAGTTATTTTTCAGAAGAGTTCATATTTTTTATTAAGTTTTTCGGGGCGAAAATGCTTTTTTAGTAAACGCCTTCTGATTGTTAGAAAGTCCTTGAATGTCTAACTCAAAAGAGTAAATTTCTTTTTATGACACGAATGTTCCTTGGGGTTTGTGCTGCTCTTTCTTCTGTGGCGCTCGTCTCGGCCGATGTAGGGGAATCAGATTCTTATCATATATCAATTTGGGTGCCGGGGATGGAGGAGCCCCAAGAATTCAGTTCGGCGGGAGAACCGTTGAAAATCGTGTTGGAGGAAAAGTGTTGGGCTTATGTGATCAAAGGGATTGCAGGTTCCATCACGTTGGGAGAACAGAGCGAAGAAGGTGATTTTTATTCTTTCGGGCAAGAGCAGGAAGGTCGTTGGGATGGGCAATCGTCGTGGGCAAGCTTCGGGCTTGGGGTGAACGGAAGCCCGCTCTTGGAACCCGACTTGTTTTTCTCCGTAACAGGCGATGCTCCCGGGGATAAGAGTGACTTTACCATCGCCTCTCTCGAGGATTTGTATGTGCTTCAGGCAGACTCTGACGGTCAGTTGGCCATCTCCTTTTCCCCTTTGGTCAACGATGCTCTTTTCCCCGAGGGCGAAGGAGTTGCCAATGTGAATCCTACCATTCAGCTGACTCTTCTTGCGGATTTCTATCGCGATCCTCCCGAGACTTCGGGTGATTTGAGAACCAGTGGATTGTTATCCTCGCGGAGCGGAAGGGTGACTCTCTCGTGGGATTTTACCCGAGGAGAAGAAGTTCCTTCTTCCCGCAGATTGGATCTGGCCTCGCTCTAGCGATTGAGGCCGGTTTCTTTCCAACCATCGAACCAGTATGAAGAATACGCTACTATTCCTGCTCGTTCTGCTGCCACTCGTCGAAGTGGGGGCTGAACCTCAAAAGGCCATTCCCACGTGGAGTGCTTTGGCAACTCGACCCAAGCCCACAGGGATGGACTTTGAAAAGCAATTTCGAAATCGCTACAAATATCTCGTCAGCAAAGAATTCTGCACCCGAGTGCCTCGTCAGAGTATTCTCCACCTGCCTGACCAGTATCGGGAGATGGTGGCGGATGCACCCCAAGGGCGACAAGTGAGTTGGATCGAGTTTCTTTCCGCGAATCGGAGTTGGCTCCGGCATAGCGAAGTGACTTGGTCCCAAGTTCTTGCCAAGCAGCCCTTGGCAAAAGAGTTGCGTGAGAATTTCGAGAAACACGGGTGCTTGGTGATAGCCACATATCAAGGTGGGCCGGTGACGGTTCTGCCATTCTTGGACAAGTCGGTTGACTCAAAAGTGATGGAGGTGGCATCCGAATGAAGGGTCGTTCTTTACTTTCTCTCTGGATCCTTGTGACGGTGCTGACCTTCTCAGCCCGTGCGGAGCCGCAAAACTGTGATGCTTGGATCTCCCAGAATTTGATTACTCTTTTGGGGCAAACCGTGACTTATGAAAGTCCTCTTTATACCGAGAAGGGGAGTATGCAGTCGGTGCCGATGAATGGCTTGATGGCGCGTTTCGACCTCTATGTCTATCCCTTGGCTGGGATTGATGGGGCACCCCCCAAGCCAACAATCGTCGATACCGAGGTCACTGGAATCCTCCCGCGAGTCGTTATGGAGTTCGACGGTCGCGACCCTCATGAAGAGCCAAGGACTCGTTCGGATTGGACTCACACCGTCACCACCACAATCCTCGATAGCCCGCTCCGGTTTCGTAATCCGCTTTCTCTTCCTTTGCCCGGTTGGTTGAGCCAGTTTGTGATGAGGAAACGCTTTCTGGCTGCGGAGCACATTGGGGCCGAGGACAGTGAAGATCATTGGGAAGAATATGAATGCCTCCCGGTTCTGCATGTGAGTCTCAATCAGGAAATCACTTTCTCCGACAATGCCTGGCCCCCAAATCTTCAGGAAGATGAGCGCGACACCTGGTCTGGAATTATCGAGTATCAACTGGCGCTGGATGCGGTGTTGGGTTGCCCCGTGCCCCTGCTGACGCTGGCCCGGATGCAGGTGCGGGTCTGGCCGAAATGGACAACCGACTTTGTCAACTTTCCGTCGACTCCCGTTCCGCAGTTGCCCGATGATATGCGTGTGGATGTGGGAGATATCTACCCCGCGAGTGAAAAAGTGATCGTCGAGTATTTCTATGATCCGAATGGAACCGGCGACTACGAAGACCTCGTGCCGGTCAATCTTTTCGACGAGCCTTGGGTGGCCAGTGTGGCTCAGGACCGCAAATACCCGCTCGCCGCGTTATCGGAAAAGACCGGGGAGGGGGATTACTATGTTCGGGTCGGGTGCCTGCTTTTCGGAGAGATGGAATATGCCGATGATTGGGCTGGTTTGCAAAAGATGACTCTCAAAGAGAACAAGCTCTCCCTTCGCGCCGGCCTGTATGCTCTTGAGTGACCGGTCTTCTTGCTTTCTTTTCCACTGAGGACTCCTCACCCTTTTTGACTTTATGAAAAACCTATTCGCCCTGATCCTTCTTCTAATCTGTAGTTCATCTCTGGCGGATGCCGCTGATCCCATCTTGGGCCTTTGGAAGAAATCCGATGGTCAGGCCACCATCCAAATCACTATTGAGAAAGGGAAACTCGTCGGGCGGGTCACCGCAGCCAAAGACACGACCCGGACTCATGATACCAAGAATCCGGATCCCAAGCTGCGAAATCGCAAGATCATAGGGCTGCCTGTGGTCTGGGGTTTTTACAAGAAGGATGGCAAGTGGGAGGGTGGTCGAGTTTACGACTCCTCCAATGGAAAGACTTATCAGGGTAAGATTTGGTTGGAAGGAAACGACAAGATGATGATGCGCGGCTTCAAAGGAGTTTCCCTGCTTGGTCGTTCGGCAGAGTGGTATCGGGTGAAGTGAGCTTTTTTGACAGGCTCCTGATGGACCTTTTGGATTAGTTTTGTTGAAGTTGGTTCATGAAGTTCAGTTTGGCTATTTCGCTATTACTGCTGGCCTTGGGGGTGAGCTCTTGTGGCCGGTATCAGAGTCATTTGCACGAGTCCGCCACCTGGCGCGCCTATCGCAATGGAAAGTCGGACGAACTTCCCGCCGCAGAGATTGTTCAGGGAGAGCGGCTGTTGGCCTTTGAGCATATCGTTGGTTTGCCCGTGCCCGGTGGATACAATGCGACCTTGGTCGCCAAGGATCCCGAACTCGTTCGGGTGGAATACGTCACCGTAAACAGGGGTTCCCGCACCTACGTAACTGGCCTGCAGCCCGGAGAGACCCGGCTCTATCTCGTCAATGGATTTGCGGTTGGGAATCAAATCCACCAGGGAGCAAGCGCTGTGGAAGACCAAATCACGAAACATACCCCGACCTTTCCTCTAGTCATCAAGCCGTCCCAAACGGGCTCCTAGGTCGAAAAAGCCATGGTTCGAGGCTGATTTCCCCGGAATCTGGAGGCTCTTTTGACAAAGATTGCCGTCATTTTGCCGTTTTCTTGTAACTGAGCGCCTTTTTCGGAGGAAAACCCCGTTTTTCTAGCCTTTCTCAGCATTTCAGCTTAGGAAGGCCCCGATATGGCAAGCCAATTAGAGCAACTCAAGCAATACACCAAAGTCGTGGCTGATACCGGCGACTTTGAGTCCATGAAGGAATACCAGCCCCTGGATGCGACCACCAATCCGTCGCTCATCCTGCAAGCTGCCGAAAAGCCAGAATACAAACACCTGGTGGAAAAGGCTGTTAGCGAGCTCAAGGATTCCGGCAAATCCGGCGATGAGCTGGTTGAAGCCATCATCGACCGTGTTCTCATTCTCTTCGGTCTCGAAATCCTGAAAATCGTTCCCGGCCGAGTGTCTACCGAGACCGATGCCCGTCTTTCTTTCGACAAGGAAGGCACCATCGCCAAGGCCCGCCAGCTCATCGAGATGTATGAGGCGGAGGGAATCTCCAAGGATCGCGTTCTCATCAAGATTGCTTCTACTTGGGAAGGGATCAAGGCCGCCGAGGAACTCGAGAAGGAAGGCATCCACTGCAACCTCACTCTTCTTTTCGCATTCGCGCAAGCCGTTGCCTGTGCGGAGGCGAAGGTCCAGCTCATCTCTCCGTTCGTTGGCCGCATCTATGATTGGTACAAGAAGGACACCGGCATCGACTACGTCGGAGCCGAGGACCCCGGCGTCCAGTCGGTGCAGAACATCTACAACTACTACAAGAAGTTCGGTTACGAGACCGAGGTCATGGGGGCTTCCTTCCGCAACAAAGGTCAAATCACCGAATTGACCGGTTGCGACCTCCTCACCATCTCTCCCAAGTTGTTGGAAGAACTCCAGAACGACGATGCGTCTCTCGAGCCTCGCCTGACTGCCGAGACTGCAGCTTCCTACGAGGGAGAGCAGATCAGCCTCGACGAGAAAGGGTTCCGTTTTCTCTTCAATGAAGACGCCATGGCGACTGAAAAGACCGCTCAGGGCATTCGCGCGTTCTCCGCTGACATCGTCAAGCTGGAGAACCTCATCAAGGAACTGCTCTAAGGCACTCCCTGATGTGAGATGAATCTTCTCCAAGCGCCCCGCATCTCGCGGGGCGTTTTTGCGTCCGGAGGGGACGCCGTTGGGACCTTAGTAATTTTGCAGATGATATTCCTCGGACTCGTCCTTCATCTGGTGCAGCAGAACAAACTTCCCGGCCCCAGAGAGGAGAATGATGAGACCGATACCCAGAGGAAAGAGAATGAGCTGTTGGGTCCCGATCATCCCGATGGCGACGATGGTCAGCAGGATTGGAAAGATGAGTATGTCTCTCAGTTGGAAGGTGGCTTCCATGAGCTTCTCCACTGGGCTGGATGCGGGTAACTCCTCCGCAATGGGCCATTCATAGAGATGGAAGGATTGACCGGATAGGCGGGTGGGCCGAGTCATGTCCACTTCCAGAGGATGGTCTGTTAGATGCTTTTGGAGAGATTCGGTGGGGGTGACATCGCTTGTCTTGGCTCCGCCAGAAACCCGCACGACGGAGCGTGAGGGCAGGTTGCGAACTTCGTATTCACCAGTCTCTCCCAAGTCGCTCGCTTTCTGTAAAACCAGACCAACGAAGAGGGTATTTTCTTTGTGGTTCCACTCGCGAACCACAACCGTAGAGCGCTGCTCCTTTGAGCGGACAAAGGCGTTGGCATCGATGAGAAACTTGCTGATTTCTTCCTTGCTCGTTTTTTCCGGAAAGGTTCGCCCGACCACCTGACAAGGTTTGGTGCGGAAGGTTCTCACCCAATGATAAAGAGAGCCGCGTGCTTTGATTCCCAAGACCCAAGCGACAAGAAAAAGTCCTAACAAGAGAGTCAACCAAAAGAGAATGATCATTTCGGCGAACGGTAATCCTCCGACGGGGGTCTGCCAAACGTTAAAAAGACTCCAGCAGCAGGTTTCCCTGCTGCTGAAGCCCCGTCATGTATTCTCACTCGAGAAATTGAGTGATTACTCGGTGATCTTTTTCAGAAGGTAGACGGTGTTCGCATCGAACTCATCTGTTCCGAAGAGCTTTTTATCCTGCACCCCGACAACGCTCAGAAAGTCACCAACCCGAAGCGTGTCCGAGATCAGCGCTCCTCGCATGTTGCGCAGCGATGCGTCATTCAGGTCGATTCGGTGGGTATGGGTTGCCGTTTGCAAAACCATTTTCCCGTCCTCGAATCGCTCGATGGTTCCCCGTAGTTCCAGAGCCGGGTGCACAACGGGGGACGGGGTGACGAATTTGACGATGATGTCCTCCTCATCCTCCGCGTTCGCTCGCAGAGTGACTCCATGGTCTTTCAGAACGACGGCTGAGGCTTCAATAGTTCGTTCTTCGTTGGGGTCGGCGTCCACTTTACCCCTGACCTTGACCCGGTCGTTTTCGATTACGTTGTAGGCTTCTTCGAAGAAATCATAGTCGTCGATTTCAACTCGGATCTCTCCCTTACCATAATCTAACAAGAATGAGCGGGAGTTCACCTCGGTCACTTTTCCGTCTAGTTCAATCCATGAATTGTTGGGCATGGTGTAGGGACTAGCGGCGAAAAGTGTGCCCGCAGAAAAGAGGGCAAGAGCCGAGGCAGACAATGTTTTGAGGTATTTCGCTTTCATAAGTTTGAATCAGTGAGTTCATCCTTACACTGGCAGCAATCGTGCCGGAAATGGGCGGCAGGCTTCTGAATAAAGCTTTAACTCGCTCAAGATAAACGAAATGAAGGGTTATTGTTCTCCGGTCAAATCCAGTCCATAGCTGTTCGGAAGTGCAAGAAAAGCAAACGAATTGCCCGACCTCCGCAACGTTTTCATGCAATTCGCCCGAGATTCGTGGTGTCGCATCCCGCGAGGTCCTTGATTCGCAGGCGGTTGCGGTGGCACCGAAGATTTGTTGAGGGAAAGGGGGGCGTGGCCCCATCCTCACTTCAGCGCAAATCGTGCGCTGTTAGGTTTTGAAGTCCCGCATCTGAAAAATCACGCAGGCGATGGCGAAGAGGCTGAGGTCGAGCCCGATGAGAAAGGCGAAATTGTCGACCAGCTTGGCCCATGGGAAGTTGTTTTCGAAGGCAAAGAGCCAGGTGCTCATCTTGTAGGTGATGAAGTTGGCCTCGTAGGGTTTGAAGATGGGGAACTCCTGCAAAACCATGTCGAGAAAGAGAACGCTCAGCGCCATGATGGTGGCGGTGGCGGGCTTCATTTTCATGCAGGAGAAAAGAAATCCGATAGCGGAGATGGTGCACATGCTGATACCGATGAGTAGGGCGGCAATGATCAGACGTAGCATCCCGCTGCCCCAATCCGGATAGACCGCAAAGAGCTTCATCTTGGGGCTAAAGGCCATCATCCCACCATCCACCCCCAATGCGATCACCGCCATGGCATACCCGGTAATGCCCACGAAGATGACGAAGGTGATGGTGTAGAGACAGGTGGAAAGAAACTTCAGCAAAAGGATGCGGAAACGCGAAACTGGCCGCGCCAAGACCATGCGCATGTTTCCGTCCTCAACTTCCTTCGCGACAATGTCACCCGAGACGAGTGCGAAGTAGATGGAACCTAACAGAAAGAGCGAGAAGGCCATCACCATGAAAGTCACGGTCAAGGAACTGAAGTATTCATCGGCCGCCAAACCATTCTGCACCATGAACTCCTCTTGCTTGGAGCGAATGGAATCAATTTGAAAGGTGACGAGCAGAATGAGCTCGAATACGAGGAAGACCCCATAGCCGACATAGGTGCGCCGACGGGCAAAAAGTTTGGTGAGCTCGCCTCGGAGCTGGGTGAGAAAGATCATCGGGTCACTTTTCTTGAAAATTCGAGGTAGAGGTCTTCCAGTGAGCGCTTCACCTGACGGACTTCGCGCACTTGTCCTCCGTTCTGCACCGCCTTGGCGACAACGAGGGCGATATCGGTAGTTTTGGGTAATACCAAATTGTTCTTTTTCACCCCGCCGCCGAACTCGACAGCCAGATTTTGCAAAAGAGAGGGAGGGTCGACCTCGAATTTTAGCACGAGCTGGTCTTCTTCCAGATCGGCACTGCCGCCTTGGAAGACCTTTCTGCCTTCCTGCAAGATCACCACACGGTCGCACATTTGCTCGACCTCAGCCAGGAGGTGACTGTTGAAGAGGACGGTCATCCCCCGGTTGTCCCTCAGGTCCAGGATGAAGTCCCGAAACCATTTGATTCCCTCAGGGTCCAATCCGTCAGTGGGTTCGTCTAACAGCAGCACCTCGGGTTCGGGCAAAAGCGCTTGGGCAAGGGCGAGCCTTTGCCGCATGCCATGGGAGTAGGTGCCGACCTTGGAGTGAATCCGGTCGTCTAGCTCAACCCGTTCCACCACCTCGTCGATCGCGGCTTTTGTAACGCCTCCGGAATAACTCGTGAGCAACTTCAGGTTGGCATAGCCACTCAGGTAATCGTAAAATCCCGGGCTTTCGAAGATTGCGCCGACTTTCGCGAGCGCTTCGGCCCGGTTCTTTTGGACGGAAATACCATCGATGCGCGTTTCGCCTTCGTCGGGAGCGACCATTCCCAACAAGATGCCGAGAGTCGTGCTTTTGCCTGCCCCGTTGTGACCCAGAAGGCCAAAGATTTCACCCTTCGCGACAGAGAATTCCACCCCTTTCAAGGCCGGCTTCCCCGCGAACTTCTTCTTCAGCCCAATTACCTCCAGCATTTTGTTAGTTTTTCGCGTGTCCGAGGGCTCCACCGCCCACCGAGAACTTGACCTCATCGTCGGTTCGAAAGTCCCCGTAGAGTAGGTTCGTTCCATTTTCATCTCCATGAAAGGCCTCCTTGTCGCCGACCAAAGGAATCTTGGAGGCTTGATTGCCTCCGAAAAAGTTCATCGCTTCGCGCGCGGTTCCGCTCACCACATTATTCCAAGCGTAACTGGATCCCGATTTCTTGAAAAATTCGCGGTCCGCGGGGCAGTGGAAGATGTCGGGGTTGGAGTTGTATTTCTTGAGAACGACTTCCAGCACCGGGACGTCCGCATTTCGACTGGCCCGCATGGATTGGAGGTCGGGCAAGCGTCCATGATTGTCGCGGCAGTATGAGTCCAGGGCAAAACCGATCTCGCGTAGGTTCGACTGGCAGCGCAGCTTCTGACTTTTCACCAAGACGGAACGCCCAATCGGAACAACCACTGCACCTAAAACAGCGATGACTCCGACAACGATGAGAAGCTCGGTGAGGGTAAATCCTTTTTGGGATGAACTTTTCACATTCCTCCTCCTTGAAAAGGTTGACCCCGAATACCTTGCATGACCTCGTTGGTGGCCTTTAGGAAAGGGGCCATCTCCATCTTGGTTTCGGCGCTGGCGTTTTCGAAATAGGCTTTCATTCCATTTTGCGTGATGCGCTCCATGATTTTGGGATCCTTCGCCATCATCTTCTCCAAGCGGCGCTCGGTGGTGCCATCTTCGAGCTCGCGAAATCCTCGCTCGACGAAATCGCGCCGTGCTTCCGGAGTGAGAGCGTCCAGCGCTTCGAAAAAGCGCGTGAAGGACTCCATCGTCAGGTCCACAAATTGACGGCGTTCGCTCGCGGAGAGTTTGTCCCACAGCCCTTCCAGGGTATCACGGGCCTCCTCCTGTCCGCTCAAATCGAGTCGATTCACAACGGAAGCGACTTTCTCCAACGACTCCCGGCGTTGGCGGGTGACTTCATCATTGGGGAGGTCTCCGTACTGGGAAAAGTCCTCGAGATTGGCTTCGGCAACGAGCTCTTCGATGCGCTCCGGTGTTGCCCGGTGGGGCGCGACGAGGGCCTTGATGCCGTAGACAACTATCCAAAGAGCGACCAAGCCTCCTGCCACCTTCACTATCAAGGACCAACGATTCACGGGCGCAACCTAACCTCACTTTGCTCCTGCGCAACTGCGGAAAATTGACCTTAAAAACTGCATCTTACTCTCGGGTTTCGTGAAGTCTGGTTTGGCCGATATTTCGGCGCTAAATATTATTAACGAGTAGTCATTATTCTCATAAATCGTTTATCCTTAAATTTTTAAACGGGCGAGATCTCCAAGGTCTGGGGAAGGTTAAGGTGTGAAAATTTCGGGTCGTTGACTGCTCAATATCAGTGTGTTCCGACTGGAGGAGTTATGAAGACCACCCTTACTGTTCTGTTCACCAGTTTGATGGCTCTCGCGTCGTTCGCGCAGGGAGACACCTATCGCACTCTTACGGGGTACTTGGATACGATCCAAGTTCCTTCGGGCCAGACGGCCTTCGTCGTCAGCGCCACCTCCCAAGTGGTTCTCGGCGTGGAGCGTTCGGGCGAATACCCGGTGCAATTCCGCTTCGCAGAGCCCCGCCACAATTGTCACTGCCAGTCCAGTTACTCGAGCTACCGGAACCGCAACCTTTTGCCCGCGCCGAGCATGAACAACCCCGTGCCGATTGCCGGACCGGCCAAGTTGGTCCTGCGCACCAGCGGAATGATTACGCTGAGCATTCCCGACCAACGCCGCAGCAGCATCACCACCTCTGGTCCTGCTGTTCGTCGTTTCGCGAAAAACTAAGCTCTTCAGGAGCGGGGGACGGGCTCTCCGAGGCCTTTGATGTCTTCTGGTGGTGTTGAATGAGGGAAAAGATTTCCCGCCTTCGCACTTTCCCCGTTGCCGCTCCCTCGCTATGAGAGGCGCCATGCGAATTCTCACTGGACTGCAGCCTTCGGGCAGGCTCCATATCGGCAATTACTTTGGGGCCATGGAACCCGCTGTTCGTCTGCAGGACGAGGGCGAGGCCTTCTATTTCATGGCGAACTATCATGCGATGACGTCGACTGGCGATCCTGCGGCTCTGCGCGAGAACGTGCGGGGGCTGGCCATCGACTTTCTCGCTTGCGGTCTCGATCCGGCAAAGGCCTTTTTCTTCCGTCAATCGGACGTCCCGGAGGTCAACGAGCTGGCTTGGATTCTCTCCACTGTTTGTCCTATGGGACTCTTGGAGCGTTGCCATTCTTATAAGGACAAAGTTGCGAAAGGCCTTTCCGCGAACCATGCCCTCTTCGCCTATCCCGTGCTGATGGCAGCAGATATTCTCCTCTATGATGCCAACCTTGTGCCCGTGGGCGAGGACCAGAAGCAGCACTTGGAAGTGACTCGCGATTTGGTGGGCAAAATCAACGAGCGATATGGTGAGGGCACGCTGGTGCTTCCCGAAGCACGTATTCGCGAGGATGTCGCGAAGGTGCCGGGCCTCGATGGGCAAAAGATGTCCAAGAGCTACAACAACACCATTCCCATCTTTGGAGCGCAGAAAAAGATTCGCAAGCTGGTGATGAAGATCGAGACCGACTCCACGCCTATCGAAGCTCCCAAGCCTACCGAAAACTCCATCATCCTCGACCTCTATCGCTTCTTTGCCAGTGAGGCTGACCAAGCCCAGTTGAAAGCGGACTTTGAGGCCGGCGGATTCGGCTACGGTGATCTGAAGCAGCGTCTCTTCGATGCCTACTGGGACTACTTCGCTCCCATGCGCGAGCGTCGCGAGGAGTTGGAAAAGGACGATGCCTACGTGGAAAAAGTCCTCGCGGATGGAGCAGCCCGAGCGCGCGAGGAAGCGGACAAGGTCCTAACCCGAGTGCGCAAGGCGGTCGGACTTCGTTAGTTCGTCACGACTGTAGGCTTGCTCTCGAGAGCTGGGTGAGGATGCTGGCGGCATGCTCAAGTTGCCCTTCTTGCTCACGCTTTTCTCCCTCTCGGTATTGTCGGCGGAGGAACCCTTTGGTCGTCAGGTGAGTGAGACTGGAGTGCGTCACTCCTTTCTTCTCGCGGGGGCGACCACGGCTTTGATTAGTGAGGAGGGAGAGGTGCTTTGGAAGACTCCGGGCAAAGCGCGCGATGGCTTTGTGCTGGAGAACAACAATGTTCTCGTCACCATCGGAAATGTTGCGAAGGAGTTCGCCGAAGGGACCCAAGATGTGGTCTGGAGCTATCAGCTGCACAAAGACAACCAAGAACTGGGCTCAGCTGTTCGGCTCGCAAATGGCAATACCCTTGTGGTGGAAAGAGGGGAAAATCCGCGCCTGTTAGAAATTGATCCGAAGGGTGAGCCCGTTGTTGAGGTTCCGCTGCAGCCTGAGACGGAAAGAATCCACATGCAGACCCGAATGGCGAGAAAGCTGCCCAATGGCAATTATCTTGTTCCTCATCTTCTGGCCTTTGCGGTGAAGGAATACACTGCGGAGGGAAAAGTCGTTCGCACCATTCGGACGGACTTGGAAGAGTGGGGTGGGCGCGAGGCCAAGACTTGGCCCTTTACTGCAATCCATCTTGAAAACGGCAATACCCTCGTCAACCTCACCAATGGCAATCGGACTGCTGAGTTTGATTCCGAAGGAAAGCTGGTCTGGTCGCTTTCGAACAAGGAGGTGGGAGGGCGATTTGCCGATCCGTGTGGAGGCCAGCGCTTGCCCAATGGCAATACGGTGATCTGTAGCTATGGGCAGAAAAACGGGGAGATGCCCCGTGTCTTTGAAGTCGACCGGGCGGGCAAGGTGGTGTGGGAGTTTTTCCACCCTTCGGTTGGGGGCGCGCACGAGATTCACGTGCTCACCACCAACGGAGAAGCGCTCGGAAAGCCCCTGAAGTAGTAGCGGCGAGTTGAACTGTTAGGCGGGTAGGGTCACCTGTAGGACGACACTGTCTTCACTGGCGGTGAGGGGAGCTGCTCCCTTGGGCAAGAGCAAGAAGTCACCGGCTTGATAGGAGCCCTCCGCTGAAGTCAGCTTTCCCGAAACAACCGCGAGGACTGAAAAAGAATCGGCTTTGGGATTGGCGATCTCTTCACCGGCCGCAACTTTGAGTTCATCGGTTTGAAAGTATTCGCAAGTGGCCAGGGTGTTCCCGACGGGGGTGTCCATGGCAGGCTCGAAGTCATCGAAGTCGATGGAGGCCAGGGACTCGTCGATGTGCAACTCGCGGGGCTCGCCATCCAGGCCCAGGCGGTTCCAGTCAAAGACCCGGTAGGTGGTGTCGGAGTTTTGCTGAATCTCGAAAATCAAGTTCCCGCCGCCAATAGCATGGAGCCGGCCTGAAGGAATGAAGATGGACTCGCCTTCTTTTGGAGCAATGCGGTGGACGTAATCCGCGACCGTGCCGACTTTGATGGAGGTCTCGAATTGCTCGCGGGTCACCCCGTCTTTCAGACCGATATAGAGACTGGCCCGTTCCTCCGCCCCGGCGAGATACCACATCTCGGTCTTGGGCTCGCCATTCAATGAGGGAGCCAATTCCGCGGGCGGATGAACTTGGATCGAGAGGTCGTCCTGGCAATCGAGGATTTTGATCAGGATGGGAAAGCGCTCCGAGTCCGGCAAGTTGTCGCCAAAGACTTCCGCGCGATGTTGGGTCCAAAGCTCGTGGAGGGTTTTTCCCACGTAGTTGTTAGAAGTGACGACCGATTGATCGTCCTCGCGGTCGACCAGCTCCCAAGACTCGCCATAGGGCTGGTCATCGGGAAGGGCTCGGCCATAGCGGCTTTCCAAAACACGTCCGCCCCAGACGCGAGTTTTATAAAGGGGCTGAAAGGTGAGGGGAGTTTGGCTCATCTCGTTGAAGTTCGCTGTTAGGTAATGCCTTTGCCTCTAGAGCAACTCGTCGGGCAGCAGGGCGGAGAGCTTCTTGATGGCGTCGGCCTGGTGGCGGTTGGCGACCAAGAGGGCGTCGTCGGTTTGCACCACGATGAGGTCATCCACTCCGAGAAGGGCGACTTTGATGCCTTTTTGATTATTGAAGACGATGTTGTTCTCCGAGTCGATGAGAGCGAGGTCGCTGTTGGTGGCGTTGTTGTTGCCTTGCTGCTTGAGGTATTTCGCGACTGAGATCCAAGAGCCGACATCGTCCCAGTCGAAGGTCGCTTCGATGTTGAGCACTCGCTCGGCATTCTCCATGAGCGCATAGTCGATGGAGATGGGGGTTAGGTCGGGGAACTGGGCGTTGACCGTTGCGGGGAGGTCGTTGGATTGGCAAAGCTCTTGAACAAAGTGACGCAGCTCGGGCGCGTGCTTTTCCAACTGGGCGAGGACGGTGGGTACCGACCAGATGAACATGCCCGCATTCCAGGCGAAGTTGCCGGCGGCGAGGAACTTCTCCGCCAATTCCGAGTCAGGCTTTTCGCGGAAGCAGGTCACTTCGTAGGGCGCGTTCTCCACGGTGCAATCGGTGAGGGTCGCCTTGCCACCGCGCTCGATGTAACCGTAGCTGGGGCAGGCCCAAGTGGGCTTGATGCCGACAGTGACGAGGGCGTCGGTCTTTCCGGCCACCTCCACGGCATCGCGCATCACTTGCTGATAGGCGGCGGTGTCTTGGATCAGTTGGTCGGCGGGGAGTACCATCATGGTAGCTTCCGGATCGCGGGCGGCGATGAGACCAATGCCCAGAGCCACTGCCGGGGCCGTGTCGCGTTTGGCGGGTTCGGCGAAAATGTTTTCCGCGGGCAGCATGGAGGCGACTTCGCGGGTCTTCTCCTCCTGAATGGCGTTGGTCAGGATGAAAATGTTCTCGTGGGGCACCAGGCCCTCCAACCGGGCGATGGTCTGCTCCAGCAAAGTGCCGTCGCCAAAGAGATCGAGCAGTTGCTTGGGCTGACTGTTGCGGGAAAGGGGCCAGAAGCGGGTTCCGGAGCCTCCGGCCAAAATAAGGGCATAGTTGGACATGGGGCGCAGACTACAGAAAGCCTAAGCTTTTTGAAGGGCGAATGTGTGCCCAAATCGTGATGGGTATGAAGACCCCTCAATCCCCAAGATTCCGAAGATACTGGTAGGAATAGAGCCCGGTGGAATGTCCGTCGCCCCAGCGAAACTGCAGCGCGTAACCGCCTACGGTCTCCCAGCTGATTAGGTCAAAGGCCTTCGGCCCCAGAGTGGGATTGGGGCGCACGACCCGTCCCAGTGCATCGGGCTCTCCCTGGCAATTCGCGCAGGGACAGGCCCGGCGCAGGGCCTCGAAGGTGTAGTAGTTCTCTTCGCCATCGCTCCAGGCCAACGCAAGTTGGTTGCCCATGACGGCGGCGTTCGTGAGTGAAAAAGTTTTGTCCACAAGAGTGTTCCCGGATTAGCGGCCTTTCAATTGACCCGCTGCGCCCTCGGGCCAGACGGCTCCCGCAGAGATCCAACGCTCGAGAACTTCCAGATCACTGGGCGCAATCTTAATGCCGACGGCCGGCATCTTCAGGGTGGGGTGTTGTCCGCTGGCGGCCAGATAGAAAAGGCTTTGGTTGGGTTTGCCGGGGACAATGCGTTTGTTCTTAAAGGCTTCCTCCCGATTGGTCAGCTTGTACGGCATCTTTTTGTCGCTTCCATCGTGGCACCAGACGCAACGCTCTTCCAAGATAGGCTTCACGTGGCGGGCGAATTCGATACGGCTTCTGGTTTCTGCCTGAACCCGGGCGCTGAGCACGGGCTTCCCGTCGAGCTGGGTTTCGGAGTCTCCATCCTTGCCGCAAGAGGCCAAAAGAAGCGCGCTTGCTAAAAAGACACTGGTTATTGCTTTCATCTGATTCAGTTTGTAAACTCTTCCTCGCACTTTGAACAGTATGTCCGCGCGTCAACTTTTCCTCTTCCTCCTTTTTGCTCTTCCTCTGGCTGGTCAGTCGCAGGGGCCAACAGTGACCACTCCCTCCCGTCAAGGTCAGGTGACCAATGGAGTTCCCAAGTATCCCTGGCACCTCGGAACCACCGCCACCATCTTCTGGATCGGGGAGGCGCCCAGTGGCCGGAACCGCACCCCGAATCACAAATCATCCTGGGATACCAACTGGCAGCGCAACTACGGCGGATATGACAACCCTGACCCCGCCGCACGCAATGGCTACATTCCCAAGGCCTTCACCCCGCGGCTCAATCCGTTCTATATCGCCCTGCCCTACAACGACGTTATCAATCATCGGCAGCATAAGCCCGAGGCCTCCAAGGTGATTCCCTGGTTCGCCCGCTACAATCCAGCTCCTGGCCAGACCGTCTGTCGCGGTCGCTGGGTCGAGATTGTGCGGAATGGCAAAACTTGTTTTGCGCAATGGGAAGACTGCGGACCCTTCAATACCACCGACTGGGAGTTTGTCTTCAAAAACAAAGCCCCCAAGAATACCGAGAACAAAGGAGCTGGAATCGATATTTCCCCAGCGGTCCGCGACTACTTCGGCCTCAAATCCGGCCAAAAGGTCCACTGGCGCTTCGTGGAGTTCGCCGACGTCAAGCGCGGCCCCTGGTCGCTCTACGGGACCAACAACCCCTTCGTGAATCCACGGGCGCGCCGTTAGTGCCGAGCCTATTCGCCGGCCTCATCGAACCAGGCCAAGGCCTTGGCGAACTCGTCTTGGTTGATGGTGTGCCCTCCGGTAAACTTTTCATCGCGGATCTGACGATAGCCCGCGCTCTTGATGCCTGAAGTGACGGTATCGGTCTGGCTCTGGTTCACCAGATTGTCGGAGTCGCCCCAACTCACCCACGCTTTGACCTTCTTGAAGGCGCTCTTTCTCGCTCCACTTTCCTCCAAGGCAAGGTCGGCAAAGGGCTGGTTGCATCCCCCGAGAAATACTCCCGAAACCGTGAGGTCATTGGCCAGGAGTTGAGCAGTGCGAAAGAAGCTCCCCTTGGAACCACTGGAAAATCCTCCGCAGGCGTGGGTCCAGTTCATGAATTCCGGCCATTCGGCGGCGATTTTCTCAATCACTTCAGCGTGAAAGTCAGCATCGCCTTCCCAAATCGCGATTGTGGTCTCGCGTGGATTGCCGTGCTCGGTGTCGGCGGCAATCACCACGTAACCTGCCGCGAGGGCTTTCGCTGACATCGCGCTGATGCGGGCGATGTTGCCCGAGAGACGCTCTTTCTCATTATTGATTCCGCCTACTGGCCAGAAAACCTTTTGGGGTTTCGACGGGTCGAAGTCAGCGGGGAGAGAGAGCGCGATCTTTATCTTGGTCGGTTGCAGTTTGTTGTCGGAAAGGCTTCTTTGTGTTTTTTCGGAAAGGTCGGTCTCAATATTGTTCAAGGAGCCAGCCTTCAACTCCTGTCCAAATAAAGAAAGAGCTCCGACCGAGGCCTCTTCCTCGGCGTTTTCGCTCTCTTCCCGCACATATTCCTGGTCGGCTTCCGAGAGCCGATCGAGAGGGATCTTGAATTCTTTACCCCGCATTAGAAGAACGACGGTGTCGCCCTCTGTCCGGACCAAATCGGCGGTGATTTTCTTGCCGTCATTTGAAGTCCACTCGCGAGCATTGGCAAAACTCGTAACCCCTAAAGTGGCACAACAGAGAAAGGAAAGTATCTTCATCTTGGCAAAGTGTTAGAAATTGAACTCAAACTGGCAAGAAAATCGATGCCTTTGTAAAGAGAGACTCCAATTCTAGCTCGGAATTATAATCGCCTTGATGTGACTTTTTCGCTCTTATGTCCTCGCCGTGAAAGAACTCTGGGAACAAGCCATCCTCTCCTATAACTTGCCATTGACGATCCTGTTGGGGTTGGTGGCGGTCTTTTGGCTTCTAAGCGTTCTCGGAACCGTTGATATCGATGGCTTTGACTTCGATGTCGATGCGGATGTTGACGCCGAAGGAGCAGGTGATGGTCTTTCGGGACTCTTTGGTTTCGCGATGCGTTTTGTGAATGCTCACGACGTGCCGGTGACAATTGTCTTGAGCCTGCTCAGTCTCTTCATGTGGGCCGGCAGTGTCCTGGCGAATTACTATTTCAATCCGGCTCAGAGCGGCCTGATAGCGGCGGGAATCTTTGTGGGTGTTTTCTTTGCTTCCGCTCTGCTGGTTAAGTTAGTGACCGAACCCCTGCGTCCTTTTCTCCGCCAGTTGAAAAACGAGGAAGACAATCAGGAGCCCATCGTGGGACTGGTGGGGAAGGTGAAGAGCCGGGTCCTCGACAGCAACTTTGGTCAGATTGAAGTCCCCCGCACCAATGGCGCCCCCGCTTTGCTCAATGCCATTCTCCCCGATGAGGGGGAAAGCCTCGTCCGTGGTGATGAAGTTCTCATTATCGATTTCGATAAAGACCGCGACAAATATCTCGTTCAATCCAGTGCCCGCCTGGGCGTGGACTCCCCAACTCCAAAAATCTAACAAACAACAACTCCTATAATGAATTCCACTTGGTTCACCCTTGCCATATTAGAGCCCGTTCTGATGATCACGTTCGTCGGAGTTGGTCTATTCGTCCTCTTTGGTCTTTACCTCCTTCTGACTTGTTACCGCAAGGTCGAGAAGGGAACGGCCCTGATTCGAACCGGTAGTGGCGGCACGAAAGTCTACTTCAATGCCGGCCATGTCTTCCCGATTCTGCACCGCGCCGATATGATGGATATCTCCCTCAAGCGCATCGAGATCGACCGCACCGGACGTAATGGTCTCATCTGTAAGGACAACATGCGCGCGGACATCAAGGTCGCCTTCTTCGTGCGGGTCAACAACGCGGGCGAAGACGTTCTTCGCGTGGCGGAAAGTGTGGGCTGTGTCCGCGCCAGTAGCGAGGACGAGATTCGCACGCTCTTCGATGCCAAGTTCTCCGAGGCGCTCAAGACAGTCGGTAAACGCTTTGACTTCACTTCTCTTTACGAGGACCGCGACACTTTCCGGGATGAGATTTTGAAAGTCATCGGCACCGACCTCAACGGCTTCGTCCTCGATGATGCTGCCATTGACTTCCTGGAGCAAACTCCGATCGAGATGCTCGATCCGGATAACATTCTCGATGCCGAAGGTATCAAGAAAATCACCCACCTCACCGCCGAGCAGAAGAAGCTTTCCAACCACATCGAGCGCGACAAGGAACGCGTGATCAAGCAACAGGACGTGGAAGCGCGCGAGGCCATTCTCGAACTCGAGCGCCAATTGGCGGAGACCGAGTCCAAGCAAATGCGCGAGGTCGAAACGGTCAAGGCCCGCGAAGAAGCGGAGACCCAGAAGGTGCGCGAAGAGCAGCGCCAGCGCAGCGAGCAAGCACGCATTGCCGCCGAGGAAGAGATTCAGATTTCAGAAGAGAACAAGCAGCGCCAGGTTCTCGTGGCCCTGCGCAACAAGGAGCGCACCGATGGGGTCGAGCTGGAGCGCGTCGAGCGCGAGCGCATGTTGGAACAAATCGAACGCGAACGCGTCACCGAGCTGAAGCGCATCGAGGCCGACAAGGCGGTCGAGGTCCAGAAGAAGGAAATCCAGGAAGTGATTCGCGAGCGCGTCGCAGTCGAAAAGACTGTGGTCGAGGAGCAGCAGCGCATGAAGGATATCGAGGAATTCGCGACCGCCGATCGTCAGAAGCAGGTGACCGTGACCTTGGCCGAGGCCCAGGCGCAGGAAAAAATGATTGGCCGCATCAAGGAAGCGGAAGCGCAGAAAGAGTCCGCGCAACTGGCTGCCGACGAGCATGCCTACGAGGTCATCAAGGAAGCCGAAGCCGGCCGCGCTGCTGCCGAGATGAACGCCGAACAGCGCATCATCGCTGCCGAAGCCGAGCAGACTGCATCGGAGAAAGAATCGAACGCCAAGAAGATGATGGCAGAGGCCATCGCCAAAGAAGCCGCCGCCATCGGATTGGGCGAAGCCGAGGTCCTCAAGGCCATGGGCGTTGCCGATGCCGAGGCCATCGAGCTGAAGGCTGCCGCGATGAAACTCTTCGAAGAAGCAGGTCAGGAGCACGAGGAATTCAAGCTCGAGCTGGAGAAAGAGAAAGCGGTCGAGTTGGCCGAAATCGACGTCCAGCGTCTCATTGCGGCCGAGCAGGCCAAGGTGGTGGGCGAGGCCCTCAAGAGCGCCAAGATCGACATCGTGGGTGGCGAGACCGAATTCTTCGACCGCATCACCAAGGCCATTACTACTGGAAAGGTAGTAGACCGGGTGGTCGACAACAGCCGCGTCATCGACGACGTCAAGGAGACCTTCTTCAATGGCGATCCGGATTACTTCAAGAGCCAGCTCTCGGGTTGGATTCAGGATTTCGGAGTCGAAACCGAAGACCTCAAGAACCTCTCCATTTCGGCTCTGTTAGGGAAGCTGGTCACCGATGCCAAAGGCGAACAGCGCACCAAGCTCATCGGCATGATGGGCGCCGCCGAACGCTTCGGCCTCTCCGATGCCAAGGCGGGAGAGTTGTTGAAGAAGTTGGGGTGATATTGCTTCCACGGAAATTCTCTTCAGCCCGTCGTCAAGCCATGTCGTCGCAAGCCCAACCAATACCTTCCAAAGTCTCGTTGTCCCAGCGGGACTTGGAGAAGGTAGCCCGGGGTCAGCGAGGCACGAGCGCAGCCCCTGGGTCTTTGGCAAAAGGTCCAGCGCTCTGGAAGAGCGCTAGAAGTAGGTTCATGTCGGTTCAACCCCAATCTCGCAGCTATGCCTTCTACTCATTCATCTCTCCACTTCCACTTGGTTTTCTCGACAAAGAATCGCGAAAATTGGTTCGAAGCAGATTTTCGGCCCAGGCTCTTTGCCTATCTGGGAGGAGTGGTGAAAGGGTTGGAAGGTCATGCTCATGCGAACGGTGGAATTGCCAACCATGTCCATCTCCTGGTAGGGCTCAAGCCTACCCATTGTCTCTCCGATTTGATGAGAGAACTGAAGTCGGATTCGACGAAGTGGATCAAGGGGCAATTGAACCGCAGTTCTTTTGCCTGGCAGACCGGCTATGGAGCATTTTCCGTGAGCGCACCCGACTTGGAGAAAGCGAGAAACTATGTTCTCAATCAGGAAGAACATCATCGAAAACAGAGTTTCCAAGAAGAGTATCTCATCTTTTTAAAGCGAGGATTGGTCGAATACGACAAGCGTTACCTATGGTGATTCCGGCTTGTTCGAGGACTTCTCGCACCCCTTCAGGGTGCAGGTCACTCGCTACCGGCTCCAGGGGCTGCGCTCGTGCCTCGCTGACCCTTGGCTACCGTCTTTTTCGTCCCGCTGGGACGCTTTTGGAAAGACCGGGGAATGAGTCCAATTTAGAACACTGAACGGATCCTCGCGGTCCAAAAAATTTAATGCCAGATACTGAACAGTTAGAAGGTGGAAGCTACGAGGTCATTCGGGCCCGGCTGGAGAAACATGGCGAGGACCTTCGTCGTCGCCTGGGAATTCTCAACGAAGCCCGCAAGGAGATCTTCGGCGCGGTCGAGACTTCTCTCGTCGCCACCGAGCGGGTCACCACCGAGCACAATTGCGTGCCTCGCGATCTCATCGCGGTGGGCGGCAATCGTTTCCTCTTTGGCTACAACATCCAGTTCGGTCTCAAGCAGACGACCGAAATCGCGGATGTGTTTGCCGCCTATGAGTACGATCCGGAAAGCCACGTCTTCCACGCCCTGGCGGTGGAGGAGGTGCTCAGCGACCCCGCTTTTTCGGACGACTTCAAATACCTCTACAAGTATTACAAGGAGACCAACTTCGCGAAGTTCATGGTCATTGGACCGAATCTTTACATGAAAATGCGGGTCGGCAAAGGGGTGGATGACTTCAAGACCTTCAAGTGGCTCCGGCCCGGGGATGGTCGCCTCGAATACATCGGCAATCGCTTCGACCACGAGTTCCAATATCCGCCTCAACAAGAGTTCGAATGGAAGCGGGCGCACCGCGACATGCAGCGCGCGGGGATGCATCCCCACATCTCGATCAACGACCGCGTTTTCGTCGAGACCGTGGGTGGGGACCTCACCATCAAGGTCGAGGACAATACCGAATCAGGCGAAGGCATTTATGCCGAGCCCGTCAACGATCCGGACCAGTCTCTCGACGATGCCGAGGTGCTCTATGCCGAGGTCGGGCCTCTCGTTCTTCTCAAGATTTTGCCCTATCGCGAGGAGCTTCATCGCTACTTTGTCTTCAACGAAAAGACCCAGGAGGTCAAACGCATTGATGCCATCGGTCACTCGTGCGTGCTTCTTCCCGACGATCAGGGACTCATTTTTTCGAACGGCTATCTTCTTCTAACAGGTGAGGTGCGCATCTTCGACACCGCGCTCTCGAACATGATGTTCGAGCGCCGCATTCCTTCCGCCAACGGGGAGGATACTCTCTACGTGTTCTACAATCGGGTCAGTGGGGACTACATTTTGCTCTCCTACAACTTGATCAGCCAGTCCGTGGAGACCCCGGTGATCTGCAATGGCTACTCGCTTTTTCCAAATGGGGAACTGGTCTACTTCAAGACCGAAGACGCGGCCCAGAAGCACCATACTTTGCAGGTCTGGACCACTCCTTATCTCAGTGAAGAGGCGCTTGCGGCCCAGCATCAGGATGAAGGCTCTTATCTCTTCAAGATTGGAAACGCCGACCTGGTTCGTGGAATGTCGGAGTGCCGGGAAGTCCTGACTCTGTTAGGAAAGGACGATAATTACGGAGGTCTCTATCTCGATCTCGTGAAGCGCACGGGCGACCTCGTGGACTCCTACTTTTGGTTGGGTAAAGAAGAGACTGCCGAATTGTCGGTGCCGGTGCGGGAGATCAATCGTGCGGCTCAGTCTGCCCTGGAGGAGTTCGACAAAGTGCGCGCCCAGCGTCAGTCGGCGGCCAGTCGCACCAAGGAGGTGCAAGAGGTGGTCGAGACTTTGTTAGCAAAAGTCCGCCACTCTCCGCCCGATGACATCTTTGGATTCGTGCATCATCTCTCCGAGCTGCGCACCCGCCGGGGCGAGGTCATCGGCCTGCGGGAAGTGCGCTATGCCAAGACGGAAACCATCGATGAGATGGAGGCCAAGTTGGTGGAGGCCGGGGAAGCCACTTCGCAAAAGACTGTCGAGTTTTTGCTGAAGGACGAAGCTCTCGTGCCCTATCGCAAGGCGGTTACCGAACAAGGAGACACTATCCCCGAACTTTCAAAAGTCACCGAAGCCGATGCGGTGGGGGCGGCCTTGGACAAAGCGGGAGACGAGCTGGAAATGCTCATCGACATCGTGGGCAATCTCAAAATTGAGGATGCCACCCAGACTACTGCCATCATCGACGGAATCTCGAGCATCTACGCCGAGCTCAATGGAGTGCGCGCGGACCTCAAGAACAAGCGCAACGATCTCGCGAAGGCCGAGGGGACGGCTCAGTTCGGAGCCCAGATGAAGCTCATCTCGCAAGCGGTGGTCAACTATCTGGAAGTCTGCGATACTCCCGAGAAGTGCGACGAGTCGCTCACCAAGCTGATGATTCAGTTGGAGGAATTGGAAGGACGCTTCTCCGAATTCGATGACTATGTCGAGGAGCTCGCCGGCAAGCGCGAGGAAGTCTACGAAGCCTTCGAGGGGCGCAAACAGCAGCTCATCGACAGCCGCAACAAGCGGGCTGGTTCTTTGCTTCGCTCGGCGGAGCGCATCCTGGCGGGTATCGAGCGGCGCTTGGAAAGTTTTGATTCGCTGGACGAGATCAACGGCTATTTCGCTGGCGATCTGATGGTGGAGAAAGTGCGGGGAGTCGTCGATGACCTCAAGGCTCTCGGAGACGGGGTCAAGGCCGACGACCTGAGCACGCGGTTGAAGACTTTGCGCGAAGATGGTGCGCGCCAGTTGAAGGATCGCAAGGAACTCTATGTCGATGGCAAGAACGTCATCCGTTTCGGCAAGCATGCCTTCTCGGTCAATACCCGCGAGCTGGAATTGTCGGTCGTGGCGCGCGACGAGGAGATGTGGTTCCACCTCGCAGGCACCGATTATTTTGAGAAGATCGTCGACCAAGAATTCAACGAGACGCGAAAGGTCTGGGACCTTGAAGTTCCCAGCGAGACCGCCGATCTCTACCGTGGTGAGTGGCTGGCCAGCCTCTTGTTAGAGGGTGAACTAGTAGGTGAGACTGCGGCTGAATTTTTGCCGCAGGTGCAAAGCTTCATGCAGGCCCGTTACGCGGAAGGTTACGTTAAAGGCGTGCATGATGAGGATACCGCCAAGATTCTGGAGGCCCTGGTGCCGATTGCCAAGAATGCGGGGCTCTTGCGCTTCAGTCCCTTGGTGCGGGGGGCGGGAGTGGTGCTCTGGGCGGATCGCGATCAAGAAGGACGCTTGGAGATTTCCCGTCTCATCGCTGGTCACGGGCAACGGCTGAAGGCCTTCGGCGAAAAGCAGCGCAGTCGCCACGAGCTGGAAGACGCGCTGGCATTGGAACTGAGCGATCAGTTGAGTCGATCGAGATTCGCGGGGCGGGTCAGTGCCGCGGCGGTGGCGGAGTATCTCTTTGCGCAATTGCGCGAGGGGGATGGCTTCGTGGTTTCCAATGCCGCCTCCGAGGCCATCAAACACTTGCGCAGTGAGCTCACGGCCAAGCGTGCGAGCGATTCCTTCGAAAACGCCATGGCGGAGCTAAGTCGCGCGGAGGCCCGGCATTCTCTCGCCTTGGATTGGTTGCGGGGAATTTTGGAAGGGGAAGAGTCTACTGCCGTGCTCATCGAAGCTGCCGCTCACTTGGCTCGGGGAGGGTACGAGCAACGTGAGGTCAAGCGAGTGGAATTGTCAGTTGAAGTGGCCGGAATGCGCGGATCACACAGCCGAATCGAAGGCGGCGTGCTGCCTATCCAGTTTAACGATTTCCTTGAACGAGTGGGACGACTGCGTGACGAGACTTTGCCGCTCTACACGCGTTTCCAAGAGCGCAAGAAAGACCTCATCGCGGCCAAGCGCGCGGAGATGAAGCTCGAGGAGCTGAAGCCCGAAGTGATGAGTGCTTTTGTGCGCAATCGCTTGTTAGACGAAGTCTTTCTCCCGGTCATTGGCGACAATTTGGCGAAGCAAATCGGCACCGCAGGCGCGGACTCGCGCACCGATCGGATGGGTCTTCTGCTCCTGATTTCTCCTCCGGGTTACGGAAAAACCACCTTGATGGAATACGTGGCCAATCGTCTGGGGCTCACTTTCGTCAAAGTGAACGGACCTGCCCTGGGCCATCACGTGGTCTCGCTGGACCCTGCGCAAGCGGGTGACATGTCGGCGGGCGAAGAATTGGAGAAGCTGAACCTGGCGCTCGAGATGGGCGACAACGTGATGCTCTACCTCGACGATATCCAGCACACCAATCCGGAATTTTTGCAGAAGTTCATCAGTCTTTGTGATGCCCAGCGGAAGATTGAAGGCGTCTATCAGGGCAAGGCCCGCACTTATGACCTGAAGGGGAAAAAGGTCGCGGTGGTGATGGCGGGAAACCCTTATACCGAGAGTGGTGGCAAGTTTCAGATTCCCGACATGCTCGCCAACCGGGCCGATACCTACAACTTGGGTGACATCCTCGGCAGTCACGAGTCAGCCTTCAAGGATAGCTACATCGAGAATTGTCTCACCTCTAACAGCACGCTTTCCAAACTGGCGAGCAGCGGTCTGAAGGATGTGCGCGCGGTCATGAAGATGGCTGCTGGCGCGGAGCTGGAGGAAGTGGACTTCGAGGCCAACTACACCCCGGGCGAGATTGAAGAATTCGTGCGCGGGATGAAGCTGCTCTATCAGGTGCGCGACACCATTCTGCGGGTCAACATGCAATACATCGCCAGCGCTGCGCAGGAAGATGCCTATCGCACCGAACCGGCCTTCAAGTTGCAGGGTTCCTACCGAAACATGAACCGCATCGCGGAAAAGGTGGTGCCGTTGATGACCGACGAAGAGCTCCGCGAGCTTGTGGAATCGCACTACGAGAACGAAGCGCAAAACCTCACCACGGGAGCGGAGGCGAACTTGCTGAAGTTCCGCGAAATGGAAGGATTGCTCAACGAGGAGGAAGCGGCGCGTTGGGAGCAGATCAAGACCGAGTTCCGCAAACAGAAGGTTCTCGGAGGAGCCGGGGAGACCGATCCGGTTGCCAGAGTCGTGGCCCAGCTGCAGGAATTTCGCGAAGGGCTCTCGTCCATCGAGCAAGGGATTGCGATGGCGGGAAGCAATTACGCCAAGCCCCAGACCCTCACCGATGCCACCGTTGCCCAGCTGCGCGAAATCATCGCTGGCTTGCGCGAGGTGCCGGTGAAAGTCGACATCAACGTCGTGCCCGTGCAAGACGAAGATGGCTCCATCGAACAAATGGAGAAACGACCTTCACCCATCGACATCCAGCCCAACGTCGAACAAGGCGACTGAGCAACGGAGCAAGGACATTCCTGTCCTTGAGCAGAGCCTCGGTGGTCAGAGCTTGCGTCAGAACTTCGAAATGGGGTGGACGGTTCGGCGGGGACGGTTCGGTCCAGGGACAGGAATGTCCCTGCTCCGGAGGACGACTAATGGAGCAAGGACATTCCTGTCCTTGAAGCAGAGCCTCGGTAGTCAGAGCCGGCATCAGAACTTCGGAGTGGGGTGGACGGTTCGGTGTGGACGGTTCGGTCCAGGGACAGGAATGTCCCTGCTCCATTTCTTGCTTGTCGTTTAGGGATATAGTTCGTATGAACATTTTTATGTTCTTTCAGCACGGAGAAAAAGTATTCCGGCACGGACGGGATCTTCCGCATTGGCAACAGGTGGGGACAATACAGTTCATCACCTTCCGTCTCGCAGACGCGATGCCTCAAAAGAAGTTAACGAATTGGAAAGAGGAGCGTGATTCCTGGTTGGCGTGGAATCCGAAGCCTTGGAGCGACCGCCAACAGAATGAGCATAGAAGGTTGTTTCACGAGAAGTTGGAGGAGTGGTTGGATGAAGGAGCAGGTTCTTGTCTTCTTGCCGAGAAATCGAATCGAGTAATTCTGGCTGATGTTTTGATGAAAGCTCATGGAGATAAGGCCAGCTTTGAGTCCTTTGTGATTATGCCAAATCATGTTCATCTTTTGGTACAGCCGTTTGTTGAGTTGGAGAAGTTGATCAAAATTTGGAAAGGTGTTTCGGCGCGGAAAATTGGAAAGGGTTCGATTTGGCAAGGGAATTATCGCGATACTATGATTCGCGATGCAGAGCATTTTCGAAATACGGTTCGATATATTCGTAAGAACCCGAAGCATTTAAAATCGGAAGAGTTCACTCTCTGGGAAGGAAAATCCGCGAAGACGATTCCATCGCTGGAGCAAGGACATTCCTGTCTTTGAGCAGAGCCTCGGTAGTCAGAGCTGGCGTCAGAACTTCGGAGTGGGGTGGACGGTTCGGTGGGACGGTTCGGTCCAGGGACAGGAATGTCCCTGCTCCGGGGGACGACTAATGGAGCAAGGACATTCCTGTCCTTGAAGCAGAGCCTCGGTGGTCAGAGCTGGCGTCAGAACTTCGAAATGGGGTGGATGGTTCGGCGGGGACGGTTCGGTCCAGGGACAGGAATGTCCCTGCTCCGGTGGACGACTAGCGGAGCAAGGACATTCCTGTCCTTGAGCAGAGCCTCGGTAGTCAGAGCTGGCGTCAGAACTTCGGAGTGGGGTGGACGGTTCGGTGGGACGGTTCGGTCCAGGGACAGGAATGTCCCTGCTCCGTTTGTCTTTCTTTAGAACTGGGAGCGTGATTTTCTTGCGCGGTGGCTTTGCTGCTTCTGATTTTCTTTGCGATTGCGCTTCTTTACTCGTCCGTGGGGTTCGGGGGAGGCTCGTCTTACACGGCGGTCTTGGCTTGGCGCGGGGAGAGTCCAGAGGTGATTCGCCTGGTGTCTCTGACTTGCAATCTGGTGGTGGTTTCCATTGGGGGCTGGGCCAGTCTGCGGGCTAAACAAGTGCGAGCCGGATTGCTTGCTCCCTTGCTAGCGACCTCGATTCCCGGGGTCTGGCTGGGGGCTCAGTGGAAAGTCTCGGACTCCCTCTTCTTTCAAATTCTCGGACTGGCGCTGGCGGTGGCGGGGGGGGTGTTGTTGGTCAAAGTGCAGGACCGCGAAGAAAAAGCGCTCTCTCTAACAGCCCTTCTTCCTATCGGATTGGCTTTGGGGATCTTGGCCGGAGTCACGGGGATTGGCGGCGGTATTTATCTGGTGCCCGTTCTTCATCTTCTTTCGGCTGGAAAGGCGCGCGAGGTGGCGGCGGTGGGGACGTGGTTCATTCTCGTGAATTCCACCGTGGGCTTGTTGGTTCTGGCACCGACCGCGGATTGGTCTCAGCCCGGCTGGTTGCCAGTGGTGGTGGCTGGGGGCGGCTTGATTGGCGCGCGCATGCTGCAGGGGGTCTTCGACGAACAGTTGGTTCGTAGGTGGACGGGGGTGCTGATTTTAGTCGTCGCCGGGCGGGTGCTCTTTTTTTAGAACGCTGCAAATTTGACGAGTTGATTGTAGCGCATTTTTCGGTAGGGCTGTTTTGCCAAAACAGCCGCGAATGTTCGGGGAAGGTCCCCAGGCTCACGCCCTTCGTCCGCGAGAGGATCGCGCGAGGAATTCAGAACTCTCGCGGTCCTTTTATCAAAAGGACCCTACCGGAGTTCGCGTCAGAACTTCGGGGTGGGGATGACGATTCGTGGGGACGGTTCGCGCCAGGGACAGGAATGTCCCTGCTCCGTTTTTTACAAGACAATTTCGGTGCCGATCCCTTCGGAGGTGAAAATCTCGAGCAAAAGCACGTGGGGCAGGCGTCCGTCGATGAAGTGAACTTTGCGGGTACCGGCTTGTAAGGCGTCGAGAGCGGAGGTGACCTTGGGAATCATCCCGCCCGAAATGGTGCCGTCTTTGATAAAGCCGTCCGCTTCGCTTGGGTTCAGCGACTTGATCAGGGTAGTGGCGTCCTTCGGGTCGCGAAGGAGACCGGGCACATCGGAGAGGTAGATCAACTTGGCTGGTTGGAGCGCCTTGGCCAAGGCAGCCGCCGCGAGGTCGGCATTGATATTGAGCGAGGCGCCGGTGTCGATCTCGCGTCCCAGGGGAGAAATCACCGGCACGATGCTGCTGGAGGTGGCGTAGAGAATCTCCTCCGTCACGCAGCTTTCGACCTCGCCCACGTAGCCGATGTCCTTTCCGCCCGGGGTCATGCGGCGCGCTTGAAAGACGTTGGTGCCCGGGATGGCGGTGGCGCGTCCGCCGTGACCATTGAGGAGCTTCACCAAGTGTGGGCTGAGGGTGTGGGTCAGGGTCTTTTCGACCAACTCGATGGACTTTTCACAAGTAACGCGGAAGCCTTCCACCCACTCCGGCTCCAGTCCGGATTCCGCCATGGCTGCCGAGATGGCCTTGCCCCCGCCATGCACCAGCACCGGATTGATGCCTACCGCTTCCAGAAAGAGGATGTCGCGCATGAAGTCGGAGACCAGCGCCGGATCCTCCATCACCGAGCCTCCAATCTTGATGAGAAAGGTCTCTCCGCGGAAGCGTTGCAAGTAGGGCAGGGCCTCGATCAAGGTGGCAGCTTTGGATTGCGCGTCAGTCACAGTGGGGCAAGCAAAGCAAAGACTGCGGGGCTGTCGAGCACCTGTTGCAGGAACTTTCGAAAACAGACCCCGGGACCAGGTGTTTCGCGACTCTTTGATTCTTAGTTAGATATACTTTAAATGTTTTTAAGCTCATAACTTCTCGGATATTGTGATTTTATATCTAACCGTAACGATTTTCCATGAAAGTTCACCAACGCACCTTACTTTCTGTAAATCAGGAGTTTACCGCCTTCCCTGCCGGGGGAGAAAGCCAGCTGCTGCTTGTCTTTGCCCCCCGCAGTTTTCTAACAGCGCCCGGATTTCTGGACCGCATTCGAGAATCCTGTCCGGAGGGAACACGAATGGCGGGATGTTCCACGGCGGGGGAGATTTGTTCGGAAGGCGTTCTCGACGAGGTGGCGACTCTCACCTTCGTGCAGTTCGCGAGCACCAGGGTCGAGGTCGTGCGCGAGGCGGTAGCGGAGGAGGGGATGGCGCCGAAGCTGAAAAGCGAGTCGCTGGGCGGCAAGTTGGCGCGGCGAGTGCACGATACGGTCCCCGAGCCATCCTATCTCTTCATCCTGAGCGATGGGCTCTATATCAATGGCAGTGACCTCGTGGCTAGTCTGGAGGCAGAGTTTACTGGGATCTGTGGCTTTTCGGGGGGATTGGCAGGCGACGGTGAATCGTTTGAAGAGACTATCGTGGTGGCGGACTTCACCATTGTCCCCAAGACCTGTGTGGCGGTGGTTTTCAAGGGAGATCGGCTCAAGGCCGAATCGGTTGCGGAATCTGGCTGGAGCCCTTTCGGGACCTTTCGCGAGGTAACCAGTTCGGAGGGGAATTGCCTCAAGTCGCTGGACGGCGAGAGCGCTCTGGAGGTCTACTCGGCATATCTGGGAGAGGAGGCCAAGGACTTGCCCGCGTCGGGTTTGCTCTATCCTCTGGAGGTCACCGCGCCCGGCTCCCAGTCCAAGGTGATTCGTACAGTCTTCGGGGTGGATCGGGGGGAAAAGACGATGTCCTTTGCGGGTGATGTTCCGCAGGGGAGTTCCGCCCGATTGATGAGCGCGAGCTATCAGCAATTGGTGGACGGTGCAGGAGAGGCTTCGCGAAAGGCAGCCTCCGCATTGCCCTCGGCGGACCTGGCGATTCTGGTGAGCTGTGGCGGGAGGAGGTTGGCGATGAGCGCTTACACGGATCTGGAAGTGGAGACGGTGAAGGAAAACCTCATGGGGGAAGTTCCAGTCTGTGGGTTCTATTCCTATGGAGAAATTGCCCCTTCCCAAAATGCCACGGGGTACGAGCTACACAATCAGACCATGACCATCACGCTACTGAAGGAGGAAGAGTAAAGAGCGATTCGTCATGAGTGAAAAATTACATCCCTTGTTGGCCTTGCAGCTGAAAAAGACTCTCCCACCGGGGAGCGGATTGATGAGCGATATTGATGCCGCGAAGTCTTTTCCCAGCGAGCTCTTGCCCGACCTTTTGGCGAAGGTGAACGAGAGCTACTACAGCGCGGAACTGCAGAACAAGCGCCTGGCCCACGCCTTGCAGTTGAGCACCAATGAAGCCAATGATGCGGTCAAGGATCTCCGTGTTATCGACAAAGAGAGGGAGGTTTCTCTGGCCTTCATCCATCGTCAGCTCAATGAATTTGCGGAGAGATACCCCGGGGTGATCACGCGCTGTGGCGACGAGGATGATGCTCTGCCGAGCCGTCACCTCACCGAGAGGTTCCAGCAATTGGTTGATGCCTGGCAATCGCTGGTCACCCAGTTGGAAAAGTCGAAAATGCTCTCCGAAGAACTGCGGGGGCAGGCTGACAAGGCGAGTGAGGCAAAATCCAATTTCCTCGCAGTAATGAGCCACGAAATCCGAACGCCCTTGAACGGGGTGATCGGGATGGCGGATTTGATTCTCCAAACCAGTCTTACCACCGAGCAGAAAGAGCATGCCGAGACTATTCATTCCTGTGGAAAAACTCTCCTCAGTCTCATCGACGACATCCTGGACTATGCCAAGATTGAGTCCGGGAATTTGGAGCTGGAGAAGAAGCCCTTCCTGATTCGCGAAGCGGTGGAGGATTCACTCGAGCTTTTTAAGTACGCGGTCTTGAAGAAGGATATCGAACTCCTCTTCAACCCGACGGACGAGGTGCCGAATGCGGTTTTAGCTGATTTGACTCGTTTTCGCCAAATCATCGCGAACCTTGTGGGCAACGCGGTCAAGTTCACCAGCACGGGGGAAATCGTGGTCAGCGTGAAACGGAATCAGGACGAAAGTCATCAGGGGCAATGGCTCTTCACCGTGCGGGACACTGGGGTTGGGATTCCGGCAGATAGCATTCCCCATCTCTTTCAGGTATTCTCGCAGGCGGATAGCTCAGTCTCGCGCAAATTTGGCGGCACCGGCTTGGGCTTGGCCATCACCCGTCGCCTCGTTCATGCGATGGGGGGCGAGATTTGGGTCGAGAGTGTCGCAGGGCAGGGGACGTCCTTTTTCTTCACCATCGACCTGCCCGCCAGCGAGGCTGAGATTCAGCCCGAGCGGCCGAGTCCGGTGCTGTCGTCCCTGACGGGAAAGCGAGTTCTGGTTGTCGATGACAATGCCACCAACCTCAGCATCCTTCGCAATACCTTGAGCGCCTGGCATGCGGAGGTGACCTGCTTCGATGATCCTTCGGCGGCCCTTGGCTGGCTGCGATCCAATCAAGTCCCGGACTTGATCATCTCCGATCAATTGATGCCCAAGATGACCGGAATGGAATTGGTGGAGGAAGTCCGCCGAACCCAGTCCGGCCTCATTCCCATCCTCATCCTAACCTCGGTCTTGCCACCCAAACATTCGCACAAGCGCTTGATGGTGGCGACCAAACCCATCAAGGCCTCCGAGCTGTCGCAAATCATTGCCGGCCTCTTGGAAGAAAAGCGCGAGCACTCGCCCCAGCAGGCAACCGTCCAGCGCTTCGTGAACTTTCCCGCTTCTGTTTTGGTGGCGGAGGACAATCCCATCAACCAGCGTCTCGTGGATCTGATTCTCAAATCGATGGGGATTCGCGCGGCCTTCGTCGAGGATGGAACGGCGGCAGTCGATTACGTGAAGGAGCATCGACCCGACATCATTCTCATGGATGTGCGCATGCCGCAGATGGATGGTTACGAAGCCACGGAAGCCATCCGCCAGCTCACCACCATTGGAGAGCAACCCGCAATCATGGGTCTAACAGCCAACGCTCTTTCCGATGAACGCAAGAAGGCCTTCCAGGTGGGGATGGACGATTACCTGACCAAGCCGGTCAAGGCCTCGATCCTCTCAGAAGCTTTGCATAAGGCCTGCAGCGCGAAGTACGGTCCCCCGCAAATGGAAACCGTCGTTCGCAATTAGGCGAAGTGGATTGGTGGCGTGGGGTTCGATGATTCTTTCCCTGTCTTTCCCCAGTCTTTCGCGGGCGATTCCGCAGGCCACTACTCCTTGTCTGCTTCCTCAGCCGAGCGCTTGATCTCGGACTTCGCCTTCAGGAGACGCTCGGGCCACTCGAAGGTGGGGGCGGTGGAGGGATCGTAGCCTTCCAGGTGACCGGTCAACCGGGTGGTGGGCTTGGTGTAGGTCAGCTCGGTATCGCGAAAGACTTCGCGGCAAAACTCTGCCAGCACGGGATCGTATTCGATGAGTTCCTCGCGGGTATTGACGTGGTTGTGGTCGTGGTCGTCCTCGCGGTTGTTGCCGAACCAAGACTGCACTCCCTCCGCGAAGTATTCGAAGCGGTTGGTGGCGGCGTACTTATTTTTCCAAAGACCCTTCTTCATTGCATCCTGATAGGCGGCCTCCAGCCGGTCATCGAAGGTCGGGTCCACATTCACCATTCCGCGCAGGTGAATATTGTGCGCGAATTCGTGGATAAGAATGTTCTCCGAGGCATAAGGATCGCCCTCGAAGCAGAGCAGGTTTTCCTCTCCGCAGGAGCAGAACGGGTCCTCCACGCTGCCCCCTAGACCACGTGCACGGGCATCCCAAAAGTCCTTCGCCGCGACCCCGGCCATGGGGCTTTCGTAATTGCCAAGGCGGGCGAACTCCGGCAGGTCGGTGGTGAACTCGTCGTGCGCCATCACACACATGCGTGCTCCGCTTTCAGCCATGGCCTTGGCGACATCGGGGCGCTTGGCCAGCATCCGGGTGACCAGGTAGGCTGCTTCCTTCAGGGCGTAGGGATTGACCTTTGCGGTAGCCACGATGGGATAGCCCATGGCCTCGACCCGCTGGGTGTAGATGGGGTCCAGGCCATCTTCCTTCTCCGCATCATAGCGAAAGCCCTGCACCGGGACCTTGCTGGCGACCTTCCGAACCACGCCGCTCTCTTGCCCGACGACCTCGAATTCGTGACCTGCGGTAGTGGTGATAACGGTGTCTTCGCCGGGAGGCAGCTTGCCATTGGGCACGCGCTCGCCCTCGGGATTCAGCCAGAACAGTGCAATTTCTTCCTTGCTGCCGTTGATGAATTGCAGCTTGGGTCGCTCTTCTTTTTCCGCCACATCCAGCGCCAGAACTCCGCCCCACCAGAGCAATAATAAACAGGGAATCATCAAAGGCAGCTTCTTCATGGCAGCAGTCTACCTGATTACTTCTGTGAAATCCTCTAGAAATTCACCTTTTTGAAAGGTTCCTTTGCGGCACCGGGTCCAGCCGAGGGCGGACTGGGACTTGGCGCCGGGTTGTAATCCCAAGTTGCATCTTTAGCATAAGGCGGCAGCTTAGGGACGAATGGAAGACTGCAGCCAGCCGCCTCCCGCCGATGCGCATGACGATCCCGACTTCGCTTCGCGCGAGGGCAACGAGCTGCGTCTTCTCATCAATGGCGACGAAATCTTCCCAGCCATGCTGCAGGCCATTCGGGAGGCGCGGCAGTCTGTCAATCTCGAGACCTTTGTCTACTGGGCCGGGGAGATTGCGGAGGAGTTTGCGCAAAGTCTGGCCGAGGCCGCCCGCCGGGGAGTCGCGGTGCGGGTAGTGCTCGATTGGTTCGGCTCGCAGGATATGCGATCGGAGCTCATCGAGACCATGGCCGCCGGTGGGGTGGAGGTCCGGCACTTTCGCCCCCTGCAGTGGTTCAATCTCCGGCGTTCCAATCGCCGGACACATCGCAAGCTCCTGGTCGTGGATGGCCGCATCGCCTTCACCGGTGGGGTCGGCATTGCGGAGGAGTGGACGGGCGATGCCCAGGACTCCGACCACTTTCGCGACAATCATTACGAGGTGCGCGGACCGGTGGTGGCGGATTTGCAGCAGCTCTTTTTTGCTCATTGGGATGTGGACGACGTGCCCTCTTCTGATGACGAAGCCTACTATCCCGTGCTCGAGAAAGCCGGTTCCGTGAGCTGTCGGGTCATTGCGGCCGAGCCCGATAAAGATTCCAATGAGATCGAAGAACTTTACCTCCAACTGCTGCGGAGTGCCCGGCAACGCTTCTGCGCGGTCGCCCCTTATTTCGCCCCCAGCGACCAATTGTTAGATGAGCTGGCGGCCGCAGCAGAGCGCGGGGTCGAGGTGCAAGTCATCGCCGCCGGCCGGAACAACGACAAGCGCGTGGTGCGCAAAGCCTTTCGCAACGACTGGGGACCTTTGCTCAAGGCCGGAGTGCGCATTCACGAATATCACCGCACCTTGATTCATGTGAAAATGCTTCTCGTCGACGACCGCAAAGTCCTTGTCGGGTCCGCCAACTTCGACGTCCGGTCTCTGTGCATCAACAGCGAAGCCAGCCTCCTGATCGAGGATAGCGACTGGGCCGAAAAGCACGCTCAAGTCTTCGCCGACGACCTCGCCGACTGCGAAGAAGCCACCCTCGCCGACTGGGAAAACCGATCCTGGTCCACCAAGGCCAAAGACAAGCTCTCCCACCTGCTGCGCGACTTTCTCTAGGGAAGGCGGGTTCGCGCGCTTGGGGTATTTTTCGACGCAGAGCCACAGAGTCCCGGAGATTTCGCTGAGTGTTTGAGTAGTGTGCGGAGAGCGTCGGTAGGGAAGTCTTTCGGAGCGCGGGACTTCAGCCCGCCCCACCGAACCGTCCCGAGTCAAGACCGCAGAGCGGCCCGCGCCGCCCGATGGGGATAAAGATTCTCACCTCCCCGTCACTCAGGCAGCGCCAGTGACCCCCAGCGGCCAGTATTTGGTCCTTTCGTTTTTCGTGCTACATTCGCCGCCATGGCCGACCTCTGGGATGCGGAAAAGCGCAGCTGGGTGATGTCGCGCATTCGGTCGCGCGACACCAAGCCCGAGATTGTGGTGCGCTCGATTCTCCATCGCCTCGGTTACCGCTTCACCATCAACGGGCCACTCAACAAGAGCCTCCCCGGAAAGCCCGATATCGTTCTCCCCAAGTGGAAAACCGTGGTCCTCGTGCATGGCTGCTTCTGGCATGCGCATGAGGGCTGCAAAGACTTCCGCATTCCCAAGACCCGGAGTGAGTGGTGGGCGGAGAAGCTGGCAAAGAACAAAGCCCGAGATGCCAAGGTGAAGCGCCAGCTGCGCGAAGCCGGTTGGCAGGTCATCACCGTCTGGGCATGCGAGATGAAGACCGTGGAAAAGCTCGCAGCCCTCGTCATCCGCCTCGGCACTGAGATGGCATCTACGGAAAAGAAGAGTAGCTATCGCCTCCCCGCCGAAACAGCCACCCGCGTTGCCGAAGAGGTCAAGGGCTACCGAGTGAGCAAATGAAAACCCTAACTTCCCAAGCCACCCCCCAACCGGAGCGCGGGACTTCAGCCCGCCCCATCGTTCCGTCCCCAGTCAGGTCGAACAGCTCTAGATCCTTCGGAAGGAAATTTCGCCTTTGCCAAACTTCGCAATCAACTGGCGCATCGTATCTTCGGTGTTTGTGCCCCATTGGTCGCTGAAAGCGTAAGTAACCCCGTTGTGAAAAATAAGGTCCTCCGGCTTGGTGAACCACCGTCTTGCGTCGAAGGTTTTTCCATCGGGTTGTTGGCTCGCTTCGCTGGCGGCCCGGAGGAAATCCTTTTCGTTCGAGAACTCACCCGGCACGGTATAGAACCGGGGTCGACTCATCAGGTCTTGCAGTTCGTCCGGGCTGGACCCTTCTTCCAAGATACAAGAGACAACCTTCAAGATCGCCCTTCGTTTCACCAAGTTCGAAAACGTTTTCTCACGGTGAGTGACTTCATATTTAAATCTCTCGCGAGAGCTACCCCCGCCGATTTTTTTCTCTAACTTTTTCTCCCTGATGCGGACCATGTAATCCGCCGCTTCGGGTAAGGGGATGATTTGTTGGATATCAACGAGAACCTCTGCTTCGTTGCGATAGGCTTGCATGCGCACACAGCTGATATCGAGGCCCTGCTCGTTTAACCAGAGAACGGTAGTCGTGATCTCTTGGTTGAAGTCGGCGGAAACCAGCACGATGCGGGTCTGCTGTCCAATTTCACCATCAGTTTCGTCAGACCAATCGAGGTGTTGGAGGAGGGTTTTCTCGGCGTCTCCTTCCTTTTGATTCTTATCAAGGTAGTCCTGAAAGATCTCAACAACACGATCAAAGGTTAGAGCCGAAACCATTGCTGCGTAGCGAACGGCCTGTAGGTCCATATGTCCGCCATCCGTGGTTCTCTTGAGCTCGATTACGACCAGATTGCCGGTCTTATCGATACCCAACAGATCGATTCGGCGCCGACTATCTTCCCATTCGGAAAATTCCTCCGCGATAATTAGGGTGTCGGGCGAAACTGCTTGGATCTGTTCCTTGATGACCTGCTGCAAGTTCTCCCGCTCAAGAATACCGAGCTTCGAAAACGTGGCTTGCGGGAGCGGGGAGAGAGCGGTTTTAGAAAGTTTATAAATCGGCATGGATAGATGGGAGAATTAGTATCTGGCCAAAGTCCCTCGGGAAAGGGCGAACTCTGAGAACTGAGTTGCCGTGGAATCGTGGACCAAGGTTCTATAGGGTCGACCTCTGGGATGCGGAAAAGCGCAGTTGGGTGATGTCGCGTATTTTGTTCTTCGGCACCATGCCCGGGATTGCGTCCCACTTCGTGCGGCTCTCCAACTCTGCCAAGCGGGTTGGCTTTCCCCAATATTCATCATGAGCCTCACAACAAAGAAGAACGTAAACCATTCCCCATACGCGACCTCGACTCCACGCGAGGACGCAACACCGTTGGCGTTGGGGAATGCGAGAGGACGAACGACCCGGGGTAGGCCTCGCGCTGCTCCGCCAACCCCGGGCTGAAAGACGTAAGCCCGTTGGGCTAGAAGAAGAAAACCATCGTGCTGGGGCACCCCAATGGAGCGCGGGACTTCAGCCCGCCCCGTCGTTCCGTCCCGGTAAAGACCCCAGGGCAACCTGTGCCGCCCAATAAGGATAAAGCTCCTTATCCGAAAGCTCCCCGGCCACCGCCCTCCGAAAAGCTTCCGCCACCAAACACCGCCACCCACTTGGCCACCCATCTTCGTCGTAATCGGATTCATCGGGATGGAGATCGGGTGCGATGAAAAAGAGACGACCAGCCGTTGAGGAAGATAAGTCTTCCCAAATCGAGGAATTAAATTAGCCGTTCCCAAGATGACTCCGAATATTCTCAGCCAGTTGGGCTTCGTCGTAACTTTGAACTACTTTAATATGCAGGAGAGAAAGGTCAGCCGCTGCAAAAACTTGATCAACGAACGCGTCTCGTTCGATCCGTTTTTTTCGGTTATGAGATGAATCGTCGAGTTCGATCGCGAGAGCTGGTTGCATGGACGTGCTTTCGCAGATCACAAAGTCGACGTGCTTCCGGTCAATCCTGTTTCGGGCACCTTTGTTCACATTTGGACGAGGGACATAGAAAAGGTCGGCTAGATTAACTTTGGTGATCAGTGTGAAGCCTTCGGGGATGAGGCGCTTCAGAATATGATAAAAACGAAGTTCACCTGCGGAGAGGAAGTTATCTTGTTTGGCGTAAGGAAAAAGGTTGGGAGGTTGTGGCTGTTCAAAGGATTTTCCCCAATTTAGGAAGACGCCGAGACAGCCTGCATTGTTACTTTTTGAGGGCATGATTCGCAATCTGCTCAGATTCTAGCTAACGAACAAGTTCAGCCGATGCCATTCGAGGGCTTCATAGGAGGGCAGGTTCTTTTCAGGGAGGGCGAGGGGTTTGCCTACTCTCGAGAGAAAAATAGTTTCGAGTTCTTCATTAGGGAGCTGTTTGGCTATTCGTGATGCAACTAGTAAGCGGTAGTGGTCATCGAACGAGATAAGACCTCGGTCGAAAGCTGCATCAAAGGTTGCCGAAAGACAAAGTCCGTTTGTAGGTTTGAGACGGAGTTCTTCGGACTGTGACCACGGAACGATATGGGATGCTCGCAGCAATTCGGGCAGGGGGTTCCCAGTAATGCAGCAAAGGTACTGATAGGTTTCTAAAACCGTTCGGCGAAAGAAGGATTGGTGGCGGCGTGTCTTGGTAAGCGAAAGACCTTCGCTCGGGCCATTGGGTTCCACCGCATCAGGCTCTAACAGTGGCTCGGACTCTTCGGCGAGTGCAGGGAGGTTGTTCTCGAATTCATCCCAAATCTCACGGTCCAATTTGCTGGCCCCTGAGAGCCCTTTTATGCCACGAGCCTTTTCAATCGGATCTAACGAAGTGAGATTGTTGAGTTTCATGGAAACCGATCCTGGTGTCCGGCCTAGTTTCTCAGCCAACTTCACAATGGGAGGGTAAGTGCTATGCTGCTTTCCGAAAGGAGTTCGATGATACAAGTTTAATGCTTGGAGAAGTTCGTTTCGCGTCCAGCGGGCCATAATTATCTTTTAGAAGAGGTCAGGGTGATTGTCGAGATGAAGGCTTGGTTTGCCTTTAGGCGAAAGGGGTAGGTCGTAGCTCAAGATTGTGCATGATATTGCCTTTCGATGAGAGAAAGGATTCGGGCGTAATTGTCGGCAACCCATTGCGCTTCTTGGGCGTTGGAGCCTTCTTTCAGGTGGGCGGGGAACTCAGATACTTTTCCGGAATGCCAGTCGGCAGTTTGTTGCCATTCCTCTTGTCGGCAGGAAAGGCCTTCGATCACTTGCCCGAGGTCGAGTCGGGTGAACTCGATGAGGAATTTTTGGTCTAGAGGATTGTTTGTGCTGGTGTCTTCGATTTTATCCACGGTCGGAATCTTGTGGGTATCGGGTGGGGTGGTCTACGGACTATAAGTAGCAATTGGTTTGGGAATCCGATGGCATACTGAGCTAGGATTCGCTCGCGGTAGAGAGGGGCGCGAGGTCGCGACAACTCGCTCGCGTTCTGTAGGCGTTGCGGTGAGGGGCGGAATGACCATGAGGGCAACCTGCGGGAGGTGGGCGAGAGCTTTGGTTTTTGGAGTTTGGTTTTTCTGCGGTTCGCGGGGACGGGTTTGGGCTGCGGGTGGCAGACTCGCGGTGTGGGGAGGACGGGGCTTTGGGGCGGGTGGGGGCACCCTCGGTCCGTGGTGGGAGGATGCAGTGGTTCGGCTTTGGTTTTTGAGTTTTTGGAGTTTGGTTTTTGGCGAAGCGGGAGGGTGATTTTTCCGCAGGTTCTGGAAATTTGATTTCCCCAACGGCCTCCCAAGTTCTTATAAGGAGGGCAGGTGATTGGTGTTCTTGATTCCGGAGTGGGGGGGCTTTCCGTGTTGCGGGAAATTCGGGCGCTTTTGCCGGGGGAGGATCTGGTTTATGTGGGGGATTCGGCTTTTTGTCCCTATGGGGCGAAGTCGGGGGAGGTATTGCGTGAGCGGGTGGGGGGCATCGTGGAGTTTATGTTAGGCGAGGGGGCGGAGGTGATTGTGATGGCGTGCAATTCGGCGACGATTCAGGCCATCAAGTGGTGTCGCGAGCGTTGGCCAGAGGTTCCCTTTGTGGGGATGGAACCGGGGGTGAAACCGGCGGTGGAGGCGACGCGCAGTCAGGTGATAGGGGTCTTGGCGACGGAGGCGAGTCTGACGGGGGAGATGTTTGCGGATTTGGTGGAGCGCTGTTGTCACGGCTGTCAGGTGCTGACGAGTCCTTGCCCGAAGTTCGTGGAGCTGGTGGAGGCGGGGACGTTGTGCGGGCCGGAGGTGGATGAGGCGATTTGGGAGTATGGTGGACCGCTGGTGATGGGGGGGGCGGATGTGTTGGTGCTGGGATGCACGCATTATCCTTTCCTAAAGAGCGAAATTGCGCGGATTTTTCCAGAGGTGACTTTGATTGATACGGGGGGAGCGGTGGCGCGTCGGGTGGGGGAGGTCCTGGGCCGGGGGTCTGAGCCGGAGGCGAGGGAGGGCGCGGTGAGTTTCTACACGAGTGGCAGCGTGGAGGTGATGGAGGGGCTCTTGCCAAAGCTGCTGCCGAAGGTGCGGGGGCAGATTGCGGGTTTGCCGCTGATGGCGGGTGGGGGGGCGAGGTGATCTTTCCGCGTTCCGCGGGGTGTTTCGGGGCGATGGATGGCTCGCTGAGCCGGTTTTCATGGGCTTTTCAGGAGGTAATACACTGCTGCGACTAGTGCGGCGGTGGCCAAACAGGCGGCTACGAGATGCAAATCGCGGCTATGCCAGAATGAATGGGAGCGCTGAAATTTTTTTCGACTGAGTTTTTCGAGTTTTTTTTGGGTCTCGCGGGACTGAATCTTCCATGAGTGGTAGCCGGTCGGAACCATGGTCAGTTCATCGGGCTGACGAGTGGTTGATTGTTCTTTGGATGGGATCGAGGTGCTTTTGTTCATCACGCTTTACTATAAAGTTAAATATGTCTATTTGGCTATCTAATTCTTGGAGGAGGCCCGCTACCGCAGGGCGTTGAGGGGCGGGGGGAGAGCCTGGTTTCGAGGGGAGCGCGAACTGCAACCCCTCACAGATTGGGGCGAGAATTTGGGTGTCCGAGCGAGGGTTCCGCGTGGTCCCGGAGGGGGCAGTTGGCTGGGAAGTCAGGGCGAGAGGAGGTTTTCGCCAACCTTTATTGGAGCAGTGGGACTGCTCAAGGAGGGGTGCGTTGGCTGGAGCTCCCGCCATTGTGGAATGGGATTCTAACAGTGGTTGTTAGGGGTTGTGAAGGGGGCGGGGGCTAGAGTCCTTTCATGGAATAGTAGACTGCGAGAGCGACTGAAGCGGTGAGGGCGACGGCGAGGATGAGCCGGAGGTCGCGGTTGTGCCAGAGGGAGTGATTCTTGCGACGTTTCTTGGCGGAAAGAGGGGCGTTCCCGGGTTGGTTCTCGAGTGGTGGAATGGTCTGTTCTTTCCATGAACGGAATTGAACCGGGCCTTTCGGAGCAGCAGGATTTTTTAACAATCCACGCCGAATTGCGTCCTTGGTCAGGGAGTTGTTATCAGATTGGGAGTCCATGCTTGTTGTTAAGAAAAGTTTATCAACAGGCGGGTCGGAGGGCGATCCTGGAGGGATGAAATGTCACGAAAGAACCTCGAAAAGGGTTGGGTGGGTTCTGGCTGGACCCAAACTTCTTAGCAGATAGGGGGTTTGTCTGCTTGACGATAGAGCCAGAGGTGTGCAGCCTGCGCCTCCTTTCACCGTAAGCATGGCAGCAAAAATTTATACAGACAAAGACGCGAACCTCTCCTCCATCAAGCGAAAGAAGCTCGCCGTCATCGGTTTTGGTTCCCAAGGGCACGCACACGCTCTCAACCTTAAAGACAGCGGCTGCGATGTCGTGATTGGCCTTTACGCCAAGTCCAAGTCCCGCGAAGTGGCCCAGAAGCTCGGTTTCGAGGTGATGGACACGGCTGAAGCGGTGGCTGCTGCGGACGTTATTTTCGTTGCCGTTCCCGACACGGTGATTCCTTCCGTCTATGAGAAGGACATTGCGCCGAATCTGACCAAGGGCAAGTGCCTCTTGTTCTCCCATGGATTCGCCATTCACTTTGGCACCATTGAGGTCCCCGAGGATGTGGACGTCATCATGGTTGCACCCAAGGGCCCCGGTCACACGGTGCGCAGCCAGTTCGTTGAGAAGAAGGGCGTTCCAACTCTCATCGCCATTCACCAGGATGCGACCGGCAAGGCGCACAAGATTGCTCTCGGCTGGGCCAAGGGCATCGGCGGCACCCGCGCGGGTGTTTTCGAAACAAATTTCCGTGAAGAAACCGTTACCGACCTCTTCGGTGAGCAGGTTGTTCTCTGCGGGGGCGCGAGCGCTCTCGTGAAGGCGGGCTTCGAAACTCTCGTGGAAGCTGGTTACCAGCCCGAGATGGCCTACTTCGAATGTTTACACGAATTGAAGCTCATCGTGGATCTGATGGTTGAGAGTGGAATCGCAGGAATGCGCTTCTCCATTTCCGAGACTGCAGAGTACGGTGACGTCACTGTTGGCCCGAAAATTATTGATGCGAGCGTGAAAAAGCGCATGCAGAAGCAGTTGAAAGCCATCGAAGATGGGAAATTTGCCAAAGAGTGGACAGAAGAGTATAATAACGGCTGTAAGAACTTTAACGCAATTCGTCGCGAGGAAGCCAAGCACCCCATCGAAAAGGTGGGAACCAAGCTTCGCGGGATGATGAGCTGGCTCGGAGGAGCCAAAAAAGTTGGCAAGGGTCAAAGCCAAGCCAGCTACGTTTCAGGATCAAAGTAACAACAACGCTTTAAAATCTTTGGGTAGTCCGGTGGGGACCGGCTCCCAATATCAAAGCCGCGCGGTGGGGGCCGCGCGGCTTTACTATTTTCGGCGCGAATCGGGCAGTTTGCCGAAAAATAGGAGTAAAGAAGGCGTATCGTTAAGGATTGCCTTGAGCTGAAGGAGGATTTGTCCAAACTCCGCGTCAGGCTTTCCTAAAAGACCTAAAAAAACCATAAGCAGCACAATAAATGACTAAATCAAATGAAGTAAATCGCATGAGACTGCTCTGGGCAGGATTCGTGGCGATCTTGGCAGCCGGAGTCGGTTTCGGCGTCCGGGGAGGTATCTTTACCAACTGGGCGGATGAGTTCGGATTTTCGGGTGCCCAATTGGGGATGATCGGGGGAGCCGGATTCACGGGATTCTGTTTCGGTATCATTATCGGGGGACTGATCGTCGATAAGATCGGCTACGCGAAACTCGTCATCGCGGCCTTCCTTTTTCATACGATTTCAGCGTTCGTCACTCTTGGCGCGACGGAAGGCCAATCGACCGCAGTCGCATTTAACTTCCTTTATTGGGGCACCTTCATTTTCGCGTTGGCAAACGGCACCCTCGAGGCGGTGGCCAACCCCTTGGTCTCCACCTTGTTCCCGAACAAGCGGACCCATTACCTCAACATTCTCCACGCCAGCTGGCCTTTGGGGATGGTCATCGGTGGCCTGATCGGTTGGTTCCTCGGCTCCGGCGACAACGCCTTGCACTGGAAGATCCAGCTCGCACTCTACCTCGTGCCTACATTGGCTTATGGAATCATGTTCCTTGGCCAGAAGTATCCCAAGTCGGAGGCTTCGGAGAAGGGTCTTTCTTTCGCACAAATGTTCCGCGAAGTCGGTTATCTCAGTGGTGGTGTTGTTTGCTTCATGCTCGCGTTGTTTGCCCGTGACACCGTGAACACCATTTCTGGTGGAGGCGTGATGCCTACCATCGCCGCGCTCGTGGTGGGAATCGGACTCTTTGGTTTCACTCTGAAGATTACCGGTGGCTATGCCGGTAGTGTGCTTCTTTTCTTCCTCTTCATCGCCCACGTTCTGGTTGGTGCGGTCGAGCTGGGAACGGATGGCTGGATTCAGAACATCACCGGGGTGATTCTTGACCCGACCCAGGGTAAGATTCTCTTCGTCTTCACTTCCCTCCTCATGTTCGCCCTGCGCTTTGCAGCGGACACTATCGAAAAGAAGGCTGGCCTCAGCCCAGTCGCTCTTCTTTTGGCCTGTGCCATCATCGCGGTGATTGGTCTGAACTTGATTGCGGCCATCAGCGGCTTCGGTTTCGCACTTGGTGCGGTGGCTGTTTATGCCGTGGGTAAGACCTTCTTCTGGCCCACCATGTTGGCGGTTGTGGGTGACCGTTTCCCTTCCACTGGTGCGGTTGCGATGAGCTTGATGGGTGGCGTGGGCATGATGTCTGCCGGTCTGATCGGCAACGTTGGCTTGGGTTACTTGAAAGACCGTTACGCGGTTGACGAGCTGAAGTCTGAGAACGTGGCTCTCTACGAAGAATACAAGAGCGAGGGTGCGCCGAGCTCTTTCTTCGGAATCGGAGAAGTGCAGCCTCTCGATGGCAAGCTCCTCGAAGCAGCCAAGGGTGCGGAAGCCCCAACTCCCGAGCAGACTGCAGTGGTGGAAGCCGACGTGCGCGGAGCCCGCAGCACTCTCCGGACGGACTCCCTCATTCCGGTTGGAATGGCGATCATCTACCTCGGGATGTTGCTCTACTTCAAGAAGATCGGCGGCTACAAGCCTCTGACGATTGCGGAAGAAGGCAGCGGCAGTGCGGCCAAGGCTGCAGCCGAACATGCGGGTGAGGCCTAAGCCCTTCATCCGGTATTGATTTTTGAAAGGCGGCCTCCTTCGGGAGGTCGCTTTTTTTTGCGAGTGGTAAAGAGGTTTTTGTCTAAACGAAAGTCTAGTTGGCAGTTACCTTTTGCGGGTTGTACAATGCTTGGATACCGATTCCCACGCTTCCTCTGGCGAAAGAAAGGCCGTAACGGAAGCGAATAAAGGGTGTTCTTCCGCTCTCAAACCCACATTAGCCATGCGACTGTTTACTCTTCCCCTAGTTCTGCTCATTACTCCGACGCTATCGGGTCAGGAGAAGGCTCCGATTGACTTTAATGACCAGGTGCAGCCGATTTTGTCGGAGTATTGCTATCATTGCCACGGGCCTGATAGCTCCACGCGTCTTCCCAATGCTGACAAAGGCGGACAGCCTTTGAGGCTGGATCGGGAAGCGGATGCCTTCGAGGTGCGGGAGGACCTCGGTGAGCCTGTGATCTTGAAAGGGGAACCAGAGAACTCGGAGCTGATCCTCCGTCTCATCTCCGATGACAAGACCGAGATCATGCCGCCGCCGAAGGCGCATAAGACGATGAAGGAGGAGGAAATCGAGATCCTCAAGCAGTGGGTCGCGGAAGGGGCACCCTATGAAGAGCACTGGTCCTTTATCGCTCCCAGTCGTCCCGCTTTGCCGGAGGTCAGTACGGAGAGCCGCGAGTGGAGTCAGAATCCCATCGACACGTTTATCGCCGCGGAGCACGAGAAGCGTGGTTTGACTGCGAATCCCCGGGAAGAGGACGCGCGTTTGCTTCGTCGTCTGAGTTTGGATTTGTCGGGGCTGCCTCCGACGCCCGAGCAGTTGGACAATTGGAAGAATGATCCCAATGCGGCCGTCGAGTCTCTGTTAGGCACGGATGAGTATGCCGAGCATTTCGGCCGTCACTGGCTGGACGCGGCGCGCTATGCCGACACCCACGGTATCCACATCGATAACTACCGCGCAATCTGGCCCTACCGGGACTGGGTGATCGATGCCTTTCGCAAGAATATGCCCTTCGACCAATTCACCCGGGAGCAAATCGCGGGTGACATGATGCCAAATCCAACGACCGAGCAAATGATCGCCTCGGGATTCAACCGCTGTCTGGCCACAACTGGCGAGGGCGGTGCGATTGCCGAGGAGTGGGAGGCGATTTATGCGCAGGAACGGGTCGATACTTTATCAGCGGTTTGGCTCGGTCTGAGCACCGGTTGTGCCGCTTGTCATGACCACAAATTCGATCCGATTACGCAGGTTGATAACTTTTCGCTTACCGCTTTTTTCCGCAATACCACGATGGCGGCGTTGGATAAAAACAATGCCGAGCATCCGCCCAACCTCTTCGTCACTGCCTTGGAAGACCGGGGTCGGTGGGAGGAGGTTCAAGCGGCCTATCAGGCGAAAAAGAAGGAAGCCGAAGACCGCCTGACGTCTGTGGAGAGTGACTTTGCCTCTTGGGCGGAGCAGTTGAGAGCCGAGGGACCCGCGGCCGATGAGGTGGCTGCCAAGGTGGATTCCAGTCAGGGTCTCATCTTCAATTTGCCATTGGATGCGAAGGGGCCAACCATCGACGGTTTGGTCCAGGGGCAGATGAAAAATTGGCCAGCCCCCAATCGCAAGTTCGTGGATGGGCCTTTGGGTCCAGCGACTTGGGTGAATGATTCCGGGGTTTCCCTCGGCGATGTCGGAGGGATGGATGCCAAGGGTCAGTTCTCCTATGGAATGCTGATCTACACCGAGGGCAAGGCGAATGGACCGGTCATTGCGAAGATGGACGAGCAGAGGAAGTTCCGGGGTTGGGACTTCTGGATGCAGGATGGTCGTCTGGCCTCTCACTTGATCGATGAGTGGACCAACAAGGCCCATAAGATTGTTTCCAAGGAAGTGCTTGAACCTAAAAAGTGGCACCACGTGATGGTGACTTATGATGGTTCGCAGAAGCCTGGCAGCCGGGTGAAGATGTATCTGAACGGGAAGCTGACGGCGAGCTCCACCAGTCCCAATAGCGCCGCGGACAGTTTCGTGACGGGGCAGCCTCTGCGACTGGGCGCCCGTTCCCATGGACAGAAGCTTTCCGGAGGACAGGCCGCGATTCAGGACTTCCGAATCTACGACCGAATTCTGCCGGAAACCGAGTTGCAGCAGTTGGCCGAGTTGGTGGACTACGTCCCCCTGGAGGTGGCTGCCACTGTCCCTCTCGACAAGATGACCGAGAGGCAGCGCAGGACACTGAAGACCTACTTCCTGACCAATCACGACGAGCCCTATCAGACCCTGCAGCGTGAGCTTGCGGAGCTGGAAAAGGAGATGGCTAGGATTCGGGCTCGTGGATCGGTCACTTTGGTAATGGACGACCGGAAGGATCAGGAAGCCTACGCCCACGTCTTGACGCGGGGAGATTACCGTCAGAAGGCGCAGAAGGTCCCGGCCGCAGTGCCTGAGATCCTGCCGCAATTGCCGAGTGGGGTGCGAGCGGATCGTCTGGCTCTGGCGGACTGGCTGGTCTCTCCCGAGAATCCACTCCCTGCCCGCGTCACCGTGAACCGGCTTTGGTATTACTTTTTCGGAACGGGAATTGTCGAAACGACAGAAGACTTCGGCATCATGGGCGCCCGGCCAACCCATCCGCAGCTTTTGGATTGGCTGGCGGTGGAGTTTGTGGAATCGGGATGGGATTTGCAGCACATGATTCGCCTGATCGTCTCCTCCGCGACCTATCAACAGTCGGGTCATACCACGCCCGAGCAATTGGAGAGTGATCCGGATAACCGTTATCTTTCGCGAGGACCGCGCTATCGGCTTGATGCGGAGCAGATCCGTGATTTGGCTTTGAGTGCCTCGGGATTGTTAGTGAAAAAGTTCGGGGGTCCCTCGGTGAAGCCCTACCAGCCCAAAGGAGTCTGGTCGGCGGTGGCGATGAACCAGTCCAATACGCGATATTATAAGGAAGATAGTGGGGAGGCCCTCTATCGCCGCTCGCTCTATACCTTCTGGAAGCGGACCGCGCCCCCTGCGTCGATGGACCTCTTTGACGCGCCTTCGCGGGAGACTTTCTGTGTGCGACGGAGCCGGACCAATACTCCTCTGCAGGCCTTCGTGCTGATGAACGATCCGCAGTTTGTGGAAGCTTCCCGCCGTCTTGCTGAGAATGCGATGAAGGAGGAGTCGGATTTTGAGGGGCGGGTCCGGTTTATCTACAAGTCCTTGTTAGCTCGGGAAGCCGGGGAGAAAGAGCTGGTCATCTTGAAAGAGAGTTTCCAGCCCATCGAAGCCGGATTCCAACAGGACCCAGCCCGTGCGAGCGAGTTGATCGGGGTGGGGGCCAGCAAGGCCGACCCGAACCTGAATCCGTCCGAGTTAGCCACGTGGACCGTGCTCGCCTCCCAAGTCTTGAACCTCGACGAAACCATCACGAAATAGCGCCATGAATTCCATTGAAGATTACAACGCCCAAGTCTCCCGCCGTCAGTTTTTCCGCAAGGGCGGGACCGGATTGGGCGTGGCCGCGCTAGCCTCCATGCTGCCTCGGGAAGCTCTTTCCATTGGGGCTGAACCCGAGTTCGACTTTCGAGCCATCGCGCCCAAAGCCAAGCGGGCAATTTACCTTTCCATGGTAGGAGCTCCGGCCCAGATGGAGACTTGGGATCCCAAGCCCCACCTCAGATCCGAGTTTAAGAAAGACCTCACGGGTTATCTCAAGGAGCAGGGTGAGCGTCTGACGGGGATGACCGCCGGGCAGTCCACCTTTCCACTCGCGCCTTCGGCCTTCGAGTTCGAGAAGATGGGCAAGAGCGGCATCGATGTCAGCGAGCTCTTTCCATACACCGGCAAGGTGGTGGACGAGCTTTGCGTGATTCGGTCAATGTATACCGAGGCCATCAACCACGAGCCGGCGAATCAACTTTGCTTTACCGGAAATCAGGTGGCGGGGAAGGCTTCGCTGGGGTCTTGGCTGAGCTATGGCTTGGGCAGTAGCAATGAAAACCTGCCATCCTTCGTGGTCTTGCATGCCAAGCACAGCAACCCGGCGGCCAACGTGCAGGCGATCTCGAATCGTCTGTGGGGCTCCGGCTATCTGCCGGGCAAGTATGCGGGGGTCGAGTTGCGTTCGGTGGGAGATCCGGTGCTCTATTTGCGCGATGCTCCGGGCATCGATCGGGCGACCCGGCGTCATATGCTCGATGGCCTGGCGAAGCTCAATCAGGAGTCCCTCCAGTTGGTGGGGGATCCGAATATCCAGACCCGGATTCAACAATATGAAATGGCCTTCCGCATGCAGGCCTCGGTGCCTGAGTTGACCGATCTGTCCAGCGAGCCGGAGTCGTCTTTCGAGCTCTATGGCGAGGATAGTCGCAAGGCGGGGACTTTCGCGAGTTCAGCTCTGATGGGGCGTCGGCTCTTGGAACGCGGAGTGCGCTTTGTGCAGATTTTTCACCGTGGTTGGGATCAGCATGGCAGCTTGCCCCAGCACCTGCCGGATCAGTGCCGGGACGTCGATCAGGGGTGCTATGCACTCATCACCGACCTGAAGCGTCGGGGAATGCTGGATGATACTCTGGTGATTTGGGGGGGAGAATTCGGCCGCACCATTTACTCGCAAGGCACTCTCAACGAAAGAACCTACGGCCGGGATCACCACCCCCGCGCATTCTCCATCTGGATGGCGGGCGGTGGAATCAAGGGCGGGATGGTTCACGGAGCGACGGACGACTACGGATACAACATCATTGAAAAGCCAGTGCACATCCGTGACTTGCACGCGACCATTCTCCATCAGCTCGGCATCGACCACGAGCGAATGTCCTACAAGTATCAGGGCCTCGATCAGCGACTCACCGGGGTTGAGCCAGCCAAAGTGGTGAAGGATATTCTGGCGTAGGAGCGCTAGATATCGATGACTTTTCCCGAGACGGACTTTGCCGATTCTCCTTCTTGTTCCGGAAGGGGATCGAAGTCCGGATCGAGGGGGTTTCCACCGACGGAGACGTGAACCTTCTTGGCGAGCTTGTCGGTGAGAACTTGCCTGATCACCGCTCGGACAGGAGGAAGAAGAAGGAGAAAGCCAACGGTATCAGTCAGGAATCCCGGGGTGAGGAGAACCGCGCCCGCAATGAGGATGAGCAAGCCGTCGACCATCTCCTTGTGCGGCATCTTGCCCATGGAGAGGGCATTCTGAAAGTTTGCGAGGGCCTTGCCCCCCTGGGATTTTGTGAGAGCCGCTCCGATAAAGGCGGTCACCACAATGATGAAGAGAGTGGTCCCCAGGCCCAGGTGTTTCCCCAAGAGCATGAACAGAGAGAGTTCGATGATGGGAACGAGGATGAAGAGGAGAAGTAGACGTCCGAACATGATTGGGAGAACAGGTAGTTCCAGCAGCAGTCTCCTGCGGAATGGGGCCTTTGCAAAATGGAAAGTCACCCCAATTTTGGAATCGGGTCTAAACCGGGACGGGGGTGTCGGCGAGAATCTGCTCCACGATGGAGATGTTGGTGAGTCCGGCGAACTTGGCGTCGGGCTCGAGGACCAGACGGTGTGCGATGACGGGGACTGCCAGCTTCTGGATGAGTTCGGGAGTCACGAAGTCCTGGCCATTGAGGAGGGCCATGGCTTGGGCGGTATGCATGAGCGCCAGCGAGGCCCGCGGAGAGGCGGGCAGCTTGACTTTGTCTGCCTTGCGGGTGGCATTGACCAGACTAACGATATAGTGCCGAACCTCGTCGGTGATGGTGACAGCCCTTGCCAGTTTGCGCACAGCCAGAAGGTCCTCCCGGCTGCAAACAGAGGTCAGCTGGTCCAAGGGGTGGGCCGTCTGCTGCTCGGTCAGGAGGGCGACTTCCTCTTCGACGGAGAGGTAGCCCAGGTCACACTGCATGGCGAAGCGGTCCATCTGGGCCTCGGGGAGGGGGTAGGTGCCTCGGAATTCGACCGGGTTCTGGGTGGCTACTACGAAAAAGAGTTCTCCCAAGTCATAATGGCGGCCTTCAATGGTGGTCTGACCCTCTGCCATCGCTTCGAGCAGGGCCGATTGGGTCCGGGGGGAAGCGCGGTTGATCTCGTCGGCGAGGAGGAGGTCGGTGAAGATGGGGCCGTGGTGAAAGCTAAACTCGGATTTGGAGGGGTCAAAGATGGAAACCCCGAGCACGTCGGAAGGAAGGAGGTCGGGGGTGAACTGGAGGCGCTTGAAGCTCATCCCGCCCACCGCTTGGGCCAATGCTTTGGCGAGGGTGGTTTTTCCTGTGCCGGGGTAGTCCTCGAGGAGCAGGTGACCGCCGCCGACCAAACAGGCCAGAACCTGGCGGACGGCCTCGTCTTGTCCCCGGATTACGGTGGAAATGGCGGCTTCGATTTGATGGAGGATGCTCGTGGCCTCGGCAGTCGTCATGTGTGCGGGAAGCTTGGAGGCGTATCAGGGCCGGCGCAATGTCTTTTGGCTCCGAAGCTTGCGAAGTCAGGAGGAGTCGTTAGGTTGGGGGTTATGGCAAAGTTCATTTTTTCCCTGTTTCTCCTCTTGGTTGCTTGCGCTGGCGCCTACGAGATTCCTCAAGGGGTCATGAGTATCAGCGAGTTGGAAAAAGCGCAGCAGAAGGCCAAGGAATCCAACAAGCCGGTGGTCCTGGTCGTGGCCATCAAAACCCAGCCCGAGACCTGAGTGACTTGCCCAGGCACCATCAGTTCGTTGGTGAGCAAAGAAGTTCTCGGTTGGTCGCAAGCGGTGGCCGTTGATCCCTCGGAAGTCCTCGCCTTGCCGGCATCGGTCCGTGCGGTGGTGAAGGGTAAGGCGGGCGTGACCCCCAAGGTCTTTGTGATGAATCCGTCTTTGAGCGAAAGCTTTGGCGCCTATAATCATGAAGAGCTATTGGGAAAAAACTGGAGCGCCATTTTCAAGGATGCGAAGGCCGGAGTGCGATCGGCCATGAGTGAGGGGACTTTCATTCAGGCAGGAAAGGTGGTGAAGATCGCGGATGCCAAAATTGAGAAATGGCAAAGCGCGGCAGGCTCCGCCATCGAGGCCAAGTTGGTTGCCATTGAGGATGACGCGACCTTTGTTTTCGAGACTGCGGCAGGCAAAACCATCCGGACAACCGCCGACAAGTTGAGCGAGGAATCCGTAACCCGGGCCAAAGCGCTGGCGACTGAATAGGATGTTTAAGAAAGGCAGCTGTCAGTATCGGGTCTACCGCGTTCTCAGATTGCTGGCGGTCGGTTATGGAACCTTGATGCTCTTTGCCTGCACAATGGCGGATCGGATGATCTTCATGCCGCCACCCGCGAGCTACTCCCTGACCGACGAGGGGGTGGTGCAGTTTGGGGTGGCTAAGGAATTCAGTGGGATTTATCGGCCGGCCTCCGAAGCTGGAGCCCCGACCTTGTTGTGGGCTCACGGCAACGCGGAGGACGCGGGTTCGGTGGGCGAAGTTGCTTCGTTGTTCTCGCGACAGGGATTTGGAGTGATGGTCTACGATTATCCGGGATATGGGCATTCGAAGGGAAAACCGAATGAACAGGGAGCCTATCGCTCGGCGGATGCGGCCTATGACTTTCTCACCAAGGAACAAGGGGTCCCGCCTGAAATGATTGTGTTGGTGGGGCAATCGGTGGGAGGTGGTTCAGCTTCCTATCTGGCAGAAGAAGGGAAGGGGGCGGGGCTGGTTTTGATTTCGCCTTTCAAGTCCGCCTTCCGGGTCATCACCAAGGTCAAGGTTCTGCCCTGGGACCGATTTGATAATCTCAAGCGGATGGGCAAGATCGAGATGCCTCTGTTGGTCATCCATGGCGATGCCGATGAGGTGATCCCCCATGAGCACGGGATCGCTCTCTACGAAAAGCACTCCGGGCCGAAAGAAATGCTGGGTTTGAAGGGCGTTGGTCACAATGACCTCTGGGCCCTCGCCAATCAGGCGGTTGTGGAGGCGATTGAGGAATTCTGGAGCCGGATCGAGCGTTAGAGAAGTGCGATTCCGGGCGGGGGAGAGGATTGGGCTGTAAGCTTTGTCCGTGACCTCGGGCGGAATGCAGTTCAAAGAAGGGCTCAGGTGAAATTCGTTCTCAAGGGTCTCGTTCACGGTTACCGGCTTTTCCTTCGGCCATTTCTACATTGGGCGAGTGGTGGCAAGGGGACCTGTCGCTACGATCCGTCTTGTTCGGCGTATTTTTTGGAAGCAATTGACAAGCATGGCAGCGGAAAAGGGGCCTGGATCGGGATAAAACGGATTTTGCGCTGTCATCCATGGGGTGGGTTTGGTTATGACCCCGTCCCGCCGCCGAAGGGCTCCGCTACCGGAGAATCTTCACCAAACGGCACACCGGATTGATATTATGGATCGCAAGGGAATTTTTGGCCTGCTGATTTGCGGAATTTTATTCGCAGCTCACCTCTATTATAGTGGCATCGAACGAAAGGAGTTTCTGGAGGAGCAAGCTGCTAAGAAGGAACTCGCCCTCCAGAAAGAGAAGGAGGAAGCCGAACGCCGCGCCTTGGAAGGCGACGATGTGGAGGACGGAGACATTGGGGAAGCTGGCGCTGAGTCCGCTGGCACCCCGGCAGCGACCGCCAAGTTGCCGGAGCAGGAGATTCGCCTCGAGACCGACAAGGTCGCATTTGTGCTCACCAACAAGGGCGGCGGCATCAAGTATGCCGAGTTTAAGGACCAGAAGGCCGTAGTGGTCGCCGGCGAGCGCAAGAAGCTCAGTGAAGAGGAGATCGCCAACCCGAAATTGGTTCATCTGAATCGTTACGGTGACTCCGCCATCGGAGCTCTGGTCGACGGGGGAGTGGACGGTGCGCTGGGGCTGGACTACATCGTTGTCAGTCAGGACGACAAAAGCGTGACCTACGGGGCCACGACGCCCGGGGGCCTGACCATTGCCAAGACCTGGACGCTGGTGGAAAAGACCAACGAGGCGAGTGAATACCTCATCGACCTGACCGTTAAGCTCAAGAACAGCAACGAAGCCGGCAACATTTCGCTCAAGCGATATGGCATTCACGCCGGTTCTGCCGGACCGCTCTTCAAGGGAGAAGATTTGCGCGGAACGGGATTCTTTTCCTATAGCAAGAAGCTGAAGTTCAAGGGCACCAATTGGTTTGGAAAAGGGTTCCTGCGTGGGCCGCGCGATCGCTACGAGGAGCTTGAGTCCGACGTTCTCTATGCCGGGGTTTCCAACCAGTTCTTTGCCACTTTGGTCAGTAAAAAGAAGCCGGCCGACGCGACCATCTGGGCCAAGGCACCGGAGATGAGTCTGGAAAAGACCGGTGGAGGCGGGAAGAAGCGCTTCATCAGCATGGCGTGGTCACTTCCCGACGAAGTCCTGGAGCCCGGCGACCGGGAGTCTCTCCAGTATGAGATTTTCATGGGGCCCAAGGACAATAAGGTGGTTCGCCAACTCGGCGAGGGTCGCGGTGACGTGATGCACTATGGCTGGTTCTCTCTGATTAGCCGCCCTCTCAACTGGTTGCTCAACTTTTACCACGATAGCATTTTCTCCAAGTTCGCCGACAAGTGGGCCTGGGGATTCGCCATCATCCTCGTGACCTTCACCATTCGTATCATCATCTGGCCGCTGCACAACGCCTCGACCAAGACCATGAAGCGGATGTCCAAGCTGCAGCCGATGATGGCTGAGATGAAGGAAAAGTATCCCGACGATCCGCAGAAAGTGCAGACCGAGACGATGAAGCTCTACAAGGAGTATGATATCAACCCGGTGGGCGGCTGTTTGCCGATGTTTGCGCAGATTCCCATCTTCTTCGGATTCTACTCCATGCTGCGCTCGGCGGTGGAACTTCGTGGGGCCCAGTTCCTGTGGGTCGATGACCTCGCCCTGCCCGACACTGTTTATGAACTGCCCTTCGGCCTGCCCTTCCTCGGTGACCCTGTGCCAGTGAACCTTTTGCCCCTGCTAATGATGGTGACCATGTTCATCCAAATGCAGCTCACCCCCAAGACCGGGGACCCCATGCAGCGCCGCATCTTCATGTTGATGCCCTTCATGTTCTTCTTCTTCTGTTACAACTTCGCGTCCGCTCTGGCCCTTTACTGGACCGCGCAGAACATCTTCTCCATTGGTCAAACCTGGTGGATGCAGCGTCAGCCCGAAGTTGACCTCAAGAAGCGCAAACCCGGCAAAAAGACCCTCATGGAGAAATTTGCGGAAAAGGCTGAAGAAGCCCAGCGCCTCCAGAAGCAGGGGAAAAAGCCCGGCCAAGGCAGCCAGCCCGCCACCAAGAAGCCCAAGAAACCACGCGGTCCGAAATTGGGCGGTTGATCTCCAGCCAAGCGGAAGCTCATTCTCCTCTCGCGGGCCTGAAGGGTAAGCGGGGGGAATCACCGTAAAAAGACTTGGGAGGCGACCCAAGCTTTGTTCCCTAAAGGGTGGATGAGGTGGGACACTCAATTCAATCTCGATATACTTGAGGAAAAGGGGAGGAAGCCCATCGTCTCCGAATTCTTCACGACCGAAGAGGGAACCTCTTTTCTGGCACCGAGCATGATTCGAGATTTCTTTTCATTGCCAATACCTTACGACCTGAATGCTCGGGCATTCCTCGAGAGCACGGCAAGGTGCCGGAAAGTGAAGGGAAACTGGACGGCGTTCATGGGCGGGCTGACCCCGGTTCCGCCAGCGCTTTGAGAACTTTTGCAAAAACTACCCTATCATGAGCCCGGAGGATCGGTGGGGCGGGATGGGGGTTGCCATAGGGGCTTCGGTCTGGGACCGGTGCCTTGATCGCCGAGCCGGGCTTGCGTCTTCACGGCGTCTGCGACGGTCTGGGCCAACCGTTCCCTATAGGTGGGAGAAGCGCAGAGCTTGGCTTCGGCCGCGTTGGAAAGGTAGCCAAACTCGATGAGCACACTGGGAACATCGGGATTGCGGGTGAGACGGAGCCGCCGACGACGGAGCCCCAAATTTCCTCGCTTGGATGGCACCGTTGCTTCCAAATTGTCCTGAATGCGGGTGGCGAGTCCGTGGGAGTCGACGCGCCAGTAGTAGGTTTCTGGCCCGCGGGTGGAACCAGTTCCGCTTCCGGTGGAGTTGTAGTGGAGACTGAGTAGGATGGCGCCATCACGTTGGCTGGCCAGGCGAACTCGTTCGTCGAGATCGATGAAGCGGTCGCCTTCCCGAAGCATAATCACCTCGAAGTCTTTGCTTAATTTTGAGCGAAGCCTTTTGGCTGTATCCAGAGCGAGGTCTTTTTCTCGATCTCCCGTAGAGCGAGAAACGGCTCCGCTATCCTGTCCGCCGTGGCCGGCATCAATGATGACGGTTCGGAAGCCCTTGGGTCCGGGCCGATGCCCCCATTCATCCCGAGTGAGGGATTCACCATCGCTGGCAGGGATTCCCACGCTTCCGGAAGGGCCGCACGAATTGGCGAGAAGGGCAAACGCGAGCAGGGAAAGAGGTAGGGAAGCCACTCGAAAAGCTCTCGAGAAGCGCAGTCCAAGTGGGGTATGGTGTCGAGTATGGAAGCGCCTCTGTCGTTTCATCATCGGGACATTTCCAGAAGAGAGAGAGAAGCGAAAGCGAAATTGTTGGGTGATGCTGTTGTCGGTGCAACGGCACGGGCGATTCAGTGCCATTTGCTTCTAATGAGGACCGGGAGAAGAGGGCGAGGTTGAAAATGAAGCCTCCATCTGACGCACTCAATTTATTCGGTTAGACATTCACGCCAAACACCCTTCATTTCGAACTATTCGGGGGGTGGGAAAGGGAAGGACGGTTTCTAAGGGGTGAGAGGAGTCGGCTGACCTCCATTGTAAAGCAGGGTTACTTCGGCTGGACTTAAGACACGATTCCAGACCGCTATTTCGTCAATAGCGCCATGAAACCATCGTCCAGTGGCATTTCGGTAAGTTCCAATGTTCAACCCGGAAAAGTCCGCAATTTCGCCGTTGTTCTGTGCTTCGCCGATTTCGACCCCGTTGATGTAAGCGGCAATCTTGCCAGTTGAGGCGTCGAAGGTGAGGAGGCTGTGGAAGAGTCGACCAGCGAGGGTGTTGTCAGCAACGGGGTAGTTGATGATTTTGTCAGCGTCACTGCTCTGGGTGAAGAACTGGATCTGAGTATCCTCGCTGTTGCTTCCCTCGCGGAGCCCAAGAGAGATGGCGTAGCTCGGGGTCGTCTCGTAGACCATCATTCGGGTGCTTCCTTCCGGGACGACGCTGGGATTGAACCAAGCAGAGATCGAGTAACTGCCGTCGGGGGCGTCTTCGACGATCTCCCCAGACACGCTGACATAATCGCCGTTACCGTCGAAGAACGCCGCTTCGCCGAGAATCCCGGATTCAACAAACGAGGTGTCGCCCAAGGCAACACCATTCAGCCTCTCTCCGGCTGCCACGTCGCCGTGTGCATAGAGTGAATTGGTGGCGTCGCCCTCGAAATTCCAATAGGCGCGGAGTCCATTGATGAACGTGGAATATTGAGCGACGCGTAGGAAAACACGCTGTTGGGAAAGAGGCAGACGCCAGATAGCGACATCCGGTTCGGACCCCAAGAAGTGAGTCTGTGCGTTTGGGTCAGGCTCAAAGACTTGCAAATCTTCGCTGAACTCAACCAAGCAAACTGGTCCGGGAGGAATCCACGCGGCGAGATCGTAGTAAGGATTTGCGGGATCAAATTCGGGCTCTTTGTCGAATGCCAGTATGCTCAAGGGTCGATGCTCTGTCGCTCCGATGTCGGCCCCGCCATGGCGGGCGAATCCGTTCTGATCGTGGGTGGGAATGGAACTTCCGGTCGCTCCGTTGATGGCCAAAGAATTCGTTTCCGGCGGCATCGAAGGGGTGCTGCCTCCGTAAAAGCCAAGGGGCGCCAAAAGGGCATCAACGTCTATGAGGTTGGCTCCTTCGTAGGTCTCGGTTCCTGAGTGGTGGAAGTTATCCGCATTGCCGAAGTCGGCATGATTGCCGGCAATGATGGTGTTGCGGATCGTGACGTTGCCGCCCGAACTTAGCCCTCCACCGTCCGTACCCGCCCTGTTCGCACTGAAGGTGCAGTTCTCGAAAAGTCCTTCCGAGGTGCCTATCAAGCGGACTGCTCCTCCGAAGGTGGTAGCCTGATTGTGGGCAAAGGTCGTATTGCGGATCGTCAGGTTGCTTGTGCCCATTGCATAGATTGCTCCGCCCTCGCTTGCTTGATTTCCATAGAAGGCTGCATTTTCAATAGTGAGGTTTCCCCCGAACATCCAAATGGCACCTCCTGAGAAAAACTCAGGCAGGTTTGCCCCAGTGACGTTCACTCCATTGAGGGAGAGACTTGATTCGGAATCGAGTTCGAAGAGGCGGGCGGATTCGTTCGCTTGCAAAGTCAGCCCCTCGGAGAGCATTGAGGCATCAATGGTAATTTGCCGGTGGCCGATCGCGATTTGCCCGCTCTCAAAGCGCAGCACTCCGCCGGAAAGGCTGGGGTCGAAGGTGATGGGTTCACCTTCAGGTAAAGTTGAAATCACTTCGCGGAGGGAGCCCTCACCGCTATCGGCCAAGCTGGTCACCTGCGTAGGTGGCAGGTCTATTGCCGTTACGAACTGCACCTCGCCAATCTGCATCGCGCTGAGGCGAGGGTCCTTAATGTTGGTGATAAGGAGCTTGTAGGACGAATAGGGAGTGCTGTTTTCGAAAATGTTCAAGCTGCCAACTGTTGCGCGCGCGGAAGGCAGGGTGGTGGTGCTGGTGCTGATCAAGCTCCAGCGTTCTTCCAAGCCTTCGCTGTGTGCCGTGCTAGTGATGAGGTCATTGGTGCCGAATAGCTCCCAGCCGACAGGATCGAACCCTTCCTCATCGATTGCGGTTGCCATGACCAAGCCCCGCACGACCGCTGGTTGGGCCCTTGGCGTCACAATGAAGCCGGAGTATTCGCGACCAAAGTTCAAGTATTTGGTGTCGAGCCGGCGGTCGATCGCCTTTTCGGCATCATTTTGCCCATCTTCCGGTGAACTGCTGCTTCGACCGTCAAACAACCCGATGGGTATAATGGCATCGCCGGGCGAAAGCACGGGCTGCGCGAAGGCGAAGGGCAGGCCTCCCGGATGGAAGTTGGAGTGGAGCAAATAGTCGCCGGTGTGGGTTCCGGCTGAATTCACCATGAGATAGTAGGAGCCAGGCGTCAGCTCTTGAACCAGACGGAAATTGCGATCTTGCGAGCCATTGATGTCGTCATGTGTTGCCAGGATCTCGTTCGTGCTGCCATCGTAAAGGGTGCCCTTGCTGTCGAGGTTACCTGTGGTCCAAACTTCCAAAGTGCCACTTTCTGCTACAGAAATTTCAAACCAGTCCTGGTCGTTTCCCTCTTCGATTTTCCCATGGCGCAACACCCCGATGTCGGGGAGCAATAGACTGGCGAAAGTGCTGTCGTTGCCGTGATCGTCCCCTGCGATTGGTCCGGGACTCACGGTGAGGTCACTGTTGTCGCCCAAAATGGTCGCCTCGCGGGCGCCCTTGAGGTCTGGGAGGCTTCCATTTGCCGCGATGGTGTCCATACGCCAGTAGGACTCCAGCCCCGGGGTGTGAGCACTGATTGAGCGGCGCAGGGTGGAGGCAATTTGCTCTCCGGTGCGCGTGACATCCCAAATCCGCAGCTCGTCTATCAGGCCAACGAAATTTTCTCCAAACATCCCATCTCTCCCAATGCTTACCGGGTGATTGGGGTCGGTGAGCACGGCTGGTCCACTCAGGGGCCCGCTCGCTGCCAGAGAGCCATTGAGATAGATCGAGTAGTCGCTCGGCGAGACCGCATAGGCCACGTGGATCCATTCCCCTGCGCGATAAGTCTGCGTGACGCTGGCCCCGGACTCCTTCCATTCGACGGCGTCCCCGAGGTGGCCAATGAATTCAGTCCCATCACGCACCTTCAAGGTCGTGCCATAGTTCGAAGTCATGGTGCGGGTGCTGAAGAAAGTCTTGCTCCCAGAGATGTCATCCGGCCGGATCCAAGCCTCGACCGTAAAGTTTCCCGAAATGGTGGCTCCGGGCAGAGCAGTAGCGTGACCGTCGCCTTGCAGCTCTAGGGCAGAGGCTGAATTGAGCGAGGCCTCGGGTTGACCCATGAAGGCCCAGCGATTCCCGCTGTCACTATCTTGTTCGCGCTGAATGCGGAGGCGGTAGACGCCCGGATCGATCCAATCGCTGAACGGACTATAACGCGCTTTCCCATTTTCCCCCCAATTGCCAGAGTGATACTCGGGAGCAGTGGAGGCAAAGGATCCGTCATTGTTGCTATCGATCCAGAAGCGTGTTCCGTCTGCCCCGTAGGTCAGAAAGCGCGTTCGGCGTAGAACTTTGATCCACCCGTCGTATTGGACCGACTAGTTGATCCAATGCGAATAGCTATTGCTCGAGATGCCCATTGAGGAAGCCGTGCCCATAGTATTGTCCCAATAAAGGGGCATGGCTTCGGTGCGAGTGCCCGAGATCGTCTGGCTAGTGCGCCAATCGCTTTGGGAAGTGTTGTTACGTAGGCTACTGTTAACGAAGCTGGCGGTGAGCCCGCGATTCTCCAAGGTCGCTTCTTGATAGAGTTCGAAGTCTCCAGATCCTTTGCTGCCTTGGTCGCCAAACTCGAGGACACAGTAGTTCCTTCCTGCGGCCTCTTCGTATTGCAAACGCATCTTGTAGGAACCTGCGGGAATCGGAACAGTATAGGATGAAAGGCCGAAAGAGTTGTCGATCACCAGCTCGTCTGCAGTTGATCCAAGCGTGCCATCGGAATCCAGATCGATCCAAAGCTTCGTCCCATCGTCACTGAACAACCTCAAGGTCTGCTCGGTCCCGTGTGGGACATGAAGGTAGCCGTCCCATTGCACGGAGAAATGACTCCAATCTGTATCGTTCCCGCCAGTGATGCCCAGGGCGGCGCGGTCACCGAAGTCATTTTCCCGAAAGGTAATACTGGGGTCGACCCGAGTCCCGCTAGGAGTGCTAGTTGTGTTCCAGTCCAAGGAGTTTGTCGCCCGTAGACGTTCGTTGAAGTAGCTTCCGGTCAGACCGGGACTTTCTCCGTTTGGATCCGTGGAGAGTGTGACGTGGTTTGCGTTCGCTTTTAGAAATTCAACGCGAAGGTCGAGATATTCATTGGGCGATATCCCACCAAGTCCGGTGTTGGTGACACGCACCGAACCATCGGGGCTGGTCCATGAGGCTCCCTCCGCGAGTGCCGAGTCATCGCGATCAAAGTCGGCGTGGTCGTAGTTGTCCTCCAGGATGCCATCAATCTGGGAAAAAGGCGTGCAGTCGATCTGGCGATGATTCCGATCACTGTGCTGCCACACCATGTAGGCACCGGTACTGAGAGTGTGGTTGCTGGGGAAGTTCCGCCGCAACCCCGCCCAGATGCGTTTGCCTTGTCCAGTCAGGAATGTCAGTCCGACCTTCTGGTTGGGATTGGTGTCAGGATGATCGAATCGATAGATGCGATAGGTGCTCGTTTTGGTGACCTCCTCGACCCGACTGTCCTCGATCCACCCGAGAATTTTCTTGCTGCTCATCGCAAAGTGGCCGTTGGGCCACACATTCTCGATCCCCGGGCGCTGGCGATAATGGACTGCCATCAGGTCAAAGACATCTCCGTATTCGTCGTTCCCTGCGGCCCCGAGACTTGTGTTTACTCCTCTCACTTCATTCCAATCCCCGCCAGCCTGATTGCGCACCCAGAAGTTGGCATGCCCGAGACCGTAGTTGTGTCCGAACTCATGCATGTAGGTGTTTTCGCTCGCTACCCCTTCCCACTGATCACGACCGCCAATGCTAGCGAATCCTGCCCCAATGTTTGAGTTGGTCCGATATGCGTAGACCACGAAATCAAAGTCGTTCACGGCATATCCGGCCGCGAGGGCGGCACCTCGAGCATCGGTCGCCAGCGTTCCGCTTTTTGAGTTTCCAAGAGCAGCGTATTCGGCCGTTGTTTTTGGTAGCCGAATGACTTCGGAGGTAACCGTGCGATTGATCAGGCTGCTCTTGCCGTAGGAGTTGTCAGCCACCCAGTCCGAACAAATTTCCAGATAATCCGAAGCCGTGGCTGCCGACAGAGCTTCGCCCGAAAGGTCGGAAAAATCACAGCGGATGACGATCACCCGCTTGGGGGTGGCGCTCCAATCAAGAGAGGCCTGAGAGGCCGCCCCGATGACCCCTCCTCCGTTGCTTGCGCCGCTGCTGAACGCCACCGCAAGCCCGGCATTCACCGTATGTGGGCCAATCATACCGAGTGCCTGCTCAAGGTCTGCGGCAACCTCCTTGATTTTTGTCTCATTGGCCGCGAGCAATTCGCCACCCAAGAGAGCAACCGGCACCCCACCTTCATCCCGCAGGGGAAAGTGTTCCATCACCGCTTCGCGATCAGTTTCACTTAGGATCTGAATTGGTCCTGGAAAGAAGGTGGCCACCTCGCCCACTCGGATCCCTTGCACGGGCAGGTCGTGCTTGGTGATGACATCTCTCCATGAGGCGGTCGGAAAGACACGTAGAGCTTCTTCGCCCGACTGGAACCAATGGCGGTGGCGTCCTTCGTTGTCCCCACAACCGGAGTAGACCGCATACTCCCCGCGAAGACTAAATGGTTGCTCGACCAGCGCCTGCAATTCTTCCGGGAGGGATAACCATTCTTGCCAGGAAAGCGCTGCTTTCAACGCTGCCGCTGGCTCGCGTTGAATGAGTTCCGCCATAGCCGCTCCCCGTGCTTCTGCGAGCGGTCGTGCCTCGGTCAAGTCGATATCCTGCACCGGCTTAGCCAATTGAGACTGCATCCACTCGTCGAATCGGATCATCGCAAGAGAATCCGCAGGCCGGGCGGTTCCGTGGGAAATGCGGTGAGAGAAGCTCCCGGATTGCTTAGTGGCCTGAGGTGGCTGAGGGTGATCTTTCTTGGGAAAGAATACAAAGATGAGGCCGAGTATCAGCACCAAGAGACTGGCAGATAGGGATTTGAAAGTATTCATTTATTCTTGGAGTTTCGAAGGTTGGAAAAACGACTCAGCGCAAAGAGGCAGAGAGAGACTTGTTAAAATGGCAGGCAGGAGGTTTCTTATTTGGCTCATTTGATTGGGAATCAGTTTTGGTCCAAAACGACGAACCCTTCTCAGCTGGAGATGGGGTCTTCAACGCGGCGTGAATGGCGGCTTCGATCCTACTATCTCCAAAAGGAAGAGATTGTTTCCGCCTTTTTCGCTCTTTCTTTCGCCTTGAAGCGAAATAGAAAACGGCAGTCCCCGTGAGAGAACTGCCGTTGGATGCATGAAGGGTTCGTTACTGCTAACGTCTGCGACGAAGAAGGGTGAGCATACTCGGAGAGTCAGTCTTGCCTGAGCAAAGCTGCGTCGTCCTAATCCATCGTGTTGATCCCGTGGCCCAGCACCTTGTGATGAGACAGTTCCCGCCAGTTCGTCGGGCGCGTTGTGAGGTTTGAAGGGGCTACCCCAAGGGGGTGTTTATCTTCTAGGGAGAGCCACGCTTTCTGAGCTTCGGTTTTCTTTGTTTCTTAAATTTCCAAACTAAGAGTGTTCAAGATACCTCTTATTGGGTAAACTCGCAGCGGCGGTTGCGTGTCGGGTGAAGGCTCGGAGGCGGCCCCTTACCGATCCCCCTTGATGAAAATTCTTGTTCACGATTACGCCGGACACCCTTTTCAGGTGCAACTTAGCCGCGAGCTCGCCAGTCGCGGTCACCATGTCCGCCATGCTTATGCCGGTGGCTTGCAAACTCCCCGCGGTGAGCTGCAAAAGCGCGAGAGCGATCCCGATAGCTTCGATTCCTTCGAGGTGCCGATGAGCCCTGACTATGCGAAGTTTAAGTATTCCTTCATCAAGCGCCGGGCGATGGAGATTGAGTATGGGCAGTCTGCGGCGAAGATGATCCGCGAGTGGAAACCCGAGCTCGTTATTTCCGCCAATACTCCCACCGAATCTCAAACGGGAGTGCTGGCGGGCAGCCAGGCAGTGGGGGCCAAGTTTGTTTATTGGTGTCAGGACTTTTACAGCATCGCGGTCGATAAACTCGTTCGCAAAAAGATTCCCGTCTTGGGAGGATTGATTGGCAATTACTACAAAGGCTTGGATCGCAAGCATCTCCAAGCCTCGGACCACGTGGTGGCCATCACCGAGGATTTCAAGCCCATCATGGTGGATGAGTTTGGAGTAGCCGCAGACAAGGTTACCGTGATTCCCAACTGGGCGCCCTTGGAAAATCTTCCGGTCGATCCCAAGGACAATGCTTGGGCTGCGGAGCAAAACCTCACCGGCAAGTTCGTGGTGCTTTACACTGGAACGCTGGGGATGAAGCACAATCCCAACCTTTTGTTAGGGGTGGCGGAGCGATTCAAAGACAACGACGAAGTGCGGGTCGTCGTAATATCCGAAGGCATGGGATCGGATTGGCTCAAGGAGCAAAAGGAGGCCAAGGGACTCTCGAACTTGATTCTGTTAGGCTATCAACCTTTTGACAAACTTCCCCAAGTCTTGGCCAGTGGTGATGTTCTCACCGGCGTGCTGGAGGAAGATGCCGGGGTCTTTTCCGTGCCAAGCAAAGTGCTCACCTACCTTTGCGCGAAGAAGCCCATTCTTCTGGCGGTGCCGGAGGTGAATCTGGCAGCTCGCATCATCCGGGAGGAAGAAGCGGGGCTGACCGTGGGACCAGCTGATGAGGCCGGATTCTGGGATGCAGCCGAGAAGCTTTACAACGACAGACCAATGGCTGATGCAATGGCGGAACGGGCGCGGTCCTATGCGGAAAAGACATTTGATGTGAAGTTGATTGGCAACCGCTTCGAGGACCTGATGAAGCAACTCGAGAAGTAAAACACTCTCCGAACATGAATGCAAACGACCCTACCCCCAAGACTGTCGTGCTTGCGGATCCGCGTTGGGATGGCCACCACCCGACCTACTTTTTTGAGTTCACCGCCTCCCTCTTGCGCCTGGGTCACCGGGTGATGGGGCTCTGCCGTGAGCCCGGCGAATTCGAAAGCGAGGTCCGGCAGATTTGCAAAAGGATGGACCTCGATTTCGATACTCGAGTGATTGTCGGTCAGCTCGATGACCCCGACAAAGCCTACTTCCGTCCTGGGCAAGACCATGATCCGGTTAGCACGGTGGTGCGGTGGAATTGTCTAAAGAAAGCCATCGATACGGCGAGCAAAGCGAGTGGCGCGAAAGTGGATTTCGTTTTCTTGCCCTGGTTGGACTCCTATCTCCGCTTCCAACCATCCACCAAATTGGCCAATAAGCTGGGTGTACCTTGGTCGGGCCTTTATTTTCGCAATCATCACTTCGGTGGGACCCTCAGCTCGGTGCGCAAGGCCGCGAAAGGGGATCGCAGTCTTCGCAATCCGAACTGCGTTGCGGTGGGAATCCTCGATGAGCGTTTTAGCGAAGCGATGGCCCATGAAACTGGGAAGAAGATCATCGCCTTTCCGGATATCACGAATGAGAACCCGCCAGAAGTCCCCAGTCCATTCGCCCTGGAGGTGATCAAGCAAGCCGCTGGACGCAAGATTATCGGGATGGTGAGCCTTGAGAAAAGGAAGGGATTTCTCACCATGCTGAAAATAGCGGAAGCGGTTGCGGGTCGCGAGGACTGGTTCTTTGTCGCTGCTGGCAAGTATGCCAAGGAGACTTGCAGCGAAGAAGAGCAAGCCTACTGCACGGCGATACAGGCCAAAGTTGATTCGGGAGAACTCAATAATCTCTACCTCCAGCTGCCCGGTGAGCGGGTGAATGATGGCGCGGATTTCAACTCATTGATCAAAGTCTTCGACGTTATCTATGCCGCCTACGAGGACTTCGAGGGCAGCAGCAATGCCTTGACCAAAGGAGCGATATTCGAGCGTCCCCTGATCGCTACGAAGGGGGAATGTGTGGGTGGTCGCGTGGAGGAATTCGGGATGGGCTTGACCATTGAACAGGGAAGTGTGGCCGAAGGCGAGCAAGCGATTCGAAAGGTTCTCGCCGGAGAAGACTGGGAGGGCAAGGAACTCAAGAAGCGCTATGCGGACTACCACGCGCTGCATGATCGGAAACGACTCGATGAAGTCTTCGCCGAGTTGCTGGAGCTCGGAGCGAAAAAGTCAGTAGCAGTCGGCGAGTAGAGTGCGGCTTGGTCAGGCCAAGTGCTTCTCGTAGACCTCACGGTGTTTTTTCACGACTTGAGGAAGGCTGAAAGTAGAAACTACCTTTTCGCGGGCATTCTCGCAGAGGGTCTCGTAGCGGGCGGTATCGGCCAGGACGAAGCGAATTCCTTCCGCGAGGTCGCTAGGCTCAAAGGGCTCTGCGAGGTAACCGTTCTGCTCGTGGTCGACGATGTCCTTGAGACCTGAAGTGTCGAAAGCGACCACTGGGGTGCCGCAGGAGAGGGCTTCCGATGCAGTTTGACCGAAGGACTCTTGGAGTGAGGGCACCACCATCACATCGGCCGCGGAGTAGAGGGCTGCAAGGGTGAATTGATCACGCAGGACTCCCATCCAGTGGGCGGGATAGGGGAGGGGGGATTCTCCTTCGGCGGGAGCGGACATCCCGAAAACGGCGAGCTCGATTTCGTCTTTAGATAAATTGAGTTGTTCGAGAGCCTCCCGCAGTTGGTGGTAGCCTTTGTTCTTATCCGAGCCGGCATACATGGCTCCGAAGAGAATGAGTTTCTTATCAGCCGGGAGATTGAGCAGGTCGCGCGCGGCGGCCTTTTGCAGGGGCTTGAAGATTTGGGTGTCCAGCCCGATTGGGATTACGGTCAACGGGCGGTCCCGCCAAAGGCTGGACTTGCGGACTTGCTCCGCCATCCAGTGGCTGGGAACGATGGCCTCGATGTTATGCTCTTTATACGCTTTTTCCTTCCGGAGCGCTACGCGGCGATCGAGATCCAAACCACGCCGGGACCTCGGACGATTTGCCGCAGTATAGCCTTCGTGATAGCGGAGATCGTTCTGATACTCATGGTGCAAGGCCCCGCAAACGGGCCAAAGATCGTGGAAGGTCCACACCAGCGGAGCCGTCAGCTTATCTAGCAGGGAGAGTGGCATGAAGCCGTTTTGAGTCCAGTGGAGATGAATCAGATCGGGATTGCGGGCGGCGATGGCTCGCTCGAGTTTCTTGTTCGGCAACCAGGCGAGAGAGCGGTAGCTAATTGATTCGGGAGCCTGGTCCAGCTTGAGCGGAGCGAGATCGAGATTGCGCCGGAGAGAAAAAGTCAGGTTGTTATCGAGCCCGATGGTGTCGGGATCTCCTCCCATCTTTTCGCCCACGATCAGGGTGGAATCCATTCCGTCGGCCTTGAGTCCCAGATGGAGACGAGTGGCGGCCACGGCGGCCCCTCCTGAGAGATCGGATGCGGAAAGGGAAAGGAGCTTCATGGATGGAGGGGGAGGAAACTATCGCTTGCGGTAGTTTTCGGTAGTGGTGAGTTTGATGAAGTCCTCCAGAGTGCCGTTGGCAAATCGTTGGAAAACGTCCTTTTGAGAGAAATGACAGCTCAGTGAGCGAAGACGCCTTTCCTGATAGGCCGAGCCATCCAATGACAAGTTGGAGACGTCGTCTTGATTGAGAACCGCGGGCAACGGATGCTGGGGAGACCAGGCATTGAAAGTCCAGAGTTGCAGGTTGGCCAGGCGGCGGGTGAGAAGCCTGGCATGCCGATGGAGGCAAAGATGAGCCGGGTGCCAGTACTCGCCGCTGGAACCGTGGGTCACCAGATCCTCCGCGTTCTTACTCGCGAGCAATTGCGAGAGTTCCGCCAGTAGCTCGGAGCTGTCGTGTTCGGGCTCCGACAGTTCTCCTGTCTCACTGATGGGGTCGAGGTAATCCAGGAAGGTGAGGCTGGTGACCTCCAGCGCTTCTGCTGCGCAATCAAGTTCCCGCTCCCTCACGCTGGCGAGTTTGGCGTCATCCGCGATTTCACCCCGTTCTCCACCTTCGCCACGGGTCATGGATACGAGGTGGACCTCTTTTCCCATGGAAAGGAGCTCGCAGATTAAACCGGAGCAGAAGACCTCATCGTCAGGGTGGGCGATGAGCACCATGACCGAACTGCCGAAGTCATCCGGCGAGCAGCAGGGGGATGAACTCTGCAGCACCCGCCGGATAGGCCGGACGAGTTTGCGGGCAGCTCGGTAATAGCGATGGCTCTTCATTCAGGTTTGGTTGCTTCCAGATAGAGTGATTCCGGTTTTCGTTCAATGCCTTGTTCGTCGCTGTCGAAGCAGTAGCTCTTGAAGTTGGGAATACGGCTCTCATCGTGGTGAACCTTTCGAATATCGAAAAACCCAATCGCGAGAAGGTCGCGGGTGAGGGAGTATTGGTCGTAGATGCGCCATTGCACCTCGCCGGAGAAGCGACGGAAGCACCCTTCGCGGAAGGCGAGAGCGGCTTCCTTACCCGCGAGGATTCTCACCACTCCGCGGGTCAGTTTCAGGCGGGCCTTTTGGAAGTAGTGGCCAAGATGATCGAGTTGGGGGCGGGTCTGAATGATGGACTCGTCCACCCGCCCTTCGATGAGATCGCGACCTTCTTCTCCGATTCGGGAGATGACGTAGTCGGGATTGGGCACGGGATCCTGCGCGAGAAATTTTGCGAGCTTTCCGCCGTATTCGGAGCGCCCGATCTGGTCGTGAAGCTCGATGAGGTTCCATTCGTAATCAGCGGCGCGTTCATAATCGCCTTCGCAGAGGGGCCCGATCAGTTCGCGGTATTGTTGCACGACCTGCTGGAGGTCGGGGACCGCGAAGCGGGCGATGCCGCCTGGTCGCAGAACCCGGAATTGCTCTTTAAGGAAGGTTTCCACGACATCGTCGCGAAAGTGGCCGAGGACATGTGCTGTATGGCAGCACTCGACGCCGTAGGTGGAGTAGGGGAGGGGAGTGGTGAGGTCGTGGACGATGACGCCTTCAATCCGCGGGACAAAATCTAAGTTGTCCCAGTCGGGGTGGAAGCGTCGGCCACAACCCAAATTGAGTTTGGGGAGTTCGGACATGGTTCAGGGGATTTCAAACAATAGCTGGGGTGAGGGATTCGGTTCGGATGCGATTGATGAGCATCAGGGGGAAGATCCAGCCAGTAATGGCAATCATTGCGAGGGCCATTCCAACAAAGAGTCCGGAAAGGCCAAAGAAGCAAATGCCGATAGCGGCAGGGATGAGGATGATGCTGGTCTCGGCAAGGGAATAGACTGCGGCCTTTTTCACCAGTCCCACTCCGATGAGGAGGGCGTTGTTGGTGTGACCCCAGGACGAAGTGGCGAAATAGAGTCCAAAGGCAAAGAGAAGAGCGGGAGTGACTTGAAACTCTTTTCCAAAAATCAGTGGCAGGATGAAAGTGCCCACCAGGGGGAGACCAATCAGGGCTGCTCCGCAGTATCCGCCCACCAGTAGCCAGAGCCGCTTGGTTACCCGCTTGACCCAATCAAAGTCCCGTCGGGTAAAGGCATCCACGATGGCGGGCCAAGTCGGGGTGGTGAACATGATGATCATTCCCAACATCAGACCGGAGAGCTGCATGAGGATTTGAAACTGGCCCACGGCAACCGGCCCCCCGAAGCGCGCCACCAGAAGGCCGCAGCCGTTGATCTCGATGATGCCGGTGAGGGATTGCGAGACGGTGAAGGCGAAGCCGTCGGACAGCATCTCGCGGGAAAGTGGCTTCTCGAAATACTGAAGTTTGGGAGCGAGGTCGGGACGTTGCAGAAAGAGATGAATGGTGTTCGCAATGCGAGCCAGCGCCCGAGTCCCGAAGATGGCAATGATGAGAAACTCGATGGTTTGGAAATAGTGGATCCCGATCGCAATGGTGATTGCGCCCAGAATATTGCCGGCTGCCCCGAAGGTGTTGTTGATGTGGACCTGTAGAAAACCTTCCCGGGCCCGTTCGGTGTGACTGAGAATAATCTCCAAGAGAACAATTCCCAAAGCCAGCCACAGCCCGGGCAGAAGCTTGGGTTCGAGACCGGCATAATGCTCCCCGAAGAAAAAGGTGAGGGGAACGAAGGTGAGCACCAGCCCCGCGACCAGTCCTCCTATTAAAGTGAGGATGAGGAGGAGAAACCAGGAAGTGGAGAAGTATTGTTTCTCCAAGAGGTCGTCCTTGGCAGTGAGGGCGCGGGAGATGCCGTGGGTCAATGCGGGCCCGATACCGATCTGGAAAAGAATGACGGTGCCAATGGAGACCGCGATGGTTGCGTAGAGACCAAAGGTCTCCTCCCCCAGAGTCCGGTAGGCGATCGGAATCGAGACGAATTGGAGAACGACAGTCCCGATTTTTGACGCCAGAGAGGTCGCGATGGCACTGGTGATCGCGCGATTGCGCCGCTGACTACCGGCCTCGTTTTGCTCTGGGTTTGTCTCGTTCATGGAGGGGGCGATTCTCTTCCAGAACCGACTTCGAGACCTTTCCTTAACATCTTTTGACGATTAGTAAAAGCTTGATGAGTCGCCTTGTCCTGATTTTTCCGGAGGTTTGGGAGCCCAGGTGGTGGCTATGATTTTTTCCAGCCGAAGGGTTGGGTTGCTGGCTCCGTTGCGGGAGATTTCGATAATGAGGGGGATTCCATCTTCCTCCATCGCTTCTTCGAATCTTGCGCGATCCCCTTGCAGATAGGATTGAAAGATCTCGGCCAGATTCTTTCGGGCGGGCGAATCCGTGGCGGAGGTGATGGGGTAGATCTCAGGATTTTGGTTGGTTGTGATTAAACAATGCGCCGGACTTAAAGGAGAGGTCTCCCCGGGAGCTGGTTTAAGTAGCACGCGGAAGACTCCCTTCATGGCTCCATCCATTCCTCCGGCGAAGGCCCGCAACCGATCGTGATAGAAGTCCGCAAACCCTTCCCAGTCCACGAGCCAGTGTCCGTCGACCTTGATGAGGATGACGCTGAATTCGGCGGGGAGCTGGGGGGCCTTGAGCTGAAAGACCTTCATGTCGGGCTCGTCCATCTCCAAGCGGATGGAATCGACCTGATAGGGGCCATCCCCGTGAACCTCGGCGCTGGCCTCCATGTGGGGCAGGATTTGGTCTGGAAAAAGAACGAAGGCGCTTCGCGTGGTCCACGTTCCCGCCGCGAGAAAGGCCTCCAGACTGGCGCGCGCGGTCGCGACTTCCGCTTGGTTGGGGTTGGTCTCTGGTTCTTTCTTTTCGGGGAGTGAAGGGGACAGGTCGGTATTGGCGGCGAAGTTTCCTGCCGGTGAAGGATTGTCCGCCAGTTCGTCTCCGCCTTCCTGCTGGGCTTTCGAAGCGTCCAGGATTTCCTGCCAGCTGACGGCTCCCGTCTTGCCGAGAAAGAACCCGAGGATGAAGAAGGCCACCGATGAGAAGAAGCATAGGAGGAAGGCTTGCAAAAGAGAGAGGGATGCCTTGCTGCGAGTGTTGGTAGAATTTGCTTTTGCCGGATGCGCTTCGGACTCGTCGAATAGGGGCGCGTCGGAAGGGCGAGGTTCCGGTTCGGGAAGGCGTTCGGGGAGCGGAGCGGGCTCCACTTGTTGAGGGGCACGGTCAGCTGGAGTGGGTTGGACCGGAGCGGATTTGGCGAAAGCAGTTGGGGTGGGGGCGGGTTCTTCTGGCGACGGATTCTCTGGGGCTGGCTGTGCCGGTGGAGGATTCTGTGCTTGGGGTGCGGGCGCTCCAAAGTCTTCGATGGGAAGAGTGAAATCCTGCTCTTCCGGCACGGGTGGGTTGAGCGGCTGGGGTTGCGGGGGAGAGTAAAAGTTGGGGCCTTGAATGAAGCTGTGGCAATTCGGGCAGGGGCCGGACATGCCCGAAGCTTCCGGAGGAACAACAAGGAGGTGGTTGCAAGAGGGGCAATGAAATCGGATGTAATCCACAGCGGTTCATAAGTGCCAGAGCGGCCTTCTGGGGTAAAGCGAAACGGAAGCTGATTTTGCTCGCGGAATGACGCGGTTTCGGTCGGAGACGGCTAAATTCAACCGGGAACAGGTGGGTGGGGTGCTTTTGGGGAACGCAATTAATGGTTGAGTGGCTTTCTGAAAATTGCTTATCGCTGGGCGTTTTTGGTGAGGTTCTTCTGTTGGGTTGTATGGTCCTAGTTATGAGTGGTTTGCGAATTCGGAGAACGGTGTTTTTTCTGGAGCTTGGGATTCTCAGATCAGAAAATTAGTCAAGAGGTGTGAAATGATTTGTTAAATGGAATAAAATTTTATAACTTTGGACTGCCTTGTGACGAAATTTCAAAAAATGATTTCTGTGCTTGCCCGCCCATTGTTTACTTTCCTTGTCATAGGAGGGGTTTCGCTGGGGCACGGACAGGATCTTTCAAGTCAAAGGCTGGACAGCAAATTGGATCGTCGGGCGGTGCAGAGTGCGGGAACTCGTTCGGCAAGCACGAAAGAGGGCCTCGATATCTCGCTCGTGACCTCGCTGGCCTACGACAACAACATTTTCCAAACCCCGGACAATGAGACCGCGAGCGCGGTTGCGCAGATTGAGCCGACCATCGGCTGGACCGTGGGTGAGCGGGACAAGGCTTGGTTGCGCCTCGCCTACGAAGGCGCGGTGGTTCTCTACCTTTCCCGCCAGGAAGACAGCCGCATCGACAACCGCGTCACGATGGAAGGCGGCATCAAGGGGAAAAGTGTGGCTTTGGCCTACTCCGCCCGCTGGGCAAAGCTGGGGAGCCCCAGTGCCGATATCGGCGGAGCCTCCGACCGATATGAGTGGGGTGGGGGCATTGAAGCTGTCTATAGCCCGAAGGGGAAGGTGTCCTACATCGTCTCCGCCGACCGCTCCGTAATTGATTTGGTGGAGCCGGGCTTCTTCGATTTCTACCAATCCTCTTTCGGCATCGCCGCTGCCTATCGCTATTCGCCGAAGACCGAAGTTGAGCTGGCCTATCGAATCGGCAAGATCGAAGTCGATGGTGCGGGCTCACAGACATATCAGCGTTTCGGAACGCAAGTGAACTGGGCTCCCCGTTCCAAGCTTCGCTTCTCGCTGGCGGGTGGTTTGGAGCATCGCAATTATGAATCTGGCTCGGGTTCGGAACCTTATCTTGCCGCCCGCGTGGATTGGACTCCACGGGCTAAGACCGCTTTTTTCCTAGAGGCCTATCGTCGCGAGGAGACTTCCTCCGCTTTGGAAGGGGAGAACTACAAGCTGGTCGGAATTCGGGCTGGGGTGAATCAGCGTTTGCGGGATGGATGGAGTGTGGCGCTGGAGGCTGGTCGCGAATCGGCGGATTATTTCAATGTCGTTGGAGGTGACTCTTCGGGGCGGGAAGACACCATCACCTATATTCGCCCCAGTGTGAGATATGCTCTCAGTGAGGATGCTGAGATCGCATTCCTCTATCAGTGGTCGAAGAACGATTCCTCTGATCCCGGGTTCGGTTATAGCAATCAGCAATTGGGGCTTTCCATGAACTATCGATTCTAACAGATGATGAAAACGCTTCTCTCTCTTTTAATTCTCATCCTTTTCTCCCCCTTTACCAGTGCGCAGAATGGGCAGGCGATGAGCGGTCTCATCAGCTCGACCGATACGGTGAGGATCTCGGTTCATCGCGAGCCGGATCTCGATACCGCTGGCCAGTTGGCTTCGGATGGCACCCTCTCCATGCCTTTGATTGGAGCGGTCAAGTTGTCGGGCCGCACCACAACTTCCGCCGAGTCGCTCATTGAGGCGAAGTTGAAGGATGGCTACCTCGTCCGGCCGCAGGTGACCGTGCGCATCACCCAGCGCCAAGTGCAAACGGTCTCGGTCGGGGGCGAAGTTGCCAGCCCGGGAATCTTTACCCTACCCCACAACCAGCCCGTCACCCTTTCCCAAGTAATCAATATGGCAGGCGGGGCAACTGATATTGCCAATATCAAAAAAGTGACCTTGCGCCGGGCCTCCAGCGGGAAGGTCTATACCATCAATTTGAAAGAAATTATCCAAGGCGCCAAGAAAGACATCGTTCTAGTGAAAGGCGATTCCATCAATGTCCCTGAAGGCCTCTTCTAGTTGTCTGCCGACTGCGTTCCCCATTATTCCGTGAGTTCACTAATCCCACAGTCCAATCAATCGCTTTCCTCCCAGGTTGGAAAGGAAGCGGCATCAGCTCCTGCCGGGGGCGGATTACAGATGCCCAAGATCGACCCCAAGGAGATATGGCACGCCGTCCTGCGATGGTCTTGGGTGCCTCTTCTTTGTCTCTTGATCGGGGCAGTGGGCATGTATGCATTCATCCGGACCCTGCCAGTCTACTATACGTCCACGGGAAGCCTTTATATCAAGACCAAGGCTCCCGAAGTGTTCGACGGAGTGGGGCTGGGTCAGGAGGAATCCAACGATCTGGAACAGATGAAGACGGTCGAGCAAGGAATGATTTCTTCGACTGTGCTCTTGAAAGTCGCGGAAAAACACAATCTTGCGAACGACCCACTTTTTCAGGAAGTGGGAACTAGCCAGCAAGCCGTCTTCGAGACTCTCCGCGATCGGGTCTCGGTTGAGCTTCGCAAAGGCACCCGCTTGATTGATATCCAGGTCAAGGACACCGACCCGGCCCGGGCTGCCAAGATCGTGGAAGACATTGTCACGGAATATGAGATTTGGCGGGACGGTGGACGCAACGACTTGATTGCCAAGACCACGGTCGGGCTGGCCTCGGAAGAGGAGCGCTTTCGAAAGAAGATGGAGGAATCCGAACTGCGCTTGCAGGAATTCCGCGCCGAGAATTCAGTGCTCGGTCTAACAGGTGAGCAAGATCCTTTGCAGTCCGGTGAGCTGGAGATGCTCAGCCGCGAGCTCTCCAATGCCACAGCAGAGCGGTTGAAAGTGGAAGCTGAATTTCGAGCAATGGCGGCTGCGCCCAAGGAGAATGCGGCACCCATGCTGGCTGCCCGAGGAGCTCGGGGTCAGCTGGCATTGACATTGGAGAGTCAGATTGCAGCCAAGAAGGCGGAGTTCGCCATGCTGAAGGAGCGCTATCTTCACAAGCATCCCAAATATATCGATGCGGCAAGCGAATTGGCGCGACTGGAGGAAAGTCTCGCTCAAGTGATGACCGATGCCAAGGAGTCGGTGGCGGAGGATTTGGAAGTTGCACGCTCGCGCGAACAAGAGCTGGAGAAGTTGGTTGAGGAGGCAAAGGTGAATGCCATTGGTGATGAAACCCTCCGCGAAAAATTTGCGCAACTCACCCGGGCGGCCGAGATCGACCGCAGTCTTTACTCTCAGGTCGCGACCCGATTGCAGGAGACCCAGATTGGCGCAGCGCTCAGTTCGTCCTTCTTGCGTTGGGACGAGAAGCCACTGATTGCGGAATGGCCCAGCTCGCCGAATAAGCTGGGACTGATGCTTGTGGGCTGTTTCTTGGGTGGTTTGTTAGGGGTGACTCTCGCTCTGATTTTCACTCTGGCGGATCCGAAGGTTCGGGAGCCTAGCGCGGTCGAGCGCAAGCTGCGTCTTCCGCTTTTGGCGCGCCTCCCCGTCTACTCCCGGCATGTCGTTGATGACCTCAGTATTGCTGGCGATGGCTTGGCGACTCTCAACCGGCCGGCTCATTTGGCACGCTATACCTTCACGCCGCGCGAGGAGTCCGAGAAGATGCAGACCCTACTCTTTGCGAGCCCCTTCGATGGTGATGGTAAGAGTCTTTGCGTGATGAAGTGCGCGCGCACCATGGTCAAACAGGGTTACCGCACTCTCGTCATTGACGCTGACTTCCGTATTGATGGCCTGAGCCGCGAGTATAGCAGCCAGCGACAGGAACGTCATGGATTGGCCGCCTATCTGATGGGCGAGGCCGAAGCCGCAGAAGTGCTTTTCGAGACCGGCCTTCCCGGTCTTTGGTTCTTGCCCACTGGCGCGCTTGCAAGCGACACGGGTGACCTTTTGGCAGGCCCAGGATTGCGCCGCTTGTTGGAAGCCATTGAGCCCATGTTTGAGCGGGTGATCTTTGATATGTCTTCGGTCCTCGAGAGTGATGACGTGCAGGCCGTCGCCCGTCATTTGGGAGCGACCTACCTTGTTGCGCAAAAGGGGAAAGGGAAGTATCGCGACCTTCGGGAGACGACCGAAGTCCTCAATTCATGCGGAGCACAAGTGGCCGGATTCATCTGGAACGAGGGCGGCAGCCGTCGTCGACGGGATGCGCAAGGTCCCGTGATCGAGCCGGTGACCTATCCAGCGGAGGTGCGGGAAGTGACCGCGCCTGCGGACCTGGCAGAGAAGGTTCGCGCCCGGAAGGAAGTTGGCTAGCAACGAACTCTAGTCGAAGGAGACAGCCTTCAACAACTGTCCGTCTCCGCCGCCTTGGAGGAGGACAACCTCATGGCTGGCCTTTTGCTGGGAACTACTAAATTTCTCGTAGGTGGAGATCACCAGCAGTTGATCTCGGTCACAGCGACCCTCCAATTGATACTCACCCGCAACCACCTCGCGATCGGTGATCTCGTGCAGGCCAACTGTGCTGATATTCACTACTCCGGTCGGCGAGATTTCCCCATGCCCGGTGCGGAAGGAGGTGGGATCTTGAATCGTGAGTTGAAAGCTGGGGTCGGGTTGCAGATTGGTAACCACGATTCGTAGGTCTTTCGGCAACTTGCTTTCCATCACCGTCGAGGGCCCGCCTGTCAGGAGGGCATTGCGGTCCGTCAGAAGAATCGTCTGAGCCAGGAACTCGTCGCGTCCCCAAGCGGAATTCAAAATCCGCCGATAAATCTGCCTCGCTTTTTCGACGCTGTCCTTACCCTTATGGAGTGCGATGGTGGCGATTAGATTGGCGGCGAGGTAGTCTGTCCCGTTGATTTCCAGGGCTTCTTTCAGGGTGGTTTCTGCCTTGAGAAGCTCACCCATTTGCCAATGGCAGAGAGCTTCAAGCCGGAGCGCTGAGCTCCGATGGGGAAAAAGCTCGCGGATGTTGGAAAGGTGCCGCTCCGCTGCGGCCTCCTCGCCTTTGCGAAACAGGTCCAAAGCTTGCGCCGCAATTGGCACGGGATCGAAATGGCTCTCGGTGGCTTCCTGACTGGTTTCGGCTTCGACTCCGAAGGCATTGAGGTCACGGGTGAAAATGGATTCGGGAATCTCTTGCGCGGGGAGATTGCCTGCCGACGGGTTCTCCACAACCGCAGGTTGCCCTTCGAATTCTGCTGCCCGATCAACGGGTTCCTCGGAAGAGAAAGGATCGGAATTCGCAAAAGGATCGGCATCCGCGAAGGAGGAGGAGCGATTCAGTCCTTCGACGACGACCATGTCACCCGGCAAGAGCGGAAAATCGCGGAAGGCCTTGGAAAGGGTGTTGTAGGTTTTTTTGGTTCCTGAGCGATAAAGTGACACCCGGCTCAAGTCCTCGCGTTTTGAGGCTCCGGCTTCAACCAAGGCTTGTTTCAAAGTGGTTGGACCCTGAAATTCAATGGTGCCAGGTTTTCTAACAAGTCCACGGATGGAAACGGCGAGGGGGCTGCGGGCTGCCGGGACTTTTTGCGTTAACTCTTGAGAGGCGATACGCAGTCGGAGCAACTCTTGCTTCCATGGAGCTATCTTCGCTTGTTTCGAGGCTTCTTTTCGGGTTGCCAAGAGCTGCATAGCTTCTCTTTCCCAGTCGAGAAAAGCCTTCCTGACGGAGGGATCGAGCTGTTCGGCTTGGAAGGCATATCGCTGTGCTTCATTGAATTTCTGGATTTTGCTGAGTTCGTTATAGATCAGAACCTCGATGCCCGGTGCCTTCATCCGGTGGCGCTGAAGGACTTCCGACCAAACATAGGTGAGGCGTTCCTCGGATTGCTGACGTCGCTCTTTGAGCTTCGCGTAGTATTTTTCTCTGAGATCGGCTTCTGGTGGGGGGATTTCGAACTCTATGTGGTCGGCGAAGTTTTCCAAGACGATGAGCGAGGTGAGGTCGGAAGCGAGGGTGTATTCTTCACAATGATCGATGATTTGTGAGGGGCTGGCATCACTGGACTCCAATCTCTGAAGTTCGGTGACCCCGTAAAGATGGGAGAGCCAGCGGGGAGGCAGGGTCTCGGTGGTGACCTTCATTTCATCGAGCGCGAGTTTCAATTTCCTCTTGTTGCCAAACCGTTCTTTTAAAAGAAACCGGTGAACGAAGGGCGCTCGAGAAGGGAGGGGGTAGACTCTGATGTTGGAGCTTTGAAGAGGGAGCCGGAAGGCGCGTTGTCGGGTGAGGGCGATGGCCTGAGCGACTTCCATATTTTGGAGGTCGAGAACTCTTCCTCCGGTTTGGTAGGTGAGGGAGGACAAGGGGTGGAGAGCAGAGATGGGGCGAGTGGCGAGGGCAAGGTAAGGTGTGTTTGCCTTGAAGAACGAAGTGTGAGGTGGCAATTGCGTGGCCAGTCCGTCGGTCACCAGGAGGTTGAGGTCGCAGTTGTTTGTTTGCAGGTTCGAGTAGTTACTGGATCCATCGTAGGTCACCCCGGCGATGGCTTTACGGAGCTCCTGCCATTCCCCGCCCCGGACCTGGAATTCCCCGCCCTTCTCCCGAACATTGCGGAGTAAACTGAGTGAGACGGTGAGGTTGGGATGGGTTTGGAAAAAGGCGTCCAAGTAACCTAAAACCTTCTCAAAGTTGGTTTCGCTCATTGAGCGGGAAGCATCCCAGAGAAGGGCGACTCTCTTGAGAGCAGGGTGCGGGACCGGAGCTTGTTCGTCCTCGTTGAATTGTCCATTGAGAGTGAGGTAGGCGAGTCCGCCTGCTCGGTCTGCGGTAGCGGCAACGGAGTGATGGGGGTCGGTTGCCTCTATGGTGAGTTTGCCGTTCAGCGTCTTGTTCTGGAGAATCGCCTCCAGGTGGCCATGGGAGTTCTTCAGAAATTCGAGGGACGGATGAGTGACTAAGTCCTCGCCGGGATTCTTGACTAAGACCGAGATGTTGTCGACTTCACTCGTGAGATTGAAGGCCAGATTGTAGGTTGGGCGAAAGGGGAAGGGTCCAGTGATGGGGAGGTATTCCAGATAGGAAATGCGCACGCTCTTGGTGCTGCGTCCCAGGATGGGATAGATGCGAGTGCGGTAGATTCCGTCTGCTTCTTTCTCCACGATTCCGGGATCAACCCGCCGGGCTTTGATAGTCTCGTAAGCTAGGCGGGCCCTTTTCTTTTCCACTGCCACCGCTTCGCGAAAGGCGCCGTTCACCTCCAGGGCATAGCCGGAAATGGTGGCGTGCTCCGGCAATGGCAGGAGGAGTTCTCCTTCCAGCGAACGGTAGGTCTCATTGTTGAAGGTGAGGGTCAGAGTCGTTTCCACCAAGTCTTGATGGCGTTCGATCTCGACCGCGTATCGTTGGAGGTCGAGGGGAAAGGGGTTGTTGCGGGCATCGCGGCAGACAATCTGCGGAGCACGAATCTCAGCGCCGGAGATAGGAAAGAGGAGAACAAGGTGAAGGAGGCAAAGGGTGAGGCGGGAGATCATGATGGTGAGCGAACTTCGAGTAGTGAGGCGGTGAGAAAGAGAAGGATGCGGCGGACCGGATCCGCCGAGCCGTCATCCCGGCGTGGGGAGTAGATGGCAAAGAGTTGCGGCCGATTGGCCAAGAAAGTGAGACCGAGGTTTTGGCGATGGCTTTCGAAGACGGGCATCTTGAGGTCGGCGTTTCCGTAGTGATCTTTGTGCGGTATGACGACCTCTATTCGTTGGAGACTGACTTCGTCGGCAGCGAGCCTGAGGTCGATAAAATTGTTCGTTGTGATGCCGGGCTGGATTTCGAGAGTGAAGCCGGTGTTTCTCGTTTCGAACATTGTGGGCGTGGGAGGGCGATAGAACAGCCGCGTAAAGTCGGGTCGGTTTTGTCTGAGGTAGTCCCGCCAGCGTTCCGAACCCGGAGGGTCGTAGTCGCTTCGATAGATCATCTCCACGATGGACTCAGTCGTTGCGGTTTCGCCGGAGCGGGCCATGAGGAGTTCTGTGTTGTAGCGGCTGGCGCGCTTTTGCTCGATTTCCTTTAGGAGAAAGGAATAGGGCGTTCGGTGTTCGGTGACGCGGGGAAGGTTCCCGGCGGTGGTTTCAATAAAATCCAACTGCACCCGCACCATCTCGGCAGCCCACAGGGGACCAGCGAGTAGAAGGAAAAGACCAGTGAGCAAATGCATGGTCGGGAGGACTAAAGTCCGGCTGTTAGAATATCAGCTCGGACAGAGAAGAGCAGTTTGCGTTGGTGGTCCGGTTTCCCGTCTTCGCCCTTCATCGAGGTCGTCCCGGCAAGGCAATATTGACCGTTGATGAGGGTGAGTCCGGTGTTGATGCGAGCGCTGGAAAAGAGCGGCATTTGAATGGGCGCTTTCCCGTGAACCCCATTCCACTCCGACCAAATCTCGTTGCGAATGTGTTCAACCAATTCCGGGGCGAGACGAAGATCGATTGTTTTGTCGTCGGCTCCGATGGTGGGCTGAATCTCGAGAGTGGATCCCGTGTTCCGAGTCTCGAATGCGGTGGGAGTAGGGGGCGTGGCGACCATCTTGGCTATCTCCATCGCTTGTCCGGTATCCTGATTGGAGCTGATTTCGTTGGGCACCTCGGACGGCTCGTACTCTTTCGGATAGATGTATTCCAAGATTCCCTCCGTGGTCGCGGTTTCGCCGGAGCGGGCGATGATGAACTGGGTTTCCTGGTGCTTGGCCGTGCCTGCTTCCACCAGCTTGCCAACTGTTTCGCGCAGGTCACCATCGTTGGCCGACTTGCGGGGTTCGGCGAGGAGTTTGGTCAACTCGGGCAGGGGGACTTCGATATACTCCACCATAACGCGAATCTGTTTCGGCAAGTTCAAGTGCTCTCCCAAGGGGTCGAAGTCTTCAGCATTTTGAGCAAGGGAAGAGGTGGCTAAAGTGAGAGAACAGAGAGCGAGCAAAGTGTGTTTCATGCCCTATCACTGCAAGCGATCCTGTTAGCCTAGACAAGCTCAAACCTTTGCTCGGCTTGCTATGGGAAAGGCCGGCTGAGGTGGGGGCTGTCCGCCAGGCCGTAGCGCCAGGGGAGTTCGGTGGCCTTGGAGATGCCGATGCGGGGACCGGTTAGGATCTCGGGAGCACTGGAGCGAGGACTGAGTGTGAAGGGCTTGCCGCGAAAGTCTTGTTCGTGATGTTCGGGACCGATTCCGAGGGCGATGGAGAGTTTGCCCGGGCCCGAGCAGAGGTCGGTGAGCTTGCTCTTTTTGCGCCGCTCTTTCATCAGTTCGATCCCGGTGAGAGGTTCGAGCGCGCGGATGAGCACAAAGCCGCGTTCCCCGTCGGGGGCTTGCACCAGTATATTAGCCAGCCAGTAGACTCCATAGTTCAGATAGATATAGGCGGTGCCGGGCGCATGCTTTTCCACAAACTCCCGCGCGTGTCGGCGGATAAAGGTGTGGCAGGCTTCGTCATTGATCTCGGAGTAGGCTTCGGTTTCCACAATGAGCCCCGAGGTGGTCCCATGGGTGAGTGTCGCGCCAATGAGCAGCCTTGCGATCTCGGTTGGGCGAGCGCGAAAGAAGTCCTCGTTCATATTCTGATGAAAACACTCATGCGCTCGCCTGAGGAATAGGCAAATGGCTTTTCACCCGTCCAGCTATCGCAAAAAAAACTCCAACCGCACAGGCGGTTGGAGTGATGAAATGGGAGGGGTTGCTTTCGGGAATCGCCTACAGCGTTCTCCGACGGCGAAGAGTCATCATCGAACCCAGGGCGAGGAGCGCCATGCTGCTGGGCTCGGGGATGACGGTGTAGTCGACCACCAGGTTGGGCGCAAACTCTTGGGAAGCCTGGGTGTTGATGGTCGCGAAGCGGGTTTGGGCAGCGCTCGCGTCGCCAGCACTGCTATCCCAAGTGACGAGCAGGTTGGGGGCCGCGGAGGGATCGGATAGCCAGTCGTTCAGTTCGCTTCCGCTCAAAGGGACGGTGAATTTGGTGTCACCGATCGCGCTGCCTCCTCCCACGGTGTAGGAGGATGTGAGCGAGCCAAAAACTTGTTGGCCAGCGGTTCCGACATTGTTGTTGCCGGCTCCCGTGGAAGCAGCCCAATCGGCTCCGGTGCTTTCGATTTTGTCGCTCCAAGAGCTGACCCCGTTTCCGCCGTTGTCAGGTCCATTCAAGGTCGCCCAATCGGTATTGCCGGCAGCAAGTCGGGAGAAAAGCAGGGTGGTCGAATTCCAGTTGTTCGTGGTGTTCCAGAGTTCGAGGGTGACGCTGTTGACGATGACGGTGCCGTTCGTGATTCCTGACTGGATCGCGGGATCCAAGGCTGCGAATTGGACCAGCCCGTTTCGTCTTTGACCGATGCCGCCATCAGCAGTGCCCCACAGGGTGTCTGCCCGACCGTATTGGCCCACCGCATTGCCAGAATTTCTCACCAGACCCGAGTGATCTGCGGTGGCGTCCAAGGTGACGACCACGGCTTCAGCCGAGGTTGCCGCAGCAAGGAGAGTTAGTAATGAATAATTGCGAAGTTTCATTGGTTTGGTTCTTAGGATTGTTTAGGTTCGTGGTCTTTGCTGGCCGGATCGATCGATACAAGCCACAGAGACTCTAGGGTTAACTGCTCCTCCTTGAAAAAATTGGAACGAAAACGTCAATTTTTTGTATAAAACGGGAGACGTGTGAGGAGCGTTGGGGCCGGCGCCTTATCTCTCGCGGATAAGAGTCGGGGCGCGGCTCAGACCGACGCGGTTGAGCATCCCGCCGTCGACGAACTCCCTTTTGTAGAGGCTCAGCTGCTCAAGACATCGTCCCCTCGGCCGTATCGCAAAATGCTTTCGGCTAGAGCGGGATTGGCGGAGGCCCAGAGGTCGTCGAAGAAGATCCAATGCTTCACCGTTTCCGTCTTCAGGGGGGAAGGAGGTCGGCCGGAGGCAATTTCGGTGAAGAGGACTTGTTTGAGATGGGGAGTCGTTTGAAAGATGCTTTCGCCGGAGGAATAGGTCCAAAAGGAATGCGGGCTCGTCTCCCCGGCCTTGCAGGCAATCTGCCGAATCTTATCCAATTGGGTGCGGACGGTTTCGGTGTCGGTGGTGAGCGCTTCGGGCTTCTTGGAGCGCTCTCTGATCGTTTGAAAAGTCCGCGGAAACCAACCGGCGAGTTCGCTGTTAACCTCGTCGAATTTGGCGAGGGCTTGGTCGAAAGAGTGTTCTTCGGCGAAGATGGCAAAGGCCCGGAGAAGGATGAGATTGTCCGACCAGGCTGACTCGATGATCTCGTAGCCGTCGTAGCCGTCGTAGCCGTCGTAGCCGTCGTAGCCGTCGTAGCCGAACTGCACCGCATGCTCCGCCAACCAGGGTCCTAGGTTCGGCAGCCGAGTGGGCACCCGGAAGCAGCCGTCGATATCCGTGATGGTCATGCCATCCGAGCTGGAGAAAAAGCAGCAGTAGGTGGCCCCGTCGGTCTTGTCTTCACTCGGGACGATACTTTGGACGGGGAAGGGTTGCGCCCAGTCCGGGGATCCGACCTCGGAGGGAAGTTCCACCGGCTTGTGGATGAGAAAGCTCGTTCGCTCGGGATACTTGTTAGAAAAGTCGTCATCGAATAGATACCAGGCCAGATCGATCTCGTCGTCATTGGTATCGGCTTGGATCGCGGACTCGAACATTGCGATCGACCCTTCAGAGAATTGGCCTTCGAAGGAGGAGATGAACTCTTCCACGTCCCTCAGGCTTTCGGGACGGTCCCGATCCAGCATTGCGAAAAGGAATTGCAAGAAGTCATAGAAGTTGCCTCCAAAGACCTCTGCCCGTTGCCGCACGATCTCATCGCACCATTCCCAATCATCCTCTGGATCGGCTTGGGCGAGTTTGGGTTCCGCCGCGATGAGCTCTTCGCGGGTGAGCCAATATTTCTGGAACCACGCGAGCAAGTTTTCGCAATCAGGGAACTCGACGATGCGCTTTCCGTGAGGCTTCTCGTATTCGCTTCGGCAGACAAAGTAGACCATGATTCCAGAGCAAAGCCTTGGCAAAAACCAAGGCTTGTCAAGGTCCGGTCTCCTGGGGGGCTAGGCGTATGCGTGGTCGCGGAAGACGAGGTGCTCGTTGCGCTCGTGGAGGCTCTTGACGAGGTATTTGGCCGGTAGCAGCACCACCCATTGACCGTCTTGGTCACGGGCCACGACGCTGCCGGAGGGGAGCAGCACTTGCGGTGGGTCGCGGTCGCTGCGTCCCTTTTGCGGCTCCTTCTCCTCGAACCATTGCACCACGGTCCAGGAGGGGGGCTCTTGGCGGGTTTCCACTTGGTATTCGGAGAGGAGGCGGGCTTGCAGGACCTCGAACTGCAGGGGGCCCACAGCTCCTAACAGTGGAACGGCCTGCGCACTGTTGTGGACCTGATAGGCTTGCGCCACCCCTTCCTTCATCAACTGCTCCATGCCGGCGCGGTAGCGTTTGATGTTGGAGGTGTCGTTGTTGAGGATGTAGGTGAAGCACTCGGGGGTGAAGCGCGGCATCTCGTTGTAGGTGACCTTGGGGTCGCTGGTGAGGGTGTCGCCGATGAGGAAATCGTAGTTGCCGACGAGGGCGAGAATGTCTCCCGCATAGGCGGTGTCGAGGGTTTCGCGATCCTGTCCAAAGAGCTTTTGCGCACTGGCGAGGCGCACCTTTTTCCCAGTCCGCTGGTCGACGACTTGCATGTCGCGCTCGAAGATGCCGGAGACGATGCGAACGAAGACCGCGCGGTCGCGATGGCGGGGATTCATGTTGGCCTGAATCTTAAAGACGAAGCCCGAAAAGCTGTCGGTGTTCGGGGCAATCATCTCCTCATTGCTCACCCGACCCGCAGGAGGAGGCGCCATCTCGAGAAAGCTCTCGAGCATGTTTTGCACCCCGAAGTTGTTCATCGCACTACCGAAGTAGATGGGCATTTGCTCGCCAGCCAACACGCGCTCGAGGTCGAGAGGTTCGGTCAGCTCGTCGAGCATCTCCACCTCCTGCACCACGGTCTCGTGGAGCTCGTCGCTGAGGGCCTCGCGCACTTTGTCGTCCTCGATGCCGGCCACTTCGAGCGGAGCTTTGAAGGCTCCATGCGAGGTGCGCTCGAAGAGATTTACTTCGCCCTTTTGCCGGTCGAAGACGCCCTTGAAGCGCGGCCCATCACCGAGGGGCCAGTTGACGGGGGCGGGGGCGAGCTTGAGCACGTCTTCCAGCTCGTCCATCAGCTCCAGGGGAGGACGGGAAGGGCGGTCCATCTTGTTGATAAAGACAAAAATGGGCACGCCGCGACGACGGCAGACCTCGAAGAGTTTGAGGGTCTGGGCCTCGATACCTTTACCCGCATCGATGACCATCACCGCCGCATCGACGGCGGAAAGCACGCGGTAGGTGTCCTCGGAAAAGTCGTGGTGACCCGGGGTGTCGAGGAGATTGACGCAGTGACCGTTGTATTCGAACTGCAGCACGGTGGACGATACCGAGATGCCCCGCTCCTTCTCCATCGCCATCCAGTCACTGGAGGTCGAGCGCTGTTCTTTCTTGGAGGTCACGCTACCGGCCAAGCCAATGGCACCCCCGTAGAGCAGGAGCTTTTCGGTGAGGGTGGTCTTACCGGCATCGGGGTGGGAAATGATCGCAAAGGTGCGGCGTCGCGCGATCTCCTTCGCGGCGGCGGCGGGAACGGGGTTGGTGAGAGCTGAAGTGGTCAAGGGCAGGGCTCTGGTAGCGGGAACTGGCGCGATTGGCAACCTAGAGGTCTTTCCTTTGTGGAGGTCGGTTGGGTTGTCTTGGCAAAAGAACCGTGAATCCTTGGGCCGGGCAACACGCGCCGTTGGAAGATTCCAAATCCCCCTTGCACCCGAGACGAGTCGGGGTTCATCTTGCGCCATGCCGAATGAGGAGCTGCCGATGGAGAGGCAATTGCGTCAGGAAATCCTTTTTGCGCGCGAGCGGGTCTATCGATTCGGGGTGGCAACGCCGCTGGAGCGTCTGATTTTGCCCGGGAAGGGCCCGGAGATTTGGGTCAAACGGGAGGACCTTTCGGCGGTGAAATCCTACAAGTGGCGCGGCGCTTGCAATCGCATGGCCACTCTTTCTCCTGAGGAAAAGGCGCGGGGCGTGGTGACGGCTTCGGCGGGTAATCACGCCCAAGGCGTTGCCTTGGCATCGCGAATTCTGGGTGTGCAGGCGCGCGTCTACATGCCGCGCTCCACCCCCAAGGTGAAGCAAAACGCGGTGCGGCATCACGGGGGCGAATTCGTCGAGATTCAGCTCGCGGGCGATAGCTACGACGAGGCGGTTTCCGCCGCGCGGGCGGATGAGGCCGAGAGCGGAGCGGTCTATGTGCACGCCTATGACGACCTCAAGGTGATGGCAGGGCAGGGGACGCTGGCGGATGAAGTGGTGCTGTCGGGGCAAGGGCCTTTCGATGCGGCCTACTTGCAGATTGGGGGCGGGGGTATGGCGGCCGGGGTGTCCACTTGGCTGAAAACCTATTGGCCCGAGATCGAGATCGTGGGGGTGGAAGGCGAAGGACAGGCCTCGATGACGGCGGCGCTGACTGCGGGGGAGACGCAGACTTTGGAAAAAGTGGATCTGTTCTGCGACGGCACCGCGGTGAGAGAGGCGGGCGCGTTGCCGTTCGAGATTTGCCGCGAGTCCCTCGCACGCATGGAGACGGTGAGCAACACGGAGGTGGGCCAGGCAATTCGAACTCTTTGGGACGGGCTGCGGGCCATCTCGGAGCCTTCGGGAGCGATGGGTCTGGCGGCGGTGTTGAAGAATCGCGAGGCCTTGGTGGGCAAGAAGGTTCTCGTGGTGCTGTGTGGAGCCAATGTCGATTTTTTACAGTTGGGTCATATCGCGCAATCGATGGGCGCGGGGGCGAAAAGCAGCCGCACCTTGCGAGTCAATATTCCCGAGCGACCCGGGACGATGTTGAAGCTGCTGGATACCTGCTTCGAAGGGCTCGATATCGCGGACTTTCAGTATGGAAAAACTTCTGCGGACCAAGCTTGGCCGGCCTTTACCATCTCCGCCGATGACCAGAAGGTGTTGGAGGAGTTGCCTGAGAAAATGGAGGCGAACGGTTTCGCGTGGGAGGACCTCACGGGGGCGAGTGATATTTCTTTTAGGGCCATCGCCTTGCGCGAAGACTTGCTGTCTTTCCCAGCCTTTCTCAAACTGCATTTCTACGAGCGGGCGGGGGCGCTGCATGACTTCTTGGATCGGCATATTCGAGGGAGCGCGAGCATGTGTTACTTCAACTATCGCCAAACTGGGGAGCGCATTGGACGGGCTTTGATCGGATTGGATTTTTCCTCGGCGGAAGAGCGTGAGCGTTTCCTTGCCACCATTCCCTCGCATGGGGATGGCTATCGACTTTGCGAACCGGTGGACGAAGCGACGCACCGTCGGTTGTTAGGCATCTAACAGCGAGTGGGCGCTAGGCCTCGGGCTCGAGGGACTTCGCGACTTCTTCTTCTTTGCCTGCGAGGGTGCGGATGTAGATTTCCTGCAGGCCTTTCTCGGATTGCATTACGGCCTTCAGGCCCCCGCTGACCGTGCGTTGAATCCGCAGTGAGCCGGTGGCGCTTCCTTTTCCCAGAGATTTTCCGCCATAGGAACGGCCGATGATGACCCCGACCACGCCTTCGAGAGCCTCGATTCTCTTGAGGAGAATCCGGCACTCTTTGGAGGTGGATTGGTGGCGTCCGCGGGATGGCATCGGTGTGGGAGGGTTAGGGGGTGAGGACCGTTCTGGCAAGCGGGACCATAGGAAATCTGGGCGTCAGGCCGCGTTTGGGCGGTCACTTTTGGAAAGCAGGCTAGCCACGGGAGCGAAAGTTCTCTAACTTCGCGCTCATGAAAAAACAATGGATCTGGACGCTCGCTCTTTTGCTTCTCTTGCCGACTTCGCTGTTGGCTGGTTCCCGGGGAGTGAGTCTGGCTTTTCTGGATGCCACTACTGGCTCGCGTTCGAAGGCAAGTCTACGGCTGGCGGAGCTTCTCGAGAAGGACATGCGCTCTCTCTATGTGAATCCCGAGCTGGCGACCGCCTTTCCCTGGAGCGAGCAGGACTTGGAGCTTAAGGTTCTCAAGCCCGCGGATGCCGGCATCTCATTCGACCGCCTTCTCAACACCAAGGATGGGGCCAAAATTGAGTCTCTCTTCAAAAAGATCGACTATCCCGACGGGCTCATTGTCTTTTTCCACGATCCCGAAGGCGGTTACGCCCGATTGAAACTCTATAGCTGGGACGGCACCGAAGCTTTGCTTCTTCGTCTGCCTTTGGAAGGCAAGGAGTCGGCGATGTCGGATTCCCTCATGAAAGGTCACCGTCAAGGTGCCCTCATTGCTTTGGGTGCAGCGGTTCGCTGGAGCCCGTAGTGGACTCGTTCGTCACGGTTCGGAGAGGGTGACTATTTGCCCTTCTTTCGGGCCTGATAGGTGACCTTCTTCTTAGGGATAGCGGGCTTGTCGGTGAGGCCGGCTTTTTCCTTGAGCTGTTTGATTTGGTCGCGCAGGTGGGCGGCGCGCTCGAACTCGAGCTTGCTGGCCGCTTCCTGCATCTCGCCCTCGAGCTCGCGGAGGACTTCGGTGGCGTTGAAGACCATGTCGTCTTCCGCCACCAGGCCCATGTTCACCTTGCGGCCCTTGCTATTATTTTCATCGTAGGTGTGGAGACTTTCCTGCACTTTGCGAATTACGCTTTGGGGCGTGATGTTGTGTTTCTCGTTGTATTCCTGCTGCTTCTGGCGGCGGTATTCGGTGACGTCGATGAGGCGTTGGATGGAGTCCGTGATTTTGTCGCAGAAAAGGACGCACTCGCCATTGAGGTGGCGGGCGGCACGTCCGGCGGTCTGGATGAGTGAGGTCTCGTTGCGGAGAAAGCCTTCCTTGTCTGCGTCGAGGATGCAGACCAGCGAGACCTCGGGAAGGTCAAGACCCTCCCGGAGAAGGTTGATGCCGACGAGGATGTCGAATTCGGCCGCGCGGAGGGCGCGTAGGATTTCGACGCGTTCCACCGCGTCGATGTCGGAGTGCAGGTAGCGCACCTTGAGGTCGACGCCGACGAGATATTCGGTAAGGTCTTCGGCGGTTTTTTTGGTGAGGGTGGTGACGAGGACGCGCTCGTTCTTCTCCACCCGCTGGCGGCAAAGCTCGATGGTCTCGTCGATCTGGCCTTTCAAAGGCTTGAGATGCAGGATGGGATCGAGAAGGCCGGTGGGGCGAATGATTTGTTCCACCACGAGAGGCTTGCCCCGTTTGGTGGGGTCGAAGTCTTCCACCGACTCGTCGCTGCCGCTGGTCTTGACCTTCATTTTTTTCAAGGTCAGGAAGTCGAGTCCGCGGGCTTCGGCATCGCGCTTGATGTCGATGTAGCTGCGGTTGTCGGGACGCGAGTTGGCGAGCTCGAAGACGCTCGGAGTGGCCGAAACATATAGCCGCTGCATGGTCTGCTCCATGAACTCGGGGAACTTGAGCGGGCGGTTGTCCAGCGCGCTGGGCAGGCGGAAGCCGTGGTCGACGAGGACGGTCTTGCGGCTGCGGTCGCCTTCATACATGCCTCCGATTTGCGGGATGGAGACGTGGCTCTCGTCCACCATTAGCATGAAGTCCCGCTCCGCGAAAAAGTCTAACAAGGTGTAGGGGCGGGCTCCCGGTGGGCGGCCGGTGAGGTGGCGGGAGTAGTTCTCGATGCCCTGGCAGAAGCCCATCTCCTCCATCATCTCGAGGTCGTAGTCGGTGCGCATCTTCAGGCGCTGAGCCTCGATGAGTTTGCCTGCTTTTTCGAAGGCAGCGACTTGTTCAGCGCACTCCTTCTTGATGGCGTGCATGGCATCCTTCATCTTGGTGCGGTCGGTGACGAATTGTTTGGCAGGGAAAAAGGTGTGGGACTCGATGCGGTCAATGACGGTGCCACGCAGGGAGTCGATGGTCGAGATGCGCTCGATCTCGTCGCCAAAGAATTCCACCCGAATCGCGGTCTCGTCGAGGTAGGCGGGATGGACCTCGACGACGTCGCCACGCACCCGGAACTTACCGCGTCCAAAGGCGATGTCGTTGCGTTCGAAGAGAAGGTTCACGAGTTCTTTGAGGAACTCGTCGCGTCCGATTTCTTTCCCCACCCAGACGGGGAGCATCGCGCTTTCATAGTCATCCGGTGAACCTAAACCGTAGATGCACGAGACCGAGGCCACCACGATGACGTCTTGGCGAGTGAGCACCGAGCCCATGGTGGAAAGGCGCATGCGCTCGATCTCGTCGTTGATCGAGGAGTCTTTCTCAATGTAGGTGTCGGTGCGCGGGATGTAGGCCTCGGGCTGGTAGTAGTCGAAGTAGGAGACGAAATATTCGACTGCGTTGTGGGGGAAGAAATTCTTGAACTCGGAATAGAGCTGCGCCGCGAGAGTCTTGTTGTGCGACATGATCAGGGTCGGCTTCCCGATGTTCTGAATCACGTTCGCCATCGTGAAGGTTTTGCCCGATCCGGTCACCCCCAGCAGGGTCTGGTGCGCGTTCCCGGCCTTGATGGACTTGGTGAGCTTGGCAATAGCCTGCGCCTGGTCCCCGGCGGGCTGGTAGTCACTGGCAAGTTGAAAGGGCATGGGGAGAACGTTCAACATCGAACGCGAAACGTCCAATGCTGAAGTGAAAAACATTCCGCGGCGAGCGTTCGCTACTGCCGGTTGAGAACGTAGACCGCCGCCCCCAGTCGGTTTCTTTGATATTCAGTCACTTGTCCGCCGCGAATGAGGCTTTGCAAATTGGCATTGGGATTGGCGGTGGGGTCGAATTTTCCAGCGCCTTGGATGAGGTAGGGGATGAGCTTGGGGGCGTCTTCGATATCGGGGACGGGACAACCAGTGGTGCAGGGGACGCGACCGATGAGGCGCTGGGCGCGGCGCTGGCGGAGCATTTCGCTGGCTTCAGGATTGTAAGAGTGAATGACCACGCCATTGGGCACCATGCCGCGGAGCGTGGGGTCAGGATGGCTGGGTGGGTAGAGCATCTCGGCGTAGATTCCGCTGACGCCTTTTTTGGAATCACCGGTTTGTATGGCTGTGTTGCCATTCTTCGCGATGCGCACCCCGCCCATGGTGAAAAATCCGGGAGGGGTCTGTGAGTCCTCGATGCCGAGACCGCCTTTTCCAGTGCCGCAGCGGAAGGTCTCCTTCACTTGGCCGGACTTGCGATCGATGATGTGCATGCGTTGCGCGGCAGGATCGACCACGAAGAGCCAAGTGGGATCGTAGTCGGGATAGCCCGCTTGTCGTTGGGCGGCGATGGCAGACTCGATGTTGCTCCACTCCACACCGACCAATCGGGCCGCAGGCGAACTGCTCGAACTAGACGGACTGGTGGGGGAGCAGGATGGGAGCAGGGGAAGGAGCAATAGGAGGGCAAGAACTCGGAGATTCATGCGGGAAAGATGGGGCCTTCCGGGGCGGTCGTCCAATGCAGAATGCGGTCACCCGCAAGGTGGGCGGCGGCGGAGTTTTCTTGAGAAAGAAGTCCCTTGGGTTAGAACTAGTAGGATGATGAAGTCTCTATGTGCGCTTTTGGTGTTTCTGGTCGCTGCTGCCGAGGGTCAGGGTTTGAAGGGGCAGTGGGAGGTCCCCACCGTTTCCGCGAAGAACTTGGACCAATGGCAGGAGTTCATCTTTCCCAGTGGTCAGGAACTCGCTTGGCGCAACATCCGCTGGCATCGGGAATTGGAGTTCGCGGCGGATGAGGCCAAGGAGCTGGGGCGTCCCGTGTTGCTGTGGACCATGAATGGTCATCCTGCGGGCGAAACCTGAAACAATGGCGTCAAAGGACGCTGGGAGGTCTGGTCAGACCCCGAGGTGCAGGCGTTGGCGAAGGAGTTCGTTTGTGTGGCGGATGAGTGCTGGGATCTTTCCCCGCCGGATTGGTTCAATCGCGAGTGGCTGAAGACCCCGCGCAGCACCCGGCTTTTCGAAAGCTATCTCAAGAAGGCTCCCGAGGGTCTGATTCCGCAGGGCACTTCGACCTTTCAGGGCTCTTACTGCATGACCGCGGAGGGCGACTATCTGGGTGGGGCCTTTGCCTGGGTGGACCGGGACCGCACGGTGCAGTTGCTGAAAAGCTCCTTGGAAAATTTCCGGAAAAAGTCGGATGGCGAGATGAAGCCGGTGCCGGAAAATGAGTTGCCCCTCTACGTGGGCCCCGCGCCCGCGAAGGGTGGCTTGAAGATTCAACTGGCCTACCGCGATTTGCCCCGGGGCAGCAATCGTTACCCCCAGACCGACCGAATCGAGCGTCCCGTCAATCTGGGCTTCTTGGACCTGAAGCCGGAGGAGGTGCGCGAGTTTTTACCCGAGGGAAAGGAGGCCAAGACTCTTTCCCAAGCATTGGTGAAGAAGATCTCGCAGGATTGCCTCAAGGATTGCGCGCGCGGACAATGCAATGTGGATAAAAAGGCCTTCCGAAGCGGCGAGTGGACGGTGAAGGAGTCGGGGCGGCAAGGAAACCTGCGGACTATCGAGTTGCGCGGAACTTCGAGCCTGGATGGCGGGGGAGTGCGCTTCGAGCCGACGATCTACGGTCAGCTGGAATATGATGAGGGGGAGGGAAAGTTCGTGCACTTCGACCTTGTTGCGGTTGGTCAACGCAGTGGGGCCAGTGAGTTCAACTTTCGTCGGGGAGACGAGGATGCGGCCCCGCTGGGAGTGGCATTCCGGCTCTTTGCGCAGAAAAAATGAAAAAGATTCAGAATCTTTGAACGTCAGGCGGGGTTGAGGGTCTTAACCTTTGAACAGCGAGTTGAACGCCGCTGTTCGTCTTCATAAACAAGGGTAATAGCACGTCAGTTTCATCCTTCCGCGAGTGCGGATTTCGGATTGTTTTGACAAGCCGCCAGCTCCGCAAGGACCTGGCGGCTGCTTTGTTTTAAGAGGGAGGGTTATCGCCTCCGATTGGATCTTGCTCGGGGCCCTCTGATGAGAATTTTGGTGTAAAAAGGGAAAAAGATAAAAAAGATCCGGAATCTTTGAACATCAGGTTGAGTTGAGGGTCTTAACCTCTGAACAGCGAGTTGAACGCCGCTGTTCGTCTTCATAAACAAGGGTAATAGCACGTCAGTTTTTCCTTCCGCGAGTGCGGAATTCGGAATGTTTTGACAAGCCGCCAGCTCCGCAAGGATCTGGCGGCTGCTTTGTTTGGAGCGGGAGGGTTGGAAAGGCCTCCATGATTTTACCCTGTGAGACTCGCGGTGCTGAGGAAACAGGGCTATGGGAGAAATTCCAAGGGCGGGTATAGATTGGTCGACTCCGGAGTGTTGATTCCGGTAGTCCGAGTGATCGAATGGTCCGGACTTTTTCAAATCCTCCTTCTAATGCGCATTTTTTTCCTCCTTTTCGGCCTGGTCTCAGCTCTCCAGTCGGCCCCCAATGTGATTTTCATTCTTTGCGACGATTTGGGCTATGGAGATGTCTATAATCTGCATCAGCACACCCGTGACAATGGGGCGGGCGGCGGGATCGCGGGGGATGGTCTCATCAATGGGAGCGAAGAAGCCTTTATCTACACTCCTCACCTCGACCGGATGGCGGCAGAGGGGGCGAGGTTGATCCAGCACTACACAAGCGCCCCTGTCTGCGCTCCGGCGAGGGGGTCGATCTTGCAAGGCCGCGATCAGGGGCATGCGAACATCCGCAACAACTCCTTCGACAAGGTGATCGAAGACAATCACACCCTCGGAACGGTGATGAAGGAGGCTGGCTACTACACAGCCTGCATTGGCAAGTGGGGGGTTGGAGGGGGGACCGCTCCCTACGCCGGGCATCCCAATCGACGAGGATTCGACTACTTTTACGGCTACATGAAGCATGGGCAGGGTCACGAGCATTACCCGGGCAATGGTGGGACGGTCTTGGACCAAGAAGAGCCCGTCACAAGTGGTCTCGATCATGCCTACACCACGGACTTGTGGACTGCTCGTTCGAAGAAATTGATTCAAGAACATCATGCCAACGACCCGGAAACGCCCTTTTTCCTCTATCTCGCCTACGATGCGCCTCACGCCAAGTTGCAGGTCCCGACCCAAGCCTATCCAGCGGGAATGGGGGCGAGTGGAGGGCTGTCCTGGCCACTGAACACGAACTCGGGAACCAACGATTCGTGGATCCATCCCGATTATTCCAGCCTCTCGGATTCACCCGCGCGCCATGCGACCATGGTGCGGCGACTGGATGACTGCGTGGGGGATCTCTTGCAAACCCTTCGCGACCTGGGGATCGATGATGAGACCCTGGTGGTCTTTTCCTCCGACAATGGAACTCACAATGAGGCGGGAGGGGGCGGGACGGTGAAGCATGATCCCCAGAACTTCGACTCCTACGGCATTTTGGAGGGAATCAAGCGCGACCAATGGGAGGGGGGCATTCGAATGCCGACCTTCGCATGGTGGCCGGGTCAGATTGGGGACAACGATGCCACGACTCCCGCGATGGACTCCACCAGGCCCTCCGCCTTTTGGGACTGGATGCCGACATTTGCCGAGGCGGCAGGGCTGACTCCTCCCGCTTGGAGCAACGGTGTTTCTTTGCTGCCTGAGCTGACGGGGAGCGGAAGCCAGCAGGACAAGGGCTATCTTTACTTTGAGTATTATAATAACGGGTCCACGCCGAATTATGCGGATTTCCCAGTCCACCGGCAGACCCGGCGCAATCAGATGCAGGCCATCTTTCTCGATGATAGCGACGGGAAGCGCTACAAAGGCATTCGTTACAACGTGGGGGATCATGAGGGTGATGATTTTCTGATTTACGACGTCTCCACCGACCCAAGTGAGTCCACCGACCTCGCGGCATCGAAGATCGCTTTGCAGCAAAGGATGAAGGACGAGGTCTTGCGCGTGCGGGTGGATGGCGATTATAACCGGAGTTATTTGACCTCGGAATTTGCTCCGCCGGTCACCTTGCCAAGTATCGTCAATGGCCTGAACTACCGGGCTTACGAGGGCAGCTGGCCTTGGGTGCCCGAAACGGACTATCTCACGGCAGTTTCCCGTGGAGAAAGTAGTGGGCTGGACCTGAGCAAGCGTCCGCGTGATGCGCAGTTTGCCCTTGAGTTCACGGGATATCTCCTCGTGCCTTTGGAAGGAGAATACACTTTCGAGATGACTGCCGATGCGGCGGTCGGCACCGATGCTTCGGGGGCGATGCTTTGGATTCACGATGCCAACGTGATCGCGGACGACTTCAATCGTGATGGAAGCGCGCGCACAGGTAGCATGCGTCTGCAGGCTGGCTTGCACCCGATTCGAGTGGCTTATAAACATGAGACGGGAGCGCGAAGCCTGTCTCTCCAGTATTCTGGCCCGGGGGTGCCTTTGCAGGAAATTCCCGCGGAGTCGTTTTTCATCGAGGGCGATGCAGGGCCCGAGCCCGTGGCGAGACCAGACCAAGCGGTCACGACGGAATCCGCTTCCGTATTGATTCCGGTGCTTTTCAATGACACCGATGATGGTGCCCCGGCGGAATTATCAATCTCCGAGATCGGCGAAGCCTCTCTGGGAACGGCAAGCATCAGCGGCAATCGCATCCTTTACGATCCCGTGCCGGGAAAGTTTGGAGTGGACCAGTTCACCTATACGATTACGGATGGGGAGAATCCGGTTCAGTCGCTGGTCACAGTGACGATTGAAGGAAAGGGATCGGTCTTGTCGTCAGACTTCAATGGTCATGGTTCGGTGGATGGGTCGGGTCAATTCACAGGAATTATCTGGCAGACTGATGGCGTCAGCACCCCATCCAGCACGCTGACTCTCAGTGCGGATGCAGAGGTTCAGACTGATGGGGCGAGTGCGAATGTGAACCGGATAGCGGTGGATCGGAATATTGATAAACAGGGGCCCTGGAGTGTGGATATCGGATTCACCGCTTCGCAAAATCTAACCCTTTCCGATCTCACCTTTGATTATGAGTTCATCAGTGGAGCGGGGAATCTCCAGGGGAATGCGCATCCGGGGAGCGGAATCGTCACGGTTTCGCTATTGGACGGGAGTGCGAGCACGACCCTGACGACCGTGACCCTGCCGGCCCTGGGGGCGGAGACTGCCGCCAATAATTCTGGGACGGGGATTGTGGCGGACTTTCCAGACTACAATCTAACGACAGGAAGCTCCTATGTTTTGCGTTTTCACGTCACCAGTTCAGTGACCCTGGGAAATAATTTTTCCTTCGATAATTTGTCGCTGAACAAGAGCGTTGCCACACCCAGTGTTTTCAATTTCTCCGCGTCCCCGCAGGCGATCGCCGGGACGGGGGATGTCAGCCTGAATTGGTCCACCAGTTCTGCGGGACAATTGGTGCTCAGCGATGGCAGCAACGAACTGGTCTCCTATCGGAGTGGTGTGAATGGACAAGAGATCCTGGATTCCGGCTCATATACGCTCACGGGAGTGGACCGGGATACGACTTTCATCTTGCGGGTGGCGAGTGGTGAGGATGGCTCAGGAGGTTGTGCTGTTGTGCTGGCAAAGGTGGTGGTGGGACCCGAGCTCTCGCCCTTGTCAGTGGAAGTGTGCGGCATCGATTCTGAGACGGGTGAGCCCTTTATCCAAGTCACCGGATTGGAGTCAGGGGAGGAGTATCAACTCTTTCGCTCCAGCGATTTGGTGACCTTTGAACCTGCTGGCAGCCCGATGAGTGCTGATGAAGCGGGGTCTTTGGTGTTTTCTGATTCCCTGCCCCTGGAGGTGAGCGTGCATCCCCGTCTTTTCTATCAGGTGCGCCGGAGAGACTGATTCTTCGTGGATATCAGGGAAAAGTTCTGAGGACAATCCAGCCTCAGACTGGGCGTAGTCCCTAGATACACAAAAACCGCTGACGTATCAGCGGTTTAGAGTGGTCGGGGAGACAGGATTCGAACCTGCGACATCTGGTTCCCAAAACCAGCGCTCTACCAAGCTGAGCTACTCCCCGAGTCCCTCGCGGGCGCGGACTTTCTCTTTAGTCGCTTGGAAAAGCAAGCCACAAAAACGATCCTTGGGGCACTTTTTTGTCTTTCTCGGGTGTTGGGGTCAACAATACGCAAATTCTTACGGATTTGCGGTCGGTTTTCGGGCCGGACGCCGGCGAAATGTTGTGAAGACCGACTCCATGCTCACTTCGTCCGGGCCGCTGGGATATTCGGCTACTTGCGCTCGAAAGCTTTGAGCAAATAGAAGAGGGGGATGGCCACGATGGCAATCAGAACGGAGCCGCCTAGACTCCCGCCTCGACTGCAATGCCGGGCCCATTGCTCAGCTGCTTTCTTATCTCCCAATACGCCAATGGCGAAAATTCCCAAGCCCACCAGCGCAAGAACTGTGAGCAGGATGACGGTCCACAGTGGCCATCCCTCTATTTCCTTTCCCTGCCATGCCAGAGCGAAACCAGGGACGGCAAGGAAGATGGCCCCGATGGTGATGAGAAAACACCTCGGCAAACTCAGCCACTCGCGTGTCGCAATGCGAGCAATCCGAATTCTCCAAGGCGTACTCATTACCCTGTCAGCCGAGCGGACTATTCGGCGTCCTTGGTCTCTTCCTTCTTCTCAGCAGTCTTCTTGGCGCCTTTTTTGCCGAACTTCCGGGGTGGGAATTCGAAGGTGGGGCGCTCTTCCTTGAAGTCATAGAGCAGGAAGGCGGCGAACTTGCGCTTCGTTCTGTTAGAGACAAAGTCGTCGATCTTGGCCGTCTTTTCGCCCTTGAGAATGGTGAGGGCTTCCTCGCGGGTGATCTCGTGCGACAAGAGGCGACGGGAGACCCGAATGCCGTCGGGATTCTTGTCGGTCTTGTAGGTCGGGAGGATGTAAGCCTTCTCGGTTTCGTAGATTTTGTGGGTGTCGCCTTCGTGCTCGATGGTGCCGACCACTTGATCGTCGGTGAGGTCCTCGATGTTGATTTCCTCGTCGCCGGGGAAGACAAAGCCGGTCTTCCATTTGCCGAGCTTGCCGGTCTTGGAGACATCTTGCTTCAGTTCGAGGGCTGCGGAGAAGGGCTTGTTAAAGCGCGACATGAAGCCGTCCTGCTCCTCGAGGAATTTCGAGGTGAAAAGGGTCTTGGCCTGATCGGGGGTGAGCTCTTTGCCAGCAATGTATTTGCTGATTTTGAACTTACACTCGGGGTTGCGGCACTCGTAGGTGGCATCGGTGGTGCGAAGGGATTCCGCTCCGCAGTTGGGGCAAGTGCAATCGAGGTCGGGGAAGGACCGGTTGACCATGGCGTCCATGTGCTTGCGGGCGCGACCGACGACGTCTTCGGTGAAGTCGACAATCTCCTTCATGAAGACATCGCGCGAGAGTTGGCCTTGTTCCATCTGGCGCAGTTTGGCTTCCCAGTCACCGGTCATGGAAGGCGAGATGAGGGGATCGATCTTCATCTCTTCCAAGAGGTCGATGAGGCGGAGGCCTTTGCCGGAGGCGTAAAGTTCGCGGGCCTCGCGGGCGACATACTTCTGGCGGATGAGGCCTTCGATGATGTTCGCGCGGGTGGCGGGGGTGCCGAGACCACGCTCGGACATCGCTTCGCGCAGCTCATCGTCGTCGAGCAATTTGCCCGCTCCTTCCATCGCGGAAAGGAGGGTGGCCTCACTGTATCGGGCGGGAGGGTTGGTTTGTTTGTCCTCGCGATGAATCTCGGAGACTTTAGCAGCTTCGTCTTGTTCGACGGGGACGAGTTCGTCTTTGCCGGCGGCCACGCCCAGTGAGCGTCCATAGACTGCCAGCCAGCCGAGTTCGACGAGGACTTTACCATCGGTGCGGAAGGTGTCGGTCGCTCCGGGGGTGGTGATGGTGGTGAGGCGTTTGGTGACCTCGAAGACGGCGTGGGGGTAGAAGACGGCGAGGAAGCGCTTGGTGACGAGGTCGTAGAGCTTGGCCTCTTCGTCCGAGAGCTTGACCACACGTCCGGTCGGGATGATGGCAAAGTGATCGGAGACCTTGGCGTTGTTAAAGACGCGCTTGTCGAAGCGGATGAGATTTTTCTTCAGGGCGTCGTCGGCCCATTGGGAAAGCGGGTGGGATGACTTCTTGATGTCCTCGACGGTGGTCTGGACGTTGGGAAGGTAGTCCTCCGGCAGGTAGCGCGAGTCCGTCCGGGGATAGGTGAGCATTTTGTGGCGCTCATAGAGGGCCTGCGCCAGTTGCAGGGTGCGGCGGGCGGAGAAGCCGAAGCGGCTGGAGGCCTCACGCTGCAGGGTGGTGAGGTCATAGAGCTGGGGAGCGATTTGCTTCTGTGGTTTGGTCTCCTCGCTGACGGAACCGGTCTGGCCGGTACAGCGGGCGATGATGGCGTCGGCGTCTTCTTGCTTCCAAATGCGCTCGGCGCGTCCGTGGGGCTGACTCTCGCTTTTTTGGAAATTCAGGTCGATCCACTTGCCGTCATATTGACCAGCCTTCACGTCGAAGGTGGCGTGCACTTCGTTGTAGGGCTCGCTGACGAAAGCTTGAATCTCGCGCTCGCGCTTGGCGAGGATGGCGAGGGTGGGGGTCTGCACGCGGCCGGCGGCGGTGATATTGAATCCACCGTGGCGGGAGCGGAAGCAGGTGAGTGCGCGGGTCGAGTTCAGCCCGACCAGCCAGTCGGACTCGGAGCGGCATTTCGCGGCATCGCGCAAGTTCTCCATTTCTTTGCCGTCACGCAGCTTGTCCCAGGCCTCTTGAATGGACTTGGTGGTCATGGACTGCATCCAAAGGCGTTTGACGGGTTTGTCGATTTTGCCGATGTCCATGATGTATTGGAAGATGAGCTCACCTTCGCGGCCGGCATCGCAGGCGTTGATGATGAGGTCGTATTCCTTTTTCTTGGCGAGACCGAGAATGTGTTTAAGGCGGGCTTCGGACTGTTCGATGGGTTGCAGTTCGAAGGTACTGGGGATGGCCGGGAGGACGTCGAACTTCCAAGGGAGGTTCTTGCCGTTGGGGCCAGTTGGCATCTTCAGCTCGACCAAGTGACCGACCGCCGAGGTGATGGCGGCGTGCTCGTTGACAAAGTACTGGGAGTCTCTGGTTTTTCCCTTCTTCTCAAACTTTCCGAGCTTGGGTGCCAGGGCGCGGGAGAGGTCGGTTGCGACCGAGGGTTTCTCGGCAATGATTAACGTTTTGGCCATCTGAAGGCGCGACTAACGGACGAATCGGGCCGTTTGCCAAGGTTTTTTCCTAGCAAAGGCCGCGAAACTCTAGCAATCGGACAGACGGCGATGGGCCGGAGTGCCGGTTTTGGTTGCGTGGGTGGCGGGACGGAAGCGTCTCCGCTCGAAGGTGTTTTTGACGGATTGCTCTTCTTGGGTCGCCAAGTCGGGTTCCCGGATTCCGGCTTTCAGTTCCACTTGAATGGGAATGTGGCAGTGCGGGCAGGGGCCGTCTGCCATGGTCTGCAGAATCGTCAGTCGAATTCCACATGCGGGGCATGGGAATGATATTTCGATAGGGTTGACTTGCACGATTTCCCATTAATTAAAGGTTCTGACGTATCTTTGGCCAGCCATTTGTTTGACAAGGCCTTTCATCTCGAGGCCGAGAAGGGTGGCTGAGACGAGATGGATGGGGCTACCGGACCGGTCGGCAATCTGGTCCATGGTGAGTTCTTCAGAGGTGATCTGAGAGTAGATGGTGCTCTCGACCTCGTTGAGGGCGGGGGCGGGGTTCTCCTTTTTGGCGGGGGATTCTTTCTTGGCGCTCTTGGAATTTGTCTGGAAAAGGGGGAGTTCCTGTAGGTCGCGGAGGATTTGGTTGGGCTCGAAGACAAGGCTGGCCCCTTCCCGAATGAGGTCGTGGCAACCCTCGGATTGTGGGCGGTCGATGGGACCGGGGATGGCGTAGACGGGGCGTCCGGCATCTGAGGCCATCCCTGCGGTGATGAGCGAGCCTGAGCGGCGGGGGCTCTCGGTCACGAGCAAGGCGGTCGACCAATTGGCGACGATGCGGTTGCGTTGGGGGAAGGTCTGTTTGTCGGGCGGGCAGCGCAGGGGGAATTCCGAGACGACTGCGCCATGCCCATCGGCGATGCGCTCTGCGAGGTCGCGGTTTTCGGAAGGATAGAGGTTGAGCAATCCAGAGCCCAATACCGCGATGGTTCGTCCGCCGGCGTCGAGTGCGGCTTGGTGGGCTTCAGTATCGATGCCGCGGGCAAGACCGGAGATGATGGTGTAGCCCGAGCGGGCGAGACCACTGGCAAAGTTTCGGGTGGTGGCACGCCCGTAATGAGTGCACCGGCGGGAGCCGACCACGCCGATGGCGTGTTGATCGGCTTCGGTCACCTCGCCCTTCACATAGAGAAGAAGGGGGGCATCGGGGCTTTCCGCCAGCTGGCGGGGCCAGTGCAAGGACTTGGGGGTCAGGATGGTGATGCCGTGGCGTTCGCAGAGCGCCAGTTCGGCATCGGCGTCGGTAAGAGTTTGCCAGTCGCAGATGATGGAGGCCACTTCGGGACCGATACCAGAGACGGACTGCAGGGATGTGGAGGACTGGGCCAGAATGGTTTCGGGATTTCCAAATTGTCGGAGCAGTCGACGCAGTCGGATGGGCCCGACTTTGGGCAAAGCGTTGAGAGTGAGGAGGGCCGAGAGCATGGGGGGAGGATTTTCTACCATGTGAGGAGTTGTTCGGGGAAGGGGCATTGCTGGCAGTCGGAGTGGTCCTTCAGGCAAAAATCCTGATAGACTTGGAGGAGGGCCTGGTGATGCCAGGCTTTTTTGAGGAAGGAGTCTTTGACCGTGCGGTCGCCAAAGAGCCGATAGGCGGCGCGTTGCACTCGTTCGGAGGGGCTGCCTCCCGGGAGCTTGGCGTAGGCAGGCCAGTGGAGATCGGGACTTTCTTCCAGCCGCAAGGGGTGCAGGACGTTGGCCAGAAAGTCTTGGGCCCGCTGGCGTCCGAAGAGGGTGATGGCTTTCGTGGTTGACCTGGAGGTGAGGGTGTAGTGGTGGTCCCAGTAGGGATCGTTGGCATCCTGGAGTTTTTTGGCGAAATCGGGGAGGGATTGGCGGGAAAGCTTTTCCACCGTGGGCCAACTGGCGAGCAGGGTGGTGAGGGCGGCAACTCTCCGCTGGGGGTGGTTGGTGGGTCGAATGCCGGCGAACTTCCAGGGAAGGGGTCTGGGGTCGGGATGGGGGCGGATCTTCCACCAGTTGGTCCACAGCTCGCGCAGCCACTGGTGGGACTCGGGTGGAGCGTGGTCCGGGAGCTCGGGAGAAAGAAATCCAGCGAGGCCGAAGAGGTAGGCCGTGCGCTCGAGAGGGGGAAGGTTGCGCATCTTTGCCAATGGAGCTCTTTGGGAGAGGAGAGTCATCGCGAGCTGGTTCTGGTGATAACCCAAGGCATTGGCGAGGGCTTGCCAAAGAGCCTGGGGGTAGCCGTGGACCTCTTTGACACAGAGGAAGCGCTTCGCCTTCAGATGGGCACGATGGAGTGCTGCTTCTCTGAGCAAATCTTCCACCCGTCCCAGACTCATGCTGGCGAGGGGATGGTAACAGCGCCCCAAGGTCACCGGGGCTTGCCAGCGAGGTGGAGGCAAGACCCCTTCCATGCGCTCGGGAGGGATGAGGACTTGGGGGATTTCGCGATGATCGGTGGTGCGGATAAAGGTCTCCCGACCAGAGGGTTCCACCGAGAGATGGAGAACTACGGAATCGAATTCGGGGTTGGTGGAGTGTCCGTGGGCTTCCCAATCGCTCGGCCGCGTGTCGAGCTCGATGGGGCCCTGTCGGACGACCCCGTCGATGAGAACCGCGCAGTTCAGAAAGTCCGGCCCGGGTCCGTGGTTCCACTCGCCGAATTGCCGGATCTCCACCTCACGTCCGTCCAAAGAGGAGAATGAGCGGCCAAAGTGACCGGCGAAAAAAGAGGATTGGAGCTCGATTTCACTTGGGAGAGCGCGAGGCTCCTCCGCCAGCCAACCCGAACGAAGGGAATCAACGAATCTGGAATAAGAGCCGGCCATCCGGGGAATGGTTTTTCCAAATTCCAAATTGAGCAAGAGAAAAGTGTTCTTCTGAACTTGTTCAGGCGGGTGGTAGTTGGATTTCGCGGGGGATGCGCAATCGCTTGAAACGCGAGGTTTCCCCTTTGTGAAGTTGAATATTGCTCTTCGCGGTTTTCAACTCTTTGGCCAAAAAGGCGATCAGGGCCATGTTCGCTTTTCCGTCGACGGGTGGCGCGGCCAGTTGGATGCGCAGATGGGTCCCATGATCCGGGTGGTCGGCCCAGCCGAGGATCTGGCTCTGTCGGGCATTGGGGCTCACCTTGACGACGAGAGTTCTCATTGCTCCAGTCCTTGCAAGACTTTGAGAAGTTCAAAGCTGCCCTTGACCTCGTGAACCCGATAAATGGCGGCTCCCCGACTGTGCCCGGCGGATACGCAACCTAAGGTGGCAGCATCGCGATCGGCTGGTTCCTTGATTTCAAGAGTTTCTCCAATAAAGCCCTTGCGACCGACCGGGAGAAGGAGAGGGCGGTCAAATCGGGTGAGGCGAGCGAGGTCGCGCAGGACCACGAGGTCGTCCTGAGCGGATTTGGCAAAGCCGAAACCCGGGTCGAGGATCACCTGTTCGCGGGAGAGGCCGGCCTCGTCGCATTGTGCCAATTTTTCCGCAAAGAAATCCTCCATCGAGCTCATCACATCCGGCCAGCGCACGTGCGAGTGATCGACCTTGGGCTCTCCCACGGAGTGCATCACCAAGAGGGCTGCTCCAGACTTGGCACAGGCCAGAGCATTCTGATTATCAGGCAGTCCGCTCATGTCGTTGATGAGTTCCACCCCCATCTCCAACACGGCAGCCACGACTTCGGGGCGCCAGGTATTGGCCGAGAGGACAGGGGGCCAGACCTGTTGGTTGTCGCGTGGCTTGGCTTGGGCCACGACCTTTTCCCATTGCTTGCAAAAGCCGAGGAATCGTTCGATTTCCTCCGCCGGTGAGATGGCCTTGCGATTGGTTCGGGCACTCTCGGCACCCACATCGACGATGTCGGCACCCTCTTCGATCATCTCCATTGCCCGATGGGCGGCCCAGGTGAAGTCGACCTTGCCGTCGCCGGAGAAAGAGTCGTCATTGATATTGAGGATGCCCATCACGCAACCCCGACGGGGCCAGGAGAGGGTGCGGTCGCGCAGCCGGAGAAGCATGAGGGAGCATGGTGCTGTTATTCGGGTTTTTCCAAACAGTTTTCATCACAAAAGCCGGAAGTTTGCTAAAATAGGTCTAGAAACTGCGGTTGAAATCTCGTTACGGAAGCGCCCCTAGTTTCCCCTTGATGTATTGCAATCGTAAATTCATCAATTAGAATATCGGAGCAGTTGAAGTTAAAGATCCAGTCATTGGGCAGTCCTCGCCAGAAGAAGGATTCGTCTCGGGGATTCGCGATGATGGTGACCGTGCTCATCATGATCCTTCTTTCGCTGATCGCGACGGGTCTCTTGACCTTGTCGACGGTGGAGATGCGGGCGGCGAATATCAGCCGCGAGCAGCAGATTGCCCGCTCGAACGCCAAGCTCGCTCTCACTATCGCGGTAGGTGAGCTGCAGACTTATCTGGGGCCTGACAAAAGAGTGTCGGCGCCGAGTTCGATCCTGGAGAATAATGGCTCAGTCAATCACCCTCATTGGACTGGGGTCTGGAGCACGCGGCAGGAAAACGGGGACTCTTTCTGGAGGCGTGATGACAATGAGGGAGGGCTCCACGATGTGCGATATGAGAAGGGATGGGATGCGCGCGATGAAGTGCTGTCCTATTTGGTCAGTGGTAATGAGGGAGGTCGTGGAGCCAGTGAAGGAGGTTTACTGGATCCTTTCGGCCCTGCGGAAGATGATGCCTCGTGGGTCAAGCTGGTGGGGGAAGGATCGCTGGGATTCAACCCGAACCCTCTTGACGAAGTTGTGGTGCCCAAGGTCAAGGTCGAGTCCTTCGATGGTCAGGTCGGAAGTTACGGTTTTTGGGTGGGAGATTTGGGAGTGCGGGCCAACGTGGCGACGCCCAACGTATGGAATCGCGATGGCCGGATGCTGAGTAGGGAAGAGGAGCTTTTCCCTCTGCTGGCCAGCCAAGAGTCGGATGCCACCATAATGGTCACGCCAGATGGGCAGAAGCTTGATTCGTTGACTCGGGTTGAAAAGGGCCGCCTGGCGACCGATGGTCAACTGCCATTGCTCTCGAATGAAAAGTGGGCGCCGGGTCTGTGGCATGACCTGACCACTTGGTCCCAAGGAGTCTTGGCCGATACCCGCGACGGCGGGCTGCGAAAGAATCTAACAGCCTATCTGCAATCCTCCTATTCCCCGGAGCTTGATGTCCTGAGTGATGGTGACAATCTGGTGGGACCTCGGAATCCTGAACATGCGGCCAAGTTGGGGCAATCGTGGTCCGCAGGCCGTTATCGGATGAGCGCGCCCACCTTCGGAATGTTGCGGGATTGGGTGCAGAACTCGGTGGGATTGAATCCCGGGGTCGCGCTGCAGAGAAACTCTGAAACTGCCTACTTGGATAGTACGGCGGCGGGATCTCGCTCGGCCTTTGCCAATGATGAGACCGTCAAGTTGGTTGGACGGACCCGCTCCGATCTGAAGCCAGTCGTAGTCGAGGGATCAATGTATTCGACCTTCTCCTACCACCTCAATCCGGAAGGCTTCGCAAAGAAATACAATATCCGCTTCCATCAATGGCCCCGGGTGGTGCTCTGGAATCCCTACAATGTGGAAATCTCCGTTCCACAATCGGTGATGATGCTGCAGCTGAATTCACGCAACGACTTTCGGACGAGCATCCGGACCGGCGGCTTTGTCGGGACGGTGCAGTGGATCAGTTGGGGAGGGGGCACACGCACTCCACCACCTCGCTCGGGCGAGTCGATTACAGAGAGCGCGAATTATAACGACCCTTATTCGGGCATGCGGTATTTCTCGCTGCCCGCCCAGGTCATCGGACCGGGTGAGTGTCTGGTCTTTTCTCCTGAACAAGCCGCTGAATATAATTCCAGAAATGTTCTCGCCAACCGGTTGTCGGCGAGCGTAGCGCCCGATCCTTCGCGCAACTTTTACATCTCTTCCAGTGAGTTTGATGACGATGATACCGGATCAGGGTTCAACTTTGAGATACTGAGATACTTCTACTACCCCGCGCAGGGACTCGACAATCAGGCCGATGATGCGCGGATGATTTGGAAGGATGCTTCCGGCCTGTTGAATCTGGACATCTACAGTTTTGACCGCTTGCCCCAGTTGTCCTCGGTCTCTTGCTCGTTGCAATATGGAGCAGGAAAAGAACCGAGGCTGGCGATTAATGAAATCAATCAGATCGATGTCGAGTTCACCGATTTGAAGAATCCAGTGATTGCCAATCGGCCGGATGTGCGGAGTCGTGAGGGTTTCCGGCTGCGGTGGTTGGAGGAGCATCTTTCCAATGTGTCGGTGGGGAACAATCCGGCTGGCCCCTATGCCTTCGAGACCGCTCCCCTCGCCAATTGGAATATGCGCGCGAGCTATGCTTTGCGCTCTCCATGGTCGAACATTGCCGGTGATCAGGGAGATGGCATCGCCAGTGGTCCCTGGTTCTTCGGGGCCTACACCCGCGACCTTTACGATCAGGCGGTGTCTTGGGATGAGCAGTTGCCGTTTTTTCACGACGGACTCTACCGGGGGAATCCTTTTGGTCCTCCGCAGGAAGGCCGGGTTCGCAATGTCCTCTTTGAGTTGCCGCGGGAACAGGTAGGGATTGTTTCGATCGCGCAATTGCAGCACGCGAAGCTCAGCGAGTTCATCTGGCATCCCACTTATGCGATTGGCAATTCTTTGGTTGATCCCCGGCTGGAGCTACGAGGGATGGCGGGGACTTCGCCGTCGCTTTTGTCTGAAAGCGACGGGGGCTGGAACGCGGATGCCATCGGGTGGTCCAATGATGTGGAACGATCCGAGGAGCGGGATGAATGGGCCCGCTTCGCGCGCTTTATTGTTCAGGAACTCCCCCAGGATGAGAACCTGGTTTATGACCTGAGCTACGAGGTCAACCACGCCTTGTTTGATGAGTTTTTCTTGTCCTCCGGGGATGAGGATCAGCGCCGGGAATTCGTGGAAGAGGGCGAGCCTCTTCCGAACGGGAGAATGCGTCTTGTTGAGGGTGGGACGGTTGACGACCTGAACAGTATCACGCGCGCAGCCTCCAAGCTGATGGTCGATGGAGCTTTCAACGTGAATTCCACAAGCGTGGAAGCGTGGAAAGCGCTTCTAGCCTCCACCCGCCAGTCGGGTCTTTCCTCCAAGGAGAGCAGCCCTTTCCCGCGTGCTCCCCAGGCGCAATCAGGCGAGTATCTTTCCGGGTCGGGTTTCCCGGAAGACGATGAAGCCTGGTCGGGCTTCCGGAGTTTGAGTGATGCGGAAATCGAGGCCTTGGCCACCGAGATTGTGGAGCAGGTGAGGTTGCGTGGCCCTTTCCTTTCGCTCTCGGATTTCGTCAATCGGGGACTGGTCGGTTATGGGCAAGGGGAGATCGGGACGATGGGGCCCTTGCAGGCCGCAATTGAGGCGGCGGGGCTGAACCGCGAGTTCATCGATCGCTGGGAGTTGTTCAAGCAGGGCGAACTGCCTGATTACAGCCACCCCGACAACATCAGCGACAGCACTCGCATCAGTCAGACGCTCAAGCCCGACTCGAAAGCTTGGGGCGCGCCAGGCTATTTGACCCAAGCCGACCTTCTTCAGGTCATCGGACCGGTCCTAAGTGCTCGCTCGGACACCTTCGTGGTTCGCTGTTATGGTGATGCCAAGGACTCGTCGGGACGAATTACCGCAAAGGCCTGGTGCGAGGCGGTGGTGCAGCGGACTCCGCAGCCGATTGCTCCGGATCAAAGCGGGCTCAATCCCGACCCGAATCATGCCAGCGGGCGATTCGGGCGTCAGTTCGAGGTCCGATCTTTCCGCTGGCTTTCGGAAGAGGAGGTGTAAGGCTTTTGGCATGGAGCGTTTTACTTTAGCCATAGTTCTAATCGTTCTCGGGGCCGGCTTCCTTCCTGCGCAGGAAAGAGAAGTTCCGGCTCGGACGCTTCGGATTCTGGCCGTGGGGGATTCTCCACCTTTCCGGCAGGAAATCCGCAATGGGATTCGCTACGAGTTGCCGCCTCCCGAGGGCAGCGTGCCGCCAATACGGGTGCAGGCCGCGATTCTGGATGCCGAAGGTGCCGAGCAGAAAAGCGAATACGAAATCGACAATCCCGACGAGCCCGGTCTGCGCCTGCGGCTCAACAACGTCACCTCACGGCTTACCGTGCCGGGGGCCGCCCTTTCGGTGACCCTGCTGGACGATGGAACGTCGTGGCACCAGTTCCAATTGCCGGAGGGTGGGGACTATCTACTTGTTTTGTTTCGCGATCCCCAGCTGAAGAGTTGGGGAAAAGCGCGCTCGATTCTCGTGCCTGATGGGGGCAGTTCTTTCGGCGCAGGCGACATGCGGTTTATCAATGTCGGCCCCGTGAACACGGCCTTTACCATTGGGGATCGAGAGCGTTTCGAGTTGGCTGCTGGCAAGGTTCTTTTTCAGACCCTGGGGGTGTCGCAGGGGACTCCTGCCCAAGTGATGTATCAAGATCCCAAGCGGGGTTGGCAGCGGCTTTGGTCCAGCGCCTTGGTGCAAAATCGTGGAGAGCGAAGCACAATCGTGGTTTATTTCGCCGATGGCGAAAAGCCCCGGCGCCCTCTCAAGCTCATTGCCCTGCGCGAGCGCGCGGTGGCTCTCTCCAAGGAGCGTTCTACCAACCCGTAAAGCCGCCTTGGTTGGGCGGGGGAATGGCTTCCATCTTCTCGACTTCGAAAACAGGAAAAATGCCCTCCGGTAGTTCCTCGTAGCGCAAAGTGCCACCCACTCGCACCCAAGAGCGTTCTTGGAAGACGGGCACGCTTTCTTTGAACTCCAACGGAAAGCCCAGAACCATGGCGTCGGCCGCGCAACAGGTCATCAGGGTGCGGTAGATGCGCAGGCGTTTGCCATCCAAGTTGTTGTCGCGCTCGGCGACTACCTGGCCTTCGGTCTCAATCTTCACCCCGCTGAAGACATCCATCATTTCCTCGTCTCCCGCCGAGAAAAAGAGCTGGCTAACGGGGAGCTGGAAGCGGCCCTCGTCGTTTTTGGGAGTCGATTTCTCCAGCATTTCCTTGGTAAAGGGCGGAATGCTGTATGCAGAGCTGTCGAACTGATTGTTATAGAGGCCTTTGCGCTCCAAGACATCCAAGGAAAATCCGCTGGAAGTGTCCGTGGCGAGAGCCGCAGAGAGAGGAAGAATCATCAGCAAAAGAACGACCCATGGATTCTGGTCGTGATGGTCGTGGCCGTGATCACAATGATCGTGCCCGCAATCGGAATCTTCTTTGAGGGTGAGCAGCACGAAAAGGCCCAGCACAATCATCCCCAAACCACCGAGAAGGGTGATGGTGTGAAACTTTGGAACGAGGAACTCGCCCATCCGGCCCGCGGCATAGAGATAAACGATGGCCGATCCCCAAAAGAGGGCGGCCAAAGCGGGCAGGGCATTCTGAAGCAACTTCATCGTTGGAGAGAATCGGACGGGGGAGAGACCTTAGCAAGGAGGAATCCCGAGCACCTCGCGGAAAACCAAAGTCGCGTCCCCTTGCTCCTTCTTAGTTGCCATCCTCTGAACACTCGTCAACTTTCCCTGCAAATGAGCAGCAAGCGAGAGGTCTTTGTATCGATGCGAAACGTCCACCAACGTTTCGGCGATAATCACGTCCTACGCGGGGTAGACCTCGATATCTATCGCGGCGAGACCTTGGTTCTGCTCGGTGGTTCCGGGGGAGGAAAGAGCGTGCTCATGAAGCACATCTGCGGTTTGCTGTGTCCTATCAAGGGCAGCGTGGTCGTCGATGGGGAAACCATTTCCTGCAAGAGTGAGCGCGAGATGGCGGCCGTGCGGCGGAAGGTCTCGATGATGTTTCAGAGCGGTGCTCTTTTCGACTCTCTAACAGTCGGAGGCAATGTTGCCTTTCCGCTGCGCGAAGCTGGAGTTCGTGACGAGACCTTGATTGCGGAACGGGTTGAGAAGGCGCTCGAGATTGTGCGCCTCCCCGGGCAAACCGACAAGATGCCTTCCGACCTCTCTGGCGGAATGCGCAAGCGGGTCGCCCTGGCCCGCGCGGTGGTGGAGATGCCCTGCATGGTGCTCTTCGACGAGCCTCATGCGGGACTGGATCCCGTGACTGCTGACTCCATCGATCACCTGATCAAAGACCTTCAGAACGACCACCAGATGACCAACGTCGTGGTCACTCACGAGATGCGCAGCGTCTTTCGCATCGCGGACCGCGTGGTCTTCATGAAGGAAGGCCTCATCTACTTCGAGGGCACCCCGCAGGAACTGAAGAACAGCGACGACAAGTTGCTGCAGGATTTCGTCGAAGGACGAAGTGCCCGTGGTGGCAAGTGGGAGTAGTCTGTTTCTAATTCGCAGGCTGGGACGTCGCTGATCCCAAGGTCTTGATATAGGCCGTGACTTTCTGGTTATAGCCAAAGATCAGGATGAGGGGGAGGCAGCTTAGGAAAGTGGCGGTGGTGATGATTCCGTAAGGAAGGGTTTCAGGGGATGTCAGAGCGAAGATTCCTCGAAACGAGAGAAAAGCTAACAAGACCGCAAAGAGCCCAACCAGAATTCGTCTATTCTCGATGCCCTTTCGCAGCGCTGCGGGAGCAGTGAAAAAGTAGACGCTGGCGGCGAGCCAGACAGCGACATTGATGAAATTCGAATACACAAAGATGATGCGAAGGGCGCACAAAACTGCGACGACAAAGCAAGCGATGAGCCCTCGTTCGAAGGATTTCTTTGCCTCGTGGTCACCCTTCGGAGCCGAGGGTTGAGTGTCGTTTTCCATGATGATGTTGGGCGTGATCGCCTTCAGAATCAGTGTGCATGGTCGAGGTGCTCTTTCAACACATTGCGGCCGAAGTCGCCGTCGAAGTCGCGCCACACCAGGTGGGCATGATTGGCTCCGTTTTGAATGTTGGCGTATTCGATGAGGAATTGGGGACTTTGGATTCGGAAGTAGTGAGCTTCTCCCGCATCAAACTCTCCCGCCCAGCCGAAGTAGGCTTCATTCAAGCTGTCGGTGGTGATGTTGAGGAAGTCTTTCCGTTGGGACGAGGCGATGAGCTGGGTCAAGACGAGGAACTCTTTTTTAGCTGCTTCGCCTAGTTCGGAGTAGGTGACGCCTTCGTTGTTCAACTTTTTGGCGACGCGGTCTTGGGCGCTGATGATTTCCTTGGGGGGCTCGTTGGTGAAGCGGACGTGCTTGCCTTCTTGGTGGAGCTTGCGTGCCAAGCTGCGGGCCGCGTCCTCGATCTTTCCGAGAGGGCGCATTCCCTTGTGGGGGCCTTCCCGGACCTCCGCCGGGTTGGTGCCGAAGAAGAAGGGGGTGGTCAGCACCACTTTTTCCTCCGCGATGGTGAAGTTGAGAGAGAGGTGATGTCCTTCGAAGCGCCAGCCCCACGGTTTCTCCGCGCTGGGAGTGCCGAAGATGGCGACGGTGTATTTGCCCGGATTGCGGTATTCGGATTGATTGCTTTTTTCGTAAAGCATCATCTCCTGTTGGATGACTTGCTTGGCGGTGGCATGGCCTTGGGCGGAAAGAGACTGTCCGAGCAATTCGTGGGCGGCCTTTTGCTGGGTTTCGTCCATGGCATCGAGACGCAATCCAGCGCGGTCGAGCGGGACGTAGTGCCAGTTCTCGCGCTCCTCATCGGTTAGGTCGAAAGTCGCCTTCTCCTTTTGCTCTTCGTTGAGTAGGCCCAAAAACTTCAGGGCCGAGGCCTTCACTTGAGCGCTTCCTACGGGAGTGTCCGCAAAAAGGGTCAAGGATCCCGACAACAACAAAAGACAAACAGCGCGCATCGTCATCCCGCCATCCAATCAGAAGCAGGGGTCGCACGACAAGGAGAATAGCGGGGCCCAATCGGGGGTGAGGGTGCTTGTTGGTTTTCTTTACTAATCGGGGGACTAATTACTGTGATTTTCAGCCGCAAAGAGGCGCAAAAATCGCAAAAACGAGAATGTGGAAGCTTCTGTCACTGGCGAGCGCTTTTGAATTCTTCGGTGCTCTGATTTTTGTGGCCCCTTCGCGCATTTTTGCGGCTAAAGAATCCCAACCTTTTTACGCTTAGGCGTCCACGTCAAAATGGGGAGGGGCTGGAGGCGATTCGGAAAGGAGAGCTACTCCATTCGCTTAGGATTCCAGTAGATGTCCCCGGTCGCGTAACCCAGGTCTGCGGCAATCTTCAGGAAGGGGGCAAAATCGTCTTTGGTGTCCTTGGCATTCTTCGAAAGTACCCAGAGAAAGTTCTGATTGGGCGAACCAACCAAGGCCTTCCGATAGTCGTCGGTCAGGGCGAGGACCCAGTAGTCGCCAGCGAAGAGGCTGGCGGGGAAAGGGTCGAAACGGACTTTAAGTCTTCCCGGTTGTTTGGGGTCAGGCACGGTGGCTGCTCCCTCGATGGAGGTCTTTTCGCCATCAGCTTTGAGACCGTCATTGGTCACTTTGAGACTGCCGTCTTTCTGGAGGGCGTAGGTTGCCTTGGCCGCCACGAGGTCTTTCTCGAAGCGGTTGGGCAAGCGACCGACCTCATGCCATTCGCCGGCATACTTGGCTGGTTCCAGGCGGACGACAGTGGGCTGCTCGATACCGCTGCCACCGCAGGAGGTGAGGATGGTGGCGATGGCGAGTAAGGGGAGGATGAGGAGTGATTTCATAGTTTTAACGATAGACTTGAACGGGACCTGTGAGCGGAGACTGGATGGCGCGCAGCTTCTTGACCGCCTTGGCGATTGCGTTGGCCGCGGTGTCGATTTCTTCCCGCGTCGTGAAGCGGGAGAGGGAAATGCGGAGGGATGACTTGGCGCGCTCGTCGCTGAAGCCCATCGCCTTTTGGACATGAGAGGGCTGCTGTTTGCCGGTCATGCAGGCGGAGCCGGTGCTGACTTGCACTCCGGCTTCGTCGAGCAGAATCATCAGGCCCGCACCCTCGCAGTGGTCAAAGGAGACGTGGCAAATGTTCCCCGCCCGGTGCTCGCGCGAGCCGTTGAGGTGAACGCCTTCGATCTCGGATGAAAGGCGCTTTTCCAAGTGATCACGCAGCTCGGAAATTTGAGAGTTCCCGGAATTCATAGCGAGCTCGGCGGCTTTGCCCAAGCCCACGATGTAGGGCACGTTCTCGGTTCCGGAGCGGTGCGTGCCCTCCTGTCCGCCGCCGCGCAGCAGGGGCTCGAGGCGGAAGCCGTTGCGCAGATAGAGAGCACCCACTCCCTTGGGAGCATAGAGCTTGTGCCCGGAGATGGAGAGCATGTCGACGGGCACCGCGCGCACGTCGACGGGGACCTTGCCCACGGCCTGAATGGCGTCGGTGTGGAGCACGGCCTTCTTTTCCTTCAAAAGAGCGCAGGCCTCGGCGATGGGTTGGGTGACCCCGGTCTCGTTGTTCGACCACATCAGGGAGGCGAAGGTGGGAATGTCGGCATCGAGGTGTTCCGCCAGCTCCTCCAAGTCGAAGCGCCCGTCTTCGTGAACTCCGATAGTGCGGGTCTCGAAGCCGACCGCGGCCATGGCCTCGATGGGGCGCAGCACGGCGGAATGCTCGATGGCGGAGGTGAGGACCCGTGATTTTTTCCGCCCAATCAGGCGGGCGAGAGACTTCAGCGCCGTGTTGTTAGACTCCGTCCCACAGGAAGTGAAGATGATTTCGTCGGGACGCGCGTTGATGAGAGTCGCGACCTGTTCCCGGGCGGTGGCGAGGGCGTTTTTGACAGGCTTGGATGCTCGATAGCCGGAGGAGGGATTGTGAAAGTGGTCCGTTAGAAAGGGCATCATCGCCTCCAGGACCTCGGGGTGAACCGGAGTGGTGGCGTTGTTATCGAGGTAAATCATGCCGGAAGATTAACCCCGAAGATCGCGGAGAGCACGAAGGATTTTTGAGTCTTTGGCCAGAGACTGGTTGTGTCGTGGTCGGGCCTTCAGTAGCCTGATGGCGATGGAATCGACATTATATCTACTCCCCGGAGTAGGGCTGGGCGTGCTCACGATCTGGAGTCTGGTCACGCGGTCTGTCTTGCTTCCGATTCCTGCCCTTTTCGACCATGGGCTTCGGGTGGAGGAGAACGAGTCGCCGAAGCTCTTTTGGTTTTTCACCACTCTTTACGGAAGCCTCGGGGTGACTTTCCTCATTCTTTTTGTGATGGGTTCTTTTTGAAGGTAAATACAGAAAACCCGTGCCCTTGGTTCACAAGAGGCACGGGCTCTGACTCAACAGTTTATCGTTCCAATGAAAACAGTATCCCGTCAGAATTTGTAGACCGCATCCAGGGTGAAGCGGTCCTTGGTGATGTTGTCTTCTTCATCACTCAAAGCGAATTCGTAGCAAAAACCTAAAGAGAAGTTGTCGTTCAGCTTGCTGCGGAAGCCGACTCCGAGGGTCACGTAGTCCTCCGAACTGCCTGCGCCCCAGTTGAGTAGGTCCGCGCCTTCGGATGGCGCCACTACTGGGACCACTCCGCCCGCCTGACTGGAAAACGCCGCGTTGCCAGCGCCTTCGTCAAAGACGTAGAACCAGTTGAGTTCCACCAAGGGGATGAACCAAGGGTGGACCTCGTAGCTGAGGTGGGCGCTCAGGAATCCTTGGGTGGAAAAGTCGTCGTCCAAGGGGATTTGAATTCCGGTGCCCGCCGCAAACTGCAGGGCGTCCCAAGCTTTGACGGTTTGGAGGGTGAGGTTGATGTTGCCATCGCCGTCTCCTTGGAAGACCTCGTCGCTTCCCCATGGGAATTCGAACATCGCACTGACGCTGGCGGCGAAGGCGTTGGCGGGGTCGTAGATGAACGCGTATTTCAGTCCGCCGCCGATGTTGGCAGAGCCTTCTTCCTCGGAAAAGACAGCGGTGTTGTCGGGATTGAAGTCCACGTAGCCGTCCTTCATCGCCACGATGGAGAGGCGTTCGGTGAGGGCGTATTCGAACTGCAAGGCGTAGAGCTGGAGGTCGCCGCCGAAGTCGATTTGTCCTCCCCCAGCGAGATTGAGCTGGTTCGGAAATTGGTGGTGCATCGCGATGAAGTGCAACTGGGTCCGGGGCACCGCGAGGTCGAACAAGGTCGGGTTCGTCATGGGACGAATCAGGCCGGAGAAGGCATCGGCGTCGCCTGTGAGGGGGGTGAGGGCGGGTGCTTCCACGAAGTCCAGAGAGCCCGCGCCTGCTACCCCGGCGAGGGCGAGGCTGAGGAGTGTTGTCGTTTTCATAGCGTGTTTACTTGTCACGGAAAACAGCATGCCTGAGTTGACGAATTCTGGCTCGGCAGGGCTTGGGAAGGACTGCGCAAATTTTGCTTTTCATGCGTTTTTGACGATTTTGAGCACAAAATAGGCAGGAAAGTCGATTTTGCGGACGTAGTTCTGCTGAAGTGAAGAAAGCGACATCCTTATCCATCCTTCTGATTGCCCCCGCATTGATGGGGCAACCTAGCGATGCTGAACTGGAATTCTTTGAGCGTGAGGTGCGTCCGGTGCTGGCGAACTCTTGCTACGAGTGTCACAGCGTGGAGGCCAAGAAGGTGAAGGCCGGGTTGTGGCTCGACTCGCGCGCAGCCATTCTCGAAGGAGGCGACAATGGTCCCGCGATTGTGCCTGGTGATCCCGAGGCCAGCTTGCTGATCGAGACCATTCGCTATCAGAATGTCGAGCTCGAGATGCCGCCCAAAAGCAAGTTGGCGGACAATCAAATTGCCGCTTTGGAAAAGTGGGTGGAGATGGGGGCGCCCTGGCCAGAGGAAGAGGTGAAGGTCGACGCTCGCAAAAAAGCATTCGATCTGGAAGCCCGTCGCGCGGAGCACTGGTGCTGGCAGCCGCCGGTCCACCGGGCCACTCCGGAGGTTCAGCAGACTGACTGGCCGCTCAATCCGGTGGACTCCTTCATCTTGGCCAAGTTGGAGGAGGGGGGGCTGAAGCCTGCTCCCGATACCGATCGGCGCTCATGGATTCGGCGAGTGACGTTCGACCTCATCGGCTTGCCTCCTTCTCCGGAAGAGGTGAAAGATTTTCTAACAGATGAAGATGAGGGGGCTTTTGAGCGTGTGGTGGAGCGCTTGTTGGCATCGCCTCATTACGGGGAAAAGTGGGCTCGTCACTGGATGGACCTGATGCGTTATGGAGAGGGCTATGGTCACGAGTTCGATTACTCTATTCCGCACGCCTGGCGCTATCGCGATTACCTGATTCAGGCCTTTAACGAGGACGTGCCTTACGATCAGTTTCTGATCGAACACGTGGCAGGAGATCAGATCGAGAAGCCCCGGGTCGATCCCGAGAGCGGGATCAATCAATCCCTGGTGGCGACTGGTTCCTGGTGGTTGGGTGAATCCGTCCATGCGCCCACCGATGTGCGGGGTGACGAGGTCTTGCGGATGGACAACCAGATCGACGTTTTTTCGAAAAGCTTCCTCGGCTTGACGGTCTCCTGTGCCCGTTGTCACGATCACAAGTTCGATGCCATTTCGACCGCTGACTTCTATGCCCTGGCTGGCTTTCTCCAAAGCAGCAGGCGCACCGAGGCTCTGATGGATCCGCATGGGAAGATCGCGGCCGGAGTGGCGCAGTTGGAGCAGATTCAGAGTGAAGCTTCCCACCTTCTAGAGGATGCTGGCATTTTCGACCTGCCGCCAGGATCGCCCGACGCCATCGCCAATTTCGATGGCGGGCTGCCGGCGGGATGGTCGACGGAAGGATTTGCCTTTCCCTCTGCTCCAACCAGTTCTATCGCTGTCGCTCTTGGGGACGCGGAGAATCCGATCGTTCCCCGGGGAGTGGTTCACAGCGGATTGTTAGCGGATAGGCTCAGTGGCTACTTGCGTTCACCCACCTTCACCCTGACCGAGCCGGAGATTCACCTTCGCGTGGCGGGCAAAGGCAACGTTTCAGCCCGTGTGGTCATCGATGGATACTATATGCATAGTTTCCACCAGCTCCTCTTCGGAGGAACCATCCTACAGAGCTCGGCCTTGGATACGGGCGGGAAGTATGAGTGGAAGACCCTGGGAGGAGATCTTCGCAAGTATGTCGGTCATCAGGTATACCTCGAATTCGAGGACAAGGGCGAGGGATACCTGGCCATTGATGAGGTCAGCTATGGGCGGGCGGAACATTCCTCTTTCAATCTCTTGGTTCCCGACCGCTTCGATGCCAGTTCTTTGCAACCCTATCAGAAAAAGGCTGCCGCGATTGCAGAAGGCCTGCCCAATGCGGTGCGGACTCTTGCGCTAGTCGACGGTACTCCCGAGAATGATTATGTCCACATCAGGGGGAGCCACCGGAGTCTGGGGGACGAGGTCACCCGGCGAGGACTGTCCGCCTTGGATGGAGAAGAACTCTCGGTGCCTTCGGATGCCAGTGGGCGATTGCAACTGGCAAAGAGCTTGGTCAGCGGAGGACATCCACTGACCGCCCGCGTCTACGTCAATCGCCTTTGGCACTATTTATTCGGGGTCGGCATCGTGCCCTCGGTTGATGACTTCGGGGTGATGGGGCAGGAGCCGAGCCACCTCGAACTGCTCGATTGGCTGGCCCTTGATTTTGCGGAAAAAGGTTGGTCGACCAAAGAGATGATCCGCCAGTTGGTTCTCTCCCGAACCTATCGTCAATCCTGTGTGGCAGATCCCGCGAACTCTCCTTCTTTGATCGAACAAGTGGACCCCTCCAACATTCTTTTGCACAAGGCTCGCGTGCGACGCTTGCCCGCGGAATCGATTCGCGATTCGATCTTGTCTGTCTCGGGAACTCTCAATCCCAAAGTGGGTGGAGGCAGTGTTCCGGTCTATCTCACTTCCTTCATGGAAGGACGCGGGATGCCGCAGAGCGGGCCGCTGGATGGAGGGGGGAGGCGTAGTCTCTATCTGGCGATCAAGCGCAACTTTCTCTCGCCCTTTGAAGCTGCCTTTGATCGCCCCATTCCCTTCACGTCGATTGGCCGTCGTAGTGTCTCCAATGTGCCCGCCCAGTCTCTTACGCTCATGAACGATCCCTTTGTGATTCAGGAAGCAGCCCGCTGGGGAAAGCAATTGTTAGAGGTGTCGGGCGAAGACAGAATTGCGCGCGCCTTCGAGCAGGCCTTTGCCAGACCTCCTTTGGAAGTCGAGGTTGAGGTCTTTCGGGAATTCCTGACAACCCAGCAGGAGAGCTATCAATGCGGGCCGGATGACGAGCGGTTGTGGGCCGACTTTTGCCACCTGTTGATCAACAAGAAGGAATTCATTTATCTCAAATAGTTTTAAGTTATGCATTGCAATCGATTCACCGCGAGACCCATCACCAGGCGAGAGCTCCTGCAACAGGGAGCGCACGGCATTGGCGCGGTCGCGTTGGCCAGCCTCATGAATGATCGGGCCTTTGGCGCGCAAGGAGGGACAGGCTTGCAACAACTGCCTCATTACCCGCCCAAGGCGAAGAATGTGATCTTTCTCTACATGGATGGCGGGCCTTCCCACATCGACACCTTCGACTACAAGCCCGCGCTGGAGAAATACAACGGACGCAATGCCTCGGAGGTGATGGGCAAGCTGGAGCCGACCCAGTTTGACAACGTGGGAACCATCATGGGCTCTCCCTGGGACTTCAAGCAACATGGTGAAAGTGGGCACTGGGTGAGCAGTCTCTTTCCCCATGTGGCCAAACATGCTGACAAGTTGGCAGTCATCAAATCCTGCACCTCCCTCTTTTCGGAGCACACCGCTGCCAATTACTTTCTCCACACGGGATCGGGCCTGCAAGGACGTCCCAGCATGGGAGCGTGGGTGGGCTACGGCTTGGGTAGTAGTAATCAGAATTTACCGGGCTTCGTGGTGCTCAATGGCGGTCTCATTCCGCCGGGCGGCTTGGACAACTTCAACTCCAGCTTTTTGCCAGCAACCTATCAGGGTTCGATCTTCAAGGCAGGAAAGGAACCGCTGGCGAACATTGTCCCCATGGAGGAAAAGTCCGTCCTGCAAAGAAACAAGCTGGATGCCTTGCGTTCGCTGGATGACCTGGCCGCAGGGCACTTCAATCGGGATCGAGCCATTGAGGCCGCAGTGGCCAATTACGAGACGGCCTTTCGCATGCAAACGGCAGTTCCCGACCTGATGGATCTCCGGGGAGAGAGCGAAGCCACCCGTCGTCTCTATGGTCTGGAGGACCCCTATGATAAGACGCAAATCTTTGGCCGGCAGTGCCTGGTGGCGCGGCGCCTGGTGGAGCGCGGGGTGCGCTTTGTCGAGCTGACTTGTCCCGATGTCGGCGGTGACCGTTGGGACCAGCACAGTGAACTGCGCGAAGGGCATGAGAACAATTGCAAGGCCGTTGATCAGCCCATCGCCGGCTTGTTGACAGACCTGCAGGCCCGGGGTCTGTTAGAGGATACTCTAGTAGTTTGGGCGGGCGAGTTCGGACGCACTCCTTTCGCGCAAGGGGCCAATGGACGCGATCACAACCCCTTCGGTTTCACCGTGTGGATGGCTGGCGGGGGAGTGAAGGGCGGAGTCTCCTATGGCGAGACCGACGAGTTCGGTTACAAGGCGGTGCAAGATCGGGTCGAGATGCACGACCTGCACGCCACCATCCTCTACCTTCTGGGTCTGGAACACGAGAAGAGCACCTTCCGCTTCGGTGGGCGCGACATGCGCCTCACCGATGTGCACGGCCGGGTCATCAAGGAGATATTAGCCTGACTAGAAGCTAATCTCGAATTCGAGTTCTTTGCCGAAGGACTCCAGGCGATACTTGTCCAAGGGTAGCGCCTTGGGCGTCCACGAGTTGTCACCGCCGACGCCCATTTGTCGCTTGTCCAAGTTGACGGTCCAGTAGCCGGCTTCAGTCAAGTCCGTGGGATGGTCGGCCGCTCCCAGGACTTCTTCGGTGTAGGGCCAAATTGAGAAGTCAAAATGGGGTTGTGAGCGGAAAGTAACTTCGGGGAGCTGCTGTCCAGTGAGGGTGAGAAAGCGAACGTCGGCCCGGTTTCCACTTTCCTGAGGGCGGGCGTAATCGTAGCGCAGCTCGGCGAGCGGGGCCTTGTTTAGCTCGAGAGGGGTTCCCGACTTGCGGTCCCAGTAGGTCTCGGTGCGGCCGCGGCCATAGTAGGTGGCTTGCTGGTAGTTCTGCACCAGTCCCATGGTGATTCCGAGGCGAGGGAGGAGACTGTCGAGATTCTCTCTCTTCAGTTTCAGGCGGGTAGTGAGGAGTCCGTTGTCGGTGACAAGGTATTCAACCGTCAAGGTGCTCTGAACAGTGGGCAGTTCATACTGCACGCTAACGCCTGACGCCGTCTTCGCAACCGAGACGACTTTTGCTTCCGCAAGTGCTCCTTTCCATGGGAATTGTGGCAGTCTCTCGAACTTGGGTGCAACGCTTTGTCGGTCGTTGTCAGTCCAGACACGCCAGAAGTGGGGCTTCAGTGGTGCGGCGAGGAGTTCCTTCCCTCCACGATTGATGGAGGTGACGAAGCCGGTCTTTTTCGAAACCTGATAGAGGTTGTTGGAAGCTGAGAACTGAATGGAGTCGCCAGCTTCATCGAAGTCAATCTCCTGAGAAGGCGACTGGGGGCTGGGAGTGTTGCCCTCGAGCACCGCTTCGTCAAAGGCGATGAGGTGACCGGCTGGAGCCCAGCTGGTGGGAGCCTTGAGGCTCCAAGTGACGCGAGCGACGATTTCGCCAGTTCCTTCAGAGAGGGGTTTGGGTGAGGGGAGGGTCGCTTTGGCACCGGGCTCGATGCGGGGCAGGTCGATCTTTTGACTGGAAAAGACGACTCCATCGGCAAGGTGCTCGATGGTCGCTTCCAAGTGATCGAGGGTGCTGAAGAAGTGCCGGTTCTCGACTTCCATGGTGGAGGGATCCTTCCAGCTGACGGTGACGGGCTGGTGAGCCTTTTTCAGTTCCCAGGTTGCCGGCTTGGCGTTGCCTTCGGAATCAACAATGCCATTGATGCAAAAGTTCTTGGTGTTGGGGGTGTCGCCAAAGTCCCCTCCGTAGGCGAGAAAGGACTCTCCTTTTTCATTCTTCTTCCAAACTCCTTGGTCACGGTAGTCCCAGACGAAACCGCCGACCAGACGAGGCTCGCTGCGAATGAGTTCCCAATATTCAGCGAAGTTGCCGAGTGAGTTGCCCATTGCGTGGGAGTATTCGCAGGGGATGATGGGGCGGTTGCCGTTCTCATTCTCCAACATGGCGCGCAGCTCCTCGACGCTGGGATACATCCGGCTGACAACATCCACCCAGTCGGGGTCGTAGGGGTTGCCGTTGTAACGCACGGTTTCGTTGTAGCTCTCTTTATCATTCTGCGGGATGAAGTCGGGATGGAAGGGATCGGAGGACGCTCCTTCGTAGTGGATCAGTCGGGTCGGGTCGGCTTCCTTCATCCAACCTGCCATGGCCGCGTGATTGGGGCCTTGTCCACTCTCGTTGCCGAGTGACCACATGATGATGGAGGGGTGGTTGCGGTCGCGCTCCACCATGCGCAAGCCCCGGGTGAGGAAGGCGGAAGCCCACGCTGCCTGATTGGTCAAGAGGCCCCGCACCCCATGGGACTCCACATTGGCTTCGTCGCAGACGTAGAGGCCATGAATGTCGCAGAGTTCGTAGAAATAGGAGTCGTTGGGATAGTGGGCGGTTCGCACGGCGTTCATATTGAAGCGCTTCATCATCAGGACATCCTTCTCCAAGTCCGCTCGCGAAACCGCTTTTCCCTCGGTGGGGCTGTGGTCGTGGCGATTCACTCCGTAGAGCAGGACGGGCTGTCCGTTGATGAGCAACTCCCCTTGTTTGCTAGTGGAGATTTCGCGAAAGCCAATCCGCAGTGAGGTCGCCTCGATGAGCGTCTCCCCCTGACGCAAGGAAAGCACCAGAGTATAGAGGTTGGGATGTTCCGCAGACCAGAGCTTGGGGGCGTTGATGGGGATGCGGATGAGGTTGCCGAAACTGAGATTTTCCCGCTGGGGATACCATTCGGAGGCGATGCTCTTGGCTCCGAGCTCGGACTTGGCAACCTCCGTTCCCTCCGCATCGAGGAGGCGACTGTGAAACTTGATTTCGTCCCAGTTAGATTCTGTTAGGTTGCTCAGGGAGGGGCGAATCTCGAGGTCCCAGTTCTCCCCGTCCTGCCGAATGGTGCGAGTGGCGACATTGGCGATGCTTTGTTTGGGGCGGGCGAGTAGGAGAACCTCGCGGTGGATTCCGCTCATGCGCCAATGGTCTTGGTCTTCCAGATAGGATCCGTCGCTCCAGCGCCAGACCTGCACGGTCAGCTTGTTGCCGGCGGGCTTGGCAAAGGCTGTGATGTCGAACTCGGAGGGCAGGCGAGCATCCTCCGCATAACCGACAAACTGATCGTTGACCCAGACCCGATAGGCGGAAGTGACTCCGCCAAAGTGAAGAACCACCTGTTGGTCGGCATAGGCCGCGGGCAGGTCGAACTCGCGCTGATAGACCCCTACCGGATTGTCCTCTCCGTCGATGAAGGGCGGATTGACTGGGAAAGGGTATTCGCTGTTGGTGTAGATGGGAGTTCCGTAGCCGCGCATTTCCCAGTTGGCTGGGACATCAATGGTTTCCCATGCGGGGGAGAAATCGGCGGTGCCGACGCTGGCGGGAACATCGGCAGGTTTGGGATACCAGGCGAAGCTCCACTGCCCGTTCAAGCTGGTGTAGCGGCTTGATTGCTCGCGGTCCAAAGTTTCCGCCTTGGTTTCATCGGCATAGGAATAGAGAGCCGCCCGCGCCGGCAGACGGTTAAGCGCCGAGATTTCGGGATCCTGCCACGCATTGAATTCGGCCGCGAGAGGAATGCTGGTTAGAAGGGCTGCAAGAGGGACAAGTCTCATCTTGGGATGATGTTGCCCAGGCGGGGACTTGTGAAGAAAAGTCGTTCCGGGACCATTTCGGTGGATCTACAACCATTTGTTGACTATTTTGACACACGTTCAGGCTTTGGTTTTGCATCCGCGAGTCCAGAGTCGCGGGCGGCGGCTTCACGTCTTACGGCCCAATCACCTGAGGGTCGGAAGTTCCTGACAGTTCGTCTCGGAGAGGCACGTTTTCTCTCTCTTCGATCCACCTTTTAGAATCAGCACCACCAACATGAAGCTCAACCGTCGTCAACTCCTCCAAGCCAGTCTCACCGCAGGGGCAGGAAGCCTGTTTTTTTCCCAATCATCGAAGGGACAGAGCGAGCCCAAGCCGGTGCGCCCCAAGGGCATCGTCTTCATGGTTTCGGATGGCATGAGCCAGGGGGTGCTGCCTTTGACGGAAGCTTTTTCCCAACAAATCCGCGGAACAGGAACGGCCTGGTGGCAATTGCTGCAGGAGCCCAACGCGGTGCTGGGATTGATGGACACCCCGTCTTCCAATTCCCTCGTGACCGATTCGGCCGCTGCTTCCACCTCCTGGAGTGCCGGAAAACGCGTCCCCAATGGTCAGATTTGTGTGGATGAAAAAGGCGCGAGCCTCGAGTCCATCGGGGAGACCCTCGCGAAGGAAAAGGTGCGTCTCGGTCTCGTCACCACAGCGCGGGTGACGCACGCCACCCCGGCAGGTTTCGCCACCAACTCGCCCAACCGCGATGACGAGGACTTTATTGCTCCGCAGTTCATCAATCGGGCGGAAATCGTCTTGGGCGGGGGTTCCGCGCACTTCGATCCCAAGAGACGCCGCGACAAGAGAGACATCTTTGGCGAATACCGGAAGGCTGGCTACGAGGTCCTGGGCAATCGCGACGAGTTTCTCAAGGCGGGGAACGGCAAGCTCTTGGGCACCTTTTGGAAAGGTCACTTGCCCTACACCATCGACCAAAAGCATAGTAAGAGCCTGCAAAAGACCGTCCCCACCCTGGCGGAGATGACGACCGTGGCTCTCGAACGTTTTCTGCAAGGCGACCAGCCATTTCTCCTGCAGGTGGAAGGCGCTCGCATCGACCATGCGGCCCATGCCAACGACATCGGCGGCATCCTCCATGACCAGTTGGCCTTCGATGATACCGTGGCTAAGGTTTTGGCGATGGTCGGTGACCGCGACGATATCCTGGTGGTGATGACCAGTGACCACGGGAACTCCAACCCCTCTCTCAACGGAGTGGGGGCCCGCTATGCGCAAACCAACAAGCACTTTGCTCGCATCGCAGGCCTGAAGTCTTCCCACGAGAACCTCATTTCGAAGTGGAAAAAGAATCAGGGAGGCCTCCAGAAGTGGCAGGCTTTCGTGATGGAGAACTACGGATTCAAGCCCAGTGCCGAAGAAGCGGAAGCCGTGCTGGATTCCATCGCAGGGAAAGAAATCGTGGAATGGAGTCACCAGCTCGACAACCCCCAGGGATTGATGGGGCAGATGGTTGGCAACTATACCAGCACCGGTTGGACCGGCATCAGCCACACCGCCGACCCCACCCAGTTGACCTCGGTAGGACCAGGCGCAAGCGAGTTCGCTGGGTTGGTGCGCAACGACAGCGTGCGCGAGAAACTCTTGAACCTACTATTGGGATAGTAGGTTTCGGCCGAAGGCGAGAGGTTGGTGAGAGCGCTCTCAACCTGCTGCTAGGCTCACTTCTTTTGTGTGCCGCAGACCCTCCACTGAAGCTCTAGAGTGACGACCATGATTGAAACGGGAGCTTGAAGATATGCGTGGCTCGGTCGGTCTGAAAAGAAGTGAGAGTCTTTGGACTCTTCTGGGTATGACCCAAAAGTACCGTGCGGAAATCGAAAGCGATGAGGGCGGCTTCACGATTCACTGGACCCAGAATCTGACAAATCGGAATACGAACTACGAACTTCGTGGGATGGACGGGGGATTGCAACGGTGCGCTCTTTTGTTCGACGGTTCAACCTATCGCATGAATCTGTCGCTTCGAAGTGGTCGGTTTTTGGAGTATCAAGTGGACACCTCGGGCAGCGCGTTATTCCGAACCCGAGATGACGAGGTTTCCACGGCTATAAGGGTGACAGGGAACAAGCGCACTTACTTGATCGACGACATGAAATTCGAGCACGCGGATTACCAATCAAATATGAGATTCCAGTGCTCTCCAGATCGCTTGAGTCAAGCAGCCTTCGTGGCCAACCTCCTTTTCAATCCGCCGCTGCTCAATCAGGATAGCTAACAAGTTTCTACCTGCCAAGTGAGTGGTGGCATTCCGTCCGACGCTCTCATTCGGTGGGGAGAGGCGGACTATTTCTTTAACCCCAAAAGTGACCCTTTGAGCCCCACCTTCATTGACATGCCGATCGGATGCTGGTAACGCTCATTGAGGTCTTCTGGGCGTGCCGTTCGAGAGGATAAAGACGTTCGAATACGAATGATAGCGTTAGTGAAAGAACACCCGATTTGGTTCGGCTTGATACTTCTCACCACGATCTGTTCCTTAAGGTTGGCCATTGGCTTGTGGGTGCTCCCTCAGCACAAGGAATCCAGTGTGGCGAAGCGTCTATTTTGGACTGTCGCAGTCCTCTTTCCTTTCTCTGGGCCGATGTTTTACTTGGCGTTCTATCGGCTCCCTACGAGACACCGACACGGAGGAGCATCGGTCAATAGTGATGCTTTTTACGGCGGTGGTCATTTGTGAAAAACGAGCTCTGGCGTGATTCGTGCCGAGAGCGTGTTTCGCTGGAGCTTAGAATTCTCCGCTGGGCAACTCCAGACCGAAAGGCATAAAAAAGCCGAGAAGTTGCGAAGGGGACAGGCTGGATGGGCTTGTGGGCTTCGCTGTTTTCGCGGCTTGGGAAGGGGTTTTCGGCCTTAGTTGGGCAGGGGACGCAGGGTCTCGGTTTCGGCGTCGTAGTCGATGCCTTCGAGCCCGAAGCCGAAGAGCTTTAGGAACTCCTTCTGGTAGCCGGCGAAGTCTGTTTCGCTGGCGAGCTTTTCGGTGGAGATGCTTTCCCAGACTTTGAGTACGGCGGCTTGCACGTCTTCTTCCATTTCCCAGTCGTCGATGCGGATGCGGCCTTTTTCGTCGAGCTTGGGTCCGTCTGCCGAACAGTAGTGGTCGGTGAAGAGGCGCTGAATCTGTTCGATGGTGCCCTCGTGGTTGCCCTTTTCCTTCATGATTTTATAAAGGATGGAGATGTAGAGCGGGACGACGGGGATGGCGGAGCTGGCTTGGGTGACGAGGGCTTTGTTGACGGAAACAAGAGCGGTCTTTTCGCCGAACTGGTCGTTCATGGCGGCCGCGGTTTGTTCGAGGTGCTCTTTGGCCCGTCCGATGGTTCCGTCGGTGTAGACGGCCCAGGTGATTTCCGGTCCGATGTAGGAGTAGGCCACGGTCTGGAAGTTGTCGGCGAGGACTCCGGCCTCCTGCATGGCGTCGATCCACATCTTCCAGTCTTCGCCGCCCATCACTTTGACGGTGTCGGCGATTTCCTGTTCGGTGGCGGACTCGATGGAGACCTCTTCCACGGTGCCTTTGTCGGTATTGAGAGTGTGCTGGGTGTAGGTGTCGCCGGTGGGCTTGAGCACCGAGCGGTAGGTCTGGCCATCGGTGGGGTCGGTGCGGCGGGGGGAGGCGAGGGAGTAGACGACCATGTCGACCTGCCCGAGGTCCTCTTTGATGGCGGCAATGACCTGCTCCTTCATCTCGTTGGAGAAGGCGTCGCCATTGAAGCTGCGGGCGTAGAGACCCTCGGCCTTGGCTTTTTCCTCGAAGGCCACGCTATTATACCAACCGGGGGAGCCGGGCTTGGCCTCGGTGCCTTCTTTCTCGAAAAAGACTCCCATGGTCGCTGCGCCCCCTCCGAAGGCGGGCACGATGCGGGAGGCGAGGCCGTAACCGGTGGAGGAGCCAATCACGAGGACCTTCTTGGGCGCGTTCTGGAGCGCGGGCTGGCTCTTTACATAATCGATCTGCTCCTGCACGTGGGCAGCGCAGCCATCGGGGTGCGAAGTGGTGCAGATGAATCCACGGATTTTCGGCTTCAGAATAGGCATAGGCGGGGGACTTTGAGCGAGCGGGAGGGCTTTTGCAAGCATAGGGCGGTCCCCGGGGCGCTATCGGCTGGCCGTGGGGCGGGCCTTCTTTCCCTGACTGGGGAGGTCCGGCAGATCGGTGCGTTTGTGGAAGAATTGCGCCACCAGTCCCGTGCGGGGAGCCACGATCCAGACGATGAGAAAGAGGAAGCCGGCCGCGGTGGCCATCATGCCGGAGGTGTTGGTATCCTGAAAGCCGAACCAAGTGGGCACCGTGATGGCTCCGAGGTGTCCGAGGAAGGCGGAGCTCGCCCCAAAGAGGCAGGCCAAAAGGAGCACCAGCCCCAGTCGATGGGTCAGCAGGAGGGCGGTGGCGGCGGGAACGATGAGCATGGCGATGACGATCACACTGCCCACGGCTTCGAAGGCCGCCACGGTGGTGACCGCGACCATGACCATGAGAAGGTAGTGGAGAAAGTGGGAGGAAAACCCGAGGGTGTCGGCGAGCCCCGAGTCGAAGGCGCTGAGACGGAACTCTTTGAAAAGAGCGACAATAATCCCGAGATTGAGAAGAAAGACGATCCCCGAGACCAAGGTGGCGCGGGGGACGAGGTAGCCGAAGAGGGTCACGGTATCGAGGGGGGTGAGCTCGATGGCTCCGTAGAGAACACAGCTGGGATCGAGGTCCACCTTGTCGGCGGCGGATCGAATCAAGACCAGGCCGAGGGCGAATAAGGTGGTGAACACAATGCCCATGGCCGCTCCTTGATCGACATTGCCCAGTCGGGTGATCCATTGGGTAAAGACGGCGGTGAGCACGCCCACCACGGCCGCTCCCAGAAACATGGTCAAGCTGGCGCGGGAGCCGGTGACGAGAAAGGCGGTCGCGAGCCCGGGAAGCACGGCGTGGCTGATGGCGTCGCCCATCATCGACATCTTGCGGAGCACGAGGAAGCAACCGGGCAGGGCGCAGGCCATGGCGCAAAGTGCTCCGGTGAGCACGATCCAACTGTCTTCGGGTATCCAGGTCATCTTAGTGGTTGGGGATGGTGTGGGGGCTGGGCGGCATGGCGATCCAGGCCTCGCGCTCGCGAAGCACGCGTTCCAGTTCGAGCACCAACTCGGGCTCCAAAACGTGCTCGACCATATCGGCATCGCGGTCCACATGGCTGGGGGCGATGTCGGCGTGGGTGATGAGGTAGGCTTCCCAAAGCCGGTGATTGCGGGTCACGCGGGCGGCTTCGCCAAAGCCGGCCTCGCTGAGCAAGACGGTGCCGTCGGGTCGCAGGGTGAGGTGCTCGAGCTTTTGCTCGGCGCGCAAAGTCTTGTGGAGAGAACGGCGGGACCAGGTTCTTTTCGCCAACAGGGTCTCACTGCGGAACGGCTTGTTGTCGACCAGATGCGCGCCGGGGCTTTCGTGATGCTCGTGGTCGCACTGAGTTTCCAGAATCTCGTAAGCGGCGCGTAGCACGTGTTGGCGCGCGACCTTGTGGCGCAGGCGGCGTTGACGCAGGGAGCGTGGAACGACTCCCCGGGCGGGGGCAAAGAGCATGCTGGCAATGAAGAGAGCGGCAGCCACCAGCACGATGAGAGCTCCGGCGGGGAGGTCCTGATAGAGAGCGCTCACGGTCGCACCCAGCCATCCGCTCAAGGCCCCAAAGACGCCCGAGAGAATGGCCATGTGGGAGAGGTTGTTGGTCCAGAAGCGGGCGGTGGTGGGGGGAGTGATGAGAAAGGCGATGATGAGAATCAGGCCCACCGACTGCAGCCCGATGACGGTGACTGCGGTGACGAGTCCCAGCAACGCGATGTCCAGCCACAGCGCGGGCCAACCTTGGGAGGCGGCAAAGCCGTCGTCGAAACAAAGGAGGGTGAACTCTTTAAAAAGGAGAATGGTGGTCAAACAGATAGCGACCGAAACCACCGCGATCAGGATGAAGTCGGAGAGAATGATGGAGGCGGGCTTGCCGTAGATGAAGGACTCCAGGCCAGCGGCACTGACCCCGGGAATCTCCTGCACCATGGTTAGCAGGGCGATGCCGAGCCCAAAGAAAACCGAGAGCACCAGCCCCATCGCGACATCGTCGCGCAGTCTGGTGGTGTGGCGAATGGCCAGCATCAGCAAGACCCCGAGGACCCCGGAGATGGAGGCCCCCGCGAGCAGGACGGGCAGGGATTTGCCATCGAAGCCCCAGCTCGTCATCAGCCCGAAGGCGATGGCGATTCCCGGCAAGGTCGCGTGCGAAAGGGCGTCGCCCATGAGGGAGCGCTTGCGCAGCAGGAGAAAGGAACCAACCAAACCAGTCGCTATACCCAAAATGGTGGTCGAGAGAACCACCACGCGGGTGTTGTAGTTTTGGAGGGACAGGATTTCCCAAAGATCGGAAAGGTTCATCGCTGCTATTTGCCGATCGATTGCAGGGCTTGCACTGCTTGGTTGAGGAGGTTGAGTTGTCCGCCGTAGGTTTTCTCAAGATTCTCCGGGGTAAAGATTTCCGCGGTGGGTCCCGAGGCCACGACCCGCATATTGAGAAGGATGACCCAGTCGAAGTATTTGGCCACGGTGGCGAGGTCGTGATGGACCACGAGGCAGGTCTTGCCCTGGCTATTGAGCTCCTGCAGCAGCTTGACGATGGCTTGCTCGGTCGCGGCATCGACTGCGGCGAAGGGCTCGTCCATGAAGTAGAGTTGCGCATCCTGCGCGAGGGCGCGGGCGAGAAAGACCCGCTGCTGCTGACCGCCGGAGAGCTGGGAAATCTGACGGTCGGCGAGGTCGCCGATTCCGACCTGCTCCAGAGCGTGGCGGGCGAGGTCGCGCTCCTTTTTCCCCACCCGCTTCAGCCAGCCCAGCTTGCGGTAAGTGCCCATCGCCACCACGTCGAGCGCGCTGACCGGGAAGTCCCAGTCCACGCTTTCGCGCTGCGGCACATAGCCCACGAGGTGGCGCTGGTTCTTGTAGGGCTCACCATAGATGGCCACTTCGCCCGAGGTGCGGGGGATGAGCTCGAGGCAGGCTTTCAGCAAAGTGGATTTGCCGGCTCCATTGGGACCGACGATGCCCACGAGCTTGCCATCGGGGATGTCCAGATCAACATCCCACAGCACCGGCTTGCGATGATACGCCACGGTGAGATCGTGCACCGAGAGGGGATGGCCGGCCGGGTGGTCGGACAGGTTCTCGACCGCCGCATCTCCGGCGGGGGACATTTTCTTAAAGATGCGATTCATCGGGGCTGGGTGGTGGTTAGAGCCGGAGGGTGAATCCGGTAAAGAGCGAAAGGTCTTCCGCAGAGGAGTTGAGCCCGAATTGGGCGCCGAGGTCCAGCACGAGATTTTCGTGCACGGTATAGGTCAGCCCGCCTCCGAGGTAGGCTTCGTAGTGATCCTCGGTCACGATGCCAACATATTCGGTAAAGGCTCCGAGCCGCTCCGTGAGGTCGAAACCCAGGACGGCGCTGTGGAGAAACTCCGGCTCGTGGTCTTGCGAGTCCTCGTCGAACACGTAGTCGAACTCCGCCATCAGCCCGAGTCCAACCCCGTTGTAGAGAGTGGTGCCGTAGGGAACAATCAGTCCGCCTTCCCACTCGTCATTGCTCAGGTCGCCGCCGGTCGGGATTTTGACAAAGGGAAAAAGGGCAAGGGAGGAGTCCCCGCCATCGTTCCCCCAAAGGTTGTGCTTGTAGCGCAGGGTGAGGTCGCCGAAGCCACTGCTGCCGCCCCCGGTGCCGAGGTCTTCGCTGAGGTAGGAGTCGAAGACGAACTGCAGGTCCGAGTGGTCGGTGAGGCCCAGTTTGAAATTGATAGCACCAAAGAGGTGGCTCTCGTCGTCATCGTTCTTCGCGAAGTTGTAGAGGCTGGCTTCGATCTGGATGTGTCCGGCATCCACCGTGATGGCGCTCTCGGTGGCGTCGGGCCGATCGGCGGACAGCTCGCGCATTTGGTCGGAAGGGACCGGGTCGAAGAGGTTGAAGCCGCAGAGAGTCGGAGTGAGCAGGGCAGTTGTTAGAAAAGCTTTCATAAGTGTTTTGTTGTTCTGGTTTGTTAGCTTATTGGCTAGAGAGCTTTCCGTTTAATCCTTTCGCAGGCGCCGTGCCACCGAGGGCACGGGTGATGGTGGTGACGTTGTGGTCAATCATGCCGAGGTAGGTGCCTTCGTAGGTGCCGGTCGGACCCATGGCGTCAGAGAAGAGTTTGCCCCCAATCCGGACCTGATGTCCCCTGGCCTTGGCGCCTTCGAGAAGGGCCTTCACGTTTTGGTCGGAGACTGAACTCTCGACAAAGACGGCGGGAATCTTTCGCTCCACGAGGTAGTTCACGAGGTTCTCGATGTCCTTAACCCCCGCTTCCGATTCGGTGGAGATGCCTTGGATTCCTTTCACTTCGATTCCGTAAGCGCGCCCCAGATAGCCAAAGGCGTCGTGGGCGGTGACGAGCACGCGCTGACCGGGTGGAATGGTGGCCAGTGATTCGCGGGCATACTGGTCGAGGGCTTCGAGTTCCTGCGAGAGGGCTTGCGCGTTCTGCGAGTAATTCTCGGCGTGCTTCGGATCGAAGGCGCTCAACTCGTCGGCGACGGTGGTGACTGTGGTCAGCCATCCGGAAACGTCCATCCAGACGTGAGGGTCGGGGTGGGCGGTTCCTCCCATGAGATAATCATTTTTTTTCTGCAAGTCGCGGGTGATGGCCACCACCGGTTTGCCTCTTTTCCCCATTTTCATCAAGGTGTCCTCCATTTTCCCTTCCAGTTTGAGACCGTTGTAGAAGATGACGTCCGCGCCGCTAAGCGCAACCAGGTCGCTGCGGGTGGGCTTGTAGAGGTGAGGGTCGATTCCTTCTCCGATGAGGCCCGTGACCTCCACGTGTTCGCCACCAACCTGGCGGACGAGGTCAGTGATCATCCCCGTAGTTGCGGTGATTGGGACGGGATACTGCGACGGTCCAGTGTTCCCTGTTTGTTCTGCTTTCCGACATTGGGATAGCAAAAGGAGGGAGGCGAGTGCCGCGATGAGCGATGTTGTTTTCTGAAGCATGCCCGAGTATTAGCCTTGGCTAATTTTAATAGCAAGGAAAAACTTTCACCGTTGACTGGGCTTTGATTCTTCTAAATTAGGTTTTAGCTGTTGTTCAAAAAACGTCAGACAACTCCGCTGCACGAAAGGACACTTGAACCTTGATTTGGAGCTGATTTCGTGCTATCCGGACTCCTCACAAGCTAATGTATTTGACACGAAACGAAGCCGAAGGAACCATTATGGTGCGGATGATGCGCCAAGGAGTGAAGTATCAGAAAAACTTCTCGAAAAAGAAATACGGGGGTTGGGGCAAGGCGACCAAGGCCGCCAAAGAGTGGCGCGATGAGCAGCTCAAGATTCTTCCTCCCAAGATCATGAACGAGGAAGGCCGCATGTCTTCCCGTAACTCATCGGGTGTCGTGGGAGTGACTTTGACCCGCGCTGCGTTCACACTTGAGACAGGGAATAGCTACGAGTATTGGAGCTGGAAGGCCAAGTGGCCCGGCTGCAAATACAAAGGAGGCATTGGTTGGGCCGTGAAGAAGTATGGCGAGGAAGATGCCTTTGCCTTGGCCGTGCTGTCGCGCGAACTGCGCACGGTCGACCGGGATGTGATCATGAAGCGCCTCAAGAAGCTGCGCGGCACCAAGAAGCTGGAGAAGATTTTGGAAAGCCGCATGCTTGTGCTGGAATAAGCACGGAGCTGTAATCAGGATTTTAGCATGAGAAGGCTGCGGGTTCACCGCAGCCTTTTTTTGTGGTTACTTAGTTGGCCCCGGGTGTCCAATCGGGCAGGCGGGCGGTAGTGAAAAGGGAGGCGTGTCTGGTGATGAGAACCACATCGGACTAGCCATCCTTTTATGTTGCGAACAATCATTTCTCTTATTCTGGGGCTTTGGGCCGGGGTGGGCACAGGGCTTTTTGCCGAGGAACAACCGACCGGCGAACAACTCTATGGGCTCTACTGCGCCGCTTGTCATGGACCGGACGGCAAAGGCGCGGCCGGAGCTCCCTTTCCGCCGTTGGCGGGTAGCGAATGGGTGCGGGGTGACGCGCGGCGCATGGTCTCGGTGATTCTTCATGGCCTGGAGGAGCCCATTGTGGTGCGAAGCAAAACCTATGATCTGCAAATGCCGCCTCAGGGCTCGGTGTTGAGTGACGAGCAGGTCGCCTCGATCGTCAGTTTCGTGCGCGGAAGTTGGGGGAATCGGGAAAAACCGGTTTCTCCCGAACTGGTGGCCGGGGTGCGCGAGGCGACCAAGGAGCGCGAAGGCCTGTGGACCGCACCGGAGCTTTTGATGGAATACCCGCTCCCGCCCTTGCCGCTGCATCGGTGGGGAGTGCACGACCTCACGGCGACGGTTTATGAGGGCGAGTGGGAGGAGATGCCGGACTTCAGCAAGCTTTCCCCGATTTCGGAGGAAAAGGAAAAGGGGCCCATCAGCCTGAGTCACGCGGGCGGGCGTCGGGAAAACTTTGCCATTGTCTGGGAGGGAACGATGGACAGTCCCGGGGACCACGATAGCAACTTTTTCGCCTCTTCGGTGGGCGGTCTTCGCTTCTACTACAATGGGCAAGAGGTCTTTGACTTGGTGGGGCAGGGGCAACACTACCGGCACACCAGCGCGCGGGCCAAGGCCTCGCGGGGGAAGAACACCTTCCGCTTGGAGTATTTTCAAAAGGGTTCCCTGGGCGGACTGGCGATGCAGCGCAGCGGGGGCTCGATGGGAATGCATCCGCTCACCGATACCGACCGCGACCCGGACTCGGATTCCTTTCCCGATATCCTGCTCAAGCCGGAGGACGGTAAGAGCGCCCTCTATCGCAATACGATAGAAGGCATGAGCCCACGAGCCATCACGGTGGGGCTGGAAGGGGGCGTGAACTATGGCTTCAGCGCCTCAACTCTGGCCATGGAGCTGGTTTGGACCGGGGACTTCATCAATGCGGGGCAACACTGGACCGTGCGTGGCACCGGAGCCACAGCTCCCGCTGGCGAGCAGGTGGTCAGTCTGGGACGCGGCCCCGGCTTGGCCAAGCTTGCGAGTCCCGGCGACAATTGGCCGGGAGGGTTCCATGATGATTGGGAGGCGCGGTTTGAGGGCTATGATCTGGACGCGCAGAACCGACCGACCTTCCGCTATGCAATTGGGGAAATCTCGATCGCAGATAGCCCGCGACAGCAAACAAGCGAAGGACTCAAAAGTCTGGAGCGGACCTTCGTGGTTACTGTTCCTGAGGGCGCTTCCAGCGAGGGACTCTACCTTCGTTTGGCCAGTGGAGAGGAGATTGCGAAATCTGAGAACGGCTTCCTTATTAATGGCTCCATGGAGCTTCACGCCGACCAATCAGCGCGCCTGCTACTTGAGAACAAGTCGCTACTCCTCAGCCTCAGTGACCTTGCGGAAGGTCAGCACACCCTTTCAACTACTTACACCTGGACTGCACCATGATTACCAAACTTGTCACTCTTGCGGGGGCTTTGCTCACGACTGCTTCCGCTGTCACGCAGGACGATTTCTACCGTCGCGAAGTCATTCCGCTCCCCGAAGATTCCGTCTGCGAGCTGGGGAGTATCGCCCTTTTGCCAGACAAGAAGATCGCCTTCTCGACCCGTCGGGGTGAGATCTGGATTGGCTCGGGAGTCTATGAGGAGGACCTTTCCAAAGTCACCTGGACCCGCTTTGCCTATGGGCTGGAGAGTTCGTTTGGGATGTTTTGGAAAGACGATTCCCTCTACGTCACGACCCGCACCGACTTGAGTCGCTTGCAGGATCGTGATGGCGATGGCGAGGCGGATCGCTTCGAGATCGTGAGCCAGGACTGGGGTTTCAATGGGAACTATCATCAGTTTGCCTTCGGGTCCGAGCCGGACCGAAACGGTGATGTCTGGGTCGCTCTTTGCCAACTGGGCGGCGGCGAGAAGTGGCGGGGCTGGGCTGTGAAAGTCAGTCCCGATGGCACGACCACTCCGGTGGCCTGTGGAGTGCGGTCTCCGGGGGGGATGGGCTTTAATTCCAAGGGTGACACCTTCTACACCGATAATCAGGGCACGTGGAATGGCACTTCGTCTCTGCGCCATATCAAGCCCCGGAGCTTTCTCGGCTTCCCGACTGGACTGAACTACTACGACTTGATTCCTGATCTGGACGCGCCGACCCTTCCGAATAGTCCCAGTCGTTTTACCGAGGAGATGAAGCGCATTCCAGAGCTCTATCCGCCCAGTGTTCTTTTGCCCCACGGCCGCATGGGAGCTTCCCCGACTTTTGTGGTTTCAGATGAAAAAGGCGCTTTAGGTCCATTCGCTGGTTCTCTCTTTGTGGGAGAGCAAAGTCACTCTCAAGTTCAGCGCACCTTCGTCGAGGAGGTCAATGGAGTTTATCAGGGGGCGGCGTGGCATTTCCTCGAAGGTTTCGAGAGTGGCTTGGTTCCGGGTAAGCTTGCAGAAGACGGGACTCTCTTTGTGGGAGGAACGAACCGGGGCTGGGGCTCGCGGGGGACGCGGGGCTTTACCTTGGAACGGGTTCGTTGGAACGGGAAAGTTCCCTTCGAGACCTCTCAAATGCGGGCCTTGCCGGATGGATTCGAGCTCACCTTCACCGAGCCGGTGGATCCTGCGACCGCAAGCGATCCGGCCAGCTATGAGATGGCTGCGTGGACCTATATCTACCAATCCAGCTACGGCAGCCCCGAGGTGGATCAATCTGTCCCCAAGGTGGAAAAAGCCACCGTGTCGGCGGATGGCCTGCGGGTGACTCTCAAGGTGAAGGGGCTCGTCGAAGGTCATTTGCACCAGCTCAATTCGTCTGGGGTGCGTTCGGAATCCGGGCAGCCGCTATGGCACCCGGTTGGCTATTACACCCTCAACCAAATCCCCGAAGCCCCCGCGCCACCAGTCAAACCAGTGGCTGAACGCAAACCGCCGAAGGACTGGGTCCGGTTGCCTTGGCCAGAGAAGAAAGAGATCCTCACCGGCCTCTTTGCTCCCAGTGAACCGGAGAAGGCACTCATTGCGCAGGCGCTGCCCACGAAGCCGCAGGTGAAGGTCGAGAAACCCGCCAAGGTGCTCCTTTTTTGGCAATGCCAATATCCCCACACCAGCATCGCGACGGGAAATCACGCTCTGCAGGAGATGGCAAAATCCAGTGGGGCCTATGAGGTGACTCTCAGTGATGATCCGGCTGACTTTCGGTCCGAGCGCTTGCAGGAATTTGACGTGGTGATTTTTAACAACACAACGAGCTACGACGTCACGATCGGGGCCGAGGGGCAGGAGGCTCTGATGGACTACCTTCTTGCGGGAGGAGGCATCGTGGGCATTCATGCGGCTTCGGACAGTTGTCGGAGTTGGCCGGAAGGAGTTCAGATTATGGGTGGAATTTTCAACTGTCATCCTTGGTCGCCTAAGGGGACCTGGGCCTTTAAACTGGAGAGTCCCGAGCATCCCCTCAATGCCGCCTTTGGAGGAAAAGGCTTTTGGCATCAGGATGAAATCTACCTCTATCGCAAGGGGACGTTCAGTCGCGATCTCTCGAGAGTTCTAGTGAGTCTCGATATGTCTCATGAAGAGAACCGTAGTTCGCCGAAGCTCTATCAGCAGCACATCGACTTGATCGAGGATGATGGCGATTATCCGGTCTCGTGGTTGCACACTCATGGAAAGGGGCGGGTCTTTTACACCAATTTTGGACACAACGCCTCGACGTTTTGGGATCCTGAGGTTTTGCGGCAGATTTTGGGGGGAATCCAGTATGCCGCAGGTGACCTTGAGGCTGAGGCCATGCCATCCGCAAAGTTAGAAAGCCCGGCTCCCTGTGCCTGTGCAGCGCCTCATGAATAGCTGAAATCCCAGACTGGTTTTCTCCGCGCTCTTCCAGCAGAGTGAGCTCATGAAAAGGCTCCTTGTGCTCCTCTCGCTCCTGTTCGTCTCGTCTTCCGCCGCCGAGCTCCGGGTGGCGACTTTCAATATTCGCTATGCGGCCAGAGGCGACAAGGGTGAGAAAAGTTGGACCTCGCGGCGGGATTTGGTGGTGGAAACCATTCAGCAGATGAATCCGGATGTGCTGGGGATTCAGGAGGCGCTCGATAGTCAGCTTCGATTTCTTGCCAAGGAGCTACCGGAGTATTCCTTTGTCGGAGTTGGCCGGGATGATGGTCGGAAGAGGGGTGAGTATTCGGCCATCTTCTATCGCAAGAAGCGCCTTTCCCTGGACGCGAATCAGTCGGGGACCTTTTGGCTTTCGGACACTCCTGATGAGCCGGGTTCCGTGACTTGGGGCAACGCGGTGACGCGAGTGTGCACTTGGGGGAAGTTCACTGATCGTTCGAATGGAAAGGAGATCTTCGTTTACAATACCCACTGGGATCATCGGGGGCAGCCTTCGCGTGAAAAGTCGGCACAGCTGATTCGCGAGCACTTTGCGGGACAAAAGGAAGACAAGGCCCCCGTGGTCGTGATGGGGGATTTCAACGCGAGTGAGACCAGTGCGGAACTCAAGATTCTCAGCGAGGGAGAAGGAGGGCTTTCCAATAGTTTTCTCAAAGTGAATCCCGATGAAAAAGAGCGGGGCACTTTCAACGGATGGAAGACCACAGGAACCGGGGGTGCGATGATTGACCACGTCCTCACTTCTTTCGAGTTGGTGATTAGTGAATCGCAAATCGTGCGCCATCATCGCGGGACCCAGGTCCCCTCAGACCATTTTCCGGTGCTCACAATTCTCAAGTGGTAGAAGGTTGGGATGAGAATCATTTTTCTATGCCTAGCCCTCGTTCTGGGCGTCCATTCTGCGGAGGAGAAGTTCGAGCTTCATGGGAAGAGTTTCCGTGTTTTCAAGGCTCAGCCGGAGGACGTTCGCTTGGTCTGGAAAGGCGCGAACGACAAACCTCTCTTTAGTTTTCAGCAGGCGAGACAGGCCCTGTTAGAGGACGGGCAAAAGGTTACGATGCTGATGAATGGCGGCATCTTCGAGCCTCGGCAGATTCCTTCCGGTCTCTATGTGGAAAAGGGTAAGGAGTTGAATCCTCTCAATCTCAAGGACGCTCCCGGGAACTTCTTCCTCAAACCCAATGCCGTCTTTTGTCTCCGTAAAACTGAGGAAGGACTTCGTGCGGAAGTGGTGGAAAGCAAGGCTCTTTCGCAGTGGTCGGCCGAGAAGAAAGCGACCCTTTGGTATGCGGTGCAGTCGGGGCCGGCCCTCTTGTTAGATGGCAAGACTCATCCCGCCTTCAATCGCGGGTCGAAGAGTGAGCTTCTCCGCAATGGGGTGGGAGTGGATGAAACCGGTCAGGTGGTTTTCGTGATTACCGATGGCAAAACCGAGGTCAATCTCTGGACGTTCGCTGATTGTTTTCGCCAGTTGGGTTGTCGCAACGCCCTCTTCCTCGATGGAGATATCTCCCAAATGAAAGTGGACCCTCCCGCCGAAGTGAAGGGTCATGGATTCGCCACCATCTTCGGCGTTGTGAAAGAGTGAGGGTAGTTGTGGGCGGGTGGTCTCTATTCCACCCGCAGGCGGGCAAAGCGCTTGGGTGAACCGCCGACGGGAATGGTGGCCTGGAGGAGTTCCAAGGTGGGTTGGTCGTTCAAGACTTCAATCGTCACCCCGGTGCTCGACCAGCTGTTCGGCTCGAGGGTGTCCGACCACTCGACAATGCCCGAGACGTCGGTCGCGGATTTGAGATGCGCGAAAGTGATCGTCAGGGATTCGGTCCCAACGGAGGCCAAAGTGGGGGCAATGGTCGCATCGGTGACGCCAGCCTGACCCCCGAGATAATACTCTAACAGATTGTCGAGACCGTCGCCATCCGGGTCGTCGTTGGGTCCTGTTAGGGAAACCCCTTCGCCTGCGATCCAGCTCGCGTAACCGCCACTGCCGGCAATAACTTCCAGGGTGAAGCTCTGGCTCACGGTTTCCGAGAAAGTGTTGTAGCGCTCAATTGTGATCGGGTAGTCGCCCACGGTGGCAGAGAATCCAATGGTGCCGCTGATGAGTCCGGTCAAGGGATCCAAGTCGAGACCGCTCGGGAGAACGGAACCGTCTGCCAGCCGGAAGAGCGCGGGCGAATTGAAGGCTCCGCTGCGCAAGTCCTCGACGTAGTTGAGGTTGGCGAGATTGTTGCCTGCGGCAGGGGTCACGCCTTCCGGCGAGGGTTCATCGTCGGTAATGGTGAGGTCGAAACTTCCATCGCTGTAATCTGGTGCGGAAGCGGTGATGGTTGCGAACTGGGTGCCATCCGCATCGCTGTCGTCAATGGCGGCTACTGGGAAGGTGACCGAAGTTTGACCCGCAGGAATGGTGACATTGAGGGGCACGGTGGCGGCGGAACTGTCGCTGCTGCCCAAGGTGACTGTTAGAGATTCACTCAGGCTTTCCGCGATGGAAAGGGTCGCAGTGGCTGCGGTTGCTCCGGCGGATTCCGGGAAGGTTGCCGGAGAGATGGATAGCCCGAGACTATCGGGGCCACCCACGTCGCCTGCGGTGAGCGTGACTTGGTCGAGCTGGATATTTCCAGAGGATTTGGTTTCGTAACGAAAGCGAAGGAAGCGCGCCGAGGCCGAAAGGGAATCGCTGTAGGCGGTATCAGTAGTCGATTGATCGATGATGGTGCGCAGGGGGCTATAGGTCGTGCCGTCGGTGGACTCCTCCACCACAAAGGTGCCGCTGGTCGTGGGGGTGCCACCGGTGTTGCCCTTCAACTGATAACTCAGAGTGCTTGCGGCCGCGTCGAACTCAATAGTGAGGGAGTCCCCGCTGTCATCGAATTTAGCGGATCCCGGGTCGGTGTCGGTGCCCAGATTGCTGCTGTAGGTGCTGGTTCCTGAACTCGTGAAACCAGTAGGCAGGCTGCTCCAGCTTCCGCCGTAGGCGATAGGCAGACTGGTGGGAATTCGCGTTCCGCGAAGCAGGCGGGCGGTGCCTGAGGTGGTGATTTTCCAAGAGCCAGCCGAACTGGCTTCGGCCTCATCATCGCCGATGAAGTAGGCGGACTTGCCTGAACTGATGGCTCCGAGAGAAGGAGAAACCGAAGAGTTGGAACCGTAGGAAAAACCCGCGACCAGTTGCCCGCTGTCATCGCTGAGCCGCACGGAGTCGCCGCCATTGCCAAAGCTCGGCCAACTGCCGGTGAAGAAAGTCTCATCCGTGCTCGCGAGGACCAGCGTACCATCACTGGCATCGAAGTCGTCCGCTGGAAGGAGGCTGTCTTTGCTGGAGCCGTTGTAGATCACGATCAAAGTGCCTGCGGGAATGCTGTCCCAGATGACTTCGTCGCTGAAGGTCAGGGTGGAGCTGTTAGAATCTGCCAGGCTCCAATTGCGCAAAGAGCTTTCGCGGAGAACAAGAATCTCCACCCACTCGGAGGTGCCGGAGACTCCCTGGCTGAACTCGTTGATGATGGCATCGCGGGCCAAGGTCGATTCGCTTCCTCGCAGAACAAGTCCAGAGAGGTAACTGAGGGATTGGCCCGTGCTGGCAGTGGCGGGTGGACGAGTCAGGCTATTGGTGGCGGCGGTGTAAAGTGGCGCGCTCGAGTTCGTGCCATCATTCGCGACCACCACCGCCCGCCAGAGCAAACCGGCTCGCGCGGGGTCCGCGGGGAGGGTGTCGCCGGTGATTCTGGAGTCGGTCCAAGTGACGCCATCGCTGGAGCTTTCCCAGAAATACTCAAAGCTCAAGGACGACTCCTCGGGGTCGCTGGCGGTCAAGTTGGTGATGATGATGGCCTCATCGGAATACGCTTGTGAGGCCGGGCTGAGGCTGGCGGCCGTAACCGTCGGAGCCTGGTCGATTACGCTGAAGCTCACCACGCTGGAGCTTGTGCTTTCCCCTTCGCTATCGATTGCCGTGGCGGTCAGCGAGTGATTGCCCAGATCGGGCGTGAGAGAGAATTGATAGGGAGCGCTCGTTAACAAGCCTTGGGAGACGCCATTGTCAAAGAGCTCCACACTCGTCACCGAACCCGTTGAACCGTCGGCGGTGACATCGCTGGCAGAAACGGTGACCGTCACCGTGGCTCCCGGACTGAAGGAACTGCCCGTGGTAGGGGTGTTGATCGCCACTTGTGGGCCAGGGTTGGTCGGAATGCCCGGGGCACCGTGCGCGGTGAGGGAGAGCGCGGTGAGAGTGCCGGTATCGCTCGCCGCATTGTCCGCGATGCGCACCGTCCAAGTGCCGGCCGAATTCTCGCCCCAATGGCGAACCGAGGAAAAGGTCCAAGAGCTGTAGTTGCTGCTGGAGTCGCTGCGTTCCTCCGCCAAGCGGCTTTCCGTGCCAGCGGGGGAGATGAGGGTGATGCTGAGATCGCCTCGGAAGGAGTGGGTGAGGCTGACGGTGAGAGTGACCTGTTCGCAGCGCAAATTTTCGCCAGTCAGTTCCAAGTTTCGGGTGAGGCCCGCCGGGTTGTTATCCGGGATGGCGAGGGAAAGGCCGGTCTCGCTTGCAGAATCCGAACTGGCCGTCGCGAGATTGTTCCAGCCGTCTGCGAGAGCTACCGCGGCAGTGGCATCAATGAGCCCCGCGCCGTATTTGTGATTGAAGTGAAAGCCCGCTCCATTGTCGGTCCAGTCCCCATCGGAGGAATCGATTTTGGCCGCCGACTGGATGAGGATTTCCTGCACATCACGCCAACCGAGACTGGGATTTTTTTCTAACATCAAGGCCACAATGCCAGCTGCCGTGGGGGTGGAGGAAGAAGTGCCACCAAAGTCATCGGTGTAGTCTTCGTCCGAATAGCCGTTGATTCCGGTCCGGTCGGTGGTGGTGATTCCGAGCGCGGAACCTTGTCCGCTGGAGGGTGCGGTGATGACCAGATTGGCACCGGGCTCGGAGTAGTAAGATTGTCGCCCCAAGCTGTTGGTCGCTCCCACCGCGATGGTGTGGATGTTGTTGGCGTAGCCGTCATAGTTGGAGTTGTCGTCGACCTCGCCGCCATTTCCTCCCGCCCAGAGAAAGATGGAACCCAAGCCGCCGCGACCTGTTTGGGCTGCGAAGCTCAAAGCGCCTTCGGTAAGAGAGCCGGGGGCTTCCAAGGTGCTGCCATCGTCATTCGGGCCCCAAGAGTTCGACTTGATTTCGATCAGGTCGGGGAGATAGGCGAGGGCTTGGGCCTCTTGGCTATCGGTTGCCCCCGCCGCGATCAATCGCATGCCGACGAGGGTCGCTTCGGGAGCAGTACCGGAGACTCCGAGGTTGTTGTTGCCCACTGCCCCCGCATTTCCCGCGCAGGCGGTTCCGTGGTCATCGTCGCCTTCGGGTTCCGGGCTGTTGTCGTCTCCGTTCCAGTCTTTGTCGTTGGTGGTATCGACATTGGCGGCCAGATCCGGATGGGCGGTTTGCAGGCCGTCGTCGACGATGCCAATGCGCACGCCACTGCCTCGCACTCCTCCGCTCGCGCCATACTGCCAAGCGTTCTCGACGTTGACATCACTGTCACTGGAGGCCGAGCCCGAGGCTTTCAAATGCCATTGGTCGCCAATGAAGGTGTCGTTGGGCAAAGTCTTTTTCTGACGTTGCACCGCCAGTTGCAGCTCTGCGTTTTCGACTCCCGGCGCTTGCTGCAATTCCTGCAAGGCCGCCATCGCGGCAAAGGCATCGGTCGCCGAGACCACCACATGCCCAGGGGCGTAGACCGGTCGTTCGGTCACCACGAGGCCAGCTGGCAAATCGATTTCGTCCTCGCCTTTTTCCAATTTCAAGGTCAGGTCCGAGGTGATGATGTGGCGGTAGGCTGCGGTGTGGGGCTTCCCTTCCTCGTAACAAACCGGCCACACGGGATTCGCCGCTCCAGTTTCGCTCAAGCGCTCGGCGAGAGTCTCCAGAGTCGCGGGAGGGTCGAGGGGGACGACCACATCTGTACCCTCGGGACGGCGCTCCATGCCCTCGGTCAAAGAAAGGACGAAGTTCCGGTCTTGGCCCTTGGAACGGGTCGAAAAGGTCGCAAACGGCGCTGGGGTGAGGACCACTGCGACTTCTTCGGTGACGAGCGACCCTGATTTTGCCGCCTTTTCGGTAGAAGATGCTTGGGTGGCTTTCTGTGGCTCGGCGGAAGCTTCCTCAGACTTCGAGTCCAAGCAAAAGGTGAGGATGAGAGCGAGAGTGACAACGGCGACAATCGAGCCGGAGAGGAGGGGGCGGGAGTTCATTTGGGGGTTGGGAGCGGACCTAAGCTACTGGGCGAAAAGAATAGCACCAGCCTGAAGGCCAACTCGCTACGCTAACAGTGATTTCGCGTAACAAGAAAGTTGCGTGCCAGCTTTCACTCCAGCTTCTCCCAAGGTCTACTGAATCTTGCCCAAGCTGCGCAGAATTCCCTCGCAGCCGTCGACCATCATGTCCGCGACTAGTTCGAAGCCTTCGGGCCCACCGTAGTAGGGGTCAGGGACATCGGGGCCTTCGAATTTCTTGGAAAAGCTCAGGAAGGTCCGGACCTTGGCCCGGTCTTCGTCCGTCTTGGCCAGCATGAGCATGTCGTCCTGATTTTCCTCATCCATGGCGAGAATCAGGTCGAATTTGCCAAAATCTTGTGCGCTGAACTTCCGGGCTCGTCCCGTTACGGTGACCCCCCGGTTCTCCAAAGTGGTCGTCATCCTCGGATCGGGGGCCTTTCCAATGTGGTAGCCTGCGGTGCCGGCTGAATCCAGGGAGATCGAATCAACCCCGTGCTTTTGCAACAGGTTTCGCATGGTGCTCTCGGCTGCGGGAGAGCGGCAAATGTTACCAAGGCAGACAAAGAGGATTCGAGTGTGGCGGGCCATCTGCCTGTACTATGGACTAGGAAACGATTTAAACAAGTTCAGTAAAACTTGGTAGAGGCATTGATTGGAGGTCGGAAAAGGATGGTCCGCAGGGTGTTCTCTGGACGCGGAGGGAGCGGGTTGATAAAATGCGCGGAATCGGCTGGGAGCGAAAGTGATTCGGTATTCGGTGGTTTCGGAAACTTGAGTTCAGGTGAGAGATGAAAAATTAATGAGAGAAGTTGGAGATGTCCCAGTTCGGTTTCTAGTTTGTCCGCACTGCGAACAAACGACCCCGCGTGTGCCGGTGAGAAAGAAAGAGGGGCCTTCAGCTAGTGACGTGCTGTTTCTGGGCCATCTTGCGTATCTCCTGCCTCGCAGTCCGAAGGAGGTTTGTCTTTGCCAGAATTGTCGCACGATCTTCGACCCTGGGGAGAAACGAATTCCGCGTAGCCACTATCGCTGGATTTTTCTGGGCCTGTTTTTGCTGACAGTCGTGGTGGTGCTGACTTTGGTTCTGGCGGTTGAGTGGTGAGGATCGCGAGTTCGTGAGCCTTGCTACTTCGCGGAAACCTCCAACGAGGTCAGCATCGCTTCCAAGCGGGTGGCGTAGTCCTTGCCGGTGGTGTTGGCCTGCAAACGGTCGGCCCAGAGAGGGAAGGCGAAGGGGGTGAGGCGCTCGGTGGAGATGATGGTGAGGGGAAGGGTTTGCAAGGTGAGTAGGACGGCTTGCAGGCGGGTGAGCTCGAGCTGCTTTTCGAGAATCTCCTGCTGGGCTTGGCCGAGGAGGAGGTTATGGGGGTCGTAGTTGGTGAAGACGTCGAAGAGGAGGCTGGCCGAGGTCTGGAGCTCGCGCCCGGTCTTCCGCTGACCAGGGTAATTGGCGACCACCAGTCCGGCGACGCGGGCAATGTCGCGAAACTGGCGGCGGGCGAGCTCGGTGGCATTGAGGCAATCGAGCAGGTCATCTACTAGATTTTTAGTAGAAAAAAGTTCCCGCCACTCATCCTCGCTGGTGGGCAGTTCGGCGGGGGAGGAGAGCGAGAATCCGTAGTCGCTCTGGGTGGCCTCCACGGTGGCCCCGGTGTCGCGGGTAATGCGCCAGGCGAGGAGCGCCCCCAGACCTTCGTTGGCCGACCGTCCTGCGAGGGTAAAGGCGAAGAGGTTGTGGAGTCGCTCTTTTTCCAGATAGGTGTGCTCGATGAGGAGCTCGGTGTCGTCGGGAAGCTGGGACCACTTTTTCTGAATCTCTAACAGTGGCTGGAGAGCGCGGGTTTCCGGGCTTTCCGCTGGGTCGCAGTGCAGGCGGTGGGCGATGGCGTGGGTGAGCTCGGTGGAAAGCGACATCTTGGCCCCGTTCCAGGTCGCGACTTGGCCTTTGTGATTCTTGGAGGCGGGGCGAACGGTGGCGGTGTGGGCACGTAGACGAACGAACTCCAAGCGTCGTCCCGCAAAGATGAGCTGCTGCCCGGGCTTCAGCCGCGAGATGAACCCTTCCTCGATGGTGCCAAGCAACTTGCCATTGCCCATCTTGACGAGGATGCCTTGGTCAGAGGTGATGGTGCCGATGGACATGCGGTGGAGTTGAATCTTTCGCTTGTCGGTGACAGTCAGGGTGCCGTCTTCTAAAAGTTCGGCCTTCTGGTAGCCGGGGTAGGCCTTCAGGGCGTCGCCGCCGTGGGTGATGAAGCCCAGCGCCCATTCCCATTCCGCGTCGGTGAGGTGACGATAGGCATGGGTGGTCTCGATCTCGGCGCGAAGCTCATCGGGGTGAGCAGGCTCCCCAATCAATAGGGTGACGAGATGTTGCACGAGGAGATCGAGGGGCTTGCGGAGAGGAGGGCGCGATTCGATGTGTGAGTTCGTGGAGTGGACGTCTCGTCCACTTTTGTTATTGGTGAACGGGACGTCCACCTCACGGGCAGATTCGATGGCATCGCGGGCAGCGGCGAATTCTAACAGTTCCAAGGCGTTGGTGGGGACGCAGATCAGTTTGGAGGTGGAGCCGGGGGAATGACCGGAGCGGCCCGCGCGTTGCATCAGGCGGGCAATGCCTTTGGGTGAACCGACTTGGATGACTAGATCGACGGGAGAGAAGTCGACCCCGAGGTCGAGCGAAGAGGTGCAGACCACGCACTTGAGAGAGCCCTCGCGCAGGCCTTGCTCGACTTTGTCCCTGACCTCGCGGTCGAGCGAACCATGGTGCATGGCGAGTTGGTCTCCCCACTTTTTCCGAAGGGAAGCCAGCTCTTGGTACCAGATCTCGGTCTGGGAACGGGTGTTGGTGAAGAGGAGAGTAGATTTATGTTTGTCGACTTGTTGGGCGACCTGGCGGGCCAGTCGGGTGCCAATGTGGCCAGCCCAGGGAAAGCGTTCCACGTCCTTGGGCAGGAGGGTGCTGATGGAAAGGGCTTTGCGCTCCTTGCTATGAATGATGAGGGGCTGGGAGGTGGGGGCAGAAGTCGGCACCAGCACCTTGGCCGCCTGCTCCAGATTGCCCAAGGTGGCGGAGAGTCCCCAGACCCTGAGCTTCGGATTGAATCGGCGCAGGCGGGCGAGGCAGAGCTCGGTCTGCACCCCGCGCTTGTTGCCGATGAGCTCGTGCCACTCGTCGACGACCACGCAGTCGACGCTCTCGAAGTAGCTACGAGAGTCCTCGTAGGTCAGCAGGAGAGAGAGGGACTCCGGGGTGGTGACAAGGGCGAAGGGAGGCTTTTCGCGAATCTTCTTTTTGCGGTAGCCCGAGGTGTCGCCAGTGCGGGCCTCGACCTCGAGATGGGGGGCCAATTCGGCCACTGGCTCGCGCAGGGACTCAAGGGTGTCGGCTGCTAGAGCGCGCAGAGGAGTGAGCCAGATCACGCGGAGAGTGTTCTTCGGGCTGGGGTTTTCCACTTCTTCGGCGAGGGGACCGAGGAAGGCGGAGAGGGTTTTGCCGAGACCAGTGGGCGCATGAATCAATCCGCTCCGCCCTTCCGCAAAGGCAGACCATGCCTCTTGCTGAAAGTCGAAGGGCTTCCACTTGCGGGTTTTAAAGAAGGGCTGGAGGGAGGTGTTCAGTTGGGTGAACTGAACCGCAATCTGGCGTGAGCGCAAAGGATTTTAGGTCAGACAGGCCTCGCCCTGAATCCTTCCAATCTTTTTTGTAGTTTGGTGGGAAAGGATCTTTCGACAGAAGAAGGGAAAGCGCTGAACACGAAAAACCCCGGGGCCGCGAGCGACTCCGGGGCTTTTTGGATTGTCCGGGAAAGACTAAATTAGTTGCTCACTTTGATGCGGGCAAAGAGCTTCGCGAACGCGCTGCTATCCAATGTGAGGGTGATGTTCTCGCTGCCAGCACCACCAGGTTTGCTGTTGCGTGTGGGCATCACCGAGTCATCCCAAGAGACGAGGTCTTCGGAGACTTCCAAGACATCAGCGCTAGGTGGCACGGACTTGCTGCGAGGATAGCTCAGGGAAAGAGCCGAGCCGTCGGAGGTGAATCCAAAGGGGGAGCCGTCGGAGGCCTCGGGGTTCAAGCCCGTCAACCACTCGATGCCATTGCTCAGTCCATCGCCGTCGGGGTCGCCCATCAATCCACGCTGGGAAAGGGGAGTCGCTGCGGTAAAGTTATTATCCGCCCATTCCGCGAAGGTCTGGAGGAAGAACTCGGTGGCACCGATGTCAACCGCATTGCCTAACAGACGGGCGAAGCCCATGCCACGTTGGTCAGTGGTTAGACCCGAGGAGGCCGCACTGTCGCCAGCATCAACTGCAGGGCTTCCGCAGTCGGGCAGGTGGGTGAGGGTCGCGCCGCCATTGTCGGAGAGTGGGGCCAGCAGTGGATCGACTCCGGTCAAGTTGCTCGCATCCAAGCCCGAGGTTCCGGAGGAGTCCTCCACCAGATTTGAGTTGGCCATCGCAAAGGCACCATTGACGTCGGGGCCATTGCCTCCTGCCGTATTGTCGCCGAAGAGGCTGTTGGCTGCGACGAGGTCGCCCGTCGTGACATTGACGCCTCCGCCATCGGTGGTTGCCGAGTTGTTAGCGAGGGTGACATGCAGGAAGCTCATGGAGCCGCCTTCAATTTGCGCGCCTCCTCCATTGGTGGCACTGTTGCCGGAAACGGTGGAGTTGGTGACGGTGGTGACGCCGGCTCCAGCCTGGTTGAAAAGGCCGCCGCCGTCGGGGGCCATGTTCGCGCTCAGGGTGGAAGTGGTCACTTCCAACGTTCCTGCGCCGGAGTTCCAGAGACCGCCTCCTTCGTTGCCCGCGCTGTTGGAGTCGTAGGTCGAACCCGAAGTGGTGACTTTGCCAGAACCCGAGATATGGATGGCGCCACCGTTACCGGGGGCCGCTGTTCCAGATGGTCCCGCAACGTTTTCGTTGACGATGCAGTCTGCCAAGGTGGACTCGCTGTTCGCGGTCACCTCGAGGGCTCCTCCTGCGCGGTTGGCCACATTGCTCATCAGGACTGCTCCCGTGACGGTGAGGATTCCACCATCGTTGAAAATGCCTCCACCACTTCCCGATGCGCCATCGGCCACGTTGTCCGCGATGATGGTATCACCTTCGACCGTGAGGGTTCCGCCCGCATTGAAGAGCGCTCCACCACCTTGGTCCGCACCGGCGCCACTTGCGATGTTTTCCAAGAGGGAAACATTGCTCACGGTCATTGTGCCGGTTCCGTTCCAGAGTCCACCACCTTCGGAGGCGGCGGTGTTGAGGATAAGAGTTCCGCCTTCGACAGTCGCGTCGCCAGGACCCGTGATGTGCATTGCACCACCGCTACCGGGAGCTGCAACCGCAGGGGCGACTCCGGCGTTGTTAGCCTCGAAAGTCACATTGTTCAGCACCACGCCGAGACCCATTCCCGAGTTGTCTTCGATGCCTCCACCCGCGCGGTTGGCGACGTTGTTGCTCAAGATCGAGCCGGTCACGGTGAGAGAACCGCCCGCGTCATTGAGGATACCGCCACCACTACCGGCTGCGCCATCGGCAACGTTGCCGTCCAGGGTTGAGTCAGTGACTTCGATGATTCCGCCGGCGCTGAAGAGACCTCCGCCCCCTTGGTCAGAGGCGTCACCGCTTGCGATGTTGGCCGTGACCATCACGCCGTTGACGGAAAGGATTCCAGAACCGATCCAGAGTCCGCCGCCTTCCGCGGCAGCCACGTTGGCATTCACAGTGCCGCCTTCGACGGTTACGTTGCCGGGGCCGGTGACGTGTAAGCCGCCACCATTACCGGGGGCTGCTGTCGCAGGGGCGACTCCGGCGTTGTTCTCGCTCAAGGTGGTGTTGGTCAAAAGAATGGCCACTCCCGAGGTGAGGTCGGACTGGTCTTCAATGCCTCCGCCCGCGCGATTGGCCACATTGCCAGTCAGGGTGGAATCTGTCACGGAAACGGTTCCGTTGGTGAGGTTCAGAATTCCACCTCCGCTGCCTGCGGTTCCTGTTGCGCTGTTGCCGGTAAGCATTGCGCCGTTCTGAACGATCAAGGTGCCCCCGTTGTTGAAGATGGCTCCTCCGCCGTCGTCCAAGGCTGGACCTTGTCCAATGTTGTTAGAAAGAGTGCTGCCGTCGACCGTCAGGGTGCCGACGCTGTTCCAGAGGCCACCGCCTTCGCGTGCTGCCACGTTGCCATCGATGACTCCTCCGGTGAAGAGGGCGCTGCCGCTGCCACTGATGTGCAGGCCGCCTCCGTTGCCGGGATTGGCTGTGGCAGGTGCTGCTCCCGCGTTGTTGTTAGAAAGGGTGGTATTGGTCACGGTGAGCCCCAGCCCGTCACCCGAGTTGTCCTCGATTCCTCCTCCCGCGCGGTTGGCGCGATTGTTTGTGATGGTCGAGTTGGTGATTGTGACCGTTCCGCCGGCATCGTTTAAGATTCCCCCGCCACTGCCGGAAGTTCCGTCCGCCACGTTGAGGTCGATCAAGGTGGAGAGGGTAATGTCGACCACTCCGCCAGCGTTGAAGACTCCGCCGCCGCCTTGGTCCGCACCGGCTCCGCTGGCAGTGTTGGCTGTGATGGATGGGCCTACCAGATTCATCCGGCCGGTTCCGTTCCACAGTCCGCCTCCTTCGGAGGATGCGATGTTGTTAGAAATTGTGCCGCCGGTGATATCGATGTCGCCAGGGCCGGAGATATGCACTCCTCCGCCGCTTCCGGGCGCGCCCACTGCGGGAGCTACTCCTGCATTGTTAGAGTCAAGCGTGACTCCGACCAAGGTGATGCCCAGGCCCGCGCCAGAGGCATCTTCGATCGCGCCTCCCGCCCGGTTGGCCAAGTTGCCGGTGAAGGTGGCCCCATTGATAGTGACCACGCCTCCCACTTGGTTGTGGAGCCCGCCGCCACTACCCGAAGTGCCCGATGCGATATTGCGAGAAATTTCGACCACGCCACCAACCGCGTTGATCTCGACTTCGCCGCCATTGTTAAAGATGCCACCACCGCCGTCGTCAGCAGCATCACCAGATGCGGTGTTGTTAGCGACGAGAGTTCCTGCGGTCAAAGTCATCACGGAATTCGCCTGGTTCCAAAGACCACCTCCTTCGAGGGCGGCTTGGTTAAACTGGACCGTGCCTCCGGTAATCGTGGTTGTGGTGGAACCGGAGATGTGGATACCGCCCCCGTTTCCGGGAGCGGCACTACCGGACGGGCCTGCGATGTTTCCATCCGCCGCAGAAGCTCCGCCCAAGGTGACTCCATCGAGGCTCAGTTCACCATCAATCGCCTCGATGCCGCCACCGGCGCGGTTGGCGGTATTGGAGGAAATGATCACGCCACTCAGCGTGACCGCACCATCCTTTGTGAGAATAGCTCCTCCGCTACCTGCTGAACCATCCGCGAGATTGTTAGAAAGTGTTGTGCTCGTGACGGTCAGGGTTCCGCCATTGTTGAACAATCCACCGCCGCCGTCGTGGGCATCTGGTCCACTCGCCGAGTTGCTGGAGATGGTGGTGTCGCTGATGGTCATCAACCCTTTGTCATTCCAATAGGCTCCTCCCTCGCGGGCAGCCATGTTCTCACTGGCCGAGCCACCCGAGATGTCGATCGAGCCTGAACCGGTAATGTGAATGGCCCCTCCGTTACCAGGAGCGGCTGTTGCGGGGGCGACTCCGGCTTTGTTGCCGATAAAGGTCGCGTTGGTGAGCGTGATATCGAAGCCGCTCGTTCCTGCCGACTGGTCCTCAATCGCGCCACCCGCGCGGTTGGCGACGTTGTTTTCAAATCCGGTGTCATTCACCGCGAGTGTTCCGCCGGCGGCATTGAAGAAAGCACCTCCGCTGCCAGCAGCCGCCGTGGCCGCGTTGCCATCGAAGGATGAGTCGATGATCGAGACGCGGGAGCCATCACTATAGATCGCGCCCCCGTTGTCGGCCACGCAGTTGCGAAGCCGAACCGAGTCCAGCGCCAGTTCGTCACCGGGGGAGGTGAGAATCGCTCCGCCGTTTCCTGATACCGTTCCGTTGAGAAGATTCAGGTTGGTGAGCAACACCAGATTGTCAGCGCCTGCGAGAGGGGTGGTATTGGTGACGAAGAGACGGGTGGCGGAAGCCCCGTTGATGGAAGCGGTGCCTCCAAGAGTGAATCCATCGATAGAGAGGTCATCGGTAATCGTGATCTCGGAGGTGAGGGTGAGATTGGGAGCGGAGATGAGGTAGCCCAATCCACCGAAGGTGATGGTGTCGCCATCGAGATCGCCGCTATCGGGAGAGCCGCCGTTCTGATTGGCCAAGGCGACTGCTTCGCGGAGGGACAGACCGGTGCCGTCCATCATCTCGTCGGAAAGAGTGCCGCCGTCGTAGGCTTCGTCATCATTAGTATCAACTACAAAGTTGGTGGCCGAGGCGTGCGATACAAAGAAGCAGAGCGGGAGGGCGAAACAAAGCGACCCGACGGAGCGAAGGCTGCGAGGGGACGTGAAGATATTTCTCCGGAGGGGAGAGCAAGGGGATGGTTTTGGTTCTTTCATGGCAAATCAGAGTTTGGTGACAGGCGACTAAAAACCCCGTCCTGAAGAGCAACGCCTGTCCTCAAATGGCAGATGCATCCTTTTCTGATTTTTTTGGAAAGGGGGAAAAGGCTCTCGAAAGGAGGTCTTTCGCAGAGGAGCAGTCTCATGCTGATAGGGAGCATGAAAACGAGGTCTCGTTTTAAAAAGATGAGGGCCCCCGGAGACCAATCCGGGAGCCCGCATGGATTGCTTGCGGTCGAGAAAACCCATCGGTTCTCCCATCCGTCATTTTTAGCAACCGGATCCTGCGCTCGCGATTCTCATAAATCAATACGGCATCTCAAAAACTCACGGATCTGACGATTTTCGTTAAGTTCGAGAAAAAATTCGCCATTCTCTTGCAAAGTCAATCACCTGAAGGCGGTATCTCGCTTGGATGAAAAATCAGATTGCCACCTTTCTATTGTCTGCCGCCCTCGTCAATGCCGCTGAAAAGTCGCCGGCGGAACCTCTCTGGAAACCGCTCTTTGACGGAGAAACTCTCTCCGGTTGGACGAACGCCAAAGGGAAAGAGGTGAAGGAAGGGAATTGGGTAGCTGAAGATGGAATTCTCACCCGGAAGTCGGGAGGGTCCGGTTCCCTGGTTACCGAGAAGGAGTTTGGAGACTTCGAGTTCGCCTTTGAGTGGAAGATTTCAGAAGGCGGAAACTCCGGAGTGAAATACCGGGTTCAGAACTACGGAAACCAAGTGCTAGGTCTTGAGTATCAGGTTCTTGATGATTCCAAGCATCCTGATGGTAAAAATGGTGGAGTTCGCCAGACCGCAGCTCTCTATGATTTGAAGGCCGCCAACGAGAAAAAGAAGCTCAAACCGGCGGGCGAATGGAATCAATCCCGAATTTTGGTCAAAGAGGGCGTTGTGACTCACTATCTGAACGGCGAAGAAGTGATGCGCTTGGAAATCCCTTCGGAAGAGTGGGAGAAGCGCTTCAAAGCCAGTAAGTATAAGAAAAACGAAGGGTTTGGAGTGAATGTGCAAGGACGGATCATGCTGCAGGATCACGGGAATGAGGTGTCCTTCCGCGAGCTAAAGATTCGGGAGTTTTAGTCTCCTAGGTCCTCAGGGTAAGGGGGCAGCCACCTGTTCGGGGGAGGGTTGGATGATTTGCGGGGTTCTGCCAAGCTGGTCATCTTGCCCAACACGCGCTAGTTTCCCGCTCCGTGATCACTTTCAGCGAAATGGGGCGCTTGGACAAATGGCGCCCGTTCCTTCTCCAGTTTGCCCTCATAGCGTGGGTTACTGGATTCTGGTGGTGTCGTGGTCGTTGGGAACAGGGTCTTTTGTTGCAATGGGTTGTTCTTCCGGCCTTCGCTCTCAACGCGGACCACGCTTGGAACTTGTGGAAAGAGTGGTTTGGGGCGGGGGTGCGACGGTATTTCTGTTGGTGGAGTTTGTTCTCACTCATCGAATGGCAGTTCTGGGTGACCGGTGCTCGAGCCGGCGATTGGTGGGGAGGCGCGGGCAGTGGCAAGGACTTTGTGGTGCTTTCCATCTTAGTCACCTCACTAGCTCTCTTGGGTCAAAACCCGTCCGCCAGGCTGCGGCTCTGGTGGTCGGTGATGGTGGTGGCGTTGGTTGCGATTGGGGCGAGCTTTTTCCATTTCTATCAAGACTATGGGATTTCCGAGCAGCGATTCCGTTTGGTTTGGCGCTACCGGGCGGGTTTCAACGCGGTTACTACGGGAATTCTAGTAGGTTTCGCGCTGGTGGTGTGCTGGGGTCCTTGGGCGCGCCACCGTCGTATCCCAGTGTGGGGGCAATACCTGGCTCTCATCTTTTTAGGCGCAGCGCTTGCGGCTTCGGAATCCCGGGGCGCCCTTTTGGCTGCCTTGGTTGCAGGAGGAGGGCATTTGCTGCAGGGGATTTTGTTGGGAAAAAGTCCTTTCAAGCTCCGCCTTGCCCCCGCTTATGTCTGGCAGAATCTGCTGGTGCCTGTGGCGGGATTTGTCGCCTACTGGGCTATGGCCCTTCAGTTTGGAAAAGCGGAGGGAGATGATTTGATGAGCCGGGGGTCAGCAGGAAGATTGGATGTTTATCAGGAGTACTTGAAACAGCTCTCGGGGTGGGACTGGGCTGTTGGAACGGGGGAGGTCTTCAGTCTGCCTCCCGAAGAACTGGGCTGGTTGGTTCATCACCCCCACAGTGCCTATTTGGGGCAATTGGCGGGCTATGGCGTTTTGGGTTCTTTATTGTTGTTAGTTTTTCTTGGGGTCGCGTTGTGGACGATCCGTCGGCGACCGGAATTGCCGCTTGTTCTTTTTGGACTTGCCGCCGGACTTTTCGATGGGGGGCAGTTCTTCAGCGCCTTTTCAGTTGCGCGCTGGGAGATTCTGGTAGTGTTTGTTCCGCTGGTTGTCGCCTTGAGTGCCCATGAGAGTTTGCATCCCAGCCTTTCGTCTGAAATTGAAGACTTCCAGTGACTGCTCTCTCATCGTTCAATTCCTTTATCTTAAGAAGAACCGGAGCGAGAGCTTTCGCGGTCGTGGACGTGATGCAGGAGCTCTGGAGTGGCTACGGTCAGATTCTTCGTCTGGGGCTGGAGGGAGGAGATCTGAAGACGGTAGTTGCCAAGCACATCGCTCCCCCCGCTGCGGGCAATCATCCTCGTGGCTGGAACACCAGTCTTTCCCATGCGAGAAAGGTCAGATCCTATCAGGTTGAGGACAATTGGTATGGTGACTACAACCCGAAGCACGACCCCAATTGCCGTACTCCCGCAATGTTGGGATCTACTTGCGTCGGGGGGCATACTCTTTTGCTTCTGGAGGATCTGGATGCCGCCGGATACCCTGAACGATTGGATTCTGCCGGATGGGGTGAGGTGAGTCTTTGCCTCCATTGGCTTGCCGAGTTTCATTCGATTCACCTCAGTGAGAGTCCGAAATCATGGCCCGGTCTGTGGGAAGTTGGAACCTACTGGCACCTCGATACGCGTCCTGATGAGCTTGCGGCGTTGCAGGATGACGCCCTCCGCGCCGCCGCTCCTTCGATAGATGAACGGCTGCGAGAGGCCCGGTTCCAAACCCTTGTTCATGGTGATGCCAAGTTGGCCAACTTCTGTTTCTCGAAGAGTTCGGAACAGGTGGCGGGGCTGGACTTTCAGTATGTAGGAGGCGGTTGTGGGATGAAGGATGTGGCCTACTTTCTCGGGAGCTGTTTGGACGAAGGCACGATGGAGCTCCGCGAAGACGAGCTGCTTGACAGCTATTTTCGCTTTCTAACAGGAGCCTTGCAGCGCAGGAGAAGCGGGATCGATTCTGCCGCGGTTGAGGCAGAATGGCGCGAACTTTTCCCGCTCGCTTGGACGGATTTCCATCGTTTTCTCAAGGGCTGGTGCCCGACCCATTGGAAGCTCAATCACTATAGTGAACGAACGGCAGCCGAGGTGGTCGGGGCCATGTTGGCGGAGTGAAATCTTCTATTCCTTGCTCGTGAAGAGCGATGAGAAGAGGTTGTCCATATAGGTGAATGCCCGTTTGGAGGAAGTTTCATTGTATTCCGCCTTACCCGTCATCTTGGCCTCGGGATCGGTGAAGGAGTGGACGGTATTGCTGAACTGAACCAGTTGCCAGTCGACCTCGGTTGCCAGCATCGCTTGCTCGAATTGGGCGACGTCTTCCTGGGGGACGAAGGGGTCGGCCGCTCCGTGGAGAACCAGGACTTTCGCTTTGGTCTTGGCCGCATCATCTTCCAGGGTGGGGGAAACGAGGTCGCCGTGAAAGGACACGATGGCATCCAGGTCAGCTTCGGTGCGACCGAGTTCGAGAACAGTCCCTCCACCGAAGCAAAAGCCGATCGCGGCCGTGCGCTCTTTGTCCGTGGGCGCTTCTTGCTGGAGAAAAGTGTCGAGCGCCAGCTGGGCACGCGACCGCATCATCGCCCGGTCGGCGCGGACCGCGCCAGCTGCTTTGCCTGCTTCTCCAGCATCTGCAGGTCGGACGTCGACGCCATACATGTCAGCTACAAAAACCACTCGATCTTGGCCAGCGACTTCGATTGCTTTCTCGATGGCTGCCTCGGTGACTCCCATCCAATTGGGAACCATGAGAATAGAGGGAGAGGGCTCTGTTAGAACGTCATCATAGACGAGGACGCCTTCGAACTTGGTCTCGCCGCTGGTATAGGAGACCTTCTTTTGAACGATGTCGGCAGAGGAGGTGGCTGCCAAAGAGAGAGAAATCAGAGCGATAGTTTGGAGATTTTTCATAGTTCATTATGAAAGTAGATGGCATCCCTGATTTCGCAAGTCGGTTGGATGGGGGCTTCGACTGACTCGTTCGAATCGGAGAATTGCGAAGGTCCCAAGGCTTGCGAAAAAAAGAGTGCTCTCGAAAATTGGCGAGTGGTAGCCTGTGGCGGTGAAGAAGACGGTGGCGATGGGATTGCTGGGGACTCGCTTGGATCGGGGCTCGAGCGCAGGGCGTTGGAGTGGCTGGCGTCCGACGGTGTCGCTCTTTCAGCATGAGGACCTTCTGATCGACCGCTTCGAGCTCTTGACCGAGCCGCAGTTCGCAGAAATGGCGCAAGAGGTGGCGGCGGATATCAGGCTCGTCTCGCCCGAGACCGAGGTGCGTATTCACGAGTTGTCCTTTGGTCGCGATGCCTGGGACTTGGCGGATGTTTATGGAGCTCTCTTTGACTGGGCCAAGCAGCAGGACTTTCGCCTCGGGGAGGAGGACTATCTTCTCCACATCACCACGGGCACCCACGTGGCCCAGATTTCGCTCTTTCTGCTCAATGAGGCGGGCTACTTGCCGGGGCGCATGATTCAGACCGCGCCTCCCTTTGGCAAGTTGCGGCGGGGGGACTCGGGGGTGGGACGGTATTCCTTCATCGACCTTGATCTCTCGCGCTATGACGAGTTGACCAGTCGCTTTGCGAAAGAGCTGTTAGAGACGACGGACTTTCTGAAAAGCGGAATCGCGACTCGAAATGAGAAGTTCAATCGCCTCATTGAGCGTATCGAGCAAGTCGCGCTTCGTTCCAAGGCCCCCATTCTGTTGACCGGTCCCACGGGTGCGGGAAAAAGTCATTTGGCCAAGCGCATCTATGAGTTGCGGCATGAGCGGGCGGGCTTGGAAGGAGAGTTTGTGGAAGTCAACTGTGCCACCCTCACTGGCGACACGGCGGCCTCGACTTTGTTCGGTCATCGTAAAGGGGCGTTCACTGGAGCGCAGGCCAATCGGCCCGGCCTCTTGCGCACCGCCCATGGGGGCATGCTCTTTCTGGATGAAATCGGGGAACTGGGACTGGATGAGCAGGCGATGCTGCTACGGGCTTTGGAGGAAAAAACCTTTTTGCCAGTGGGGGCGGACAGTCCGGTGAAGAGCGACTTTCAACTGATTGCTGGAACGAATCGGGATTTGGGTGCAGCGGTTAGTGAGGGGCGGTTTCGGGAAGACCTCTTGGCGAGGATTCAGCTATGGACTTTCTCTCTGCCCGCACTCGCCGAGCGGCGGGAAGATATTCCGCCCAACCTGGACTACGAGATTGAACGCTTCACCCAGTCGGAAGGGCGGAGTTTGACTTTCAACAAGGAGGCGAAAGAGGCTTTCCTTCGCTTTGCGCTTTCCGCCGACACCCCGTGGCGGGGAAACTTCCGCGACCTGAATGCCGCCGTCATCCGTATGGGTACTTTGGCGCCCCGCGGCCGAGTGCGGGTCGAAGATGTCGAAGAGGAGGTCGCCCGTTTGCGTGCCAGCTGGCATCGTCCCGTGCAGGAAGAATCCGTTGAGCTCGTTGACCTCACTTCCTTGCTCACCCCGGAGCAATTGGCGGAGATCGATCCTTTCGACCGCATCCAGCTCGCTCACGTTCTCGCGGTCTGCCGGCGCAGTAAAACCCTCGCGGAAGCTGGCCGCGAACTCTTTGCCGCCTCGCGGCTGAAGAGGGCCAAACCCAATGATTCCGACCGCTTGAAAAAGTATTTGGACAAGTTCGGTTTGAGCTTTGAGGGCAATTAGAAGTCTTTGCTTTCAGCGCGGCGTCTTTTCGCGAGCAAGAAGGAGGAAGAAAGTAAAAGAAAGATAGAGCTGGGCTCGGGAACAACTTGAAGTGAGAAGCCTTCGAATTGATTGCCGGATAGGTCAAAAAACGCGGAGGAATATTCGGGTATGACCGGGGCCTCGTTGGTGCCATGTGGGTCGATCCAGACACCGTTTTCGAATCGGCTGACGAGGTGGCTTCCGCTGGGTTCTACTTGTAGAACCGCATCGCCCTCTGAAGGGCTTCGGCCGATTAGGGTTGAAAAGTCTGCTCCGAAAATGGGGTTCGGATTGGCGACAAAGTGGATGTCGTTGCTGTAAGGCCCACCTCGGGATTGAGTCGGTTGGACAGCGGTGGTCGACGAATTCTTTAAGTCGGATAAGAAATCGGTAATAACCAACTGACCGGAGGTGATAAATTGGAAAGACTCTGGGACCCAGAGAACCACTCCTTCCCACGGGAGAATTGAGAGGGAATGCGAAGGGTCATTCAGTTCATCATCTGACCATCCTGAGCCATCGTACTGAAATGTTTCAAATTGCCCGTTTTTCCAAAGGAAAAACTGCGTGCCTGCGGGCCAAAGTTCGGTTAAGAGTTGTTTTTCCAGAACGCTGGCAGTGGGAGAGTCTTTTTGGTGGAAAGGGGAGGCGATCAGATTGTAGCCGGCTTCCAGATCCGAGGTGACATATCCGACCACTGGGGAAATTGCTTGGCCCAGTAGTTGAAAGGTCGTAATTGCATACACGGACAGCAAGGTGTTTCGGGTGCGGGACATATAGAGGAAGATTTCATCTTCTCTATATTAGGAATAGGAAAAAAATTCGTTCAGCCCTGTTTAGTGGCGGGGATGGGGAGTCACCAAGTGGCGGGAGGTGTTGACCAATCCGGATCGCTTGCAGGAGGCGATGCAGTGGGCCGAGAGTTTGCGAATCGAATCGCCGGGGGAGAATTGGGAGGTCGAAAAGGGGATCTTGCGCTTGGGGTCTCAGCTTCCCGGTGCCTTGAGTGGGGAGGACATTGATCAGCTCCAGTTTGATCGAGGGGCCTTGCGTTTGCAGAGACAGTGGCTGTGGGGATGGCAACAGCTTCTTGATCGCCTCAGTGTTTTGGCGAAGAACGAAGGCGTCTTCATGTGGAGCTCGGGCTTATCGATCGGCAAACTCTTCGATAAGGTTCTTTGCCATTTTCTTTTCAATAATGGCAATATTCCTCGTCCGAGAGGAGTGGCTTATTCGCCAGAAAACTTAGCAGGCGTTCTCGCCAAAATGTCCGAGACGAACTGCTTGCGCGTCTTCATCAAGCCTCGCTCGGGGTCGTCGGCTTCGGGCGTGATCGCTCTGCAACGTCGGGGAGAAGAACTGCGAGCGACCGCGCCGATCGAGATTGAGAATGGGCTTTGCTACAATTCGCTGCGGGTGCGGACTTACACCAGGCGTAAGGAGGTCGAGCTGATCGTGGACACGGTCTGTTGGCAGGACGCGATTGTGGAACGCTGGTTTCCAAAAGCAGGGTTCCGGGGGCGGACTGTGGATCTGCGCGTGGTGACGATCGCGGGGGAGCCGACCCATTGGATATTGCGCGCTAGCAAAGGTCCGCTGACCAATCTGCACCTCGGAAACGAGCGAGGAGAAACCGCAGCCTTTCAAGAGGCGATGGGCGAGGCCTGGGGGGAGCTGTTAGAACTTTGTCGAAAGACCGCTTCGCTCTTTCCTGACATGCTGACCCTGGGGATCGATGTGCTGGCCGCGCCCTCGTTGGACCACTTCGTGGTGGCCGAGGTGAATGCCTTTGGAGATCTCTTACCTGGCATTCTCGATGAGCAGGGCCTTTCGACCTACGAACGTCAAGCGGCTGAGATGAGAAGCAGGGAGCCTAGGAGGCTGAACGGCGCAGAATCACAATCTGCATGAAACCTCCCGCAGCCCCGTCGCTTGAAAGGAAGTAAGAGTTGTCGCTTTTCAGCACGATGAGTTGAGTCTGCTCGGTGGGGCGAACGGGGATCACATTGTTTTCTTGGATTTCCCATCCCTTGGGACCTTTGTAGGAGAGCTCGTAGACGGCTCGTCCATTGGCTGCATTGATGACGCTGTCCCGGCCGGGCTTGAGGTCTGCTTTTTGTTTGCCGCTAAACCGCATCGAGATGTCGAAGGGTGAGAGGTTGTGAACCCTTAGCTTACCTGGGGGAAGTTTGCTGGGGTCGTCGTTGATCACGTAGGGTTGATAGAGTCCTCCTCCCGCAGGAGCCAAGAGGACGGTGGCGCGTTTGGTGTTGGTGGGGAGCTTGACGAGGGCGACGAGACTGGGCTCGGTTTCGCGGCGTCGGAATAGTTCGCGGACGATGGGATCTTTACTTTTCGAGAGGTCTTCCAAGTCTTCGGGCTTTTGTTCCACCACCAGAGGTTTGGACTCGTGCTCGGCATCTTCCGCCGAGATTTCCTCGTCATTTCCAGAGCTGTTTGAACCGCCTTTTTGATGGACTTCCATCAGGGCAGGTCCCGTGTATCTGGCAGGTGTTGAGTAGGTAAAGGGAAGGGCAGTGAGGGTTTCTCCTTTGCCTTCGGTCTTCAGGCTAAGTCCTTCGATGGTGTCGCCCCAAGCGACGAGGTCGACGGTCATGGCGACCTTGGCTTCACCCTGTGCGGAGAGAGGGAGCAAGGAGGCGGCGAAGAGAGCAAGGAATGCCGGGAGTGCGACGTTAAATTTCATTTTCGGAAAGCCAGCGGAAAGAGATGATTTTGAATTTGCGTCCAAAGGTTATGTTTGTGCCGTTGAGTTTGGAAGGTGCGGTTTCGGGTGGATCGGATGGGTCCAGATATTCGATCTGTCTCTGCACGGTAGCTTCCGCATAGGCGGTGGCGAGGATTTTTCCTGCAGGGCTGTAGGAACGACCACAGGTTCGAATGGTGAAGGTGTCCGAGCGGACTGCGAGAGAAGGGGCTAGCACTTGCAAGAGGTCGCCTTGGGTCATCCAGCCGGGAATGGCGGTCGAGCGGTAGCCCTGCTCATTGCTGGTGGTGGAGTCGTAGAGCATTTCATCATCCGCGAGGATGCTGGCTACGGCGCCGAAGTTGTTGTCCCGCGAGGTGACGGCCCAGTCCTTTTTCCGACGGCTGAAATCCGAGGGGCGGTCCGAGGTGTCACTACCATCGAGGTCGGCGCGGGGAGCTCCATTTTTGTGCGCGAGGGTAACCCGGTCCTGATTGGCCGAGATGCCGGAAAAGCCATTGCGTGCTCCAGTGTGACTGATGTTGACGCCGCTCTCGTCCAGGGCCTGCTGCAGGGCTCCACTTCGGCTCAGGGCCGGTTTATCGGAGATGTCAGCCAAGGCGCGGTTGACGAAGTGTGACATGGAAAGAAAGGGTCCACGCATCCGCACCTGGCGAGTGATCTCTGTGGCGAGTTCTTCGACCTCGCTGTTGGTGAGAACACGGTAGCCGGCGTACGAGTCATCCGAGTTTCCGGTTGGAGGGGTAGAGGGCCTTTCAATTTGTTCCAGGCTTCGAGGGAAGCTGGCTTCACTGGATTCTTCTCCGGTGGTGGGATGGACCCGATAGCGGGTGGAGGAAAGCAAGGCCTTCCAAGCATTGACGTTTGTAGAGCTGACGTTGAAGGCACCTTCCACGAGCAATTCTTTTGCTACCAAAGACGGATCGGAAAGGGCGCTGCTATCTTGCAATGAGTCAGCAAGAATCAAGTTCGGATTGCGGGGAGTACTCGACCTCTGATCCAAGGTGGAAAAGTAGTATCGGTCCCACAAGCAGGAGTTGAGAATGTGAGCCATGTCGAAGTAGGTGCGTCGCAGCTGGGTGGCACCGCTGTGATTGGGCGCGCCGACGAGCTCGTAATCCGCTCTCAACTCGCTGATGGAATCGCGTTTGACGAAGGGGGTGGCGTAGGAGTTGCCAACAGCATAGGCAGGTTGGTGCCCGATCGAGACCCGTTCTTCATCATTGGTGAGATCGGCGTGTTGGAACTGGGCAAGAGAGGAGAAGCTACGGGGGACGGTGTAAAGGATCGTGGACTCGGAGCCCCGCACGTTGGAGTAACCCCAGCGGACCGGGTTGAGCCCCAGGTTGCGGGTGAAGCCGGTTCCCGTGTCGCCACCTGGGGCGACAAAGGGGAGTAGGGCTGCGCTATCGTTACTTTCCATAAAGAAAGGAGGGGGATTGTAACTGGCAATGGGCTTGCTGAAGTTTGTGGCTTGCAGGTTGAAGTCTGCGAAGGTGCGCAAGGTCGATCCTCGTTGGCCGAGCTCGTAGTCACGAGGCATCAGGTTGATATAGTCCATCCCCGGCTGGCTAATCTGGAAGGCATAGAGCATCAAGGGGACCGGACCGGTGAGGTTGGGGGTGACGCTGCGGTCAAAGTTGCGGGCGGTCGGATTCCAGTAGCCGTTGTCGAGCTCGAAGCGTTCGATGCGTTTCAGGAATGTGCCGCGGGAGTTGTCTTCGGTCCTCATCTCGAGGGCAACAAGTGTGGTCTGCCAAGACTCGCGGATATCGAGCTTCTGAGGCAGGGTCATGACGGCGGTAGTTTGCAGCTCAAGACAACTATTGAAGTCGAATGGATTGACCGAGTCGACCGGGGCCATGGGTACACTGATTGCGCGTGTGGCGGTTCTGGCAGTTCGCACGACCTTGCCGGAATTGGTGAAAGCGTAGGCTTCTCCCGGGGCCAAGCTCCCGGCCGGAATGGTGAAAACCGCCTGGTTAAAGACTGCTGCCTCGCGGCTTGTCCGGGTCAGGGTTTCATCCGCAGGGAAAAATATACAGGTGGAGTTGTGCTGCCAGATCCGGGCGGGCAAGTTGCCGGTTGGAGTTTGGCTTTTGAATTGAAACTGGAGATCATCTTCCCACTTCAATGGCACGGAGTAGGGATTGGCGATGGTGATGGCAACTTTGGCGCAAGGATAGACGCGATATTGGGTCTCGGATTGCTTGACCGTTCTGACGCCTAACAGAAGGCGCACGTCGATGATGGAGGGAGCTATGCTGATGGAATCGTCGCCGCCATCGCCGCTTACGATCAAAGCGCCTCCGTCGAGGTTTTCAGCTCGATTCACAAAGTCACTGATGTGGTCCCAGGTCAGGTTATCGAGACGGGAGAAGGGCGTGCCGGTTGCCTGGGGAATCACTCGTCCGCCTTGGATGGGGTAATTGTCGTAGGCGTCGGATGGAGGGCTGGAAGAGAGCCCGTTGACCAAGCCGGTGGTGAGGTCGACCTTCAACCCTCCTTCGAGAGTATTGGTCAGCAAGCCGCGGCTGGTCGTGGAGGCCGAATGAAAGAGAGTTTCCCCGCCGGATTGACCCGCCTGGGGCTTGCCTAGCAAAAGCTCGCTGGACGGCAGGGTGATGATGCTGGTGAGACGGCTTTGCTCGGCATCACTCGGGGTGGGGTAACCGGGAAGTTCATCGGTTGACTCCCAACCCCGGCGCTGGGCGGTCAGGGTGTCGTAATCGTCCGGAAACTCGGTTTGTTCGCTGATGTTGATGCGGGATTTCACTCCCTCATCGCCGACCCACCAGGCATAGGCTCCCGTTCTGACCGTTCCATCGTTTGAACGAATGGGAACCAGCGGCGCAGAGACGTAGGAATCCATGGTCCCGCCGTTGTTGCCAAAGGTATTGGCTCCCACCAGGACAATTGCGGCGTCCGAATCGGCGGGCGATCCGTTGTTGCCGACCTGATAGCGTGAGTTGGCAGGATTGACATCCGCGTTGTTGCCATTGTCGGTAGGGGAGCTGACCAACCACCGAAGCAGTTCGGGGCTGGGGGTCTTTTCATAGATGAGAGAGGGGTCGTCATTGTTGGCAAAGACGCCGGTCCAATAGCGGGTCCCCGCCTGCACGCCAGTTAGCCCCTTCGAAGTTCCGTCCAGCGAAGTGTTGTTGCCCGGGCTGGCGCCATTGGCCAAGGGTTCGCCCAAAGCTGTTCCGGCGATATCGGCGGTCGCGGTCACTCTCTGGTCGGGGCCGGCATATTGCTGGAGTTCACCAACCGCTATCATCAGTGCCATACGGGCGTTTGCCCGGGCCTCTGCTCTCGCGGTCCCATTTTGAGAGCTTCGGATGGAGGTTGAAGACAGTGACAGGAGCCCAACTGCAATCAATGAGAGTAAAATCAACATCGTGATAGTCACCACCAGAGAAAATCCGGACCCCTGTGCTGGGCGGGTTGATTTATTTTGTAAATTCATTGTGTATTCAACTCATTGCAAAATACCCCCCGAAATCGAAAAGTTAAGCTAAATCTGTCGAAAAACGCATGCTCGACTCAGATCGCAGGCTTGTGGATGGGTTTCTCCCTCTATCTGAACCTTCAACCACCCTTGGCTTCAGCTCTTTACGAGAGATTGCAAATATTTGGATTTTTGATTCGGAAGATATGTATCTGTTCGGAGTCCTGTGCTGCAAGGACCCGAAAGGGGGGGATCATCCCGACTTCTTTCTGCTCGTTTCGCGCACCCTGCCCCCCAAAAAAAATCCCCCATCAAACCCGTGTGCGGGACGATGGAGGATTCGTGAGTGAAAGTCGGAAACTCTGCTTCAGTTCAGCTTGCCAGCCCGGTGCTTGGCCACAGCCTCCAGGGCGTGATCAATGTGCTTGGTCGGGGTGACGGAGTGGTCGACCCAGATAAGCTTCTGATTGTGAAAGAGGTAGCTGAATCGTGCGGGCCTGTTGTTGGGATGCGGCACCTCAAAGGCATCGCACATCGAGCCATCCACGTCGCAGAGCAAGGGGAAGGTCAGATTGTATTTGTCGGCGAATGCACGCTGCTTCGAGATCGAGTCCATGGAGACTCCCAAGGCGCGGACGCGGGCGGCGGAAAGTTTCTGTGCTGAAGACTCCAGCACTTTACACTGCTTGATTCATCCAGGGGTGTCCGCTTCTGGATAGAAGAAGACAAGGAGGTAATTGGTGGCGCCGTAATCCCGCAGGGAAACGAGGCGGTTGTATTGGTCGCGCTCGAAGAGATCGGGCAACCGGGACTGCTTCGCCTCGGGGACGAATTTGCCCGTATTCATAGCGCAGCCCACAAGGAGCAAGGCCATGGCGAGGGAAAGAAGCTTCATGCCGCGGCTTTTAAACTGCGAAGCAGCAATTGGCAATAGGGAGTCGAGGGAGAGTCTGAATTGGGTCTACAGGCTCGAATTGGGCATTGAGCTTTGTGGGCCCTCGTTCTAAATTGCTCCCGTGGAAATCACCTCGGAACAGATTCGCCAGGAAGCGGCGGAGTGCGATGCTCGCAAGGTCGAGCAGGCGCGCCGAATGAGTGGTGCCGAAAAGCTTCGCGCTGGGGCGGAGCTTTTTGAAGAAGCGTGTGCCATGAGTCTTCGAGGCATTCGCTTTCACCATCCAGAATGGACGGACGAGCAGTGTCGAAGAGAGCTTACCCGGCGGGTCTTACTTCAATAGGAACATGACGGGAGACGAGGCGCTATTATCTCTGTTGCGGCTTTTTGCGGAGCTGAAGATCCCTCATATGCTCGTTGGGTCGTATTCGACAAACTTCTACGGGATTCCTCGCGCTACCAAAGATGCGGATTTGGTTCTTCAAGTTGAGTCCCAGAAGCTGGCGACTCTTTTTAGAAAGTTGCCGCCTGGAATCCGGATGGATGAGCAGAGCTTTTTTGAGATGGTGACGGCCACCCGCAAGGAGCTGCTCCATGTCGAGGGGAGTTCTTTCCAAATCGAATTGTTCCATCTGAGCGATGATGAATTCGACCAAACACGTTTCGAGCATCGGGTAGCGGTTGACTATCACGAGGGCGTTTCTACTTACCTCCCGCGCGTTGAAGATGTGATCGTCCAAAAGCTGCGCTGGGCAGAGGGAGGAAAGAGACAAAAGGATTTCGACGATGTGGTCTCGGTCCTCAAGGTTCATGAACCCATCGATTTCTCTTACATTGAGGCTTGGTGTGCAAAGCATAACAGTCTCAAATTTCTCGCCGAGGCCCGCGAGGCTGCCGGAGTGTAATGAGCATTGAATTATCGGAGAAGGTCCTGATGGACATGGCGGGGTGGAAGGTGATGAAGGAGGCCCGTGGCGTCTGGCGGGCGGGGGTCGTGCGCGAGGCGAGCTATCGGGGGGGCATTCTGGAGGGCAAGGTGCCGGGGGCGGGAAAGACGGGCAAAGCCAAGCTTGTGATTCGTTCTGTTAGTGATGTTGACAACGAGTGCGGCTGCTATGCGGCGCGCAAGATGGGGATTGTGTGTGCGCACGTCGTCGCGGTGGCGTTGGAGACTCTCGACCCGCAATCCCAACCCAAGGAGGAGAAAGCACCGGTGGCGACCGGACCCAGGATTTCGCCCGATTGGCCGCAGTGGACGGTGGAGGAGAAAGAGGAAGCGCGGCCCGTTCGCTTGCGCGTGATGCTCCCGCTCAATATCGAGCGCAGCTGGCAGGCGGGGCAACTGATGGTGGGGGTGGAGGTCGAGGACTTGGATTCTGGCGAAACGGTGATGTTAAATGCATTGGCTGGTTCGGAATTGCTCTTTGTGAGCGAGTCGGACGCTGCGGTGCTGGAGGTCTTGCAAAATCTTTCTCCGCTGGAAGTTCCTGGGGTAGGCTTTTTGCGCCCGCAGGAGTTTCTGGATTTGCTCGAGGGCTTGGGCGGTCATGGTCGCGTGGGCTTGGGAAAAAAGGAGCCACTGCGAGTGCAGGTATCCAGACGTCCTCTGCCTGTTCGACAGAAGGGTGACCGGGTCTTTGTCGACTTCGCGGGGGGCGTTCCCTTGTTGGAAGGTCGTCGAGCCTGGTGGCTGGGACCGGAGGGCGGCACAACGGCGCAGTTGTGGCCCGTGGGGGTGGGGCTAGAGGACGGCTTGGAGCGAGTCTGGGCGGTGGGTCTTTCGCTGGAAGCGGCGGGAAAGCATCGCGCGGCTCTTGAACGGTGCTTCGACTTGTCGGCGGTGGAGGACTCGCTGCCGGTGGTGGTGACGCCGACCATTCGATTGACGCTCGAGGGCTCGCTCAATCACTTGGAGGCGGAGTTGGCCTTTGACTACGAGGAATCGAGTAGCGGGAAAGCGTTTCTTCGCGACGAGGAGGCCGAGGTCGCGGCACGGCAGTTTTTGCGCAAGTGGGGGTTCGAAAAAGTCCGCTCCAACTTCGCCATCAAAGACAAGGACGACGTTGTGCGTTTCCACGCCTACGGGCGGAAAGAGGTGCCCGCCCATTGGCTGGTGCGCGAGGGCGAGCGTTATCGCCATGCCGCCAGCCAGGTGGTGGAGGTTTCGCCGGAGATGAGCTTTACCAGCAGCGGGGAGGATTGGTTCGGGGTGAGTCTGGGCTATCGATCCAGCAACGGCAACCCGCTGGCGGCGGCGGAAGTGCGACGAATTTTTCAAGGTGGGGAAGGCGGGCAGCGCACGCTTCCCGATGGTCGCGTGGTGGTGATGGAGGAGTCCGTCGCGCGCGAGATGGAGGAGCTGCAGCGCGACCTCGAAGGCCAGCAGACCGGCGGGGGAGTCACCCGAATCAATGCCGCCCAGGCCGGCTACTTGCGCGAGGCGGTTAAGGACGGCGTGCTGCGCGCGGTGGGCGAGGAGCCTTGGAAGGCTGAGGAGTGGGACTGGGACTTGGGTCCGGGAGAGAAGATTCTACGCAGTTACCAGCGGGTGGGGGTGGAGTGGATGCTCAAGCTTTCCAGCATCGGGATGGGTGGCATTCTGGCCGATGATATGGGTTTGGGAAAGACGCTGCAGACCTTGACCTTCCTTCATGCCACCGGTGGTCAATCACTGGTGGTCTGTCCGTCCTCGCTGGTGTCCAACTGGGTGGCGGAGGCGGAAAAGTTTTTCCCCGAGATGAAGGCGCTCGCCATCGAGGGTCCGAAGCGGAAGAAGGTCTTGAAGGAACAGGGCGAGGCCGCCGATGTGCTGGTGACCAGCTATGCGTTGCTGCGAATCGATAGCGACCTGTGGCAGGAGTGGGGATTCACTTCCGTGATTTTGGATGAGGCGCAAACGATCAAAAATCCCGAGGCGCAGGTCTCGAAGGCTGCCTATCGGCTGAGTGGCGAGAACCGCTTTGCGCTCACCGGAACCCCGGTCGAGAACTCGGTGAAGGACCTCTGGAGTATCATGAACTTTGTCCAGCCGGGCTATCTCGGCAAGCGGGCGGACTTTGCGGAGCGCTATGAAAAGCCCATGAGCAAAGGCGAGGAGCCTGCCTTGCGGGCGCGCTTGTCCCGGCGTCTGCGTCCTTTGCTTTTGCGTCGCATGAAGACCGAGGTCGCCACCGAGCTCCCCGAGAAAATCGAGCAAGTGCGCTATGTCGAGCTCGGCAAGCGCCAGCGCGAAGTCTACGAAGCCATCCTCCGCGAAAGCCGTCAGCGGGTTTCCGATGCCCAAGGCGGCGCGAAGCGCATGATTGCCCTGACCTCCTTGCTGCGCTTGCGCCAAGCCTGTTGTGATCTGCGCCTAACGGGTCTGCAGGAAGAGGAAGTGGGCGCGAAAATCAAGCTGTTGGAGGAGCTGTTAGAAGAAGCGGTTGAAGGCGGCCACCGTGTGTTGGTCTTCTCCCAGTTTGTGCAGTTCCTGCAAGCGATGGTTCCGATGTTGGCCGAGCGGGATTGGAAGTCCTGCTACCTTGACGGCTCGACCAAGAATCGGGGCGAAGTGGTCAAGCGCTTCCAAGAAAATGACGACATCCCCGTCTTCCTGATCTCGCTCAAGGCCGGGGGCGTGGGTCTCAATCTCACTGCGGCCGACACCGTCATTCACGTCGACCCGTGGTGGAACCCGGCAGTGGAAGCGCAAGCCACGGACCGTGCCTATCGCATCGGACAGGACCGGGTGGTCACCAGCTACAAGCTCATCGCGCGCGGCACGGTGGAGGAGAAGATCCTTTCTCTGCAGGAGAAAAAGCGGGGACTCATCGACTCCCTCGTCGACGGCGATGCGGGCTCGGCGGGAATCTCGGAAAGCGAAGTGATGGATATCTTGCAAGGGTGATGAGGGGGAGGTTGTTAGGTTTAGTGATTCGTTCTTTGGAGATTGCTTCCGCAATGATCAAGGGGCCGACTTATAGTGATTTAACTTACGCGGTGGTCGAGGGGCGGGAGCTCTGTCTCGATCTGTATCTTCCTTTTTGGACCAGAAGCTGTCCTTTGGTGGTATTCTTTCATGGGGGCGGTTGGAGCGACGGGACCTACAAGCGTCCGGGGCTCGAATGGCTGACCGGCTATGGGTTCGCGGTAGCTACCGTGCAGTATCGTTTGACCAATGTGGCGACCTTTCCCGCCCAACTTCATGATGCCAAAGGTGCGATTCGCTGGTTGCGGGCTCATGCGCCAGAGTATGGCTATGATGCGGGGCGGATAGGGACGGTGGGATTTTCCTCGGGGGCGCACTTGGCGATGATGGCAGGGCTTGCGCAAGGAGATGATTTTCTTGAGGGAGTCATTGGAGGCAATCTCGAGGCCAGTTCGGTCGTGAATGCGGTGGTGGACTATTATGGCGCCACCGACTTCATTCTTCGCGCGCAGAGTCAACCCGAACAAACCGAGAAGCCGGGGTCTGTTGTCTACAAGTTGTTAGGCTCCGCCGTGAGTGAAAACGAGTCTCTCGCCCAGCAGGCCAGTCCCGCCTATCACGTGGGTGAAAACGCCCCTCCCTTGTTCGTGATTCACGGTGAACAGGACCCGCAGGTTTGCGTCGACCAGGCGCACCGCATTGTCGCCTATTACCAAGAAAATCAAAAAGAGGTCACGGTCGAGATTCTTCCCGAAGGGGGCCATGGCGGGGCCGAATTTTTCTCGCAAAAGTATCGTGAACAGGTCGCCGCGTTTCTGCGTGAGCATTTATGTTAGCTTCTTGAAGCTCGACAGCAGTAGTTTGTCTATCCATAGATGAGATATGTCCAAACGTTGGTTAATCGTAGCCGGGTTGGTTTTGCTCTCGGCATTGCTGTTGTTTTTCAAAAGCAGCAGAGACAGGGAGGAGGAAAAGAACGTTCGCGCGCCTTCCACCAAGTCTCAGCAGATGACCGCTAGCGGACGGCAGCAGGCATCGAAGACCCGCGCGGACCACCTGCGGGCTATGGTCACTCCTTCTCCTAACTTCGAGCCTGGAGAGCATAAGGTGGAGGACCTGGGTGATTTCACGCTTCCCGAGTTGAAAGTCCCTCAGGCCACCTTTGAGGAAGCATTGGATGCCCTGCTGGAGGAGTATACCTTCATCTGTTTGCGGACCCGACAAGAGCCTTTGGATTTTCGGTTCGAGGTTCCGGAGGGGCTTGACCAGCGACAAGACATTCACCTCACCAACCGTTCTTTTCAACAGGCTCTGCAAACTTTGGCGATCGCCTACGGGCTGAAGCTGAATTGGAAGGAAGATGGTCAGTTTGATTTGGTGAAAATCTCAGACTTGCCCCCGTCGAATAAGAGTCCGATTCAGGGACGACAGTGGGCGCTGCCTTCAAATTTCAAGAACTACTTAGAGCCCTATATGACGCCGAATGAATCTGTTGCGACGGACGAAGGTTCGACTGATATTTCAACTACATTGAAACGTTTTGGTTGGCTGCGAGGAGACGAAGTTTCGGTCGAGCTCTTTCCTACTAGTTCGCAATTAATAATGAGATCCAATCGCGTTGAACTTGCAGAGCTGTACCAACTCATGGAGACATTTTATGGCTTAGCTCCGTCCCAACAAATCTTTAGCAATTGGATGGTTACTTCTCCTGACGAAATCGCTTTGTTGGAGAAGGGTTTTCTCACCTTGGCGGAACTGGATGAAGCCATGCCTCCTCACGCGGAGGTTCTCTCCTTGCCCGAAGTAGTTGCTCGTAGGGGCGAAAGCGCCGAGGTGTCCTTGATTCAGGGCGATGTTGAAAGCGATTGGACCGGATTGACCTATTCCGTGAGCTCCGAGGGTTACGGTTTCGGGGTTCGTGAGTCGTCGCGCTTTGAGTATCGACCAGGAGGGGAGCCGATTCAGTTGGGCGAGAATGGAACGGCTTTTGAGCTCCCGTCCCAAGTGGTGAAAGAGAACTCCGACATCGCGCCACCCCAACGCCACGCCTTGGTCGAGCGCATCCCGACCGATCAAGGCGTTCTCTACATGGTGACCTCCACCATGGCCATTGATGTGACTGGCCGCGCAGTTTATCCAGAAGACTTGGCTGGCGAGTAGCAGGAAGTTCTAAGCTACGAACTGATGATGAAGAATGTGGAGACAGAGGAGGTGATTGAGGAGGGCGTCTTTTCTCACGAGAGAAGTGGGATCAGTGTCGGCTCGGTAGTCGTTGAGGAACTGGGTGACGCGCTCCGGTGAGAGTAATCCCGCGTCGCGCACGGTGTCTTCATTGAGGAAGGAGGAGATGAGTTCGCCGACCTTCGCCTTTTTAGCTTCATCGGTGTGTGCGGGCGGAGCCATGAAGGCGAATTTTTCGCGTTTGTAAAGGACCTCCGGAAGCACGCCTTTGACCGCTTCCCGCAGTATGTGTTTCTCGGTATTGCCCTTGATGCGCAGGCTGGGTGGGACGTGCACGGCCGCTTCCGCAAGATGATGATCGAGGAAGGGTGGGCGGGATTCCATGGAGTTGGCCATGTCGACGCGGTCGCCGCCCCAGTTGAGAATCTGGCCTTCCAGCTGGCATTTGGACCAGGTGTATTGAGCAATATCGAGAGGGTGGCGGCCTTCTAACATGGAGCCGTCGATGCGGTCCGCGATGGCCGCGATGGGGTCGTAGTCGCGAAGCTCGTGCGCGACGTCGTCATGGAGCAGAGGGCGGGCGAGGTCGAGAGTGTCCATCCACGGCTGCAGCCAGGAGGGGGTGAATCCACACAGCGACATCCACGCGGGATGAATGCGCTCGTTCTCGGAAAGGATGGCCCCTTTGAAAAGCGAGTTCGTCTTTTCCAAGGCTTGCTGATACTCCGCGCGCACGCTGGCGGGTTCGTGGCTGATGCCGTGCAAGAACATGTCGCGCTTGAGCGCCGGATAGCCCGCGAAGAGTTCATCCGCGCCTTCGCCGGTGACCACGCAACGATAGCCGGATTCCTGCACCTTTTTCGACATCAGGTTTTTCGCCACTCCGAGGGTGTTGTAAAATGTCCGTTCGGCGTGCCAGACGGTGTCGATGAAGTTCTGCCCGTAAAGGTCTTCGGCCTTCAGGTTGATCACGTTCTGCTCCGCGCCCATGGACTCGGCCATCTCTTGGGCGATGGGGGCTTCGTCGTATTGATCGTCGTCGAAGGAGATGGTGTAGGCCTTCACCGGACTCTGCATCGCGCCGCTGGCAAGACCGAGAATGCAGCAGGAGTCGATGCCGCCCGAAAGGTAGCAGCCCACCGGAACGTCGGCTTCCAGACGAATCACGATAGCATCGATGAGTTCCTCGCGAATCCGTTCGACCTGATCTTGCTCGTTCACCTCCTTGGGGCGCTCTTCCTCGGTTGGAAAGTCGAAGTCCCAGTAGCGCTCTTCGGTGATGTCGAGACTGCCGTTGCGCTTGCGGATGCGGAGAAAATGTCCGGGCGAAAGAGAGTGCACCCCGGTGAAGGCGCTCATGCCGGGGACGATGGTTTGCATTAGCTGATGCAGGGCCGCTTTGGGATCGAGGCGAGCTTCCACTTCAGGGTGGGCGAGCACCGCTTTGGCCTCTGAACCCCAGACGAGGGTGTCCTTGTTACTAGAGACGTAGTAGAAAAGTGGGCGCACCCCGAAACGGTCGCGCGCGAGGAGGAGTTCGTCCCTTTCCTGATCATAAAGAACGATGGCGAACTCTCCGCGCAGCTCTTGCAGGAAATCGATGCCGAACTTGCGATAGAGGCCGAGGGCAATTTCGGAATCGGACTTGGTTAGGAAACGCTGGCTCTCCGCCATGAGGTTGGAGCGGTGGCGCTTGAAGTTATAGAACTCCCCATTGACGGTGAGGTAGTGGCTTTTGTCGGGAGTCGCGAGGGGTTGGGCTCCGTGTTCGAAATCGTTGATGATGAGCCGCGAATGCCCGAGCGCCAATCCCCGCTCGCGGTCGAGGTGGGCATTGAAGCTGTCAGGCCCACGGTGCTTGATGCTTTCCAGTTGGGCGTCGACAATTTCGGAGGTGTTGTCGGGAAGGGGTTTGGTCGAGAAGAAGCCGGCGATTCCGCACATGAGTTTGTTAGGGTTGGGGTGGTAGGTCTTGGGTCGGTTGGGAGAAGGAAGGGAAAAGAACGTGATCCCACCGCGCATCGTCGCGATGGTTCGAGCTCTCTGAGAAGTCAGAATTAGTCTTGGTCTGCCAGTTTGCCGGCATGCTCCAGGTCGGGGAGGCTGTCGAGGCGGCCGAGGGTGGCGACCAGAAGGGCCTGTCGAATGAAGACCGCGCCATGGGCCTGCGAGAAGTAGAGGTTATGCGGGGTCTTATCGAGTGAGGTATCGAGCTCGTTGAGGCGGGCGAGAGGGTGAAGGATGACCGCGTTGGGCTTGAGCGGACTGTTGGAATCCAGCTTGTAGCGCGCATCCAAGGACTTGTAGGAGTCGCCGAGGAAGGCGATGGAGTTCATGTAGATTACGTCCAGATCCGCGATCGTTTCCTGAATGTCGTTGGTGACCTCATAGGCAATGTCCGCTTCGGTCAGGTGACTGATGACGTCTTCGCCAAAGGGGTCGGCCATCTCGGAGATGACGGTGACCTTGGCGATGTGATCTTTGAAAAGGAGGGAGAGCAGTAGGAAAGACTTCACCGCGCGCATGGAACCCGGGGTGCCGAGAATGCCCAAGTGGAGTTTGGGTTCGTCGGGTAGTTTGGGGGCGGCCAGTTCGGGTTTCCACTTCAGGAGGGCGAACCAATCGGCGAGAGCCTGGGTGGGATGTTCCCCCGAGCCGTTGCCGGCATTGACGAGAGGGATGCGCATGTTGTCGAGGATTTGCTCGGGCGCGGTGGTCTCGGTGTGACGCATCACGACCAGGTCGGCGTAGGCGTTGAACATCTCGCCAATGTCGCCGAGTGATTCTCCTTTGGCCTGTCCGGTGGTGGTACCGTCGGCGATGGAAATCACTTTGCCACCCAGACGATGAACCGCACTTTCGAAAGAGATGCGGGTGCGGGTCGAGGGCTCGAAGAATGCGGTGACGACGATCTTTCCGTCGAGGGGGTGGTAGGGCCAGATTTCGATTTTTTCGAGAACGGCCGCCAGTTTGCAGAGTTCCGCTACCTGGTCGAAGGTGAACTGGGTGGCGCTCAGAATATTCTGGCCCGCCAGTTCTCCGAGGACCGCTAGGTTCACGGGATTGTTATTGAACAGGCCGGAGGGCTCGGGCCGGGTGGCCTCCGAGTCGAGGGGTGGGGACAGGAAGGGCGTCTGCTTGTTTTCGGCAATAGGCTGGGAGTCGTTCATGGCTTACCAGAGGTTCTTGTTTTTAAAGTCGCGAAAGAAGAGGGCCGCTAAGACGACAAAGGCCAAGCCGGTCCAGAGGAGTGAGCCGTAGATGATGAGCTGCAGGGCGGTGGGGGAGAACATGGAGCGGCGGAGGTCTTAGGCTTTTTGAGGAGAGGGGGAGGCGTGTTGAGAACCTCGCGCGGCGAGCTTGGCAGTCAAACAGAAGAGCATGGAAATGGCTGCTGAAATGAGAGAGGCGGTATACCATCCGAGGGTGAAGTAGGCGATGAGCCCCAAGGTCGCGGCTGCCACGATGCCTGCCAGAACGAGTCCGCGGCGATAGCTTTTCCAATAAATGCCCGCGATGACCGGCCAGATGAGAGCTGCCACGAGTGGCCCTGAAGCGTAGAGAACTTCGTAAAGAGGCCAGCGTGGAACCGACAGTCCCCACGCCAGAAAGCCGGTGCCCATGATGACGATGGCGGCGGCGCGGCGGAATTTGGATTCGGGCAGATCGCCTTTACCCAGATGTTTGGGCACGTCCTTGAGGATGAGGTCCGAGGTGGCCGCGAGGAGGGAGTCGATGGACGAGGCGATGGAGCAAAATAGCACCACCAGAATGAGAATGCCCGCAGCAGGACCGAATCCGGCCTCGGCGAGAACATGCTGCGCCACGGCGGGGCCGACCTGATTGGTGTTGGTGACATTGAGCCCGAGCGGTCCGGCGGAGAGCGCAATGAAACCGGCCGCGATGGGGATGGGGAACCAGCAGAGTCCGGCCAGAATGAAAGCCTTGGGAGCAACGCCCTTTCGCATCGCAAAGGTGCGCGACCACCAGACGTTGTTGTGAAAGACTTCCCCGAAGCCGAACAACATGATGTTGAAAAAAGACAACAGCGCCACCGGCATGTAGGTCTGCAACAGCATCGGCTGGCGTTGCGCCAGTTGGGCGTGGGTGTCGTCGAGGTCGAGATTGGTCAGCACCAGCGCCCCAATCACCACGATGCCGAGGAGGATAATGAGGCTTTGGATAAAGTCCGTTCCCACCACCGCATAAAGTCCGCCGAAGAGGGTGTAGAGAACACAAACTAGCAGAATGATGGACATTCCCGTGAGGTAGGGGATGCCGGTCAATACGTTGAGCAGCTCGCCCCCTGCCACCGCCATGGTGACCAGCCAAGAAAGGGAATAGGTCAGGGTGATGATGAGGAAAAGGAGCCAACCTGCTTTGCCATACTTCAGGTGGAAAAAGTCGCCGGCCGTGGTGCCCTTGGGCAATAGCTTGCGGATTCGCATCGCCATCGGGGCGAAGAGAAAGAGTCCGAATGACGCGGTGGCGTAGGCCAGCACTCCCCATAAGCCCTTGGTGTAGGCGAATTGCGGGGCCAGCATGATGGTGTTGGAGGTGACCCAAGTCGCCATCACGGTCGCGGAGCCGAGCGCGAGTCCGATGTTGCGCCCGGCCAAAGTGAAGCCTTCCGAGTCCTTGGCCTTTCGCCCCCAATGAATCCCAAGAGCGACCCACAGTAAGCTGAGCAAAATGACAACGGTCCACCCGGTAGCGGGGGAGATGGAGGCGGCGAAAAGCATTTAGGAAGTCTCTTCAGGTTCGGAGCGGGAGGTGAGGTGGCCGTGCACGATGGCGGCCCCAGTGGCAAGCACGACCAGGCCGCCGAGAAGGAGCAAAAGGTTCACTTTCTCGCGGGCCATGTAGTGGCTGGTGACTTGAGCTGGCGCGGACCAATCGGAGGCCCCCGCCGCTTGCACGCGGAAGCGGTGATCGCCCTCCGCCATGCCAGTGATGACCGTGGAGCGATCTGTTCCGGTGGAAAAAGTAAAGGACTCGCCCGAGGGGGGAAGGTGTTCGATGAGGTAGGTCGTGTCTCCTTCTTCGTTGCTGTTAGATTTTGACCAGCTCAGCGAAACGGTGCCGTCAGTGGTTTCGGAAGGTGGCTCGAGAAAGCTAGTAGGGTTCCCATGGGCCCCGTCCGCGAAGCAGACGATGGCGAGTAATGTGAGGATGACTTTGGGTCGGTAGATAGCTCGTGGTGACGTCTAAGATTCTGTCCTAACGGAAGAACGCAATGGTCTCGGGCGGAAAGAGCCAAACAAATGTCAGGGCAGGTGCAAGGGATTTTTTCTGACGATTCGTTGCCAAGCGCTTCGATTCGTGCGAGGGCTTTGTATAGAGATGGTTGAAACTAAAGAGAGAGCAGAGGTCTCTTTGCCTCGTTTGCAGCGACGGTTTAAAGAGTTGAGTGACATCGGGTTGGACCCGGAAGTGGGAGGGCTTTACCGCATGGCTTTCACCCAGGAAGACATGGAGGCGCGCAGTTGGCTGGAGAAGGAAATGGAGGATGCTGGACTGGTGGTTGCTCGCGATGGCGCCGGAAATGTCAGTGGGGTGTTGGAAGGGCGGGAGCCGGATTTGCCACGTATCTTGATTGGTTCTCACCTCGATACCGTACCCTGTGCGGGCACTTTGGATGGCTCTCTCGGGGTGCTTTCCGCCTTGGAATGTTTGCACGCGATGAACGAGGCGGGTTTCAAGCCGAAGCACTCGCTGGAGGTCATTTCTTTTTCCGATGAAGAGGGTCGTTTCGGTGGCATGTTTGGTTCCCAGGCCGTTACTGGTAAACTCACGCCCGAGACGCTGCACAATGCAAAGGACTTAAACGGAGTGAAGCTCGCCGACGTTCTCGAGCGTCGGGGGATGGATCCTTGGAAAGCGCTGGAGGCGGTGCGGGATCCGAAGAGTTTGGAGTGTTATTTGGAGCTGCATATTGAGCAGGGACCGGTCTTGGATGTCGCTCGCGAGCAGGTGGGATTGGTGGAGGATATTACCGGTCTATTCAAGTGGTCGGTGACGCTGCGCGGAGAAGCGAATCATGCTGGCACCACCCCGATGGACATGCGGCAGGATGCCTTTTTCGGAATGGCGGAGTTTGCCTATCAAATTGATCGCGTGCTGGAGGAAAACGGGAGCGAGCGTTCGCGGGCCACGGTGGGGAAGGCCGAACTGCTGCCCGGTTCGGCGAACACGGTCCCGGGCGAGGCGAACTTCTCACTCGATGTGCGCGACACCGATCCGGAGATTTTGCGGCAGCTCTCTGATCAGTTCCGGCGCGCGCTTTCCGCCATTGCGCGGCGACGCAATCTGATGTTCGAGTTCACGGTGGAGAGCGAGATCGAACCCGTGGCGTGTTCGCGTCCGATGCTGGATGTCTTGGAAGAAAAAGCCAAGGACTTGGGCCTCGCCTATCGCCGTATGCCCTCGGGGGCCGCGCATGATGCCCAGATGATGGCGACCATCACGCCGACCGTGATGCTCTTTGTCCCCTCGCGGGGCGGAAAGAGTCATTCGCCGCAGGAGTGGACCTCGTGGGATGACATTTTTGCAGGGACCAACCTTCTGATGGAGACCCTGTTAGAGTTGTCCGAGACCGGAGTCACCGATAGCCAGGAAGCCTGATTATGCTCAATTTAAAAATGGGAAAAGGGGAGCAGCGGGCGGATTACATTGAGGCCTTCCTCTGTCACCCCGAGCGCACGCGGGCTCTGCGCGAGCGCAAGGCGGCGCTGGTCTGCATCGATGTGCAATATCTCGATGCCGCCCCGGGTTATGGGCTCTTCACTGACCCCGAGGCTTCGGGAGTTTCCAAGCAGGGCAGGGACTATTACTTCTCCCGGCTGGAGGATTTGGTGATGCCAAATATGCGGAGGCTGCAGGAACAGTTTCGTGATTCCTCTCTGGAGGTCATCCATTGCCGCATCTGCGCGCTGACGAAGGATGGGCGCGATCGTTCCAGCGGGCACAAGCGCTTGGGTCTATTGGCTGCCCCGGGATCGAAGGAGGCCGAATTTTTGCCCGAAGTGGCTCCGGTGGGTGATGAGATCATCATCAACAAGACCGCGAGCGGGGCTTTCCCCTCCACCAACTTGCACTTCGTGCTGCAGAACATGGGCATCGAGACCCTCTATATGGTGGGGGTCTATACTAACGAGTGTGTGGAAACCACCGCGCGCGATGCTTGTGACTTGGGCTACTTCGTCACGGTGGTGGATGATGCCTGTGCGACGGTTTCGCAGGAGCTGCACGACGCCTCGCTGGGGGTGTTGAAGTTCCGCTACGCGAATGTGATGACTACTCAGGAAGTGCTGCACGAGGTGCGGCGCGAGACCAACTTGCCCCGGGGGGAGCGCTGAAGAAGCATCCCGTGCTCGTCAAGGGCAGGGAATTGAGCCATAGCTTTCGCGATGGTCGACCTACCGCAGCCTTTCACCGTTCTCGCCCCCATGCAGGAGGTGACGGATTTGCCGTTTTGGAAGACCCTGATGCAATGTGGGGGAGGGGCGGATCTCTACATCACGGAGTACTTTCGCGTCCATATCCACTCCACTTTGGAAAAGGATATTCTCGCAAGCCTCCTGCAAAATCCCACTGGTCGGCCCGCCATCGCCCAGATGATTGGGCAGGACGTGGCCGAGATGCGTCGCACCGCTGCAGCTCTGTTAGAGCACGAGGAAGTGGCGGGAATCGATATCAACCTGGGGTGCCCGGCGCCTGTGGTTTGCTCCAAGCAGGCGGGCGGGGGACTGCTGCGCGATCTGGAGCAGGTGCACCGGTTGTTAGGCGGACTGCGCGAGCAGTGCGGGGAGCGCTGGTTCACGGTCAAGACCCGGGTCGGGTTCGAGAGCGAGGAGGAATTCGGTGAGCTGTTAGAAGTCTTTGCCCGTCACGAGATCGACATGCTGAGCGTCCATGGCCGCACCGTCAGAGAGCGGTATCAAACTCCGGTCCATGTCGATGTGGTGCGGACGGCGGTCGAGCGCTTGGCCTGCCCGGTGGTGGCCAATGGCAATGTGGTCGATGTGGCGACCGGGCAAAGCTATCTCCGCCAGACCGAGGCCGCGGGACTGATGGTGGGGCGTGGGGCGATTCGCAATCCGTGGATTTTTCCCCAACTGCGAGCCGCTTTTTCGGGTCAGGAACCGGAGCCCGTGGAGCGCCGCCAGCTGCTCAACTACATTCTCATCCTCTGGGAGGAAACTGCCCGAGCCCGAGTGGAGTTTCGGCAGGGCTTTGAGGAAAAGAAGCATGTGCAAAAGATGAAGCGCTACCTCAACTACATCATCGCGGGACTGGATGATGACTTCGAGTTTCGCATGAAGAGAAGCCGCGAGAAGGAAGAGCTCTTTGCGCTGCTCCACGACTTTCTGGACAACGATGAACATGTTCCCGCGCTGCCACCCGAGCGCTCGAAGCTCTTCTGTGGTTTTCGCGAATTGCTTTGAGGCCCCAGAGGGATGAGGGGAGGTGGCCATGATAGGGAGCCTCGAGAAAATCTGAAATTCCGAACAAGACGAAGGAGGGAACCGCTGGCCAAGCTCATTTGCGTCGGGAGGACTCGAGCTTCCGGATGCGGGCCCAGAGATAGCACGCGATGAGAATCCACAGGACCCCCTCCACCCAGTTGAACAACGCGTAGTGCTCGGCCGAGAGGGGGGGGGGGGCAATTTGTTAGAATAGAAAGATCAGGCAAAGGGCGATTCCGAGGAGAATAAGTCCCAGCAGTGCGGTCTTCAATGCTTCGGCCTTTCTCTTGGAACCAAGATAGCAGACTCGGGAGAGGAAGACGATGAAGCCGGAAACTAGCTTCAAGGCCCACAGCCAGTCGGGTAGTTTCTCGCCAAACTGAGGCGCTTCAATGAAATCAGAAATCGCAAAGGCACAGAAGGCGGGAGCGGAAAGGAAGACCCAGAAAACCTTTTTCCGGTCGAATTGGGACCGGCGTGAGATCAGGAAGTACGCCACCCAGATCCAGGCGATGCCCTCCATGATGTTGAAGAGCCCGTAGACATAGCTCGAGATGTCCATGTCCTAAAGAAAGCGTGCTGGTGCGCCGGAAGGAGAGAGGCCCGATGGCCGGGTTAGGGAAGGTTGCGAGGACGTGATGAGCTGATTCATTGGAGATTTCCGAATAGAAAATGAGACTGATTGTTAAGTGCTGGCAAAGAGAATCTGCTCTTGAAAGTTCAATTGTTCTTATTTTTATAAAAAATCGTATTTTTGGTTTTAAATTTTTAGAATAACCCTGTAGACAGTCAATATTGTCTGAAAGTCTCGAGGGTTACCTCGGTTTTCAAGCAGTGCTTCTCGTGTTCCCCCCCTTTGTTTCCAATGATTAAATTGTCCGGTATTGTGCCGTTTCTGGTGGCTGCTCTCGTATCGACGGCGTCCTGCCAGCCAGCTGTTGCGTCCCCTGTAGGAATTCAATCCGACGGTAGTGGTGGTCTCCAATTGTCCTATCTCGGTGTGTTGCAAGAGAGTACGGACCTCGTGAATTGGACGGATATTACTCCGCAGCCACCTTCTCCCTGGAGCGTTCCCACGACTGGGGACGCTTGGTTTGTGCGGAGCAAAGCGGTAGCTGGAAACGGGCTCTTGGAGATGCCTGAGATTTTCACCGACTTCATGGTTTTACAAAGGGAACAGCCGGTTCCGATTTGGGGGTATCTGCCTCCGACGGCGGAGGTGGAGGTGAGCTTTGGCGGAAACACCTATCGCGCAACTGCCGATGCCTCCGGGCGCTGGGAAGTGATTTTACCCGCGATGGGAACCAATTGGGGAGGGCGCACCATGACGATTCGCACCGGTTGGGAAACCCGCGAAATTGACGAGGTGGTGGTGGGTGATGTGTGGTTCGTTTCGGGCGGTAGCAGCATGAACCTCACTCTGGAAGAGTTGGGAACCGCGGAGGCTGATGCGGAGCTCACCGATACCTTCGACGATATGTTGAGGGTCTTTGTGTTGGATGAAGCCGCAGCACGCAATCCCCGGACGGTAGCGACTGGGGATTGGCACCCCAGTGTGCCGGGGGCGCTCGAGCCCGTGGCGGCTGTGCCCTACTACTTTGGGAAAAAGCTCCGCAGCGAGGTCGGCATTCCTATCGGCATCATCGAGTGTGCGCGAGATAGCCAGCCGATCGAGAGCTACCTCTCGGACACTGCGCTGGGGACGTTTTCCCAAGGACAAGCCGAGCTCTATGCCAAGAGTCAGGCTTACGCCAATTGGGCTAGCGGTGCGACCCAGAGTGAGTATCAAAGCGAGTTGGCCGCCTGGGAGGACAACCCCGTGGGACCGCGTCCGACAGCACCGCTGGATCCCGCTCTGCGTCCCGAGATTGCGGGGCAGACATTCAATGCAATGATCAACCCAGTGGCCGATTATGAGGTGCGCGGCCTGTTGTGGTATCAGGGGGAAATCGACGCCACTTGGAGCAAGTCGATCTTTTATCGCGAGTTCTTGGAAAATCTGGCCAGCGATTTGAGGGGGCGCTTTGGAGCGCAGAAGCCTTTCTACTATGTTCAACTCGCGAACTTTGAACAACCCGGCGAAACGGGCGGAGGCCTGACTTGGGTCACGACTCAGGACGAGATGCGGCGGGCATTGCCCACGATCAGTCTGGCAGGCAACGCCGGCATGGTGGTCGCCAACGACATTGGTGACCCGGGCGATATCAATCCCTCTAACAAAAAAGAGATTGGTGAGCGCCTGGCGCGCTGGGCTTTGCGCAATGAGTATGAAAAGTCCGCAACCAAACGTTCGGGGCCGGTGTTCAAGTCTTCGGTGATTGGCGGATCGACAGTTGAGCTGAGCTTCGACCACAGCGCGGGGCTCGCTTCGAGCAATAGCCAACCGCTGTCAGGCTTTCAGGTTCGCGCTGCCGGGCAAGCTTGGGTGAATGCCGACGCGGTGATCTCGGGGAACAAGGTGGTGGTGTCTGCAAGTCAAGTGAACGCCCCGGTGGCAGCCCGCTATGCTTGGGATGACAATCCGACTTTCGCCAATTTGACCAATGCATCCGGATTGCCTGCCGGTCTGTTTGCCACCTCCCAAGGGCTGGAAATGCCTGCGATGTTTTCGGACGGGATGATTTTGCAGCGGGAAAAGGGTGCGAAGATCTGGGGGTGGGTTTGTGGAGGCTGTTCGGTCTCAGTGCAGTTCGATGGCCGACAGTGGGAAACCACTGCCGATGATCTCGGTCGCTGGGAGGTGGTTCTCGACAATCTGGCAGCATCCTCGGTCGGCCGTGATCTGGTGATCACGACCGATGAAGAAGTTCGCACCATCTCCGATGTGTTGGTGGGCGAGGTGTGGTTGGGTGGCGGGCAATCCAATATGGAATTCCGCTTCTCCTACTTGCCGACTCCGGCGAACAATGCCGAGGCTGCAAGCGCGAATGATCCTTTGCTTCGGGTCTTTGTCGCCAACGAGCAGGCCCGCAAGGATCCCCAACGTCTCGTGCAGGGGGACTGGCTTCGTGCGCAGAGTGGAGATATGCCGGACATGCCTCTGACTCCCTATCATTATGCCAAAGTGTTACGTGCCCAGTTGGGGGTTCCCGTGGGGGTCATTGAGAATGCCTGGGGTGGCCAGCCGATCCAAGGCTACATCGAGGAGGAAAAGCTTCTCACCTTCCCAGAGGGTGTCTCTATCTTGAATGAAAAGACCGCAGCTTACGCCGCTTGGGATCAGGCGCTTGCTGACTACGAGGCAGAGCTCGCGGCGTGGAATGCGAATCCGCAGGGACCCGCTCCCGAGCCACCTACTGGCGACCCGCAGTTCGAAGCCAACCTAGGGGGGCAGTCTTTCAACGGAATGGTCGCACCCATTGCGGGCTATGGCGTTCGGGGAATCATCTTCTATCATGGCGAGGCGAATAGTTTCGGTTTCAGCTCCAACGACTATCGGGAATTGTTTGTGGCTTTGGTGGAAAACTGGCGGGAGAAGTGGGGCGAGGATTTGCCTTTCTATTACATGCAGTTGCCGAACTTTGACCACGAGGGCGCGCGGCCTGGTTGGGTACGCGTGCAGGACGAGCAACGTCTAGCCTTGGCGAATCTGACCAATGTGGGAATGGCCATCGGCAATGATATCGGTGATCCGAATGATGTGCACCCGGCGGACAAGACCCAGATCGGGGACCGGCTTTCCCGCTGGTCTCTGGTCAATCAGTATGGACAGAGCAAGGTTCTAACAGGCCCGATCTATCAGTCGCACAGTGTGAAGGGGGCGACTATCGAGGTTCAGTTTCAGTATGGAGAAGGTCTGAAAACCAGTGACGGACTTGCGGTTCAGTCGCTAGAGATCCGGGAGGCCGGAGGGGCCTGGACCGCGGCTACTGGAACAATTGTTGGAGATATGCTTGTGATTTCTGCTCCGGGAATCAATAGCCCGGTCAGCGCTCGCTATGCTTGGGATTCCAATCCGACTACGGCGAACCTGCGCAATGGAGCCGACTTGCCCGCAAGTCTTTTCATCACGGATTAAACCTTAACCCCTCGTAGCGAATGAATCGAATCACTATTTCTTCCAACCCTTTGTTCAAAGCCTTGGCCTTGAACGAAAAGGGGAGTGATGTAGCCCCTCCAACCAATCTTGGTAAGGGACCGGGAAGGGTCAACAATCTCGATCTCATTCGACTGATTGTGGCGTTGCATGTGGTTTGCACGCACACTCTTCACTACGACGGATTGAGTTCTCGTCTGGATAGCACGGGGGCCACTTTGCATCGGCTGTTTCTTTTGATTCCGGCCGTGCCGATCTTCTTTGTGATTAGTGGCTTCCTCATCGTGGCTTCTTTCGAGAGAAATCCGAAGGACCTCAAGGGATACTTCTGGCGGCGGGGATTGCGGATCTATCCCGCGCTTTGGGTCTCGGTGTTGGTGTCTCTCGGGATTCTGACTTGGGCAGGGTATTTGCAGCGGGACTTTGTTGCCACTCCGACTTTCTTGGCCTGGCTGGCGGGGCAGGTCTCGTTTGTTCAGTTCTGGAATTTGGAGCACTTCCGGGGCTTTGGCATGGGGGTGGTCAATGGTGCGCTCTGGACCATCACCGTGGAGTTGCAGTACTACCTTTTTGTTCCGCTTTGGTGTCTGCTCAGGGGCTTCCTCAAGCGTTATCGCTTCGTTAATCTTGGATTCGATGGAGTGCTTTTTGTCACCTCGGTGGCGGCGAACTTGTTCATGCGCTATCACGTCAACGTCGCGGGAGAGTTCGCTCTTGTCGCCATGCCGATCAAGCTCCTGCACATGACCTTGCTGCCGCATCTTTGGATGTTCATCCTGGGGGTCTATATTTATCGGCACTTCGACTCGCTACGTAGTATCTTGGAAGGACACTTTCTCGCCTGGGCCGCAGCTTGGGTGGTGGTAACTGGCGTTGGGGAATTGCTCATCGGTGGAGAGACCGCAGTCGGCACCGCATTGTATGTGGTGGCCCAGTGTTTGCTGGCCTTTGTGACCATTTCGCTGGCCTACACTTTACCCGCTCTTTCGGGCAAAGTTCTAAGGGGGCAAGACCTGTCCTACGGAATCTATATCTTCCACTTCCTCATTCTCAATGTCCTTATTGAGCTGGGTTACATGACGACCCTATATGCCATCCCCGTTATGCTGGTGGCTTCATTCCTGATGGGGTTCCTGAGTTGGACCTTCATCGAAAAGCCGGCTTTGTCCCTGAAGAATTTCCGATTTGGAAAATCCTCCCTGACGACGGGAGCGGTTCCCGTGAGAAGCGATGCGCCCCCATCCGGGACGGCCTATAGTATGCCTAAACCGCGAACGGCGTTGGAGAATACCGACTTGTCGGCGCGCAAGCAGGATTAAGGACGTGGAAAGAAAGGCGGGAGCTTGCCCTGATGCTTCGGCCGGTCCAATCTGAGCCATGCTTTCTGCCAAGGCCCAGCTTCTCACCAAGGTCATTGCCGTGCTTCGCGAGGAACATGAAGAGTTCGCCCGCGTGTTAGCGGATACCAGCGCGGCGGCCACTGATCCGGATAGCAAGGCCGAGAGCAAATACGACACGCGCAGTCTGGAGATGTCCTACCTCGCCGCAGGGCAGGCCAAACAGGCCGAGCAGTTGGTGGAGGCTCTGGACCTGTTGGAAAAATTCGAACTGCCCGAGTTCGCGGTGAGTGACCCGATCGACCTGGGTGCCTTGGTGGAATTGGAGCTGGAGGGAGTCTGGAGCTTCTATTTTCTTTTGCCGGCGGGCGGCGGGATCGAAGTCTCGGAGGGGGAGATTTCCGCTACGACCTTGACCCCGGAGAGCCCACTTTTTTCCCTGATGAAGGGCAAGCGAATCGGCGAGCCCTTGGAAAACGGTGCGACCGTGAGCGAGGTGAGCTGAGCGAGATTTCCGGGTTTTACCTTCCCGTCGAATTGAGGCAGCTTGGCCACGATGACCATTCGCAAGATTTCCGAGCAAGCGCCGTTCACCACGAAGGATGGCTCGACCATTCGAAGCATTCTCGATCTATCCAATGCTCCGGTGAAAATGCAGAGCTTGGCCGAGGCCACCGTGCCGGCCGGAGGCGCGACGGATCGCCATTATCACAAGCTCAGTGAGGAATTCTACTTCCTGCTGGAGGGCAAGGCTTTGATGGAAATTGATGGGGAGGAGAGCGAGGTTGTCCCGGGAGATGCCATTCTCATCCCCGCCGGAGCCTGGCACCAGATTACCGGTATCGAGGAGACCCGGTTTCTCTGTTGCTGCGCCCCACCCTATCAGCACGACGACACTTACTTTGAGTGAAAGGGCTTGTTAGGGAAGGGTGACGATTAGTCTGTAGAAGCGATTGCTGTCGACGCCGGGCGCAGACCCGGTCTCGCTTCCGTCATCCGTGAGAAGGAAGGCGGGGTCGCCCGTGAGTCCGGTGCTGTCGGTGGCTGCTCCCATCTTTTCCCATGAAGTCATTCCGTCATTCGAGAATTCAATCTGATAGCGGCGGGCAGGAATCAGTGGGAAGGTCAAGTCGACGGACCCGTCGGTTCCGCGTTCGATACAGAGCTGAAACTTTTCGCTGTCGGCTACGATGGGATTCAGTCCGGCCAAGAATTCTTCCGCGTTGGTGAGCTGGTCGTTGTCAGGATTGCCAGCCGGTCCGTCGTCGCCCGTTGCTCCTGTGGCGATGCTGTTGTCTAACCCGTAGAGGACTTCCCAATCATCGGGAAGCCCATCCCCGTCTTGATCAGAACTGGCTGCAGAGGTGTCGATGAGTCTGAGGTATTGCGCTTGCCCAAGTTGGCTTAGGGACTGGTCAAGGATGACGGTGAGACCGTTGTCGATGAGGTCTTGCCCCGTGCGGTCAGTGCTCCAGAGATATTGGGTGTCGTCGCTGGCAAGTAGGTTGATAACATTGTATTGGTGAGAAGGCTGGATGCCGAACCAATTGACCCCGGGAGAGGACTCAGGGGAGAGGTCAAAGGTTTGCATGCGATTGCTATTTGCAAGCGGGTCGTTGTTGACGAGGGCGAAGACCACATCCTGGGAGCTGGCATTGACTCCAGCACTTTCGAACTTGGCGACGGCCATGATGTCGTCGTCGAAATTGCCGTCGCTCAGCTTGCTGAGAAAGTATTCTCCGTCGCTGCGAAGCGCCGGGCTGCCGAGACGGGCTGTATTGATGCGCCCATACAAATTCTCCAAGATGGCGTCCGCATTTTGCCAGACACGGGTCATGTCGTTGTAGCGCTTGAAGTTCGGAATCGTCTTTCCAAAGTTGTCTTCATACACGCTCCAGTTGTGGTCGGAGTTGGGAATGGCTCCGGTGAAACCATACTTGACGAAGTCATTGAGCGCTCCGGCTTCCTGCCCATACATGACCATGGGGATACCTTTGAAAGCCGCGAGCTGGGCGTAGGTGTTGAGCAGTTCATAAGGGTGATCGCTGGGGAAGACCTCGTCGTGGCTCGTTAGATTGTTGAGTAGAACGACGTTGTCATAGGCCTCCCGGCGCTGGCGATAGGCGTCGAAAGTGCTGAAAGTATCCTTGGTCCCGGTGCCGCCAGAGCCCGGACCGTCGGCGGGATAGTCGAACCAAGTGTCCCGCCAGTAAAAGACGATGTTCTCGTTGAGAATGTCGAAATGGCGGGCGCTGCGATAGCTCACCCCGTGACGAGGATTGCCGGCCACATTGTTGAACCCGTCAAGTGACTCGGCCATGAAGAGAAAGTTCCACTTCACGCTGCGGGTTTTGTTGATGCAATATTCCCAGAACTCGTTGGGAAGGCCCTGTGCAAAGTCGCAACGCATTCCGTCGATGCCTTGGTGGGATTGGCTGGGGGGCGTCCCGATTGGGTGCCCCGTCTTGTCGAGCCAGTAAATGGGATAGTAGGCAAAGTAATCCCACAGTTCCTTCGTAGTGGCTGACAGGGGCTCGAGTTTGTCTCTTTCCAGAAGATACTCGCGCGTATGGGAGTCGCTGTCGTATTTCACCAAGGCATCGTAGTTGCCGAAATAGAGTTCGCGCACATCGACAAATTTTCCAAAGTCTCTTCGGTCGGGTGCAACGGCTTGTTCGGATGCGTTTTCTGCCGGTTTGCTGTAGTCGCCGGCCTTGGCATACCAGCTTGGACGGACATCGCGGATTAGGTTGGCGGGATTCTGTCCGTAAAGGTCAACCGCACCTTGTCCCAGAATCGCGTCGGGGGACGAGTGGTTGAAGGTGCCGTCCACCATGACGCCGATTCCGTGGCGGTCAAATTCGTCGACCATGGTCTGGAATTCCGCCATCGCTCCCGACTCAGTATTGTCTGCGCCCAGGAAGGGGGCAACTTGCCAATAGTCTTTCACCGAGTAGGGGCTGCCCGGGTCGTAGTCCTGGTTCGTAAGGGGATCAGTTTGTCTGCCCTCGGTGCCGATGGGGTGGATGGGCTGGAGCCAGATCATGTTGATGCCCAGTTCGGTGAACTTCTGCGTGCTGACGGCATCGGGTCGATCCGTGTTTTCCATCCAAAGATCGCGGAAGGTTGAGCGACCGGAGGGAGTGCTGTCCACCGCTTCCACAATGGCGGGATTGACTTCATATAGAATTGTGTCCAGCGCATTGTTGGGAGAGACCACGATGGCGAGGTCCCGCCGCAGGCCTCCGTCGGTGAAGTAGAAAGGTCCCTCGCCATCAATGAAATAGCGCACCGTAGCCCGATAGGCTCCGCAGGTGTCGACGGGTAGGGTTGTCGTCCAAGTCCCGTTGGATTCGCTCATGGGGTAGGCGCGGTAGTAGGTTTCGGAAGAGGTGGTGGCGAGGTCGCGATTTTCCTGAATGACGGCAAAGTCGCGGCGGTTCAGGTTGGTGATGACCTCGACCTGACTGACGGTTTCGTCCGGGTTGGCATGAGGGGTGAAGTTTAGGCTGAGAGATGCGCTCTCGTTTGCTTGTTCGTCGATAAAGAAGCGCCGCAAGCCATAGTTGGCATCCGCGAGATTGCCATTCACCTCGCTTGTCAAGGTTGGTGCTCCCTGATCGAAGTGTCCATCGAGATCCTCGTCGCGAATGGATTCCACGGTCACGGGAGCCATCTCCATGATGTCCAGATTGTCGTCTTGCCAGAAAATTGGAGTCTGCCCCACCATGGCATCTCCGGCGTTGGTTCCGTAAGCTAGCGCGGAGAGGTAGACTGTTTCGGGCATGGTGCCAAAGACCTCCTCGAGGTCGATCACTCCTTCGAGAACTCCTCCATTAGGTCCTTCGGCATGTTCGCCCGATGCTCCTCCGTTGTTCAGGGTGGCGTAGTCGTTGTCACCTTCCGCCGCCAACCAGGGCCACTCCGCGAAGTAGTAGTTCAGGGTGCCAGCCTTTCCCCAGGGGTGTCCTTCCGGATTGCCGAAGGTGGTGGAGCAAAGCACGAAGTGATCGCTGGTTCCGCCTTCGGTCGACCAAGTGGCCAAGTAGAGTTTGGAGCCCTTGACGGCAGCCCATAGTCGCATCCCGTTGTCCGTGATGAGGTAGTTGGCGCTGTCGAGGTCGCCGTCGAGGACAAAGCATGGCTCGCTATCTGGATCGCGGGCTGCTTTCGACTGAACTTTTTCTTTGGTGGTGGAGTCCTGTGCGGCCAGAGGAGGAGAACAGCAGAGAATGCCGCCAATCAGGGCGAGGAGGAGCGTGGGCATGGGAGTTTTTTTGGAGTAAAAAGAGGAAGTCGCGCGATAGACAGCCGTGCAAACCACTTTCGCTGATTGCAGAGGTCTATCCGTGACTGTCTGGTTTACTCCAATTTTCCCTTTTTTCGAAGCAGGGAAGTGAACCCCAGCCTTTGCCTATTCTCCTGTCGGGATCTGGTTGGCGGTGTAGTAGAAGAGTTGATTCTGGATTTTCTCTCCCTTGGAACTCTCCATCGCCGGCAGATCCAGTTGATACACTTTGCCAGCTTCGAAGCCCTCGAGGGCTACCGAAAAGGTGCGCCCATCGACCGGGACGATTTCCGTGACTTCGTGCTGCGCCTTGTTTTCGGGTGCAGAACCGTAGGTCCATTTGGATTGATAGGTGAAGGAGTTGAACTTCAGGTCCCGGGCTTGAGGCTGCTTCGAAAGTTCCCGGGTGAAGGTGAGCTTGAATCCCTTGGGGGTGATTTCGAATTTCTCGATATCAAAGGGCATTTCTTGGCTGGCCGGAGTGATGCGCTGGATCCCTTCTGCCGGTTGACCCCAGCCTCGCACCGTTTGGCCAACGTAGATCTGTTGGCCATCGGGGCTGAAGCGGATGCGGTGGTTGCCCGAGCGCAAGCCACCATTGTCGAGGAAGTGGGTGCAGGCTCCCTGGAACTCGCCATTGACTTCTTCCAGCATGATTCGGGTGATGCGGGTGCCGTTGTTGTCGGGCAGTAGCATTTGGCCTGGAAAGTGGGGGAAATTGTCGGGGATGACGTAGGGCTCGCCCGCTGAACGGTTGATCTCCTTGTGCGGGATTTGCACCACCGGAAGGGTCCGGTGCGCATTGTAGGCCGCCAAATCCTCTCGAAAGGTTGCGAGGGGATCCTTGTTGGCCGGCCACGTGGGATCCCAGACCAAGCTATTGGGGTGTCCATAGAACTTGCCTTTCTCGAGGTGATAGAGCGGGGTGGTTGCCCGCCAGTCGCCCTGATTGTCACCGCACCACAGGTTGCCGTCTTGATCGCGATGAATTCCGTTGTGCATGCGGAAGCCGTAGCAGTAGGGGGTCAAGTTGCCCTCGGCATCGCAGTGCAGGGTGGTGCCCCGCCATTTGACGGCGGCGAAGTTGCGTCCCCGGCGGCCGAACTTGGAGTAATCCCCAAGGGTATGCTCGCCGGTCGGGCCATTGTGGGAGGCGGTGCCCACGGCGATGTAGTAGCCGCCCGCGCCATCATCGGTGATGGTGTTGGTCTCGTGATAATTTCCCGACAATCCCCATCCGGAGGCAAAGATGCGGTATTGGTCCGCCGTCCCATCCCCATCGGTATCGGTCGCTTCAGTAAAGTCGGCCATCTGGGTGACTCGCACTTTGTTCCGGGTCACGGCATCCAGTCCGCACCCGTTGTGGAATCCGCTGGCGAACAACTGCCAGTCCCATTTCTCCGGATCGGATTGTGGCTGGGCGCGAAAGACATCGCCGCGTCTCAGCACCACGAAGAAGGTGCCGTCTGGAGCGAAGTCAATGGCTCCGACCTCGGGAGGGCAATTGGGGGGGAGGGCGATGTTCTCGACCTGATAGGGTGAGGCTCCCACAGTGGCAGCTCCTGTTAGAATGAGTCCAAGTGTGAAGACCTTGTTCCAGCGGCTGTGTTTGATTGCGTTCATCTGCGGTAAAATTTTCTAACAGGTTAGTCCCGGGTCACTTCTGCGGAGGATTTGATAAAGAGAATCACTGAATCGAGTTCCTTCTCGTTGAGCTGATAGGGTGGCATGTAGTTGGGCGGGAAGCCTTTTGCGGTTTTGGCATTGGGTGCCAGGATGGACTCGCGGAGATAGGCTTCGTCTGCGGTGATCGTATCGCCTCCTTCGATTTCGCGTTCGCTGCCAAAGAGGCCGGCCAGAGTCGGTCCGTGCCCCACGGAGCCGTCGGTGGAGTGGCAGGCAATGCAGCCGTAGGCGAGAAAGACCTCTTCGCCTGCTTTGGCATTGGCATCCGCGATCTTAATCTCGCGATCAAAGCCCTGATGGCGCGAGAGCAATTCGCCGGAAATGTCTTCGGTCGTCTTCTGCCCTTGGGTGGTGATGACCCTTTGGAAAGTCAGCTTTTCCTCACTGGGCAGGATGGTTTCGGCAAACTCCTGCTCTCCAAGGCGGTAGCGGAAGGTCGGAACGCCGTTCTCGGAGAGATCATAGCCGATGAAACGGGGTTCAGCCTGCTCCTGTGACTGGGCGAGATAAAAGAGATTGCCGACCAGGCGGGGAACGTAGTCAAAGGAGCGGCGACCTCCCTTTTCAGTATCTCCCCAATATGGATACATATCCAGGAAGCCTCCTTGCCAGGCATACATCACGCGGCATTCGATGGTATCGAACACATAGGAAAGTGCTGGCCCGTGATTGACGGCAATTGCTGCCGGCAAGACCTTGATCATCTCATACTCACCCGCCACGTCGCGGCCTTTGCCCGCATTGTATTTCGGAGATTTGGCGGCTTGGCCGTGATGGGACAGCACCGCGGGATCGAGTCCGGGGTCGGGGACGTAGGTCCGGAGGATCAGTGGCTTTTCAAGGACTCCCAGGGGGTTGGAGTCGTAACCAAGGGGCTCGCTTTGCAAAGCGGCAATCAGTAGGACAGCGGGTAAGATGAGGGGCACCCTCTGGTTACCGCGCTGCTACTGAGAATTTTGCAGCAAAATTGCTGGGAACGGTCAACGTTCGCCGAGCGTACCCAGTCTACTCGATGCCGATGGTTGGGTCGATTTTGTCCGGGGCGCCGCTGGGAGCGGGGATGGAACTGGGCACGGCCGGGGCTTCGGGCAACTGGACCGGGCTGGGAGAGCCGCTGGTTGGAATGAGCACTTCGGTCGGCTTGCGTTCCGGGGACTCGATGACGACGGGGTCGGGGTCGGGGCTTGCGCTGACGCTCGACGGCGGCGGGATGAGAGAGGAGCCAGAAGGTTGCAGGGGTGCCGGAGCCAGGCTCGCGGGGGCCAGGTCACTGCTACTGCTGCGTTGCAAGGGAGCGGAGGGCGGCGGCGGCAGGAAGGGGGAGGTGTCGTCGCTGCTGGAGGGCTCGGCCACCATGATAGTGGGGACGTAGCCCACGGAGCCGCCTTCCAATTCGACTTTCAAGTGCGAACCCTTGGTGGCAACGACCTTCAGTGGAGTTCCCAGGCTCAGCACCTTGTCGGCGGTCGCGTTGCCTTTCGGGATTTTATTAAAGAAAGTCGCATTGGGGGTCGCGGTCTCAACCCATGTGCCGGCGCTGTAGGTGGGGCCGGTGGGCTGAAAGCTGTTCGAGCGCAGACGGGGTGAATTCGGGCCATCCAGCGGGTTGTAATCGCTGGTGATTGGCTCTTGGAGAGTGGAGGCAATCTGCGCGCAACTGGCGAGGGAGAGTGTTGCTGCGAGGGGAAGCAATCTGCTGCTTTTCATGCCGCAAAGGATGACCTCGGGGCGGGGTGCGGTCAATGCGATTTAGAATGTGGGGTGGGAATTGTTAGATTGAAGCTCTGTGACCCGTTGGCGCAGAACGTGGGTCCAGTCCGCCATCTCATGTCCCAGTGAGCTCAATTTGGCCGGAGTCATGGCGGTATGGACGGGGCGATTGGTCCGCAAGACCGGAATCTCCTCCATCCGGCGGGGGGTGACTGGAATGGGCCCCTCCGTTAGGCCCAGCTCGTGGACCGCAGCCGAGACCTCCACCGCATACCGGTGCCAACTCACTGGCTCGGCCGCCGTTTGGGTGAGGTGAAAGAGACCGTGCGACCGCGAGGCAATCAGGAAGTCGAGAGCCTTCGCCATTTCGGTCGCGGAAGTGGGCACGGAGTATTTGTCCGCGACCGCCTCCAGCGCGACTTTTTCCTGAATCTGCCGAAAGACCTTCTCCAAAAAGCCTTCTCCGGCGGAGCCAAAGACCCAGGAAACCCGCGCCACGATGGCCTCCGGATGGGCGGCAGTGACCTCCTGCTCGCCAGCCAGCTTGGTTCGTCCATAGAGGTTGTTCGGCTGGCAGGGCGAATCTTCGGCCTTCAATCCGGCCTCGCTGCCATCAAGCACGTAGTCGGTGGAGAAGTGGATGAAGGGCACCCCCTTTTCCCGGCAAATCCGGGCCATCGTGGCGGGGGCTTCCACATTCACTTTTTCCGCGAGCTCGGGCGCGCTTTCGCATCCTTCCGGGGTCGAGACCGCTGCTGGATTGACGAGCAGATCGAAGTCGCTCTCTTCCAGAAAGCGGGACAATTGGGCGGTGTCGGTAAGATCCACTACCGAACGGGGGCAAGCGGTGACCCGATGCAGGTCCTGCCAATAATCCGCCAAGTATCCTCCCACCTTACCAGTTGTTCCGGTCAGAAAAATCTTCATGGGAGAAGTCTTTAGCGAGAGGAGACACTCGCGGCCAGAACCGTTCTTCGCTCAAGTCGGAACAAAAAAATCCACCTTGGTATGAGCAACCAAGATGGATTTTTGGATTGCGGGAAAGGGGGAGCTGCTAGCGCTTGACTGCTCGGAAAAATCTCTTGGGGTCCTCGTTGAACACGATGGGAACGGTGATGGGCGAGCTGGCGTTGACCTCGAAGGTGTCCCACTGATTGAGGTCGGTCGAAACTTCGATGTCGATGACTCCGGAGCCCCCGGTCCAGCTCAGTTCCACGGAGTCTTCGGAGCTTTGCTCGATGGAAAGGATCAAGTCTTCGAGAGGTTCGTTGACCGAAATGACGGCCAAGTCGGCAAACTTGAGGACGGCTTGAGTCCCGTTTCCCCCGGGAGCGCTCACCGAATTCAATACTCCCAAGTTAACCAAACCATCAGAGTCGAAGTTAATATCAATGGTGGAGGAGTCTTCGGTAGCCTGGAAGGGGATCTCGATATCCAAGGCCTCTGATTCAGCTAAAAGAGATATGTCGACAAGGTCCAAAAGGTGAATGTTCACTCCTCCCACCCCATTGGTGTCAGTCACCGAACCAGCAATTGAGATTTGAGTGTTTGCAAGAAGGCCGGAAATGTCGATCAGGCTGTTGTCAGGGATGACCGTGCAGCGCAGGACATAGTTTCCTCCCTCCAGGAGATCGGTGTCCAAGGTGAGGTCGGATTCCCAATTGCTCATGAGGTCAATCTCAAGGATTCCTTCTATCAATGCGCTCAAGTCGACCCCCAGAGCGGTTCGGGCTTTCTGTTCCCGCCCGAAGATGAGGCTCGTTCCATCAGTTTGCGTAAAAGTCCTGATTTCCAGGCAAGCGAGGCCCAGATTGAATCCGGCAGCTCCCGCTACATGATGAGTCCAAGTAGCAGTCTCTTCCAGATTCGTAAAGGTCTTCGATACGATCTGATCACTGGAAGTCTGAAGAGCAGAAAGACTGGTTGTTACCGGATCGCATTCTTCAAACAGAGAAGAAAGAGGAACATGTGCGTTTACCATTGAGTTAGAGAGCACAACGAATGACATAACTTTTACTTGAACATGGAACTTCATAGTTCTTCATTTTTACTCCTGTTTTGATTTTCTGTAAATATATATTTTACAATGCTAAATTGTAAGTGTTTCCAGGAAGAAATGTTTAGGGTCTTCCTAGTTCCTGTAAATTTATGCAAGTGCTTAAACCCTCTTGGTTTTAGGGTTCTTTAATAAGAGTTATTTGCCGAGAGTATCAATAAATCATCAGTGAAGAAGTGCTCTCTCTGGATGGGTTTAATGAAAATTCCTCAAAAAGGAGATGGGAGAGAGCTCGCTCCTCGCCAAAAAGGGCTCGTTTCCGGTCGCTGTTTTCGTTTTTTTTGCGGGGAAAAGGGAATTTTTTCGAATTTCCAACACTTTTTTAAGGAAGAAAAACCAGAAAGATTGAGATTGTTGCCCCCGGGTTGCTTGTAAAGTTCCGTGACTGAAGAATTCAATTCTCGCCCAACAACTCTGGGCATTTCCTCAGGGAAGTTCTATGCTCCTTCCCATGTTACCGCAGGAAATCATTCGCAAGAAACGAGACGGCAAGGCGCTCAGCAAGGACGAGGTCCTCTTCTTCGCCTCGGGAATTGGCGACAATTCGATTTCCGAAGGGCAAATAGCGGCTTTTGCGATGGCGGTCTTTTTCAAAGGGATGAGCCTCGACGAGCGGGTGGCTCTCACCGAGGGGATGCGCGATTCGGGCTCGGTGCTGCGCTGGGAAGGGATGGATGGTCCCGTCATCGACAAGCATTCCACCGGCGGGGTGGGCGATAATGTCTCCCTGATGCTGGGGCCTCTCATCGCGGCCTGCGGGGGATTTGTGCCCATGATTTCGGGGCGCGGACTCGGGCACACTGGGGGCACCCTCGACAAGCTCGATAGCATTCCCGGCTACAACACCTCACCTGACGAGAAGGTGCTTCGCAAAGTGGTGGCCGACTGCGGGGTCGCCATCATCGGGCAGACCGGCGAGCTCGCTCCGGCAGACAAGCGCTTCTACGCCACCCGCGATGTCACTGCCACGGTGGAGTCCATCGACCTGATCACCGCCTCCATACTTTCCAAGAAACTCGCCGCCGGATTGCAGGCGCTCGTCATGGATGTGAAGACTGGCAACGGCGCCTTCATGGCGACTTACGAGGATTCGCATGCCCTCGCGGAAAGCATCGTCGGCGTGGCCAATGGCGCGGGGGTCAAGACCAGCGCCCTCATCACCGATATGAACGAGCCTCTCTGCAGCGCGGCGGGCAATGCCCTCGAGGTGCGCGATGCCATTTCGTATCTAACAGGCTCCAACAAGCGAAGCCGTCTCCACGAGGTGGTGATGGAGTTGTCGGCGGAACTGCTCGTGCTGGGAGGCCTGCATCAGGACAACGAATCGGCCCGCACTGCCTTGGAGGAGGCCCTGTCCTCGGGTCGCGCGGCCGAGGTTTTTGCCCAAATGGTTTCCGGCTTGGGCGGACCGACTGACCTTCTGGAGAAGGTCGACGACTATTTGCCCGCCGCTCCCATTGTGAAGGACGTGATCGCACCCTCCGCCGGCTATCTCGACGCCATCGATACCCGGGGACTCGGGCTGGCGGTGGTCGAGCTTGGAGGTGGCCGGCGTCGCGCGGAGGACTCCATCGATTACGCGGTGGGGCTCAGTGATTTTGCGGAGAGAGGCCAAGCGGTAGCCGCGGGCGACTTGCTCTGCCGGGTCCACGCCCAAAGCGAAGACACCGCCGAAGCCGCCATCCAGCAAGTCCTCGCCGCCATTCCAATGGCCGAGCAAAAGCCCAGCTTGAGCGACCCCGTGAGCGAGGTGCTCCGCAAATAGTTTTGTATATTGTTGAGTTTTTTCCCGATTTCGCTTGTCTTGAGGTCGTGAGGAAAAATCTCCAGCTAAATTCCTCCGTCCTGTCTTGGATGGGGGCTGGCACCCACGCAGTTTTTGCGGATTCAGAGGGTCGACCAGTCGGGGTCTTTGGTTCTGGGGGGAGGCTTTCTCACGAAACAGTCCGTCTCTTTTCTCAGGCCGTCTTTTCCTCTACCGAAAACGCAAATCTCTCAAAATGATCACCAATACACATCTTCAACGCTGGGCCGACGTTCTGGTTCGGCACGCGACTCAAGTTCAGCCCGGCGACGTGGTTCGGATTACTTCTGTTCCTGCTGCGGAGCCTCTGCTGGAGGCTGTCTATCGGAAGGTCTTGGAGGCGGGGGGATTGCCGGTGGTGAATTGCCGTCCGGAGTTTCTGGGCGAAGCTTTCTATGAGTTGGCCAGTGAGCAACAGTTGGATTGGGTCAATCCACTTGTTCAGGCAGAGACCGAGTTGGTGGATGCGACGATCAATCTGGGCGGCTCCACCAATCTGCGGGCGTTGGACAAGTTTGATCCGAAACGGATTCAACGGGCAGCGCGGGCGAACAAGGCGAGTCGCGAGCTCTTCTTTCAGCGGGCGGCAGTGGCGGATGACCCTGGTATCGACTCGGAACTGCGTCCATTGCTCTGGTCGACCACTCTTTTCCCCACCAACGCATATGCGCAGGATGCGGGGATGAGCCTGCGGGACTATTGCGAGTTTGTGGTGAAGGCCTGCCAGCTGAATCAAGAGGATCCGGTCGCCTTCTGGCAGCAATTGGATGCCTGGCAATCGGCGTTGGCGGAGTCTTTGATGAAAGGGAATCAGCTCCGTTTCCAGACTCCCGCCGGCACGGACCTCACGGTTGATGTCTCCGGGATGCGTTGGCTCTCTAGCCCAGGGAGAAAGAATTTTCCGGACGGCGAGGTCTACTCTGGGCCGAACCTTGCCGCCGAAAATGGCGGCGCGGAGGGGGTGGTCGTCTTTGACAAGCGCTGCGTCTATCAGGGGCACGCCGTTCGAAATGCCCGCATCGTGATGGAAAAGGGCCGGGCCACCGAGGTACAGGCGGAGGAGGGAGAGGAGTTCCTCATCTCCATGTTGGATCAGGACGAAGGCGCGCGCCGTATCGGTGAGGTCGCCTTTGGAACCAACCGGGCCATTGACCGGGCGACGGGTCAGATTCTCTTTGATGAGAAGATGGGCGGCTCTTTCCACCTTGCCTTTGGCGCGGGATATCCCGAGACCGGCAATACGAACAAGAGCACCTTGCACTGGGATCTCATCGCGGGTCTGGGTGAAGGATCACGGGTGACCCTGGATGGAAAGCCGTTCTGCATAGATGGCCGCTTTGTGGAGATGCCACCCGAGGTCGAGTGGCTTTAGGTGAGGTGTTTGTTAGGGCGAAACTCTAACAATGCGGAAGAAATTCTTGGGCTTGGTGACGGGGTCAATGGGGAGCGCGAAGGTCTCCGGTGAACCGTTGCCAGTTCTGACCTCAACCTCATCCCAGTCGTTGGACAAGAGGGTTTCGCTTTCTTCGACTCGATACAGGTAACCCGGAACCGTGGTCCACTGTAGCGAAGGACCGGCCACCATTTGGCAGGAGAAAAAGGAGTTGGCGTCGTCCGGATCGGTGAGCCAGGCAAACTCCTCGGCCAGGCTGCTGCCGTCACCGTCGCTATCGATGGTGGGATCGTCGTCGGAAGTGGGATTCAGGCCATGGTTGAGCTCCCACCACGCGGGGAGCCCGTCTTCATCCCCGAAGAGGCTTTCTGAATCGCTACCATAGGCAATTTCTCCTCCAAATTCGTGGGAGCCGGGCTCGATTCCGTTTTGCACTTGTCGGATGAAACCCCGGCCATCCCGCTCCGGCGGTTGGGCCACCCCAGCCCCAATATTGGTGATGAAATTGTCGAAACCTGTTAGAGGTAAGTAGGAGTAGGTGGGCCCATAGCCCCCATAATCTGCGAAAGGTCGGAACGCTGCCGAAGAAACCCCCACCGCATCTGTGGCGGTGGCAAAGCCTACGCTGGACTGACTGAAGAGGTTGAAGGCCGAAGTGATATCTGTCCCGAAGGAGACCGCGGGTCGTGCGATGTCGTAGAAGTGACACCCGTAGAGATAGAGGGAAGAGCTGGAGATTAAGTCGATGACTCCTCCGCTGGGGCTGGAGCATTCTCCGAAGGTGCAGAAGGAGATCCGGGAGTTTCCTCCCTCGATTTTAATTGCGGAGGCTTGGGCAGAAGCTGAGAGCTGGGCAAAGGTGCAGTTCTCCAGCATCATGTCGCCTCCAATCGAGATCGCGCCCCCGAAGTCAAAGCCCGCGTTGCCTGAAAAGGTGCAGCTGGAGGCGACCAGGTTGGCAGCGGGAAGATGGAGCGAGCCCCCATTGCCGGATTCGGCGAACGAATCACGGAAGTGGATCCCGTGGCAGGCTATGGTGATGTCCGGGCTCGTGGTATACGCTCTCCCCACCAAGTCGATGCCCGAGGGCAGGTCCGTGGCGTCCATGGTGAGAGTCTTGGAAAGGGCGAGATTGTCCAGCGTGATCGAGGCATTGTTCAGCGAGGTGTCGAAGAGGATTGTTCCTCCGGGGGCCAGGTCGCGAATTGCTTCCCGCAGGGAGAGGTTGGGGCCTGCCGGGCTGTCGTTCTCGTCAGCAGTCGTATTTACGACCAGGATGTTGTTAGGGATGTCGGTTGCTCCTGTCGTGGTCGCGAAGATTGGGCTCGCGGCGAGAGGTGGTGATTCCAGAACGCCATCACGGTCATAGTCGAAGAGAGGGGCCAGGCGTGCGCTGTAGTAGGTTTTGTCTTCGCTGTTTTGTAAGAAGGAGTCTCCGAGGTCAGAGAGGTTATCACCTTCGGAAAAGAGGATTCCATTTGGGTTGTTAAAGGCCGAGGACCCATGATTAGCGGCGAAGAGAGTGGACTTGATGGACGTGTGGGCGAGCGAACCCGCGTTCGCCGGATTGCTGCCATTGCGATACCAGGTGCAGTGGCGCATGCGGGTGAACCCAGTATTTTCCAGCATTCCTTCAAGAGACTCGTTTTCGGCGATCGTGCAGTGGTCGAGAAACAAGCGGGCGGCGGTTGAGGCTTGGACAAAGATTCGGGTGCTGAGGTCCGAGCTGGTATTGCGGGTGAACGAAGAGTTCTCCACACTCATGTCGGCAGAGACTTTCGTGAGAAAAAGAGCGGCATCACTGTCGAAGTTGAGTTCGTCCGCGCGGACCCGGGTGGCGAGGGCCTGGCTCGTGCCAGTAGCGCTGAGGTAGCCCAAGGCTGCGGTTTCAAATTCGCAATCGTGGAGGTGGAGATTGCTATTCTCAGAGAGAGAAAAAGCGATTCTATCGCGCGGGGGTTGGAGGGCGGTGGAGTTCAGATGGAGGTAGCTCTCTGCGCTCAGGCTGACCTGGTTAAGCGCGTTTGAGATAAAGATAAGGGTGAGATCCTTGCCGGCGAGATTGAGATCAAGAGAGTGCGGACCAGCGAGTGAGATTTCCGAGTTGATCTTGATTTCACTAATCGTGGGATCGACCGAGATGCTGACTGGATCGAAGTCGCCTCGGGCGAGACATTCCCGCAGCGAATCGCCATCGCCCAATCCCAGACCTCCATCGTTTTCGTCCTTGTGGGTTGTAACCATGAGGGGAATACCTGCTTCCACGGCCCCGACGTCAGGGAGAACAGAATTGTTGGAATCGCCATCGATGTATCGGATGGTTCCCCGTCCATCGGTGATGCCTGCGGTGCTTGGCAAGGCACTGTCAATCGCCGGGGAACCGGGCTGCAAGGTGTAGTGTCGGGTGCCATTGCGTCCCAGTGCCAAGGGACCGAGCAAAGGATCGGTGTCGACTTGATCAGAACCCAAGGTCCCGCTCTGCGAAGAGTCGAACAAATTGCCTCCGCCCGAGTTGATTCCTGATAAATTGGTGGTTACCAGGTTGTTCGAAAATATGGAGTTGGAGATTGAGAAGAAATTCGTCGGGTAGCTTGAAGTCGAAGCGGTCAGCAGGCTTGTGTTGGCAGGTCCGCCAAGCGTGTTGCCTGCGATCGTTAAATGGTCGAAGAGGATGAACCACGGAACGCTGTAGCTTTGGCCGTCAATCTCGAAGAGGGAAGGCTGGAGATAGTTCTGAAAGGCGGTTGTGGTCAGAACATTGTTGGCAAAGGTGCAGTTGCGAATTCTCGAGATGATGGGCTGGTCGCGTGAGAAGGTGGTGAATCGGATGAGGGCGCCACGTCCTGATGAATTCGACGCGATCTTTTGTTCGATAAAGGATGAGCGCGAGATGAGAGCAGGGCTACCGATGTCGACAAGCACGTGGTCTCTGGCAGGCTCATTAAGGCTGAAATGTGTGTCGCGAATCGTATGGGCGAGGCCGTCGAGAGAGAGACCCTTTTCAGATGAATTTTCCCTGAACTCGCAGTGGGACAGGGAGAGCCTCGAGTTGGCGAGGCACTGGATGGCCGAGTTGTTGGAATTGGGGTGATTGCGCACTTCGCAGCGATGGAGGCTGAGGGAACTGGGGTTGGATGGCGCGGATGGGTTGGTGACGCTGAGGAAAGCATTGTTGTAGCCCCCCGCATCGAAGTCGATGCCATGCAGGGCAACTTCGGAGGTAGAAAAGGAGAGGCGAAGTTCGGAGAACGTGGTGGGCTGCAGGGCTTCGATGAAAATCATGCTTCCCGTGGGGATATCCGGTACTGAACTGAACTCGATGCGAGGGGTATTGCTAATACGGATGGTGCCCCCTCGCGCGACGCTATTGATGGCGGTTTGAAGTCCCTCCTCATCGGTATCATCGAGCAAGATGGTGGGCGCAAGCTCCACCGCTCCAATATCATCGTAGTCCAAGCCCGGGAGGCCGGAGTTCGTTGTGGGGTCACCGTCCTGGAAGCTGGCGATACCCCGGGCATCCAGGGGGGAGGCCGCCCCGCCTTGAATCGCGGCGTCGATGAGCGGCGAACCGAGCAAGGGCATGCAGGTGCGCACAAAGCCCCCGTAGTAGCCAAGGTCCGTGAGAAGAGGGTTGGCGTTCTGATAGTCAGTTCCCAGGGTGAAGCCCATGTCGCTGCCCGACTCCAGATTATCGCCATAGCTCACCGTGCCGCCCGAACCCAATGCGATAAAGTTGTTGGGATGGCCTTCGGCAGTATTGTGAGCCACACAGACCCCTTGAAAGGCAGGATCTGCCTCTCTGACCGCAAGGGCTCCTCCCCCGGCACCGCATCCGTTCTGATAGAAAGTGCAGTGGGCAAAGTTGAAAGAGGCTGTAAATCCGTCGGCATTGATTGAGTCTTCGTAGACTGCACCTCCATTGCTGATGGCCAGGTTTTGAAAAAAGGTGCAGCGGGAGAACTGCAACTGGGCTGGGGGAGAGGAAGTCGACGAGCTGTTTTCGGCCGCGATCGCACCGCCATTTACAGCGGTATTGGCGTCGAAGGTGCAGGCATATAGTTCGCACTCCACCCCGGCGTTGGCCACGATGGCGCCGCCGTTGCTTCCCACCGCTTCATTCTCGGCAAAGTCACAGGACGAGAGCTGAACTTCAGCTTCGCGAAGGGAGAGCGCACCGCCTACCGAGCTGCTGGAGCGATTAAGCCAAAGTTTGCATCTTTGCATTGTTAGCTTGGCGTCTGTTCTAGCAGCGATTGCTCCCCCGGCGGCGCGTGCCAGATTGCTCATGAAGTCGCATTGATGGAAGTGAGCCTCGCTTTCGGCCCCTTTGATGAAGAGGGCACCCCCTTCGTTGTTGGAAAAATTTTGGCTGTAATCGCAGTTGTTAGCGACAAGCGAGGAGTCGCCTTCGACATAAGTTGAACCTGCGGCACCGGCCGCAAATAGATTTTGACTGGCCCCGTGGGAGAAGCGAAGATCGCAGAGTGAGAGATGGCTTCCGTTCTGTATCAAGAGATGCCTGACCTCGCCGCCGCCGTAAAAGCAAGGCCGAGCAGCGATAGTCGACCCGTCGATTGCGAGGTTGCGATTGCTGAGGGTGATGCGGGATCCTTGTCCACCGCCAGAGGACGAGAGGTCAATCAGGGGGGCGACACTGGTGGAGAAGTCGAACTCGATGCGCCCACCATTGGGCGTATCGCGAAGAGCTTCGCGGAGCGAGGTATTGGCCCCGGGGGGATTGTCGAACTCGTCGACGATGGTGTCCACTGTGGTGACGGGGGGGCGGATGAGGTAGGCGCTGTAGGGCGGGATGCTGTTGGGGGTGTCACAGGCAATATTCAGCCCGATAGTGGCGTCGGCATTTTGGATGCCAGTTGTGGAGCCAGAGCCGGCCTCGGGGTTTCCTTTTTCAAACTGAAGAAGAATGTCAAAGTTGTCGAAGAGAAGGGCCTGGAAGGAGAAGCGGGTGCTACTGCCAGTGGCGTGATGCATGTTTTGCCAAGTGATGACGTGGACCCCGCAGGAGTGCAGGGGATGGGGTGAACTTGGGAAATATTCGTAGAGAACTTTTCCGGTTGAGGTGTCGAGTTCCAGATTGTCATTGAGCACGTAGATGCGATTGCCGCCTCCAACTGATGGAGTGGCGGGCAGGGGACAGTCGTTGGTCTCATCGTTACCCGACTCGGTCAAAAGGTCGGTGATGTAGCCGTTGCGTGAGATGCGCAAGGTCTTGGTTTGTGCGCCATAGATCCCACCCCATGGGACAGTCAGGTCGACGTTTCCGGCCGTGGCGGTGTTGTTCTCCAGCACCAGGCTTGCCTTGGGGGTGTGCTTGATGAGCTCGTAGACGGGGCCTTCTTCTTCGTCAGAGTTGATCCAAGTGTAGCCGTAGCCATCCGGACCTCCGCTGGCTGCCGGAAGGGATTGGCAGCAGAGAAGGAACCAGAGGAACAAAGTAAAAAAAGAGTGCTGATTGGGATTCATGGCATTGCGGGTTAACGGATTGGGCGACTTTCTTGTGGGGCTGGTTTCTAAAAATGGGTTGTTGTCCAAGGCTCACGATGATTTGTGGGACAAATAACAAAAAAAGTTTCGATTTTCGATTCTCCGAACAAGCAGATCTCCGTCCACTCTACAATTCCAAAGCCCAGAGGTTCTGAGATAAACCGAGATTCCGAAGCGCGGGGTAGCCTGTTCGAGCTCGCCTATCTCATCCCGTCGACAGGCTTTGAATTGGCTTCGGAGTCTTTTGTTTAGCTTGATTAAATATTAGAAATCGCTAACATAGGAGCGGTTTTTCTAGGTATCTCGTTTTGATACCAATCCCCATTCGACAACGCTCCATGAAAACATTCTTCTACTCATCAATCGTCGCTTCCGGACTAGTCCTTCAGGGTCAAGCGGTTTCACTTTTGACTATTAGTGACTTCGATTACGATTTTGATAACAACGGAGGCCAGACCTATCCATTGAGTCAGGATTTCAAGGGCGTGGGGGACGTGACCTTCACCTTTTTGCCCGGCAATCCATCAGGCAATGAGAATGGGAACTACATCGCCGACTTTAGCGATGTGTCGGCTCATCCCCCTCTGCTTCGCGACGAAATCCGCTTTTTTGAGTTTACTCCCCATGCTTTGGAAGTGGCCTTTGCCATGGATTTCGCGATTCCGCTCGAGGCAGGCGATCTTCTTCTCTTCTTGGATTTTGATTTGATTGAAGAAGGGGTTTCCATCAAGGCCTTTGACCCCGCGGGCAATCCGATTACGGACCTTTCGACCTGGGCCTTCAATGAGTATCCGGGCAAGACCGGGGTGATGGACAATAGCCACCAATGGGACGCTGGGACCGCCCGGATCTCCACTGATGCTGCAATTGCCGGGAATGTGGAGCTGCCGCTGGCGACTTTGACGGTCGATCAACCAGTGGGGCGTCTGGAATACACGATGAGCTATGCGACCGGGGGGGGAACCAGCTTTCAAGTGGCAACGATTGTCCCGGAACCCAGCAGTGTGTCGCTCTTGGCTTGTCTTGGTCTATCTCTTTTCCGGAGAAAGCGTTAGGAGCAGAGTGAAGGTCGAAATTTTTCGATAGAAAAGGGGCAAAGGCGACCAAGCCTTTGCCCCTTTTATTGGATTGTCCCGGAAATTTTTCGGCCGTTCGGCTGTCGGTTTTGACAAAATTTAGCATTTACCGTTCCAACTGCTTTAGGCTTGGGAAAAAATGGTTCCCAAGCCTGCATTGAACGAGCGTTCAGCTGCCGGTTGGGATGCTGGGAAGACCTCTCGGCCTCTCGGTCGAACGGGAAGCGCGATGAGCAACAGCTCTGTTGAATCAGAAGCGCCAGGTCAGAAGGGACTGCACCGAGAGGTCGGCTGAATCCGGGGTCAGTCCGGTTGCGGTGCCGAGGGTGATGGAAAAGGAGTCGTTGGGGTAGAAAGTGGAGGTGAGATAGAGGAGGTGTTCACCATTGCTGTCGAAGTCCCCGGTGGCCTCGAGTCCTGCGGAGAAGAGCTCGTTGAAGCGGTGGCGATAGGCGAGCGCGTAACCAAAGGCGGGGTCGCCATCCTCGGGAAACACCGCGATTAAGTTGCTCGCGATCTTGTCGCGCTCTCCCAGCTCCAGCTCCGCGATCAGCCGGAGAAAGCCATGGCTCTCCCCGTGCCGGTGGATGCCATCATGCGAGTGGCCATCTTCATCATGAGAGTGGTTGAGGCGTTCCTCGTTGGCGAGGAGGCAGGCTTGATAAAGAGCGGGAATGCCGATGAGGCTCGAGCAATCTTGTAGGGCCAAGTCGCCTCCGTGGGAATGGTTGCTACTTGTCCCTCTGGTCGGGATTTCCCAGCCTAACGCGAATCCCAGTGACAGCGACGAGTGCTCGCCCCACTCCAGTTTGGCTCCATTCCATTGTAAGGTTGGAGTGATAGATTCGCTGGCCCATTGTCCGCTTCCCTCGTCGCCGATGCGGTACGAGGCGCCGGCCGTGAACCCGCCGGGCAGCCCCAGGGTGAAGCCCTGCAGGAGAGAGATTTCTTCTTCGCTACCTTGCTTGCTGTAGTCGAATCCACTCGTGCTGAAAAGCTGCCAAGGGTGCGGAGTCGCCGTGTCCAGAGTGACGAGAAAATCTTGTCCGTGATGACCGAATACAACGGTCGCGGAGGCAATGAAAAAGAGTGGAGCAGTGGTTTTCATAGAGCGATAGAAAAAGAAGGATGGAGAGAAAGCAGGGGGAAGGATGAGGTGTGCCTCCTTCCCCCTGATGAATGCCAATGACTATCTTCGGCGGCGAAGCAAGCCGATGGAGCTAATCGCGATGAGCACAAGGCTGCTGGGCTCGGGGATAGCCGCTGCGCTGATGGTGGCACTGTAGTCCGTGGGGAGAGCGGTTAGGCCAACCTGCGAAGCGGTGTTGCCACCCATTGCAAAGGTGTAGCTTCCCGCGGTCAGCGTGAAGGATTGGCTAGCACTGGATTCGGTCGTGTTGTCGACGTGTCCAACGTATTCCAACACAATGGCGTCGGGATGAATCTGGGTATCTGCGATGTTGTTAAAGATGTGACGGTCCTCATTGACCGCATCTCCATCATTCAAATCAGAGATGTCGGAGATTCCCCGATACAAGGTGAAGGAGGGAAAGAGGCTTTCCGCGTTGGCGCTATTGGGCCCATCCGTCACCCGGTTCAGTTCGAAGGTAATCAGCGCGTCGGTGGTCAGAGTGAGCTCGAACCAATCCGCAGTGTGCCGCCAACCCACGTTGCTGCCCAAGTCGGTATCATGCCAAGCCCATGAGCTGAAGTCGCCGGAGAAGCTGGTGCTGTCACCGGCAGCCATCGTGGCGTTCCAGAAGTTGGAGTGAGCACCGGCTGCTGCGCCGGGGTTGGTGGTGACGACCGCAGCTTGAGAAGCGACCGCCGATGTGAGAAGGATGATTGTTTTTAGTTTCATTGTCGTGTTCGTATTTTCGTTTTTTTGAATTCCTACCAATTGCGTTGCAGGCGGAAGAAAGCGTTTTCGTCATCAGGTCCCGGCACCGTAGTCAATGTGTCCGATTGGGTTGCGGGTGCGGTGTGGGGCGACCAGAGAGAGAGGTTGTTGCTCTTCTGGAGGTGCCACCCTGAAAATTCACGAGACCAGGCGAGCTCTCGATCCGTGTCGATGGTGAGCTCGGGGAGCGCTTCCTCCCGGTCGGCTATCTGGTTGTTGTTTCGGTCGGTGGAAAAGCGGCTTGCGCTTCCCAAGGGGACTCCTGTCGCGATGAGAACGTCACCACTTTGCATCTCCTCATAGAGCTCCGAAAAGGTCTGTGGGATGACGCTGTTGGAATCGGACTCATACTTTTCGGACTGCGGATTGAAGCGGAAACTCCGCCGCTCACCTTGGAAGGTCCCCCTGAGAACGAGGTCTGAACTGGCAAAGTCACCGAGGGTTTGATTTTGCAAAGTGATGAGTTCTTGGAGCTCTTCCACACGGAACCCCGCATCCTTGCGAAAGGTGACTTGGGCACCGACGGAGGGAGCGGTTCCGGTGTCGAAGGAAAGCAGGAAGGCTGTGAGGTCGAGCTTCTCTTGGTCCCTCACTGCCTGCGGTCTCGAGGGCTCGTCGAGTATGTGCAATGAGTAAGGGTGTACGATGGGAAAGTCCTTTGCGCTGCCGCTGCCGTCGGAGAGCATCCCAAATCCGGTGATGCTGGTCTCCCCGCTGGCCGTGTTGAAGAATTGGCGCTGGTAAAGGGTGCGGAGCGGAGGGTCTTTGAGCGCTTGGAAGGAGCTCACCGTGCTCGGGAGATCGAGATTGTTGCTGGTGCCGGAGGGGAGGCTGTGACACTCGATGCAGTGGTTGTCAAACTTGGCGAAGACTGCCACGCCAGCCAGAGGGTCACCCCCATTGATCTCGTCCGGAGGGCTGCGGTCGAGGTTGAGATTGGGGTTGGGATGGTGATTGAGAGTGAGGAGGTAGTTGGCCACTTTATCCATGTCTTGACTAGCCAAGCGACTTCCTCCCATCAGGTTGGGGAAGGTGGAGTTGAAGGACTGGATGGAGGCCTTGTCTCCGCGCCAGTGAAGTTTGGTCTGATCTCGCAATCCTATTAGGGTTTGCGTGGTCATCGGACCTTTCATGGGATGGAGGGAATGGTTTACGGCGGTGTCGTAAAGGTGCACCGAGCGGAGAAAGCCGGTGACAGTGAGCATCGAGCCGGTCGGGTCTCCCAGATCCCACGCCATGCCGTCGCGCTCCAGGTCCAAGTGACAAGTGGCGCACGAGACCGAGCCATTTCCGGACAAGCGGGCGTCTTGCAAAAATGCACGACCCATCTTGAGGTCGGGGTCGAGATCGGGAAAAGAAGCGAGGTCTACTTCGCCCACGACAAGGTGGCTTGTCGTATTAATGATGCTGAGAGTGTGGGAGAGCTTGTTGTAGCTGTAGAGAAAGGGAGCGCTGGGATGGAGCGCCAGACCGCGTGGTCCGCGAACTGTCTGACCGTCGCGAGGAGCTGCCGGTGCGTCGAGGGCCCGCAGATCAATGCGCTGGAGAATGGTCGCGGTATCGGTATCCACCAGAGCCAGACGGTCGGAACCATAGGCTGCCAGCCAGACTTGATCGTCTTCCGCGGCGAGGAGTGCCATGGGTTGGGCTAGCGCACTGGCGGCAGAGCTGCTCTCGATGAGAGGGAAAGTGAGGTCGGGGTCGTCATTGAGATCGAGTTGGCTGACTCCACTGGAACTGATGTTCGCCAGCCGGCTTCTCGCGAAGCGGGACCGGAGCTCGGGCTCGAAGGAAATCAGGTTGCGGGCTTCGGAATTGGCGGCTGCCAGCGAGCCGTTTTCCAGTGTGGTGAGTGCGAGAATGTTGGTGCCGATTCCACCCTGATAGACAACCGAATCGGTCGCTACCGCGATGGTTGCGATATCGTGATCGAGCACCGTGTAGTCGATGGCCGGATCGTCGATTGAAACAATCTGGGCCACTTGCGGCGGAGCGGGAAGAGCAGGGTTGGCGTATTCCGGAACGGTCTGGGCCGGTGCTTCGGTACGAGGCAGAATGGTGGTGCCGTTGCTGGTGTGCTGGAAGCCGACATGAATCTGTGTGCCATCGGCGGACGGGGTGATGGCGCGGGGAAGGAGTCCTTCCAGAGCGAGGGTGTTGGTTTTTTCCCGCGTGACGACATTGAAGACTTCCACCGAGTTGTCTCGTGAACAAGTGACGTAGGCTTTCCCTTGCGAGAATGCGACATCGGCCGGTTCATCCCCAGTGTGAATGGTGGCAATGGTGTTATTGTTAGAAAGGGAAACGATGGAAATGGTATCGGAGAGCTCGTTCACGACCCATGCCTCGTCGTCATTCAAGAGCCGCACGCTGACCGGCACCAGTCCCACTGGAATCTCGGAAATGAGGAGGGGCTGGACATGTTCGGCGGGGCCAACCGCGAACACTGATAGACGACCCTCTGCGGGATTGACCGCCAGAAGCCGGGAACCATCCGAAGTGATCGTCAGGGGGTGAACGGGCCGGGGCTCGAAGGTGCTGTCGGCGCGGGCCAGCGAGAGACCGAGTGCGCAGAGAAGTAGGGTGGTTTTGAATAAAGTGGGCATGACTAGTTAAAGGAGTTTCCCCAGTAGAGCCCAGAGGGCCCTCTCCTGAGGAGAAGTTGAAGAGAGAGAAGGAACCGTGGTGGATCCTTGGGCGCAGGGAACCATTGAGGATGGTTTCAAGAATCCGGGCCACTGAGCGCGGACTGCCTGATGCTTTGGTTTCCGGATGCCGAATTCGCGCAATCGCTACGACGCTTCAAAAGCAATTGTTAGAGGTCTTGCCCGCCAAGGACGAAGGCGTCAGAACTCGTGAATAACCGGCTCCATTGAAGAGCGCATGGCGGTCGCAAAAATCCAGACCCGAGGGGGCCTTGGGATTGGGCTCAAGACAGATCTGTTGCCAGAAACCAACCGGTTAAGCCTGGGGAGGTGGCGAAGGAATGGAGGCGGTGAACTCGCACGCTGCGAGGAGTCGCTCTCCGGCCGAAGGGCTTGACTGACTGCTGAGAGCCCGACCGCTTTCGGTCCTGATCTTGGCCAAGGGATAAAGGTCCAGACGAAGCTGTTCCTGTTGCTTGGGATTATTGGGTGCAGCCGGTTGTTCGGACTCTTCTTCCTTTGCTTCCGCGATGGCACAGCAGAGGGAGCAGGGGTGGTCGCCATCGAAGGTCATCTCGACTGCTTCGGCGATCGTGTTCTCCTGCGAGTAGTCAAAAAGCATGCTCGTCCAAGCTGCAATTTGCAGCAGATTCATCGGCCCCACCGCAACGTGGAGGCAGCCGAGTAAAAGAAAGATGGAGCGGAGCGCCTTCAGGACGCCGGAAGAAAACAAGCGGAATCATCAAAAGTCAAGAGTGGTGGCGCTCAATTCTCGCGCGACGTCCCGTGAGCTGGCGGGAACCGGACGGTGAGAGTGACTCGGCCGGAAAAAAGAACCTCAGTTCGTTTTGTCGGAAGGACTTGAGACCCAGGTGAATTTTTAGCGCTCGTTTGTGATCCTTTGGATACGAGATTGGGATTTTACTCTTTCGACTTTATCTTGGGAAGATTCCGTTGTGGGGTTCGTAAAACTCCACGGGGTGTCGGTGTTGAAGAATACTTCAGGACCTGAATTTTTGCGTAGATTTGTGAGGGACTCAATAAAGACAAATATCAAGTTGGTGTTACTGCTGGTGACTTCCGCCGGACTGCTGTCCTGTCAGTTAGAGCGGGGGGAGCGACCGCGTGCTGACCTTTCGCTGCCCGGGCAGTTTTCGGGAAGTGGCACTCAGGCCGTGGGGGATCAGTGGTGGCGGGCCTTTGGCGATGGGGACTTGAACACGCTGGAGAGTCGCGCGCTGGCGGGGAATTTTTCTTTGGAGTCGGCCGCCCAGCGCTTGCGGCAGGCCGAGGCGGTGTTGCGTCAGACGAAGTCGGAGCTGGGGGCGAAGGTGGATGGCGAGCTGTCTGGCTCGGTCCTCGATGTCAGTGAGGGGTCCATTGGCGGGTCGTATGGCTTGGGCCTGGGGGCTTCCTATGAGGTGGACTTGTGGGGACGGATTCGCACGCGGGTGTCGGCGGAAAAGCTGCGCACGCAGGCCAGTGGCGAAGACTACCGCGCGGCGGCGATTTCGCTTTCGGCGGAGGTGGCCACCACTTGGATGCAGCTATTGGAGGCGCGCGCGCAGCAGGAGCTTTTGCAGGAGCAAATTGGCACGAACGAGAAAGTGGTGCAGTCCTTGGAAGGCCGCTTTGTCGAGGGGCAAGGTCGGGGAGTTGATATCTTGCGCCAGCGCCAGTTGGTGGAGGCTACACGCGAGCGACTGACGGTGGCGGAGCTGCAGAGCGAGATCCTGGAGCATCAATTGCAGGTGCTGTTAGGTCGCGCGCCGGGCACTGGCGGGTTGCCGACCGGAGGGAGTTTGCCCAGCCTGCCCGCGAGCCTGCGAACAGGTCTGCCGGTCCAGCTGTTAGAGCGTCGTCCCGATGTGCGGGCGGCCTTTGCCCGCATCCGTGCGGCAGATGCCGAGGTGGCGGCGGCGATGGCGGACCGGTATCCAAGCCTTTCCCTCGGGGCCTCGATTGGCACCTCAGAGGGAAACAGTGCTTCCGACCTCTTTTCGAATTGGACCACCCAGCTGAGTGCGAATCTGATCGGGCCCATCGTGGATGCCGGCCTGCGCCAGGCTGAGGTCGACCGCAACGAGGCCGTTCTCCGCGAGGCCATTGCGGACTATCGTCAACTGGTGGTGGAGGCCATCGGAGAAGTGGAAAATGCTTTGGCGCGGGAGCGCAAGCAGTTGGAGCGCATCCGGCAATTGGAGCGGCAGCTCAGTCTGGCCGAGCGAAGCTCCCACCAATTGCAAAGGGAATTTATCAATGGGGTCACCGAGTATCTGGACGTGCTCACCGCGCTGGATGACGAGCAGGAGTTGCGCCGCACCTTGCTCTCGGCACGGCGCGAGCTGCTGGAATATCGCATCGCGCTCTATCGATCGTTGGCCGGGGGATTTACCTTGGGAAAGGCTTGAAGGAATCATCTAACAGAATAAGGGGAATACAATGTCAGAGGAAGTAAGTGAAAAGCCACCCATGACGGGGAAGTGGTGGTTGACGGTTTTGGGTTGCCTGGGTTTGGTCGTGGGTGGCTGGCTCCTGATGAAGTGGATCGACTCCACCGAGCCCACTGCCGAACGAAGCCAAGCAGCTAAAAAGACCGCCATGCTGGTGCAGGTGATCACGGCGGAGGCAGGTGACTACCAGCCCCGCATCGAGGCCTTGGGGGAGGTGCAGGCCGCGCGCGAGGTTTCGCTGGGGGCACGGGTCAGTGGCGAGATCATCGCCCGTTCACAAGCCTTTACCGAAGGGGGCATTGTTCCGGAGGGAGAGGTGCTGGTACGCATTGACCCGGTGGACTACGAGAAGATTCTCGCCCAGCGCAGAAGCGAGTATCTGCAAGCCCAGGCGGAGATTGATATCGAGGCGGGACGGCAGAACGTGGCCCAGCTCGATTTGGAATTGTTAGAAGACACTTTGGAGGTCAAGGACAAGGCCCTCGTCTTGCGCGAACCCCAATTGAAGTCGGCCCAAGCGGCTTTGGAATTGGCGGGAGTGGCTGTTGAACAAGCGCGGCTGGACCTGCAACGCACGGAGGTTCGCGCGCCCTTCGCCGCCCAAGTGATGTCGCGGGAAGTGGATGTGGGCGCCCAGCTTTCGGCCGGAACCCGCATCGGACGTTTGGTGGGATTGGAGGAATACTGGGTGGTGGCCACCGTCCCACAATCGGCGCTGCGCTGGATGCGTTTCAAGACCGGCGAGGAGGCCATGTTGGCGGAGGTGCGGGATGCGGCCGCTTGGGGCGAGGATGTTTTGCGAATGGGGAAAGTGGAGCGTCTGTTAGGTGAGCTCGACGAAGAAACCCGCTTGGCCCGGGTGGTGATTGTGGTGGAGGATCCACTGGGACGGAACAGCGAGGAAGCGGTCCCGAACCTGATTCTGGGCTCGCTGTTAGATGTCGTGATTCTGGGCGAGACGATTCAAGATGTGGTGCGTCTGCCGCGCGAGTATTTGCGAAAGAACGACACCGTGTGGGTCAATGCCGATGGCAAGTTGAACATCCGGGAGGTCACGGTCACCTTTAGCGACAAGTCTTTTGCCTATCTCTCCGAAGGTTTGGAAGCGGGGGAACAAGTGGTGACCACCAGTCTGGCGTCCGTGACCGAGGGCGCGGCCCTGCGAACCGAGGGCGTAAGCGAAGGAGGAGGCGATGAATAGCGAAAGCAATGGAAAGGGATTGATCGCGTGGTGGGCCCGCAACTCCATCGCGTCCAATCTGCTCATGATGATTCTGCTGGTGGGCGGAGTCTACACCGCGCTGAAGATTCAGAAGGAGGTCTACCCCGACTTCGCCATCGACATTGTGGAGGTCGAGGTCGGCTACCCCGGTGCGGCCCCCAGCGAGGTGGAGCAGGGGATTTTGCTGCCGGTGGAAGAAACCGTGCGCGGCGTGGAAGGCATCAAAGAGATGAACTCCGAGGCTCGCGAGGGCAGTGGGGTGGTGAGGATCGAGCTCATTGCCGGGGCCGACCGGATGAAGGCCTTTCAAGATATCGACCAGGCGGTCTCGCGAATCCGGACCTTCCCCGATGATGCCGAGCAACCGGAAGTGCGCCTCCAGGATCGCACCCGCGGGGTGATGAACGTGGTGCTCTTTGGCGAAGCCGATGTCTTTAGTCTACGAGTGCTGGCCGAGCGCTTGCGCGATCAGTTGCTCAGTGAGGAATCCATCACTCAAGTTGAACTCCACCGCGCGCCCAATTACGTGACTCACGTGGAGATTCCGCGCGCCAGGCTGCGGGAGTATGGGCTCACCCTCGACCAAGTCGCGGCCTTGATTCGGGCCTCCAGTGAGGATGTCGCCGCGGGCACGGTCGAGACTCGGGCGGGCGAAATTCTTTTGCGCATGCGCGAGCGCAAAGAGGTGGCGAGGGAGTTTGCCGAGATCGAGATTGTGGCGGCTGCCAGTGGGGCGACCGTGACCCTGGGGGACTTGGCCACCATTACCGATGGCTTTGAGGAGGGCGAGTTTCCCTCCCAGTTCAATCAGGGCCCTTCGGTGGAGCTCAATGTCTTTCGCGTCGGAGACCAGTCACCGCTGGATATCGCTAGTGCGGTGGAGCGGGTGATGGCGGACTTCGAGACCGGCCTGCCGCCGGGCATCCATTGGCGGATCGATAGCAATAGCGCGGAGGACTTCGCCGACCGGATGAGCCTGTTGTTAGAAAATGGCGTGCTGGCAATCGTCATCGTGATGGGCATTCTGGCGCTCTTTCTCGAGATTCGCCTGGCCTTCTGGGTGATGATGGGGATGACCGCCTCCTTCATCGGCGGCATCATGCTGCTGCCCTTGGTGGGAGTGAGCGTGAGCATGGTCTCCATGTTTGCCTTCCTGATCGTCTTGGGAATCGTGGTCGATGACGCCATCGTGGTGGGGGAGAATATTTATGAAAAGCGCCAATCGGTGCGCGACCCCCTCAAGTCGGCGACCTTGGGCGCGACCGAGATTTCCAAGCCGGTGGTCTTCAGTATTCTCACCACCATTATTGCCTTCATCCCCTTGTTATTTATTCCGGGGGAAACGGGAAAATTTTGGAAGCCTCTGCCCTTGGTGGTGATCGTGGTGCTGTTGGTTTCCCTTGTGGAGGCTCTCTTTATCCTGCCCTCCCACCTCGCCCACGTCCCGCGCAAGACCACTCGGCGGGGACCGGCTCTTTGGCTGCACAACTTCCAACAAGCCTTTGCCAAATGCTTCGATTGGTTTGTCCACCACATCTATCGACGCTTCCTGGATGCCGCGTTGCGCTATCGGTATCTCACCATTGTGGCGTCGGTGATGATGTTTCTAGTGGTGGGCAAATACGCGACCAGCGCGCACATGGGGATGATTCTCATGCCCGAGGTTTCCGCTGACGAGATCGAGGCCGGGGTGCGTCTGCCCGTCGGAACCACTCCCGAGCAGGCCGCCAAGGTGGCCAACGAAGTCACCGCCGCGACCCGCCGCATGTTCGACGAGCATGGACTGGAAGAAGCGTCCGAGGGCATCAAGACCAACGTGCGCCGGGGCACCTTCGTCGATGTGGAAATCGTGATGAAGCCACCCGACGAGCGCGAGATGACGTCGCAGGATGTCATTCGCATCTGGCGCGATGAACTCGAAGACATCGCGGGTGTGCACCAGATCACTTTCCAAGCGGAAAGCGGTCCCTCCGGTCCACGTCCGGACATCACGGTGAGCCTCAGTCACAATGAGACCGACGTGCTGGAGGCTGCCAGTCAGGTCCTTTTGGCGAAGGTCGAGGAGTTCGACTACACGCGGGACGTGAACGACGATTTTAACAAAGGAAAAAGCCAGCTCGACTTCGAGATTCTCCCCGAAGGTCGGGCCTTGGGTCTGACCGCCACCGACGTCGGACGTCAGGTGCGGGCCTCTTTTTATGGAGCCTTGGGGCTGCGTTATTTGCGCGGAACCAATGAAGTCGAGGTGCGGGTGAAGTTGCCGCAGGAGGAGCGCATGGACCTTCACAATCTGGAAGACCTCGTCATCCAGACCCCCTCCGGAACCGAGGTGCCGCTGATGGAAGTGGTGCGGGTGAAATCCGGGGAAGCCTTTACCCGCATCCTGCGCCGGGATGGTCGCCGGGTGGTGAATGTGTCCATGGATGTCGAGCCCAAGCGGGCCATCACCCAGGTCATCACCGCCCTGAATACCGACGTGCTGCCCCAACTGCGCGCCGATTACCCCGGCATCACCTGGACCTTCGAAGGGAGCGAGGCGGATATGCGCGAGTCGACCTCCGCGCTGTGGAGCGGCTTCACCATCGCCATCCTCCTCATCTACGCCCTCCTAGCGGTGGCTTTCGGGAGCTACATCCAACCGCTCATCGTTCTTTCCGCCATTCCCTTTGGGCTGGTGGGAGCGATTGCGGGACACATTCTGTTAGGTTTCGACCTCTCGCTGATCAGTCTGATGGGCGTTATTGCTCTCAGCGGGGTGGTGGTCAACGACTCCATCATTATGATCGACTACGCCAACCAGCTGCGGAAGGAGAAGTCGGTCTTCGCGGCGATTCGGGAGGCGGGACTGCGCCGTTTCCGGCCCATCTTCCTGACCACGCTCACGACCTTTGGCGGGCTGACCCCCATTATTCTGGAGCGTTCCTTGCAGGCGCAGTATCTGATTCCCATGGCGATTTCCCTGGGGTTTGGAATCATCTTTGCCACCGCCATCATCCTCGTGCTCGTGCCTTGCCTCTATCTTTCCACGGAGGAGCTCAAGGAGCGATTTGGGAAAGGAAAGAAGGCCTGAGCGAGTATAGATTCCATTGAGCCTATTCACCATCTGGGGCGCGAGTCTTTCCCTCGCGTTCTTTTCAGCCTTATGAAAACCTTATCACTTCTCACCCTCTGCGCCTTGAGCCTTCCTTCGCAGGCGGCTTTGCAACTGGCCTCGCCCTTCACCGATCACATGGTTCTCCAGCGCGACCAAAGCGTTCCGGTGTGGGGATGGGCGGATGCGGGCGCGACGGTCGAGGTCGCCTTTTCCGGACAAGTGAAGGAGGCCAAAGCCGATGCTTCCGGGCACTGGCGGATTGACCTCGAGCCGCTCAAGGCCACTTTTGAATCCACGGCGTTGTCAGTAAAGGACTCGTCCGGAGACCAGGTCACCCTCAATGATGTGGTGGTGGGGGAGGTGTGGATTTGTTCGGGGCAATCCAACATGCAGTTTGGGACCAATGCGGTGCCGGAGCTCAGAAGACTTCTTCCGAAGGCCAAGAATCTCCGTTCCTTTCACGTTTCCAATACCGTGGCCTTTGCCGAGCAGAAAACCTGCGAAGGCACTTGGAAGACCGTGCCGCCGAGTAGCGCGGTGGCCTTTGGCTTCGCCTACTTCCTAGAGCAATCCGCGAAGATGCCAGTCGGCATTATCCAGACCTCTTGGGGCAGTTCGTCGATCGAGGCCTGGATGCCGCGCGACATGACCGCGACCGTGCCGCACTTCCAGACCATGATGGAGGAGTTCGATGCCGACACCGCCACCCGCGAGAAAATCCAGAAAGCGCTCGATGCCAAGCCCTGGAGCGGGCAGCAAGACGTCTTTCTTCGCCGCCAGCCGAACATTCTCTACAACGCCATGATGAAACCGCTCGCGCCCTTCGCTTGCCGGGGGCTGGTTTGGTATCAGGGGGAACGCAATACCCAGTCGATGGAGGGCATGGTGAAGGAGCCGTGGTTCTCGCGGAACTCCGGGATGCTGCGTTACGGCGAAGTGTTAAAAAAGTGGATTGAGCGCTACCGTCAGGAGTGGGGGAATGAGGAGATGCACTTTCTCGTCGTGATGCTCCCTGGCTATGGACAGACCCTGCCCTCTAGTCCGGAAAAAGGTCCCGAAAATCCCGCCGCACATTCCTGGGCCTGGCTCCGCGATTCGCAATTGCAGGCGCTCGACCTTCCGCACACCAGCGTCGCCAACACCGTCGACCTCGGGGATATCAAAAACGTGCACCCAAAAGATAAACTGCCCGTCGCGCAACGACTCGCCCTCCTCGCCGAACGCGATACCTTAGGCAAAGAGGTCATCGCCGAAGGCCCGATGAAAACGAAAGTGGAGGCCAAAGGAGACTCCCTCGTCGTCCACTTTAAAAACGCGGAAGGACTCACCACTACAGATGGCAAAGCGCCGACCGGATTTTGGCTAGCCGACAAAAATGCAAAGTGGGTCCCCGCCACCGCCCGTATCGAAGGCGAAACCGCCATCCTCACATCCCCCGACCTCAAGAAGCCTCTCTACACTCGCTACGCCTTCGCCGGAAAGCCCACCGTCAACCTCGTCAACGGAGCAGGCCTCCCCGCCTATCCCTTCCGCAGCGACGACTTTAAGCCGTGAGGTTAGGTGGTCCAACAGAGAAGTTTTTGTGGGTCTGTTAGAACACAGGGTGCAGGCTGGTCTTGCGCGCAATAGGATGTGAGGTTTCTGTTGGGGACAGCGATGAGTAAGACTAATCAAGAGGCGATTGAGGTTCGTCCGGGCGAGGAGGACGGCTATGTCTCCAGCGTTGAGGGGAAGCCGATGAAGATTCCTACTGACTGGGGGCTTCTGCCTCCGGGAGATGCGGCTTTGAGCCGGAGAGTGAAGATGGAGGGCCCGAGTTGGACGGTGGTGGAGTTCAAGCGACGTAAGAAATTTTCTCATGGGATCTTTGCGCCCGCGGATCGGATTGAACAACTGAAGGCAGAGCGCGAAGCGGAGAAGAACGATCCCGCCTATCTCAAGAAACTCGATGCCGGACGTTCGCGCCGCGCCAAGGCGGAGAAGGCCTATGCGGAGGAGTTTGAGCAGGCGGTGTTTCAGTTTCTCGATTTTCATGAAGAGCATCTGGAACTGGCCAATCAGATCGCTAAAGCGGTGGCCGAGCATGCCGTTCCGGTAGGGAGTGGCACGGTGGCTCGCACGCAGCGCATCCCTATCGAGCAGCGTGCGGAATCCGCGGTGATCGCCTGGATGCGCCATCAGACGACCGCTTACGATCACATGCTGATTCCCCGCGAGAAAGGGGCCCGCCGTGAGGTGCGCCGAATGCTGGCCAAGGAGTCGCGCCGCTTGCTGCAGGATTATCGCAGCTCCGGACAGCAGGGGAGCAAGGATTGCCCTTTAAGCCGTGCGTGTGGCAGGTTTTGCAAGCCAAAGAAGGATGATTATCGTTCTTGCTAGCTTCCCTCGAAAGTCCTATTCACTTGGCAAATTTAGTATCTCACAATCCGTCGCTTAGGCTGCCGTCAACGAAGATGACTTTAAATAACCAAAAAGAACAGTTCAGCTCTGCGTATGCACAAGCCGTTGCAAGCGTGGCTGGTTTAAAGATATCAAAATGCGAAGTGGATGACGATAGCATCGACATCACGATCGAACGGTCTGGCGGCCTCGCCGAAAGATTAGACATTCAGCTCAAATGCACCGCCTCTTCCATTCCGGTTAGCGGAGACCTGAGCTTTCCATTAAAGCTCAAAAATTATGAAGATCTCTCACGGGTGACAATCATGCCCAGAATTTTGGTAGTTCTCTTCGTTCCAAAAGACAGCCAAGATTGGATGAAGATTACGGAAGAGCAGGCTCTCATTCGTCACTCCGCTTGGTGGGTCGATTTGAAAGACTCCCCGTCCACAGACAATGATACCTCAGTGACAGTGACGATTCCACGCGACAATCTTTTCCGCCCAGAAATTCTGACCAAATTGCTCGACGAAACTCGTAACCAATTCACCCCAGCATGACCGGTAGCTCTCATCAGATTGACCATCTCACTTCGCACGACGTAGCGGCCTACGTGCGCTCGTCCGGATGGAAGCACATCGGGAACTACGGCCAAGAAGCGAGCGCTTTCGAGAAAAATGAACATCAGCTTCTTATACCCCTCGCCACTGACTTTGCGGACTACGGTCGCCGAATGGCCGAAGTTGTCAGCAGCCTTGCTAAATTTGAAGCGCGTTCGTTGGACGCGGTTCTGAGAGATTTGGCCTATGCATCTGCTGACGTCTTTCGTATCCGACTTCAAAATCCACTCTTTGAGGGTGGCGAAGTCACTTTAGACCAAGGGATTCTTCTCTTCGACAATGCCCAGAAGCTGGTTCATGCGGCAGCCCGCTCAGCAATCAACCCTAAGGCCTATCACCTTGCTCGGGCAGGAACCCAAGCCGAAGATTTTCTCAAGAGAGTTAAACTCGGTCAGACGGAGATTGGCAGCTATATTCTGACTATCGTTTTCCCTATCACCCCAGATCTCTTGGACGATCAAGACGAAGAAGCATCACTTCCTTTTGAGAGAAAAGTTACCCGGGGAATCGTTTCCGGTCTGAATTCGCTTGAAACGGCTCTTCGGTCTCAAGTGGCCAAACCCTCTTTAGAACCGTTTCTGAAGCTAGTGAAAAAGGGAGTCAGTGCGAATCTCTGTGAAGCTATATCCAATATTGGAGAGAAGACAGAAGGAACGATGATCGACACCCAACTCACTTGGGCTAGGAATCGGCGAGCCCCAGAGATGAACACAAAGGCACGCTTTCAAGCTGGAGATTTTTCTTACCTCCGTTCAGCGGCAGAAAACTTGAAGGAGCAGGCTTGGGACGAGGAACTTGTTGTAACAGGACCTGTGACTCGGATCGAAAGTGACGCGGCTCTTTTCGGAGGCGATGTTTTCGTTAATGCTCTCATCGGAGAATCAGTCCGGCGGGTAAAACTCAATCTCGATCAAGACCAATATCAACAAGCGAATCAAGCTCACCTTGCGGGCCAAGCTATCGAAGTGAGGGGGAAAATTGAGAAACAGGGTCGTTACCTCACAATGGTTTCACCTGCTGAATTTTCAGTATTCGAGATAAAGGAAGAGGACCAATAATAAGGAAATGAACAGCGGTGCTTTCAAAGAAGAAACGTCTGGTCTAGGCTGAAGTCTATTCCTTGGGGCCATTCGTCCAGCGTTCAGGTAAGTTCGCACATCGCCACTTTTTTCATCCTATTCAACAGTGCTATTTGAATTATGAAGTAGGTCTGGTTCTGGAAATGGAAAATGAAAAAATGTCTGACCCCTTACAAAACTCTTTGATGAGAAAATGGGAGGTTCCTTCCACTTGGCCTTCGGGGCCGGCTATCCCGAGACTGGGAACACCAACAAGAGTGCCTTGCATTGGGACTTGATCGCCGGGTTGGGCGAGGGTTCTCGAGTCACCCTCGATGGCAAACCGTTCTGTGTGGATGGGGTCTTTGTCGAGATGCCGCCAGAGGTTCAGTGGCTCTAGCTGATGACCCGCGCGGCGGGAAAGTTTGACCAGAGTTGCAACTCTCCCAAGTGGCGGGGTTGAACTTGTCAGATGAAAACGCCGCTCCTCTCTCTTCTCCTGTTGCTTTCCCTTCCGCTCGCTGCGCAATCGCGGCGGGGCACTGACATCGCGCCCAAGGTGGGGGACGCGATTCCCAAGGTGGAGGTGGTGAAGTTGGAGGGCGAGGGAAAGGTGGATCTTTCCAAGCCGGAGAAAGTCACCGTTCTCATCTTTGGCTCCCACACCTGAGGACCTTTCATGAGGCTGGCCGGGCGCCTGCAGAAGCTTTACGAAACCTACGGGGAAGATGCCGATTTCTGGTGGATCTATATCCAGGAAGCTCACCCCACGGATGGTCGCCGTCCCAGTAAGACGGTCCAAATCGAGTCGCACAAAACCTTCGACGATCGGCAGACGGCTGCTGAAGGATGTTCCAATATCGGTGCTGAAGGTCCCCGTCTTGCTGGACGATATGAATGATTCCGCCGCCACCGCCTATTCCGCGAGCCCGGAGCGATTCTTCATCTTGGGAGCCGATGGAAAAGTGGCGTATGCCGGTGAACGCGGCCCATTCGGAGTGGATATCGATGCTCTCGAGGCACGATTGAAGGAATTGTTGGTTGAGACGTGGAGTTCGCAATAGCTGGCAAGCGTGGAGGGTGAAACGGGGTTGTTGCTGAGGACGCAACACCTTTGGTGTTGGGGGATTTGAGGGAATGGTGACCCAGGGTAGGCTCCGCCAGCCCTAGGCTGAGAGACGCAACACCGTTGGTGTTGACGAGGGCAAGGTGGGTGGTTTTGAAATGGAATCGTTGGCTGGCTGAAGTATGAGGTTTCAGGTGACGGGTTTGTCTTTGGCGCGCGGACGGCGGCGGGTGGAGAAGAGGGAGGTGCGGCGTTCGAGGGGAATAGACTCGTAGCAGACGGCGACGAGCTCTCTGAGGCGGGGTGCGACTCGTGATTTGGGGTTCCAGCTGTAGACGAGAGTTCGGCCTTGTTTCTTGGAGACGAGGACACCGGCTAGGCGAAATTTTTCCAACTGTCGTTGAATCGGTTCGAGGCTAAGATCGAGGTCGTTGGAGACTGCTCGTCCGTAGGTTTCGCCGTGGTGGAAGAGGTGGAGTAGAACTGCTTCGGCTGAGCGGCTACCAAGAATATCCCCCAAGGCTGATAAATTCATGACTTGAAAATAGGGTCAAATGACTTTAATTTCAAGTCGAAATGAATGAATCTATATCAGAGCCCAATTGGGCAGTCGCTATGGAGGAGGACGTCTGGAGGTTTCTTGCGTGGCATCTGCAGAAGGCTGGAATCGAAACGGTGTTGGTGGGCGGCGCGGTAGTCGCGATCTATACTGAGGGGCTCTATCAGTCGGGAGACCTAGACATGGTTCCTGATGAATTTGAGCGGAAACGAATTGAAGAGGTTTTGACGGCGATTGGCTTTGAGGCTCGGGCGGGTAGGTATTTCGGCCATCCCCAATGTGAGCATCTTCTGGTCGAGTTTCCGAAGGGGCCAGTCGAGCTAGGGGAAGAGTTTCCGGTGACGCCTGCAGAGGAGTTGGTGTCGGGTGAAATTCTGAAAATTTTATCACCAACCGACTGTGTGAAAGATCGGCTGGCAGGTTATATCCACTGGCAGACCCGTGACACGTTTGACCAGGCGGTGTTGGTTTGTAAGAAACAAGCAGAGAGAATCGACTGGAGTGTCTTGAAAAACTGGTGCAAACGCGAAGGCGCACTTGGGGCTTACGAAGAACTAGAGAAAGCGGTGCAAAGAGAGTAATAGGGCTTTAGTCCCGTCCTGACATCATTGATGAAAATCACCTATCCAGAACTCCCGGTTTCTTCTCGCAAGGAAGAGATTCTGGAGGCGATGCGCTCGGCGCAGGTGGTGGTGGTGGTGGGGGAGACGGGCTCGGGGAAGACGACGCAGTTGCCGAAGATGGCGCTGGAGTTGGCTTTGGCCGAGGGCAAGCGGGGGATGGTGGGTTGCACGCAGCCGCGTCGATTGGCGGCGACCAGTGTGGCCAAGCGGGTGGCAGAGGAGCTGAAGGTTCAGCCCGGCAACGAGGTGGGCTACGAGGTGCGTTTCGACAAGCGGACCACGAAGGATACCCAGCTGAAGTTCATGACCGATGGAATCCTGCTCGCGGAGCTGCAGGGGGACCGGGACTTGCGCAAGTATCACACCATCATCATCGATGAGGCCCACGAGCGGTCGCTGAATATTGACTTTTTGCTGGGGATTCTGAAGCAGCTGTTAGAGCGGCGGAAGGATCTGCGGGTTGTGATTTCCTCGGCGACGCTGGACGCGGGAAGTTTTTCGAAGTTCTTTGCCTCGGGTGGTGGACGTTCCGTCCCCCTTGATTCTGGAATGGAACGCGTGGACGAGACGTCCACGCCACAGGCTCCCATGGTGCTGGTGGAGGGGCGGACCTTTCCCGTGGAGGATTTCTTTTTGCCTCCTTCGAGTGGTGAGTATCTGGCGGACCAGGTGGTGCGTGGGGTGGAGTGGGTGGATGCCTACGACAGGACCGGTGATGTGCTGGTCTTTTTGCCCGGGGAACGGGAGATTCGTGAGGCGGCCAATGCGGTGGAGGATAGAGGGTTTCGCGATACCGAGGTGCTGCCGGTTTTTGCCCGGTTGTCGATGGGGGACCAGCAGCGGGTTTTTTCACCCAGTCGCAAGCGACGCATCGTGCTTGCGACAAATGTGGCGGAGACTTCGCTGACCATTCCGGGCATTGTCTATGTAATCGATAGTGGGCTAGCGCGCGTGAGCCGGTGGTCGCCGCAGCGGGGGATTCAGCGTTTGCAGATCGAGCAGATTTCGCAGGCCAGTGCCCGACAGCGACGGGGGCGATGTGGGCGGGTGCGCGATGGGGTGTGCGTGAAGCTTTATGATGAGATGGATCTGGAGGAAGCTTCAGAGTTCACCGACCCGGAGATTCGGCGCAGTTCCTTGGGCGGGGTCATTCTCAAGATGAAGGCTCTGGGCTTAGGCGAGATCGAGGACTTTCCCTTTGTCGACCCGCCGAACAGCAAGGCAATCAAGGAGGGGATGAAGACCCTCGAGGAAGTCGATGCCTTGCAAGCCGATGGACGTAATGGGCTTTCCGAGGTGGGTTGGCGGCTGGCGAAGTTGCCGCTCGACCCGCGCTTGGGCCGCATGTTGGTGGAGGCCGAAAAGCGTGGGGTGCTGGCGGAGATGCTGGTGATCGTGGGCGGACTGTCGGTGATGGATGTGCGCGAGCGACCCGAGGGCAAGGAGGATGCCGCCAATCAGGCGCAGGCAAAGTTCCGCGACGGTCGTTCGGACTTTGTCGCGTTGTTGAAGATTTGGAATGCGGTCTCGAAGCTGCGGGATGGCAAAGGGCGTTTTCAGCGGAATCAGTTGCGCAAGTTTTGTCAGAAGAACTACTGCAACTTCCGGAGGTTGGTGGAGTGGGACCAGGTGGTGGGGGAGATCGAGCGCAGCTTTTGTGGAAAAGGGCAAAGGCCCGATCCGCGTAAGCTGACCTTCGAAGTGGAGGTTGGTGAGGGGAAGGGTTCGCGCAATCGGGCGGCCAAGTATTATAAGGAAATTCACTGTGCCTTGCTGGCGGGAATGCCGCGTTCGGTGGGCCTGTGGGACAAGGAGAAGAAGCTCTACAAGGGCGTGGGAGGAATGGGCTTTGCCATTTTTCCCGGCTCGGGATTGTTCAAGGAGAAGAAGCGGCCGGAGTGGGTGATCGCCTTCGAGCTGGTGGAGACCTCGCGTCTGTGGGCGCGCAAGGTGGCGTGGATGCAGTCCGAGTGGGTGGAGGAAGTGGCGCCGCATTTGTGCAAAAAGCGTTATCACTCGCCGGCTTGGGACGAGAGTCAAGGGGCGGTCTATGGCAAGGAGACTGTTCTGTTAGGCGGGCTTACCGTAGTGCCCGGGCGGGCGGTGTTCTTTGGCCGGGTTTCGCCCAAGGCGGCGCACGAGGTCTTTATCCGGGAGGCGATTCTGGAGGGGCGTTTGGTGAAGGGCGGAGGAGCGGTTCCGCCGTGTCTGGAGCGCTTGGCGAAAGTGCGTCGACAAGTGGCGTCGGCGGAGCGGAAGTTGCGGCGCGTGGGCGGGATGTGGCTGGAGGAGTATGCCTACGATTTTTACTTCGCGCGTATTCCGGTGGAGGCGACTACGGCGAAGGCCTTTCATGCCTGGCGTCGGCAGGACCAGAATGAGGAAAAGCTCATGATTGGGATTCGCGATGTCGTCTGGGAGGAAGGCATCGAAAGCCGTCTCATGCTTTTTCCCGATGTCGTTGAGCATGGGGGACGCGAGTGGTTGGTGGAGTATGTCTGCGATGTGGAGGCCGATGATGATGGCTTGGTCTTCGAGCTGGAATTGGCGGAGCTGCCGCATCTGCCCGACTACCTACCGGGCTGGGTGGTACCGGGTCTGTTAGAAGAGCGGGTGGAGTTACTGATCCGCAGCCTGCCCAAGGACTGGCGCACGCGGTTCCAGCCCGTGAAGGGAACAGCGGAGGATTTTCTAAAAGAGTGGACGGGGTGGGAGCCTCAGGTTGACCTGTTAGAAGCGCTTGGCGAGTTTTTGTCGGGAATCGCGGGAGTTGTGATCGAGCCCACCATGTTCGACGAGTCGCGCTTGCCCAAGTGCCTGCGCCCAACGGTGACGGTGCGTGATGAGAAGGGGAAGGTGCTCGCGTTCTCGGAAGATGTGCGGGAGGTGAAGGAGAAGCTCGCGGGGCTGCTGAGGTCGCGACGCGAGGCGGCGGCGAACGAGGAGTGGGAGATGACGGGCGGAACGTTCTGGTCTTTCGGTGATTTGCCGCAGGAGGTGGATGGGGTCTATCCGGCTTTGGTTGACGAAGGGAGTTCGGTGGGGACACGGGCGTTTCTTGATCAAGAAGAGGCGGAAGAAAGTCACCGTGCGGGGGTGGTGAGACTGTTTTGGTTGGACCACGGGTCCATGCTGCGTGGGCATCTGAAGCGCGGGTTCCTGCGGCCTTTGGCGAAGCTGGTGTTTGGGCCGAATCAAAAGGAAGCCCTGGATGAGCAGGTGATGCGGGTGGCGGTGGAGGGGGCCTTTCTCAAGAAATTCGACGAGTTGCCTCGCACGGCGGAGGAGTTTGCAGCGGCCTCGGAGGTGGCGCGGGGCTGGGTTCTGGACGTGGCCAAGTCCATCGCGTCCCAACTGGAAGCGGCGGCGGAGAGCTACGAGAAATCGAGTCGGTGGATTCGGAGCAAGGCTGATGAGAAGCTCTACATCGAGACCGTGGCGGACCTGACCGAGGAGCTGGAGTGGCTTTCGCGAGATGGCTTTTTGTGGAAAGCGGGAGCTCATCGCGCGCTGCGTTATGCGCGACACTTTGATGCCATCGAGGAACGACTCAAGCGCATGGACAGCCTACCGCTAGTCAAGGATGAAGAAAAGCGACGCCAGTTGGATGTGCTGTGGCTGGACTGGCTGAAGCAGTGGCGTGCCCGGCCGGAGGCGGCGAGGCTTTGGCGGGTGGGCTGGCTGTTAGAGGAGTGGCGGATTCAACTCTTTGCCCCTGGCGTGCCGCGCGAAGGCAAGGTGAGTGAGAAGATTATAGCGAAGGCCCTGAAGTGATTCACCAGCCCACTTTGGAGAAGCGTTCGGGAGACTCCAGATCGTTGAATTCGGTCTGAAGACGGTAGTAGCCCACGCGGCCATCGGGGGAAGTCAGCGGGAAGGCTTCGGTGGCCCACATCTCGCCGTTGTTGCCGCCGGAGGTCTCGATGAAGAACTTCACCTCCTGGCCCATGATGCGGGTGGATTGCCACTCTTGCGGGGTCGAGGGACCCATGCCGCCCATCGGTGGCGGGGTTTCGCCGAAAGTGAGGAGGGGTTCAGGTGAGCCGGTGATGGTGAAGTTGTCAAAGGAGCTCTCGGGGTCGTTGTAGTAGAGTCGGTAAAGTCCCTCGGGAGAGGTGAGGATCTCCGGCTTGCCCCATTTCTTTTCCAGAAAGGATGATTTGAGAATGGGGACCTTGATGGCGGTGAGGGATTTGGCCTCTTGGAGTGATTCGCGGAGCTCGGCCTGATGGGCTTGCCACTTTTTCTCGGTGGTTTCGGCTGGGGCCGCTTCAGGTTGGGTGCTGTTGGTTGAGCAGGCCCAAGTGATGCAGCAAAGAATGCCAGCCAAGCCCACAAGGGAGAAGAGAGGGGATTTCATCGTTTTTTGATTCTACCAGCCAACCTTCGAGAAGCGGGCGGGGGCGGCTCCGGTCACGCTTTCGATAACAAGCCGGTAGTAGCCAGTTTTTCCTTCCGGAGAAGTGAGAGGAAATCCTTCCGTGGAGTAGTAGCTGCCGTCCGCACCATCAGCGACATCCTCCTGATACCAACGAACGGTTTGGCCCATGACTCGGGTTGATTTCCAGCTCTGGGGAGTCTTGATGCCGGGGTCGTCTTCGTAGAGACCATCCCGCGAAGGAGTGGTCAGGACGGGCGGCTTCGCCCTTTTGGGAAAGGGCTTGGTGGAGCCGTAGATGACGAGTTGCTCAAAGGGGTCGCTCTGATGTCGGTAGCGGATTTCGTAGGATTGGCCGTCGTTCGAGACCGTCTGCCATTGCTGCTCCCAGCCCTTGCCCAGTCCCCGGGCAGTGAGAACCGGAGCGTCGACATCGAGGGTGGTCGCGGGAAGGTTGGCGTTTTCGGGAGTGTCGGTCGAGCTGCAGGCAGCCAAACCGACAAGCGCTGTCGCGAGGAATGGGAGAAGGGTTTTCATGGCGGAAGAATTCTACCAACCCACCTTGGAAAAGCGAGCCGGGGCTTGTCCGGTGATGGTCTCGATAACAAGCCGGTAATAGCCAACCCGGTCATCGGGGCCAGTCAGACGAATTCCCACGGTGGAGAAGTATTCGCCATCCGCCCCGCCGCCGGTGCTCTCAATATACCAGGGCACGGTTTGGCCCAGAACGGTGGTGCTCTGCCAGCGCTGTGTTTTTTCCACCGTGCCCAGTCCGCCATTGACCATCTCTTCAGAAAGAATCTTGGGCGGAGCGATGGGACGGGGGAACGGCTTGGGCGAACCGTAGATGAGGAGGCGTTCGAAGGGACGGTTGGGGTCTTCGTAGGTCAGGCGGTAGAATCCTTGGGGAGAAGTTTCCACCGAAGGCTTTCCCCACGAGGACTCCAGGGAAGGAGCGCGCAAGACCGGGATGGAAAGAGCGGCGAGGGAGCCTCCCTCGTTGAGACTGCTCATCACAATCTCATTAGCCTTTTCCCATGAGGGGTCGATGACCGAGACCGAGCTCTGCGGCAGGTTGGACAGGGTGGTGCGCGGAGTGGTGGGGCCGCAGGCGGTGGCAAGGACACCGAGGCAAAGCGCTCCAGCGAAGAACAGGGTGGTTGTTGTTTTCATACCTTTGTTAGATTGAGGACTATCGAACTAGCGGCTTCCCACGACCCGGGCATAGGCGGTGGGGGCGACGCTCAGAGGCTGATCGTAGGCGTAGGTGCGGATGTCGTAAAGAGCGTTGAAGGACGCGCTTTCCAGCAAGACCGGATCGATGGTGCCGTCTCCAAAGTTCTGGAGATTGGTGGAGGTCTCCACTTCGAGGGTGGTGCCTTGCAGATCCTTTGGCACCAGCACGGTGAAGGTTTGGTATTGCTCGCCAGCGGCGAAGCCCAAGGTTGGATAGGCGGTGCTGAGGTCGTCACCGGTGCTGGTCCCCGTGTCGGATACCACCTCGGGGGAGGGGCCGGTGGAAGGATCCGTAGAGTAGATGAACTCTAACAAATTGGGGAAGTCGTCGCCATCCGGGTCGTCGTTTTCCCCGAGCTCGTTGGCTGGGAGGTTGAAGTTGGCGAGGTAGTCGAGATAGGGATCCGAGGGGGAGTCCAGGTATCCGTTGAGCACTACGATTTTTCCGACGTTCTCGCCATTGTAGGTGTTGAATCCTCCTCCACACCAAATACGGCCTTGCGCGTCGACCTTGATGACCTCCGGGTAGCTGCCATCGAAGCCGGAGCCGGGATTGAAATCGGGTTCGGGCACTCCATCGCTGTTGACGATCACTATGTTGTTCATCGTCTGTCCGCTGTAGGTGGAGAACTGACCAGCGATGATGCTGCGGGTGCTGTCGAACTGAGCGAGTTCGTAGACGCGGGTGTTGGGGCCGCCGGAGTTGGCGAGGCTGGGCCAAGTTGCGCTGCGGTTGCCGCTGGCGTCGACTTTTTCGATGTAGGGATAGCTGATGCTGCCGGTGAGCACTCCGCCGTCATTGGTTGGGATGACATCGGAGATGGTGAGGTTTCCATTGTAGGTGTAACCGGAAACGGGGGCTCCTGTCGCATCGATGCGAACTTGTCGGGTGCTGCCGGGATAGCCTCCGCCTGCCAAATAGTAATCGCTTCCTACGCAGGTGATGTCTTCGACAGCGCTTGTCGCTTGTGAGACGAAGCTGGTATCGACGCTACCGTCTTCATTCAGGCGACAGACATATGCCGTGCCAGATTGGCCCGCGAAGCTCGTGAAGTAACCTGTGACCATTACCTGATTGTTAGGGAGAACTTTGACCTGGAGGATGTCACTATTCGGTCCGGTCCCCGGGTCGAAAGTGGAGTCGATGGTGCCATCGGAGTTGATTCGTGCGATGTAGTTGATGTTAACAAAGGACCCATTGGCATTGAGTTGGGTGAAGCGACCACCCACGAGATAGCGACCGTTGGAATCGATATCAATGGAGGCAATGTTACCGTTTCCGACGACCTGTGGGAAAGTGAGGTCCGGGGTTCCGTCGGCATTGATTTTGGTCAAATACCGTCGACTGGACGAGCCGTTGGGATGGGTGAGCGAGGTGAAGAAGCCACCTGCCACAAAGCTGCCGTCATCATTGGGATAGAGTGCGCGGACAGTGCTGTTGAAACTGGGCAAAACAATCGAGCGATCCCGCGAGGCGGGAAGGCGCACGACGTCGAGGTCGACGGTGAGGGAGTCAACGCTGCCAAGACCGTTGGAGATGCGCACGAAGACGGTTCCGCTGTCTTCGAGAGAGAGGTCGCTGAGAGTGAGCTCGGCGGTGGTGGCGCCAGTGATATTCGTGTCGTCGCTAAGGGGGGAGCCGTCCTTAAACCATTGATAGCTGACCGGAGAAGCCCCCCGCGCATCCACCGTGAAGACGGAATCAAATCCCGTCTCGACCGTGAGGTCCTCGGGCTGGGCCAGGATTTCGGGGGCGCCCAGCACCACGAGTTCGGCGCTGTTGGAGGTGAGGGTTTCGTTGGTCGTACTATGGGTGACGATCACGCGGTATTCGCCCTCGGCGTTCTCGTCGGCATTGGCAATGCTGAGGGTGTTGGAGGTCGTTCCCGAGATGTCTCCAGTGTCCGTCAAATCAGAGCCGTTCTTTTGCCATTGATAATTGATGGTGTCAGTGGCGGCAGCGGTGACGGAAAAGGTCGCGGTCGTGCCTGGATCGATGGCCGTGGAGGATGGGTGGGAGACGATTGCGAGTTCCAATGGATTGCCATTGAGTAGGACGAGTCGCGAGGCATCAGATCCCCGATAGGTGGAAAATCCACCCCCAAGCCAAATTCTGCCGAGGGGCTGGAGGGCAATTGCTTGGACGACGCTGTTGGCTCCGTCCTGAACGTCGAAGCTGGTATCCGTCGTTCCGTCGGAATTGAGCCGGGCGATGGAGCTGGAGCTTTCGTTGTTCGCTTCCGTGAAGTTACCGCCAACGAGGATTTTGCCAGCCGAATCCACTGCCAAACTCCAGGCGTCTCCATTGAGAGAGGTTGAGAAGGTCGGGTCCTCGGTGCCATCGTCGAGGAGGCGGCGCAAGCGCCCGAAGCGTCCGGCGAGCAGCAGTTTGCCGTCAGGTTGCAGGGCCATGGTGTAGACATGATTGGAGTGGGTTCCCTGATAGGAGGAATCGCGCGTTCCGTCCGAATTGAGACGGGTGATGTAGCTCCCGCTCGCCACAGCGGAGAAGGCTCCCCCCACAAGAACCTGATTGTTCGGGAGGGGGATAACCCGGTAAATGGTGTTGAGAGAGGGAGGGCTAAAGTCCTCATCGAGGCTTCCGTCGGCATTCAGTCGGACGAGATAGGCGAAGTTGCTGTCGGAATTGAATTGGTTGAAAATACCACCCGCCAGCACTTTGCCATCGGCAGTGGGTTGAAGGTCGTAAACCGTGTTGTTGGCACCCACCCCGGGATCGAAACCCGGGTCGATGGACAAGTCCGCATTGAGGCGGGCGACTCGTCGACGGGTAGCGCCTCCAATGGATTGGAAGGTGCCGCCGACGAGAATTTTTCCATCGGGGGTCAGAGTCAGGCAACGGACCTGACCATTGGGGTTGAAGTCCATGGTGGTATCGAGCGAACCATCGGCATTGAGCAGGGCGAGCTCGTCGATGGGGTAATATTGTCCATCGAAAGTGATGCTGGAAAATCCACCGCCGACCAGAGTCCGTCCGTCGGGCAAGGGAAGGATAGCATAGATGGTGCTATTGAAGACGAGGCGGTCGTCGAAGTCCGGGCTGATTGCGGCGGGTGCGAAGACCACGGTGACGGTCACCGCATCGGAGCTGGTATCGCCGAAGCTATTGGTGACCACAACGGAGTAAACGCCGGTATCGGTTTCCTCGGTCATCGAGATTGCAAAGGTCTCCGAGGTGGCGCCGGGAATGTCCACGCCGTCTTTTTTCCATTGATAGGTAAGAGTGCCCGCGCCTTGGGCCGAGACGCTCAGTTCGAGAGCGTCGCCGACTTCCAGGTCGAAGGTCGTTTCGGAAAAGGTCAGGATCTCTGGTTCCGCAAGCACTGTGAGAGTTGCGGCCGAACTCGTGCGGTCGCGCCCAGTGATGGTGTTGGTGATGACGACTTCGTAGCGGCCCTCGTCGCTTTCCTGGGCGTTGGCGATAGTCAGGGTGGCTGAGGTCTCACCAGTGAGCTCCAGGCCATCCTTCAACCATTGGAAAGTGACCGGCGCACCACCCAGACCACTTGCGCTTATGCTGAGTTCCGCAGTGGAACCGAGGTCGGCGAAGGTATTGCCCGGCTGCTCAAGAATGATCACGTCGACCGGGTCGCCATTGAGGAGGGCGTATCCATAGTGAGTGACTCCTTTGAAGGTGTTGAAGCCGCCGCTGACCCAGATTTTTCCGTCTTCGGTGACCTCGATTTTACGAATAGGGCTGTTGAATCCAGTCCCGATATCGAAGAGAGGATCGGGGGAGCCGTCGGAGAGCACACGCGAGAGGTAGGGGGCTTGCGAGTGGGCGGTGAGGTATTTGCCATTGGGCTGAACCGCGATGTCGTAGAGAGTGTTCGAGCCAGTGAATCCCAAGTTGTCGATGGTGGAGAGTAAAGTGCCATCCGCCGAGAGCTGATGGATTCTTTGCGCGGTGCTATTGGCAGCCGCCAGATGGATGTGGCCGTCCAGACCAACATCGAAGGTTACGTAGGCCGGGGTCGTGCCGATGCTTGGATCGAGGATGAAGGTGGTATCGAGTGAACCGTCGGCGTTGAACCGCTGCAATGAACTTGAGGTCATGACGAGCAGTTTTCCATCCGAAGTGAGCATCATCTCCAGCGGAGTGCCCGAGAAGGTCGGGGCGTAGGTCGCGTCGAGAGTGCCGTCGGCATTCAGTCGGTCGATATTGTTGAAGCCACCCAGATAGACCCGGTCCAGAGAATCGACGGCAACCAGTCCGAAGGCAGTGTTGATAGCGGCATCAGCATTGGTGGTGAAGGGCTCGTGGTTCGTGCCGTCCGCATTGAGCTTAACCACATGGTAGTAGTTTCCGTTAATCAGGAAGCCATAGCTGTTCTGGGTGCTGACGAGGATCGGGAGGCCGCTGGAGTCGAGGGCTGCGTCAGTGGAACGGTTGGCGCTGCCGTTGTTAGTTGCCGGAGCAAAGGAGGTGACGGGGGCGCCGCTGGCATCGACTTTGGCGAGGCGATCATTGAACGCTCCGGCGGGATGGGTGATGTTATAGAAGTTTCCGCCGAGATAGGCACCGCCGTCAGGGGTTGGCGTGATGTGCTCCGGGTAGGAAAGCATATAGCTCGCGGGCACGAAGCCATCGACGAGTCCGGTGGGGTCGGGAATGAACTGGATGTTGGCGGGGACCGTGCTGGCCGAGCCCAATGCATTGGTGATGGCGAGGGTGTAGTTCCCCGAGTCTGTGAGCTCGCTACTAGATATCTCGTAGGTGGCGGAATTTGCCCCGGGAATATCAACGCCATTTTTCTGCCATTGCAGGGTGTAGGGACTACTGGCGTAGAACTTGGGCTGGAGGGTGATGCCATCTCCAACGATGAGGGTCTTGGACGCCGGAGACTCTCTCACCTCCGGTGCTCCCAGCACGATGAGTTCAGCGAGGTTGGATGGGAGGGTGAGGTTGGTCTCGGTATTGGTGACGACTACATCGTAGAATGCGGAATCACTTGGAGCGAGGCTACCTACGGTGAGGGTCGATCCGGTTTCGCCGGGAAGGTCGACTCCGTCCTTTCGCCACTGGTAGGCGATGGTGCCGGAGGATACCGCGTCCACGCTGAAGCTCGCACTTTCCCCAACCTCGGCAGCAACGAGTGAGGGGTGTTCCACGATCGCCAGCTCACCGGGGGTGCCGTTGAGCACGACGAGGTGAGGGACGGGATTGCCATTCAAGGTGGTGAAGGCTCCTGCGACCCAAACTCTCCCCGCCTGGTCAACTTCGATGGAGGATACGACATTATTGAAAGGTCCCATCTTGGTGGTGAAATCAGGATCTCCATTCGAGACTGCCAGGTAGGGGGTATTGGCCCGCGGTGAATAAATCGTTCCATTGTCATCGACCCCCAGATCGAAGTAGCTCAGGGAACCTAGAGATGCGGGCGAGGTGTCGAGGCTGCCGTCAGGGTTGATGATCCGAACCCATTGGCTAACGGTGCCGAAGCTCTGCTGGGCGAGGATGGCGAGCTTCCCGTCGTCCATTTTCTCGATTGCGAGAGGCAGGACGTTGGTCGTGAAGTTGAAGCTCTCGTCGCGGGTGCCGTCATCATTCAGTTTGGTGAGGTAGTTCCCCGCGGTTCCGGTGCCGGACGAAGTGAAGCGACCCCCCACGTAGATATGTGAGCCGTCGACCAGGATGGACTCGATGTTAGGGTTGTAGCCAAAGCTCACTTGCGGAAAAGCCGCGTCGAGGCTGCCATCGGCATTGAAGCGGTGCATCGTTTCGTAAACGCCGCTGGTGCCTTCGCCCACGAGGATTCGCCCGGCGTCATCGACTGCGATCACCGAGGGCCGCTTGGTCAGGTTGCTGGTGATCTGTCCGGTGGCAAGGGTGCCGTCGGGATTGAATTTGGCGATAAAGGATTGGCTCTGCCCGTTGACAGTGGTGAAGTATCCGCGCGCGGCTACCCCTCCTCCAGGTAGTGTCACGACCTGTTCGGCCTGTGAATTGAGAGTGATGGTGACCACGGGGACGGTCGGGTCGAGCGAGACTTTTTGAATGATGAATCCCAAGGTCGAGGACTGTCCCGCAACCCACGCGGTTTGATTGTCGATGAGGGCGATCGAGAAAATATTCTGGTCGAGATCGGGAGTAGGGGGAGCCGCCGTGGCGAAGTAGGGAGCGGGTTTCACAAGGACCTCCGCGGAGTCACTGGTAACCGTACCTGCGGCATTGGTGACTTCCACCGTATAGCTTCCGGAGCCCGCGAGGGTGACTGGATCGAGGGTCAGGGTGGCCGCGACTTCCCCCGGCAAAGGCGTGCCATCGCGCAGCCATTGATAGCTCAAAGGTGTCGGGCTGTCTGCCGTCACCGTGAGGGTGAGGGTTTCGTCTTCTTGCAGCTGCTGCGACGGGAGGGGCTGGGTGGCGATTGTGAGAGGGGTGTCGTCGTCGAGGATCTCGATTAGAATCGAGCTATTCGTCCCGGGCCGGGCGTCGGGTGAATAATTCACGAGGACAAGCTGGAGAGTTTCGGTCGATTCAATCTCGCTATCATCGGTGAGGGTGACGGTAATGGTTTTGTCGGCGAGGTCTCCGTCGGCCCAGGAAACAGTTTGGGTCGCGAACGAGTAGTCGGCACTGGAAGCGGTGCCCGCGAATGCGGTGACGTCGACCGAGACCGCGTTCACGGAGGAACCGGAGCGGGTTAGGGTGACCTCGAGGGTGCCATCAGATTCGATGGCCGAGGTCGAGGAAAGGGCAAAGGAGAGATCGGCGGGATCTTTGACCACCACGGTTGCGACCGCAGAGGTGACGGTGCCGTTCGGGTTGGTGACGGTGACCGTGTAATCGCCATCATGCTGGGCTGCGTTGGCATTGGTGGCGAAGTAAAGTGGCGAAGTTGCTCCCGAAATGGGCGAGCCATCTTTGAACCACTGATAGGTCGTGGGGTCTTTGCCGGAAATGGCACCTACTGCCAGTTGGAAAAACTCAAAGGGAGGCACGTAGAGTGGAGATGGTTCGGCAATGATGAGCGGGGGCGAGTTGGAATCGATGATGGTGGCGTAGGTTTCCACCGTGGTCCCGAGCGTGGCGCCTGTGGGGTTGCTGAGAGTGACGGTGAAGACTTCAAGAGTTTCCACCAAGGCGTCAGCCGTTAGAGCGACGTCGATGTATTTCGTTCCCGCTTCTCCCGCCGCAAAGCTGATTGTGCCTGCAGTCGTTGTGTAGTCGCTGCCGGCGGTGGCATTGATGTCGGCAAAAGAGTAATCAACCGTGGCCGCGCCGGTAGCTCCTCCGATGCGGGTGACGGGGACCCGCAAGGTGAGGTCGCATTCTGCAGCCGACACTGCGAAGGTGCCCATTTGGATCGTGCCGGGCGAGTTGGGGATGTAGTCGCCCTCGAAGGCGGCAATCTTGATGGTTGGTTCACCATTGACGCCGCTAAAGCTTCCTCCAGCATAGATCTTGCCGGTGGGAGAGGTGATGGATTGATTGAAGTAGGCAGTGTTGTTGCCCGTGATTCCAGTGCCGGAAGCATTGAAGGTCGCATCGAGCGAACCATCATTATTGATTCGCACCAACTGGGTATTCCCGAGGCTGGGGTCTCGCTTGGAGAGAAGGAAGCGGCCCAGCGGATCCTGACGGAGAGGACGGGCTGAGACTTTTGGCAAAGAGGCGTCCAGCGTGAAGCTGCCGGAGGGAGAGCCGGTCTCGGTGAAGCGCCCCATAAAGTTGTTGCTGCTGGCAGTATTTCCGTAGGACCCGAGTGCGACGATCGTTCCCGCTGGCTCGAGCACCACCCCGGAAAAAGAATCGACGCCCTGAGGGAAGCTGGGAGCGAAAGAACCATCCAAGGAGCCGTCGGAATTGATGCGGGCAAGGATGGGCGCGCTATCCGAGAAGGTGCCTCCCGCAGGACGGGCGCTTCCCACGATGTAATACTTTCCATTCGCGGTAGGAGCAACTTGTCGGATAAAGAGGGTTCCGGCATCGAAAGAGCCAAGTGAAGAGGGGACCACCTGGAAGCTTGTGTCGAGCGAACCGTCGGCATTCAGGCGAGCAATTCCTTCGCGGGAGATGAAGGAGCCACCCTGATTCCGAACTGAATTGAAGCCGCCCGCAATGATGATCTTATCATCGGAGGTAGTGACGACTTCGTCGATGAACTCGGTGTCGATTCCCGCGCTCTGGAAAGTGACGTCGGGGTCTCCGTTCGCGGTGATGCGGACGATGCCGTTGGAGATGAGGGCGTTGGTCGAGGAGCCCGTGGTGACGCCATCCCTCATGCCCTGCATACAACCGACCGCAATGATCTTTCCATCTGATTGCAGCGCGAGTCCATGGACCTCGGGCTGGCCCGGGAGGTCGTAGAAAATGCCCGAACCCTGACCGTTGGGAGTCGCGTCTGCGTGGAAAGTGTGGTCTGTCGTTCCATCCAGATTGAAACGGACCAAAGGAGTGTAAAGCGTGCCGTTCTGGGCCGACATCCAGTTGGAACCCACCAGTAATTTTCCGTCAGGTTGAATCAACATTGAGGCTGGGCCTCCCAGTTGGACCTCGTCGTAGAAGGAGCCTGCGGTGCTGGCAAAGGCCTGGTCAACGGTGTCGGGTGCGGCCCGCAAGGGGAGGCTAAGAAGGGTGAGAGACAGAAGAAGTTTGTTCATTGTCAGTGGGTTGTTGGGTTTTTGATTATGCTGGGATTGGGAAATCTGCTCAAGAGTGAAATCGGATAGCACCTGGTCGGCCAAGGTTCCGATTGAAGGTCGAGGTAGATGTCTGAGGGCAGTGGCTGGAAGTTGCTGCCTTTCAAAAAATGAATCCCCCGTCTTTCGGGCTGTTCAATTCCGTGAGTTTTAGGTTTGTCCAGTTGTTCTGCATTTGCTTGTGAGAGAATGGCCATCCCCGCGAGAAACGCGGAGATGGCGTTATGAGAGCAACAGCCTTATCGTTGTTCGATAGGGAGGTTGCGTTGCTGTTCCCAAGAGACGGATGGTCGTTACCCCTTATGGCAAAGAAGGTTAGTTCCACGCTCTTGCATGAACGTAGATCCGGAATCGGAAACCCGTCTATCCCCTGAACAGGTGGGAAAGCGTTAGAGGCCGAATTTGGTGGCGTAGAACGAGGCCTCCGCTCGCGAGGAGATGGCGAGCTTTTGGTAGATGGACTTGATGTGGGAGGCGACTGTGTTCTCGCTGATGTTCAGTTTTTCAGACACGTCCTTGTTCCGAAAGCCGCGTGAGATCAGGGCGAGAATTTCAATCTCGCGTGAAGTCAGCCCACTGTCTTCCGCCTTCTCCGGACCGGTTTGGCGGAAGTGGTCAATCAGGCGTCTCGCGATAGAGGCGGAGAGAATGGGATTGCCCTGCTCCAGGCGCAGGAGGCTTTCCTTCATCTCAGCTGCGCTTTGTTCTTTCAGGAGATAGCCGGCCGCTCCTGCTGAGAAGGCCGCGAGTAACATCTCGTCTTCCGCCATCACGGTCAGTACCACGGCCAGAGTCTTGTTCTGTTGCCGTTGCAGGTAGCGAAGAATATCCAGGCCCGAACCATCCGGTAGACCCAAATCGACGAGCACCATGGGATGGCAGTCTTTCTCGAGGACACACAGCGCTTCATTGAGCGTGCTCACAAGGGTCGCCTTAATCTCAGGAAAAGCCTCCTCGACAACCCGGCGAACCCAGTTCGCGGTTTCCGGAATATCTTCAACAATCAGTGCCTTCTTCATCACGAACGTTCAGCAAGGGGGAGGCTCACGATGATGACCGCACCCTTTTCCGACTCGGGAAGTGAAAGCTCTCCACCCAATTCTGCAAGTCGAGATTCCATGTTTTTCAACCCATTGCCCGAGTTCCCTTGGATGGGGGGCAGGCCTTTGCCGTTGTCGCTGATGACCGCTTCGAGGTGCTGCTCCCGACCTCTCAACTCGATAGAGGCTCGGGTCGCTTCGGCATGTTTGAGAATGTTGGTGAGTGCTTCTCTCAGGATGGAGCTCATCGCATGCATGGCAGTTCTATCGAGCTCGATTTCTGCCAAGCCAATCTCTTTCCACTCCAAGGCGAGGCCTCCTGTTTCGGCCCGTTGTCGACACTCATTCTCCATGGTCGCGAGGAAGCTGGTGAAGTCTCCTCGCTCCACGGGTTGGTCGTTGATGATTTGGCGGAGCTCGCGGATGCTGTTTCGAATCTTCTCATCCTTCGAGTCGGTTTCGCCTTGATGCAGGGCGCTGAGAAGGTTGCCCATGGTGTTGTCGTGTACGTCGCGGGCGATGCGCTTTCGCTCCTGCAGGATGCCTTTTTTATAAGAGTCGAGGCTATCGAGAATATGGTTCAGCATGGAACGCATTTCCCGGGTCTCCGCGATGTCGCGGGGATGGAACAATCGTCGTCCCTCGCTGGCATGACTGAGGCGAATTCCTGCTTGGCCTAGAATGCCGGGCACCAGTAAATCCAGCCCGTTGCGATCCAAGCCCGCCTCGTTGACTTCGTCAGTCAGGGCGGTGACTTCCAGTGCGGAGAATTCCTGCTGCAGATGGTTTTGCCAAGCTTCCTGCTGCGCGGTGGAGCCGTGGGGGTTGGCGGCGATGGCCATTAGCTTATCGAAGTGAGCGCGGAAGCCTTCCTTCTTTCGCCGAGTAATCATCTTCCAGAGCCAGGCTCGAAATGGCAGCCAAAGTAGCCCCGAGATGAGGAGGGAGAGGCTGAGCGAGGCCCCGGTTGACAATTTGAGTCCATAGAGAAACAGGAGGTCTAACAGCACAAGAAGCAGCACCGCTCCGGTCCAAGTCAGAATTCCCCGCCACCAGTCCCCAATCTCGAAAAGGCGAAAGCGCAGAATGCCGAAAGCGAGTCCCCCATACACGAGGAGAAAGAGTGAAAAGGCGTATCCCTGAATCGAGGAGGTATCGATGCCGAACATCTGCGGTAGCAGAATGAAGACCGCAAAGAGGCTAGTGCCGAGGAGCCATGAGAGGAGGAACCATTGTAACGACGCACGGGCCAAAGGTTCCTTGCGAGTGACGAACCATTGCACCCCTGCAAGGATGAAGGTGGCGAGAACCCCGAGCATTACCAGGAAGCGGCGTGCAAACACCATGGACTCGAAAAAGCCCAGCTGCTGGAGAACAAACCAAAGGACAAAAAGAGAGACCACCGCGATCCCTACCCAGCGGGGAGCAATCTTGCGGGGGTAGTAGAGCAGGAGCGCGACGAAGCTGGCAGCGAAGAGGCTGCCCCCGAGAAAGTTGATATCGCAGGCCCAGCGAAAGGTCTCGCCATCGAAGCCGAGTTCGCGCGTGGTGTAGCATGCGGCCGCCGTGGTGAAGACGAGGGTTGCGGCCCCGCTCAAGAGGAGATAGCGCGCATTCTGTTGCCGGGGTCGAAAGATGAAGACGGAAGCCGAGACCATCCAAGCGAGAAACCCAACAACAACCTGAACCCAAAAATCGGGAGGCAGGCTGGAGAGAGGGCGTCCTTCGGCATCGGGCTTAATGGGGTAAACGGTGCCGTCTGCGGCAATGAGATCAAAGGAGTTGTTTTGGCCGTAGCTCTTGATCTGCGCGATTTCATTTTGGCGGAGAAGAAAGCGACCATATTCCGCAAAGTCTTTCATCAGGCCATCGGGCTCGGTGATCAGGTCGAAGGGCTCGAGCTCAATGCGGTGCTTCATTGACTTTAGAGCCACCACTTCCGTTCCGACCGGAATGTGCTGCGAGGGCCCCTTGGCTGTCACGACCACAATTTGGCTCTCGCTGCCTTCAGCCAATCCCAGCCGGAGACCCATCCACGGTTGACTGGCGGCGATGAAAGTCGACCATCCCGCAACGACCATGCCTATGGCCAGGGCGACTGCCATCCAAGTCTTGGCCGGAAGGTGCAGTTTGAAACTGAGGGTTTTGTGTGAAGGCACAGGGCTGGAAATAGTGAAACCAAGCCAGATGGCAAGCCCAAGCGTAGCAATTGGGGCAATCGTTCGAGGGCGTTTGCTTGGAGATGCAACTTTGTGCATCGTTTCCTGCGGTAGCTCTCAACTTTGAGATGAGCGATTGCTGAGCAAGAAAGTTAGTTTGTATTTCCTGTTTGAGGAGTGGTCAAAATTGTCAGGTGTTGAATCCTATTGCTGAATGAGAAGGATGTAGGTTGAGGCTTGAAAGGTTCAGCCAAACAGATAGTGATTTTCAGGTGCGAATCCTATCCCTCCGAAAGGTTGCTTCTCTCAGTGGCGCCTTGCTCTGTTTACCCCAAGTCTTCGGCACTAGGATTGAGAGTGCCACTCCGATTGCCTTGCCCGCTGGCGAAACGATCACTTTGACGGGGTCGGGGCTGGCGAATACGACCAAGGCGACATTCTTTTATACAGGGGAAGGAGAATCGGCATTTTTCACCGGAGTTTCCGATACTACGGTGGAGGTGGTTTATACTCCTTCCGCAGTCAATCAAGACAACCAGCTCTTCATCGAAACAGCCTCCGGTTCGACTCTGACTTCACACTTTCACGGAGATGAAATACGTGAGTTTACCGGCACGGGGCCACTGACCTTTAGTCCGCAGCAAACTCTACCAAAACTGCTAGTTGTCAAAAGTGGGGCTGTTTTTCAAGGATTACAGGTGCCAAGTGGCTTTGTTCAGATGGTCTATGTGGAGTCTGGAGGAGCCATTACTGGTTGGTCGGGAGCTTCTACTGTGAACATTTTTGCTGAGGACGGGGCCTTACTCGACTTTCGGACATCCAACTTTAGTCCGAACCCATATACTTCATTATTCTATAGTCCCGCGACGCAGATACTAGGGACGATGCCGACTATTCCTCCTCCACTGATCTCAGACCCTTACGGGCGCCAGACGACCTCCATCTCCCTTTCTGTTGGAGTAGGGCCCTTTACGAAAGCCTTTGGCTTGGAAGTTGAAGTTGTCGGTGACGGAAGCGTGACACGAGATCCAGCGGGCCCCTACTATCAGAATGGAGATGTGGTGGAACTGACTGCAGAGCCGGGTGTTGGTGGCTCTTTTAATGGATGGACTGGCGGCGTAACCTCGAACGGGTCCACAATTTCGGTGACGATACCCACTTCGAAGGTTACCGCGAATTTCTCCACTGGTCGCACACTTTCGACCTACTCGGGCGCAGGTGGAAGCATTCTTAAGAGTCCGGATTTGGAGGTGTTTGCAGATGGCGCAACCGTGACGCTGACCCCTCAGGCAGTGGCGGGGTTTGAGTTTTTAGGCTGGGGAGGGGATGTGAGTGGGACTGACAATCCCCTGGTTCTAACAATGTCTCAGGACCTTGAGGTTATCGGTATTTTTCAATCAGTCGAACAAGGCAATCTCGCTACTCTTTCAGCGGTGGACTTGCCCTATGCTCCGCTTGGGGAAACCATCACTCTGACTGGTAGTGGCCTGACTAATCCTACTGCAGCTAGTTTTCTCATTCATGGCGAAGAAGACGTTGCTACCACTTTCAGCAGCTTGTCCGATCTCAATATGGAGGTTGTTTTCAATGCGAATGCTGGTAGAAGCGCTCTTCTTGTGGAGACCGGTGCAAGCTCTACCTTAGCTATTGATTTGACGGAGGCTGAGTTGGGTTATTTTCAAGGGCAAGGAAGCTATTCAGGGGAGGACAGAATTCTTGTGGTCGCTCCAGGCTCAGTTTTGGACGAAATTCCCAGTTTTCATCCCTCGAGGTCCTTGGAGGTGATTTATGTTAGGGCTGGAGCGATTTTTCGAGCTTGGGAGCAATTGGCCTCGGTAAAGGTATTTGCTGAGCAGGGGGCTGTTCTTGATTTCCGAGAGGGCGCGAGCCCGTTGGCAGGGAGAACCTCTGTTTATTATAGCCCGGCCACTGAAATTCTTGGAGAAATGCCCGTTAACGTGGAGATTATCGGACAATCCTATGTCTCATACTCTCGGCAGTTGACTCCAATTTCTCTGTCGCCCGCAGTTGGGACTTTTGGCCGCGGTTATGAGTTAGAAGTCGAGATTTTGGGTAATGGCACTGTGAGTCGCGATTTGGATGGGCCGTATTATCCTCCGGGTGTAGATGTTGAGTTGACTGCCATCTCGGGCGAAGGAAGTTTCTTCACTGGCTGGTCTGGTGGGGTCATCTCGGAGCACTCCGTAATCTCTGTTCGTATTCCTAAATCGACAATCACTGCCAGTTTCTCCTCTGGGCGTAAGCTGACCACTTTCTCGGGGCTGGGAGGTTCGATTCTTCGCGATCCGGATTTGGAAAGTTATCCCGATGGAGCTGTTGTCACCCTGACTCCTCAACCTGCGTCGGGCTACGAGTTTGTGTCGTGGGGAGGCGAAGCGGACTCAAGTTTCAATTCTCTGGAGCTGACTTTGAATAGCGACGTGACGGTTGTGGGCGTTTTCCGTCTCTCGAATCAAGATTCGCTGGCAAAAATTACCAGTAGTTCGCCTGAGGTTGTTCCGGTGGGAAGCCCTCTGATGCTTGAGGGCGAGGGGTTTGTTGGACCTGCGACAGCGCTCTTTCTGGCTCAAAGCGATTCAGCGTCAGCAGCAAGCGAGGTGATTTCTCAAACCGAAATGGAGGTAATGTTCCAGTCGAGTGGGAATCAGCCTGAGATGCTGTTGGTCGAGACGGCAAATGGTACCAGTCTGGCCGCAGGATCGATTGTCGACTTTGAATATTTCGAGGGCGTAGGAGCGCTTTCCTCAAGCAATCGGGTCGTGGTGGTGCAGTCCGGATCGATACTGGAGTCCGTTGCTCCGGGATCAGCCTTTACCGACATTGAAGTCTACTACGTGAAAGCGGGCGCGGTTTTCAAGGCTTGGAACTCCCTCGTTTTCGGTCGGGTCTTTGCAGAAGATGGTGCGATTTTGGATTTGCGTGATTCAACCCTCAATAGTGTTCGGGGGACTCGGGTTTTCTATGGCCCTGGCGTCGAGGTCTTGGGTGACTTTCCCGGGAGTGTTTTTCCTGGGGACGATCCTTTTGCTCGGCAGACGACTTCGCTTTCCTTGTCTCCTGATGTGGGTTTGTTTGAGTCGGCCTACACTGTTGCGGTCACTTCGGAGGGGCCGGGAACCGTTACGGTGAACCCTGATAAAGAGTATTACACCAGAGGTGAAACGGTGACGTTCACTGCGGTGCCTGATGAGGGGAACTACTTCATCCGTTGGAATGGCAACTCGTCGGTGACGAATCCCGAGCTGACCTTTACTGTGAGCCGGAATTTGCAGCTCAACGCTCGCTTTTCCCCTTTGGCCGATTTTGTTTCGAGCTGGCGTTTGGAGCATTTTAGCCCAGAACAACTCGCTGATCCTAATGTGTCAGGACTTTCGCAGGATCCGGATGGCGACGGACTGACCAATACTGCAGAGTATGTCTTCGGAAGTGATCCGCTTGTGATCGATAGTGGCGCGGATCTCCGCCTACATTCTATCGATCCGGAGGCGAAGTTGATTCAGTTCTCCTACCTGCGACCCAAGTTGGTGGCAGATGTGGACTACCTCTACTTTGGCAGCACGGATTTCATCAATTGGAACAATCTTTCGGAAGGGGAGATGGCCGAGGAAGTGGCTACTGAGGACGCGACGGAGGATCTGGAGAGAGTGACCATCCAGGTAAGCTTCGGAGCAGAGGATTTTCCGAAGAGCTACACTCTGCGGCTTGGCGCCGAGTTGTTGTAGAAGTATTGATTCCGCACCGGCTCTCTACTTCATGCCGGCGAGATGGGGCGCTGGTTCTTGGGGTGGTTTGGTTTGTTGGATAATCAATAAGCGGGGGCGGGAGGATTTAACGATTTTCGTCAAATAGTTGGGTGGAGATAGTCAGTTTGCCTTTGCTTCTTGTCACATTTCCGTTTTTGGGAGGGACTGATGGTTACTCGCATTTTTGCGAGGAAAAAATCCATGAACTCAAAAACAACAATCAGTTTGCTGTCAATCCTCGGAGCGGGGACGGGCTTCGGAGCGCTCTCCGTCGGGACTTTGATAAATATCGACTATCACAACGGCAACGGAGTGCACTCCGGAGCAGGTGTGGTGGGTGGAGCCGGTGATACTTGGAATTACGTCACCAACCCCGCTACAGGAAGTAGTGGCACCTTGCTTACCCACTCGGGGGCTTCAACTGCCATCCAGAATTATTCCGATGGTGTTCTAGGAGGAGGACGAGGCTCGCATTCGTGGGGTACCGACACCTTGGCACAGGATTATCATTATCTGCGTGACAACAGCACGGGGACAATCGCGCTTCCCAACGGGACATTTGCCGGGGTTGGACGGCGCATGACCATCTATGACCAAGGGGCATCGACTGACCTTGATTCGAGTCAAACATGGAACCTCCATTTGATTGCCGCAGGTGACAATGGACTTCAGGGTGCCAATTTTCTCTTGAAGCAATCGGATGGCGCGGGTGGATTTGTCTACTTGAGCTTGGCGAACTCAGGCGGGCCGGCCTACTCGGGAACGCTTGATGAGGGAGTTCATTACGGGACTTTCGAGAATGTAGTTCCAACAACTTGGGGCGGTTCCAATCACGAATTCGAAATCTATTGGTATTGGACAGACCCTGATACAAATATCATCGAGGACCCGCTGAATCCCGGGGTCTTCATTCAGGACTCCAGTCCCGGAGGAGGAAATAGCTTTACTGGGTTCAATGGCGTTCAGCTGGAGCTGATTCCCGAGCCTTCGTCCGCGTTGCTGCTATTCGTTGGACTAGGTTTCAGTCTTCGTCGGAAGCGTTAAGCGATATTTTCGACTTTCCGTAGTCCAGATGCTGGTTGGTATTCCGAATGCGAAAAGGGAGAGGATGAAAATCATGAAACCATCCCTACTGTTACTCGCCCTTTCTTTCGGAGCCCTTGCTCTTTCGTCCTGTGTTCCTCTCGCTGCGGGCGCGGCCGGGGGATACATTATGGCGGAGGAAGGCGTTGAATTCCAATCGCCTGTGAAGACCAATTAACGGTTGCCAATCGTCGCTACCTTGGGGCTGAAAAGCCTGAGGGCACGCTGGTGCGGTAGCCGTAACTTTCTTAGGAATGGCTGCCGCAACTTGCACGATTGAAGTGCAAGCTGCATCTTTCTCCCTGACTGGGCCTCCGTTTTTTTTTCACGACTGGGGATCGCCAAGCGCGGGTTGAGCATGTAAAGCGGGGCCGACGATGAGCAAAGAGGTTGACCACGAACGGATCGCGAAGGCGGTGAAGGAGATTTTGGCCGCCATTGGTGAAGATCCGGATCGCGACGGTCTCTTGGATACTCCCAAGCGAGTGGCGCGCTACTTCGCGGAAGTCTGCGGTGGCCTGCAAGAAGAGCCCGCCGAGCATCTCAACAAGACTTTCGAAGTCGATCATGATGAGATCATCATCGTGCGCGACATCACTTTTTACTCCATCTGCGAGCACCACCTCGTGCCCTTTTTCGGGCGTGCCCATGTCGGGTATTTGCCGGAAGCCAATGGGCGAATCACGGGGCTTTCCAAGCTGGCCCGCTTGGTCGACGGCTATGCCAAACGTCCTCAGGTTCAGGAGCGGCTTACGAGCCAAATCGCGGATGCCATTGAGGATAAACTCAGTCCACGGGGGGTGGCGGTGGTCCTGGAAGCCCAGCACATGTGCATGTCGATGCGGGGCATCAAAAAGCCCGGGAGTGAAACCGTGACCTCATCGATGCGAGGTCTCTTTCGGGAGAATGCTTCCTCGCGCCAAGAGGTCCTTCAGTTGATTTTGCAGGGCGGCCGATAGATGGTCCCCGAGAGGGATTCGCTATTGCTAAAAGGGATTCCTCTCGTTCAGTCTCTGCCCTATGAAGAAAGCGACTTTTGGAGGCGGGTGCTTTTGGTGCACCGAGGCGATGTTTCAGCAGCTCAAAGGAGTGGAAAAAGTGGTGAGCGGCTACTGCGGTGGCGACAAGGTGGACCCGACTTATCAGGAAGTCTGCACCGGCGAGACAGGGCATGCCGAGGTGATTGAGCTGACCTACGACCCCGAGGTGATCTCCTTCGAAGAATTGCTCCGGGTTCACATGGGTTCGCATGACCCGACCACTCTCAATCAGCAGGGGGCTGATGTCGGGACCCAGTATCGCAGCGTGATTTTCTATCGCGACGAAGAGGAAGAGGAAATCGCGCGCCAAGTTTTGACGGAATACGAAGACACCACCGGCAACCGGGCCACGACCGAGATTGAGCCCTTCGAGGTCTTCTATTCCGCGGAGGACATGCACCAGAACTATTACAACGACCACACGCAGGCTGGCTACTGTGAGGCCGTCATCGCACCCAAGCTACGCAAGTTTCGCGATACCTATCGGCACCTTTTTGCTGGGGAGTAAGGTCATCCCTGTTATTCATTCTCTTGAATGAAGCACTACGATCTCGTTATCTTGGGAGGAGGCCGCGCGTCTGGTCTGGCCATCGCGGCGGCAAAGGAAGGAAAGTCCGTGGCCTTGGTCGAGCGGGATCGTTTGGGGGGCACTTGCCCCAACACCGGCTGTGTCCCTTCCAAGCTGCTGATCGGCTATGCGGAGGCTGCCCGCCGGGTGCGGGAGGCCGACCGACACTTTATCAAAGCCACACTGGAGGAGATCGATGTGGCCCGCATCTTTCAGGAAGTTGGTGATTGGGTCCAGGGGGTTGATCCTCGTTATGAAAGCCGCATGGAGGGAGTCGACCTCTATCGCGGGCACGGGCGCTTTGTTTCGAACAAGGTGGTGGAGGTAAATGGCGAAGAGTTGGCCGGTGAGGTCATAGTTGTGGCCACCGGAACCAAGCCCCGGCCCACCCCGTTCGCGGATGTTTGGACCAACGAAAACCTCTTTCCGCTGAAGGAAAAAGTGCCTCGTTCCATCACGGTAGTGGGTGGTGGTTTCATCGGCTGCGAACTGGCTAATTTCTTCGAAGCTGTGGGCATCGAGACACGGTTGTTAGTTCGCGGGGAGACTTTGCTGCCTATCGAGGACGAGGATATCGAGGCGGTCTTTCGCGAGGAATTCACCAAGAACGTCCCGACCTCATTCGGGACTACGGTGGCAGGCTTGGAAAAGAACGAGAATGGATTTTTGTTAGACCTCACGGGTCCGGATGGCTCCACCAGCAGGCACCAATCCGAGCAAGTGCTCTTTGCCATCGGGCGCGTGCCGACGACGGACAATTTGGGCATTGAGAATACGGACCTTCAGCTCGACCAGCGCGGCTATCTAGTGGTGGACGATTCCTTGCGCACCAATGTCGATGGCATTTACGCCGCCGGCGATATCGCGGGCCGCTATCAATTGCAGCACGTGGCCAGCTACGATATTCACTACCTGCGCCAGCAGCTGCTCAAGGGAGCAGAGGGCCCCATTGACTACGGAGCAGTGCCCCATGCCGTCTTCACCGATCCCGAAATCGCGGCCGTCGGAGCGACCGAGGCGGAGCTGGTGGAAAAGGGGACTCCTTTCGTGAAAATCTTTCAGGATTGGAAAGCCAGCGCCCGCGCGATGGCCTCGCGCTTGGACTACCCGCGAATCAAGCTGCTAGTGAGCCCCGACGACTATTCCATTCTCGGCTGTCACCTCGTCGGACCCGACGCCTCCACCGTTCTACACGAAGTCCTCGCCATCATGCGTCTGAAGAACGACGTGCGCGAAATGGCTGCGATGATGTATATCCATCCCGCCCTCCCCGAGCTCCTCCTCGATGCCGCCGTGCAAGCGATTAAAGAGGTGAAGAAGTATCGCAGGGGAGTGGACTGAAGAACCGCGGTCCGTGGTGGAAGGTCGAGGCCTCTGTTAGAGGTCCGCGTTGGAGTGGCTTCCTTCCACGGGGGTGGGGGAGTGGACGATGCAGTTGGTGAGACTGGCACCGGCTTCGACTACTGTGCCGGGCCAGAGAATGGAGTCGGTGATGTCGGCATCGCGGCCGACTTCGCAGTCGGGTCCAATCCAGGAATTGGTGATGGTGGCTCCGACTTCGACGCGCGCGGTTTCGTGGATGGGCTCGAGGTCTTTTCCGGTTTCGAGAGGGGCGCCAATGCCGTGGGTTTCGAGATAGGCCTCGCGGGTGCCGAGGTCGAGCCAATGCCCGGCGTCAGCGTCGAAGGCGCCGAGCTTGCCCTGACCGGCGAGGATCAGAAAGGCGGGGATGATGGAGACCTTTTCGTTGGCGGGAATGAGTTCGAGGACCTCCGGATTGATGCAGTAGATTCCGGTGAACTGGTGGCTGCCCTCGGAGACCTCCAGCATGTTGCGGATGTCGATAATTTGCGAGCCCCGGACGGCGAGGTGTTGGCCCGGGCCGTCGGTTCGGGCGGCGAGGGTCGCGGTGTTTTCGGAAGCGGTGTGGCTGGCGATGAGCTCGTCGATCCGGATGTTGGTGAGGATGTCCCCGTTGTAGACCAGGATGGGATCGCCTGCGATGAAGGACTCGATGTTCTTGATGCCACCGCCGGTCTCGAGAAGGTCCTTTTCGTGGAAAAAGTGAAGCTTGAGGGCCTGATAGCGACCCTTTGGAAAAGCGCGTTCCCATTCCTTGTGCAGGTGGTGGGTGTTGATGGCGACTTCCTCAATGCCTGCTGCGGCGAGGTGATCGAGGGCGTGGGTGGCGAGGGGACGATGGAAGACGGGGACCAGCGGCTTGGGCGCGGTATTGGTCATCGGGCGCAGGCGGGTGCCGAGTCCGGCTCCGAGGAGAAATGCTTTTTTCATCTGCTGCGAGCTTGGCCTGAGTGCTAGAAAGAGGGAAGAGGATTGACAGGAAGGCCTGTCTGCAGGCGTATTTGCGGCTCAGTTTTTGATGAAAAAGTCTCATTGTTTGCCGATTTTCGTATTTTCCTGCAGTTTTGTTTCCCCGATTCATGCCGAATCCGCAGGAGATGCCGATCCTGCAGCCGAGGTCAAATCCCAGAATCAAGCGGCTGTTGCGCTGACCGAGGGCACGGAAGTGCTGGTCGACGGTTTTCAGACAACCGTCTTTGCGCAGCCCTTCGACGTGGAATATCCTACGGCTCTGTCCGCAGGACCCGATGGGACGGTCTATGTCTCAGTGGATTGGGATGGTTCATTGGGTCATGATTACAGTGGCAAGGTGGTGGCTTGTCGCGACGAGGATGGAGATGGGCAGGCCGACCGCTTCTGGGACTTTATCCCCGAGGTGGAATCGCCCCGCGGAGGTCATATGGTGGATGGTAAGTTCTATCTGATTCACCCTCCTTTCCTGAGCGTCTATTGGGATGAGGATGGCGATGGGGTGGCCGAAAAGTCCAAGCAGTTGGTTGATGGTCTGGGGGCAAGTGTGCAGGAAGAGCGCGGAGGTGATCACACGACCAATGGAGTCCGCATGGGGGTTGATGGCTGGCTTTACATCGCGGTCGGGGACTTTGGCATGAGCTCTTCGACGGGGACTGATGGCAAGACCATTACCCTTCATGCGGGTGGGGTTGCCCGGGTTCGTCCCGATGGCACCGAGCTGGAGGTTTATTCCTACAATACGCGCAATCAGTGTGATGTGGCGATTAGCCCCTATCTCGACCTCTTTGTCCGTGATAATACGAATGATGGCAAGGGCTGGAACATCCGCGTTCACCATCAGACCAATCTTTCCAATCACGGCTATCCCCGCTTGTACAAGAATTTCAACGACGAGGCGGTCAAACCCCTGTTGGATATCGGGGGCGGCAGTGGCACAGGCGCGCTCTATTTGCATGAACCCGGCTTTCCTGACGGCTTGGGCGACACCTTGTTCACCTGCGACTGGACTACGGGAAAAATTTACAACCACGACCTCGAGACCAACGAGGCGACCTTCCGCGCCGAGCAGGAGGAGTGGATGAATCTTGTGCGAGCGACCGACATCGACGTCGATGGCGAGTCCCGTCTCTACACCTCCGACTGGCGGAACGGCCGTTTTGCCTTCCAAGGCAAAGGGGTGAAGGTTGGGATGATTCATCGTGTGGTGCCGACTGGTTACGAGGCTGAAAAGTGGCCTGACCTCGAAGCCTTGGAGTCGGCCGAACTCGTGTCGCATTTGGCCCACCGCAGTGCGGTTCGCCGATTGGAAGCCCAGCAAATCCTGGTGCGCCGTGGAGGCAATGCCAAGTTGACTGAAGCTCTCCTCGATTTGATTCAGGGAGATACTCCTCTTTATGGAAAGGTCGCTGCCATTTTTGCTCTCAAGCAGATGGATCCCAAGGGCTCTAATCCCGCGCTTGTTTCTTTGTTGGAATCCGAGGACGTGCGTGAGTTTGCGCTCCGGGCGGCAGCTGATCGCCGGGGTCAAGTGGCCGAGATTCCTGGCAAGACCTTTGAGTCTTTGTTGAATGACGAAAGCGCGAGGGTTCAGCTGCAGGCGGCAGTCGCGATGGAGCGCGGAGGGCGCAAGGATATGGCTCCCGCACTCATCAAGGCGGCGGCAGCCAGCTTCAATCAACTGGCGAGTCTGAAGGGGCAGGACGACTATCGTTTTCCACACACGGCGGTGGAGGTGCTGGGGTATCTGCAGGCGGTTGATGCCTGTCTGGCTGCGGTGTCGGACGCCGAGACTCGCGGGGTCGCGTTGGGAGCTCTCAAGTTGATCTCATCTCTGGAGGTCGTTGAAGGCTTGGAAGAAATTTTGAAAAACGCTGGCAGTGATCATCAACTTCGTCTGGAGGTGATGGAAGTGATGGCGCGTCAGGTTCACCGTGAAGGTCCCTGGGACGAGAAATCATGGTGGGGAACCCGTCCCGATGATCGGGGGCCATACTTCACCCTCGTGCGTTGGGAAGGGAGTGATCGGGCGCTCAAAGCTCTCGAGGAATCCTTCACCAAGTTGGAAGGAGGAGATAAGGAAAAGGCTCTCGAAATGATGGCCGCCAATCGGCTGAATGTTCTGGAGATGGACTTGGGGGAGCAGGACCCGGTGTTGTTGGCCTTGGGCTTGCAAAACCCGGGAGAGGGGCAGATCAAGTTGCTCATCGGAGCGGCTCTGGACCCTGAGCGCAAATGGGAGCAGCGCCTGGCCGCCTATCGTGCCGTCTCCCGATCCGATATGAAGTCCAGTCTGCGAAATCAGCTTGAGATTCTTGCCGGGTGGAGCAGTGAACCCGAACTGGCCGAAGAATCTGCGCGTGAGATCAACGAGTTTATCAACGCCCCTGCCTTGATTCTTAAAATCAAGGAATTGGAAAAGCTTGGGAACGAGGCTTCCCCCGAAGTGAGCAAGATCGCGTGGAAAGCGATTCTGACCTTTTCCCGCAGCCCATTGATCAAGGAGCGCTTTAAAGAAAATGCGATGGCCATTGCGCAGAATGACCCTCGCGCATTGGGCTATTTTCATGCTCTGGCGGAGATGAAGTTGCCAGGCTTTGAAGGGCCCATTGCCAAGGCGATGGAAGGGGACAATCAGGCTCTCATCGATGCTGCCAAGGCCGCGCAGGAAGCGATCGAAGGTGCGGCGGTTGAGAGTCAAGGCACGCTTGTTGCAGCGTTGGATGCCAAGGAGGTGACCGCCCAAGTGATGGCTGGGGCCGGCAAGGGTGATATCGAGTTGGGAAAAACTCTCTTCACCCAACAGGCTTGTGCGAGTTGTCACGCCATCAGTTTGGATGAGGTGCAGAAGGGTCCTTACCTGGGTTCTGCCGGAAGTAAGTTTACCCGCGATTACCTCATCGAGTCTATCCTCGAACCCGGGCTGACCGTCGCGCAGGGATTCCGTACCGAGATGGTGACGATGAAGGATGGGGCAGTTCATCTGGGCTTCATTACCCGCGAGGAAGATGGGGAAATTGATCTGCGGAACATTGGTGGAGTCGTCACCACTCTGCAGACCGGGGAGATTGCCAAGCGGGAAGAGCAGCCTCAATCCATGATGCCGGCGGGGCTCGCCTCGAGTCTCACTGTGGACCAGTTCAATGCCTTGATCGACTACTTGGGTAGCTTGAAAGAAGAGTAAAAGCGCCGGTGTTCGCAATCCTTCCGGAAAGTCTGGCAAATCGACTTGGCAGGTCTTGACGCGTGGCTTCGGTGAGCTTATCGCAGCCGCGCTCTTAGCAACCCCTATCACAAAGAACTATGCCTGTACTCGTAGGAAAAAAAGCACCCTCCTTCACCGCCAAAGCGGTTCAGGGAGAAAACATCATCGAAGAATTTTCACTCGAGCAATACCTCGGGAAGAAGTACGTAGTCTTCTTCTTTTATCCCAAGGATTTCACCTTCGTCTGCCCGACTGAGCTTCACCGTTTTCAGGAAGAGTTGGCCGAGTTCGAAGCTCGCAACGTTGCGGTGGTTGGCTGTTCGACTGACTCCGAATTCTCTCACTGGGCTTGGCTCAATACGCCTCGCGAAAAGGGTGGCATCCAGGGGGTCAAGTATCCTCTCGTTGCCGATATCAACAAGACCATCTCGGAGGACTATGACGTGCTCTCTGGTTTGGAAGATTTTGATGAAGAAGGCCGTCGCAGTGTCGAGGGTGAGCTGGTGGCCTACCGTGGCCTTTTCCTGATCGACCTTGAAGGTGTGGTTCGTCATCAGGTCGTCAATGACATGCCTTTGGGGCGTTCGATTCGTGAGTGCCTGCGAGTGGTCGACGCTCTGCAGCACTTTGAGCAGCACGGAGAAGTTTGCCCAATGGATTGGCAAAAGGGAGACAAAGGAATGACCGCCGATCACGGTGGTGTTTCTGATTATCTCTCAGGCAAGTAATTCTGCGTTCCGGATTTTTAGTTTATAGGCCGCTCCGAGTGAGCGGTCTTTTTGTTGATAGGAGCAGGGACATTCCTGTCCCTGGGACGGTCCGTCCACATCAAACCGTCCGCACCGAATCCGTCTCGACGAAAGCTCTGACACCCCGAGTCACTGCTCATGGACAGGAGTGTCCATGCTCCGGTAGGGTTCTTTTGATAAAAGGACCGCGAGAGTTCCGGGATGTTTGAAAGGCTCTTTCGCGGACGACGGCCGGAGGCCTGGGGACCTTCCCCAAACCTTCGCGGCTGTTTTGGCAAAACAGCCCTACCGACGGAGCAGGGACATTCCTGTCCCTGGGACGGTCCGTCTACACCAAATCGTCCGCACCGAACCCGTCCCCACGAAGCTCTGATACCCCGAGTCACTGCTCATGGACAGGAATGTCCATGCTCCGGTAGGGGCCTTTTGCTAAAAGGACCGCGAGTGTTCTGGGATGTTCGTAAAGTTCTTTCGCGGACGACGGCCGGAGGCCTGGGGACCTTCCCCGAACATTCGCGGCTGTTTTGGCAAAACAGCCCTACCGACGGAGCAGGGGCATTCCTGTCCCTGGAACGGTCCGTCCGCACCGAATCGTCCGCACCGAACCCGTCCCCACGAAGCTCTGACACCCCGAGTCACTGCTCATGGACAGGAATGTCCATGCTCCGGTAGGGTCCTTTTGATCAAAGGACTACGAGAGTTCAGGGATGTTCGAAAGGTTCTTTCGCGGACGACGGCCGGAGGCCTGGGGACCTTCCCCGAACCCTCGCGGCTGTTTTGGCAAAACAGCCCTACCGACGGAGCAGGGTCATTCCTGTCCCTGGGACGGTCCGTCCACACCGAATCGTCCGCACTGAACCCGTCCCCACGAAGCTCTGACACCCCGAGTCACTGCTTATGGACAGGAATGTCCATGCTCCGGTAGGGGCCTTTTGCTAAAAGGACCGCGAGTGTTCCGGGATGTTCGAAAGGCTCTTTCGCGAACGACGGCCGGAGGCCTGGGGACCTTCCCCGAACCTTCGCGGCTGTTTTGGCAAAACAGCCCTACCGACAGAGCGGGGACATTCCTGTCCCTGGGACGGTCCGCCCACACCGAATCGTCCGCACCGAACCCGTCTCGACGAAGCTATGACACCATGAGCCGTTAGATGGCCCAGGCGTTTGCAAGGGTTGCGAGGACGGCCTTTTGGGCGTGAAGGCGATTCTCGGCTTGTTGAAAAATGACGTCCGCGTGTTTCTCCAAGACTTCCTCGGTGATTTCTTTTTCGCGGTAGGCGGGCAGGCAGTGCAGGACGATGTGTCCGCTCGCAGCGCCGGCGAGAAGTTCGGCATTGACCTGATAGGGGCCAAAGAGCGCTTCCTTTTCGGTCTGTCCTTCCTGTCCCATCGACAGCCAGACATCGGTATTGATGACGTGAGCGCCGTCGGTTGCAGCCTTCGCATCGCTCGTGACCGAGACATTGGGCGCGTTGAGCTTTTCCATGAATTCCGCCGGGGGCAAGTGTTCCTGAGGCCCTGCCACCACGAGCTCAAAACCCAAGTGTTTGGCCGCCCACATCCAGGAAATCGTCATGTTGGAGAAGCCGTCCCCAATGAAGGCGATCTTCTTGCCCTCCCAAGTGCCAAGCCGCTCGCGGATAGTGAGCAGGTCGGCGAGAATCTGGCAGGGATGCTCATCGTCGGTGAGGGCGTTGATGGTCGGGATTTGGCCGTATTCGGCGAACTGAACGACGTCATCTTGGGCAAAGGTCCGGATGATGGCCCCATGAACCATGCGACCGAGCACGCGGGCGGTGTCCTTGATGGGCTCGCCGCGTCCGAGTTGAATGTCGTTTTTGGAAAGAAACATCGGCGCGCCTCCCAGCTCGCGAACTCCCACTTCGAAGGAAACCCGGGTGCGGGTGGAGGCCTTGGTGAAAATCATGGCCCAAGTCTGTCCCTCGAGCGGCTGGAACTCGTGATTGCCGCGGCGGGTCTTCATATTGACTGCGCGGTCAACCAGTTGTTGGAGTTCCTGAGGCGCGAGTTCTTCAATAGACAAGAGGTTCTTCATGAGGGGAAAAATGGGAAGCGGAGAACGTGGCAGAGATGGGCAAGAGAATCAAGATTAAGCGATGACCTTACCGCCTGCTGCGGACTACTGTCCGGCAGGCCAGTCTTTGACGAACTGACGTTGCGCGGCAGTTTCGGGTGAATCACGGGTCGCGGACTTGGGGCACGTTTTCCAGATTTGTTGCAGGCGGGTGTAACCAGCGCTGCCGCCTCCGTGATGGCGGGCCAGCCAGCAGCCGACGATGGTGCCAGTCCGGCCGATGCCGCCCCAGCAGTGGACGTATACGGTTTCGTCCTTCGCGATGGCACCGTCGATGACATCGAGAATGCGGGCGGCCTCGGCTTGATTGCGGGGAGTGGAAACGTCGGGGATGGGGAGGCGCTGATGAGTGGCTTCGCGAATCAAGTGGGTGTAAGGGAGGAGGGGATTGCGCCCTTCTCCTTCTTCGGTCAAGTCGAGGAAAAGGGAGACTCCGGCCGCGAGGAGGGAGTCGATCTTCTTTTGAGAGCTCTCTTCCTCCAAATCGCGGGGATATTCACCGGCAATGAGTTTGCCGGGCTCGACGATGTAACAATTCGTGATGGGTGCTTTCATGATTTCTAACAGAACCTGCCCGTTCGAAGAGCGAGTCGGCAAGGCCTATATTTTCATCAATCGATTGGGCGCGGGGTTCGCCATTGCCTGGGTGGTGGAGGATGGGCTACCAATTGAGAAGTCTATGACAACTCGTTTCGCTCCTTCACCCACTGGCCGCTTGCATCTGGGTCATGCCTATTCGGCTTGGCTGGCTTGGGAGCGTGCACAGGCTCAGGATGGCCGGTTTTTGCTGCGGTTTGAGGACATCGATCACACTCGGGTCAGGGAGGAGTATTATGGGGGAATTGAAGAAGACTTGCGATGGCTGGGGATCTCTTGGGAAGGGAAGCCTTTGCGACAATTGGACCGCTTTGAGGACTATCGAGAGGCTCTTGAGAAGTTGAATCGTTTGGGGGTGCTCTATCCATGCTTTTGCACGCGCAAGGACTTGGCGATCTCTGCTCCACAACGGGGAGACGGAACGGCGCTCTATGCGGGAACCTGTCGGGAGATGCCGGTGGCGGAGCGTGAGAAACGTTTTGCGGAGAAGACCAGTTGTGCCTGGCGCCTCGATATGGGGCGGGCTTTCGGGTTGGTGGGTGAACAGACTTTTTGGGATGAAAGAAAGGGCTTGGTGCGGGTGGTTCCGGATCTGTTGGGGGATCCCGTTTTGGCTCGGAAGGATATTGCGACCTCCTATCATTTGGCGGTGGTGGTGGACGATGCGGCACAAGGGATCACCGAGGTCATCCGGGGGGAGGATTTGTTGGAGTCGACTCATGTGCACCGCGTTCTACAAGGCTTGTTGGATTTGCCGGAGCCGCATTATTTTCACCATCGTCTGGTGGTGGACGAGGCTGGGCAGAGGCTGGCGAAGCGTCATGATTCTTTGGCCATCGCGACCTTGCGGGACAGGGGGGTGAGCCCAGCGGCAGTTCTGGCGCGGGCCCGTGCGGAGTTGGAAACGAATTTGGGGGATTCGGCTTGTTAGAACCGGACCCGCAGTCCGTGGATGACGAGGGTGCCGAGCTTGCGGGCTTTCGAAAGTTTGTAACGGCGGTCGAAGACGCGGAACTGGTCTTCTTCCATCTTTTCCAAAAGTCGCTGATAAAGTGAGCGCATGATTTCCGCCGCCATCAATGGCCGTCTATCGGAGTGGGGGAGGAGCTGCAGGGCTTCGGCAAAGAGTCCGGTCGCGCGGGCGCATTCGAACTGCATGAGGGCCTTGAAGCGATCATCGTAGATATGATTGAACAGGTCCTCTTCGCTGTAGTCGAATCGCTGCAAGTCCTCGATCGGGAGGTAGACGCGGCCTTCGTTGTCGAGGTCCTCGCTCACGTCGCGCAGGATGTTGGTGAGCTGGAGTGCGTGACCCAGCTTCTCCGCATAAGCAGGCGAGCCGGGGTGCTTCGCGCCGAAGAGGGGGAGGCATACCAGGCCCACCGTGGAGGCGACCCGATGGGTGTAGGTCTGCAGGTCCTCCCAGGTCTGAAAGCGTTGGGGCTCCAAGTCCATGCGGCAGCCACGAATCAGGTTGATGAAGTGTTCCTTGGGGATGTCGTGCTTGGCTCGTAGTCCCAGGACGGCGGCCTCCAAACTCCCGGGGACGGCGTGGTCGTCTTCGAGAACCTTTTGCCAGGCATCGAGGCCGGCGGCTTTCTCCTCGATCGCTTGATCGGGTTCATCCGCGATGTCGTCGATGCGTCGGCAAAAAGCGTAGAAAATCGTGACGTCGTCCCGGTTCTCTTTCGGTAGACTGAGAAGAGCGAAGGCCAAGTTGGACTTGGCTTTGCGGGTGATCTCTTGGGCTTCGGACAAGGGGTGAATGGGTGGCTCGGATTATTCGGGGGGACGGGCTCAATGCGGCAGTCGGGCAGCCGGAGGACGGGCTAACTAGCGGATGAAGCCAAAGTTCTCAATGGGCCAAAGAGTGAACAGACCGGGACCAACGAGAAGGTATTCGTCGACTGGTCCCCAATAGCGGGAGTCCGAGGAGTTGGCGGAGTTGTCGCCCATGGCGAAATACTGGTCCTTGCCATTCCCCTTCGCGAGTTCGATCTTCGAGGTCGGGGTGTTCAGGGCGGTGCGGTATCCCTGCGGCCTTTTTTGTGTCCTGCTGACGATTTCCGGAGCATTGAAGTAGCCCTGATAGCCATCCTCGAGAGACATCACCCGCTTCATGCCGGGTTCCGAGGCCAGCTTGCCGTTGATAAAGAGTGAGGGCGCCTGAACCTGCAGGGAGTCGCCCGGCACACCAACGAGACGTTTGATGTAGTGGGACCCCCGGTTCTGATCGTTCATGCGGGCTTCGCTGACGATGCGCTCGATTCCCCGGGTCTCGAAGACGAAGACCTCACCCCGCTTGGGCGTGCGGAAGTGATAGGAGAATTTGTCGACAAGGACGAGGTCCCCGGTATCGACCCAGCCTTGGGCCAAGACCTGGCCTTTCTTGACAGGAAACCGTCGGTTGCCCCCGGCGACGAATCCGTAGTTCTCGCCGTCGTTGCTGTAGAAGTTGAGCTTCTTGCCCATGCCCAGTCCATTGATGACCGCGTTGGGGGAGCCGTTGAGGCGAATCTTTTGCCCATTGGCGAAAAAGACATCGGTCTTGGTGAAGAACCAGAACCAGCGCTTCTCGCGGACGTCGACGATCTCCGTGTCCGCGGGAGCGATCGCTTTCACGTAGGTGCGACCTTCAGTGAGCTTTTCGAAGCCTTGCTTGACGATGTTGGGCTTCTTCCAGTTCGGGTCTTCGATGCTGTTGCCAATGATTCCGTTCAGGGTCGGCTGCATTGAGCCGGTCGGGATGCGGAATGGTTGGACGTAGTAGGCGCGAATCCCCAGAGCGACGGCGATGGCGACGAAGAAGACCTCCAGATTGTCCGCAAGGGCATCGGGGGGGCGATAGGATTTAAGCGAGTGCTCGCAGGTGCCCTGCAGCTGTTTGCAGGCTTCCTTGACTCCGTCCTGGTCGCGCTTGCGGATGACTTCCTTGAGATCCTTGATGCGGGATGAGATTTCGTCCACGCGGTCCTGCTCCAAGAGGTCCCGCTTGTAATTGAGAAATTTCTGTCCGCCCTTCAGAGTTCCGAGGGCTTCCTTCTTCCACTTGGGTTTCCAGAAGTAGTCGCGGACTAGGAGTGGGATTTCAGCAGCATTCGACACGGCCTCTAATTGAGCGGGACAAGCGCAGGGAGCAAGGATTTTATGACTCTGCCTTTGTAGTCAAAAAGGCTTGAAAAATTCTAACTTCCGTATGTGCCGGGGGCCACCTCGCCGCAATTGTCGAACTCGGCATTGCCCTTGATGACGACCCCTTCCGCGAAGTGCACCCTGCCCTTGATGACCAGCGATTCAGCTTCGATCAGAGAAGGGACCGCGCCGAGCTCGGCCAGGGAGTCGACCAACTTGTATTCGTCGGACAGCTTCACCACTGGCGGCTTGCCCGCGCGGACACCCACCAGGCCGACACTGCCATCGGCCCGCTTCTCGTAGGCATCGCTACGCAGGGCGAAGAGGTCGGCGGTGGTCTTGACGGGAGCAAATCGTGAGCGGGGGACTTCCACGGCGGTTGCCCCGTCGAAGCACTCGATGGCAGCACCCATTGCGGTCTCCAGTTGCCATACCGCGGTCGAGGTCTTGTCGCGGGGATCGACGGTCTTGGCATTCTGAATAACTGGAAGCGGGAGAACGCCATTGGACGCATCAAGGGCTTCCTTCAGGGCCGGGAGGTTGAGCCACAAGTTATTGGTATTGAAAAAGCGGTGGCGAGAGATGTCTTGGAAAAAGTCGAGGTCGGCATCAGGGCATTGCGCCACTTCACGCAGAACCAGGCGCTCGTCGCTGGTGCGGAGGGCAAGGTGCCCGCCCTTCTTGTCGGCTTCGGTGCGGCGCGTCACTTCCATGGCGAAGGGAGCCTGGCTTTCGGCAAACCAGCTGAGCAATCCTCCGTCCAAAGTGGCTCCAAGATTGTCGCTGTTCGAGACAAAGGCGTATTTGACCCCTGCCTCCAAGAGGCGATCCAGCCAGCCACTGCCGACCAGAGCGGGATAGAGGTCGCCGTGTCCAGGAGGGCACCACTCGTGGTCGGGGTCGGCGGGCCACTCCACTGGCGTCATGGTCGAGGCGTCAATTTTGGGGACCTTGTTCTGTAGCATTTCCACCTCTTCATCGCCGAGGGGGCCGTCTGCCAGCGCGGCGAGGGTGTCTTCGCTGGTGGAGAAAGAGTTCATGAGCAGGAAGCGGACTTTTGCTCCAGTGCTTTGTCTGAGGTGGGCGATCTGTTCTGCGATGAGGTCGAGAAAGGTTTCGCCGCTTTTGACCTCGAGGAGGCTTTTGGCCTTCTGCAAGCCCATCCCGGTGCCGAGCCCGCCATTCAATTTGATGACCGCTGTTTGGGCCAGGAATTCCGCGTTCCACTCCGGGTGTTCCGAGGCGACCATGAGGTAGTTCGGGACATCGGTGGCGGGATGAATGCTTTCCTCGCCCAGCAGGCCCTTTTCTCCAGCCGATAAGAGAGTGAAGCCGCGCTCGAAGGCTCCAATTGCCGATTCGCCCAAGCCTGCTGCGACCATTTTTTCCCGAAAGGGTGTAAAATCACTCATACCACGTCCAGATAGCACTCCCATGATTGGTTTCAAGTCCTCATGGGCAATGCAACGAAGAAGACACCAAATAAATTTCTGTCGCGAATTGATTTTGACGTTTGCAAACCGTCTCACAAAAACGAAGACTGCAGCCGTATGTCAGAGGAACAGAATGCCCCGAAGAAGGCAGCCCGCAAGCGGGTTGTAAAAAAAGGGGTTCGCGGCACGCGGGCACCCCGCAAGAAGACCGTTAGTAAGAAAGAGGACTCTCCCGCAGAAGCGGAAGAAGCCGCTCACGAAGATTTTTCCGCCGAAGAGAACGAAGTCACCTACTCTTTGGAGTCGAGCGAGCCAGTCGAGGCTCCCCAAGCCGAAGCCCCTCCCGCGGAGGAGCCCGAGCAGGAGCTTAAAGTTGTCGAGGAGGACGCCCCGAAGAAATCCGACGAGCGTCCACGCAAGAATTCCAAGTCTTCGAAGGATAAAGAGTCCAAGGACAAGGAGTCCCGCGAGGATCGTCAGTCTGATGAGGAGAGTTCTCCCAACGCTGAGTCCGGGGAAAAGAGCTCCGAGGATTCGGGCGATGAGGAAGAGCGCCGCGAAGGTCGTCGCCGCAACCGGAATCGCCGGGGCGGGAAAGACAGGGATCGTGAGGATTCTTCCCAAAAGTCCCGTAAGATTGATCGGGAGGAAGCCGCGGCGAAAGCTTGGGAAATCTATCAGGGTGAGCTGGAAGAAGAGGGTGTTTCTCTCGTTGATCCACGACGCGCCCGCGAGGTTGCTCGTCGCTGTCTGGAGCTTGCCACCGTGTTCTGTGAAGAGCGCGACCGCTATCTGGAGCGTTGACCCATGCCTCTGGAAGGCGTTCGAATCTCGCGCGAGTTGCTGGTCGATTTCAATCGGGAGCAACGGTCGCGAGGTCTTCTGGGAATGATTTCCGTGGTTTGGCTGACCTCATTGCGAGGTGGGTAAGGGGGAAATTTTTAGGAGCGGTCTTTGGTGCCACGTTTGTCTGACCGTGATGGTTGCGGGTTGGCTGTCGGGCGGCTATGTCTCGCGAAGTGATATCGGTATCGGAGAGCGGGGGCGCCCCCCATTGGTTGACGGCGGAGATGGAAAACGCCTTCTCGGCAAATGGTCCCTTGTCGGCGTCCGATGATTTCGAATACCGACCCCAGCAGCAGGAAATGGCGGTGGCTGTGGCCGAGGCCCTCGGGCGGGACAGCTGCTTGGCAGTGGAGGCCGGCACCGGGGTGGGCAAGAGCCTGGCCTATCTTCTGCCGGCGGTTCGCTTCGCCATTGAGGAAGGGCGCAAGGCCATCATCTCGACCCACACCATCAACTTGCAGGAGCAGTTGGTGCGCAAGGATTTGCCATTGGTGAAAAATCTTGTGCCTGGTGACTGGGATGCGGTGCTTTTGAAGGGGCGGGCCAACTACCTTTGCCCCATGCGGCTGCGGAGGGCCTGGGAGCAACAGGGCGACCTCTTTGGCCAAGACGAAACCTCCGAATTGAAGCGAATCTGGGATTGGGCCGAGGGAACGCAGGAAGGGACTTTGAGCGATCTGGATTTCCAGCCATCACCCAAGGTCTGGGCGCAGGTTTGTAGCGAGTCCCAAATTTGCACCCAACGATTTTGCGGGGTGAAGGGGAACTGCTTTTTTCAAAAAGCTTGGAAGCGGGCGGGAGAAGCCCGGGTGCTGGTGGTGAACCACACGCTCTTTTTTGCGCTCGCGGATTTGGATGGTCTTGTGGAGCCTGGTGGCGAGGATGGGGGCTATCTTTTTCCCCGTGACTTTGTGGTCTTTGACGAGGCGCATACCCTGGAGAATGTGGCTGCGAGCCAACTGGGGATTCGTTTGGCGGAAGGAGGCATGCGCTTTGACCTGCAGAGGCTCTACAACCCGCGTTCGCGAAAAGGAATACTCCGGGCAATGAACGATTCGACTGCGATCCGGGGTGTCGAGCGGGTTTTCGAGGAGATGTCCGAGTTTTTTCAGCTGGTGGGGCATGTGGTGGACTTCAAGGGCGAGTCCCGCGAAAGTCGGGTGCGGCATCCGGATTTGGTGCCCAATACCTTGGCCGAGCCGTTGCGCGATTTGTGGACTCGGCTGGAGGAGATGGCTGAGGGAATGGAGAAAGAAAGCTCCAGTCGCGGCGAGCTTCTCGACGGTGTCAGACGTCTGCGCGAAGCCCACGGAGCCCTGAGGGTCTTCCTCGAGCAGGAAGATGAGGGAAGTGTCTATTGGGTCGAGCGGGGAGGGGCGAATCGCGATGCGATCACCCTGCGGTCTGCACCTATCGAGGTCGCCGAGCGATTGCGAGATAGTCTTTTCGGACGGGGAAAACCCGTGATTCTCACCAGCGCCACTCTGGGAACGGGTGATCGTGATTTGGGATATTTTCGAGAACGATTGGGGGCGGAGGACGCTCGACCGGTTCGGATTGGCAGTCCCTTCGATTATCGCAAGCAAATGCGGGTCTTTGTGGCAAAGGGGATGCCCGAGCCGTCGGACCCGAAATTCGCCGATGAGCTCCCCAAGTGGATCGAGCACTTTATTCGACAAACGGACGGCAAGGCCTTCGTGCTGTTTACCAGCTATGGACTGTTGCGAAAGACGGCAGAAGCCATGCGCCCGTTTTTCAAGCGTGAGGGGCTCAAGTTGCTGGTGCAAGGTGAAGGGATGCCGCGCCACCATATGGTCAGCGAATTCCGGAAGGATATTCACAGCGTGCTCTTCGGAACAGACTCATTCTGGACTGGAGTGGATGTTCCCGGGGAGGCGCTTAGCAACGTCATCCTGACCCGATTGCCATTTGCGGTGCCGGATCATCCGGTGGTGGCTTCGCGAATCGAGGCGATCGAGTCATCGGGAGGAAATCCCTTCATGGACTATTCCGTGCCGGAAGCGGTCGTGAAGCTGCGCCAGGGGGTGGGTCGTTTGATTCGCTCCGCAAAGGATCAAGGCATTGTTGCGATTTTGGACAACCGCGTCGTAACCAAACGCTATGGTCGAATCTTCATGGAGGCCCTTCCCTCGGAGGCTCAAGTCGAATATTTGGGCGAGCTTCCGGGCAAATAGAAGCTGCTATCAGTTTTTCACTGCGATCGCGGGGGTGTTGGCAATCACTTCCTTGAGCAAACGGGCTGGCCACTGTCCGGGCGCGGTGGGCTCATCTCCGAGAAAGCCGTAGTTCAGCAGGGAGCCGTGTTGTGCCGCCAGAATCCGGGAGATTGGTCCGTAGGCTCCCATCCCCATCAGCGAAAAAGGAACTTCGCCCAAGCCCGCGACAAGTGACTCGAAGAGGGTTAAGTCCACCGGATCACGCAGAGTGACGGCGGCCTTCGCGACATCCGCTCCGGCCGATTGGGCAAGCGAAAGCCTTTCAAGCGTTGCCACGTGGTCGAATCCCACGAAGTCGTGGGAGGATAGCACAACCTTGGTGCCATTGGCGCGAGCCTCGCCTAAGAAGTCGGAATAGGCCTCCGCTTGGGCAACCTCCACGTCAACGGCCGCCGCATAGGGCAAGAGAATTTGGAGAAGCTCCAATCGTTTCTCGAAGGCCAACTGGTTGGCTCCTCCTTCTTCGGGAGTGCGCGCTGTGATGAGAAGCGGAATTTGACCGTGATGACGCTGGGCGAAATCAATGACAGCTTGGCCCGAACCGAGGGCGTCCAGCCGCAATTCCACGAGGTCGGCGCTTTCGGTTCCAAAGTTTCCAGCCAGCGCTTTCGCATCTGTAATGGCACCAACTGTGAGCGGATGAGAGGAAAAACTAAGCACGGGAAAGACCATTTAACGAAGTGGGGAGGAAAGCGAGTGCAACTTTCTGAATGGACCATGTCATTACGAAGAAAATCAAAAAATTTTTGCAAGATTTCTGCTCGCCAAGCGACGATAGGAGCGCCTAGTTTCTTAGAAACTCCCATTGGTCTTTTTATGCAAACAAGCACACTGAAAAAATCCGTTAGCCTGCTTTTGGGGCTCTGTTTCTTCGCTACGAGCGCCCTCGCGCAACGAGTCGAAGTCACCGCTGATAAGCCTGAGTTCGACGACTTGCAGTCGCCTGAACTTGGGGGAAATACTGGTAAGAAAAAGTGGGATCCCAAGGACTGGTTGGAAGTGGAAGTGAAGTTGAAATTGCAAGCGAAGCCAGAGCCCAAGGATGGTTTCGTGGACAATCTCCAGATTCGCTGGTTCGTCGCCGTTGAGGATCCCGTTGGAAAAGGTTATTTTCTCCTCGAGAAAGACGTGACTTACGTGAATATTCCGGTTGATGAAGAAGTTTTCGCCTCGGTCTATCTTGCTCCTTCCACGATCAAGCGTCTCACTGGTGGGGATCGCGCAGGCAAGCAAGCTGTCTGGGGAGTTGCTGGCGAAGTGACATACAACGGCACCAAGGTCGCGGAGTTCAGTTCCAAGCCTACCAAAGAGTGGTGGAAGTCCACCAAGCTTGCCCGCACTGACAAATTTCCTCTCATGAGCAAAGGCGACACTCCCTTCAAGTTCCTCTGGTGGGACCGCTACTTGCAAGAGCAGGAGGGGCGTCGATAGGGCTTCCTTGTCCCAGACGACTCGCTTCATAATTTCTCTGGCCCCGGTTTTCGGGGCCCAAATCCAAGACCTTAGAACACACACCTATGGCTGACTCCCAGTCGACTATCGCACTCAATATTGGCTCGCAGCGCATTTCGATGGCTGTTTTCTCCCCTAAAAAAGGGGGAGGATTGACTCTTAAAAAATATCAGGAAATCGACATTCTCGCGGATCCCGCTGCTGAATCGATGCGCAACGCAGAAGTGCGTGGTGCCATCGCCCAGTTGGCGAAGTCCCTGAAGACTGGCAAGGACAAGATCCGGGCCAGTGTTCCCGGGCATTCCGTAATCACCAAGTTTGTCAAACTTCCACCCATCGACAGCGACGATTTGTCCGAGCTGGTAACGATGGAAGCTCAGCAGCAAATTCCTTTTCCATTGGATGAAGGCGCTTGGGATTGGGCCGCAGTCGAAAGCGGGGGGATTGAGAAGGAGGTGATTCTGGTCGCTATCCGTCAGGAAGTTCTCGATGACATCAGCGAGTCGGTCTCCGGCGCGGGTCTGAGCCTCAAGGAGGTCGATTCCGCACCGACAGCTCTCTACAACGCTTTTCGTTTCAACTATCCGGATGTCAATGAGCCCGTGCTTCTGGTTGATATCGGAGCCAAGTCCACGGAGCTGATTTATATTGAAGGCAAGAAGCTCTTCATCCAAGGGGTGAACTCACCAGGAACAACTGGTGCTAGCCTGACCACTGCGATTTCAAAAGAGTTTGGAGTCACTTTCGCAGAGGCAGAGGCCCACAAGGTTGGCTCTGGAGTCGTAAGTCTTGGCAGCACCGAGGGCATGGACGAAGCGACCGCCGCTTTGGCGTCCTTTATCCGCAATGCCGTGAACCGTCTTCCCGGTGAGATTTCCCGCCGGACGAATTTCTACCGCTCGCAGCAAGGTGGCAATGCGCCAACCAAGGTCTATCTCGCGGGTGGGGGAGCGAATCTGGGTTATCTGGTCGACTTCCTACAGGAGAAGCTCTCTCTGCCAGTCGAGCCATTCAATCCTCTCCGCAGGGTTGGGGTCGCTGACGAGTCTTTGGCTGCCAAAGCTCACCAGCTTGGTGAATTGGTTGGGTTGGGCGTCGAAGGGGCAGGCAAAGCCGAGCTCCACATCGACCTTGTGCCCACTTCGGTTGGTGCCGAGCGGGCCAGTGCCCGTCGGAAGCCTTGGCTCTTGGCTGCTTCTGGAATCGTTCTCGCTGGTCTCGGTGCTTGGGCAGGAACCAAGTTCGTAGCCGCCGGCAAGGCCGAGGAAAGATTGGCTCAAATCACCGAGAGGGAGAGCGAATTGGCTCCTTATGCCGATATTTTGACCAAGTGGAATGACTCGGTGGAGGTCATCAGTAGTGTCGGCGCGGAGTATGCCGGATACCAGGAGGCTCGCACGGAATGGATTGGAATCTTGAACGAGATTCGCGATTATTTCGCAAGCGAGACCGTCTGGATTACCGAGCTCCGTCCCTACGTGAACTACAATCCCGGTTCTCCGGATTCCGGCAAATCTTACGCTAAAGGAGGCTTTGATCGCTTGGCCTTTGGTGAAACCTTTGTCGACGCAAAAAGCCGCGAGGGCAAGGACGTCGTCGGCGAGCCTGCTGTAAACGCCATTCGTATCGATGGGTTCTGGCGTTCCGGCGTTGATGGGAAAGATCATCGCGCTGTGACTGAGATTCTTGAGAACATCAAGAAAGGCGTCGCGGCAGCTGAGAAGGCAGCGGAAGACAATGGCACCGAGCCGGACACCTACTTTTCACTAACGAAGGAGGACTATGATTCAGGTGACATTTTGTCTCTCTCTGACGCGGAAATTTTAACGAACAACAACACTACCCTTGCAGAGGCTACTTACGGTGCGCCTTTCACCATGATTCTTCCGCTAAGGGAGCCAATCAGCTTTGCCGAGGTCACCGAGGGTAAGAAACTCTAAAGAATTTAAGGGAATAGAATGAAAGAAAACGGATTTGCAATTGGATTGCTAGTGGGGACCCTCGTCATCGGAGGTGGCTTGGTTGCCCTCGGAATGGGTCAGAGTAAGAAGTATGCTGAACTGCAAGGGGAGTACACTTCGATTAAGGCTAATGTGGAGCAAATGGCTCGCGTGACGCCTTTTCCAACTGAGGAGAATCGCGATGAGCGCAAGACTGAGGTTGTCGCCTTTTTGGGTAAAGTGGAAGGGCTTCAGAAGGCCATGCAGGGCTTCCGGCCCGAGAATCTCGAAAAAATCTCGCCCTCAGAGCTTCAGAACCGCTTGGTGACCAAGACCGAGGCCGTCAAGGCTCTCTTCGATGAGAAGGAAATTGACTACCCGGAAAAGTTTGCCTTCGGCATGGAGTCTTATCTCGACTCTTTGGCGAATCCAGAAGCGACCGCCAAGTTGAATTACCAGCTTGAAGCGACCGAGTGGCTCTTTAAGAAGCTGGCGGAATTTGAAAAGGTTTACGACGTTCAGAACATTGTGCGCGAACCTCTCCCGTCCGAGTCAGGCCAGGATTGGACTCTCATTTATGATGAGCTTCGTGAGCCCGTCCCGTTGGCGCAAAGCATGCCGATGGAGCTGGTGTTCTACGCGGATGAAGCCGCAGCGAACGAGTTCATCTCTTCATTGGTTTCATCCAAGGAATATTTCTTCACAATCGATATGGTTCGGATTGGGAATGCCAAAACTACCCCTCCAACCCGTGCTGATGCCGGATTGGAAGAGTATGAGGAAGACGAGGAGGAAGATGCGGGAGGCGGCTTCGGCGGCTTCGGCAACTTCAACTTTGACGAAGAGCCTGCGGAAGGAGATGCCGCAGAGGAAGAGGAAGTGGAGCCCGAAGAGGCTTCCGTCGTGGACGAGGGAATCGTGTTGGGTCAAATCGCAGGTGAAGAAGGTCTCTTCGTCGGTCTGCAATTGCGTCTCCTGCTTTTCTCCGAGGAATTTAAGCTTCCAGAATTCAACTAGAACTCCCTTTAGACAATGAAAGATAAATACGAAAAAGTTCTCTTAGGTGTCGCAGCCCTGATTGCGGTCGCAATGATTGTTCTGGGAGTGATGAAGCTCGGAGCAGTTGAGGAAGATTTTCCTGAAGCGGCTGAAAATCCACGTGATGCGGATGCCATCGCAGCCGAAGAGGTCGTCGCGGATGCCGCCAGCGCCTTATCCAAGCCGCCGATTCTCGCCAAGGTGAGCACGCCAAAAGGGCGCGAAGTGAAGTCCTTCACTCCAGTAAACCTCTTTGTGCGCAAAGGTGCGCCCATGAATGAGACGGTTGATCCCGAGGCTCCGGGCGAAAAACCAGTTCACCCGCCAATTCCTAACAGCTGGTGGCTGAAGTATGGAATGGGTAAGGAAATGGGTTATGGCAATGCGCCACAACGTGACTTCGATGGTGATGGCTTTTCCAACCTTGAGGAATACAAGGCGAAGACCGAACCTAACAATAAGAACAGCTTCCCATCCCTCTTTGCCAAGTTGAAGGTGGCGAGCATCGAGAAGGAGCAATGGTATCTTCGTTTCTCCAACTTCGGTGGCGGTGCGTTGAGTTTCCGGATTGAAGGAATTCAAGGCGGAAAAAAGGTGGAAAACCGGATGCGTGGCGGGCTCGCCGTTCCTCCTGGAACTGAATTCTTCGAAGAAGGACCTTACCAGAAACGCTTCAAGTTCGTTGAACTGAAGACTGAAGAGAAAAACGGAATTCCAAAGGACATCGCGATGGTCGAAGACCTGAAGCCGGGCAAAGAAGGAAAGATGTATAGTATTCCTTCTGGTAGCCACAAGACTTTCCAGAATGATTACACTGGGCGTCTTTACCTCGATACTCCCGATACCAAGGATAACGTTTTTCCGGTCGAAGAGGGGATGTCTTTCTCTCTCCCGTTTGACCCGGATGCCGCAGAAAAGCCGTATACCCTGAAAGAGATCAGCGGCGACGGAACCACGGCACATTTACTTTGGCTGGACAATGGCGAGACGAAAGAGCTCGAATTGAAGGTTGAAAACTAGAAAACTTCGTATCTTCAAAAAATAGACTTCACAAACCCCCTCGTTTTGAGGGACTCTATCACACACCAAATCATGCAGCACACCACAACGCGCTTTCACGCAGGATTACTGGCGCTCGCCTTTGCAGCGACGCCTCTCACTTACAGCCCGGGCCAAAGCCTGTTGGCTGAGGAGAGACTCCGCCGGGAAGCAGCGACAGAACAAGCCGTTGACCTTCTGATGCAAGGTCGTAAGTCCTATGCTTCCAAAGATTACGAAGAGGCGGTTCGCCTTTATAAGGAAGCTCTCAATGTTCTTCCCATCGGTCCAAAGACTGAAGTGAAGCGCAACGAAATTATCGCTCACCTCGGTGACGGCAGTGTTGCTCTTGCGCAACAGTATCGTCGGACTGGTAAGTATGATGAGGCCAAAGGACTTCTCAATGATGTCTTGGTTGCTGATCCCGATCGCTTCCAGGCTGAAAAGTCTCTCGAGTATTTTGATGATCCTATCCGGGTGAATCCATCTTTGACTCACGAGCACTCACAGAATGTCGACGAGGTTCGTCGTCTCCTCTATCAGGGTGAAGGTTTTTACAATCTTGCTGACTATGATAAGGCTGAAATGAAGTTCCATGCCGTTCTTCGTATCGACCCTTACAACAAAGCTGCTCGCCGTTGGTTGGAGCGTTGTGCCGCAATCAAGTCTGACTACTACCGCGCTGCTTACGACCACACTCGGGCTCAGCTTCTCATGGAAGTAGACAAAGCCTGGGAATTGACCGTTCCTTCTATCGCGGAGCAAGGGCAATTCATCGGAGGTGGAGGCCAAATCAACAACGGTCGCTCTCTGAACATCACAAACAAGCTTCAGAACATCATCATCCCGCGGGTTGACTTCGCAGATACCCCGCTTGATGAGGCCATGGAGTATTTGACTCAGAAGTCAATCGAGCTCGATACCGACCCGGATCCTACTCGCAAGGGGATTAACTTCGTGATCGAAAAGGGCACTGTTTCCGGAAGCGGAGGTGGAGTGGACGAGTCTCTTGATGGAGGCGGTCTCCTTCTAGGTGACGACCCATCCTCGAAGACTATCGACGTTCTTCGTCTACGCAACGTGCCTTTGGCGACTGCCTTGGAATACGTGTGTAACAAGACTGGTCTTCGTTACCGTGTTGATGAATACGCGGTTACTCTTTTGCCAATCGGCTCCTCCGGAAGCGCTGACCTCGTGACTCGCACGTGGACTGTTCCTCCGACTTTCAAAACTGACCTTTCTGATGGTGATTCCGGCGGTGGCGGTGATTCCAGCGATCCATTTGCCAGCGACGAAGGTCTTGGTGGTGCTGGCCTCTCAGTGAGAAAGACAGTGAAGGAGTTGCTCAGCGACAGTGGTGTTGATTTCCCCGACGGAACCAGCGCCCGCTACATCTCCAGTTCTTCCAGTTTGATTGTGAAGAACACTGTTTCCAACTTGGACCTCGTTGACCAGATTGTTGAAAACCTGCTGAAGGAAACTCCCAAGCAGATTCGCATCATGACCAAGTTTGTGGAAGTTGCTCAGGAGAATACTGACGAGCTCGGATTCGACTGGTTGGTAAGTCCTTTCGGAGTTTCCAGTGAGTTCTTTGCTGGTGGTGGAACTACTAGTAATGGTGCAGCTCGCACAGGCGGTGACTTTGTAGGAACTGTTGGAGCATTCACTCTACCAAACGTTCCTGCCGACACCAGCGCGGCCTTGACTGGCGGCACTGTAACAAGCGGTCTCCGTTCCGGTGATTATGCCGTATCCAAGAACAGCATCGATTCTGTTCTTAATAATCCCGACCGCACAGCCCAGAGCAACGCGGTTGCTCCCGGCATCCTTTCTCTCACAGGCCTCTTCACAGATGGTCAAGTGCAGATGATTATGCGCGGATTGGCTCAGAAAAAAGGAACTGATATTATGACCGCTCCTAGCGTTCTGGCTCGTTCCGGTGAAACTGCGACTATCGAAATTATTCGCGAGTTTATCTATCCAACTGAATACGAACCACCAGAACTTCCTAACCAAGTTGGTGCTACTGGTGGTATCGGTGGCGGAACAGGAAGCGGAATCTTCCCCGTAACTCCTTCGACTCCGACTGCTTTCGAGACCCGTAACACCGGTGTTACTCTCGAGATTCAGCCTACCATTGGTGCGAATGACTACGTGATTGACCTTCGCTTCGCTCCCGAGATTGTGGAGTTTGAGGGATTCATCAACTACGGCAGCCCCATCACTTCGCCTGCTTCGGATGCCTTCGGTAACCCAACAAACGTGACGATTACCGAAAACCGCATCGAGATGCCGGTCTTCGCAAGTCGCCGGGTCAACACTGGTCTGACTATCTATGACGGCCACACTGTGGCAGTTGGTGGTCTGATGCGTGAAGACGTCCAACGCGTCGAGGATAAGGTGCCAATTTTCGGTGACCTTCCTTGGATTGGCCGTCTCTTCCAGAGCAACTCTGAGAACCACATCAAGAGCAACTTGATTATCTTCGTGACCGCGCAGATTATCGACGCTACTGGTCGTCCAATCAATGGTGGCAACACCGGACTCGGTGACCCAGGTGCAGGTGTATCAGACTTCGCAGCACCCGCTGGTATGGACGGAATGGTTCTTCCTTCCATCACTGATGAGAAGTAAGAGTCTCACTCTTAAGTTCTAGAATTTTACCAAGTCTGATGGTTTCGGCCATCAGGCTTTCTTTTTCCGACCGATCTCTTTTTCACACAATCGTAATGATATCTCTCGTTCTGACCGGTGGCGTCGCCAGCGGCAAATCAACTTTGGCAGGTCTTCTTTCCGAAAGGATCGAGAATATGTTGCTTTTTGATAGCGATGCCGAAGTTGCCGAGCTCCTCAGTGAATCTTCTGTTCTGAAGGAGGTTAAAGAGGCTCTGGGCTCCGACTGCTTTGACGGGGATCAGTTGAACAAAGGTGAAGTTCGGAAGCTCATTTTTTCCGACTCGGAGGCTCGTAAACGTTTGGAGGAAATTCTTCATCCCAAAGTGCGCGAGCGTCTCGGTGAGATGGCTCGTAAAGGTCAGCGTGAAGGGGTCGACGTTCTTTTGGCTGATATTCCTCTCTACTTTGAAACCGGCTGGAAGTGGGATAATCGGGGAGTGATCGTCACCGCCTGTCCACGGGATGTGCAGAAAGAAAGATTGGTAGAGCGCCCGGGTCTGGATGAAGAGGTCGCGGAAGCGATTCTCGCTACCCAATTGCCTTGGGAGGACAAGCTGGCTGCTGCCGACCAAGTCTTCTGGACTTCAGGTCGCGCTGATTTTCTCTCCGAACAAGTCGAGGTTTTCGTTACCAAGATGAAGGGGCGAATCGAGCATGATCGGGAGAAGAGGGGACCGGTATGTGATATCGAATTACCCGCTATCGCAGACTTGAATGAACTCAGAACTCGTCCTTTGGCAGATCTCTTGAAGCTGGCTTCCGATTTATCGATTCGTAATACCGGAGCCGAGAAGGGGAAGTTGGTATTCGATATCTTTTGTAAGCTGGGGAACTTCGGATGTGATTTGCAGGCCCTGGGGGTACTGGAGAAAGCAAAGGATAGCTTCGCGATGCTTCGGGATCCCGGTCGTAGCTTTAAGCCTGGACCAGACGATGTTTATTTAGGTGCTCACCTCGTCAAAGAGCACGGATTGGGCGACGGAAATATGGTGAAAGTCCGAGTTCGTCCTCCACGGGGTCGGGATAATTACCTTTCTGTGAGTGAGGTGTTGGAAATCGAAAGGCAGCCAGCACATCTGTTTGATCCGGGTGACGATTTTGAGAATCTCACTTCGGAATTTCCCGAGGAGCGCTTTCATCTCGAAACCAAGGATGAAAAGGACATGGCAGTTCGACTGGTTGACCTTGTCGCACCGCTTGGCAAGGGGCAACGAGGTTTGATTGTGGCGCCGCCACGCGGAGGGAAGACTGTGCTACTCAAGCAGATCGCTCGTTCTTTGCAGAGCAACCATCCCGAGGTTGAATTAATTATCCTGCTATTGGATGAGCGACCTGAAGAAGTTAGCGACTTCGAGGATACCGTTGATGCTCAGGTTTATAGCTCAACTTTTGACGAGACCTCGAAGCGGCATGCTCAGGTCTCGGATCTGGTTTTGGCTCGGGCTCGACGCCTTGTCGAAAATGGCAAGGATGTTGTCATTCTTCTCGATAGTTTGACTCGTTTGGCCAGGGGATACAATAATGCGGCTAGCGGTGGACCAATTGGTTCGGGAGGAGTGAATCCAGCAGCATTGGCAAAAGCCCGCAAGTTCTTCGGAGCGGCTCGCAATGTCGTCGATGGCGGGAGTTTGACGATTCTTGCGACCTGCCTGGTTGAGACTGACAGTCGGATGGACGACGTTATTTTTGAAGAATTGAAGGGGACGGGAAATATGGAAATTCGACTCGATCGAGATCTTGCCGAACGACGTGTTTTCCCTGCAATTCATATTCAGCAGAGCGGAACTCGTAATGATGACCGCCTTTATCACAAGGAAGAATTGCCTCGGGTCATTGACTTGCGCCGCCAGCTGGCCTCCATGCCGGTTGGGGAAGCAGTCGAGACACTCATGAAGCAATTGAAGGGAACCGTGTCTAACGCGGAGTTTTTATTGAAGGGCCTCCGTTAGGAGGTTCCTGTAGGCTGGGGGAGGTTGTTAATGTGCTCTTTACGAGTGGGTTGGCTGACTTTTTCTCCAGGATTTGACAACACACGCCACACCACAAAAGTTGAAAAGTTATCTAAAAAATTGTCCCGATAGGGGAGAATCGTCTTGCAGCATGAATTCAAACGGGCGACATTTCCCTCGTATGCGAAACTTTGCCCGTTCTGCTTGTGCACTTATCTTGGTCGGACTTTCGGTCCCGTCTTCAGCTACGCCATCCATTGCAGTCGCGAATGACCGGATTTACCGTGCAACATCGGGCACCTCGTTCACCTACGAAGGTGGTCAATTGCTCTTCTTCATCTATGACGGCAATGCCCTCTCTAACACGGAGTGTCCAAGTCTCGCCGCTGGTGTTGGTTTGCTTCCTTATTTTCCTGGCGACCTTCCTTGTCCTGCTGGACACAATGCCTTTGTAACCCGCCGGTTTGGGGACCGCGATCGGGATGTGAGTAATTCCTGGCACCGCTTGGGTTCAGTCGATGAGGCATCACGGATCCCGGCCCGAGTCCCGGAATACATCCGGCTCGTTGCCGCTCCGATCACTGACCTTCCCCGTCCTTCGAATGAATTCAAGGACCGCTCAACTTTGGTTTTGCACGACCTTCAGTCGGCCACCTTCCGCGAGAAGGATGCGACCCGCTACGAAATGACCCGTGAGTATCTGGTCAGCGATGCGGATGCCAACGGTGACGGTATTCTGACTGATTTGGAGCGTGAACTTCATAAGCAGCAGGCAAAAGTTGAGGAGATTCGTCACTTGCGCGAAACAATCATCAACACTGGCAACACCAACGGCTACCTGTTCACTTACCCTATCCGGCCTTGGATCGAGTTGAACAAGGATTTGGATGTCAGCTATGCTCCCACCGACGAAATCGCAGTCAACCAGCTCCAGTTCATCGAGGCTTATCCCGGTATTTCAAACCGTGCGGGTATCACAAGCACTCGCAAGGGTTTTCGATTCACCAATTTGAATAATATGGGGACTGACTACGACGGTGATCCCGCTGTTCTCGTTGACTATCGTTCCCCTGGTTCAATTTCATGGTCTGGAAATGATTTTTCAAACCTGATCCAAGGGTTGGACCAAGCATTCTTGAAAGTTTTTGAGCGCCGATTCACTTCAGAAGGAACTCCGATTGCTTACAATGGAGTGGGCGAGATTGCTGTGACTGTTGTTGAGCCCGGGGACGCTCCAGGTGATCCAGCTGTTGCAACTGCGCTCGGGCATGGGCTTGAGGATGGAGAGGAAATTACTCTCTACCGAACCGGGTTCTCGGCTCTTGATGGACAGCGGTTTTTCGTGAATCTCCAATCTGACAAAGTCGGTTTTGATGCAGCCAACCAGTTCGAGCTCTTTATTGATGAGGGTCTCAACGAGCCGCTTGTCCTCGACATCATTCCTGACGGCACTTTGGGAGTTCTTAACCCGATGGTAGATGGAGCTCCAGATATCAGTGATATTGCAATCACTCCTGGGGATCCGGTGACCATTACCACCCTCTCTCCCCATGGCCTTGCAGACGGTGATTCTTTCACCATCGACGATTCTGGTCTGACTTCGTTCGAAGGACAGGCATTCTACGCTGGGAATACTACGGACACCACTTTGGAAGTGTTTACAGATGTGGACCTCACCGAGGCATTCGTCTACGCCGCGTTCCCGAATCCTGCGGCACTGTTTGATGCAGCGTTCCTTGGAAATGAGCAGAATGATTTCGAATGGCCCATCTGGCCATTCCCCTTCGTTGACCAGAACTTCGGCGGGCAGCTTCTTCTGCCGAGTGTGTTCGACAACGGCTATGAGTTCCCAAGTGTGGCATTCAGCCTGTTCTACGGGAGTGAGTTCGGCGCGCAGAATCTTGCGGCCTTGGCTGAGCCTCCTCGTAACGACTTGATTATGCGAATTCGTTACTCTCGCAGTGTTGCCACAGCTGACCTATCTGGCTCGCAAGCCCTGGTTCCTGGTGACTTGAGCCGCCGTGACTTCGAATTGGAGTTGGTCCTGGTTGATACAATTTCGGGTCTGACAAGCGCTCTCGGAACGCTTGGTGCCAAATCAGTAAAAGGTGCTAAGTCTGACGAGGCTGCCACTGAGTTTGGGGGTGACCTCGATGGTGATGGGCAGTCCGACTTGTTCGAATTCGCTTTTGATGCTTCTGCCGCAAATGAATTCCAGAATCCTCCTATTGCCGATGCCAACTCTCAGGTGTCAGCGCAAGTTACGGTTGAGATCGACCCTGAAACTTCCCTTTGCGAGCTTACAGTCAAGAAGCGTCCCGGCGTTCGCGAGTATATCCAATACTACTTCGAGGAAGTGGGGCTTGATGGTCAAGCAGCTTTGATTGACTTCAGCGACCCTGAAAATCCAAATACTGAATGGAAGGTCGTTAAAGATGACAACTTTGAATACAAGATTGTGAGCACCTCACCGGTTTCGGGATTCTCTTTATTCCGCGCCTGCGCTCGCGAAAATACATTCGGCGTTGTTACTCCTTAATACTCCACTGTGTCGGAAGAACTAGGAGTCGAACCAGTAGTTTGGGGTTACGACGAAGAACTCCTTCAAGCAGAATTGCTCGGCCTCGATCTTGAGGCCGACAGTCTGTTTCGGTTCAGTGAGAAGATTTGCCTGGTTCAAATTACGGACGGCAAACGAGGAGTTTTGGTTGACCCGCTGGAGCAAGATTTGAGCGAACTCGCTCAGCGTCTTCTCTCGCGTCCGCTATGGATGCATGGAGCCGATTACGATATGGCCCTCATGCGTCGCGATTGGGGAGGGGTTCCAGTCAAGGTTTGGGATACTCAAATTGGAGCGCGATTGCTCGGTTGTCGAAAGTTCGGCTACGCGAATTTGGTCGAAGAGTTCTTCGGGGTAGTTTTGTCCAAAGGTTCTCAGAAAGCCGATTGGGGGAAGCGGCCCTTGCCTGACAAGATGGCGCAGTACGCCCTCAATGATGTCAAATATCTCATCCCGATGGCACGCAAGATTGAGGCCGGGTTGAGGGAGTTGGGGCGCTTTGAGTGGTTCGAAGAGAGCTGCGATTGGGATCGCGAACGAGCGCTTGAGCGTTCAGATAACAAGGACAACGCATGGCGAATCAAAGGCTCTGGGAAATTCGATCGGAAGACTCTCGCTTTTTTAAAGGCGGTCTGGACGTGGCGAGAATCGGAAGCGGCCAAATGGGACCGTCCTAGCTTCATGGTTGCAGGGAATAAAGATCTCTTGGCTTGGAGTATTGCTGCGGCGAACGGAGAGCGGTTGGATTTAAACCGTTCGATGCGGCCGGATCGACGTCGCCGGTTGCTGGAAGGGGTAGAGGCTGCCAGATCGTTGAAGCCAGACGAATGGCCGGAGAAGGTTCGAGCTCCTCGTCGTGAAAGAGATCGCGAGCGCGAGAAGCTGGTAGATGCGTTTCTTGCCAAACGTGAGAAAAAGGGGGAAGAGCTTGGGATCGAGCCCTCGGTTCTGGGTTCCCGGGCAAGTTTCGAGGCATTTGCATCGGGGGATTCTTCCAAATTGATGAGGTGGCAGAAGTCGGTAATGGAGCTGGCTTGAACGCGACTTCCTCTTTTCAAAGTGACTTCGAGCTTTTACTTTTCGTGAATGGCTCGGAGAAAGAAAGGTTCGACTCTTCACTTTAGCTGCGACTCGTGTGGCACTCATTTGGGTTTCGATGATTCTCTGGCCGGCCTACAAGCGCCCTGCCCAAAGTGTGGCAGCTTGGTGAAGGCTCCAGAGCTGGAATCCCCTTCACTTTCGATTCCTTCTTCTGGTGTTACTCGGGGGATATCGGCCGAGGGTGGACTTCGCTCTGGCATGGGAAGAGGAGAGGCTGTCAGGGGGGCTTCGGGGCGGGGAAAACGAAGGGGAGGGCGGGTCTACCCCGCCAATGGTCCTATGCCGATCGAGGATGAAAAGGCGAACATGGGCGCTTTGATTCGGATCCTCGTTGCTACTTTTCTAGTGGTTATAGTGGTGGTTCTTGTGGTTTGGTATCTCCGTAACGAATAGGCATCAGGGCATTCGCGTAGCTTTTCAAATCTTCTTTGTGGGATGCTATTTCCGAAGGCATCGGGATGGCGAATAATCGCGATGAAATTGGGGATTTGTGGGGTGAAAAAAACTCTGTTTTTTGACGCAAATATAAGGAAACAGCCTTGTGTGAACCTTTTCAATTTCAGACTCTTTCTTCTATATGGCGCAAGGCGAGGAAAGCGAAAAACCAGTGGAGTCAAATCCATCGGAGGAGGCAAGCACGGGAGTCGGTGCAGAGCAGGAGTATGGAGCTTCTCAAATCGATAAACTCGAGGGTCTGGAAGCGGTCCGGAAAAGACCCGGAATGTATATCGGCGACCCTGACGTTCGTGGACTTCACCACTGTGTATTCGAGGTATTGGACAACTCGATTGATGAGCACTTGGCTGGCTACTGTAAGAAGGTTTCGGTTTCCATCAATGCGGATGGTTCGGTCTCGATCGGGGATGACGGCCGGGGCATCCCGGTTGATATGCACCCAAAGTTCAACATGCCTGCAGTGGAGCTGGTGCTGACCAGCCTTCACGCGGGTGGTAAGTTTGGGCAAGGTGCCTACAAGTATTCAGGAGGTCTCCACGGGGTCGGCGCGAAGTGCGTCAATGCGCTTTCCGATTGGTTTCGTGCAGAAGTCCATCGTGATGAAAAAATCTATGCCATCGAGTTCGAGCGTGGCAAGACAACCAAGCCTCTGGAAGTGATTGGAAAGGTCGGACCGAAGGTTACCGGCACCACCATTACGTTCTTTCCTGATGCAACCATCTTCGTCGATACCATCGTTTTCGAGTTTGACCGTCTTGCAACTCGTCTCCGTGAGCTGGCTTTCTTGAATCCCGGGCTGACAATTGAGCTTGAGGATGAGCGCCCCGATTCTGCAGAGAAGGCCACCTTCTACTATGCGAAGGGAATCGAAGAGTTCGTCACTCAGTTGGGCGAGAACAAAACTCTCATTCACGACAGTCCTGTTGTTCTCCGCGGCAAGCGTGACGTCGAGGTTGATTATGATGGGAAGGTCACCAAAGACGATGTCTTTGTGGATGTGGTATTCCAATACAACGACAGCTACAACGAACAGATTCTTTGTTTCGCCAACTCGATTCCCAATGCTGATGGCGGGACTCATTTGACTGGTTTCCGTGGCTCTCTGACCCGCGCCATTAATCAGTATTCCCGAGCTAACAAGCTGCTGAAGGAAAAGGATCCCAACCTGTCGGGTGAGGATGTCAGAGAAGGAATCGTTTGCGTGATTTCGGTTAAAATGCCCAACCCACGATTCAGTTCCCAGACGAAGGACAAGTTGGTCAATGCTGAGATCGAAGGGGTGGTGAATTCGGTGGTCTACGAGGGAATGCAGGCATACTTCGAAGAAAACCCCAACCTCGCCAAGCAAATCATCGACAAGGCTGTCAATGCCGCTCGCGCACGGGAAGCCGCTCGCAAGGCGCGTGAGACCGTAAGAAAGTCGGTGATGTCAGGGGGCGGACTTCCCGGTAAGCTCGCTGACTGTTCAGAACGAGATCCGAAGAAGAGTGAAATCTATATTGTGGAGGGTGATTCCGCCGGGGGATCCGCCAAGTCCGGGCGCAATCGGGTGAATCAAGCGATCCTTCCTCTGCGAGGCAAGGTGATCAATGTTGAAAAGGCTCGTCTTCACCGTGCTTTGCAGAACCGGGAGATCCAAGCCATGATTACTGCGATTGGCGCTGGAATCGGTGATGGTGATCAAGAAGGAGCCTTCGATATTGAAAAGGTTCGCTATCACAAGGTCATTATCATGACGGATGCTGATATCGATGGTGCGCACATTAAGACCCTTCTACTGACTTTCTTCTGTCGCCATATGCCTGATTTGGTGAAGGCCGGTTATCTCTATATCGCCCAGCCGCCGCTCTACAAGGTCACCCGCAAAAAGCGTGAGGAGTATGTTGCGGATGATGCCGCGCTAAACAACATCCTGATCCGTCTCGGTTCCGAAGATGTGGTGATTCGGAAGTATGGCACTGACAAGACGCTTGAAACAGATTTGCTGAAGGAAGTGTTGGCGCATCTCGCAAACTTACGACGCTATGTGTCTATCGTTGAGGGACACGGTGGAAATTTCCGGACTCTTCTTTCCAAGCGTGAAGGGAGCAAGCTTCCTCAGTTTTTGGTTCGGGTTCGTACCGGAAATGAAGAGGAAGTCCTCTACTTTGCCGATGAGCGTCAGTTGCAAGCCTATGCGGAAGAGAATCGTGATCTCCGTCTCTTTGGCGAAGAGCTGAGCGACGAGGAGGATAAAGTTTATAAGGAGAAATACTCTGGAGCGATGCGACGGGCTGTGAAGAAAGAGCTTCATGAGGTTCATGCGATTGACCGTCTCCTGGCCCGTATCAACGAGCTCGGAATCGATACCGATGTCTTTTTCTCAGACGATACTCCCATCTACGAGGTAGTGGACGGGGTTGGCGAGGATCAGGAAGTTACTCCGCTTTTCAACCTTTTCGAAATGCTGACGAGAGTGTTGGAGGTTGGACGCAAGGGGATGCGTATCCAACGATTCAAGGGTTTGGGAGAAATGAACGCGAAGGAATTGTTTTCCACCACAATGGATCCTGAAAAGAGGGTGCTACTACAGGTTCGTCTCGATGAAGACAATGCCTTGGAGGCAGATAAGATGTTCGATGTCCTGATGGGCGATGTCGTGGAGCCTCGCAAACGATTTATTGAGGACAATGCGCTCAACGTGCGTAACCTCGATGTTTAATTCAAAATTTTTACTACTAGATTTCCCGTAATTCAATGGCTTCTGATGAAATTAAGAGTGTAAACGTGGCTGACGAGATGTCGGGCGCGTTCCTCGACTACTCGATGTCCGTGATCATCTCGCGTGCGCTACCTGACGCGCGCGACGGTCTCAAACCTTCCCAGCGCCGCGTGCTTTACGCGATGCACCATGACCTTTCGCTCACTCCGGCCAAGCAACACCTGAAGTGTGCCCGTATCGTTGGTGAAACGATGGGTAAATATCACCCGCATGGAGATAGCTCGATTTACTCGACTTTGGTGAATATGGCTCAGCCATGGACGCTCAAGGAGATCTTGGTTGATGGGCAAGGTAACTTTGGCTCGGTGGAGGGCGATGCTGCTGCGGCCATGCGATATACCGAGGCCCGCATGACTCATATGGGGTCGGCCATGATGATCGACCTTGAGAAGGAGACGGTCGATATGACCGACACTTACGATGAACGCGCGCTCGAGCCTACTGTGCTTCCGGCATCGATCCCCAACCTGCTCGTGAACGGGGGAACCGGGATTGCCGTCGGGATGGCTACCAACATTCCGCCCCATAACATGGGTGAGGTGATTGACGGGGTCTGTGCTCGAATCGACAATCCAACCATCACTCTTGATGAGATGAAACTGATCATCAAGGGACCCGATTTCCCGATGAAGTGCCAAATCCGAGGCACCAAGGGGATTGATAGTTACTTTGCCACCGGGCGGGGAAGTATCAAGATGCGCGGGGAAATCGAGATCGATGAGAAGGATTCCGGCGCTTCCATTCTAACCATCACCCAGGTTCCCTTCAACGTGAACCGGGCGACTTTGCAGCAGCGAATCGCCGAATTGGTGAGAGAGAAGATTCTAACGGATATCTCCGGAATGCGGGATCTATCAGACGATCAGACACGCATTGAAATTTCTCTCAAGCGGGACGCCCGTCCCCAGGTGGTTGCCAATCAGATTTTCAAGCTGACCGCGATGGAGACCTCCTTTGGGGTCAATATGTTGGCAATTCATGAGCGTCGTCCCAAGCAAATGGGTCTTCTGGATGCATTGGATGCCTTTATTGAGCATCGCCGCGAAGTGATCATTCGCCGCACCCGTTACCTCCTGCGCAAGGCCGAAGAGCGGGCGGAGACATTGGAGGCTTTCCTCTTGGCGCTGGGCCATCTTGACGACTTTATCCGTATTATCCGCGGTTCCAAGAACCGGGATGAGGCACGAGTGAAGCTGAAGGCTTACGAGTTCTCGACAGCTACAGCAGAGCAGTTGGGGATTTTGATTCGTTCCCAGCCATCAATTCAAGGCGACCGTTATGTTTTCACTGATCGCCAGGTCAATTCCATCCTGGAGCTCCGTCTTTATCAGTTGACTGCGATGGAGCAGGATAAGGTCAAGGGGGATTACGATGCTGTTCTTGTGGAGATCAAAGATTTTCTCGATATCCTTGGTAGTGAGCAGCGCGTGCTCAATATCATCAAAGAAGAGCTTCTTGCGATTAAGGAGAAGTTTGCCACTCCGCGTCTTTGTGAAATTGTTCCTGACGATGGAGACATCGCGATCGAGGATTTGATTGCCAACGATGGGATGATCGTCTCGCTCAGTCACCGGGGTTATATCAAGCGCACTGCGGCGAGCGAATACCGTACGCAATCCCGCGGTGGTAAAGGAATGCGCGGAATGGAGACGCGTAGTGCCAACGACGACGAAGATGACTTTGTGGAAACTCTCTTTAGTGCGGGTGCCCACGATTACCTCATGTTCTTTACCAACACCGGGAGGGCCTATGTCGAACGGGTTTATGATATCCCGGAAGGTTCCCGTGCGTCGAAAGGCCGGAACATCAAAAACGTTCTGAACCTGCAGGCGGACGAAAAGATTGCCACCGTTCTCCGGGTGGAGCGCAAGCTGAACGAGAATGGCGAGGATCATACCTTCGACGAGGGGATGGGCTTCGTTTTCTTCGCTACGCGCACCGGCAAGGTGAAGAAGACCGCGCTCAATGATTTCCGCAATTTCCGCAAGGATGGAATCATCGCCATTAAGCTGGAGGAGGACAACGAGCTCATTGGCGTGCGTCTGACCAGTGGTAACGATGAAGTGGTGTTGGTTACGAACAACGGGCTCAGTCTCCGCTTCGATGAAACCCAATCCCGCAGCATGGGACGAACTGCGGCCGGGGTCGCGGGAATCAAGCCGGTGAAAGGTGACTTTGTCGTGGGGCTGGCTATCGTGGATAGCGAAGCGACTCTGTTGGTAGCCAGTGAGAACGGGCTTGGGAAGCGGACGACTTACGAGGAATACCGGAGCCAAACTCGGGGCGGTAAGGGCATCATTACGATGAAGGTGACCGAGAAGACCGGACCTGTGGTTGGCGCTCTGGCGGTGAAGCCTGAGGACGAGCTTATGCTGATGACCACTGGTGGCCTGAGTATTCGAATCAAAGTTGACCAAGTGCGCGAGACAGGAAGAAGTGCACAGGGCGTGAAGTTGCTGACCCTCAAAGAAGGGGAAAAGCTACAAGGAATCGCCCGAGTTGTTCCTGATGCGGATGGCTCGTCACAAGATGACGAGGAAGGCGAGGAGACCGCTTCATCCGAGGCAGCTCCTGAAGAAACTTCAGAAGAGTAGGTTCTTCACAAACACGTTTAATAGAACAGGCCCTCTACCTCTGTGAAAGCAGGGGAGAGGGCCTCTTGTTTTTTCGAATATTAAAGGGGCGGACAGCGCTAGCGTCGGCGTCGGAGAATAGGGAGAAGTCCCAGGAGCAAGAGGGCTGCACTACTAGCTTCAGGCACGACAGCGAAGCCTGGGGATGCGACATCTGTTCCGGCTCCAGCTGGGTCGGCTCCATCGCTGATGGCTACGAAGGCTTCGTTCTCTCCTGCAATGCTGAGATCCAAGCTCGTGCCAGAGGTATCCCACTCGAAGCTCGAGCCTTCGGTCGCAGTTCCGAAGGTGGCGGAGGCCACTAGATTCGCGGGACCAACATTGGGGTCTGAATCCCAAATTTCGATTTGGTCTCCGCCGGAACCCAAGCCTGAAAAAGGATCGTTCCCGCTAAAAAGTTCCTCCGAGTAGGCGATGAAACCACCTCCCCAAGCTGCAACGAAGTCGGGAATGTTTGCGATGCTTTCGGCCACAATTACGATGGATTCAGACGGCAAAAGTGTGATGGCTGGAAAGAGAGCTCCATCATTGCCTGTTGCTCCATCGTCGTCCCAATAGTAGCCGGTCAAGTCCACACTGAGGGAGCCGGTATTGGTCAGCTCGAACCAATCACCATTTGCCGCGCCGCCAGCGTGGCTGCTGCTCGACATGACTTCGGTAATCATGAAAGCGGCCTGTGTTGAGCTAAAGGCCGCTGTGGAAAGGAGAAGGAGGCTTATATTTTTCATCTTCGGGCTAACTCAAGCAAGGAATCGTGATTTTGTAGAATTAAGATTATGTAAAAATAGTGAGTTTTTCTTGGAGTTGAAGTTGTTTGTTTTGGTGGTGGTTTATATTGAGTGTTTTGTGGTTTTTAGTCGATTTTCGATATCACTAATCTAAATCTCCAAAAGCCCTCGAAGCAACACGTTTCAAAATCACTTCTTTACAGTGATTTTATTTGTTTCTTTTTTGTTTCGAGCCTGAATTTTGGTTTTTCACCCGTTATTTTCGGTTTGTTAATTGGGTTGTAACTCTTTGGCGGTAATTTGTTTGTGTTGTTTTGTTCTTCGCGTTTCGCGCGGGGTGGATTTTTTTCTCTGCCGCCTTCGGTAGGCATGCGCCTTGCTGATTCAATTCGAACTTAAGGTCTTCATTTTTGCTCGAAAAAGCGAGGTGAAAGGCCCCTAAAAATACTTAATTGAATATGTCTGATATCCGTAAGGTGAAGTGTTGTAAATGTAATGTTTCGGTATTGTTGGCTTCGGCTGCCGTTTTGCCGGTTTTTCTATCGGAAACCCTGCTCGGTGCGGAAATTGCGAAATGGGATTTTGTGATTTCCGGTGATTCGGCCCAAGTTGCGAATTCCCACTCTTCGGTGCTTGTGACGCCGGTTACAATGGCGGGAGGAGTTTCTCATACGCAAGACTCGGACAGCGGAGCTTGGAGGACCCGGGGTTATACTGGTGGAGAGGGTTATGTTGAGTTTTCGATCACCGCTGGGATGATTCAGCAGGTGACTCTCGAGTCCTTGGAATTTGCGGCTTTTGCTCGGGCAGCAAGTTCTTCGGGTGGGGCGTGGTCGGAGCCTGAGATCATTCTCGAATACGATGTTGAGCCCGCCTTCTCCAACCCGGTCTTTGCGGGAGCTCTCGACATGGGGGATGACTTGACCGAGGGAGCTGGTGAGGGGCCAACTTATACGAGTGATGCATCGACGTTTTTTTCCTCCGATTTGGTTATCGAGCCGATGGAGACTTATTACTTCCGGCTGCGGGCATCCGATGCGGTGGGGGCCACGGCATCGCGAAATCAAATCTACTTTAATGCGACAACTGACCTGACGCTGAGTGGGCAGGTCAATGTCGCCTCGCCGGCATTAACTTGGACTGGGAGTGAGAGCGCGAACTGGAATACGATAGAGCTCAACTTCTCCGAAGATGGTTTGCCTTCTCTATTCGAGACGGGGGATGGCGTGACGATTGGGACTGCAACCGACATTGTGGTGGACGCGGGTGGCATCACTGCCGGAGAGCTCTACATCACGAACAACTCTACCGCTACTTTCGAGCTGCAGGGTGGTGACTTGGTTACAGATGGAGTTGTGAAGGCTGGAAACAGCAACTTCGAGATCAAGGGGAATGTGGACACGGGGTCGGGTGTTACTTTGATTGCCGACGGAACTTTGCAAGTGGATGGCGGCACTTTGACGACTTCGGGATTGGTGTTTTCCGGGGGCGGCGAGTTGCGGATTGAAGCCGGTGGTTCTGTCACGAATTCCGCCGATAGCTATGTTCTGGCTGATATGGAGGGGGCGAATCTCCGCACCAATTCCAATATTACGGCAAGCGTGGGGCGGGTCGTATCGGACCTCCGTGGTTCGCGGTTCGCCAAGCAGGGCTCAGGCGAGCTCATCGTCACGGGTGATTTCACCTCGAGTGACGGCGGTCCTCTTCATCTCGACTACAATGGGGGAGTCATGACTTTCGACGGGGCGAACGCGGTCGCGCTAACCGATGGGGAGGACTATAGCTCGTGTCAGGAGGGGTTGAACTTCATCGGGTCTCAAGTTTCTTTCCATGGTTTGAAATTGGGTCGCAATGAGGAGGAACCCTCGGACGATCGGGACGGGTTGGTAGTGATCCAAGGAACCGGAACTCGAATTGAGTCCGCTTTGGACGAGGGGGAAAACGTGATCTATGAGGCTGTGCGCATTGACACAGCCCTGGAGCTCTTCGTGCCTTTCGGGAATAACGACTTCTACTTTGATTTTCCCATCATGGGAGTGGGCGATTTTATTAAAACTGGAGAAGGTGAAGTCTACTTTGATGCGGAGAATACCTACACTGGAGATACGATTGTTCAGGCTGGAACTCTACTCTGTGCGGAGCCTTCCTTCGGGGATACTTCCCGCATTGAGATCTCTGGCACCGGGGGCATTGTGCTGAGCTTCACCGGCGAAGATCAGGTTGGTAAGCTTGTGATTGAAGGTGAAGAGATGCAGCCGGGGATCTGGGGGCCGCGTTTTACCGATGCTCAGTTTGAGTCGGATTATCTCTTTGGCACTGGGGTCTTGCACGTAACGGGAGCCGAGCCATCTGATTATGATGATTGGGTGGTTGAGTTCGGTGTCGAGGGCGAGCCTGCAGAGGATGATGATTTGGATGGAGTGAGCAACGCTGCCGAATACGCTTTTGGAACCGAGCCGACCAGCGCGGGATCGGTGAGTCCCTACCAAACCGATTTGGATAAGGCGACAGGCTTGTTGAGTTACACTCGGCGAAAGCCAGCTCTGTCCGACCTAACTTATACTTACGGATATTCGACCACGCTGGAGGGTGAGTTCACAAGCTTTGCCCCTATCGAGTCGTCGGACGGTGGTGATCCCGTCGAGGTGATTACTTTGACGCTGCCGTCAGCCTTGCTCGAGGAGGACGCCTTGTTCGTAAGGGTCTTCGCAAACTGAATCTCAAATCAGTTCACTCAAATGTGGGTTAAATATTTCTCCTTTTGAAGAGGGATCTCCGAGGTGGGGCTCGCATTGAGTGGACGCAAAAACAACAAACCAGAAAGATAAATGAAATATACAAAGGTGGCTCTCGGGCTGATTGCAGCGAGCTTAACTGGCGAGATGATGGCGGCCACGGTCCTATGGGATTTTCGCAATAGCCAATCTCCCGGGCAAGCGCTGGATTCTCCCGATGCCAATCGAGTGAGTACCGCTACGGTGGATGGGGTGACAATTACCGCTACCGCAACTTCGACCATCGGCGATCAGACCGCTGTATTCAATGCCGGGTCGAATGTGGCGGGGGTCAATACGGATGGGGCAGGGAATAGTGTTGAAAGCTCTACTGCCATTGACTCTGGCGAGGTCCTAACAATCACCCTGACCTTCGGGCCCGATATCAGTGAAGTGATCCTAATGGGGATTGGGTTCGACCGCTTGGACAATGGAACCGGGGCAGAAGCCGCGGTGCGGTATCCCTCGGAGACGGGCGGAACAGGCACGACGGGAACATCTCTTTCCCAAGGGGAGTTCAACTTCATTGCGGATACAACCTATCAGGGAATTAGTGGTGACTGGTGGTATGCCAACCCGGACCCTGTGTTCGAGAATGGCGATTTCATCACTTTCGCGAACAGCGGGTCATCCAACTATAATATCAAGGCTTTCTACCTCGATATTGTGCCGGCTCCTGTCCCCGAGCCCTCGGTGTCGTTGCTAATGGGGTTTGCTTCTTTTGCTTTCCTAGTGCGGAAGCGTAAGTAGCGGTCAGCGGAAATCACTAATTTCAGCCCAGCTGTCTGCCCCGTATCGAGGGGTGGGCCGCTGGGCTTTCGCGTTTTGGGTGGTGCGAGTTGACGTAAATGAAAGCGAGGAGGCTTTCACATTGGCGTCGTTTCTCGAGGGATCTAGGAATAGTGACTATGTCAGCAAGCAATGAGAGCGGAAGTTGGCGGTCTCTGGCAGGAAGCAATCGGGGTCAATATTGTCTGCCCGTTCTGGTGTCACTTGTTCTCCAGTTCTTGTTTCTCGGGGTGGGTGCTCTGGCAGTGGACGGGGGAGAATTTCTGAAAATCGTCGAATTTTCGCTTTTGGCTACTTGGGTGACCACAATTTCTGTGATTTGGCGAAGGGCAAAGAAACCAACGGAGTTCGATTTGTGGGTGCTTCAATTTTGCTTTCCCGTCTTTCTTGTGCTATTTGAAAGAGTCTCTCGTTTCGGCTGATTCCATTGCGCGACAAGGAGATTTTGTCCTCTTCGGCTTCAGTTCCGGAGGGTTGGAGCTGTGGTAAAAGGATTTGAACTCACGGGGTTGGAAATCAAATGATCCGAATCATCTGAATTTTTTCCGCGAAATTACAAACTTTGGTCTTGTCAGTAAGCCCGCGATTTCTATAGTCCGCGCCCCGCCAGTCGTGACTGGGTGTCTTTTTGGCCCCGGTTGCTTCGTTTTTTAAATACCTATCGGGTTGCTTCCGGACAAGTCAGCTGATGCGAGTGAGATTCTCGCACGTTGTTTGGTCGCAAGTGCTCAGGGTTTTTGGAAAGGCGGGGAGAGTGATATCCTCCAAATTTAACCGATTTTTAACCAAAAGCTGAGAAGCAGAGATTATGCCGACCATTAACCAACTCGTGCGAAAGGGACGTAAGAAAATTACCGTCGCTTCCAAGTCACGCGCATTGACGAATTGCCCGCAACGTCGTGGCGTGTGTTTGCAGGTTTACACCCGCACACCTAAGAAGCCGAACTCCGCCCTCCGTAAAGTTGCGAAAGTCCGCCTCACCAACGGCCACGAAATCATCGCCTACATCGGCGGAGAAGGCCACAACCTTCAGGAGCACTCCATCGTCCTCGTGCGTGGTGGTCGTGTGAAAGACCTTCCTGGTGTCCGTTACCACATCGTCCGTGGTGCCTTGGATACCCTCGGTGTTGATAAGCGGATGCAGTCCCGCTCCAAGTATGGCGCCAAGCGTCCGAAGAAGTAATTTTTAACCATTTTTGAACCATGGCTCGCAGATCACGCAAGTATAAGAAGGACCCAGTCCACGACTCGAAGTTCGACAGTCCTCTCGTCGGCAAATTCATCAGTATGGTGATGAAGGAAGGCAAGCGTTCCCTCGCGGAGCGGATTGTCTACGCTGCCATCGATAAGGCTAACGACGGAACCGACACTGTTGATCCTCTTGAGATCGTCAACCGTGCGATTGAAAACTCCAAGCCTCGCGTTGAGGTGAAGAGCCGTCGTGTGGGTGGTGCTACTTACCAGGTGCCTCTCGAAGTGGATGCCGACCGGTCCGAGGCGCTCGCAATGCGCTGGATCGTTGGTTACGCCCGTGGCCGCAAGGGAACACCCATGCACCTCGCGCTCGCTAACGAGATTAAGGATGCTTCCAACAACACTGGCAGCTCCGTCCGCAAGCGTGACGATGTTCACAAGATGGCTCAGGCGAACCGCGCCTTTGCTCACTTCCGTTTCTAATTGACCCCCTTATAGTAAAGAAAAACGACCGTCAATGTCCGCCAACCCCTCCAGTCCTGACCGAGCTTTCCCATTGCTGCGCACGCGCAACATCGGGATCACGGCTCATATTGACGCGGGGAAGACGACCTTGACGGAGCGTATTCTTTTCTACACCGGGATGATTCACCGCCTCGGCGAGGTTCATGATGGTGCGGCTACGACCGACCACATGGAGCAAGAGCGCGAGCGCGGCATCACCATTCAATCGGCCGCAGTCACTTGTTCTTGGGAGCAAAAGCCCGAAGAGGGAGTGACCAAGCTTTTCCAAGGGGAAGAGCAGCGCGTCAATATCATCGACACTCCCGGACACGTGGACTTCACCGCTGAGGTAGAACGTTCCCTCCGGGTTCTCGATGGTGCCATTGTGGTCTTCTGTGGTGTTGCCGGAGTGCAGCCGCAGACCGAGACCGTCTGGCGCCAAGCCAACAAGTATTCCGTCCCGCGAATTATCTTCGTGAACAAGATGGACCGTGTTGGTGCTGATTTTAATTCCGTCGTGGAGGAAGTCCGCGAAAAGTTGGGAGCGACTGCGCTCCCAATTTTGATCCCGCTCGGTTCCGAAGATTCTCTTCGTGGTCAGTTGGATGTCATCAATCAAAAGGCCGTCATCTACACCGAAGACGATACCTTGGGTTCCACTTACGAAGTTCGTGATTTGGAAGGTGACGAGGTTGAGCTCGGGAAGCTCGCTTACGCCGAGTTGCTGGAAACAGTAGCGGGTGTCAACGAAGAGTTGGGTGAGAAATTCCTCATGGAGGAAGAGATTACCGTGCTCGAGTTGAAAGCGGCTTTGCGCGAGGCGACCATTGCGAATGAGATTGTCCCTGTTGCTGGAGGTTCCGCCTTCAAGAACAAGGGAGTGCAATTCTTGCTCGATGCCGTTGCTGATTATCTCCCCAGCCCTCTCGATATCGCTGCCGCAAAGGGAATGAGTCCCGATGACGAGAGCAAAGAGATTCTCGTTGAGACTGACGACGCTGCCAAGTTCTGTGCTCTGGCCTTCAAGCTCACCAACGACAAGCACTTCGGAAAATTCGTTTTCTTCCGAGTCTACTCCGGGTCCGTTTCCAAAGGGGACCAGGTTTACAACCCCCGCACCGGGAAAAAGGAGCGCGTTGGACGCCTGATTCAGATTCAGGCCGATTCCTTCAAGGACATCGACACCTGTTACTCCGGTGACATTGCCGGCATGGTGGGGCTGAAGCACACCGCGACTGGTGATACTCTTTCCGACCCTTCGCTCAAGGTTGCCCTCGAGCGTCCGGTTTTCCCTGAGCCCGTCATTGGAATGGCTGTTGAACCCCGTTCGACTTCCGACTCCGAAAAGATGTCGCTCGCTCTCAGCCGCTTGGCAGATGAGGACCCGACTTTCGTTGTTTCCAAGAACGAAGAGACTGGCCAGACCATCATCTCTGGCATGGGTGAGCTTCACCTCGAAGTCATCATCGACCGCCTCCTTCGTGAGTCCAACGTGAACGTTCGCGTCGGCAAACCCCAGATTTCTTACCGCGAAACCATTTCGCAACCCGCCACTGGCGAGGGCAAGCTCGAGAAGCAAACCGGCGGCACCGGCCAATACGGTCACGTTATTCTCGAGGTGAAGGCCAACAAAAAGGGGAGTGGCAACACTTTCGAAAACACCGTCAAAGGCGGCGTGATTCCCAAAGAGTTCTTCGGCGGAATCGAGCGCGGTCTCAAAGAGGCCATGACGACTGGAATCGTAGCGGGTTATCCCGTGGTCGACGTCCACGTCAACGTCAAGGACGGCTCCTTCCATGAGGTGGATTCCAACGAGAATGCCTTCCGCATGGCCGCCATCTTCGCCATCCGCGATGCATTCGTGAAAGCGAACTCGATTTTGCTTGAGCCTGTGATGGATGTCGAAGTAAGCACCCCGCCCGACTATCAAGGAGATGTCATGGGCGACCTCAACCGCCGCCGCGCCCAGCTCGGCAGCATGGAGACCAAAGGCACCATCTGCACCCTCAAGGCGCAAGTCCCACTCTCCGCGATGTTCGGTTACATGACCGACCTCCGAACCCTTTCTTCCGGCCGGGCCTCATTCACCATGGAGCCCAGCAGCTTTGAACCTGTCCCCGATAAGCTGGTGGACGAACTGACGGGCCGACGCCCCGCCGCATAACCTGAACGAACGACCAACTTTTTCAATAAACTGATGAACCAGAAAATTCGCATCCGACTCCGGGCCTTCGACCACCGCGCGATCGACCGCTCGTCCGACGAAATCGTGGAGACTGCGAAGCGCACAGGCGCTCGTATTGCCGGCCCGATTCCTCTTCCAACCCGGATCGAGAAGTTCTCCGTGAACAGTTCCGTCCACGTAAACAAGAAGTCAGCCGACCAGTTCGAGATTCGGACTCACCGTCGTCTCCTCGACATCGTGGACCCAACCGCTCGCACCGTTGACGAACTCAAGAAGTTGAACCTTCCCGCTGGTGTGGACATCACCATTCAAATCTGACCCCCTTAGAACAATGGCTTTAGGACTTATTGGTAAAAAATTGGGCATGACCCGCGTCTTCGACAAAGAGGCCGGCTCCATGATTCCTGTCACCGTGATCGACGTCACTGGTAACGAATACGTACAGACCCGCACTGTCGAGAAGGATGGCTACTCTGCTATCCAGGTCGCATATGATGATCAAAAGGAGCACCGCCTCACCGGCGCTGCCAAGGGTCACCTCGACAAGGCAGGCGTTGCGCCCAAGAAGAAGCTTCTCGAATTCCGTTTCGAAGAAGGCGAAGAGCTCCCCAACACTGAAGAAGCTCACCCCGGTGCTGCTCTTTTCGAAAATGGAGCATGGGTTGATGTCATCGGCACAACCAAGGGTAAAGGTTTCCAAGGCGTGATGCGCCGCTACAACTTCCAGGGACAGCCTGCGGCTCACGGCCACATGATGCACCGCCGGACAGGTGCTGTTGGTGCCGGTTCGACTCCTGGTCGTATTTGGAAGGGCCAGAAAATGCCCGGTCGTCACGGTAACTACCGTCGCACGACACAGAATTTGAAGGTGGTGCAGAGCCGCCCCGACGACAACGTCGTGCTGATTTCCGGCGCCGTTCCTGGTGCCAAGGGCAACTACGTTGTGATTCGCCCCGCGTTGAAGAAGTAAACGCAAACTGTAAGAATTTAGAAAGGAACGAAGATGGCTAAAACATTGAGTATTGATGAGGCGAAAGCCGCGAACCTGACCCTCGAAGAAGAGGGACGGGGAAGTCAGGCTGTGCACGACCTCGTAGTCGCGTATCAGGCCAACCGCCGCAGTGGCACAGCTTGTGCCAAAACCCGGGGAGAAGTTTCCGGAAACAACAAAAAGATGTTCCGTCAGAAGGGAACTGGTAACGCCCGTCACGGCACCAACAAAGCTCCGATTTTCGTGGGTGGTGGTGTTGTCTTCGGACCTCGCCCCCGTAGCTATGCGAAGACTGTCCCACGGAAAGTCCGCAAGCTCGCCCTTCGCCGCGTGCTCAATGACGCCATTGCCGAAGGCAAGATTGTTTCGGTTGACAGCTTCGCGATTGCCGACGGCAAGACCAAGTCTTTCCTCAAGACCGTCAACGAGACCTGTGCCGCGAACACTGTCCTCATCATCGGCAAGTCCTTTGACGAGAAGACTTACCTCGCCGGTCGCAATGTTGCCTGGGCTCAGTTGGAAACTGCTGAGAACGTCAACATCGAGCAAATCATGAAGTATCAGGGAATCATCCTCGTCGAGGATAGCTTCGAAACTCTCGCCGCTCGCACGGCTTAATCCCGCAGTAGAACCCCAAGGAAAATGAAAGACATTTACCAAGTGATCGACACCATTCAGATGTCGGAAAAGGCCGCTCTCTTGCAGGAGACCAACAACGAATACGTTTTCAAAGTCGCTCGCGCAGCCAACAAGATCGAAATCAAGAAGGCTGTTGAGAAGTTGTTCGCCGTCAAGGTGGAGGACGTCCGCACCTGCAACTACGAAGGCAAGCTCAAGCGCAAGCGTCGTGCCGACCAAGGTCGCACTGCCCGCTTCAAGAAAGCTTATGTCCGCCTGAAGGACGGGGATACCCTCGACCTGGTGTAAATCAAGACACCTGCCTAATTACCTAACCAACTTTCAACCCGAATCGAGATGTCTCTGAAAACATTCAAGCCCATCACTCCGACCAACCGGTATAAGGAACACCCCGACTTTGCGGAGGTGACCAAGTCCACTCCGGAAAAAAGCCTCACCCGTCCTCTCAAGAAGTCTGGTGGCCGCAACAACCAGGGTCGTATCACCTGCCGTCACATCGGTGGGGGACACAAGCGCAAGTATCGCGTGATCGACTTCAAGCGCTCCAAGCGCGACGTCGAAGCCACCGTTGTTGGTATCGAGTATGATCCCAACCGCACCTGCCGCATTGCCCTTCTGGAATATGCTGATGGCGAGAAAGCTTATATCCTTGCTCCTGTTGGTTTGACCGACGGCGCCAAGGTGGAAGCAGGCGAAAACGCGGCTCCCAAGCCCGGCAATGCCATGCCTCTCAGCAAGGTCCCTCTCGGAACCGCTGTTCACAACATCGAGCTTCAGCCTGGTGGTGGTGGCAAAGTGGCCCGCTCCGCTGGTCAGCAAGCCATCCTTTCCAACCGCGACGGTGACTACGCACTTGTCCGCATGCCTTCTGGCGAAATTCGCCGCTTCATCGCGACTTGCTACTGCACCATCGGTCAGGTCGGCAACCGCGACCACATGAACGAAGTTTCCGGTAAAGCAGGCCGCACCCGCTGGCAGGGCACCCGCCCAACAGTGCGCGGTATGTGTATGAACCCAGTCGACCACCCGAACGGTGGTGGTGAGGGTAAGTCCAAGTCCGGTGGTGGTCGTCAGCACTTGAAGTCTCCCTGGGGTCACACCAAGGGTCAAAAGACTCGCAAGAAGAAGAAGCCTACCAACACCTTCATCGTTGAGCGTCGTAAGAAGAAGCGCTAATCCCCGAAACCACTCGAACAGAATTTTACTATGCCACGTTCACTGAAAAAAGGACCCTTCGTCGATCAGAAGCTTCTCGCGAAAATCGATGCTGCGGTTGAAAAGGGCGACAAAAAGCCCATCAAAACTTGGAGCCGTCGCTCGATGATCACGCCTGACTTCGTCGGCCTGACCTTCTCGGTTCACAATGGAAAGACCTTCCTCCCCGTCCTCGTCACCGAGAACATGGTTGGTCACAAATTGGGAGAATTCTCTCCCTCCAAGAACTTCAAGGCTCACGGTGGTGTGGGTAAGAAGTAAGAACTGACCTGAAACTGACAATTCTTCGCAAGATGACTATCCGCCCGCAACTGCCAACCGTGCTCGCTACCCTTCTGGGGATGGCCACGTTGGCGAGTGGGCAGACCGGTGACTTGCGGGGAGAGCTCAATCGTCTGCGCCGCGAAAACGTCAACTTGAGCGAAAGCCTGGTTGCCGCCAACAAGCGCGCTGACGAAAGCACCGCCAAACTCAACGACATCAAGCTTCGCCTTGAGGCGATGGGTTCCGGTTTACTCGATGGGGGGGATGACCGCCTTGTCAAAGCCGTATCCGACCTCGAAGTGATGGCTCGCAAGCTTAAGGAGATGGAGGAAGCCGCTCTCGCGCTTTCCGCCAGCACCCAGAACTATCTTTCCACCGCCATCGCCGCCGACCCGGAAGCCCGGGTGGAGGTCGAGACCCGCCTCCGCGCTCTCGATACCGTCATCGGACTGCGCGAAGCACCCCGGAAGGATCGCCAGATGGGCAATCTCCAGCAAGCCGAAGTCGTCAGTGTTGATAGCGAGTCCGGAGTGGTCGTAGTCAATGTTGGACAAAAAGAGTCTGCCGTAGTGGGGATGGCCTTCGAGGTCTACCGCAACGACAGCAAAGTGGCCGAGGCTCTCGTCGCGCAAACTCGCAACGATGTCAGTGCCCTGTTAGTAACGAATTTAGAAAACGAAGAGAATCCCGTTCGCAGAGGCGACCGGGTCTCATTTAAACGCAGCAATTAAGGAAGAAGAATCATGGAAGTCCGCGCGATACATAAATATGCGAGAATCTCAGCCAAAAAGGCACGGGATGTGGCTCGGGAAATTCAGGGAATGCCTGTTTCCGACGCTCTCGATACACTGACCTACACGCCCAAGAAGGCCGCTCTCCTCATCGGAAAGACCCTCAAGAGCGCTGTGGCCAATGCCGAGAACAATCACGAGATGGTCGCCGAGACCATGGTGGTCAAGGAAGCTCACGTGACCGATGGACCGACTTCACGTCGCTTCAAGCCCCGTGCCCGTGGTTCTGCCGCTGCCATCCGCAAGCGCACCAGCCACATCTACATCACCCTCGCGGAAGCTCCCGAGGAAGAGGAAAAGCCCAAGTCTGCCAAAGCAGCGAAAAAGGCCGCTCCCAAGCAGCCAGCGAAAGCTGAAAAAGCTCCCGCGCCAGCCGCTGAGGAAGCCCCCGCTGCTGAAGCCAACAAGGAAGCTCTCGGATTCGTCTACGACGAAGCGCCCGAAGCTGCCGACGACCTCAAAAAGATTTCCGGCGTTGGTCCTGCACTCGAAGCGAAATTGCACGGGTTTGGTGTTTACACCTACCAGCAAATCGTCGATTGGACCCCCGAGAACATTGCCGCCTTCGATGACCTGCTTTCCTTCAAGGGACGCATCGAGCGTGACAATTGGCAGGAACAAGCCAAGACACTTCAATCTGAAAACGGAGGCGAGGCTTAAACCCCACGCAATCGCAACCGAAACAACTTAACTTATTTAACGAACGATATGGGACAGAAAGTCAATCCAGTGGGTTTCCGACTCGCCTTCAACCGCGACTGGCGCTCGAAGTGGTATGCTAAAGGTGATGATTACACCACCAAGCTCCACGAAGATCTCCAGGTGCGCAAATACATCAAGAACCGCCTCCAGTTCGCCGCCATTTCCAAGGTGGTGATCGAGCGGGCTTGGAACAGCGTGCGCGTCACGATCCACACCTCTCGCCCCGGTCTCGTGATCGGCAAGCGTGGTGCGGAAATCGAAACCATGACCAAGGACATCTCCAAGATTTGCAAGGGAGCCCAGGTCAAGATTGATATCCTCGAAATCCGCCAGCCGGAGCTCGATGCCCAGCTCGTTTGTGAGAACATCGCCGTTCAGCTTGAGCGTCGTATCAGCTTCCGCCGCGCCATGAAGCGCGCGGTTCAGACTGCAATGGACTTCGGTGCTGACGGCATCCGTGTTCGTTGTGGAGGTCGCCTCGGTGGAGCGGACATCGCCCGTGCCGAGCAATACCGTCAGGGCAAAGTCCCACTTCAAACTCTTCGTGTCCCTATCGACTATGGTTTCGCGGAAGCGAACACCGTTTACGGAATCATCGGCGTCAAGTGCTGGTTGAACGTGAAGGAAGAGAAGCTCAAGGGCGGCCAAGGTGGCGGCCAGCGTCGTGGTGGCCCAGGTGGTCGTCGTGATGACCGTCGCGGAGGTGGTGATCGTCGCGGAGGCGGCGGAGACCGCCGCGGAGGCGGAGACAACCGCGGTGGCGGTGGGGGAGCACCCCGCGGCTAAACCGGCTGCTACACACAATTTTTTCGAACGAACCCAAACTTTTACAAAGGAGGACCTAAGATATGCCACTCATGCCCAAGCGGACCAAGTTCCGCAAATCACATCGCGGAAGCCGCGCTGGTAATGCCCAGCGGGGAACAGACGTTAGCTTTGGAGATTTCGGTCTTCAGGCGCTCGACCGTGGTTGGATGACCAACCGCCAAATCGAGGCCTGCCGGATTTCCATCAACCGTTACCTCAAGCGTAAGGGTAAAGTCTGGATTCGTATCTTCCCTCACAAATCCACCACCGCACGTCCCCCTGAAACCCGGATGGGTAAAGGTAAGGGCCCCGTTGCAGCTTGGGTAGCCGTGATTCGTCCCGGTGCCATGCTCTTCGAAGTGGCTGGTGTGCCTGAGTCCCAGGCGAAAGAGGCCATGCGCCTCGCATCCAACAAGTTGGGTATCCGCACCCGCTTCGTGGTTCGTGGTAACCACTAAGGCACCCGCAAAACATTTTTAGAAAGAAAGACAGTTATTATGGCAGCGACAAAAGCAAAAGACCTCCGCGAAATGAGCAGTGAAGAACTGACCAAGCGCCTGCAGGATCTCAAATCGGAGGGCGTGACCCTGCGCATTCAGCAAGCAACCGGACAGTTGGAGAACACCGCTAGCATTCGGACCGTGCGTCGTGATGTGGCACGGATATTGACCATTTTGAACCAACGTCGCAGCCAGGCGTAACCGATAAGAATTAAGAACGAGATGAGCGAAGAAACCAAATCAGCAGAAGAGACCGGCCCCGGCTTGCGCAAGCAGCGCGTCGGTATCGTGCGCTCGACCGGCATGGACAAGACCATCGTGGTCGAATACACCAACCGTGTCCCACACCCCCAGTTTAAGAAAATCGTGAAGCGCTCGAAGAAATTCTACGCTCATGACGAGAAGGAAGAAGCAGCTGTGGGCGACAAGGTCCGCATCGAAGAATGCCGTCCTCTCTCCAAGAAGAAGTGCTGGAAGCTCGTAGATGTTCTTACGCACTAATCTTCCCCCTCATTTTTTTAGTAACCAAATTTAACCGAAAGGAACGAAGCGATGATTCAGATGGAGTCCAAATTCGAGATTGCCGATAACACCGGCGCTCGTCAGGCAAAAATGATTGGAGTATTGGGCAAGCGCTCACGCTCGGCAGATGTGGGTGACATCATCACCGCACACATTCGGGAGTCGATCCCAACCGCTTCTGTGAAGAAGGGGACTGTGGTTAAGTGCGTGATTGTGCGCACCGCAGCTCCTATCCGGCGTGCTGATGGTTCGATTCTCCGCTTTGATAGCAACGCGGCAGTGATTATCGACAAGGACGGCAACCCCAAGGGAACCCGTATCTTTGGCCCAGTCGCCCGTGAACTTCGTGAAAAGAACTTCATGAAGATTGTGTCCCTCGCCCCCGAGGTGCTCTAAACCCAGTAAAGAAACTTTACGAGATGTCCCGCATTAAAACACACGTCAAAGCAGGTGATGAAGTTGAAGTCATCGCCGGCAACCATCGTGGAAAAAAAGGCAAAGTCCTTTCCATCGATGCCAAGAAGAATCAGGTGGTCGTCGAAGGCGTCCGCGTGATGAAAAAGTCAGTCCGTCGCTCCGAAGAAGCACCCGAGGGTGGAATTATCGACAAAGACGGCCCGATTCATCTTTCCAATGTCAAGAAAGTGGGCTAACCCCCGCACCTCGCAGAGCAATCTGCGGTCCTAGCGCTTAAGCGAGAGAAAGCTGACCCGCGATTATGAATAACCAAACTAAAGAACTATACACCAGCCAAGCGGTGCCTCAGTTGAAGGAGCGCTATGGTCTGAAGAATCCCAATGAGGTGCCGAATCTTGAGAAGATCGTGCTCAATACCCACATTGGACGTTACATCAACGACCGTAAGGTAGCCGTGGAAGATGCTGTCGAAGACCTCGGCAAGATCACCGGGCAAAAGCCAAGTGTCGTCTTCGCTCGCAAGAGTGTGGCGAACTTCAAGGTCCGCGAAGGAGAAGCCGTCGGAGCCCGTGTCACCCTTCGTGGGGAGCGCATGTGGGAATTCCTCGACCGCTTCATCAACATCACTGCTCCCAACGTGCGCGACTTTCGCGGTTTCCCGTTCAAGAGCTTTGACGGCCGTGGCAACTACGCCATGGGCATCAATGACCAGTCCATTTTCCCTGAAATTGAACTCGACCAGGTGAAGCGCCAACTCGGCTTCGACCTCATCGTGGTCACCACTACTAACAGTGACGAGCAAGCGAAAGCACTCCTTGAGATGCTTAACTTCCCGTTCCGCAAGCCGGCTGAAAAGTCAGAAGCCGCCTAACCAATAGAATTTAAACGAGGACAATATTATGGGAGTCATTAGTGATCCAATTTCCGATTTTTTGATTCGGTTGAAGAACGCCTCACGGGCGCAGAACGACCAATTCACCGCCCCTTTCTCCAAGATGAAGGTCGAGCTTGCTCGCATTCTCAAGGAAGAAGGCTACATCTGGAACTACGAGGTGGACACCACCGGTAAGTTTCCAGTCATCAAAGTGACCGCCAAGTATGTGGACGGCACTCCAGCTTTGACTGACCTCAAGCGTGTTTCACGCCCCGGTCGTCGCCACTATGTCGGTGCGGGCGATGTGCCCCGCGTGTTGAACGGTCTCGGTATCTCCATCCTCTCGACTCCTCGCGGAGTGATGACTGGAACTCAGGCCAAGCGTGAAAACGTAGGCGGCGAATTGCTGGCCAAGGTTTGGTAACCCTCAGACAGAAAGAACGAAACAGATGTCACGAGTAGGAAACAAATCAATCGCTCTTCCCGACAAGGTGAAGATCGCAAACGACGGCCCCCACGTTACAGTGGAAGGCCCCAAGGGTAAGCTGGAATGGACTCTCCCCGAGGGAATCTCCATCTCCCAGGCCGACGGCGAATTGACCGTCACCCGCGAGAACGACAAGCGCGAAAAGCGTGCCCTCCACGGCACCTCCCGCAGCTTGGTTCAGAACATGATTACCGGAGTTTCGGAAGGCTTTGTCAAAGAGCTCGAAATCCAGGGGGTTGGTCTCCGTGCCGCTTTGAAGGGCAAAGACCTCGACCTCAGCTTGGGTAAATCTCACCCCATCATCCACCCCATCCCCGAAGGTCTTACCGTGACTGTCACCGACAGCACCAAGATCAAGGTGGAAGGTATCGACAAGCAACTCGTAGGACAGTTCGCCGCCGAAGTGCGTCGCTTCTATCCACCAGAGCCCTACAAAGGAAAAGGTGTCCGCTATGTGGGCGAATATGTGCGCCGTAAGGCCGGTAAGAGCGTGAGCAAGTAAGGACTAGAACGATGAGTATTTTAAACAGAAAGAAAGTGCGCCAGCGTGTCCATAAGCGGATTCGCAAGAAGGTGATTGGAACCAGCGAGCGTCCTCGTTTGGCCGTCCATTGCTCCAACAAGAACCTTTATGTTCAGTTGATCGACGATTCAGCCGGCAAGACCATTTGCCAAGCCTCTACTCTCGATAAGGAAGTAGAAGAAAAAACGACCAACAAGGACGTGGCAACCAAGATTGGCAAGCTCATCGCTGAGCGTGCTCAAGCTGCCAAAGTTTCTGATGTGGTATTTGACCGAGGTGGTCACCTCTACCACGGCAAGATCAAGGCTTTGGCCGACGGTGCCCGCGAAGGGGGATTGAAATTTTAATTGAAGAACGATGTCAGAAGATAACGACAAGAAACCAACAGACGCCCCGACTCCAGAGCCAGCAGCTTCCGCCGATACGGCACCTGCGAAAACCGAGGCCGCCGCAGAAAAACCTGCTGCCCCTCGTGGAGATCGACGCGCCCCGGAACGTCGCGATGACAATCGTGGAGGTGGAAACCGCGGAGGCGGTGACCGTCGTGGAGGTGGCCCGGGAGGCCGCCGTGATGGAGGCCGTGGCCGCCGTGACGAAGAGGAAGATGATGGCATGGTCGAGAAGGTCGTCTTCATCAACCGATGCGCCAAGGTGGTGAAGGGTGGACGTCGCTTCAGTTTCTCCGCCCTCGTAGTCGCTGGTGACCTCAATGGTAAAGTTGGCTTCGGATTCGGTAAAGCGAACGAAGTGGCCGAGTGCATCAAGAAGGCGAGCGAAATCGCGAAGAGAAGCTTGGAGAAGATGGACCTCGATGGAGATTCCATTCCTCACGAAACTTATGCTGAGTTCGGCGGTGGCAAAGTTCTTCTTCGCCCCGCTTCACCCGGAACCGGCGTTATTGCTGGTGGTGGTGTCCGTGCCGTCTGCGAAGCAGTCGGGATTAAGGACGTCCTCGGTAAGTCCCTCGGTTCTAACAATCACGCCAACGTGGTGAAAGCCACTCTCAAGGCCCTCTCTGAACTTCGTAATCGCGACGAGATTTATGCTCTGCGCGGTAAGAAGAAGAGCAAGGCTATTTAACCTCAATTTAGAAAGCTAAAGGCAAAATGAACTTGCACGATTTACAACCCAATCCCGGCGCCAAGCACCGGACGAAGCGTCTCGGTAAGGGCGAAAGCTCCGGACTCGGAAAGACTTCCGGTAAGGGACACAAAGGGCAGAAGGCTCGCTCCGGCGGCACCATCCGCCCCGGATTCGAAGGTGGTCAGATGCCCCTTCACCGTCGTCTGCCCAAGCGCGGATTCAACAACTTCACCTTCCGTGACAAGATCGCGACAGTGAACTTGGCCCGCATCGAAGAGAAATTCGAAGACGGGGAGACCGTTAGCGAAGAGACTTTGCGCGAACGGAACCTAATGAAAGGTGTCTACGATGCCGTCAAGGTTCTCGGACAAGGAGAGATCACCAAGAAGCTGACCTTCAAAGTCGACCTCGTGAGCGCATCTGCTCAGGAGAAGATTGAGAAGGCGGGCGGATCGGTGGAACTCGGTTAATTCTCGTTGATCATTCACTCCCAAGTTGAGCCCTGGATTTCTCCGGGGCCCTTGGGATTTTTCCATAGATATACTATTCATGATTTCGGCTTTTGCTAACACGTGGCGGGTTCCCGAATTGCGGGATCGCATTATTTTCACCCTGGTAATGATTGTGATCGTTCGTTTGGGCGTGAACATCTCTCTTCCGGGAGTCGACTCAACCGTTATCAAAGAATGGTTGGAGATTCGGGCCAATGAAGAGGGAACAGGAGCAGGCGCCCACCTTGGGGCCCTGTTGAACGTGTTCTCGGGAGGGGCGCTACAGAATGCGGCCCTTTTTGCACTCGGCATCATGCCTTACATCTCGGCATCGATTATGATGCAGTTGATGGCCGCTGTTGTGCCCAAGCTTGCCAAGCTCCGTCGCGAGGAGGGCGGACAGCAGAAGATTAACCAATACACCCGCATCATGACGATCATCATTGCGGCGGTGCAGGGGTTCCTCCTTGCCAAGTCATTGGAAAATCCTGAGGCGATTATTTACATGGACGGGATCGAGAAAGTGGGGCGTCCATTGGTTCCTGATTGGGGTTGGGGCTTTGTCTGTATGGCGGTTCTGACCATCATTGCCGGCACCATGTTCTTGATGTGGATCGGTGACCAAATCACCGAACGCGGGATTGGTAATGGTATTTCTTTGATTATTTCGGTGAACATCATCGCGGCCTTGCCCGGTGGTTTGACCCAAGCGTGGACGCGTTTTATCGGAACGGATGGCTCGTCAAGTCCGTTCCAGGCGATGACGCTGGTGGGATTGGTGGCCTTCCTCTTGTTGATCACCGCAGCCATCATCGCCATTACTCAGGCCCAACGCCGAATTGCGGTCCAGTATGCCAAGCGGGCTAGCAACCGTAGCGCCAAGCAGATGACCGGACACACCCAATATTTGCCCCTAAAGGTGAACTATGCCGGTGTGATGCCCATCATTTTTGCGAGTGCGGTTTTGAACCTTCCTCTCTTGTTGTTGAGTCAGATCTTTCCCGATGCGGCATGGGTTGCAACTTTCCAGCAGTTCTTCAATACCGGCGCGTGGCCATATTACGTGATCGCCGGCATTATGATTTTCTTCTTCAGCTACTTCTGGGTCGCGACCATGTTCCAGCCGAGCGAGATTTCGGAGAACTTGAAAAAGGGCGGGGGTTATATTCCTGGTGTTCGTCCTGGTAAACCCACTGCGGACTTCCTTGATTTCACCATGACCCGTCTCACCTTCGCTGGTGCGATTTTCTTGACCATTATCTTCGTTCTTCCCGGATTGGTCACACACATCTTCCAGCTGCCCGGCTTGGTTTCCCAGTTCTTTGGCGGCACCAGTTTGCTCATTCTTGTGGGTGTCTTGCTTGACATGATGCGCCAGATTGAAACTCACCTGCTGCAGCGGAACTACGATGGCTTCTTGCGCAAAGGGAAGTTGAAAGGTCGCATCGAGCGTCGTCAGGCCTCCGGACAGTCAGCCAATGGAGGTCTTATCCTCTGGTTGCTGGTGTTCGTTTCGGTCATGATTGTTCTCGGAATTGCGGCTTGGATTGCTAAGTAAGGGCAATGCCTGCTGACGTTCGTTGCTTTACGATGCTGGGTCCACCGGCATCTGGCAAAGGAACCCAAGGGCGGCTCCTCGCTGAAAGGCTGGGAATCGCCTATCTCAGTACCGGAGCCCGCCTTCGCCGCGAGATCGAAGAAGGTTCGCCTTTAGGACAGCGGGCCCAGGTTTTTCTCGATCGCAATCAGTACGTTCCAGACTCGCTGGCGGTAGAGCTGGTGAAGTCATGGGTGCTGCGGCATGAAGAGGGATGGTTGCTCGATGGTTTTCCTCGAAGCATTCCCCAAGCCGAGGCTCTTTTGGAGTTCGCGCCCCAGGCTTTTACAGTGATTCATCTCTCGGTTCCCGAGGAAGAGCTTCGAAGTCGGGTCGTTACCCGAAGGGAGTGCATTTCTTGTGGATTTGTTTCCACCAACGACCATAAACAATGTCCCAAGTGTGGAGGTGAACTCGAGGCTCGGGCTGATGATTCGGCAGAGGGTTTTGAAAAACGCTTTCAAGCTTACCAATCGTTGACCATCCCAGCTCTTGAGTTATTAAAAACCCGCACGACAGTTGTCACCATCGAGGGATTGGGCTCTCGGGAAGAAGTGGCTGGCGCAATTCAAGATCAACTCACCTAAATGGCTAAAAAGAAGAAAAGTAGGATCCCAATCAAGACCGCAGAAGAGATCAATTTGATGCGGGCCGCCGGCGAGACTGCGTCCGAGATTTTACAAGCCACCGCGGCCTTCATTGAGGCCGGGAAGACGACCCGTGAGATCGATGAGTTTGCCGCACGCGAAATCGAGAAGCATGGATGCACTAGCGCGTTTTTAAACTACCGGGGATTTCCTGGGAATGTGTGTGTCGGCTTGAACGAGTGCGTGGTCCATGGAATCGGTGACGAGCAGGAAGTCAAAGAGGGAGATATCGTGAAAATTGATGTCGGGATTTTTAAGAACGGCTGGATTGGTGACAACGCCACTACCGTCCCCGTTGGGAAAATCGATGATGCAAGCAAAACCTTGCTTGCTGCCACCGAGCAGTCTCTTTTCAACGCCATTGAATATGCTGTGGAAGGCAACCGGCTTTGGGATCTTTGCGGGAGCGTGAACAGCTACGTGCGCAAATTCAAATTTACAGTTGTTCGCGACCTCGTGGGTCATGGGGTGGGGAAAGAGCTGCACGAAGAGCCTCAAGTGCCAAATTACCGGCCGATGGGAAAACGCTCTCCCGTTCTCAAAGCGGGCATGATTCTGGCAATTGAGCCGATGGTGAATGCAGGCACCTCCCATGTTGAAACTTTAGCCGACGGCTGGACGATGGTGACCGCGGACCGGGCGAACTCCGCTCATTTCGAGCACACTGTTTTGGTCGGGAAAGAGGCTCCGGAGATTTTGACCTGGCGGCCACGGACGGCGCTGCCCGAGCAGCTTGGAATCCCCGAACTGGCTCTTTAGGAGTCAGGGTGGTTTTTAGGGCTGGGTTAGGGGTAACTCCGCTATCGAGGAGAGTTTTGGTGTTGCCGCTTTCGCTCAGAGCTTCTCGCTCAGGTTCTTTTAACTATGCTGTATCAGCCATTCGAATAGGTCTTGGACTTCGGCTTGATTCACCGAGTGGCCCAAGTGAGGGTAGATTTTGAGAGAGGGAGAGTAGCGATTGGCTTTCAGGCTGGCAAATGACTCTTGGGCTGCCTGAAGAGGAACGACTTCATCATCATCGCCGTGAAAGAGGCCGACGGGGATGTCGCGAGCGGGACTCGGGACAGGGTGGCTGTCGTCTTCCAAAAGATATCCTGACAGTGCAAGAATCCCTGCGATGGAGTTCTGATTTTTGAGCCCGACTTGAAGGGCCATGGCCGCTCCTTGGGAAAATCCGGCGAGGAAGACTTTCCCGGCTTTCTCTTGCCGAAGGAGTTCTTCAATTTGTTGTTCGCTCTTGGTGACGGTCTCCCAATCGACTGCCCGTGGATGACTGAGGGCAAGAATATCATACCAAGCGGGCATCGTCATTCCCATGTTGATCGTCACGGGGATGGTTTCCGCATGCGGGAGCACGAATCGCCACGCTTGTGGGCGGGCGGCTTCGCAAATCATGTGAGCGACATCAGCGAAGTCGTGTCCATCTGCGCCAAGGCCATGCAACATGAGAACGGTGACTTCGGCTGTGTCCCGGTCTGCACCGAATTCAAGAAAAGGGAGTGCGCTCGGCATGGCGCGACTCTAGGAATTTGAGCCCCGAAGGAGAAGGAGTTTTCTTTCCGGGAATCATTTGGAAGTGAGTTCAGTAGTTCGAATGGCGCCTACGAGTTACTCGTCTCGGGCTGGTTCATTATACTTCCTTTGCATCTCAAGGTCATAGCCTTCGCGCGGATGGGAGAGCGTCAGGGTGCGGACTGATAGATTTTTGGTGGCTCCAGTGAGCAGGAGAAGTTTCTGCGACTTGGGCACAGCAGTTGTTAGGTAGGTCTTGCGCGGCTTCCACTTTTCTCCATCGCGGACACTGAAGAGGAAGCGGATGGCGTCTCCTTGTTGGGGGGTGGCTTTGTAGATGAGTTTTTGGCCCTTCTTGATGAGTTGCTGCTTGTTCGCACAACGAAAGGCGAGGTCCTGGGCGCTGATATTGAGGAGACAATGAGAGTCCTTGGGGATGTCCTTGGTGGAAATGTTAAAGGCTTTGAATTGAGGTCTGCCCTTGGAATCTGGAGCGATAAAGACCAGCTGGTTGGAACTGGAGTCTGTTAGGGATACTTTGCTCCAGAGCTTGAAAGCTTCTTCCTCTTCGCTATCGGACTGGCTGCGATAGATTTCGACTGTTGCTGCGTCGGAAGGAATTTCGATATCGAACGAAACTGTATTTGGATAGAGGGTGACTTTCTCCATGGCACTCGCTCCTTTGGCAAAGAAAGTAACCATTGCCTTTTCGCTGAGTTTTCGGTCTCGGCTCACTTCTTCCGGAGCCTGATAGAAGAAGAGGAGTTTTCGCGCGTCCTTGGCGAAAAGGCCACAGGAGCTTGCAAAGAGAATCAGGAGGGTTGCGATTGTATTGCTCATATTAAACTTCGTTTTCGTTCAGCCAGCGGAAAGAGACTAGAGAGAAACGGCGACCGTAATTGCGATTGATTTTCGATAGGGAATCGAAGTCTTTCGTTGAAGCGAGGTCGCTGGGGTCGACGAATTCGGTTTGTCTCTGCACGACTGCTTCACAATATGCGGTTGCCAGGATTCGTCCATTTTTGTCGCGTGAGTCGCCGTAGGTGCGGATTTTGAAGGTGTCTCCGCGAGCTGTTAGAAATGGTCCAATGCGGGCGAGAATGTCGGATTGCATCAGATAGCCCGGAACGTTGGTGCTCAGCTTGCGGCTGGTGAGGGCTTTGACGGACCCGTCGCTGACGATGACCTCATTGAGCAATTCAAAGGTTGCGATGGTGTCTTCAAAGTTGCCGTTGATGGATTCTCCTTCCTTGTCTTCGACGTCGAGGGCCTGCTGAATGATTCCGCTATTGGCGAAAGCGAGATTGCTTCCATCTCCATCTTCGAGCGAGCGGTTGATAAACTCTGCGAGGGAAAGGTGGGGGCGGCCTTTTGCCACACAACGTTCCTGATTGAAGCGGGCGATGTTCTCCGCCAGTTTTCCAATTTGTTCGTCGCTTAGAGCGCGAAACGAAGAGTAGGCACCCGGCTCATCGGTGGAAGGGCTTTCACTGAGGCCCGAGCCGAGCGGTTGGTCGAAGCGGGTGAGGGGATGGGTGTCACTGTTCTTTTTATCGTTTACAGTTTGGTCGCGGAAAGCGGAGAGGACGGCCTTCCAGGCGTTGGGTGAGGCCGAGTTGACATTGAAGCCTCCTTCAACGGTGAGGTGGGCGGCAATGGTTGAGGAATCGATCGACTCCTCATCAGTCGCATCAAAGTGATAGCGTTCGTTTGCCAAGGAAGAGGGTGAGCTTGCGCCTTTGCCGTAGGTCGAAAAGAAAAAGCTGTCCCAGAGTTCCTTGTTGAGCTTGTAGGCATAGTCGTGGACGAATCCTGTTTCTCCCCCTTGACTCTTGGGGGAGTGGTCCACTTCGATCTGGTCCAATGGAACGAGAATGGGAGCATAGGAATTGCCGATGGCATACGTCGGGGTGTAGGCGATGGGGGAGTTGTTTTGTCCCCAATTATTACGGGTGTCTTCGATGTTGAAGAGGTTGGCCTGTGCAAGCTCACCAATGGACCGGAAGACTTTTTCCTCCCGGGGATATTCGAAGAGGGAGTATTCGGTGGGGCCGAATCCATAGTCGATGGAGCTGCCAAGACTGAATGTCCCGTCCCCTCCACCGATCCAAGTGGTGAAGGGCTGCCCCAGACTATTGTTTACGCCCCCGGAAACGTAGATGGGCGAGGATGAGAATGGTCGGCCGGGATTGGGCGAAGCTGCCATCCGGGTGAAAAAGGGACTGCGAATGTTCCCGATACTGAGCATGTCGATTTGGAAAGAGCGCGACGCTTTGTTCCGCCAATTGATAAAGCTCTGGGGATTTGCAATTTGGTCTGACAGAGGGAAGGGCATGAAGTATTGGAAGCCGAGGAGAAGTTCATGCATGGACTCCTGATAGGTCGGTTCATGGGGCTGGGTCGCGGGCGGGGAGGTCGTTCCATATCGCAAGGTTGCTCCTTGTCCCCCCAAGCCGGGGAGATCCGCCATGCCGATGAAGGTCGGGCGGATACTGAGGCCGTTGCCAATCAGATCCACATCAGCTCCAACATGATTGATGGAGACCAACTTGGTGTCTTGGGAAAACTCGGAAGACTGGTTGAGGGAGCTATGAGCATTCCAAAAGTTATTGGAGAATTTGACCAGCGAGTTGGCAGTATTTCGGTAGCCCCAGATAGAGCTCGAATTGGTCACCTCGTTGTAGAATCCGCCGACTGTGAGGAGGTCGTCGACCCCGACGAGTTTGTTGACCTTTGCGTTGCTACTATAGGGCTGGTAGCCCTGCACCCCGAACCGTTTGGTGCTCCCGGCCTTGATGACTCCAGGCGCCAGAGACATGCGGAGGACCGGGGCGCCCTCGTTGTCGCCGGGTTGACGCCCGGCGGCGGGAAAGGCTTGGAGAACTGATCCTCCCGCATTCACGTTGAGCCCTTGGAAAGTGTGTTGGAAGTAAAGTTCACCCACCGACATATCGACATCATATGGATTCCAGAGGACGAGTGAGGGGCAAACATAAGTATAGAATGTTGCTCCGACGTAAGAACGTATATCCGCCGTGGTGATGGTTTGCACGGGGGTGCCTTCCTTGTGGGGAACGGAGTATACCTTGAAGGCCCACTGCATCAGTGCCACTACTGGAGCGAAGCCCGAATCCTCATTAGTGGGGGGGCGGGCCTCCACGACTTGACTCCGCGAGGAGACCCGGTCGTTTAGATAATTTCGAAGTTGTTCCCACTTGGGGCCGCCGGGATCTCCCCCGGACCCCGATGATGGAAAGATGAGCTCCTGATAGGGGGTCTTATCAACAAATTTGCGGAAGTTGGATTCCGAGCTTTCCAGAGCGAGGGTCAGATCGGTCTTGAGTCCTCCATTTGCAGTGTCTGTCAGGAGACTGCGAGAAAAGGCGGTCAGATCATTCTCAAAATGAACTTCCGGGTTCACCTTGTTTTTGATTCCCATGGTTGCCAGGGTGGCATAGCGGCCACTCTCGTCACCTTCCAACCAGTCGGAGTTCAGGAAAGGTGTCTCGCCGTCGAGCTCTATCAGCTGCGGGTTCACGGCGGTGGCGTAGAGGGAGCGGTTTTCACTGCGTTCCGAGCTGGTGACATTGATGTGCGCTTTGATATTTTCATCGGAGACGGCATAGCCGAAAGCCCCCGTGATTTGATTGGGGGAAGAGTAGACGCCTTCCAAGGCGACCCGCAGCTCACTGTGATCGGAACCGGAAGATCCACCTGCGGAGGAGAGTGAACTGAGGGAGCTTCCTGAACGGGCTTCTGAGAAGAGGGTGATTTCCTTTGCTGATGAGCTGCCGACAGTGGAGTAGGTGGCGATCTCCTTGCTGCGGTCGACCTCACCGCTGCCGCTAACCAGCCAGATTGGCTTGTCCGCCGTGAGCTCCTTGTTGTCGGCCAGATGGTCGGGATTGCTCGCCCACACTCCGGTCCACCGCGAGGTGGAGGGATTGGTAGAGCCGGATGCAGGGGTGACGAGCTCGGCCCGGGCAGTGACCCGGGTGTCGGGACCGGCGTGCTTTTGAAGTTTTCCGATCGCGATTTGCAACGCGAGGCGGGCATTGGCGCGGGCAATCTTCTGGTCGTCACCAGAGCGGGAGGCGCGAATCTGGGTTGCGGAGAGCCCAAGGATTCCCACAGCGATGAGTGAGAGCAGAATCATCATGGTAATGGTCAGGATTAGGGAAAATCCTTGCCGCGGGTGGATACCTGACTGGCTGCCCCGTGATAATTTGCGTTTGCAATGCATAGTAATGGTATATGCCTGCGAGAGGAGTGTTTGCGCAAAAATTGTCGAAGTATTCTGAAAGAAAAATTCTCAGCCGGTGTTCCCGCCTGTTCTTGGAGCCTCTTCCCGGGAGCTCGTTGTCCTCCAAGTCGAGGGCTTCAGACCATTCGGCTGGGGCGGGAGCGATGCCGCCAACCTCGAGGGAATTCGTGAGTGTGCCCGCGAGCTATTAATTCCCGAGGGGTTGGGGGAGGAATCCGAACACTCGTTTGACGGCTTCCCGTTTGAGCCGGAGTTCGCGCCATTCATTAACCAGGCGGCTGGGTTCGATCACGCCGCAGCCGGCGGGGATTTGCACTTCCTTTCCTTGCCACAGCGTCATGCGGATACCAACGAGAGCCTCGAAGGTGCCGTCGATGGAGAGGCCAAAGGGAGCTCCAAACCACCTGGGACAGCCCAGTCGCTCGCGCCAATCGTAGAGGGTGGCGAGGGTTTCCGAGGTGCGTGGAAGGGGGCCGAGCGCGGGTGTGGGGTGCAGTCGGCGCACGAGGTTGTCGGCATTCTCGCCACGATAGAGTTCCACCTCAATGGGGGTGTGAAAGTGGATGAGCTCTCCAAGGTCGAGAATTTGCCTGTCCTTTCGCCTTACCATCCCGAAGTCGGCGAGCTTGGCCATCAGGGTCTGGGCGACGAATTCGTGCTCGCGGATTTCCTTTTCGTCGACCCCGAAGAGTTCGCGTTCTTCGCTGCGAGCGGTTCCCGCGAGGGCCATGGTGGTTAGGAGGCCGTCCTCGAGGTGAAAAAGTTGCTCGGGCGTCGCGGAGAGCACCCCGCTATCGCCATCAGCCCAGCCGAAGAGTCGCATGTCTCTGGCAAGCCGTTTCGGGAGGTCGGCCCATGTGGCGGGCGGGCCATTCCATTGTCCGGTCTCGGTGACAACGGGGACGGACTTTTCCAAGCCGCCGCCCCGGATGCGTTCCATCACTTCGCGAAAGACATTGGCAAAGAGCCCGGCCTCGGGGTCTTCCCATAACACTTCACTTTCCTGACTGGAAAAAAGCCCTGCGAGCGAGTCGACTACTTCCCAGCTTGTGGGCTGGAGCCAAGGCTTGTCGATCTGCAGGGCAAAGTCGTTCCGATAAAAGGCCACCCCTTCCTGCGGGCAATCGGCCAGTTCTTCAAAGGGTCCCCTCCCTAGAACGAGGCGACCGTCCGCGGTGGCGAAGCAAGCCCAGTCCATTGTCGGTGTGAGGAGAACCCTGCGAAGGGAGAGTTATTGAGCGGCTGCGCTCGAGCCGTTTTCGATGATTTGCAAGAAGCTGCCCACTTCCATGCTGGCTCCTCCCACGAGGGCACCGTCGATGTCGGGTTGGGCGAGGAGTTCAGCCGCGTTGTCAGGCTTCACGCTGCCTCCGTATTGGATGCGCACCTTGTCGGCGACTTCACCTCCGAAGCTTTCCGCGAGAATCACGCGAACTTTGGCGTGGGCTTCTTGAGCTTGCTCCGGGGAAGCGGTGACGCCGGTGCCGATGGCCCAGACGGGCTCGTAGGCGAGGACGGTTTCGAGAACGTCTTTCTCCGAGAGTCCCTTGAGACCTTCAGTCAACTGACGGCGGAGAACTTCGTCCAGCTGTCCGGCTTCGCGCTCTTCGAGGGTCTCGCCGATACAGAAGATGGCTTTCAGATTGGTTTCGCGCACTTTGTGCATCTTGGCGTTGAGGACTTCGTCGGTCTCACCGAAAATAGCGCGTCGTTCGCTGTGGCCAATGATGACGTAGGGCACGTAGAGCTCCTTGAGCATCATGACGTTGATTTCGCCAGTGTAGGCACCCGCATCGTATTGAGAAACGTTCTGGGCCGCAACGGAGACATCATGACTGGCGAGGAGCTTGGTCGCAGTTGGAAGGCTCACAAAGGGGGGGGCGATCACCACATCGCACTTGTCAGTGGCTTTGCCGATTTTGGAGATGAGTCCTTTCAAAAAGTCCTCCGTCTCAGCGGGGCCTTTGTTCATCTTCCAGTTGGCGGCAATAATCGGCTTTCTCATAAATGGTGTTCGGGGTGCTGTTCCGAAACTCCCTTTACCCCGTCAGAGGGGTGCAGGCAAGACTTGAAACAAGACTGCTCGCTCGTGGTGAGCTGTTCGCATGTGCTAGGGTCTGCCTGTTTCCCAAAGTTCGTGGATTTCCTCGTTGGTCCACGCCTTTTTGGAAATGACAAATTCATCAATGATTCCGTCCAGGTTCCGCACTTCGAACTCGGTTCCCTGGGCCCATTCCCGGTAAGGCCAGTTCCCGATGTCGGCGATACCAATGTGCAGGGGATGAACCACTTCAATTGGTCTGGACCCGAGCTGCACCCCGTTCTGATAATGGCGCACCTGACGTTCCTCGGAATCGTAGACGAGGGCGAAGTGGACCCAATCTCCCATTCTGGTCCCGTTGGGGCGCAGGAGGTTGTGGTGGCAGTGATAATGAGTGCGAAGTTCGCGGTCGTCCTTCATCCCAATCTCCTTTCCGTAGGTTTCGGAGAAGTGGATGTGAAGCCCGTTGGTCACGGTTTGCACCAGGGTCCAGTGGATGTAGCTGGTCTGTCGGGTCTCGGGGTGGAGGAGAGAGACCTCCGTCGAGTTGATTGCGTCGAGACGAACCCAGGTGGCCAAGGTCAGGGAGTCGTACTCGCCGGGCACGTTGAGGCGAACGCGGTTGGAGGAGTTGCGAAAGGAAAGGGCACCCTTGCCCGGCCAGCGTCCCTCGGTCCATTCACATCCGACGACTGCACCGTCGGAATCGATTGGCCCCTGCAAGGCGCGGTTGCGGACCGTGCGTTCCCACGCGGAGTCTCCGGCGAAGAGATAGCCGATGAGGATGTCATCCCGAGCCATCAGCTTGCGCTGGAAATTTTGCCACTCGGCGAACCGTTGCCGGGACTTCTGGTCGAAGGCTTGTCCGGCGGGAAAGAGATCGGAACGCGCAGCGGTGGCGGTGCTTTCCCCGTTGGCGGCAATCTCGAGTCCCTCTCCGGTTTTCAGTTCGATCTCCGGGCCGTTGTGGGGTTGATAGGTGGAGTTGCCAGCTAGAATGTGAAGTTTCGCGCTGCCGTCTTCCTGGCACATGAGGCCGAATTCTCCACCGACGCCCTCCACTTGGAAGTGAGCGTTCCGGAGGATGAAGCCGCTGGCGGGAGAGGGAATGTGTCCTCGCAAGGTGCCGTATTCCACGCGGGCCATTTTAGGAGACTTCAAGTTCAAGCGAGCCGGTCCTTCGATGGTCAGGACCGCCCCCGAGTAGAAGTCGATTTGCACAATGCCCTCATAGAGCTCGATGATGCCCTTCCCGATCGGAGCGCCAGCTCGAATGGAAGTGCGTGAGACGGAGGAGTCGCTGCCCCAGACGGCCTCGCTGGTGTGGGAGATGACGGCGATGCCGATGAGCTCTTGTTGCGCCATTTGCTTCGGGGTGAGTCCGGCTGATTTCTCCTGAGGAGGAGAGCTTTCAATGGTCTGCAAGAAAGGGCGCAAAATTAGAATCAGGCCGATGAGGCCGACTACAAAGAGGAGGCCCAGTAGCCAGCGCGGCGAAGTGCTGTCGGAGCCAGACAGCTGCTCGTCCCGTCCGCTCCAGGTTTTGATGGTCTCGCGCAGGGCGGCGCCGAGGTAGAGATGTTCGACCAGACGCCGGCGCTCGGCAGGGTGGTTGCGAATGATTTCGCGGATTTCCTCGGCGTCACTTTCCTCCACCCGGTCGTCGCGCAATTTTTCCGCCAGACGGTCGACTTCTTTTTGGGAAAATTTTTCTCGGCTCATAGGGTCCCTCCCTCACTGGATTTTTGCCGGGACTCGGCACGACTTTTGATGCAGTCCAAGAGCAGACCATGCGCCTTTTCGAGTAGGAAGTAGATGGATCGTACGCTCATGCGCTGTTGCGAGGCGATTTCCTTGACTGGAGAATCCTTCTGGTAGCGGGCCCAGACGACCTGACGGCAGCGCTGGGGCAGGCGGCCGAGACAGTGGACGAGGTCGTCGCGCTGGTCTTCAACCCCGCAGGCTACTCCGGCGGCTTCGTCGGCGAGAGCCATTAGCTCGCTATCTTCCAAGGAGAGCGGGAGGCGGGCTTGCTTGCGGCGCCAGTTGAGGGTGCAGAAGCGGGCGATGCTCATTGCCCAAGCGGCAAAGTCGGTCCCCTCCTCGAACTGGTCAAACTTGCGCCAGAGGACCATGGAGACCTCCTGGAGCAAATCCTCCGATCCCTGGTGGTTGTGGGTCAGGGAGTAAACAAAGCCGTAGATGCGATGGCGGTTGGCGATCAATAGTTGGGAGAAAAGCTCTCCGCGTTCTCCTTGATTGGGGGAGGCGGCCTGTTCGTCTTTGCTGGGTGGGTTACTCACTGAAAATGGGGAGGTTGAGCCGGTGGGCGGGGGTGGGAGGAACTCTACGGGCGGAATCCCGGTTTTTTTCCGAGGAAAATCCTTACTTAATCGGCGAGTAGTCGGTTGGCTGAAGGTAGACAGCCTCGACTCCGCCTTTGACTAGGATGCGACCGCCCGCGTCTTCTTCGGATTTGGCTGCCACTTTTTTCCATTCAGGATCGGCGCGGAAGCCGTCCCAGGATTTTTTGGCTGCTTCCGCATCCTTGTGAGCGAGGAAGTAGAGCAAGGTTTGCTCTGCCTTGTCTTGGTCGGCTAACAACTCGAAGTAACTCAAGTTGCTCATGCCGTGTTTCTGAAAGAGCTTCATGGTATGATCCCGGAAGCGTTTGTGGAGATGAGGGAGCATTCCTTCCGCAGTGGTGTAGGTGCGCATCTCGAAGAGGCGGGTGCTTTCGCTGGGGGTAAAGGCGGCGGAAAAGTCGGTTTCCTTGAGAAAGACCGAGTCGATCTTGCCAACGAGCCGACCTTCGGCAGTCGAGGCTTTGAACGCGGCTTGCCAGTCGGGATCCGACATGAAGCCTTGCCATGACTTTTCGCGGGCTTCCTTGCTCGGATAGGAGAGCAGGTAGATCAAGAGGTTCTTCTCGTTCTTCACCGGCGTCCAATAGGCGACATTGGTCATGCCGTGTTTTTCAAAGAGAGAGACAGTGTGGTCACGGAAGCGGGCGTGCAGCGCATCGAGCTTGCCTTCATTGGCGTGGTAGGTCCGGAGCTCGAATACCTTTTCCGAAGGCTCGGCGGAGAGCAGGGCGGAGCTGACGGCGACGAATAGAAGAGAGAGTCTGCGCAACATGAGAAAGAAACTGTAAAAGGAGAGGACTGGCGAGGGCGAGGACTTTCGCGGTTAGATTAGTAGCATCCCGACCGCCATGGCTGCCATTCCCACGTTCTCAACCACTGCCACGGTGGAAAGGGGGACATTGAGGGCAGTTCCCATGCAGGCACAGCGAATATCCAGTCCCTTGGCGAGAGCTAGAAAGACCCCGATGGCCCCGAAAGACATAAGAAGGATGGTTGCGAGGTAGACGGTCTGCGGTTGCCACTGTGAAAGATAGCCCAAGGCTAGAGAGAGCTCCAGAAAAGGATAAAGGAGGGCGTATCCGCGCGCTCGGCCCGCCAGAAGATCATACTTCTGAAAGCCACCCGCGAAGCCCGGGAGGTCGAAGAGCTTCAGCATGCTGAAGGTGAGCAGAAAGATCCCCATGAAGTCGTGCATGGCTGACTGGGGTGCCCACGCGCCATAGTGCAGCTGCTTGGCTGCCGCCGCAAGCAGGGCCAACGTGATGAGGGTGAACAGGGGGATGTAGCGCCGCCAGCGCGGGGGCTGGGGCGGCTTGGTGGAGCAGCAGGAGTCTTGGCCTGCGGGAGAGCTTTTCATCTCCCAACCTACATGCCCTTCAGCTCAATTCGAAAGAATTTTTCTGCTGCCAGAGAGGTGTCGATGGTGAAGCTGAGGTAGCTTTGGAAGTCGCAACCAACCCCCGGGGTGAGGGTCACGGAAGCCGGGGGGAAGTTCTCCAAATCAGTGGAAGAGGTGACCGTCAGTTTCGTGGCTCCATCGTGGAGGAGATAGGTGGGGCCAGTGGCAGTGGTATCCCATAGCCACCAGGCGATCGGGAAGCCCATCTCCAGCATCGGAGGGGAATAACCATCGATACCAAAGCCGTGGGGATAGTGGTCTGCCTCCGTCGGATCGAAGTCGAAGACATACTCCTGCAGGTTGTTGTAGAGGTCGCCATCGTCGTTGCCTTCGTAGCTGGTGTCCAAGAGGTCGAACCAGCTGGTCCAATGAAGATATCCCGTTACGCAGGGAGGCCGGGCGGCGCTGGCAGCCACCTGTTTGTAATTGAGGGTCCCGTGGTTGATGGTATCCGCGTGGACGCAGTGGGCGATGAAGGAGTTGACCAGGTCGCTCCCGCGTAGCCACGGATTGGAGGATTGGAATTGCAGAAGGGCTCCTGCGGCGAGAGCGGCGGAGCCTGAGGTGCCGCTGAAAAGTGTGGTGCTCTTGGCGCCTCCGAATTCAGTCGCGACCGTGAGGTTCTCGCCGGGGGCCACGAGCTTGAGCTCGGCTCCCGAGTTCGACATCCCCGAGAAAGCGCCAGCCTCCGTGGATCCGCCGGTGCAGATTATGCAGGGGCGATTGGCAAACTGTGCCGGCGCGTAGTCGGCCGCCAGGGCACCATTGTTTCCCGCCGACATCACGACGGGAAACTGGGCATCGCAACAAGCTTGCAAAGCAATTTCCAGAGCGGGCAGCTCCTCGGGAGAAGTGGGACTGATGGTGTTGGAGGCGATGAGCATGACGGCGGGAGTCAGCTCGTTGGCGATGCTGAGCCGGTCTTCCAGCGCGAGTAGAATCGCATCAATGAGCGAGGAGGCCCTCGCCGTGCCCAAGGTGGGGTAGATGTCGTAGACCTTGGTCGTGATGGGGGTGTCGGGCGCGACACCCTCGTCTGGTCCTACGACCAGTGAAAGGAGGTTGGTGCCGTGTTCCGAGGTGACGATCCCGGCGGTGTCGGAATCCGAACGAATCAATTCCCCGTAGCCTCCGTCCACAGGATCGAGAATGGTAAGTTTACTATTGCTGGCAAAGTAATTCCCGCCGGGGTCGGAGATGGCGGTGTCGATGAGGTAAAATCTCACCGCTTGGCACATTTCGGGAAAGCTATAGCTGTAGGGAGGGCTGGCAGAGGAATCGTTGAGTTTGGCCAAGTTGTATGGGGCGGGCGAAGTGGTGCCCGAGCGGAATAACTCAAAGTCTTCTTCCACCAGATAAAGGCCGCTGCTCTCCAGGGCGTCAATATCCTGCAAGGAGATGAAGGCCGCATAACCGACCACCCCCAAGCTCGCGCCCGTTGGTCCGATAGCGACGTTGGGATAGTTAAATTCCCGGTAAATTTCCGCCGGGGTGGAGATTTGAGGGGTAACGCCTGGTTCGGACTGAAGCACTGCCTTCAGGTTGGCCAGGAACTGGGCTGGCGGGGTATTGTCGTTCTCCGGTTGGCGAACGATGAAGCAGGATTGGCCGGGGATTTTTTTCGTAAAAGCCGCAAAGAGTCGTCCAGGATCACCCGGCAGCGTGTGGTAGCCGAAGGTGATGTCGGAATTGCCTTGATAGTCTCCCACCAGAACTTGTTCCTCTCGTGAGTAAGCGGCCACTCCCCGACCTGTTGCATAGGCATCGCCCTGCGATTCCAGAAAGTGGTAAGGCACCCCGCCATCTCCCACGCTGAGGATTCCGGTCTCGCCCTTTCCATCGCGGGTGCGGCCTTCAAAGGTAAAGGGGCCCTCGAAGTTGACTGCGAGATGGACATTGCCCCGGGGATCATGGGCGAGGTCGGTGGAGAGCATCTTGGACACCGATCGGTCTGCCACGGCGGCGCGGGTGGACCAGACGAGAGAACTATCGGGGCGGAGACGAACGACGTAGACCTCCTGCGCATTGGTGTTGGAGGGCTCGGCCAAACGCTTGCCTTCATAGGCGATATTCTGATTCGAGGAGGCCACCGAGAAGGAGATGTATCCTTGCTTGGAAACCCCCAGGCCGCCGGCAAGGTCGTGCGACGGGGAAGCGGTGATCTTTTCCCAAATCGGCGAGCCGTCCGGCGCTAGCGCCGACAGCCAGACATCCCGACCATCTCCGGATGAAAGCCGGGTGGAGAGAACATAACTGAACGCCTCGCCATTGGGGGCCGGCCGCGTGGCGATGTGATGATGCTCGATGGTATCGCCCTGGGCCCCGACGTCCCAGATATAGTTCCCTTCATCATCGAACTTTATGGCGAGCTTGCCCGGGCCGGTGATGTAAAAGGAATCGGCGGAATCGATGGCGACGGATTGCGGGATGACATCTCCCATTGGATAGACATCCAGCCAAGTTCCGCTCAGGAGATGAAGTTTGGCGACGAAGCCCTCAATATTGCCATTCCCTGGATTCGGGAGATAGACCCCCGTATTGTCGCCGAAGAAGACCTCCTCACGATAACTTCCGGCTACATAAATCAGGTTGGTGTCTTCTCCGAGGACGAGATCGTTGAATATCACATCTCCCTTGGAGTGAGCTTGTGCCGTCCATGTTGCTTTCCAACCTCCAGCTGTCAGATCGGGCGAAAAGCGGGCCACTACGCCGTCGAACTCGGACTCCGACTTCAGCCCGTTGGGCATGCCCGGCAAGGTGAGGGACTCCTGAAAAAAGCCGCAGGCATAGGCGTGTGGCACACTTGCATTCGGGCGGTTTTCCACCGCGGTGAAGGTCGCCTTGGGGGAGTCGCGGCCGGAGCTGAGCGCGAAATCCCATTCAACAATCTCGCTGGCAGGGAGAAAAATTGTGCTAAGGGCTAGGGAAAAGAGAACTTTGCGTAGCATGGGTTTGGGTGTTGTTGTGAGGAGACATCGAGTCCTTTCAACCGCTGGGCCTAGCTGCGATTTCCAGATATTTGACAATCCCTCCCGAGTTTTTCCGGTCTCAGTAAAGATGGGAAAGAGGGGGGCGAAAAGTCGAAAGGTGCCGGATTCCGCTTGGGAGGTGGCGCTTTTTCGAAGGGACATCTGGCGGGATTACGCTTTCATCATCTTTGTGAAGTTTGCTCCTTTCCTCCTCCTGGGCCTCTCGGGCGCAGCATGGACCTATGGTCAGGAGGAATTTCTGCCCACGATTGAGAACTCCACGCCCTCTGGCGCCTTGCCTTTTGGAGGCAATCAGCCGGTTGCGGGAGATGACCGCGAGGTGCTGGTGCCGGCGGTTTCGACGCTGGTGCTCTCCACCTCTGACGTGACAACGCTGTTTGATGCGGGCGTCGTCCGGTTTTCCGGCGTTACGGTCGCCAATGGAGCTGAGCTGGCGTTCGAGCTCAGGTCATTTCTCAACCGGCCTCTTACCGAACAATCCCTCCTCACGCTCACCGAGATCATCGTCAGTCATTACGAGGAGAATGACCAACCGGTGGTCGAGGTCTGGGTGCCGCCTCAGGACGAGCGCTACCCCGGCCAATTGGTGGTGCGGGTTGTGGAGGGACGCGTGGGGCAGGTTCAGCTTCGGGAGACCGTCCACTTCAACAATGCCCGCCTTTCCAGTGCCCTTCAGTTGCAAAGTGGCCAACTTTTGCGAGCCAGCGACTTGACCGAGACCACGGCCTGGCTGAGCCGCAATCCCTTTCGCAAAGCCGAACTCTTCGCGGCAGCCGGCTCCCGGGAAGGTGAGGCTGACCTCGTCTTTGCCATCGAGGAACAAAGACCTTGGCGCGCTTATGCCGCCTATGAAAATACCGGCACGAAGGCCACGGGGGAGAGCCGCTTTCTACTAGGAGGGGTGTTGGGGAATGCCTTCGAACAAGACCATATCCTCGCCTATCAGGCCACCCTGGGGGCGGATCCCGGCCAGTTCCAAGCCCATGGATTGTCGTGGGAAATCCCCATCCACCATCGCCATGAATTTTTGCGTTTTTCGGCCAGTTGGGCCTCGGTTCATGCGGATTCCTCCACCGACTTGGGGCCGGCGGATATCGAAGGCACCTCTTGGCAAACAAGCTTGCAATACGGTCGCCAGATCCTGCTGGACGGCTGGCAAGGAGAAGTTTTCGGCGGGGTTGACTTCAAGCGCTCCGACACCTTTCTCACCTTCGGCGACTTCGTGGGACTGACTTCCGATGCCCCGGTGGAAGTCGTGCAGTTCAAGCTCGGCGGCCTGCTTCGCAAAAGCGCGGATCGTGCCGCCGGATGGAATCATCAATACCGTGCCGAGTTGGTGGCTAGCCCCGGAGGGTTGAGTGGACGCAATCACGACGACGATTTCGCCGCCTATCGTTCCGATGCCGATCCGTCCTATTTCTATCTCCGGGCCAATGGCAAGTGGTCGCGTGGCTGGCGCGATTGCACCGTATTGTTGCGAGCGGAAGCGCAACTGGCCAGCGGGGCCTTGCTTCCCAGCGAACAGCTCGGGCTGGGTGGAATGCGCACGATCCGCGGCTACCGCGAGCGCGACTACCTCGCCGACAGCGGTTGGTGGGGGAGCATCGAGGTGCGGGGACCGGCTTGGAGCACTGATCTTTTGGAAAAAGAGCTAAGCGCCCAAGCCCTCGGCTTTCTCGACCACGGCTTCACTTGGCGGGACGATGAGGATTCCGATCAGCTTCTCAGCTTTGGAGTTGGTCTACGGGCGCAGTGGGGGGCTGCTACAGTGTCTGCCGATTTTGGAATCCCCTTAACCGAAGACGCCGACCCCCGGGCCCATCTCGGCTTAACTTATCTTTGGTAACCGTGGCCATACTCCCTCGTTTCGCCGGCGGGGAGCGAGGGGCTTCATTATTCAGGTAAAGGCCCAACTTTACCGCTGCTCGACCCGCCGGGACCCCTTGGATTTCCAGAAATTCCGAACTTCCCGGCCACCTGCACAATAAATCGAGAGAGAAGATTGACGAGGGGCGGGATATCTGATTTTCTCCCCGTCCCCTCAACAACTGGACCGGTGGCTGAGTGGTCGAAAGCGCTCCCCTGCTAAGGGAGTATACTCCAAAAGGGTATCGAGGGTTCGAATCCCTCCCGGTCCGCCATCTTTCTAATTCGCTGCAATCATCTCGATTGCAGCGTTTTTGGGGTCTACACCAAAGTTTGGGGACGAGACGTTTTTTTGAGGTTTCAGGGGTTGTTTAACCGCACTGGGCGATGACTCGAAGTCGGTAATTGTTGAAGTTTTTGAAG
>NZ_BMXI01000003.1:0-9580 GCF_014651675.1 Roseibacillus persicicus
GATTTGGAAACTGACGTTGACGGCCGATCTGCGATTCTCAGAAAGACACCCAAAAAGTACAGTTTGTTTTGCGTCTTTTTCGGCAACTTCATCTGGAAAACGGTCTAGGCACTGGCAAGCTTGTTCGCTTTCAGTTCGCCACCTTTCAGATTGAAAGTCCCTCCCGTCATGCGGAAACCTCGAAGGTTGATCCCGGATTCGCTCTCTTCCGTGTAGTCAATTGTACCCGCATCAAGATGAACATATGCTTCGTCAAAAACTCCGAAGTTATTCGTCCAGTTCAAAGGATTCTCCCACTCCTGATCTTCCGAACCGTCCCAATAGACGTCCCTAAGAACAGTTGTTGAATTCGATGTCACTGTTAGAAGCCCATTGGCCCCAGTATTATCAATTGAAAAAGACCAGACGCTGGTATCCACACCAGGAGCGAAGGAGAGGCCGTTGTCGACGATTTCTCCATTTTCAACCTCCATGACTGTCCAAGTCCCTCCTCCCTCGAAACCGCTTGCGTATCCAACTTGGAGCAGAGAACCATTTTCAAAACTAGCCGAAGGGGCACTCAAAGTCGTCTCGCTACTGTCGTGAAGGAAGATTGGAGTCACCCCCCCAAAGTCTATTCCTGCCGTCAAAGTTGACCCTGGATATTGTCTCCATCTCCCGTCGGAGTCACCGGTGGAAGCTCCCACTCCGATTTCGGCGGCTAATGAGCCCAAGACGGAAAAATTTCCCGTCCCCACGCGAACATCATCTCCCAGTTGGATTCCGGCCCGAGTGACGAAAGAGCCGCCTGAAATTTCGATGGCTCCAGTGCCCGCATCCACATCAGACTTGTTGGCCCCCAAAAAGAGGGATGTTCCCAGGCCCGTGGAGGGATCGGACAAGGCCCGGTTGATTCTCAGACTGCCGTTGCTCAACTGATAGAGGCCGGTTGTCCCCATTGTACGTCCAATCTCGAGTTCATTGATCTCAACCGCCCCTCCAGTCTGAATCATCACACCCTCCACATGGGAATCCCACGAGGGATTGAAGGTCGCTCGGAACAAACCATCGGAAACATGAAATTGACCGCCGAGAAGTCGGATTGCTCTCAGATTATAACCCGGGTCAGCCGCAAAATCGACTGTTCCCGAATTGATAAAGACCACGTCCCCGGCAGCGGGCCCGCTTCCATTGTCCCAATTCGCCCCTTGCTGCCACTCGAAGCTCTCCGAACCATCCCAAGTCACATTCGCAGCCTGGGTGGGTATGGTGGAAATAGCGGTGGCGAGGAGGAGAAGACGTCGAAACGTGCGAAAATCTTTTCTTGGGTTCATTTGAGGAGGGGGTCTCTGAACGAACCAAGATAACCCGCCATTCTTTACGCCATTAATCGCTTTTTCCGCTCTCTATCTGCAGCCGCACACCGGCTGATACAGCGGGAAAGGGGCCAAGTCAGCTTGGTAGCTGCCGTTCATGCTCCATCTGCACCACACCCCTCGGAACGATGGTGCATCACGACCCAGATGGCTCAGCGCCCGCCGAAAATCGCAGAGCCAATTCTTACCATTGTTGAACCCTCCGCAATGGCGGCTTGGTAATCACCACTCATTCCCATACTCAATTTTGCCAAGGGAATCCCACCTGCTTCGGACAATTGATCACGTAGTTCCCGAGCTGCAGAAAAATAGGGCCGAGCTTCTTCCGCAGTATCCACCGGAGGGGGGATCGTCATCAATCCCTCGATCTGCAAATTGGAAAGAGACAAAAGAGACTCAAGAGTGCTGACGAGTTCGGGCGCCTCAAACCCGCTTTTAGTGTCCTCCCCGCCAATCTTCACCTGCAAGTAAATTGGCTGGGTAATCCCAAGCTCCCCCGCCACTCGGTCGATAGCTTGTGCGAGCTTTAAAGAGTCGACTCCCTGTAGGCAGGCGAACTTGCCGACAGCTTTTCGAACCTTATTGCGCTGCAGAGGACCGATGAGATGCCATTCTACCTCCTCAGGAAGCAGGGCTTGTTTCTCGAGCGCTTCTTGAACCCGATTCTCTCCCAGAGCCATCTGTCCCTCGGCGATCGCCTGAGAGACAATCTCAGCAGGAAAGGTCTTACTGACGGCTAACAACTCAATTTCATCAACCGTACGTCCCGCCCTCTCAGCAGCCGAAGCTAACTGAGATTGCACTTCCGCCAAGCGTTGTGCGACAGACATCCGTTCAAGTTTTACCGAGCCTCACCCAAGCTACTGCGCCTGTGCTTCGCTATTTTGCTCAACTTTTGCGATTGTCTCTTTCTCCGTCAATTCGATCAGGTCGCCCAAAATGTTGATGCTCTCGCGCTTGACGGCATCCAGGCCACTCGGCCACTCAGGAGTATCGTCGAGATCAGCGACTTCGTCCTTTGCCACGCGCATGTTGGCTTCGGCATCACGCTTACGGTCCACCTCTTCCAACTTTTCACGCTCTAGATCGTCTAGAGTCAGCCTGAAGAAGCTAAGGGTCTCCGCGTCTTTACTGGCAATCTCGGCAAAACGTTCGCGCCGCTCTTTGTTTCGCGCAGCCCGTCGTTGTTCCGACTCTTCCAATTCCTTTTCCCGCACAGACCGATTGAGACTGACGGTATTCTCCTCAATTCTCTTCTTCGTGCGCTCAACATCTTCCACAACATATTTGAAATCCGTGGAGTTCTTGACGCGTTCTTGGCTTCTTTTTGTGATTTCATCCACGAATAGTCCGCTACGGTCCAAGGGATTAAATCCTCGCGCGGGTGGGATCAAGTCGTGCGGAAGAGCGTGATCCTGAAACTCTTCACCAATCTCAAGAGCGTCAGTCAAAGAAGGCAATACGATATCAGGCACAACACCCTCCAGTTGGGTTGAACTACCTGTCACGCGATAGAACTTCTGGACGGTCGCCTTCAAGGTTCCCGCTCGTTCCGAGTCTTGGAAGAATTTGAAAAACCGGCCAATATCCATGGGTTGCTGAACCGTGCCCTTGCCGTAGGTCGAACTCTCTCCAACCACAATTGCACGATTATAGTCCTGCAGTGCCCCTGCAAGAATCTCACTCGCCGAAGCGCTTGTCTTGTCTGTCACGATCAAGAGCGGACCTTCGTAGAGAGGCTTTCGCATCGTGGACTCCTTTGAATCGACTGCGCCCCATCCTTGTTTCACCTGCACAACGGGTCCCCGTCCAATAAAGAGTCCAGTCATCCGGCGAACTTCCTCCAAAGCTCCACCGCCATTTCCGCGCAAATCAATTGCCACACCGTCGATATTTTCCTTCTTCAGCCGAATCAATAGACGCTGAACATCCTTGTATACGCTTGGATCACCATCGTTGAAATCGAGGTAGAAACTTGGAAGGGTAATCCAACCGATTGACTTGCTGCTTCCGTCAGGCTGCGCGATTTGAATCACTTCAGCCGCAGCGGCTTCGTCCTTCAACTCGACCTTGTCGCGCATGATCACGATCTCACGAACTTCACCAGGGGCTCCATCGGCGGGCTCCACCTTCAACTTAACCTCGGTATTTTGCTGCCCCCTAATGAGCTCAACCACGTGGTCGATTTTCATGTAGAGAGTATCAGTCAAATTGCCATCGTTCAAAGAATCCACGGCCACAATCCGGTCGTTCAGCTGAAGTTCACCCTGCTTGTCCGCAGGTCCATTGACCACCAGACCGATAATCTTGGTAGCGCCATCGTCCTCCCGTTGAAGAAGCGCACCGATACCGATTAGCTGGTTCTGCAGGCTCGCTTCGAAGCGCTCCATCTGCCGAACGCTCATGTAGTCGGTATGCGGATCATGAGCTCTGGCAACCGCACTGAAGAAGTAGGAAGCAACATCTTCCTCGTCTGCACCCTCGATGTCTTTGAGAAAGCGCTCATAGCGTAGCTTGACAGCTTCGCGGGGGCTCTTCTCGTCTTTGAGAGGATCTTCTTTGCCCTGCTCCTCCGCAATGCGACGGATCGTTTCCCGCCGCATCTCTTCGCTCAGGACTTCTTCCGCGATTTGTTTGCGCCAGATTTCCTGAGCCGCAAAATCATCCGCGGGCCAATCTGCTTCACGTCGTGAACGCATGACTGTCTCATCACCATCAAAGCTGAACTTTCCGTTGTCTGCAAGCTGTTGGGCAAACTGGACTCGCTCGCGAACCCGCTCGACAAATCGTGAGTATATCTCGCCAGCTGGCTCCATCGCTCGCTCTTGAGTAAGAAGCTGATCAATTCGTGTTTCAGACTGAGAACCAAAACGCGCCTCGAATCCATCGACATCTTTCTTGGTGAAATAAAGCTTAGCCGGATCGAGGTCCTTTAGGTAGTCCTTCAGAATTCGATCGGTCATTTCCGCATTGAATTCGAGGCCAGCAAAATGCTTGTTTTCAAGCATTCCAACCATCACCTTACCAACATCGTTAAAATCTGTTTTTCCGCTTACAATTCCAGAGGTGCAGCTGGCGAAAACTGCGATCGCTATTAGCGGGCTAAAAATCTTCATCATTCGTAAAATTAGCGAATCCAAGGTTACTCTTGGTTCAAAACACTGTCCGCCACTTCAGGGATCTTGTCGAACCAATTTCACATTTTGTGGGTGGGGAAAGCTATTGCTGTTCGAGCTTTCTCTTCGCAATTCTCTGAGAGGCCAACCAACGAAGGTAATCTTCGCGCAGAAGTTGTTCCGCTTTCTCTTGATCAACGACAGCCTCTTCATTGAAGGCCCTTAATGCGGGGATAGCCTTCCCGTTCATGAGCGTCACCTTGATTTCAAGCTCTTCTTCTCCTCGCTCGACCCCAAGGGTGATGGTCGAACCAGGCGGCATGGCTCCAACAATATCCTTGAGTTTATCACTGGGAATTCCGCCGGCAATGCTCTCGCCATCAATCGAAACAATAACGTCTCCGACCTGCAAACCGGATTTCTCGGCCGGCGTCCCAGGTATCACCGCTCTCACAAAAACCCCTCTGCCAAAATCGGGGACCGGTTGCGCGGCCCCCTGCTGCTCCAACAGTTGACCTCGGCGGATTTGGGCTGCATCCATGCTAATACCAATAAAGCCCGGCCCTTGCTGAGGAATCGCATCTTTCTTGTGCTCGAAGTGCACCTCGAGGAGAACTTTTGACAGACGATGAAATTCCTCGGGATCTTCGCTATTCAAGTATCGCTGATATAACTCTTCTGCCCGCTCCTTGGAATCTTCCTCGCGCGCCCATTCAATTAGGCCTTTCGCTGCTTTCTGGCGTTCCGCGAAGCTTTCGGACGAAAGTTTCTCATCGTGGGATACTTCGTCAGCCCAAGAAATTGGCAACAACAAAATCAACGTGAATGCAATCGCTCTCATGGGAATGACTGAAGATAGCTCGCCATTTCAGATTAGGCAACGAGAAGACAAAAAAGGCAGGGAATCTCTTCCCTGCCTTTTTAGAAATTACGTGACTGCGTGGTCGCTAGTATGTCCTATTCACCGCCTGATTCCCAAGCTTTCACCTGATCAACCTCGACGGTATCATTAGGATAAATTCGCTCCAGCTTGTGGGTATCGTTTGTGCGAGGACTCAAGAGATACTTTTTACCTTCTCGATAGACATGGACCCGCTTCGTTGTTCCAAATGTGCTGGGTCCGCCAGCAGCCGCGATGGCTTGAGCTAAAGTCATCCCTCGGATATAAGGAACAGTTCCCGGACGATTCACACTACCAGTCACGGTGACCAACTGCTGAAGTTCTCCTTCAACATCGCCAATCTTCTGAACAACAATGTTGGGTGAGGTGTAGATCTGGGCGGCTTTGTAGGCGTTTTCAATTTTTTTAGCCAAAGCAGTAGCAGTCAAGCCTGCTGCCCGGATGGTTCCAATTTCCCACATCTTAATATTACCACCAGCATCAACCGGATACACGGCATTGATTCGTGATTGCTCGCCCGGTGGAACACCCATCACGCTGATCTCAAGCTTCATGTTTTTCTGAATCTGAGCTGAAGCAGTCTGAAATGCTCCAGAGAAACAGAGGAGGAGGAGTAAGAGTATTTTCATGATTGTTCTTTTTGATTTAATAAAGGTCTGAATCGTTGCTTTGGGTCGGTGCTGGCGACTTCTTGGCATCAACAACTTTCCGATTGCTTCGAGTTTCAGGCTCTGCAGAAGGAGCGTAGTAGGTGTAATAACTTGTGTAATATTGATACTGGTTATCACTTCTAATGTCGACGTTGTTAAGAACAACACCAATCACTTGACCACCGACATTCTCAACAGCCTGCTTCACACGAAGCAGCATGTTGCGTGGCAGTTTACGATGCTGAACCACGATCATGGTCAAATCAACCTCACTCGCCAACACAGAAGCATCGCTGACACCTAAGATTGGAGGGGAGTCGATTAGCACAAGGTCGAAGCGCTGCTTCACGTCTTGGACCAACTCTGACATTCTACGAGAATTCAAAATCCCCGCAGCATCCGCTGGAAGGACTCCCGAAGGCATGAAATAGAGATTATCGACCGGGGTCTGAAGAATCACGTCCTCGAGCATGAGGTCGGTAGTCAGATAGTTCGTAAGTCCAACCGAGTTGTTAATATCAAAGAATGTGTGCAATCGAGGACGACGAAGGTCGGCATCGATCATGAGAGTGGTGTATCCACCCTGAGCACAGACATAGGCCAAATTGACCAAAGTTGTCGACTTACCCTCACCAGCACCACCTGAAACCACAGTAATCGAATTGTCTTCCGGATTCTTGCGGTTGAACTCGATGTTCGTTCTCAGAATCCGGTAGGCCTCCGCATCCGGGCTCATTCCACTTTGTTTGTGAAGTACCCCGACATCCTTTGGAATGACGGCCAGAACCGGAACTTGGAGGAATCTCTCGACATCTTCCAAGCTCTTCACTGAGGTGTCGACGTATTCGAGGAAGAATGCGATAGCGATCCCGAAGATCAGGCCAATCACAGCACCGAGAACGAGATTTAAGGTGACTTTGGGGCTTACCGGCTTTGTTCCAACTTTAGGATCCTCCTGAATGGTGATTGGTTCTTTCGGAGAACGTAGCCCCACTCGCTCGGCAGAGTGAGTTAACTTCAGTTCCTGAAGAAGGGCCAAAGCAGACTCGTAGTCTCTGGTGGCCTCTTTGTAATCATGCATTTCAGTTGCAAGCTCAACAAGTTCATCCTGCTGCTTTTGACTGGTATCTTCCATCACGAGCAATTGCTCGCTAATCATCTCGTAGTTCGTGGCGAGACTCTCTCGCAAAGTCGCAACCGCACTGTCCAAATCTTCTCGAAGCCCTGCTAACCTTTCCTGCTGAACCATCATCGTCGGGTGACGAGCACCCAAGCCGGAGGCCTTGTTTGCTTCAAGTTCTCGCTTTGTCGCAAGATATTCTGTATGAAGTGTACGAACTGAATTGTTGTCCACGGGAAGCTCGGCAGCATAACGAAGAACCTGCTCCTTATCCAGTTCCTCAAGTTTCTCCAAATAGATGCGATACTGATCCCGGTTCTTTTTCAGGTCAAAAACGTCGCGATCGGCCATTTTCGCCAAGAGAGACTCCATCGACTCCGGGCTGTTTTGAGACCCTTCGAAATAGGGTCGCCCGGTGATCCGGACGATAGTGTCAAGAACCTTCCGCTTTGCTTCGACCTTGTCCTTTTGGTCTTCAATTTCAGCATCAAGTGCGTCCAATTGGTTCTCAGCCCGAGCCGCTTCTTCTTGATTTCTTCGATTCTGGTAGGCAATTGCCACCTCAGCAGCAACCTCTTTGGCCACTTCCGGGTCGATATGGAGAACTGTAATTTCGATAAGGTCTGTTCCAGGACGGAGTTTTGTTTCCACCATTCCTTTCAAAACTCCAACTACAGCATCTTCATCTCGGAGAGCCCATTTATTTTTCAGGTCAAGCGCCTCTGCGACCACCTTCAAAGTCTTGGCCGCGCTAATTACCTCGAACTGTGTCGCGAAATATTGGCGTGATTCGAGAATCCCTAAATTCGAGCCGAATCCCTGACCTGGATTATTCACCTGAACGACCGCCGTGCTTGAATACTTCCGAGGCATCACTCTCGTGATCACCGCAGCAGTCAGAAAGACTAACAAAAAGGTTAGAAGGATGATTCCATACCTGTTCCTCAAGACCTGCCAATAGTCGACAGCATGGAGGGAGGCTTCATTCGTTTGTGGAGAGTTCTGGCTCATTTGGGTAAAAAAGGCTTCTGCGGGGAGTGCTTTATGCGAAGTGATTAAATAAATCAACCCCCACGGTAAGTGACACCGAGGGGGCTGATTTGTTCAGATTTGTTCGACGAATTTGTTAGAATGTCGCCTGCACTCCAAGCTGGAAGCGATTGCGATCATAATCCCGACCGTCGAAGTCAGAAATCGAAGTCGTGAAGTTGTAAGAGCCGGTCAGATAGAGGTTGCTAGATAGCTGATAGCTTCCCCCAACATTTAGGTTAAGAAGGCTCTCGCTGCCATCTCCGTCCGCTCCGATAATTTGGTCGTCATAGTTGGTGAGAATGTAGTTCACACCACCGAAGAGACTCACTTGAGGATTCAAAGCGTAGGTAGCCTTTCCGCCCAAACGAAATGTCTGGCTCTGCTCAAAAGTCTGTCTTCCATTGTCACTCAGCAAAGACTGGTTCCATGACTCATTCGAGTAGCGTACGAAAAGATTCGTGCTAAGCTGGCTGGTGAGACTCGATTTCAATGCCGCTTCCAAGAAAGGCCGTGTGCGAGAATCCCCATTGTCTGGGTCAGTGATTTGGGCACCAGCTCGCAAAACAATAGCGCTCTCTGGGCTAATCCGATGCTCGATACCACCAGTCAAATAGTGAGAGGTCGAATCATTTCCTGAATCCAAATCAACGATAGCATACTTATATCCAGCGGTAACCACGGTCGCAGGGCTCATCCGGTAACGGAAATCATGACGAAACGCGACTTGTGAATAATCGGAATTATCCAAGTCCTGATACTGGACACCAGAAAACTGGATACCAGTTTGAGTTCCCAACCGGTCTGACCAACGGTAACCCACGGAATTATCGCTGGAATAACGGAAGTAGTCACCAGTGCGACGGTCATTACTCAAACCGTAGTCGTAATCAGGCTCCTGCTCGTAAGCCAAGAGGTTACGACTCGAGAAACGCAACCGCTCGCTGAATCGGTGCGTGAAGTTCACTCCAACACGAGCATCAAAATTGGTTGAATCAGCATCACTCGACTCAAAGTCGTCGAAGTAATAACGAACCCCAAGACGCGCGAAGACATCCCAAGTAGTTTGAGGAGTCACACTGGTCCAGTTCGCCTGAACAAAACCAGAAGCATACAAAGAGCCCTCATCCGAGTCAGTTAACGGAGTCGGATTATCATCATAACCCAAGGAAGCACCCACGATGTAAGTCAAAGGAAGACTGCTGCTTGCCTCATCGTCATTGGGAGCGATGCTGTAAAGCCCCTGCCCGGAAGCAACTGCACATGGCAAAACGCCAGCGAAAATTGATTTTTTAAGAAAATTCATGCTAAATTATTTATCAAATTAAACAAACTACTTATCGAGCTCGGTGGAGATAACATCCTTATCCATATCGGAAGAATCATCATCGACAGGAGTCACATCAGGA
>NZ_BMXI01000003.1:9603-393260 GCF_014651675.1 Roseibacillus persicicus
TGTGTTTGTGTTGGCGGCTGGAAAGGAGGCAAGATCGGAAGGAACGGATCTCCACCAGGACCACCCTTCGTCAAAGGACCATCAAGGGGGTTGTCAATTCCAGCAGGAAGAGGGCTTCCCTTATCGAGACCACCCTTACTCATTCCACCCTTGGAGCTAACAGCGCTTTCGCCGCTCTGCGGGTCGAAAGAAGCAAGAACCTTCTGAACTTCGTTCACCGAATCAGGAGCAACCGCAACCGCACACTGAGCAACAAGACGCATCTCATCTGGAGCAGCAACAATCGCCACTTCAACGATTTGGCGCACAAGCTCCTTATTTGCTTCGGTAGCGATGATAGCAGCCTTCACCACTTCACATGCGCAACCCGAATTCGCGGAAACTTGCGCTTCCACAACTTCAAGGACCTTCGCTTCGTCTGCTTTTACCGCCTTCTCAACGGTAGCTTGGATTTCTTTGCAGCTCTTTACCGAGTCGGCCGCAACGACCGCTGGAGTGGCGGCCAAAAAGGCGGACACGAGAGCGAATTTCAGTGTTCTTTTCATAATTTGTTCTCCTAGGATGAACTGTTTTAGATTGTGAGGGGGAAAGCGGGTAGAGGGAATCGAACCCTCATGATCAGCTTGGAAGGCTGGAGCTTTACCATTAAGCTATACCCGCGCTTTCGGGGAATGTTTTACTGCCCCCACTAACAGACCGCAAGGCTTTTTTCGACTCGTTGAGCAAGAAAGTGACTGATAGACCCAAATGTCCCTCTCTTCACTCAATCTTCACAGACTCAACAGTTTAAGATTTTTCACGGGTCTACAACCCTGTAGGATGGTCCAGAAAGTCGTATTTTAAGCCAAATTTCTCTGCTAGTTTTTGCCCGATTTCGCGAACTCCGAAGGTCTCGGTGGCATAGTGGCCCGCATGGATGACTGACAACCCCAACTCCTCGGCCAACGGAAAGCTCCAGTGAGGCCCCTCCCCGGTCAGAAAGGTATCAATACCAGAAGCTTTCACCGCTTCGACCTCACTTCCAGCCCCCCCCGTAATCACCCCAAGCCTGCCGACCTGCTCACCGCACCTCACCGATGAAATAATTGGCCCCACCTTTGCTTCGACAGTCGCGATGAGCTCCTCCCAAGTCTTGGTCCACTGCCCACTAATCCCGAGCTCGATACCCTTCCATGGCAGAAACTTCGTATCGACCTCCAAACCAATCTCTTTTGCTACAACAGCATTATTTCCCCATTGAGGATGAACATCCAAAGGAATATGCGAGCTATAAATAGCCAAACCACTATCAAACGCGGCCTTTAGCCGACGATAGTTTCCACCGGTCATCATCCTCACCCCCCGCCAGAACATGCCATGATGGACGACTAGAAGATCAGCTCCGACTGAGATCGCATCTTCGATGACCGTGAGACTGGCATCAACCGCCACGGCCACCTTATCAACTTCTCCACCATTTTCCAATTGCAAGCCGTTGTGGGCTCCCGGGTAGTCTGGAACCTCGTTTGTCCGAAGCTCCTGATCGAGAAATTCAACTATCTCCGCTAATTTCGCCATCCCTTTAGCCAATCCGTTCCGAGCTCCTCCAGCAATCCCCTTGTGCGCCTGTCTCACTTTTGCCTATTCAAAAAGCCTCTCTCTCCCCATTAATCGCCTCCCCATGGCCGACATGCAAAACACTCTCGCCGCGCCCGCTTCGCTGGAAGGCACCTCTCTTCACACTGGCGAAAAAGTCACTCTTACTCTCAAGCCTGCTCCCGAGGACCACGGTTTCGTCTTTTGTCGGGTTGACCTCCCTGACAAGCCGCTCATTCCTGCCAACGTCGACCTTGTCGAAACCGTCGAGCGAGCGACCACTCTCTCCGTTGGCTCCAATCGCGTCCACACCGTCGAACACGTCATCTCCGCCCTCGTGGGCATGGGAATCGACAACGCCCTCATCGAAATGGATGCCAACGAGCCCCCCATCGCGGATGGCTCCTCCGCGCCTTTCGTTGCTCTCATCAAGCAAGCCGGCATTCAGCAGCAAGAAGCTCCGCGCAAAACCTGGCACATCCGCGAGCCTCTTCACCTCGATCTCGGCAACGGCTCTCTCATCACCATCGTGCCGGACAACAAGTTTCGTCTCACCGTTACCAATGTGGGGCGCAACGACCTTCATACCGAGCATTTTTCTGGCGAAGTGACTCCCGAGCTTTACGAAAAGGAGATCGCGCCCGCTCGCACCTTCACGTTCTACGAAGACGTGGCTCCTCTCCTGGAAAAAGGCCTCATCAAAGGCGGCTCACTCGAAAACGCAGTCGTCATCCGCGGCGAGAACGTGATGTCCAAAGAGCCCCGTCGATTTGGCAACGAGTTCGCCCGCCATAAGGCCCTCGACCTCATCGGCGACCTCATGTTAGGCGGAAAGCGGATTCTGGGACACGTCATCGCAGTGGCTCCCGGCCATGGACCCAACACCAAGATGGCGGCTCTCTTGAAGAAAGAGTATGCCAAGATGAAGACCTCGGTTCCCCCAGTCACCATTCCCGAGGGCGAGGCTGTCCTTCACCTTCCTGACATCCTCAAGATTCTTCCCCATCGCTATCCTTTCCTCCTCATTGACCGCGTCATCGACTTCACCGACAAGACCTGCACCGCGATCAAAAATCTCACCTTCAACGAAGACTTTTTCCAAGGCCACTTCCCCGGCCACCCTGTGATGCCCGGTGTGCTTCAACTCGAGGCCATGGCTCAGACTGCCAGCGTGCTCGTTCTGCGCATTCCAGAAAACCAAGGCAAGGTCGGCTACTTCATGTCTGCGGACAAAGTGAAATGGCGCAAGCCCGTCACTCCCGGCGACACCCTCTTCATCGAAGCCGAAATCGTTTCCTTCCGTCGTGGCATTGGCCAAGCGGAATGCCGCTGCCTGCTCAATGGAGAAGTGGCCTCGAGCGCGACAATCAAATTTGCGGTTCAGTAGGCGGGAAAAACCCAGACACTTCAGGGCTGCCAGTCCTCAAAGGTCTCGCCAGCCGAATCCACCCGCACGATTTCCAGCCGGAGAATCCAAGATTCTTCGGCTGTTTTATGCAGTATGAACTCCTGCGGGTGACCCGGCGCGTAAGTGAATCCGGTATTCAATTCTTGCTTCACCCCTTCCTGTTCGTAGGCGGAATAGATTCTCGCATCTACAAATTGCCCCCCTGCTCCGAGGGTTCCTTGCGTTTCCAACTTCCAATCCTTACCGTCACTCTTCCAGCTGGATTCCACCAACTCGCCGGGAGGGCAGGCTTGGCCAATCTCCGCCACTAGATTCCTCTTCCCCTCTCTATTACAGAGCAAGGCCGCATGAAGCCTGATTGACGAAGGCGGATCTCCATCCATCACCATCAGAATCTGATCTACGAGGTCCAGCTGACCTTCATCACGGTGCCGAACGACGACAATCTCGTTCAAACTTCCAAGATAGGCCGCGTCTCCATTGCCAAACTCGAGCCCGGAATCCTCGAAAGCTTGACTGACATCCCTCCATTGCTCGCGAGGAAAATAGGTTCTCAGAGCCTTTGGAACTTTCCGGGGAGTCAATACCGAGTACTTGGGTTCCTTCTCGCCCCCGTCTGAAGCAAAAGGATCCTCTTCATCCAAGGTTATATCGTCAATAAAACCATCATAGACCCTCCACATCACCAGCTGGTGTTCTCCATCTGGCCGCAATCTTTGGAAACCCCAGCGAAACGGAGACTTTTCAAGAACCCCAATTGTCAGCTCTTTTCCCAAATGCCACTCGCTCAAGGACGGACCACCAACCAGGCGCGCAGTGGGAGTGATTTTTGCCACCCAAGTCTTTCCTTCCCCTAGCCCACCCCATTCGAAGAACTGCTCTTTCCCCAAAGGCAGACTCAATGCGATTACTTGAGTGAAGGACTTGGCATCTCCCTCAACCTCAAGACGCAAACGGACGTCTACCGCAGACAAATCGCCCCACAATACCTGCTGACAATCCACGTGGACAGCACAGCCACCCCCGGAAGCGAAAGATTGCTCACTCGTTTCCCCGCTCCGACACCTTATCTGCTCTTCAAACAAGAGTTTCTTCCCGGCGCCCTGCCAATACTTGGACCAATCCACCCAGTGCGAACGAGAGTCCGCCACTTCAAAGAGAGCAAACTCGAGAATCATGTTCTTCGGATGATCCCACGGAAAATGCCGAAGCTCGAGAGCACCCAAGGCATGCTCCTCAGCCTTGGCAACGAGGTAACCCGTGGTCTCGTTGTAGACCAACCATTCGGCCGAAATCCCTTCCGCCTCATAGTGCGCTTTCAGGTCCCACAGGACATCGCCCTCATCGAAAAACCGACTCTCCCCAACGGAAACTTCGGGGGCGTGCCGCGTCATCGGTTCTTCTCCATATTCCGGCCGAATCTCCTCAAAGAATCGCACCTTCCCCAACCAAAAGGCCTCAATGGAAAGCTTCTTCTCCCCCGGTCCCGTGAGAATCAGGGCCATCCAGATCAAAACTATTCTCATTTCGAAACCTTGCTGTTTTCTTTGGCCGGGAGGCAAGCGAGCATCCTTGGATGCTCGCTATTTTGACCTTCGCCAACGCAACCTACCAGCGATAGGTCACATTAGCGCGAATCTGACGAGGTTCCGCAGGGTGATAGTGGATTCCCTCCACTGGGGCAGCCTCACCTGGTAACTGGCTTTCGTAGAAATACTCAATGTCCCGATCCTCGCGATCGAGAATATTGAGGACGTCGAGCGAAACTTCGAGATTCTCCCAGCGATACCCTACCCGGCAATTCACTTGAATACTCTCGCGGGACTTGGTCTTCGAACTCTCCCCCAAGAGTGGACGACGGGAGAAATAGCGCCCGCGCAGTGAGCCGAACCACCCGTAGTCTCCACCGATCGTTACCCCCGCACTAGCCATATGGGGGACCGAGTTATCAATGGCAGAAAACTCACCTGGACCCACATCCGCCTGGGCATAACTCCACGCATACTCGGCATCGAAGGTGAAACACTCGTGAGGTCGCCAATAGATAGAAGCCTCCACCCCGTATCGTTCACTTGCGGGCCCCGCCTCGGTGGTTCCCTCATCTCCAACGTAGACAAATTCACTGTCACTATCCAACCACCAAAGCCCGATACTCGCGCTTACCCCCTCGATGGCACGAGTGCGCATTCCCACTTCAGCTCCCCGGGTCCGCACCAGAGCATCGACCGGATCAATCGCGGCCGTAACCCCTCTGGCATCATTGCTATGAAAACCCATTCCGGCATTCAGGTAGAACTCGGTCTCATTCCAAGGTCCGAGCACCAATCCCGCCTTGGGGCTGAAGATGGCATCCCAATCGTGCGAAGTATCGGCCGGATTATCTCCGCTCTCGACATCAAAGTGAAAGAAGTCCCCTCGCGCTCCCAAGATAACCCGCGCCCAATCAGTGAGACGAGTTTCATTCTCAAAGTAGATTCCATAACTTCCCTGATAGACATCATCCACATTGGTAACGCCATTGCGAACACGCGCATTGGTGGTATAGAGCCCAATATCATCAATCCAATCATGCTGGGTTTGAAAGCCCAAGGTCGAGCGGCTCTCGAGCGAACCCAAGCCATGGCTCCAATCGGCTGCAATGTTGAGCCCTGCAAAGATCCGCTCTTCTTCTTGCTCAAATTGATCGCCGTTCACCGGATCGGTGAAGTAGGTAAAGTTTGAAAACAGATCCAAAGCATAGTGTCCGACCCATGCCTCGGTGCGGAAGACCCAGTCGCCTTCGGTCCGCTTGGATTTGAAGGACAAGCTGTGCCGCTCGGTATCACCACCAGTCGTATCGTCGATGGCTCCGTACTCATCGAGTAGTCCCGACTCCACCGCACGGAGAGGAATCTGGTCACTGGAATTCCATTCGCCGGTATGAAACAGAGCCGTCAAACTGAGAAAGTTATCCTCGTCTCCCGTATACCATTTGATGAGGCCGTTGTATCGATTGTAGTCATTTCCCCGCAACCATGGACCATCCTCGTGAGTGAACTCTCCTCCGAAGGTGAAAAAACCGCCGCCCGCTTCCCAGCTATTGCCAAGCAGCGCGCGATAATAGTCATTCTCTCCATAGGAGAAACTGGCAATTCCCTGCTCCAAGTACGGAATCAAAGTATAGTCGGCCCCACCTGCAGTCGATAGGTCACCGTATTCGGCAAAGAATGGTCCTTTGAAGTAATCCAAACGCTCAACGAACTCCGGCACGATGAAATTCAGATCGGCATAACCTTGCCCGTGGGCGTGGGTCCGGTAGTTGCCGGGCATGCCATCGACCCCGATGTGAAAGTCCGTTCCGTGATCGAGATTATACCCTCGCACGAAATACTGGTTGGCCTTACCACCCCCCGCATGTTGCGTGATAATTACTCCCGGCACGACCTCTAACAACTCTCCTCGTCTTAGGAACGGACGCTGACTGAGCTCTTCGTTATTTGCCTGCCCTTGGGTGGAAGTGGTCACTTCACCAATCACGTCTTGGGCCTTTCCCGTGACGATGGTTTCTTCGAGGGCGCTCACCCCCATAACAGCATCTTGGCCTTCGGCTACCCCTGCAGCCACCAGAAAAATTGTCGTCAGCTTTTTCATGAAACTATGAAGGGAAGAACGTAGGAAATCCTTCTTTAGATTCAACCAACATATAAAAAAATTGGAGAAGGAAAGAGTTACAATCATGCAACAAGGCCTTCTCAAAAAAGACAACTTCCCTGTATCAATTCCCCGCAAAGAAAACCCCACAAGAAACAATGAGTGGGAGCGGATGGTGGAGGCTGACGGGCTTGAACCGCCGACCTACTGGGTGTAAACCAGTTGCTCTACCAACTGAGCTAAGCCTCCGTTTATAACCTTCCGGTCTCGGAAACCCTCTGGGGCCTCGCGAGGCGGGGAAAATGCCGAAGTCTGCGCCGAGTTTCAAGCTCTTCTTTTCTTTCTTGTCACACTCTTTTATTCCTCGCCCATGAATGACGCCCCAATCCTTGCCATTGAGACCAGTGTGGAGACCGGTTCGGTGGCCTTGTGGACAGGAGGAGAAGTGGTGCGGGAGCGCTCTTTTCCCGCTGGACGCAAGCCGTCGGCCTCGCTCTGGGACCCCTTGGAGGAGGTGATGGCCGAGGTGCAAGCTCTCTCGGCCGTGGTGGTGGGAATTGGCCCGGGCAGTTACAATGGCTCAAGGGTGGGAATCGCGGCAGCGCAAGGCATCGCACTGGTTCATCAGTGCTCGGTCGCCCCCATCTGCTCCTTTGAAGGCGTGCCGATGGAGACCGCCCGGGCTCTCGCTATCGGAGATGCCCGACGGGGAAGCTTTTCACGACAAAGACTACAGACTGGCCGGGTTGAGGGCGACTTCGCCCTCGGCAACCTCGAGGAACTCGCCGACGCCATCGCGGACAGCCGCAATCGGGGAGAGGAAGTCTTTTCCTTTGATCGGGCGGAACGCTTCCCGCTCGCAGAAGAGTTGCAAGCGCTCATTCAAAATCGTCAGTCCGAGGCGGGACGGCTCGCAGCAGCTTTTGCCAAACGGAGCCCAGCGGAAAGGGACACTCTCCTCGCCACTCTCGCTGAACCCTTCTATCTCCGCGATCCCCACATCACGATTGGAAAGCGCAAATCCCTTTTGGACCGAGCATGAGAATCTTCGAAATCGGGCTGCAAGGAGGAGCCAGCCGCTTCATCCGTTGGAGTGTTTCGCCCTTCCTCATTCTCGTCATGCTCTTCTTTGCCTACATTGGGTTTACCTCCGGAATCCCGCTGAGCAACACGGCCCTACTCCTTATTCTCCCGCTGGAGTTTGTTCTCTTGTCAGCCCTACTAGCACTTTGGGGAGTGCCCCTTGCCGGTCGGGTGGTCACCTCCGCCGCATTTTTAGCAACTGCCTTTCTACTCTTTAAAGAAGTGGTTGAGCCCGCGCAATCGGGCGAAAGTTGGAGCGACAAACTCTTAAGCATCTTGTCAGCCCTCGCCGCCTTCGTCACCCTCGGGCTTCCTTGTGCCTTCTACACCTTGCGGGGCCGGTTTCCCTGGCGTCAGCCCTTGAGCGATTGAAGTCCCGATTTCGCTATTTGCGGAAGGGGTCGCGCATGGCAGGCTCGCCAGCAGATGACGTTGAGAACCTTGGGAAAAACGGGGCTGAAAGTATCGCCCTTGTGTGTCGGGACCTGGCAGTTGGCTGGTCCGGTCAACTTTGACGGCAAGGCCGACGGACATCCTGATCCAGGAAAGGAAAATGCCATCCGCTTGATCCGGGAGCTGGGTGAACGGGGGCTAAACTTCATCGATAGCGCCGAGCAATATGGTGACGGCGAAGCCGAACGGCGTACGGGTCTGGCCTTGGAAGGGCAGCGCGACCAGTGGATCATCTCGACCAAATTCGGCTACCGGGTGGGACCAGGGGTGACGCGAATCGATGACTCCAGCCCTCCCACCATCTTGCCGAGCTTGGAAGGCTCCCTGAAACGGCTCAAAACGGACTGCATCGACATCTACCTCTATCATTGTGCTCCCGATCCAGCTGACTTGGAGGAGGCACGGGGTCTTCTGGAAGCCGCTCGCGACGCCGGAAAGATCCGCTTCTTCGGAATTTCCACCGGGAGCTTGGAGATGGCCGAGGCCTTGCACGAAGAAGGCCTTCTCGATGTCGTTCAGTTCCCCAGCAGCCTCCTCAATCCTGCCTCCGACCTCACCCGATTCTGCGGTCAGCATGACATCGGCACCCAGGTGCGGGGCGTTTTGGCTCAGGGGCGACTGAGCGGAAAATACTTCTCCCAACAGCCCGCATGGGACCCCAACGACAACCGGAGTCAACACCTTGCAGGCCATGACCTGTTCCGCTACGCCGTACTCGCTGACAAATTGCCAGAGAATTACAGCATGTCCCAAGCCGCCATCCGATGGGTTCTCGATCAACCGGAACACGATAGCATCTGCCTCGGCGCCAAGAATTTGGCTGACTACGAAACTGCGATTGCCGCCTTGGAGCTTCCCTCTCTCGGAGCCGATTTTTTCGACCAGCTGGAAGAAAGCGCCGCCAAACTGGCCTAGACAACTACTTTTCAGGAATCTCGTGTTGGACGAGGATTTCCTCAATGAGGGCGATGCGCTTGTTGCTACTCGCCTCCGCGTCACTCTCGATGATGAGGTAATAAGCTTTGCGCTCCTTCACAAAACCCAGATTGTCCACAAACCAAAGGTCGCGTTGCAGATGCAGGGGACCGGTCTTTCCTGAAATCTTCACCCGGTGCGCAGTCTGGCTTTGCCCCATGACCTGAAGCTGCTCCTTCCCGAAATATTGGAACTGTCGCGAGAACATGGGCGAGCCCGAGGGGTTATTCGGATCAGGAACTTCGCGGCTCCATACTGATCCCGGAGGCTCTTGGGCGGGCACTAATACGGTCGGCTCGATGACCATGCGTTCGCCTCCCGCCTTTTGCCACGCTCGGGCGAGAATCCCCTCTTCATTGAAAATGCTAAACTCGCGCTCCTCCACCCGACCATCTTTGGAAATTTCGAAGCAGTGCGCCTTCTCATCACTGTCCGCAGTCACAGGCATCAAGCCCAGATAACGCCGGGTCTTTTGAAAAGTAGAAGCGCTCCCCTCCGGCCCCGTATCAATCAGACCTGCTGGAAAGCGCGCCGACGGATCGAGCTTCACCTCCGCCTTATAGGTCCAAGTCTCTCCCTCCGCGGGAGAGAACCGCACTTGGGCCACGCCCATCTTTGCAGCACCTTCTTTCTCCCCGGACTTCTCACGACAGGCGGAATTCAGGAAGAGAGTCAGGAACAATGCCGTGGCAACTAAAGTCTTCATTGGGGGGAAATCGGCGGGGGCTAGTGCGTTCGGCTATACTTGACCAAGACAGAACCTCCTCCGCTGCTCGGAGCAGCAAGACGACGTCGCGACGAAGTCACGGGGAACTCCATGGGCTTGAACTTGCGGAGATGCTTTTTCCAAAGAACAAAACCCAGAACGGCCAGCCCCACCAGAATCACCGCAAGAACGGTCCCAAGGGCAACGAGATTCTCTTTTCTCTTCTTTTCAGCAAGATAGGCGACCTCAAGCTTCTTGACCTCCTCTTCGTGCCGCTGCTTGGCCCGCACGTAGAGAAAACCGAAATTATCCGAGAGGTTGTTGACGATCGCTTCCAGGCGACTTTGCGGAGTGGTCACCAAGAGCGCCGTGTTCCGGGCCCCTCTCACATTCACATCCTGCAAAGCCTTCGGCAGTCTCCCCATGATCGTGCCACCTACCAGACAGTCCGGCTCCCCCTTCGCTCCCACCTGATAGACCACACTCCAGTATTCGCCATCGGACCAGCTTTCGCCCGCTTGCTTGGCCAAGACCCGGGCGCCTTGGGAAGGCTCTTGCTCAAAGATGATCACGAACAACTCGAACTGCCGATGCGACTTTTCGTAGGCAATTCGATTCTTGATGAGGGTGGTATACTCTTGGTTCAAGGCTCCTCCCGGATCGTAGATTCCACCCGAGGGAGGACTTTTTAGGTCCAATGCCATGAGCGAACCGGATAGGACCGCCAACAACATGAGCACAAAGCTCATCGGTAGACCTCTCATCGCTTCACCTCCTTCTGCATCGCCAATGCTCGCTCGGAAAGAACATCGAAAGTGCGGTTCAGAAAGGTCTCAATCCCTTGACCGTATTTTTGCCGATAGAACAGGTCACGGGAATCCTGACAAATTCTGGTCCACTCGCTATCTGTAACGACGACCTCCATCCCATAGCCCACCGTGACCGAGATCATCCTCTCTTTGGGGTCGACTAGAAGAAGAATCCCAAAGGACTTGGCGGAATCCCCTTCCTTCACCTGACTGGCATTGAAGAGCCAGAAACCGAATTCGCGCAGATTCACCTCCTCGCCAAGTGGAACCACACAATTGTAGAACCGAACTTGCGGAAAGCGCTTCTGGAGCTTCAGCACCTTCTTCGTGACCGCCGACTTTTCTTCCTCCGACAAGTAGTTGTTTGGGTCCAGAACCGGTCCCAACGGAGGAGCGGGAAACGGAAATTTCTGCACTGCAATTTGACCCGAGAATTTGCACTTGGGACAAGCCTCAACGGACTCGTCCAAAGTATAGAGACAAGAGGGGCACATCATGGCCCCACGCGCGAACCTCTTCGCGGCATAGACCTTCTTGCGCTCTTCTTTCGCCTTCTTCACGGAAATGATAGTGCGCGAGGAGAGCCTCAGGGAAAACCTTCTTTAGTCCCCACTGACACGGATTCGCACCGATTGCCCGTGCGCATCCAAGCCCTCAACCCGAGCGAACTCCTCAACAGCCTCCACCGAACGGGCCACGGAATCAGCATCCATGCGCACCACACTGATCCTCCTTTGGAACTGGTCCGCCCGCAAGCCCGAGAAACTCTTTCCACTCCCTCCGGTAGGCAAGGTGTGGCTTGGTCCTGCCAAGAAGTCACCCACGGCAACCGGGGAAAGCGATCCAACGTAGATGGCGGAAGCAGTCAAAATGCGGGGAAGCCAACTCTCTTCATCCTCCACCACTAGAGAAAGGTGCTCGGGCGAAAAGGCATTCACAACCTGCACCCCCACCGACAAGTCCGGCACCACAATCGCAAAGGCCCCGTCCGCGAGGACCTGCCGGAGGTAATCACCACGGCTAAGGGATTGCGCCTGCTTGTCAATCTCCAGCAAAACCGCCTCAAGCAAATTCCGAGAAGGAGTAACCAGGCCGACCACACTATCGGGTCCGTGCTCCGCCTGACCTAACAAATCAGCGGCCACAAAATCAGCTCGAGCCGAATCGTCGGCCAAAACCATAATCTCACTCGGCCCCGGCAGCAGGTCGATGGAAATTGCTCCGATGAGCTGCCGCTTGGCTTCCACCACATAGCTATTGCCCGGGCCCACCAATTTCTGAACCGGAGCGATGGACTCCGTGCCCAAGGCCAAAGCAGCAACCCCTTGGGCACCACCCACCTTGAGGACCTCCGTCACCCCCGCCGCCTTCAAAGCATAGAGCAAAGCCGCGTTAACCGTTCCGTCGGGACCACAGGGAGTCGCCGCCACGATTTCCCTTACGCCCGCGGCTTTCGCGAATCCGGCCGTCATCAGCGCGGTCGAAACCAGAGGAGCTTTTCCCCCGGGGACATAGCAACCCACCCGTTCGAAAGGAACAAACCGTTCCCCGACCTGCACGCCCTGTTCATTGTGGTCCGACCAATCCTGCCGTTGGCTCTTTTTTGCGAAAAAAGTAATATTACGCAGACTAGCCGCAATCGCCTCCTTGGTGCGCTCTTCCGTAGCGGCTTCCGCCGCAGCCCATTCCTCTGCAGTAACCAACAGCCCCCCGCTGAGATCCGCGCCATCGAACTTCTGCGTCAATTCAATCAGGGCGGCATCCCCTTGGGACCGCACTTGCTCAATGATGCCGGCCACCACCTCGCGCACGCGGGCGGAGGGAACCGCACGGCGGTCCAGGCTTTGCAAAAAGTCTTGGGAACTCGCCTCGGAATAATCAACAAACTTCATTTCACGCGTAATAGGGTTTCAACATCAGATAGACAATCGGGCCAGTGACCGCGACGTAGAGCCAAATCGGATAAATGCGACGGGATAGCCGCTTGTGCTTCCCAAACTGATTGGTCGCCGCAAACACCAGCGTCATCAGGATGAAAGGAAAGCTCACTGCTGCCAGAACGACGTGAGTAACCAGGATCACATAGTAGACCGTCTTGATCCAGCCCTCTCCACCGAAAGTCGTCTCCCCGGTAGTAATATGATAGGCCACATAGCAGAGCAAAAAGGCCACCGAGAACAGCACCGCCACACTCATCAGGATGCGGTGCAAAGTGATTCGTCCCTTCAAAACCGCGACCAATCCACCCACCAACAGAAGGGCCACTCCAGTATTCAACCCCGCATTAACTGCTGGTAAAAAAGTCAGGTCCACTCCCTCGGGTAAAGGCAGCTTAATCCGGCGCATCGCCACCACCAATCCCAGCACCACCACGCTGAGAACCCACACCACCTTCATCATCTTCCGGGCCAACTCGTCATTCGACGCCTTGCCCAGATATCGCATCCGTTCGCTCATCTTTCCTTATTCCGCCAGCGCTTTGTCAATTGCGCTCGTCAATTGCTGTTCAAAGTGTTCGTAGAGTTCCGGGCTCTGTTCACGGGCCCAGAGAAGATCCTTCTTTTCCCTCATTACCAAACCTTTTCCAAAAACCGCCACCCCCATGTCGTGGGCAAACCGGCCCTCGCGGGCGATGTCGTCCTCGTTGGTCCGCTCGCGCACCGACAGGAACTTCATCTCCTCCTCCATGTAGTGATGCAAGGTCTCACGGTCGCCGGTGAGGAACCACCAGTTGGAAATGTCAGCTCCCAGATTGACCGCATATTCCTGCAAGCGCTCCACGTCATCCGTCTCGGGATCAACCGATACACAGACCATCTGGAAATCAGGATTATCCTGATACTTCTTATACAAGTCCACCAAGTGATCCCCGTTGCGAGCCGCGCAATTGGGGCATTCCGCAAAAAACTGAGTGGCGACCCAGACCTTGTCCTTGAGTTGCGAGATGCTCACCTCTTCACCCGCCTGGTTGGTCGCAGTCAGGTCCTTTTCCAAGCGAGCCATTTCGACCTTTTCCGCTCGTCCCACATCGATTGCCAGGCGCTTCTCAATCGCGGACTTTTCGCGATTCTCCTGTGCAACCCGCAACCAGGTGAAGGTGCCAATCAAAGCCACTGCGAGTACCGCGGTCCCCGCATACATCAGGATAATCTTCGTTTTATCGGTCATTTCGAATCGGTAGGGTCACCTTCCTCCAGAAGGTGATTGATTGTGCGGAGGAACCAGTCCTCGCGATAGCCTTTCTCCGCCTCGGGCATGCCGCGCTTCTCAGCCTCGGCTGCCGCTCTGGCAAAATCAAACATTTCACCACGGATATGGATCCGCGGATTCTTCCCCTCGGGGCGGTCACGCTTCAGCACGGCCACCGAGGAATCATAGATCAACTTGCCATCCTTAACATGCGGGATGGTTCCAAACCGCAATCCGGACTTGAGATACTTTTCGAGCACTTTGGCCTTGGCCGCCACTTTCCAGACCCCTTCTTCGCTTTCCAAGGTCGCCATTTTGGCTTGGTCTTCTTCCCGATTGGGATCCATATCCACAAAGAACACCACCTGCTTGACGCCTTCCTCGGGAAGAAGAGCCAGGGCTTTCTCGCGCTCCTCGTGACTGTCGCGTTCTTCAAAGGAAGTCTGATAATAGAGCCAGACATCTTCCTCGATTTCCGAAGTGTTGACCACAGTCCCGTCAGACAACTGGAACTTCATGTGCCCCTTCAACTCGGAGACAAAGGCCGGCCGGAAGTCCTCCTGCTGCTTCTTTGCCGTCGCAATGTAAGAGGCCGTCACCGCCACCGCCCCAATCAGAATGAGACCTACCAGAATAAAGGCGGTCTTTCGTAATTGGGCGGGATCGACATCTGCTGGCTCCAGGCCCTCGGCGGCTCTCAACTTCACGTGCGGGGAAGCTAACGCCTTTTCCCGCAGAGGCAAGCAGACTTGGGCAAAGTTAATACTCCTTTAGACTCGCCAGAAAATCAGCAACGCCACCAACACCAGAGGCAGGTAAAGCAAGGTTGCCAAGAAGAACTTGCGAAAATGGACCCGCTCGCCGCTGCGCAAAAATCTCTGCCCGGTCGCCACCAGCATTGCTGCTAACAGCAGTCCTAGAATCACGAAGGGCCAGCTCGCCAGACCAAGGGGAATAACAGCCGCTGAAAGCACGCCCAATCCGACCGAAAATGCGACCGCCAGCCCCACGCTACGCTTCCCGCTGACATCACCGTTCGACCACATTTTGTAGCCCGCCAGCTCATACTCCTCCCGACACAACCAATTGATGGCCACAAAGTGAGGAAGCTGCCAGAGAAAGAGAAGCGCGAACAAATACCACCCCCCGGCTTCATCCAAGCCGCCTCCCCCAGCAGTCCAACCAATCAAAGGAGGAAGCGCTCCCGGAATGGCCCCGACCAGGGTATTCGTCGAACTCCACTTCTTCATGGGAGTGTAGATGAAGACGTAAACAACAATAGTGGCAGCCGCAATCCATCCCGGAGTCGAGCCCACCATACTCCAGAGGTGCACGATTCCGAAAGCGCAGAGCCCCCAGCCAATGACAAAGGCCGGAACGATCCCCATCCTCCTCGAGGGCAAAGGACGATTGGCCGTCCTCTTCATCAGAGCATCGCTATCGACCTCCGAGAGCTGATTGAAAACCGCCGATCCAAAGGCACAAGCAGTCGTCCCGATAATGAGATGAAGCAAGGTCCAGAACTCCCATCCCCCTCCCCGACAAGCAATCGCATAGCCAAAGAAGGTCGTGATGATCACGAACAAATTCAGACGCGCCTTCACCAGCGTCTTCAAGTCCTCGCCCAGAGTCGGGACCGCGACTTCCAATTCTTCCTCTGACACCGTTTCGCTCAAGGCCCCCAAACTGCCGCAAGACTGCAAAATGAAAATCGAAAAAAGAGAAAAGGTCGCAAAGTCGTATCAACCGACCCGGCCGCACTCAATCAAGCTCCGTCACCATCGTCATCCTCCACCTCAATCCGAACCCGCGCGAAACAGCGGCTGGTATCCGACTGCGTGCAGCCAATGATGACCGTCACCTCTTCCCAAAAGGTCGCAATCTGCCTCACTTCATCGGGTTCTGCCGGAGTGAAGTTCAAAGAATCCGAGCTGACTTCGGTGATGTAGGTGACCTTGGGCGCGGAATCCGTCCGGCGAATATACTGGTACTTGATGGTCGTCACCCCCGTGACAGGATCGGTTTCTGTCCTGAGAACCGGAAGCCCATACGGCTCGTTGTTGAAGGGCAACAATTGACCCGGCACATAGTCGGGAGTTGCCGCAACTGTCGGGTCCAGATTGAAGGCATACTCCAAAAACAGGCCAACCCCATCACCATCCCCGTCGGAGGCAATCATGCGCTCGGCAGTCGGGAGACCATAGCTGTCCCCGAAGTCATCCAGGACGGAATCATCATTGACGATCACCAGGGGCACAGTGTCACTGGCCAACAACAGCCCGATCGGATTGGAGAGAGCGAGGGAGAAGTTTTCGTCCGGCTCGATGACCGCGTCATCAATCATAGTCAACACGATGAACTGCTCGGTCTCGCCGGCTGCGAATTCCACCAAACCATTGGACCAGGGAAGGTAGTCTTGAATAGGGAAAGCATCACCCGCCACCGTGTCGAACTGAAACGAGACCTCACTCGTCGCCGCTTCCGAGAGGGTAAAGGTGATGGGCAGCCCAATCAGGCCCTCATTGGTGGGCGATACCGTTGCGGTCAAAACCGGAAGCCCCGCTCCGAAGGTGGAAAGAGACACTTCCTGAATCGACTTTTCAATCAAACCATCCCGCCCATGGGCCATGAAGCTGTAGCCTCCTCCCACAAAGTCAAAAACAGCAAAATTCCCCGTCACCGCGGCGGCTCCATCATACGAGTAGCTCCAATCCGCCCCCCCATTGCCGTCCGGGATCAGCGTCAAAGTCAGAGTATGAGCCCCACCGGTTCCGCTCTGGAAAGGACTCTCCAGAGTCAGAGTCGAAGCGCTGCTACCAGCCACACTCCGCATCAGCCCTTGATTGGGGCCACCACTTGTTCCCGCAGCAATACTAAATCCGATCCCGTCCGCATTGAGCGAGCTATTCAAAAACGGATTGTTCACACCGGGCACGTAGTCCCTCACAAGCCCGAAGGAGAACTGGTTGTTATTGCCCGCAGCGAGGCTCTCAATTGAATAAGTGACCTCCAGGGTAAAACCACTAGTCACGTCGAAGTCATTCAAAGTGTAAACCGATGCCCGATTGTTGGCTCCCTCTCCGGAGTAAGTCATCTGACCACTCGCCTCGCTCCACGCGTCTCCGGTGGTTCCAATATTGACCAAGCCGTTGGCCGCATCCGGGTTCAATCCCAACACGAGATCGTTGAAAGTATCGCGATACAGCTCCAGCACCCCCACGGTTGGAACAGCTTCAAAGACACTCGCGGGCAGACCTGCTCCGTTCACCAGATTTGCCGCAGTAGGATCCTGTTCCCAGGCGTAGCGCACCGCTACTGGTGCGGAGACCGAGGCAGCCGAGACCACCACTTTTTCCCCACTCAAACTCGCGGCAGCATTTTCCCAAGACCCATCAGCTCGCTTCAGCTGGAAGCCGCCCGGGGCCAGTCCATCGCGAGTCGTCAGTCCCACACTGTAGTCGAACTCCACGATGACCGAAGATCCCTGCCGGGTCGCCCCCCGATAGAGAGGCCCCGAAGGCACAATCGCGGCTTGCCCGTATTCATTGTGCAAGGGCCAGCGGACCAACCGATCGGCGAAGTCCGACTTGTTGGCCGGATGAATATCACTGACATCTCCAATATCATTGGTCACCGCCATTCCGCTCCGCGGCAGGAGGTCCAGAGAACGTCGCTGCGCATCCTGCACATCCACCCACAAGGGCAAATTGCCATCCACGTAATTGGGAAGCTGCACATAATAGAAGGGCAATTGCTCTCCCCAGCGCTCGCGCCAATCTTCCGCCAGCGCGGTCAACAGCGGCGCGTAGTCACTGGTATTGAACGCGAAGGAGTTTCCCTCCCCTTGATACCAAAGGATACCGCGCATCCCATACCCCACCATCGGAGCCACCATCCCATTGAATAGCTGCCCTCCAATATAAGCGCCGAACCGTGGGTCATCCGCGTCAAAAACAGGCTCGGGACCGACAGGATTCGCCACCCAAGCCGCATGCTCCGCCTCAAAGGCAGCCAGCTCATCAGCATAGACCCCGTAGAAATAGTCCCGCGCCGCCAAAACGCTGAGCCCTTCTTCAAAGGTTCCCAACTTCTCTTCGGAAATAAACCCATCGATCGGCTGCCCGCCCCACGCACATTCCAGAATCGCCACCGGCACCCCCAACTCGGCGCGCAACCGCTTGCCGAAGTAGTAAGCAAGGGCGGAAAAATCTGCCGTCGAGCCCGGAGTCGCCGCAAACCAGCTCCCGCCCACAAGCACCTGCGGCTCGGGTCGGGCCTGCTCGGTCGGGACGAAGATTCGCAACAAGGGATCGTTCGCACTGGCGATCTCATTGTTATTTTCTGCGGTGGGCAAAAAATTCAGCGGAAAGTCCATGTTCGACTGCCCCGCCCCCATCCAGACTTCGCCCACCACCACATCGGCGATGGTCCGGGTCGTGGTCCCCGGGCTGGAAATCACAAGCGGACTCCCCGTCGAAGTGGCCGCCAAATTATTGAATGTCACCTCGAAACGCCCGCTCCCATCCGTCGTCGCCGACTGGCTTTGACCTGCAAAGGAAACCGTCACCGCGCTACTGGGCAAGGCAAAGCCCCACACTTTCGCACCCTTGTCGCGCTGCAGCACCATTCCGTCGGAAAAGAATGCAGGCAAGGCGATCTCGACATCTTCGCTGGTAATCGTGTGGGTAGTGGTCGGCGTCCCCAGGGTGACTCCTGTCGGGCCAGACATGACCAGTTGAAAGCTCTCGTCGATCTCGGGTAAAACGTCATCCACCAACTCAACCGTCACCAGCGCCGAGCTCGCACCGGCGGCAAATTCTATCGTCGAAGAGCTCAGGGGCTCAAAGTCCTGGGACGAAGCAGTCACAGGCACCAATTCCACGGTCAAACTCTCTCCTCCGGTTGCCGGCGTCGACAAGACGAGTTGAATTTGCGCGGAGCCTGCGGCTTCGCTGGTTGTGGTCGGGCTGACACTCACAACAGGAGCTGCTTGTCCGTAAAGAGACAGGACAGTTCCGAGGAGACTTTGGGTGAAAAAAATCTGGGGGAATAATTTTTTCATCGGCAGCGCACCTTTTGAGATTTTTTAAAAAAATCCAAGAGTAATTGAGGATTATTAACAATCAGCAACTTCCCTCATTTAGGAACCCCGACCAAACCTTGATTTCATAAGGAAAAAGGAGAGAGTCTGTTGCTAAATCTCTTTTAGTTAAGAATACTTAATATTGCGCCACCCCTTCTTAAAATTCAGAAATTTGAGAATCACCCACCAACTCGTTCACGGCAAACTAGCACGAAATTCGCCATCCCATCAAAACAAGCGCCCATCACGAGAGAATAGAAGTGCCAGTTCTTCGCAAATACGCTTTGATTCCACCCATGAAAGTCAGCTTTGTGTCCGCCCAAACTTCACCCTCCGGTCTCACCGTGCTTCCCGTCTTCGACAAGAAGAAGTTCGCCGGAAACTTTCCAGAGAAGACCCGCAAGGAAATCGCCGCGACCCTCACCGCCTCCAAGCTGGACTACAAGCCAAGCTCATACCTTGTTCTCCACGGCCTGCCCGATAGGAAAAACAGCCCCCTCGTTCTCTGGTATGTCGGCTCGAAAAAGGACTTTAACCCCGAAACCTTCTCAGCCGAAGTGATGGCCACCTTCCGCACCCAAGCCGAGAAAACCCTCACCTTCCAACTCGATGGCTTGGACCTTTCTCCTGAAGCTTGTGCCAGCGCTGCGGTTGGAGCCCAACTCGCGGGCTATCGCTTTGACAAGCATCGCTTCAAGCCCGCTCCGCACACCGCCACGACCATCACCCACCTGCGAATCGCCGGCGACAATCGCTCGGCCACCCGCTCCGCCTATCAACGGTTCGCAGGCCCCGTGTGCGAGGGCCAACTCCTCGCCCGCGACCTCGTCAATGAGCCTGCAAACGTTTTGTTTCCCAAAGCCTACGCAAAGAGAATCAAGGCGCTAAAGGAGGTGGGACTGGAGGTCGAAGTCCTGGGAGAGAAAGAAATGAAGGCCCTCAAGATGAACGCCCTTCTGGGAGTCGGACAAGGCTCTCCGCGGGAATCTCAATTGGTCATCATGAAGTGGATGGGGGGCAAAAAATCAGAGGCCCCTCTCTGCCTCGTCGGCAAAGGCATCACCTTCGACACCGGCGGCATCTCCCTGAAACCCGTCAGTGGCATGTGGGATATGAAGGGGGACATGGGTGGTTCCGCCGCCGTGGTCGGGACCATGCAGGCCCTCGCCCAGCGCGGTGCCAAGGCCAACGTCATCGGCTTGGTCGCCTTGGCTGAAAACATGCCCGACGGCAGGGCACAAAACCCCGGCGATGTGATCACCTCCATGTCGGGACAAACCATTGAGCTACAGAGCACCGACGCCGAGGGACGACTCGTCCTGGCCGACGCGCTTTGGTACGCCAAGGAACGCTTCCAACCACGCGCCATGGTTGACCTCGCCACTCTAACAGGTGCAGTACTCGTGGCTCTCGGGCACGAGCACGCGGGCCTCTTCACCAACAGCGATCAGCTCGCCGACGAGTTCATGCAATCCGGCCTGACCGCGGATGAAAAAACCTGGCGCCTCCCGCTGGGACCCGCCTACGACAAGCTTCTCAATTCCGAGACCGCTGACATGAAGAATTCCTGCGGACGCGAAGCCGGCTCAATCACTGCGGCTCAATTCCTCCAGCGCTTCGTGGACGAGACCCCCTGGGTCCACCTGGACATCGCGGGAACTTCCAGCAAGAACTCCCGCTCCGATCCACGCGAACCATCCTTCGCCATCGGCTTTGGCGTCCGCTTGCTCAACCAATGGATCGCCGACCACTACGAAGGCTGAGTCCGACCGGATTTCGTGCCCGGAAACTTGGCGGAAAAGTGACGAATTTGTCACGAATCATTCTCTCGTTCCCTCCCGGCGTCGATTAGGTTGAGGGACCACCTTCCTACGTGAACCTCTTCCTCCTCGACGCAATCGGCCCGTTCTTTCGAGCGCTCGACCAGCCCCGCATCAACTGGTCCAAGATCCCATTCGCCCATCTCCCCCTCGACGGGCCGGAGGGTGCTTCCTTTTGGGACCAATTGGAAAAGGACTTCCGCAGGTTGGCAACTCAAGCGAAAGAACTGGGCTACAATGCCCTCACCCTCGATGACCTCGCCCACCTCACGCCCCACCCCTGGCACGGCGAGGCCATGAACCAAAAGCTCGAGTTCTTCGCGAAAAAATTTGAGCGCCTCTTCGCGATTCTAACAGAGCTCGAACTGCAGGCTTGGGTCACCGCCGACGTCATCACCCTTTCGCCCGAAGCAGAAAAGCGAGTGGGCAATGACTTCGAGGCGCGCACCGCCTTTTTCTACGATCTTTACAACCGCTTCTGCGATCGTCACCCCAGCGTGCAAGGTCTCATCCTGCGCATTGGCGAGTCGGATGGCCTGGACGTGGAGGACGAGTTGCGCTCCAACCTGCACGTGCGATCCGCCAAGGAGGTGAACCTCTTTCTGCGCGGACTCCTCCCTCATGCCGAATCCCGGGGCAAGGAAATCATCTTGCGCACTTGGACGGTCGGGGCCCACCGCATCGGCGATCTCATCTGGCACCGCGGACGACTCTCCGAAGCGCTGGCAGGCATCGAGTCCGACCACTTCATCCTTTCCATGAAGCCGGCCGAGTCCGACTTCTTCCGCCATCTGCCGCTCAACAAGGCCTTCTTCGGTTACCCCGGTCCAAAGATCCTCGAACTGCAGGCCCGCCGCGAATACGAGGGAGCGGGCGAGTTCCCTTCTTGGATCGGTCCCGACTGTGAACAAATGCGCGACGAGCTCGCCTCCGCCACCAACATGCGAGGCGTCTCGGTCTGGTGTCAGACCGGCGGATGGCACCGCTTCACGCGCCTGACTTTCTTGGACGAGAACGCCCTCTGGGCCGAGGTGAACACCCGCGCCGCCATCGATATCTTTCGCCGCCAGCTCTCGGCCAACCAGTCGATTGCCAAGCTGGTGGGTCCGGAAAAAGGACCCGCCGCCACCGAGCTGTTAGAACACACCCGGCACATCGTGGAGACCCTCTACTACATCCCGGAATTCGCCCGCCAGAAACTGTTCTTTCGCCGGGTGCGCATTCCTCCCCTTCTGCACATCTACTGGGACTCGCTTTATATCCACTCTCCCATTCGCAAAATTCTGCGCCACTTCGTGAAAGACCACGAGGCCGCCCTGCAGGAATCCGCCGGGGCGATGCAACGCTTTCCCCGCGTGCTGGAACTGGGCGAAGAAGTGGGCTGGCCCGTCGATGACCTTCGTTTCATGCGCGACACCTGCGCCCTCATCCACTTGGCCCGCACCTACTACTTCTCGAGCTACAACGAAGAACTCGTTGCCGAAATCAAAGCCGCCAAGCGCGCTTACAAGGCCGCTTGGCCAGCGAAGGGCCGGGCCCGCTACCGCATCAAGACCGACTTCTCCCCCTCACCGCTGAAGGGCCGCACCCTCATGCTGATGTCCAAGCTCCTGCTACGCCGTCAGCGAGGTTATCGCCGCGTGATGGACCACTTCTTCACCCTCAATCTCCTCTCCTTTCTCTATCGCCTCTTCCGCAACCGTTCGCAGGAAGCCCTTCCGGAGACGATGAGGAACTCGGCGATGGGACTGGATTCGGTCTTCAAATAGGTTCACGAAGATTTTCGAGGAGAGCGCTTCAAAGCACCCAACCGGCAGAACCTTGCCCCAGTCGTTCAGGTTCGGAAAAAGCGCCTCCTTTTGAAACCTTGAAAACTCCTCCCCCTGCGCCATCGTGGCGATCACATGAGCAAGCCAAGTTATGATGGGCCGGTATCAATTTGGTGCAAAGGCTTGTTCCTCGACCGTGACTACTTTCGGCGCCAGCTTGCTTCCGGACTTGAAGACGAGACCCTGGAAGAAGCCTTGTTGGCAATTCAGCTCAGTCGCTACTACCCGCCCAGCCCGGCCAACGAGGCGAACTACGAAACCTTCTGCGAAAACCTTGAGGCACTCTCCGCAGAGTTTTCCAATTTGGAGGATTACGCCAAGCGCGCCCGCGAGCTTCTCGCCCAGAACCATCATCCCGCAGCGTCCCCACAAACCCTGGTCGACTACTGCTTCACCATGCAGGAGAAAGGTCCTCCGCTACTGAAAGTCTATCAGAACACTCCCTTTCAACTTCTGAGAAACGAGCAACTCTCGAAAAAGGATGAAAAGAAAATCTATCAGCGAGCAATCGATACCGAGACTTGTTCGAATTGGTTCGCGATGACTCGTAAGCTCGACAGCCTCTTCGATGACCAGGAAATCCGGGAAGCACTCGCCGGGATCACAGAGCCCGGGATCCGAAAGGGCTTGTTGCTCAGTCTCATCAACCGCGGGCTGGTGGCGGACGTGCTCAAGATTGCGGCGGAGGCCAATGAGCCGGAGCAGAAGACCATTTTCTGGGGATTGGCGAGATCCACCGCCCAATCGGGTCAAAAGGTGTGTGAGAAAGAACGTCGGTTCTGGCTCATGATGTTAGACCGGGATCCCCTCCATGTTTTTGCGGGCGGCGCCCCACGGGTAACGAAAGACGCGGCCGCATTCACCTTCCTCCTCGCGCCTCTGAAGAATTACTTTTACCGGGAGATTTCCCAGCACTCGGAGGAGTTCCTACTGGATAAAGAACCCGCCTTGTCTCTCAACCTCTTGCGGATGTTGCTCGCGCTTGAGCAGGGGTTCAATGAAGACTTGTGGTTCAAGGCAGCCCGCCATCGCGGCTACCGCATCATCGAGATCGACTACAAGAACGGCTTCAAATACGGCGACCGCACCGCCAAGAACTTTCCTGTTAGTGAATTCGCGGTCTCCCTTTTGAAAGCAAACAACATGGAGCCCCCAAATGACGTTCCTCCCTCAGTGCCAGAGCCCTACCGCGATCCAAGGGACCGCTAGCACGGTCCAAAAAAGAAACCCCGCACTTTAGCTCCCTTTTCCCGTCCCGTCTTGTCCACTCCACGGGGTTGAGCTTCCCTCTTCCCCTCGCGAGCAGCGCGCGGGAATGGCACTAGGCGACCAGCTTCTCTTCTGCGCGGGTACCAGTGAGCCACTCCAACGGAATTTCGGACAAGCGTTCGGAGATGAGGTCGGGTTGATAGGCATAGCGGGAGACCTCGTCACGGCGGGTATGGCCGCTCATCACCAGCACGGTGCGATATCCCATCTGCACCCCCCCGAGAATATCAGTATACATGGTGTCGCCCACCATCACGGTTTCAGCCGTGCGCAGTCCAAGCTCCTTCCGGGCCATCCGCATCATGACGGGGCTGGGCTTTCCAACACTGAAGGCTTCGATTCCGGTCGCCTTCTCAATCATGGCGACAATCGCTCCGCAACCCGGCCGAATCCCCGACTCGGTCGGACAGGAAAAGTCCATATTGGTCGCGACCAGCTTGGCGCCCTTGGCAACCATCCTCACCGCAGCCTCTACCATCTCGTAGTTGACGTTCCGGCCCTCACCCACCACCACGTAGTCCGGATCGTCATCCACGACTGAAATTCCGTTCACGTGCAAGGCACTGGCGAGACCATTCTCCCCAATTACAAAGGCTGTGGCCTCGGGCTTCTCTTGGGCGAGAAAGCGTGCCGTGGCAATGGCGCAGGTAAAGATCTGATCCGGAGTAGAAGGAATTCCCAGCCGGCTCAGCTTCTTCACAATGTCCCGACGGGTTCGTTGACTATTGTTGGTGAGAAAAAGGTAGGGCACTCCCATCCGACGCATGGTTTCCAAGAAGGATGCAGTCCCCTCGATCAGCTCCTTGCCGCGATAAATGACTCCGTCCATGTCTAAGAGAAGTCCGACCCGATTTGGTGTTTCGTACATGACATCGATTTAGCGAATGCCGTGCCAAATTTGACGATTTTCCGCAGTATTCAGTCGTTTTTGTCTATTTTCTTGTAACTCGTTCACTATGAGCAGGGGACTGCTACAGGAATTTCCTCTTCCCTTCGTTGCCGGGCTCCAAGACTGCAGACCTCTGAGACTCAATGTAGTTACAAAGAAAGAAAAAGCCTCTCCGCTTCCAACCGCCAAATTCGCCTGACAGGAGATTCTGCGGGGCATTTTCCCGGGCAGTCGACTGCAGCTTCACGCACAGATCTCGTACGAAATCCAAGAATTGAAACACTCCTACCCATTGGCGCAAGGTCCCCCTCAGTCCGTAAGCCCCATGTCTCCGGGGGCTTGGCGAGCTTGCCGGATTCCGAAAGATTCGATTAGATTCTCCCATGGTCAGCATTCTCCCTCTCCTTATTTATCTCATCATTCCCGTAGTGATGTTGATCGCTGGCATTCTCGCCCATCGGGGAAAGGCGTTCTGGGCGACGTGGATGATGCTGATTGGAAGTATTCTCGTCGTCATTGGTCTCGCTGGAATGATTGCTTCCATGGCGATAATTTACAGCAATCTCGGGAGCACCGCGCCGATGGCTAGAGGAACTGGCTCCTCGATGAGAATTGTCCTCATGGCAATCGCAGGGCTCGGTTCCCTATTCGGGAGCCTGGCCTATGCGGCAGGTTTGATTGGACTCTGCGCCCGCTGGGGTGCAACCGCCCGTCGGGCTGCAGAACTCGAGGAGCTGACCCAGTCTCTCATCACCGAACGAAGCCAGAATCAAAACTGACTTCGCGCGCAAAAATCTTTGGCAAAATCCAGGATGCACGGCATCTTTGCGAACCATGATCGAGATCGAATATTGCGCTAAGTGAAACTACCTCCCAGAAGCCGACCGGGTGTCGGCTGAAATCAAGACCGTGTCGAACGAGGAAATCACCCTCATTCCCGGCCAAGGTGGTATTTTTGAAATTCGGAAAGACGGCGAACTCCTCTTCAAGAAACTCCGCTCCGGAGGTTTCCCGCTGGAAGGCGAAGCTGCAACCCTGTTCCAATGAGCCTCCGCTCCCGAGGTGCTCTGGCCCTTGCCTGACCAACAGAGCTTCGAGGTATCTCCTTATCCAGAGCTCTTCACCTCGAAGAGCTTTTTTCAATTCGGGAGACCAGCCTCAACGGTGATCACTCCGAAGTCCAAGGGGTCTAACAGACCTGGGTCGAAAAAGAGTTGGGCACCGAAAAGTGATGCGCGCCACGCGACCCCTACTTGACGATCACAGTCGCGCCGGGACGAATGACTTGGGGAATCCGAACCGCATCCCAGTTGGCCAGGCGATAGCAACCCGAGCTCTGCGACCGGCCAATGGTGCGTGGACTATCAGTTCCGTGAATTCCGATGCCGCTCTTGCTCAACCCGGCCCACAGCACCCCAACGGGATTGTTAGGACCTCCCGGGATGTTGAGAGCTTCCTTACCGCGCTTTCCTTCTTTCAAAAGCTGCTTGTCGTAGCGCCAGGTCGGCCACTCGATTGCATTGCGGAGGGTCCAAGTCCCACGGTGGATATATCTTTCCTGACCCGGCGTGGTCGGGAAGCTGGCCACAAGTCGATACTTGGTCTCCCCACTGGAGATCGCCTCTCCGTTGCTCGCCACTGAAGTGTCAATCGGCTCATAAATCTGTATCTGCTTTTCCTTGGTATCGATAATGACCTGACGTTTCGACAGTTCACTATTCTTACCACTATGCATACGACCCGGCTTGATATCTTCGATCTTGAAAGGCTCAACATTCGGCACCACCAAGGTTTTACCTGGGAGAACACCCCATGTTTTTTTACGCCCATTCAACTCATAAAGAACATCTTCTGAAGTATGATATCGTTCGGCCATGAACTCGAAGTATGAACGATAACTCAACGCACTGACCTTGGCCTGCTCCTCACGCTTGGTGGGTAACTTGGCATTGACGAACCGTTTGGCATCACGAGGCACGGTCGCGGTCACATAGGTGGCGGAAACCAGAGCGTCGGCCTCCAGCTGGATCGCCACCAAGTCATCCTCCGCCCGCCCCATGGAACGGTTGTACGCGGCAACCGCTCGCTTGGTGAAGGTGCCGGGCTTTCCATCGATGAAGCCCGGCCCAAACATTTTTTGATCCAAGAGGATCTGGACCCGGACAGCTGCATCGCGTTCTTCACCGAGGGTCTGGTCCGTCGCAGAGACCAATTGAGTGAGCAGAAGAAGGGGTATCAGAAAAGTTTTCATGAGGAGGGAAAAGTCGGTAGGGAGACACTAGCAATTTATTTAAGAAACACAAAACATTCTAAAAAATTTCGCTCTGCCCTCAGAATTACTGCGGGCAGTGTGCCAAGTCACTGATAACTGTGTGACGTTCTCAACCGGCCTTTTCTTCCAGAAATTCTTTTAATCTTCCATCTAATGTTGGGGATACCACCGCAGTGACGATGACATCGTTGCCCTCAAAGTCCGTATTGATGACTTTTCCTTCATTATGCAACAGATTGACCATATCTCCGCGACTTTGTGGAACACGATAGATTCGTCTTCTCACCCGGTCGGCCAGTTGGCCCTCCGCAGCCTTGATCAACTCCTCCATCCCGAATCCCGTTCGAGCTGATATCTCAATGGCATCGGGGAAGCTTTCCCGCAGGCGAGTCAGTTCCGCCCCCACTCCCAGACGATCCACTTTATTAAGTACGGTCAGAGCCGGTTTGTCCCCCGCTCCCAATTCCTCGAGTACTCCTAAAGTCGTGCGGTAAAAGACCTCCACCGCCGGGTCGCTGGCATCCAGAACATGAATGAGAAAGTCGGCAAGCACAGCTTCCTCCAGCGTCGACTTGAACGCTTCCACCAGGCGGTGGGGCAAGTTGCGCACGAAACCAACAGTATCTGTTAGAAGAAGAGGTTGGCCTCCGGGCAGCTCGATGCGACGGGTCGTGGGATCCAGGGTCGCAAAGAGTTGGTCCGCTTCGTAAACTTCCGAACCCGAGAGCTTGTTGAGCAAAGTAGACTTTCCCGCATTGGTATATCCCACAATGGCAGAAGAAGCGACATCGTAGCGATCGCGATCCTTGCGGCGAGTGGCCCGCTGACGACGGACGATCTCCAGGTCTTTCTTGATCTGGGTAATCTTGTTTCGGGCGAGACGGCGATCGATCTCAATCTGCTGCTCTCCCATTCCTCGCGAAGCTCCGCCGCCGCCTCCGCCCCCCCCGCCTCCTTCGCGGTCGAGGTGTCCCCACATCTTCGCCATTCGTGGCAGGGCATATTCCATCCGGGCCAGCTGCACCTGCAACTGGGCCTCCTTGGTGGAAGCCCGCTTGGCAAAGATATCGAGGATGACTTCCTCACGGTCGATCACCGTGATGCCCGCCTTCCCTTCCCAATTCCGTTGCTGGGATGGCGACAGACCATTGTCCACAATCAGGCAGTCGCAGTTTTTCTCCCGCGCCAGTTCCACCACCTCATCCGATTTGCCCGTGCCACAGATGAAGGCCTTGTGCTGGGCGCGAACTCGAATGAGCTCCATCCCGACGACCCCAATCCCTAGAGTATCGACGAGCTCTTCCAATTCTAACAGCAGGGCCCGAGCCTCTGCTTCTTCATCACTCTTAAAGTAGAAACCGACCAACAGCGCCCGTTCCACTTGGTCGGGCTTTTCGCGAACCTCAAACATTGTTGCCAGTAGCTAACACCGGATCGCCCGCAGTATCAAGGGGCAGGAATCCGCTGAATCCCCGGTGGCAGACCGTCATTCTGCACCGCTGGTCGAATCGCCGGCACCACCGGAGCGGCTACGGGCGCTTCCTGCCCCTCTTCTGGAAGATTGGAGCTCGGTTCACTCGGAGCTGTTTCCACCGGCCGCACGGATGACAGGTAGTTCGTCACCATATTCTTCAAGACCTTCTCGCTGCAGCTGCCCACGAATTTTCCTATCTGTTTTCCGTTATGAAAGATCCGGGTATCGGGAATGCTTCTCACTCCATATTCCTGTCCCATCTGCGGATTTTTACCGAGATCGACCTTGGCGTATTGGACCCCGGGCTGGCCCTGACTTGCGAGTTTCCCCATCACGGAGGAAAGCTTTCTGCAGGGTGGTCAAGTATCAGAATAGAACTCCACTACCGAGATCCGATCACCCGCCGCGATGAACGATAGCATCGTAGAGGGAGTGATGGTCGAGAAACGCTTCACCACCGGCAAACCATCCACTCCGGCCAATGACTCGGAATCCGGTAGAGCGGGAGCGGCCATCTCTTCGCCCGCACTTGCGAACTCGCTCAGACTCTTTTTGATCTGCTTGCAACCGAAACCAGACACCACAGCGAGTGTCAGAATGGTCAACTTGAAAGCTCCGCTCATTCATCCGCCATACAATCATTTTAAAAAATACTCAAGACATCTTTACTAACCCTCCTTCATCCGAGATCGGAAAATCTTAATCTGTTCATTCCTGTAAAATCCGTTCAAAAACGTGGGTAACACGTTCTCACAAAAAAACCATGCCCGACCAACACGACCGCGAACTCCAAATTATTGAATCCGTAGCCGATGCCCCTCCTTTGAAAAAGTTTGGGGCCTATGCCAAGCTCTCCGGCCCCGGCTGGCTCCAAGGAGCCATCACCTTGGGTGGCGGCTCTCTAGCCGGCGCCCTCTACATGGGCATCATCTCCGGATACGGCCTGATGTGGCTGCAGCCTCTCGCCATGATCTGCGGCATCATCATGCTGTCGGCAATTGCCTACGTAACCTTGGCGACTGAGCAAAAGCCTTTCCAACAGATCAACCGCAACCTTTCCCCCCTCCTCGGCTACTCTTGGATTTTTGCCACCATCCTGGCCAACATCGTCTGGTGTATGCCCCAGTTCGCATTGGCGACCGGAGCGATTCAGCAGAACCTCTTTTCCGCATCTGTCCCCAAGGGGCTCATCGTAGCGGTCCTTCTCGGTATCGGTCTTTACGTCAACTTTCTATACGAGGCGGGAGCCAAGGGCATCAAGGTCTTCGACAATATTATCAAGGTCATGGTCGCAATCATCGTTCTCTCTTTCTTCCTGGTGGTCGTCACCTTGAGTAAGAACGGTGCCCTGCCCTGGGGTGAAATCCTCTCGGGCTACCTCCCCGACTTCTCTCTGCTCAATCGCCCCGCTTCCGTCTTCACCGGGCTTATTGAACAGTCCTCCAATTCGACCTGGTGGAACGAGCGCATCATCGGTGAGCAAAAGGACCGCATCTTCACCGCCTTCGGCACTGCTGTTGGCATTAACATGACCTGGCTCCTTCCCTACACTCTGCTCAAGAAGCGCTGGGGAGCCAAGCATCGCGGACTTTCCATTGTCGACCTGTCGATTGGCTTGTTCATTCCCTTCTTCCTGGCGACTTCTTGCGTGGTCATCGCCGCCGCCTCGCAGTTCCATGGCAAAGTGGATGACGTGCTACTCGCCGATGGAACCCCTCGTCCCGAAATGGTCGAAGTGGTTGAAAAGACCCTCAAAGGCCTCGAGTCCCCCACCCAAGTGGACACCGAATTGGCCGCAATGCTCGTCAGCCGCGACTCCTTCGCCCTCGCGACGACTCTCGAACCTCTGGCTGGCGAAGCCGTTTCCCAAAAGATCTTCGGCGTCGGGGTTCTCGGAATGGCAGTCTCCACCATCATTATTCTCATGCTGATGAACGGCATTGCTTTCCGCGAACTCCTCGCCAAGCAAACTGCCGCGGCCGGGGCCAAAGGCGGAAGCCTCATCGCGCAGAAGTGGCCATACTTCCTCGGTTGCCTCATCGCTGGTGGCGCGGGTTCCCTCGGACCATTCGTCTGGGGTGGAGCGGCACCTTACCTCGCCGTCCCCACTTCCGTTATTGGCGGAGCGCTCATCCCCATTGCCTACTTCACCTTCCTACTTCTGATGAATTCCAAGAAGGTCCTCGGTGACAAGCGCCCTGAAGGCAAAGCGCGCATCATCTGGAACACCCTGATGATCACCGCCACCACCATCGCCACCTTCGGTTCCATCTGGGCCATTCATGGCAAAAAGCTCGGCAGCTTCCCCGCCGGGATGCTGGGAGTAGCTTTCCTCGTTATCCTTTTTGTGGTTGGCCTCTTCTCCTTCCTCAAACACGAGAAGGAAGCCAGTTAGATCTTTGGCAAAGACTCTTTTCGGCTCAACCGATCCCCTCTCACCCGCCCTCTCACCAGGGCGGGTTTTTCTCTTTTTAGGATTCATGATTCTTCATCGCAAAAGTTGGCCTCGATACCGGGCTACAAACAAAAAATGCCAGAGCGACTTTTGCTTGTAGGTTCAAGGAAGCCGATGACGTAAAACTCGTTTATGCGCAGCCTCAGTATCCTATTCCTACTCATCACCCCACTCTTGGCAGCTGGAAAGGTCACCAAACACTCCTTCACCGACTCCCACATTTTTCCCGGCACCCAACGCGACTATTGGGTTTACGTTCCCGAACAATACGACGCCACCCAAGCCGCTTGCCTGATGGTTTTTCAAGACGGTCACGCCTACGTCAATCCCAAGGGACAGGACCGTGTGCCCGAGCGCTTTGACGAGCTCATCTCGGCTGGCGAGATGCCCGTCACCATCGGACTCTTCATCAATCCCGGGGTCGTTTCCGCCGCCATCGAAGGCGGAAAGCCCCGCAAGAATCGCTGCTTCGAATACGACTCCATGACCGACCGCTACGCCCGCTTTCTCATCGAGGAAATGATTCCTCTGTTAGAGAGTGAACACGGACTGAAGGTTTCCTCCTATCCCGACGACCGCGCCATCGCCGGGGCCTCCTCGGGAGCAATCTGCGCCTTCACCGCGGCATGGCAAAGACCGGACGCCTTTCGCCGCGTCTTCTCTGCCATTGGCACCTATGTCGATATCCGCAGTGGCGGCGACTACCCTACCCTCATTCGCAAAACCGAACCCAAGCCCTTGCGCATCTTTCTGGAAGACGGCTCCAACGACCTCGACAATGCCTACGGCAACTGGTTCCTCGCCAATCAGACCATGCTCAGCGCCTTGCAATGGTCCGGCTACGAGGTCAGCCACCAGTGGGGCGAAGAGGGGCACAATCACAAGCACTCCGGCGCCATCCTACCCGATGCCCTGCGCTGGCTCTGGAAAGACCACGGCCAAACCCCAGTCACAACCCACGTCGCCAACTCGCAATCCCCGGCCAAGAACTGGCTGATTGAGGGCGAGGAATGGGAGCGCATCACCACCGGACACCAATTCGCGGAAGGCATGCAAGTCACTCCGGATGGCACCCTCTACTTCACCGATGTCCCCGACTCGGAGCTCTATCAAATCACCCCCGATGGCACCCAGACCCTTCTCTCCGACGACACCGGCCGCGCCAACGGGCTGGCTCTTTCCCCCGATGGAAAGACCCTCTACCTCGCCTCCTCCGGCGCGCAGGAAATCCGTAGCTACGAGATTTCTAGTAGAAAGTGGGACGTGGTCGCGAGCGGCACGGGCTCCAACGACCTCGTGGTCACCAAACACGGGCATCTCTACTACACCGACCCTGGCAACAACAAGGTCTGGCACGTCAACCTCACCACCGGCAAGCGCCAACCCGCCGACCCCCACTTCCAACGCCCCAACGGCATCGGGCTCAGCCCCGACCACAGCCGGCTCTACGTCGCCCACTTCACCGGCAACATGATCTACAACTACACCATCAATCCCGACGGCTCGGTCAAGGACAAGCAGCCCTACTTCCACGCCCACCTTCCCTACGACATGACCGAAGGCCGCCTCGACGGAATGGCGAGTGCTGCTTCCGGCGAACTGCTCTGCGGCACCGAATTCGGGATCCAAATCTTCGACGACGAAGGCCGTAGCAAGTTCATCATCCCCCGCCCCCATCCCGGGGATCGCCGCACCAATTACCTCACCTTCGGCGGCCCCAACCGCCAAACCCTCTACCTCGCCACCGCCGACCACATCTACAAACGCCAGGTCAAACTCCAGGGAGCGCCTTGAGGCCTAACCCCTGAAGCCAGCAGCCCCAATTCGCCCGGCGCAGCTCTTTGGAACCCCAGAGGGGCGGCCTAACATGCGCGATCACCCTGAGGCTCCAGGCCGACAGGGGCGAAACCGGTCCGCCTGTCCCTCCAGACTCACTCCCGAATCGACATTACTCCTTCGATTCCTCACCCTGCGGTAGCGAACCTAAGGGCTCATTGGCCCCATTCGCAAACACCTTTTCACTCATGTCTGAAGACCACAAGAAGAACCTCCAGTCCCGCCTCCGGGACATTGCCAACACCCTGCGGGGAAAGATGGGGGCCGATGAATTCCGCGACTACATCCTCGGCTTCATCTTCTACAAATACCTCTCCGAGCGCATGAACCTCTTCGCCGACGAGATCCTCCAGAACGACGGCCTCACCTTCGACCAAATCGACGAGAACACCGCCGAGGGACAGGCCATGCTCACCGCCATTCAGGAAGAATCCATTGGCCGCCTCGGCTACTTCCTCAAGCCCACCGAACTCTTCCACAAGCTGGCGGAAAAAGGCGCGCGCATGGAGAGCAACTTTCAAAGTATTAGGCTCTTCAAAATCCCAAAGCCCTCCCTCGCCGAACAAACCAAAATCGCCGACTTCCTCACAGCCCTCGACCGCAAAATCGAAACCGTCGCCACCCAAATCACCGAGACCCAAACCTTCAAACGCGGCCTCCTCCAGCAAATGTTCGTATAACGAAAAAAGGGCCATCGGATTTCTCCGACGGCCCTGCTTGCAGCCTTTTTGTTTACGAAAGCCGCTTCCGATCCTGCTGAATAAGATCGTCAGGGCCTTCTACCGTGACTTTCGAGCGACCATCGCATTTGACTTTGAGTTGTCTGCTCAGAGTCGAGCCAAGCTTCTTGCGGACTCCCTCCTCGGCGGAGCTGAGAATTTCCTTTTGAAGGTCTTTCTCAAACCGCCTCATATCCGAGCGAGAGGAGATGTTATAGTTCTTTCTCATCTTGATTAACCAGGGCTCGTAGTTGGGTCATTCCCGTGACTGTCTCGGTCGCGAATGCGACCATCAGGACGATGAATGAAGAGTTCGCCTTTACCAGCGCGAGAGGCTTGCCGACCTCCTTTGATAGCATCAGCTTGCGTAGGGGCGATGCCTGAGACACGTGATGATCCCTCACGTCTCCAGGCCCAGTCTTCTCCATGCTTAACAACATGGACGTTTTTCTTATTTGGCATAATCCTAGGATTAAACCCAGCTTCATCCTTGACGCGCCTGACCATCACGGCCAATAAAAGTGCAGTCCACTCAGACTAACTCTCGGAACGTTCCCGCTGAAGCTGGAATATTTTCGGGAAAAAAGGGCAGGTGTTACAAGCACCTGTCCTTTTTCTTGGATGGGAATCATCCAAAAGGATCGAAGCCGCTCGCACAAGAGTTAATTTCACAATCTCTGCCCAACGTCAGAAAAAGTTCCCAAATGTGGAACATTTTTGTTTCTTATTGAGATTTCCAAGAATAGACTAGTCTCATCCCATGGAGGTCCTCGCAGCGGATAAAATCGAGAAGTTCATCCGTAAGCATGCCAATGCCCGGACCTCTCTTGGTGCTTGGCTTGCGATGGCCAAAGGAGCCGACTGGAAAAGCCCGCAGGATGTGAAAGACACCATTCGCTCGGCGGACATCCTCTCGGGAAACCGCATCGTATTTAATATTGGAGGCAACAACTACCGCTTGGTCGTCTTGGCACGCTACCGCAATGGAATCCTACTCATTCAAAAAATAGGAACTCACGCCGAGTACGACCGATGGAAACTCGACTAACGAACCCACAACACAATGAAAATCATCAAGACCACCAAAGAACACGAGGAAGCCAAGCGCGAATTGGAAGCGCTGATGGTGAGCGACCCTCCTGAGGGGTCTGAGGAGGATGAAAAAATTCAACTCTTGGCCCTCCTCATCGCAGATTATGAAAAGCGCACGGTCACCCTTCCTGAGGTTTCACCCGCAGAGGTGATTCGCTACGTAATGGAGGATCGAGGCCTCAAGCAACAGGACTTGGTGCCTTACATTGGCTCCAAGGCGCGAGTGTCGGAAATCCTGTCCGGCAAACGTGAGCTGACGCTCAAGATGATTCGAGCTCTTCACCACGAGTTTAAGATTCCTCTCAATGTTCTTTTCCAAGAACAGAAAGAATTGCCTGAAGAAATCGATGTTGCGAGCTTCCCATTCAACGAAATGCACAAGGCAGGCTACTTTCCCGAAGTGTGTGGAAAGAAGGTCACGGAGATCAAGGAGCGAGCGGAAGAGCTTCTCCACACCTTTTTCCGAGGCCGAGAGAAGGAGCTGTTCCTAGCTTTTAATAGACAAGGAAAAGGGAAAACTAACATCGATCAGTTTGCCGTTCAGGCATGGCGCTGTCGAGTATTGGACCATGCAAAGACAATGAAGCGTGGAGCTTACAGCCGTGAAAATCTCAATGAGGCGCTGTTCTCTCAATTGACTGCTCTTAGCGCGATGGACTCGGGTCCTTTGCTTGTTCGTGATCGTCTGATTGCGGCAGGGGTAGCGGTCGTGATTGAGCCGCACTTGACCAAGACACGTTTGGATGGAGCAGCTCTTTGGCATCCCGACGGATTTCCAGTCATTGGCCTTTCTCTCCGCCACAATCGGCTCGACAACTTTTGGTTCACCCTCTTCCACGAACTCGGCCATGTCCGCAGACATCTAGATTCGAACCCTCAAGGATTTGTCGATACCGACATCGATTCTGCATCTGAGAAAAAGATCGAACAAGAGGCAGACACCTTTGCTCTCAATCAGTTCATCACTCCTGAAGACTGGGAAGAAGTCAGGCATCTAACTACCGCCAAAGAGATTCGCAAAGCTGCCAATCAATTGGCGATTCATCCCGCGATTTTGGCGGGACGACTAAGAAGGGAGGCTCAGGATTACAGTAAACACCGCACCCTTATCGGACAGGGAGAAGTCAAAGCTCAGTTTGGACTTCAATGAGCCTTGTAGGTCTGGTTTGGACAGCTGCAGCTTGAACAAGCTGGCGTTGTCAGACGAATCAGAAATCTTTGAACTTAGTTCTACTATGAATGATTCCCCGAAGGACATTTCGGGAGCTAAAGTCGTCTAGAGCTCGGCTAACGATTGTTTAGACGTCTAATTCTAGCTCATTGAATACAAGACACTTGCCCATAACGGGCGCCTGTTTTAGACGTCTAAACACGTCTAAAGTTAGCCCCTCTAGCTCAGAGCGAGGATGGTCTGACTGCCGGTGACTCGTCCAGTTAGTGAGTCCTTGGCTCAAGGTTGACCAATTGCCATCGATCAGACCTTGAGGCGCAGCCTCTCATGTAAACATTCCCTTAAAATCTTTCCACCTCGACCTAAAAGGGATAAGAAAATACAACTTTCTTTACACATGGTCTGCCATACGGAAAGAAAGTCCTTATTTTTTTTACTCCTCCACAGCCTATGGCCAGCCTGTCTCCACTTCCCCTTCCTGAGTTCGCCGAGCTCAATTCGGGCGAGATCTGGCAGGCCTTACTCACCGCCCATCGGGATTTGGCAGAATTGAAAGGACTCTGCGCGGCGCTGCCAAATCCGCAAATTCTGGCCGAGACGCTCTCGATCCAAGAAGCGAAAGACAGTTCGGAAATCGAGAACATCATCACCACTCACGATGAGCTCTATGCCTCCCAAGTGGACTCTGCCGTCGGGATAGCGGCGAAGGAAGTGCAGCACTATCTCTCGGGGCTCAAAGTGGGCTATTCTCGAGTGAAGGAAAGCGGCTTGATTCGGCTCGAAACCATTCTGGCGGTGCAGGCCGAGGTGGAGCAAAACCGCGCGGGCCTGCACAAAGTTCCCGGCACCGTGCTATGCAATGCCGTGAGCGGAGAAACCATCTTCGAGCCTCCCCAGGACGGAACCGAAGTGGCTGCCCTGATGGGCAACCTCATCGACTTCATTCACGCAGATGATTCTCTCGATCCACTCCTCCGCATGGCCATCGTTCATCATCAGTTCCAGAGCATCCATCCCTTCTACGATGGCAACGGCCGCACCGGTCGGATTCTCAACATTCTCATTCTCGTCCGCGAGGGCCTCCTTGACTTGCCCATTCTCTACCTCAGTCGCTACATCAACGAGACCAAGTCCGACTACTACCGGCTCCTCCAAACGGTGCGCGAAGAAAACCGTTGGGAAGAATGGTGCGTCTATCTGCTCACCGGCATCTCCCGCGCCGCCCGCAGTGAAGTCACCCTCATCACAGAGCTGCGTAACCTCATGCAGGAGACGAAGACCAAGATTCGCGAAGCCTTTCCCAAAATCTACAGTCAGGACCTGCTCAATAACCTCTTCCGCTATCCCTATACCAAGATCGAATTCATCGAAAAGGAGCTGGGAGTCTCCCGCCCCACTGCGACCAAGTATCTCGGCCTCCTGACCGAAGCGGGCTTTCTCCATAAACAAAAGATCGGGCGCACCAACTTCTTCATCAACCGCCCACTCTTTCTCCTCCTCACCACCATCAAACTGCCCCCGCATCGAGCATGAGCACTCAATCCGAACAAGTCCTTGAAGACAACCTCGTCGCCCAACTGATCGGACAGGGATACGAGCGGGCCTCGGTGACGGATTAGGCTAGGTTGGGCAGTTTGAAGTTCGTGAAGATTTTTCGCAAGTTAATGAGATTGCGAAACATCTTGGAATCGTTTTCCGAGTTCGAAGACGATGACCCTCCCCTCCCCGCCCAGCGCTTTGCCGAATATCGTAGCACCTATCTTGACCTTTACGACAAGGTCAAGACCGACAACCAGACGGAGAAGGCCTCCATTCTGGAAAACATTGATTTCGAGCGAGGGCTGATTCACCGCGATGACAAGGCTCTCATCGACCCGGACATTGTAAACATCATCGACCATCCCGTTGGAATTCTAGAGCGCAGTCCGACGAGGAAACGACTCACCCAGAAGATTGTAGACTTTGTGGAAACCTTTATCCGGGGAATTGCGGCGTAGGCCCGATTGTCAGAAGCGGGGCCCATCGCGAATGAAGCCTCCCCCAACTTAACATTTTTCGGCGCAAATTTTCCTCGCGACGATGCTTTGCAAGATTTTCTGCGGCGCTAGGGTAGCAGTTGCACTGATGAAAAATACGCTCCGTTCTCTCCTTGTTGTTGGTCTCTTTTCCGCCCTGCCGTCCTTTGCGGAGGAGGAAGGTTTCGTGCCTTTGTTCGATGGCAAAACTCTCAACGGCTGGACTTCGGCCCGGGTTTTGGCTGGGGAGGAATCAGCCTTTTCAGTCAATGAAGAGGAAAAGGCGATTCATGTTTATGCCGGTCGCGAGGCAGGCTCGAAGCAGGAAACCGATTGCCTCAATACCGAGAAGGAATACAGCCACTTCATCCTGAAGATGGAATACAAGTGGTTGGACAAGCGTTTCGCGCCTCGCGAGGAATATGATCGCGATGCGGGCTTGCTCTTTCATGTCCATGGCGACTTGAAGAAAATTTGGCCGCTGTGCCTGGAGATGCAGATTGGCGAATCCCCCGGTGACAAGAAGCACGGCAAGGGAGCGGAAGGACGCTTCCACACCGGCGACCTCTTTGTACTGGGCAAAGATCTGCGCGTCGACACCAAGCGGAAGGATGGCTACTACCATCCCGAGGGCGAGGTGAAGAACGGCAAATCCTACCCAACCAACTTGGGAGTCGAGAAGCCGAAGGGCGAGTGGAACGAGATGGAAATCCGCGTCCATGGCTCGGAGAAGGCAACCTTCATCTTCAATGGCGTCGTGGTGCACGAGATCTCGAACTTCACCCAAAAGAACGCGGACGGCGAAACCGTTCCCCTCGAGAAAGGCCGCATCGGAATCCAGGCCGAGTGGGCGGAACTGATGTATCGCAACATCCGCATTAAAGAACTGACAGCGGAGTAAGGATTTGCTCCGACCTCTGGAGGAGTCCGGGACGAATCCAGAGGCAACAGACAGTTGTCGAACAAGAATCACCAAGTGCCGCGAATGTCTGGGGAGCCTCCCCGAATGTTCGCGGCACTTTTGATAAAACCTATCAGCCAACGGAACCCAAGAAGTTCGCAGAGGGGCGAATTGAGATCGTCAGACGGAAGCAAAAGAGGCAACTTAGCAGGCGGCCATGTTCGACCAATTCCTCGACCTTTACTTCTCCTATATCCACTCGGCTGTCTATGCGCTGGCTCAGGTCATTGGCATCTATGCCAGTATCCTACTCCTCAGAAAAACCCGAAACGCTGGCCCGCTTCTCCTTCTGGCCTGTTGCATCGGCAAGATGGGAATCAGTCTGCTGTATGTCGCAATCAGTTACTTTGAAAAAAATTACTACATCGACTACGAAGACATTCAGCTGATCTGGTTGGGACTCAGTGCCATTGATTTGGTCACCACCATCTTCCTGTTAGTCGGAGTCGTTCTGATTGCGAAAGACTTTCGGGCCCTCATCGATCAGCAAAAATTCTCGCAGGACCTCCCGAAAGTCCCTTAGGGTCCCTCCGTCCTAACCACTCTATGCCACTCGCTCACTCTCTCATTGGAAACACCGACAAGCCCCCTCTCATCTTTCTACACGGTCTCGGGGCGTCCAGCCAACAGATCACTTCCGCGCTGACTGGCCTGCCCGAGCACTACCTGATCGCTCCCGACCTACCCGGACATGGCGGGTCCCTGGACTATGATCCGGAGAAGTTTTCCTTCGACTATTTCGCCGACCTCGTCATTGAACTGTTAGATTCTTTGGGGATCGAATCAACGGACATGGGCGGCCTTTCCATGGGGTCAGGAATCGCGCTGAACATTGCCCTGCGCTATCCCGAGCGAGTGAAGAAAATCGTGGTCCTGCGTCCCTCTTGGCTGGATGAAGTCGAGCCGCCGCACCTCAGTCTCGTGGCCCGGGTGGGTCAGTGGCTGCAGGAATCCGGAGAAGAAAAGGCGACCATGAATCTGGCCCTTCATCCCGACTATCAGGAAATGGTGGAGTCCAACGTTCCGGTGGCGGAGTCCGTGACCGCGCTGTTGGATCGCCGCAAGGATGCCGCCAGCACGCAGGTGTTATTCAAGATGTGGCAGAGTCGCCCCTTCAGCTCGCTCGACGAACTTTCCAAGGTTCAAAACCCCGTGCTGGTTCTCGACACCACTCGCGACGAACTCCATCCCCAGACCACCGCGCACGCCATCGCGAGCGCGCTTCCAAACTGCCAGATTCACACTTTGCCTCCCCGCTATCATGAGGCTCCGGCCTATCAGACGTCCTTGAACGGGTACGTCCGGGAGTTTTTGACACAAGCTTAGGGCCCCTCGCGTATGGTCAGCATGCGTCCTCTTTTGACCCTACTGCTGCTCACCGCCGAACTCATTGCGGAGAATCGCCCAAACATTTTGTTCTGCATGGCCGACGACTGGGGTTGGCCGCATGCGGGCGCCTATGGTGACGAAGGCGTAGCCACGCCGAACTTCGATCGACTGGCTCGCGAGGGAGTGCTCTTTCATCACGTCTACACCACCAGCCCCTCGTGCACGCCCAGTCGCAATGGAGTGATCACGGGAAAATATCATTGGCAGCTCGGTCCCGGCGCGAACCTCTGGTCCACCCTCCCCGTGGAGCACGAGAGCTTCCTTCACCTCCTTGCCGATGCGGGCTACGCCATCGGACAAAACCCGCCGAAGACCTGGGGGCCGGGTCGAATTCAGGACTGGAAGGCGCATCACGGCACCGACCCCGCGGGTCCGACCTACAAGAACTTCAAACAGTTTCTCGCGCAGAAAGAGGCAGTCGAACAACCCTTCTGCTTCTGGCTCGCGACCAGCGATCCCCATCGCGGTTATGTGAAAGGGTCTGGAAAAAAAGCGGGCATCGACCCCGCCAAGGCCCACCTCTTCAAACACTTTCCCGATAGCGAAGTGATCCGCAATGACGTCGCCGATTATTACTTCGAGGTGCAGCGCTGGGACAGCTTGGTCGGAGAGGCCATTGCCGAACTGGAAGAGCGCGGCCTGTTAGAAAACACCATCATCGTGATGACGGGCGATCACGGGATGCCCTTTCCCCGCGGAAAAGGAAATCTCTATGACTCGGGAGTGCGGGTCCCCTTTGCGGTGCGCTGGGGAGCCCGGGTCCAGGGCAGGCGCTCGCTGGAGGACTTCGTCTCCTTCATCGACATTGCCCCCACTCTGTTAGAGGCCACCGGAACCGAGATTCCGGACAATCTTTCCGGAAAGAGCTTTGCCAAATTGCTGATGAAAGAGGAGTCCGGCCGCCTCGATCCCGAAGGCCGACCCGACATCATCTTTGGGCGCGAGCGTCATGTGCCCGCCCAGGAAAAACCCAACATGGGAGGCTACCCCGCCCGCGCTTTGCGCACTCCCGATTACCTCTACATTCGCAACTATCAGCCCGAGCTGTGGCCCATGGGAACGGGAGATAGCGAGCTCACAAATATTCCCGGCCAGTGGTATGCCGACTGTGACGGAGGCCCCAGCAAGAAGGACATCATCGAGAATCGCGACCTGAACGAGCAGTATCGTCGCGCCTACAATCTGTGCTTTGCCAAGCGTCCAGCGGAGGAACTCTACGACCTGCAAAAGGACCCCGACCAAATCCACAACATCGCGGGCACCGATGAGGCGGAAGCCATCCTGAAAAAGCTGCGCCTCCGCTTGCAGGAGCGTCTCGTAGCGGGAAAAGATCCTCGTGCGACCGACCCCGATTACACCGGCTTCGACGGTCATCCCTACTACGGAGGGGGCGGCGGAAAGAAGAACAGAAAGAAGTAAAGCATCCACTCCGATCTCACAAGAAACCATGAAACTCCTCATCCCTTCCCTCGTTGCTCTTCTGAGCCTTTCCTCCCTCGCGGCAGAACCCATTCGTCTCGGCGTCATGGAGACCGCCTTTGGCCAACGCTGCATGGTGGAAAGCATCGCCCTCACCAAGGAAGCGGGCTTTGCCGGGGTGCAACTTCACACCGGCAAACTGGAGAAAGATGGCACCCTCACCATTTCTAACAAAGACCTGCAAAAGCAATTTCTCTCCGCGGCCCAAGAGCATGAGGTGGAGATCATCTCGCTCTGTGCAGGCAGCATGAACCGTCTGGTGATTTGGAAAGAAGGCAAGGACCGCGAAAACGGATTGACTATCATGAAGGAGTCCATCGAGGCCTGCGAGGCACTCGGTTGCAAGATCCTGCTCTACCCCTTCTTCGGCCCTTCCAACTTTCAAGACGATGATGCTAAACTTGCGGGAGTGGCGGAGTTCACGAAAGAGATCCTCCCCATCGCGGAAAAGCACGGCGTCACCCTCGGAATCGAATCCCCCATCACCTATCAACGGGTGAATGAACTCTTCGCACGCCTGGGCAATCCGCCGAACCTAAAAATGTATTACGACACCGGCAACATGATGCGGGCCGGCGAAGACGTCTACGCCACCATCAAAGCCCTCGGAGAGGGAGCGATTTGCGAGCTTCATCTCAAGCCCGAGGGCAACATCCACTTTGGCAAAGGAAAGACCGACCTCCCCAAGCTCGCGCAGGCCTTGGATACAGTCGGCTACGATCAGTGGATGCTCTTCGAAGCCCGTGGCGGCGTGGTCAACGGGGATCCCGCGCTGGCCATTGCCAATCGCGAGGGCATGGAACGTTTGGTCAAACTGCGGAAGCAGAAAGCCGACTAGAAGAAAGCCGACTAGACGCCCGGCCCCGCCTTGTGGTAGCTAGTGAATTGCTATGAAAGTCAACGAAATCGCCTTCTCCTGCTATCCCGTCACCGACATGGCGCGGGCCCGTGAATTCTACGAAGGAGTCCTGGGCCTCAAGGTCACCATGGACCACGAGATGGAGGGCGGCCATTGGGTGGAGTTCGACATCGGCGAAGGCACCCTGGCCATCGGAGTCGCCCCCGGCATGAACCCGAGTCCGGACGGTTGCAGCGTCGCGCTAGAGGTCGATGACTTCGACACCGCCGTGGCCGAGCTCAAGGCCGCGAATATCGAATTCAACTTTGGCCCCATGGAAACACCCGTCTGTCACATGGCCTTCGTGCGCGATCCCGACGGCAACTCCATCGGCATCCACAAGCGCAAGCCAGGACACGGTTGAGCGAAACATGCCCAACTGGCTGAGCTCTGCGCTCTACTACCCCTTGCCCGTTCCCGATAAAAAAATCAGGCCGCCAATTCATGAACTGGCGACCCGAGCGAGGGAAATGATTTTTTCAAGCTGTCGTTTGTCAGGCGAGGTAGGCCTCCAGCATCCAGACGGTCTTTTCGTGGATCTGGGTCCGGGCGATCATGAGGTCTTCGGTCTCGTCGTCACCCGCTTCGGAGGCGGCTTTGCGAGCCTCGCCCAAACTGGCAATCACCTTGCGGTTGGCCTTGGCGAGATGAGCCACCATCTGGTCGGCGGGAGTGTCCTCGGCGATCTCCTCCATGCCGGAAATCCTCGCCAAATTACTCAAGCCCCCGGGTGCAAGAGCACCCAAGGCACGCACCCGCTCCGCGAGTTCATCAACGGCCGCGAAGAGCTCGGTATACTGCTCTTCGAAGGCAGCGTGGAGGGCGAAGAATCCGGGACCACGCACGTTCCAGTGGCACAAGTGGGTCTGCCCCAAGAGAGCATAGGAATCGGCAACCACCTGACGAAGAGCATTTACAACAGTTTCTTTGTTCATTCTCGCCCAAGATAGCAAGAACCTGCCACCCCGCAACCGGCAGTCTGCGAAACAGTAGGCATCTTTTGCGCAAGGCGAGATTTGCCCTGTCACCCAATCAACAGAAGCCGCACCGGATCCCCCGGCTCGGTCAAAGGCGCGCGATGGATGCAGGGTGGCACCAGACTCCCCGGCCAATCGATTGCAATTCTCCACAAATGCCCCACCCCGAACGAATAGGGCCGGGCCTCGGGCAACGGATCGTAATGAAGGTCGAAGCAGAGGTCCTGCAGGTATTCCTCGAACTCCTCGTCGTCCGGACCGCCATATTCCTCCAGCAAAGCCTGACGGATTTCGGGGATCTCCACTTTGCGCACGGCCTCCTCGTTCCGCAGTCCCTCGCTGGGCGCTCCGTGATAGGTGCACAACCAGGTATCCGCCTCCACAGGCGCGCTGTCGGCATGATAGGAAAAGACATCAGTGGCAACCGGACCCGGTCTTTCATCCCGGGGATAGCCGTCGATTAGATTGATCAAGGGCTCGCGCTCCAAGGCCTGGAGACGGTGGTAATCCTCCAGAATCTCGGCCACCGCTCGCTTGCCCCCTACACCCAAAGGAAGCTCTTTCAAAAGAGATTCATCAAGCGGCAGGATTCCTTCCTGAGGCTCCAAGTTCGCGACGAGTTCTGCAAAATCGCCCGCCAAAGTCCTCCGCCAACACAAGGCATTGATTCCATCAGAGAAGGACCCCGACACCAACTCCTCAAAGCTAGCCACCTCCTTAATACGTGGACCTTGGCTGGTCAGGTCGCGAGTCGTCATCAGCTCACGCTAGAAGAAGAACCTCTCCATGGAAAGAGCACATCACGGACTTCTTTTCGCCTTGAAAAGCACGACGAAGAAAAGCCCCCTGCTCCGAACTTTTTCCAATTGGCAAGGTTGTCGCAGACCGCTTTTTACGCTTCACTCGCGGAATGCAGGATGACCGTTTCTTTCAAAGACACCAGGTCGGAGATTGCCTCTCGACCATCTTTGACGACCTCCCCGGCTTCATCTTTTTCATCAAAGATAGCGACCTTCGCTACGTGGCCTACAACCAGCGTCTCTGCGAAATCTTCAACGCCTCCCAAGACGAGGAAATCCTCGGTCGGCGGGATGACGACTACATTCCGGAGCACATTCGCGAACAGATTCGCAAGGACGATCTTCGCATTCTATCGACCGGAAACTCCATCATCAACCAGGTCGAATTGGTCCCCCGGGGCGACGGATTTGTCGACTGGTCCACGACCACCAAGAAGCCGCTCTACAACCAGAGTGGCGAGATTTGCGGCATCATCGGCGTCACTCGACCCTTCCTACAGGGAACCACTTCCTTGTCGAAAAACGAAGAACTGGGAGCCGCTCTCAAGCTCCTGCACGAGAACTATCACGACAACATTCCCATCAGCGAACTCGCCAAGGCGAGCAACTTCTCCCTCAGCACTTTCCTACGCAAATTCAAGGCCTGCTTCGGCATGACCCCCAAGGAATACCTCCGCCATCTGCGCGTACAGGAGGCCTGCCATCTCATCGTGCGAACCACCAACAGCTTTGCGGAAATCAGCTACAAATGCGGCTTCGCTGATCAGAGTCACTTCTCGCGCGAATTCACCCGCATCATGAAGGAGCCTCCCTCGGCCTATCGCTCCCGCTTCAGGATTTGAACGCGATTCCGCATTTGACGATTTTGTTCATGGTTCTACCCAAAGAATTCATGACAAAAGTCGTCAACCCATCTATTCAGGATGGAGCAACATGATAACCAAACGTCTCACCACCGAAACGATTCTTGCCCGACTGCAAGCAAAAGTCGCCGCCCGAAAGCCCATCATGATTTCCTCGGCCGGTAGCGGATTGGTCGCCAAACTGCTGGAAAGCGCGGGCACCGACTGCGTCAACACCTTCTCCGGAGCGCGTCTACGCTCGAATGGAATGGGCACCATGGCGATGATGTGGCCCATCCTCGACTCCAACAAGCAGACCCTCGACTACACCCGCGAAGACATCATGCCCGCCCTCAATGGCGACGCCTTCGTCTGTGCCTGCCTCAACGCCAACGACCCTCTCAAGGACATGCGCATGGTTCTGCAGGAGTGCCTCGACATGGGCGTGCAGTCCGTCTCCAACATCGGACCCTCCATTTCCTACATCGACCACGATTCCGAGATTTTCAAAGTGATGACCTCCGCCGGCATCACCCTGCAGAACGAGATCGACATGCTCATCCTCGCCAAGGAGGAGATGAACATGGTCTCCGTCGGACTGGCCTTTACTGAAGAAGACTCCTACGCCATCTGCGAGCAGGCCAAGCCCCACATCTTCTGCTACCACGCCGGCACCACCAAGGGCGGCATCAAAGGCTACGACAACGGCATGACCATCGAGGAAACCGCTGCCCAGACCGAAAAGGTCTACCAGAAGTGCCGCGAACTCTCCCCCGACACCATCCTCGTCGCCCACGGCGCCGCGATGGAAAACCCCGAGGACGCGCAGTACATGCTCGACCACACCAGCGGCCACGGCTTCTGGACCGGCTCCTCCACCGAGCGCCTGCCCATCGAACGTGCCGTCAGCGCTGCCGCCAAGGAATTCGCCGAACTCACCTTCAACGACTAACTTCCATGAAAGTCGTAGCAATTCTAGCCACTCTCGACACGAAGGCTGCGGAAGCGGACTTCATGCGGAGTGAAATCGAGTCCCTCGGAGGGCAAGCACTCCTCATCGACCTCGGCCTCGTCGGTTCTTCCGACATCAAAGCCGATGTCACGAAGGAAGAAGTCGTCTCCGCAGGTGGAGGCAACCTCGCAGAACTCCTCGAGAAACCGAGCCGAGACCAAGCCACCCCGTTCATCACGGCAGGTGCAACCAAGATTTTGCAAGACCTGCATCAGGCCGGCAAAGTCGATGCCGTTGTGAGCCTTGGCGGAACGCAGGGCACGTCCATGTGCGCCCCGATCCTCCAGGCAATGCCTTATGGTTTCCCGAAGGTGATGCTTTCCACCGCCGCCTCGGGCGACACCGCCCCCTTCGTCGGTATCAAGGACATCACCATGATGTTCGCAGTGAGCGACATTCTGGGACTCAACGTTTTCTCCCGCAAAATCCTTTCCAATGCCGCCGCCGCTGCTTGGGGCATGGCCCAGAGCCAACAGAGCATCACCGAGTCCACCGCCAAAGGGGTGATCGGAATGAGCAATCTGGGCGTTCTCACCAAGGGCGCGATGCATGCCATCGAGCTCTTTGAAAAGGCGGGCTATGAAGTGATCACCTTCCACGCCATCGGAGCCGGTGGCGCGGCCATGGAGCAAATGATGAAGGAAGGAATCATCACCGCCGTCTTCGACTACGCCCTCGGCGAAATCGCGGACGGAGTCTGGGACGTGCTGCGCGCGGCCGGACCCGAGCGCCTCACCGTCGCCGGCAAGCTGGGCCTCCCGCAGGTCATCTGCCCCGGAGGCTCCGAGCACCTCGGCATCCTCACCCACGAGCCCCACAAGATTCCCGCCGGTTGGGAAGACCACCTCATCACCTGGCACGCGCCCGTCGTTTTCGTTCCCCGCCTCAACGCGGAAGAGCAAGACCGCGTAGCCAAAGTCATTGGCGAGCGTCTTTCCCACTCCACCAAGGACACCGTCTTCCTCATGCCCTTGAAAGGCGTGAGCAGCTATTCCGCGGAAGGGGGCGAGCTCTACAAACCCGAGCTCGATGCCGCCTACTGGGAATCCTTGCAAAAGTATCTCCCCGACACCATCACCGTCGAGGCCCTCAACTGCACCGCGCAAGATCCCGAATTCGTGGAGCACGCGGTTTCCACTTTGATCAACATGATCGAAAAACCCCAAAACTAATCTAACAAAACAACATTATGGCAGACCTAGACGACATCAGAGACGGCGACAACTTCGGACTCAATACTCCGGCAAAATCCAGCAACTTCTACTTGAATGGCTTGGACGGCGCGGACTGGGGAACGAAGAACCGCATGTCCCGCATCTTTAACCAAAAATCCGGCCGCACCGTCATGCTGGCCTTCGACCACGGCTTCCTCATGGGACCGACTTCCGGTCTTGAGCGTATCGACCTTCTCATCGCCTCGCTCGCTGACCACGCCGACTGCCTCATGGGCACCCGCGGCATGATTCGTTCTTGCATCCCCGCAAGCAACCAGAAGCCTATCTGTCTCCGCACCGATACCGGCACCACCATCCTCACTGAGATGAACCACAACGTGCTCATCTCCGAGGAAGAAGCCATCTCCATGAACGCGTCCGCCATGGCCGCCATGCTCGCCATCGGCGACGCGGAGACCGAAGCTTCCACCATCGCCAACTTCAGCCAGCTCGTCGACATCGGGAACACTTACTCCATCCCAGTGATGGGTGTGACCGCCGTTGGTAAGGACATGGCTCGCGACGCCCGTTACTTCGGTCTCGCTTCCCGCGTATGCGCTGAGAACGGTGCTTCTATCGTGAAGACTTACTACACTGAAGGCTTCGAGAAAGTCGTGGCCGGTTGCCCCGTGCCCGTCGTGATCGCCGGTGGTAAGAAGCTCCCCGAGCTGGAAGCCCTCGAGCTCTGCTACAACGCCATCCAGTGCGGTGCCTCCGGCGTCGACATGGGTCGCAACGTCTTCCAGTCCGAGGCTCCTCTCGCGATGATGAACGCAGTGAAGGCCGTCGTTCACGACGACCTCAAGCCTGCGGAAGCATTCGACCTCTTCAACACCGAGAAGAACGCCTAACAATTCATTTTACCCAAAGTCCCCGTAGCCAGAACAGCTGCGGGGACTTTTTTATGCCAAGGCTTTCCTCTCACTAAATTCTTCTACCCAAAGAGAAAGCAAAGCCCACCAAAAGCAGCGAACAACCGGCAGCATCACCCCCTCCCAGATTGATCACCCCTCAAAAACAAATCCTGCTCCATCCTGCAAATCCTGTCAAAAAAACACCCTCTCATCGCCCCCACCCAACAGATAATAATTCTGTCTAATTTCATTAATTCCGTCTAAAAAATCATCTCATGTCCCGCGCCCAAACCATCTCTCGTCTCCGCACCGGTCAGCCGCAACTCAGCATCGGCACCCTCACCACTGACGACCAACCTGCCGCCATCCAGACCCTCGTCAGCGGAGACATTCCTCTCCTCCACGTCGACATCATGGACGGTATCATCTGGTCCAAGACCACCGTCGGCCCCGAGTTCGTCGCCAGCCTCGACACCGACCTCCTCAAGGACGTCCACCTCCTTGTCGACAAGCCCGAGAACCACATCGCCGCCTATGCGCAAGCCGGAGCTGGCATCATCTCGTTCTCGATCGAATACACCGAAGACCTCGCCGCCACTCTTTCGCTCATCGAACAAAACGGTCCTGAAATCCTGCGCGGAGTCTCCCTCAATCCTTCCACCGACCTCGAGCAAATCCGCGGCCACCTCGAGCACATCGACCTCGTCATTCTCCTCGCCATTGGACCCGACACCGGCAGCGAAACCTTCTTCGAAAGCCTCCCCGCCAAGGTCGCGCAACTGCGCGAATGGAAGCCCGAACTCCTCATTACTATCGACGGCGCGGTGAAGAAGAACAACGTCGGCGACGTCGCCGCAATGGGCCCCGACTTCATCGCCACTGGCAGCGCGGTCTTCGACGGCAACGACGCCGCCGCCAACATCGTCGAAATGAAAGCCTTCATCGCAGCGGCGAAAAAATAAGTATTTAACCGCAGCTTATCCTGCAAAACCGACCAAGATGGATAGGATAGATAAGATTCAGAACCGAGAAACCCCATCTATCGAATTCATCCTGGCCTAAAATCAAGTCTAACAACCAAACCCTCATCCCGCGTTATTCCGCGGTTTGAGAAAAAATCTCCACTCTAACAAATACATCATCATGTCCGAACAAATCCATGCCAATAAAATCGCAATCGTCACCGGAGCCTGCGGTGGCATTGGTCGCGCCACAGCCGAACGCCTTCGCAACGACGGAGCCACCGTTGTCGGCCTCGACATCAATCCCGACGTCGTCACCAACCTCACTGGCGAGCGCCTTTCCGGAGCCGTCTGCGACATCTCCGACGATGCAGCCCTGAAGGCCGCCGTCGACAAGGTCATCGCCGACCACGGCGGACTCGACCTCATTGTCGCCAATGCCGGCATCTTCAAATCCGGCGAGTATATCGATGCGGAAACCGACTCTTGGGACCTGCACCTCAAGATCAACCTCACCGCCACCCAGCGCTTCCTCAAGTACTCCATCCCCGCACTCAAGAAGAGCGACAAGCAGCCCAGCATCATCATCATCGGCTCGCGTAACTTCGCCGCTCCCGGACCAGGCGCTTCGGCTTACTCGGTCACCAAAGCCGGCGTGACCCAACTCGCCCGCGTGGCTGCTCTCGAGCTCGCCGAATTCGGAGTCCGCGTCAACGTGCTCCATCCCGATGCCGTCTTCGACACCGAAATCTGGACCCAGGAAGCGCTCGAAAAATCGGCCAAGCGCTACGGCATGACCGTAGAGGAATACAAAACCAAAAACCTCCTCCACGCCGAGATCACCTCCCCCGGCGTCGCCGCCATGGTCAGCACCGTCGCCGGCCCCGTCTTCTACGCCACCACCGGCGCCCAGATCCCAATCGACGGCGGAAACGACCGCGTGATTTAAGGGACCATCCTGACACCCTCCTTTTCGAAAAAAAGCCTGAGTTTCCACTCAGGCTTTTTTGCGGTCACACCGCTGAAAAGAGATCAAAAATGCCGGCAAAGGAGGTCCTCTGCCGGCTTTTGGAAAATTGATGGCGAAGCTCTATCGGCGACGACGGAGCAAGACTAAGAAGCCCAGACCACCGAGAAGAGCAGCGGAAGGCTCGGGAACTACGGTATTGACGGTTACATTATCCAGCCAATAGCCGGAGTTTCCTCCTTGGTTGAAGTTCACACTTGAGAACTCCAACTGGGCGATATCAGTCGCACCCGAATTCTGGCCAAAGGTCAAAGTCCCACCCGGACTCCCAGCCGAAGCGCCGTAAGTCACCATCCCATCCTGTATCGAAATGGTAATCGTCGCCATGCCACCAGGAGCCGATGCATTGTTGGTGCTATTCCACCCAGGCATTCCACCATAGACACGAGTCCCCGCCGGAGTTCCCGCACCATTGGCGGTCCGCAAATAGGTGGTATCCCCTGCTTCCCGAGCGTAGACGAAACGTGTTCCTGCGGCGCTGCCCATACCAATCCAGGTTTCAAAAACCTCATCATTCGTCGAGCTCAAGCCGCGAATGACCATAGCCTTGAAGGCACCACTGTTCTGCGTTCCATAAGAACCCACATCAAAGCTAACGGTCGCACCATTCCCCCCAGTCAGGCTGGAAGCCGCAAAGTTGGCGTAGAGACGGTTATCCGGAGTCTGACTACCAAAGGTAGTCCCGGGAGAAGCTTGAAACGCGGTATTCAGCGGCCCATCAGCCCCTGCAATTGTAATGCGGGTATTGCCATCATTGCCGGTGGTAAAGGCGCGGTCAGTCCCTCCGCTCACAAAGCCGTAGCTCGCAGTTGCGGGGTTCTCAAAAGCAAAACTGCCTACGGCAGGAGTCCCCAGATCCGCGATCGCATCCACAGCGCCGGAAGTGCCATTGTCGAAGTTGCTGGAAAAGACGAGTGCTGCCGTAGCACCGGAAGAGAGAAGCCCGGATGACAAAAGAGTCAGCAAGGCAAAGGTCGGTCGAGTGGATTTCATGTTGGGATTTTTAGGATATCGTTAATCGGGGCATCAACAGCCCCTCTTGCAATCAACCTCCAGCCCACTTCTTTCTATACAGGAAAGCTGAAAAAGTTCTCCCCCGACCCGATTTCGCAGGCTCGCTCATCAATTTACTCTCAGAGAATTAGAGAAATCCAGTCGACAACTTATCGGATCGTCCCGCCGCTCACCTCCCGCACCTCCAGGTCCATCCCCTCCCCCAGCCAGCTGGCATTGGTGGTGGTGACGATGACTTGGGCGCCTTTTGGCAAACTGGCGAGGAAGCGTTCGCGGCGGCCCTTGTCGAGCTCGCCGAAAATATCATCCAGCAGATAGACCGGAGTCTTCCCTCCTTGCTCGCGAAGGAGCTCGCCTTGGCCCAGCTTAAGCGCGAGGGCAAGGGTGCGCTGCTGGCCTTCGCTACCAAAATCCGAGGCCTTGAGCCCCCCCAAGGTCAGCTTGACGTCATCCCGGTGCGGACCGACCAGGGTCATGCCCTGCCGTTGCTCCTTCTCCCGCACCATGGCGAGGGATGCTTCGAAGTCGTCCCCCGATGCCGCCTTGTAGATGAGACCGACCGCTTCCTCGTTGCCGCCGACTGCCCCCTGGGCCCAGGTGACAGGCTTTTCCAAACTGGCAATCATGGCTGCGCGCCCGGCGGTCACTTCGCGCCCGTGTTCGACAAGCAATTTGGTAAAGGAGTCCATCTCGCGGCCACTTCCCCGACCATCCCGCAGGAGGGCGTTGCGTTCCTGCAAGGCCTTTTTATATCGCGAAAGAGCGCGCCGATAACCCGGCACGATCTGCGAGGCGAGGAAATCGAGGTAACGCCGCCGCCCCTCGGAAGGCCCGGTGACGAGCTCGCGATCCTCATTCCCCATCCAGACCACCAGTCCCCCATCAGCGAGATACTCGCCCTGCGAGCCGCGCTCGTTTCCATCCACCTTCAGGGTATAAGTTCCCTTGCAATAGTCGACGCGGCGCTCGCGACCCCAGACCTGACCCGCAACCCCGAACCGGGGGGCCTCGAACTTCACCATTTGATTGGGCCGCCGCGTGCGCGGGGAGTGAAGACGCACCAATACACAAATGGCCTCTAACAAGCTGGTCTTGCCCTGGGCATTCTTTCCCACAAAGACGAGTCCCTGCTCCGGAATCTCCAACGACAGCCCCGCGATACAGCGGAAGTCGGCGAGGCGGAGGGATTCAATCACGCCGCCAAGATGGAAGCACATCTCGCGGTCCGCAAGCCTGCGCGATAGCTAGAACAGTATTCCCGGGGTCTGGGAGCCGGTCTGGCTTCGCTAGCGGGGGAAATCACCCAAGTTCAAAAACTCTAAAGCCAGAATGCCTGCTCGCGAGATTTTCAGTTCGGGACATTCTCTTTCACGCTCGGGACTCTTATTTTCTATAGCCTAACTTTTCAGGGGCATCATCCCCTGGACTCCCGCCCCCGGAACTCGCCCTGCCGAGGCTTCTTCGGGAGGATTATTTCCGCACAATACTTTCTAAATTTTCCCTTGAAAAATGAGAACAAGGACTAAGATTGCCGCCGTTTACCCTGTATTGGCATTCCCATACTGAAACGTAAGCTCTTAACCTATGATTGACGTCCAAAATCTAACCAAGCGCTTCGGCCCCAAAGTGGCCGTTGACGACTTATCGTTCACCGTAAAGAAAGGCGAAGTTCTGGGCTTCCTCGGACCCAACGGAGCCGGAAAATCGACCACCATGCGCATGGTCACGGGATTCTTCCCCGCCAGCGCGGGAAGCATTGAAATCTGCGGGATCTCGATGATCGACAATCCGGAAGAGGCCAAGCGCAAGATTGGCTACCTCCCGGAGTCCGCCCCACTCTATCAGGACATGACCGTCTCCAGCTTTCTCAAATGGATCGCCGAGATGCGCGGTCTCTCCGGCACGGCCCGCAAGGAGGCTGTCGACCGGGTGATCGAGACCTGCTTTCTCGAGCAAGTGGCCAAGCAGGCCATCGACACTCTTTCCAAGGGTTACCGCCACCGCACTTGTCTGGCACAATCGCTCATTCACGATCCCGAGGTCCTCATTCTGGACGAGCCCACTGACGGCCTCGATCCCAACCAAAAGCAGGAGGTCCGCAAACTCATCAAGAAGTTGGGCGAAGACAAGGCCGTCCTCTTTTCCACCCACATTCTGGAGGAAGTGGAAGCCGCTTGCTCCCGCGCGGTCATCGTCGACCGCGGGAAGATCGTCGCGGACGGCACTCCCGATGAACTGAAAACCAAAGGCGGAGGATCCCTCTACGACCTCTTCCACCAGGTGACTACCACCGATGCCCAGGCCGCTGCCTAACCATCCACTGCACCCAATTAAACTTTCAATCAGATGAAATCCGTTCTCACTATTTACAAACGCGAGCTCACCGCCTTTTTCACGCAACCAACGGCCTACGCCATCATCGTGATCTATCTCCTGCTCTCCATGGGGCTGACCTTCACCTTCGGAGGGTTCTTCCGCATCGGTGACGCCAACTTGGCCTACGCTCACTTCTATTGGAACCCCTGGCTCTTCATGCTGCTCGCTCCCGCCATTGGCATGGGCCTATGGTCAGACGAACAACGCACCGGCACCATTGAGCTGCTAGGCACCCTTCCGACCTCCACTTGGTCCGCGATTCTGGGCAAGTATCTGGCCGCCGCGACCGTGTGCCTCATCGCCATCGCCCTCACCTTCACCCTTTGGATCTCGGTCAATCGGCTGGGCGACCCCGACAACCTGACCATCTTCTCCGGGTATTTGGGTTCTTTCCTGGTTTGCTGCACCTTTCTGGCCATCACGATGCTCGTCTCCGCCTTTACCCGCGATCAGGTGGTGTGCCTCATCGTTTCAGTCGCAGTGTGCGTCTTTATGGTGATGATTGGTTTTGACGCCGTGATCATCGAGGCCACCAAGGCCCTGCCCGACAGCGGCGTGGAAGCCCTCGTCGCCTTCGGGGTCTGGGACCACTTCAATTCCCTCATGCGCGGAGCCTTCCGCCTGCAGGATTTTGTCTGGTTCGCCACCATGATCGTGGCCTCCCTGTTAGGCACCTCCGCCATCCTCACTGCCCGCCGCAGCTAATCCACTTTTCAACCCACAACTTTCCAATAACGAGAAACCATTATGAGTAGCAAAGTCCAATCCAAGACCAAGGCTAACAATCCGGTGCTCAATGCCGTTTTGGGCATTATCGCCCTGGTCCTCATCACCTTCTTCGCCAACTGGCTGATGGCCCTTTCATCCGCTGGCAATCGAACCCTCGACCTCACCGAAGACAAGGTCCACACCCTGACCGACGGCACCAAGGCCATCCTTTCCGATCTGAAAGATAGCGAGGCCGAGGTTGTCATCAATTACTACGCCACCCGGGACGCGGAGTTCATGCCCCGCGACCTGGAGCTCTACATGAAAAAGGTCGATGGCCTGCTCAAGCGCTATCAGGCCCTTGCCGGTGACAACCTGCGCATCGTCAATCTGGATCCCAAGCCCGACACCGACGCGGAGGACTCCGCCAACCTCGACGGCATCGCGGGTCAGCAGCTCAACGATGAGAACCTCTACCTGGGCCTCAGCGTTTCCTTTCTGGATGAAAAGGCGACCATCCCATTCCTATCGCCACAAGCCGAGACCCAGTTGGAATACCAGCTCTCCTCAGCCATTGCGCGCGTAGCCCGCACCAACCGCCCCACCTTGGGCCTGATGTCCGCGCTTCCCATGACTGGCAGCGCCCCCGCGATGGGCATGCCCGGCCAGCCACCCAGCCGTCCTTTCGTCATCTACGAACAGCTGGGGCAGCTCTATGACATCAGAGATATTGGCATGACTCCGACAGCGGCCGACCTCGATGGCCTCTCTGCAGTCCTTCTCGTGCACCCCGCCGGCATCACTCCCGAGACCGAGTACCTTCTCGACCAGTATCTCCTCAAGGGTGGCACTCTGGTGGCAGCGCTGGACGCCTTTTCCATCACTGCCCAACAAACCGGAGGAGGCAATCCCATGATGGGCCAGCCCGGCTTGCCAACCTCTTCCACTTTCTCGAAAGAACTCCTCGACTCCTGGGGCGTGAGTTTCATCTCGGACGAGGTGCTTGCCGACGGGAACTATCGCACCCAGTTCCGCGACGGAGCTTCCACCTCCGCCCTTTCCCTCACCAAGGATGCACTGCCACAGAAGGATAGCTTGATCACGGACAGCTTGGACAACCTCTTCCTGGTCCTGGCCGGAGCCATCACTTCGCAAGGCAAGGACGGTCTGAGCCACACTTCACTCATCCGGTCATCCACCCAGTCGGGCTTCGTTGATGGCATGCGTGCTTCCCGTCTGGATCCGTCCCTTCTCGGAGCGATCCGCATGGACGACAAAGCCTACGACCTCGCAGTGCACATCCAGGGAACCTTCAAGTCCGCCTACCCTGACGGCAATCCCGCAGATCAAGCGGACGAGGACGAAAACGAAGAAGATTCCATCGCTGATGAAGCCACAAAAGCAGAAGCGGAAGCAGAGGAAGAAAGCGAGCCCAAGGAAACCGGTCTCGCAGAATCCGAAAAACCCGGCAACGTATTCCTGATTGCCGATAGCGACTTCCTCGGCGACAGCTTCGCCTACCAACAGGTCTTCGGCGGCCTGATGGCTCCACAGGGAGACAACGTGGCCTTCTTGTTGAACATCCTCGACCAAGTCACTGGCTCGAAGCACCTCATCGGTTCCCGCGCCCGCGGAGACAGCCGCCGCCCCTTCACCGTCGTGCAGGAGATGGAGTCCGACTTCGAACAGAAGTTTGGCGAAAAGCGTGAGAAAGAACAGAAGGAGCTCGACGAAATCAGCACCCGCCTCAACGAACTGATTCAAGCACAACAGAAGAACGGCCAAGTCGTTCTGGAAGGCGAGCTAAAAACCGAATACGACAAGGCCATCGCCAAACAAGTGGAAGCACGCAAACGCCTCCGCGAGCTGGAAAAAGATCTCCGTCGAGAGAAGGACTCCTTGGCCACCAAATACACTTTGGCCAACCTTCTCATCGTTCCTCTCGTAGTCATTCTCTTCGGACTAGGCGTCTTCCTGAAGCGCCGGTTCGCCACCTCAGCCCGTTGAAATGAAACTCTCTAACGAAACCATTTTTCCTAATTTAGAAACACCAGTTTACTCATGAGCAAACGATTAGTAACCATCCTCTGGTCCATCGCCGGACTTCTCGCGGTCTTGACCATCTTGGTCTTATTCAACGAAGGCAAAGAGCAAAAGAGCCCGACCTCACTGGCAACAGGTGACGCAATCCTGAAGGACCTGCCCCTCAACAAAGTCAGCTCCATCAAGATCGAAGGCGCCGATGACTCCGTCACGATCAAGAACGACAAGACCCAGTGGTCGGTCGTGGAGCGTGATGGATACGAGGCGGACTTCGCCCGCTTGACCCGCCTGCTCCGGTCACTGACCGAGGCATCGGTGGCGCAGAGTCGTCAGGCCGGTCCGGCCTTCAATGCCCGCTTCGGAATGGACGGCGAGGCCGCCAACCAGGAAGACCACGGTTACCAAATCACCTTCCTGGGAGCAGATGGCAAGGAACTGAAGTCCCTCTCCATTGGTAAGAGCACTGCCACGGACTCCCCCACTGGAGGAGGCTCCGCAGGCAAGTATGTTCGCCTCGGTAACGAACCGTCTTCGGTCTATGCCGTCAACGAGGGCTTCTACGACCTCAGCGCCAATCCCGCGGACTGGCTCGAAAGCGGCTTTATCCAAATCAATGGCATCGAGTCCATCGCAATGGCATCGGCCAATGACGAAAAGTTCAAGAGCTGGAGTGTCTCCCGCGAGAACGCTGGCTCGGATTTCACTGTCGACAACCTGCCTGCCAGCTATGAGCCCGATAACGACAAGCTGACTCCGCTGAAGAATGTGCTCTCGAGCCCTCAGTTCGAAGATGTCTTATCCGCCGAAGAAGGCGACAAACGCCGCAATGGAGACAAGGCGCGTCAGCTGACGATCGAGACCTTCGAAGGGTTCAAGTACGAGATCGACTACGCGCCTGCAAAGCCTACAGAAGACGACCCCATCAGCCCGGGTGCCCCAGTAGACTTTATCGCCAAAGTCACCGTCACCGCCGACCTGCCTACCGAACGGGAAAAGGTTGAGGGAGAAAGCGAGGAGGACGCCAAGAAGGCTGAAGAAGCCTTCGCCGCGCGTCAGAAGGAACTGAAGAGCAAGCTCGAGAAGGAGCAGGCCTTCGCCGACCGCTACTTCCTCCTTCCCGACTACACCATGTCGGCGGTCAATCTGGAGTTCTCGCAAATCGCGCAAGCTGTGAGCAAGACCGAAGCCATTGCACCAACTCCCAAATACGAAGGCCCCATGGCCCCGAATCAGAGCCAGCAAATTGGCGAGGCCCCTGCATCTCCAGCCACGCCTGCTCCGACACCCAAGGCCCCGACCTCCGCGGTCACTCCACCCATCGCCATCCCCCCCGCACCCAAAGCGGAGGACAAGGAGCAAGAAGAAGCCGCGCCTGATTCCAACAATTCAGATGCCCTCAGCGCCATTAGCGAGGAAGACATCAAGCGGATGATCGAAGAAGGACAGGAAGCTGAAAAAGCGGAGGAAGAGTAAAGAACGATTCGGGAAAGCTCCGAGACTCAAAACAAAAAAGCGAAGCTGCAGGACTGCGGCTTCGCTTTTTTTGTGAGTTAAAAACCAGGTCTACATCCCGGGAGGACGAGGCCAGGCAACGTGAATGTGGGTGCTATGACCACGGTCGCCAGGCCCAAGGGTCTCGGTAGCTCCCAAGCCCTCGCAAATACGAATCACCTCGCGCCAATAGGGTGAGCCAGAACGAACGGGAACGCCGTTCACTTTGTTAATGTCAAAGGCGGTGCCCAAGTAGTGACGCGAGCGAGAACTGTGCGAACTACCCGCAATGGAGGTGACGTGAAACGAGTAGCCTTTGTCGGTGAGAATCTTCATCGCGCGCAGCATCTCGGGATGCAACTGAACATATCCCCCGGGGGCCGTGCCGTAGGAGCTGCGGGCGGCGGGAACTCCTGCCGCAGTCTGCTTCATGTTGTCCAAAGCGGTGGCATTGTCGCGACGTCCGCTGACGTGATAGTTGGCGAATTGCGCGCGGGGACTTTCTAACAAGGCAATGGCCAGACGCTGCCGGGAACTCTTCCCAATCCCCATCCCTCCCTTGCTCCCACTGGAGGAACAGCTCACCACAACGGCAAGACCGAGGACGAAAACGAGGGGCAAGAAGAGCGACAACTTGGATTTCATAATTGCCTTCTATCCTAAACCCCATCCCCCCGCAAACGCCCCGATGGTCATTCTCCCTCCGAATTCAACCCCGCTTTTCATTGATTGAATCGATGAACGCTCAAAATTAGTCAATTTCCCTGATTTTCGAATCAGAGGCAGTCTTCGCAGTGATGAACGCAAACCTCATTTTGGAAGTCGGGCTGATTGTGCTGCAAACAATCGGCGTTATTCTCGCGGTCGACTTTGTCTCCGGCATCGTCCATTGGCTGGAAGACTCCTACGGGAGTAAAAAGTGGCCGATAGTCGGCAAATGGATCATCGAGCCCAACATCCGCCATCACTTCGAGCCGCGCCACTTTACGAAGTCCAATTTCTGGAAACGCAACGCCGCGACCTTGGTCCTGTCTGGCAGCGTGCTTGCGGTCATTTCGCTTCTCGGTTGGTTCCATTGGACATGGGCCCTGGCCGCGCTCATTGGTGGCGTGACCAACGAGATTCACTGCTGGGCCCACCGCTCACCCCGCGAGAACGGCAAAGTGATCACCTTTCTCCACAAGGCCAAGATCCTGCAAAGCCCCCGCGGCCACGCCACCCACCACACCGACCCCAAGGACCGCAGCTACTGCACCGTCACCGATTGGCTCAACCCTCTGTTAGATGGCGTCGACTTCTTCGCCCGCATTGAAAAATTTGTGTTGAAGACCACCGGGCTCAAGCGCCGTATCGACGAATCCGTCCGCCCTCCGAAGAACAAGAAGAAGTGCTGCGGCGGCCAGTGTGCCCAATGTGCGAAGTGCCAACTGAAGAAGGCGGCTTGAGGGTGAAACGAGAGGGCAACTTCCTCACCCTAAATCGTGATAGTCAGACTCGCTTGAGTGAGTAAGCTACGGGATACTTTCCCACCCTGACTCTGAATCATTCCATGAAACTCCTTCCCATCGCCTTACTCGCTGTCCTTTCCTGCTCTTCCTTTGGCGCGGAGCGGGGCAAGCAACCCAATATTGTCCTGCTGATGACCGACGATCAGGGATATGGCGAAGTTGGATTTCATGGCAATAAAGTCCTCCAAACGCCCAACCTCGATCGCTTCGCCAAGGAAGGAACGGAGCTGGTGCACTTCTATGTGTCCCCCATGTGCACCCCCACTCGCTCCTCCCTGATGACGGGGCGTTATCACTTCCGCACCGGGGCCCACGACACCTACATCGGGAGGTCCAACATGAATCCCGAGGAAACCACCATCGCGGAAATCTTTGCCGACGCGGGCTATCAAACCGGAATCTTTGGCAAGTGGCATTTGGGCGAAAACTACCCCATGCGAGCACAGGACCAAGGCTTCCAAAAGGTCGTGGTGCACGGCGGCGGAGGAATTGGTCAGTTCGCTGATTACCCGGGCAATACCTATTGGGATCCGACCCTGCTCTACAACGACTCCTTTAAGAAGGCCGAGGGCTACTGCACCGATGTCTTCATCGACGAATCTATCGACTTCATTTCTAACAACCGCGAAAAACCCTTCTTTTGCTACCTGCCACTCAACATCCCGCACTCACCATTTGACGTCGATGCAGAGTTCCTCGAGCCTTACGAGTCCCAAGGAGTTCGCGACAAAGGCAAACGGCAATGGACGGCGAAAATCTACGGGATGCTCACTCAATTCGACGGGGCTTTTCAACGGCTGTTAGATGCGCTGGACGAAATGGAGCTCGCGGAGAACACCATCGTTATCTTCATGTCGGACAACGGACCCAACTCGGTCTACTACACCGCCGGCCTGAGGGATAATAAGGGCAGCGTCTACGAGAATGGCTTTCGCTCTCCCTTCGTCATTCGCTGGCCAGAAGCGATGAAAGGCGGTCGCAAACTCACGGATCCCGCGATGCACATCGACCTCCTGCCCACCTTGGCCGAGGCCTGCGGAATCGAACTACCCGACGCACTCAAGCTGGATGGAAAGAGCATCCTGCCTTTGCTCACCGGAGAAACGGAATCCCTGCCCGAGCGCTATCTCTTCATGCAGCACAACCGTGCCAACGTGCCGCAAAAGTATCGCAACTTCATGGTTCGCAAGGGGCCCTTCAAAGTGGTGCAGGGCATCGGAAAGGGATTTCAGGAGGTGCCGAAGAACCCGAAGTTCGAACTCTATGACATCGAGAAAGACCCCGGCGAAGAAAACAACATCGCCCAAGAGCACCCCGAGATGGTGACTGAGTTTGTGACCGAATATGAACAGTGGTTCGATGAGGTCACCGCCGATCTGCAGCGCACCGGAGGAACGCCCTCCCCCTACATCCTGGACCCCGTTCAGAAGCAAGACTACCGCTTCACCTGGCAATGCTGGTTCGGGCCCGACGCCAACTGGCGCCCCACGGCCTACGGACGTTGGATGATGACCAATCCTGGCGAAATCGAACGCTTCGACGTGACCATCATCCCGCAGAAAAACCATCTTGGCAAAGCGGCCAAAATCAAATTCATCTGGCAAGACCAAGTGCTTGAAAACAGCTACGACAAAGTCCCCGCACGCGTCACCCTCGAGGACATTGAACTCGCCGAAGGAACCGGCTTCATGGAAGCGCAACTCTTCATCGGGGACAAGCTGTGGGGCGTTAAGGAAGTGCAAATCAGCGCCGCAAAGTAGCGGCCTCGACACAAACTCCTAAACGCTCATTCCCACCTGCTCTTGGCTGAACTGCTGGGTGTAGAGCGCGTAGTAATGCTCCTTCCGGGCGATGAGTTCGGAGTGGGTGCCGCTTTCAAGAATTTTCCCTTTCTCAATCACCAGAATTCGATCCGCCGTGCGAATCGTTGAGAGGCGGTGGGCAATCACGAAGCTGATTCGCCCTTCGAAAATCGACTGCAAACCATCCTGAATCAACTTCTCGGTCTCGGTATCAATCGAGGAAGTCGCCTCGTCCATGATGAAAAGCTTTGGATTGGCCAAGAGGGCCCGGGCGAAGGAAACCAGTTGCTTTTGCCCGGTGGAAAGACGGTTACCGCCCTCCCCTACATCGGTGTCGTAGCCTTCTTCTAGCTCGGTGATGAATTGATGGGCATTCACTCTCGCCGCGGCTTCTGCAACCTCGGCATCGGTGGCTTCCAAGCGCCCGTAGCGGATATTCTCGCGCACCGATCCGCTGAAGAGATGCGGACCTTGCAGAACCACTCCCAGATTCGATTGATACCAGTCCAGACTCCGGTCGCGCAGGTCTTCCCCGTTCAGGAGAATCGCTCCTTGGGTCGGCTCGTAGAAGCGCGCGGCCAAATTGACGATGGTGCTTTTTCCTCCACCGCTTGCCCCGACTAGCGCGATGGTTTCACCCGCCTTCACCACGAGGTTGAATCCCTCCAACACCGTCTCGCCATCGGTGTAGGAAAACCCCACGTCGCGAAACTCGAGAGTCTCAAAGTCCTGTCGCCCTCCATCGGGGGCCAGGCCGTCTGAATCGTCGCCTGCCTGCTGATGCTTGGCGATGCGAGCTTGCACCGCCTCGCTGTCGGCAATTCCCGGCACGGTATCGAGCAAGCTCAACACCCGCTCCCCGGCCGCCTGCGCTCCCTGCATCTGAACGAGCACTTGCGCGATTTGGTTGATGGGGTTGAAGAATTGCCCGGCATAGAAAATGAAGGCCACCAGAGTTCCCAGCGACAAAGTCTCCGCCTGCACCCCTGCTCCGCCCCGCCACAAGGCGATCCCGGCAGCGATGCTGCCAATGGTGAGCACGATGGGAATGTAGATGGCCGACTGCAGCGCATTCTGCATCGAGGACTGATACATCTTGGTGGAAAGCCCTTCGAACTCGCGCAAGTTCGCCTCCTCCCGCACCAGCGCCTTGCTGGTTCGCAGACCTTGCAAGGCTTCCGCAAAGGAGGCCGTGATTAGGGAGTTGTATTTGCGGGTGTCGCGCGAGCTCAGGAGAAGCTTTTTCTGAAAGTAGGAACTCACAAAGATGAGCGGAGGCAGCACCGAAAGCACCATCAACCCTAACAAGGGGTTCAGAGCTAACAAAATGATGGAGATAATAATCACCAGACAGAAGGCCCATACCAGGTCCAGACTTCCCCACGCGATGATTCGCGAAAGCTTGTCGCAGTCCGAGGTCAATCGCGAGATTAGCCAGCCCGTGGGCCGGTGATCGAAGTAAGCGAACTCCAGCTCCTGAATCCGCTTGAAACACTCGCGCCGGATATCGTGGCTCATGTTATTGGCCAAGCCACCCGCCGCGTTGATGAAAATCCACACTCCAATCCCCAAGGCAAAGGTCAAAAAGATATAAGTGGCAATCTGTGGTCCCAGGGCTACCGAACCCGAGGCCGCAACCACGTCGTCCACCGCCCAACGGGTCACGAGGGCAAAGCTGGCATCCACCACCGCAATGGCTACCGCCGAGATCGCGAGCGGAATGAGCAGGCGCTTGTAGGGAAACGCGTGGCGAAAGACCCGGCCCCAGAGCTTCAGATCGAGACGCTCACTGAAGACGTCTTCTTCAGGTTCGTTTTTCATGAGATTCCTTTTTCTAACAATTCTTCTCCGGTGGCATTTTGGATGGTCCAGAGACGCCGGTAGAGCCCATCGGCGGCGATGAGTTCCGCGTGGGTCCCGCTTTGAGTGATTCGCCCTTCCTCCAGCACGATCACCCGATCGGCATGGGCCAAGGTCGAGAGACGATGCGCGATGACAATGCTGGTGCGCGTCCCGTGACGCTGCCGCAGGGCCGCGAGAATCGAGGCTTCGGTTTCCGCATCCACCGCACTGAGCGCGTCATCTAACAAGAGAATGGGAGCATCCTGCAGAATTGCCCGCGCCAGGGTGCCCCGCTGCCGCTGACCACCGGAAAGGGTCACCCCTCTTTCCCCCACCAAGGTGTCGTAACCGTCGGTGAAGTTCAGAATGGTATCGTGAATATCGGCCAGGCGCGCCGCATCATGGATGTCTTCGTCGAGGGCACTTGGTCGCGCGAGCCGAATGTTCTCGGCCACCGATTTGGAATACAAAAAGGGCTCCTGCATCACGATGCTGAACTGGGATCGCACCCACCGCCGATCCAAGTCGGAGAGCTCGTTGCCATCCAGGCGAATACTCCCGGTCTCATAATCGTAGAGGCGGAGAAGAAGATTCATCAAAGTGGTCTTCCCCGAACCCGAAGGTCCCACGATGGCCAGGGTCTCCCCCGCCCGAACCGAAAAGCTCACATCGCGCAGCGTGGGTTCGTCCTCACCATGGCCAAAGGACAAGCCCTCCACCTCGATCGCACCCTGCGCCCGCCCATCGGGGGTGACTGGCTTCGCGGGCGAGGACTCCTCTTTCACCGAGAGAATTTCCCCGATGCGGGAAAGAGCCACCGTGCACTTGCCCAACTCGGTCAAGGTCCGCCCCATCTGTCTAACAGGCCACAGCAGCATGTTGAGGAACATGATGAAGGCAAAGAGCGTCCCCACCGTCAGAGTCCCCTGCGAGATGAAATAAATGCCCGTGAAAAGGGTGATTCCCTGCTGGAAGAGAACGAACAGATCCGAGGTCGACCAATAGAACGACATCAGCCGCAGAAGCCTCAAGCTCCGGTCGCGATACTCCTGATTGGGCACCGCGAATTTCTCGTTCTCGAACTTGGCCCGCGAAAAAGCACGCACCACGCGAAGGCCTGTTAGATTCTCCTGCACCACCCTCGTCACCTCACCCTCGGCCTCCGCCACTTCTTGGAAAAGGTGCTTCACTTTCCCGACATAGAAGTAGCCGAAAACAATAAGTGGCAGGATCAAAGCAAAGGACACCAGAGTCATCCACCCGTCTAACAGAATCATGATTGGCAGGGCGGTAAAGAGCAGGAGGATGGCATTGCTCACCTCCACTACCTGCGAGGCCAACGCCAGTCGCAGCGTCTCCACATCGGAGGTGCAGCGCTGAATCAAGTCTCCAGTCTCCGCGCGGTCGTGATAGCGAAGAGGCAGACGCTGCAAGTGGTCGTAGAGCCGGTCCTTCAGCCCCCGCGCCAACCCGTCGGAAGCCTGCGCCGCCAACCGTCCCTTGAGGTAACTGAACCCACCCGCCAGAATCGTCAGCCCGACCATCAGCAAGGCAGGCAACCAAAGGTGCTCGCGGATGAAGTCCGCGCCCCCCATCAGCGCGGTGATTTGGTTGGTGAGAACCCCGTCTTTTGGTTCCGTCGACAAGGCATGGTCGATCGCCGCACTCGCAATCAGAGGAGGCAGGTAGTTGATGGCGGTGAAGACGAAGAGCGCCGCGATGGCCCAAGCATACTTTCCCCGATAGCCACGCATCAAATCCCACAGCAAGGCTTGGGGTGTTTGCGATTGTCGGTCTTCGGATTTTTCCGGGTCTGCTGGCATGGTGCTGAAAGAGTTGAGAATCAATAAAAAGGCCCGCTGTTGGGGAGCGGGCCGGAAAAATTCAGTATCGTCAATCAGCGGTCCGCGAGGGGTGTTGGAGCGCTGGAGGGAAATTGGAAAATCACTACCTGGCGCTGTTTTCTGTCGGGCAGAAAACTCGGTCCAAAATGGAGTGATAGATGTTCATGATGTTTCGGTTCGGGAAAACGGATAAAGGAGCCTCCTTGGCGAAACAAGCAGAATGTTCGAACCGCCCGACTTAGAGGCGAATTCGCAAGCCCATTTCTTCCTTCATCGCGAGCAAAGCCTCGGCGTTCCCCTTGGCATCGTCCACGGGATGGTGGGTGTGCTTGGTCTTGCGCAGGTGCTTGAAGTTTTTGAATGTATCCTGCACCAGACCTTTATAAAGACTACCCAAGTTGGTGGAGGAAAAACCAAAAGGATTGCAGCCTGTGAAGTGATGGAAATACCAATTGATAAACTGCCAGTCGAACCCGTTGTTGTCTGAGACAAACATCAAGCGGTCCGAGCCAACCTCTCCAAGCCATTTGGCAAAAGACTCCATCACCTCCTGGGGCTCGGGAAAGGCCAAGGTCTCTTCCCGGGAAAAGCCCGACACCGCCAGGGCATCGGCAATGAACTGGTCGGAGATGGGCCGCAATTGTCCGTAGAAACTCCGCGCCAAACCATCCTCCACAACAACTGCTCCGAAGCAAATCATCGAATAATCCCCCGGAATGGGACCATCGGATTCGACATCAACCATGATATAGGACATTGCGGCTTCACTCTATTGGGCGAGCTTTGCGCATGCACCACTTTTCTTACCGGCCCTCCTCGGGAAGCGAACAGACCACCCGAAAGAACTGCTTACCGTCATAGTCTCCGTAGACCTCTCCATAGGCACGGGTGATCTCACCCGTCACGGTGCGAAGAGGCTCGCTGGTGAGACTCCACGATTCGGCTGTGAGGTCAGGACTTGTCTCCACCCGCAGCTGCACACCCTTGGCCACTCCCGTGACGTCGATGGGATAGTAGTAAGAAGTCTCGAAGAAAAAACGCTCCCCCAATTCCAAACACAGTGGAGGTTTTACCGGAACCAGAGTGCCTTCCAACTCCACCGAGAAACTATTTCCGCCAAAGTCGTTGGAGGCAAAGATCGTCACCCTGCCATCCTCCGTGTAACTCTCCGCCTGCGTGCCGGCAAAGAAGAAGGTGCTCTCGTCCGGTGGATTCAACAACCCCGGTCCAATGGTATAACTCAGCACATCTCCAGCAACATTTCGACTGGCCCGGGACGCCCTCACACTCCCTGCGGAAGCCGAATCGAGCGCCGCTTCCGCATCGACATCCACAAAGCCGAAGCCCTGCAATCTCACGTGTGTCACCCAACCGAACGTCCCGTCGGGATTGCTCGTATCGCGGACTCGTCCAGCGAAGACGAGCTTGCCCGTGGAATTGGAACGAAACACTCGTGAGTGATAGTTCCCAGTCAAGATGACCTCACCCAATGAGTCTTTAATCTCAAAGGGAATCAATTTGTCCTGGAGAATGTTCCCTGTAAATTCAGGGTGAGTCAGGTTGCCGACGCCCTCCAGGGTTTCGCTCTCGCCCCGCTCAAGATCGATGGCAAAAACCGTTTGAGTCATCAGCAGGAGAGACAGGAGCTTCGTTTTCATCACACTTCTACTTTCTGAAACCGCAGAGAAGAACGGCGATTTCCAAACAATCCAGACCGACTCAGGAAAGGCCGGCAACTGGCTCACCCGCCAAAAAGAGGAAGTTGCCAACCCTTGGATGATAGGGCAAAAAACCTCCGCACCATGCCTACCGAACCCATCGTCACCACCGCCACCGTCACCGAAGAACGAGATGAACGGACCGTCTATCTGGCGCTGCGCAATGGCAAGATCACCCTTGGGCATTTGGCCAAAGCTGGCCTGCCCCTTCGCCCTCAGCTGAAGCCCGGTGCCGAGGTGCAGGTGGAAATGACCTCCTTCGACTTCGAGAAAGCCCGCATCGTCGCGGTCCTCAAAGAGGCTGAGACTAACTCCTGAGAATTCTCTACGACCCAGCGTCGAAAAAATACCGTCTCGTTCTTTCCATATCCCGCTTGAATCCCGTGCCTGATTCGCGGACGGTCAGGAGCGCATGAACTTCATCCTCGGAACCGCCGGCCACATTGACCATGGAAAGTCTTCCTTGGTCCAGGCCCTCACCGGAACCAATCCCGACCGCCTGCCCGAGGAACAAAAACGCGGAGTCACCATCGAGCTCGGCTTTGCCCACCTCGGCCTCACCGGACCCGAGGGACAAGACCTGCAAGTCGGAGTTGTCGACGTGCCCGGTCACGCGGATTTCGTCAACAACATGGTCGCCGGGGTCGGAGCTCTCGACCTCGCCCTCATCGTGGTGGCCGCAGACGATGGTTGGATGCCGCAGTCCGAGGAACACCTGCACATCCTTTCCTACCTCGGCATGACCCGCGCCATCATTGCCCTGACCAAGATCGACATCGCGGAGGATCCCGAGTTCGCCCTCGAATTCGTGCGAGACTCTCTGGTGGGCAGCCCTTTCGAAGAATGCCCAATTCTCCCGGTTTCCTCCCACACTGGCGAGGGCCTCGACGAATTGCGGACAGCGATCGCAACCGCCCTAACCGAGTCCCCCGAACCCGAAGATCTCGGCGTTCCTTGCCTGCCCGTCGACCGCGCCTTTTCGGTCAAAGGCATGGGCACCATCGTCACCGGCACCCTGTCGCGCGGAGGTCTTTCCACCGGGGACAAGGTCGTGCTGCAGCCACAGGGCCACGCCGTTCATGTCCGTGCGATTCAAAACCATAGCAAGAGCATTGAACACGCACGCCCGGGAATGCGAACTGCGGTCAACATCCCCGATGTCGCGCTGGACTCGCGGAAAGAACGCGGGGTCAAGCGCGGACAGATTCTCACTTTACCCGAGGCGGGGACCCCCTCGGATACCATCGACGTCATTCTCACCCGACTGCCCCGCCCCATCCCCAGTCAACCGGGCAGCGAGCGTCCGGTGAAGAACAACCAGAAGATTCGCCTCCACTACGGCTCCGGTCGGGTCAATGGACGCGTCCGGCTGTTAGATGGAGAACTGCTTCCGGGCCAGAGCGGGCTCGCCCAGATTCGGCTCGACGAGGCTCTCTTCGTTTTCGCCAACGACCGCATCGTGGTGCGCGACTGGTCAGGCGAAGCCACCCTCGCAGGGGCACGCGTCCTCGATGCCCACGGCTCGCGGCGGCATTTGGGGAAAGAAGATCATCAGGTCCAGTTGCGCGCGCTTTCCGAGGCGGAAACCCCCGAGGCCTTTCTCACCTACCTCATCCACAAGCACCGCTACCTGCCCGCCAAGCCCGCCCCCCAGAACTTCCCTTTCTCCAACCGCTCATACAAGAACGCGCTAAAAGACCTGAGCGGAAAGAAACAGATCGCCCGTCTCGACCAGGGCCACATCGATGCCGCTTGGTGGGAGGACATCCTGCAGCGAGCCATCGCCGCAGTGAACGACTATCACCAGACCAACCCCGACCTCCCCGGCATCCAGCTCCAGACCCTGCGCAATGACTTTGCGCGCGAATTCGCCCAGCACGACCTCTTCGACAATCTCCTCGCCGCCCTGCGGGAAAAAGACATTCAGAACGAGGGTGAATACCTAAAAGCCCTTTCCCACCAGACCGACATTCCGCCGGAATTGAAAAAAGAGGCCAAGGACATCCTCAAGGTCCTCACCACCGAACAACTCAACGCACCCAACAAGAAAGAGCTCGCCCCCACTCCCGCCGCCCAGCGGGCTCTCGCCTTTCTCATCCGCGTCGGCCAAGTCGTCTCCTTGGACGAGAAGACGGTGGTGCATGCTGACTCCGTCGACGCCGCCTCCGAGCTCGTCCGCAGTCACCTCGCGACCCACGAGTCCGCCACGGCCTCCGACCTCCGACAGCTTCTCAACACCTCGCGACGGGTTGCGATGCCTCTTTTGGAACATCTCGACGCCAAGGGACTGACCCGACGGGATGGAGACCTGCGTTTTCTCAAATAGGCGGCACCGCGATTTAATCTCAAGCGAACTTGACTCTTTAGGCGTTCATCCTAACTCTCTCGGCCATGTCTGCTTTCGAAATCCAAGGCAAAATCATCTCCATCAGCGACCTACAAGAGTTTCCCAGCGGATTCTCAAAGCGCGAATTCGTTCTCGAAGCCATGGACGGCAAATATCCGCAAGAGATTAAGTTCGACTGCATTAAGGAAAAGGCCGATCTCCTCAACAACCTTTCCAAGGGCGATGAGGTGCAAGTGCACTTCAACATTCGCGGTTCCGAGCACAAAGGCCGCCACTACGTGAACTTGCATGCCTGGAAAATCCTGAAAGGCGACGGCGGAGACCCGAATCCCGCCACCAACCGCGCCCTGTCCTCCCTCGAAGCAGCCTTCGACAACGAGCCCGACCCCGCCGACCGCGTGGACGACGAGCCTCCCTTCTAGGATCCTGGGAGCAAAAACCCGGTCGCAAGCAAGCGGCCCTCTAGCAATCACTTTTAAGAAAACCTTTACCGAAAAGGTCTGGCTTCTGGTCTCTGGAAACTGGATTCTCTTTCTCCCATGAGCACCCCTCCTACCGACGATCTGCGCATCAAGGGCATCAACCCCCTCATCTCGCCAGCCGTCCTCAATTACTACCTGCCCATCAGCGAAAACGCGGCCCAGTTGGTCTCGTCCGCTCGTGAGCAGGCCACCGCCATTTTGCATGGAAAAGACGACCGCCTGCTGGTCGTCATCGGACCTTGCTCGATCCACGATCCCGAGGCTGCCATCGAGTATGGCAAAAAGCTCAAGCCCCTCATCGACAAATACGCCGATGACCTCCAAATCGTGATGCGAGTCTACTTCGAAAAGCCACGCACCACGGTCGGCTGGAAGGGTCTCATCAACGATCCGCATCTCAACAATTCCTTCGACATCAATCGCGGCCTGCGGGTGGCACGGGGACTATTGTTGGAACTGGCCGAACTGGGGATTCCGGCCGGGACGGAGTTTCTCGATACCATTTCCCCACAATATATCGCCGACCTCATCGCCTGGGGTGCGATTGGAGCGCGCACCACGGAGAGCCAAATTCACCGCGAGCTCGCCTCCGGACTCTCCATGCCCGTGGGCTTCAAGAACGGAACCGGCGGCTCGGTGCAACTCGCGCTCGATGCCATTGGGGCCTCGGCGGGCTCCCACCATTTTCTCTCGGTCACCAAGCAAGGCGTTTCTGCCATCGTGTCGACCACAGGCAATGACTCCTGCCACATCATCCTGCGCGGAGGGTCAGGTGGTCCCAACTACGATGCCGAAAGCATTGCGGAGACGGTCACTTGTCTCGAGGAGCAGAACCTGCCCCCCTACCTGATGGTCGATTGCTCCCACGGAAACTCCCGCAAGGACTACCGCAACCAGCCTCTGGTCGTGAAAGCGCTGGCCAATCAAATCGAAGACGGCTCCACCGCGATCTCTTCGGTCATGATCGAGTCCAACCTCGTCGAAGGCAACCAGAGTCTCGGTGATGGCGACCTCAGCAAGCTCACCTACGGACAATCCGTCACCGACGCCTGCATCAGCTGGGACACCACCGAAGAAGTCCTCGAAGTCCTCGCCAAAGCCGTCCAAAAGCGCCGCGCCTAACGGAAGACCTTCTCGGAGTGCGGTCGCTTGCTGCCGCTTTGGGGCCGGATGCCTTTCTCGTAAAAGATGCCCCCGCAACGGGCAAAGCTTGCTTGCCCGGAGCTCGGGTTGGCTTCGAATCAAAGATGGGAAAACCCTTCCCCATCCAAACATCCTCCCCCGCATCCTCTCTCCTTCAAGCAAAAGGGCACCTAACAACCCTCCCCCTACTCCACACTCCCCATCCAGCCTGCGACACCTCCAGGAGTTCGAGCAAGCAAGCTTTGCTCTTCACGGGTTGGTCTCAGAACTCACTCATCTCCCCCAAAGCGGTGGCAAGCGACCTCACTCCGAGAAAATCAACCCTCTATTCCGGCTCGAACTTCGAATCAAAGACGGAAGCCCCCCTCACCAATTTCCCCACACCCCGCTCGCAGGCCTTCTCGGAGTGCGGTCGCTTGCTGCCGCTTTGCAGCCGGAAGTCTTCCTCGTGAAAGACGTCCCCGCGACGGGCAAAGCTTGCTTGCCCGGAGCTCGAATCGGCTTCGAATCAGAGAGGGAACACCTTCCCCCAACCAGACCAACCTCCCCGCACCCTCTCTCCTACAAGCGAAAGCTTATCTCACAACCCTCCCCATCCAGCCTGCGACGCCTCCAGAAGTTCGAGCAAGCAAGCTTTGCTCTTCACGGGCCGACCTAAGAACTCACTCGTTTCCACCAAAGCGGTGGCAAGCGACCGCACTCCGAGAAGATCAACCCTGCAATCCGGCGTAGACTCCGTTCTGTGCGAGGAGCTCTTCGTGGGTGCCTTGCTCCACGATTTCTCCCGCGACGAGAACGCAGATGAGGTCCGCGTCTTGCACCGTGCTGAGACGGTGCGCGATGACGAAGCTGGTGCGATCATCACGCAGACGACCAAGCGCTTCCTGAATGAGACGCTCGGTCTCGTTGTCGACTGCGCTCGTTGCTTCATCTAACAACAGGATAGGTGGATTCTTCAACAAGGCCCTCGCAATCGAGATTCGCTGCCGCTGACCACCGCTCAACTTGGCCCCGCGTTCGCCGGTAACAGTGTCGAGCCCTTCCGGCATTTCGCGCACAAAGTCCGCCGCGTTCGCCGCCTCCAGCGCAGCCCAGATCTCCTCATCAGTAGCTCCCTGTTTAGCCAGCAAAAGGTTCTGCCGCAGGGTGGTATTGAAGAGAAAGCTCTCCTGGGTCACGAACCCCATTCGCTGCCGAAGCCACTTTTTGGAAAGCTCCCGCACCGGCACCCCGTCGATGAGAATGCGTCCCTGCTCGGGATGATAAAAGCCGGTCAACAGGTTCAGCAACGTCGACTTCCCGGAACCGGTCGGCCCCACGAAGGCGACGGTCTGCCCCTTCTTCACCGAGAGATTCACTCCCCGCACAATGGGCTCATCTTTTTCGTATCCAAAGTGGACTTGGTCGAATTCAACGTTCCCGATCAACTCGTCCGGAGTCTTTCCTTCCGATAAATTGCTCTCCTCCACATCATCCAGCACCTCGTAGACCCGCTTGCCCGAGACCAAGCCGCTGGTGAAGGTTTTGCCTAATTGACTGAGGCGCGAGATAGGCTCGAAGAGATAACCCCAGGCAAAGAGAAAGGCCCCGATCACCCCGATAGTCACCGAGCCGTCCGTGATGAGCCAATAGGATCCCATCGCCAACATAATCACGATGCCCGACTCTGCTACGAGACTGACCGTAGGCCAGGTCACCGCATTGGCGCGCACAACATGCATCTGGGCAGCGCGGACCTCGTCGCTTTTTTCCGAGAACTCCAACAATTTCTCGGGCTCCACGGTGTAGGCTTTGATTTGGCGAATCCCCGCCAGGCTATCGTGCAAAGAGGCATTGAGGTCGGCCGACGCTTCCGCCACGCGGGTATAACGAGGGGCTCCAAACTTGGAATAAAGCCAAGTGATCAGCGCCACCAAAGGCATGGGTGCAAGGGTCACCAGCGTGAGCCCCACGTGCTGATAGAGCATGAAGGCGAGGATGACCGCGATTTGGATAATGCCACTCAACCCCTGGTCAATGCCCTGAATGATCACCTTTTCCATTGCCGGCACGTCCGAACCCACCCGGCTCATGATGTCGCCGCTGGTGCGTTTATCAAAGAAGCGCAGAGGCATGCGTTGGATTTTATCAAAAAGCTCCTGTCGCAGGTCATGGACAACCCGTTGTTCGAAGGCGGTATTCAGCACCGTGCGCCCCATGACCATTACCTGCCGCAGCGCAATGGCACCCACCGCCAGACCCGCCGTTTGCCAAATAAGGTCTCCCCGCAGGTCCTTGATGATGACATCCAGAAAGCGCTTGGTCATCAGGGGTGGCACCAGGACTAACAAAGTGCTGCCAATCGCGAGAAAGAGCACGCCCAGCGCCATCGCGGGATAGCGACCGACGTTGCGAAAGATTCGGAGCAAAATTGCCATGCGCCAAGAGTCTGGAGTTCAGCAGAAAGATACAAGCCCTTTACCCCAACGCCAGCGAGGCCGAAACGGGCTTGCGCGATGGGTCCCCATTTTCTAAAGACCCCGCGTGTCTGTTCTCGCCCCCAGTTCCAGCACCCCTGCCCTCGCAGGAGGTTTTGCTTTTCTAACAGACGTCTTCACCCCGGCAGAACTGGCTGCGGCCCGACATGGACAGGAGGCCCTGATGGACGGTCAGGCCGACATCGCCCCCGCCTTCAACTGGCCCGCACCCCGGGCGCGCAAGGCCCGGTCGTGGAAGCTCCCCTACTCTACCCACTTTCGTAGCGAACTGGCTGGCTTGGCGCGGTCGCCCCAGCTTTTGAACAGAATCGCGCGCGAAACCGGCGCCCGCTCGATCCGGCTTTGGTTCGACCAATTGCTCTGGGAGGAACCCGCCCGTCGAACCGACCTCAACTACCACTGGCACACCGAGCGCAGCCGCTGGAAGACCTGCCAGTCGCCCCTGATGGTGACAGCCTGGATTCCGTTGGCCCAAGTCGAGCCCACGATGGGGCCCATCACCATGGCACGCGGCACTGCCGCCCGGCGCTGGCTGGAGCTCCCCGACGGTTGGGAGCCCCGGCCCGAAGAGATTCTTCCCTCGCCCGTGCAACCCGGCGACGCCGCGCTCTTCTGCTGGCACACCGTCCACGGCAATCCACCCAACCTCGCCACCGGCCCCCGCCGAGCCATTGCGATCCACTATGCGATCGACGGGCTCAGCTATCGGCCCCACGGCAAGTTTTCCCACCTAAACGAAAGACTTGTGGCGAAGCCGAATGGAGCTCCCGACTTTTCAGATGAAAAGGTTTGCCCGCTCGTCTGGGAGCGAAAGTCCTAGCCAATCGCACATCGCAATTTTGTTGTCGCCAGCCTGCGGCCAGCCTTGCTCCGGCGGCCCTCCCGTGCTTGTCTCCCCGCGTGCCTGAACGTCTTCAACCTGCGCTCGACTCGCGTGACGGCTCTGCCTTCCTTGCGGCGGCCGAGGAACTGCACTATGCGGACTTGGCCTTTTTCTATGCCAATCTGGAAGATGACGAGGACCGCAACTTTATCACCCAGACTCTCTCGCCGGTTACTTTCTCCGATATTCTCGCCGATTTGCCGGACTCCTTGCGGGAGGAGGCCATTCTCCGTTACCAACCCGCCCAGCAACGGGAGCTTCTCAATGCGCTCTCCGATGATGACCGGGTGGACATTTTGCAAGATGTCTCGGAAGAGGTTCGCGCCAGTCTGTTAGACCTTCTTTCCTCCGATCAAGAGGAGCTCACCCGGACCCTCCTCAAATACGAGGAAGACACCGCCGGGGGTCGCATGACGACCAGCATTGCCCGCATCACGGTCGACCTCTCGGTCAAACAAGCCTTGGAGAAACTCAAGGTCTTGCAAGACTCGGCAGAGACCCTATCGCGAATCTTCATCGTCGATGAGCGCGAGCGCCCCATCGGCTTCATCCGTTTGCGCGACCTCGCCTTTGCCTCCTGGGGCACCCCGGTGCGGGACATCATGTTCGATGTCAAAGAGACTATCCTCGCCACCGCCGATCAGGAGGAAGCAGCCAACATGGTGCGCAAATACGATCTTTTGGCCCTGCCAGTGGTAGATGAGAGCCACCGGCTGTTAGGAGCGATCACCTACGATGATGCGATGGAGATTCTGGAAGAGGAATCGACCGAAGACTTTGAGAAACAGGCGGGTATCGCAGGGGAGCAATCCGAGGAAAGCTATCTGCGCACGCGCATCGTGGTGCACCTCAAACGCCGGGTGGGCTGGCTGCTCGTGTTGGGCTTTCTCGCCATCGCCTCGGGCTATGTGATGATTCAGTTCGAGCCCGTTCTCAATTCCGTCTTTTTGCTCGCACTCTTTCTCCCCATGGTCGTGGCCGCAGGTGGCAATACCGGGGGCCAGGCTTCCACCATGGTCATTCGGGCCATGTCCCTGGGCGAATTGGAAGCCAAGGATTCTTGGTTGGTGGCTTGGAAGGAACTGCGCTTGGGCATGCTGCAGGGACTGATTCTCGGAGGGGCTCTGGCCCTCACCTGCCTGCTTTTGCTACCCGTCTTTTTGCCGAATTCGGTGAAGGGAGTCGCTCTCCCTCAATTCACTATGGCCGTCTCCTGTGCGCTGACCATTCAGGTTTCGGCCTCCACCCTGATTGGCGCGATGCTCCCGATTGGAGCCCGAACCATCAAACTGGATCCGGCGGTGATTGCGGCCCCAGCAATCACCACGATTGTTGATGTCACCGGGATGCTGATTTACTTCACAACTGCCCGGCTTTTCCTAGGCCTCTAGCCCCGCAAACGGTCGGACTATTGATTCTGCAAGTGCTTGGGCTTGGCCAACTGAACTTCGGCCCGCTTGAAGGCGAGGATGATGGCTTTGTCCAAGATGTCTCCACTGGCATGAGCTTCGATGACACGATGACGGGTGTCGTGCACCAGAAGGTGAACTTCTGACTGACGACCAAACGCACGAAGATGAAGCTCGGCCTTGAACAGGTCGGGATGAACGTGGCGGAGGTGCTCATGCTTGCGTTCGATGAGTTCCCGGGTGGAATCCCAGACTCGGGTATGATTCGAGTCGAGATGCTTCGTGCAGTTGATTGTCGTTTTCATAGCGCAATCTGCTAGCTAACAGAATCCGTGCCAAAACAACTGTAAAAGTGTGACGCTTCTTCCCCTTTTCACATTCCTGATTTTTCATCTCAGAGCGCTGGAAAAAGTCATAACCAAGTTGAACTCAATTTGATTAGTCGATCTCAGGAACTCTGTAAAATGAAGAAGGGTGCCTTCCTCAGAGCGGCAGGCAAAAGGTGAGAAAACGTTCCCTCCCGTCCCTATGCGTGCTTGAAGAACTCCTGTGCCAAATGGGGGGAAGGAAAAGTACTTTTCATAGACAATTCTATAAGAATCCCAAAACGCGGCTGGGGCTGACTGAGTGGACGTGATTTGCGCAAAGATCACCTTTTGTGAAACCAGCAGGCTAGTTCCGGCGGAGAAGAGAGAGAACCAATGACAACATCACTCTATCTCGCCCGCTGGGTCCACTTTGCCACTCTCATGCTGCTCTTTTGCCAAGTGTCCCGAGGAGCCGAGATCGGGCATGTGCTCCGGACCTCTTCTGGCGAGGCCTTGGCGGGCATCACCATCCGAGCCACTCGCCCTGCCCCCTACGAACTCGAGATGAGCACCGTGACTGACGAAGAGGGCCAGTTCTCCTTTGACCTGCCGGATGGGGACTGGGTAATCGAGGCCGACCCGGCAGACATCTTGAACCTTGGTTATTTTTGTGTGCCGGGGATTGGGATTGGGATTGGCGGTGGGCTCATCAGTTTCCCCACCACGGGTTGGTTCACCTTCGTAGCAGTTCCGCTCTATCCGGAACTGAAGCAGATCCTACAAGGGGAGCAAGTGGTACTGGAGTTGGACTTTGAGTGGATGGAGGGCTTGCAGCCTTCTCTTCTCCGCGGCTTTCGGGTAGAGCGCTCGACCGACCTTCATACCTGGCAATCACTCGGCACGGTGCTGCTTCTCAACCCTCCCATTAGAGTCGTTGATCCCGCTGGCCGGAGCGAGAAAAGGGCGTTCTACCGTACGGTGGCGACGGAGGATTTTCAGGTAATCGATTTCGGCAACTAGGCCCTTCTCAATTTAACCACTTACTCGCTTTGAAACATAATGAAAACGATCGTCACACTATTCCTTCTCCTTTTGGGCATGAGTTTCGTTTCGGCCGCTTTGGTGGTCACTGTCAGTCCAGGTGAAAACGGGGGAACCCGATTCCACATCGAGCAAATTTCACCCAATCCCCCCTTCTTCCTCAATCAGGTCACGGTGGGGTATCGTCTGGGAATCCTGCTGCCGGAGGCCAGTCTGTTTCAAACGGAGAGTTTCGCGGGTGAGAGCGCGACCTTTTCTCCAACCTTGGGAACACTTACCGATGTGCGGAACGGTGAGAGTAGAGAAATCTCGGGGCTCCAATTTCAGCAACTTACGCCAGGCGGCCTCTGGAGCGCTACTCTCGCACTCGATAGTCCCCTCATCTTCGATTCTGGAGAATCGCATTTGCTGAAGCTGACTGAACCGAGAGCCTCCGAGACCAGTGAGATATCGTTCTCAAGGTTTCGCCCTGGCCAGACTACCTATTTGGACGTGGCTTGGGGAGAGGTGACCACGGTGGTTATTCCCGAGCCTACTGGCAGCACGCTGTTGATGTTATCGACAATGATTGCTCTCGGACGTAGGCATCGTTCGCAGGTGAGGTCTTGAAGATGTTGTAGGAAGCGCGAATTTTTATGGGTACCAATGGGCAAACTGAATCGACCTCTCCGAAAACGAGCCAGCTGATGAGCGAAGAGTCCGGAGAAAATCGCTTTCCCGCCTGGCGAGGGGTCTACCTCTTGGAGCGCATCGCTGCTCGGGATGAAGCCGCGCTCAAGGGACTCTATCTTGCGATTGGGGATCGACTCTATGCCATGGCCTTGAACTGGCTGCATGATCGCGAACTCGCCAAAGAAGCCGTGCAGGATACCGTGCTGCGCATTTGGGAAACAGCGGCACGTTACGATGCCGCCCGCTCTCAGCCCTTCACCTGGTGTGCGATGATTTTGCGAGGCAAGTGCCTCGATCTTTTGCGAAAGAAGAGCCGCCGCCCCGCCCTAGCAGAAGACCTCCCGGGCGGTCAGATTCTGCTCGCGAACAGCACCACTCACGACGGGCTAGCCGATATCTTGTTTCACGATTCCATCGCCCAAGTACGCCAAGCCCTATCGATCTTGGATGAAGAAGAACGGGAAGTGGTGCGAGACGCCCTCTTCGATCCCGCTAGCAATGCCCAATTGGCGGCACGCTGGAATGTTCCATTGGGCACCGCCAAAACGAAAATTCATCGCGCCATGAGCAAGCTTCGCACTTGCTTGCGCCAACTTCAAAACACCTCCCACACGAAGCCATGAAAAAACCCGCTGAAGAAGTCACTTTAGGAGCATTGGGTCGTTTGCCAGCTCGCGATCGGGCAGAGGTCGAGGCGCTGGTGGCGGAAGACCGTGCCCTCGCTGAGCAATTCTGCGAGACGGAGAAACTAGCAATTGATCTCTGGCAAGCTTCCTCTCCTCTCAAATCAGCTCCTGAAGAATTGTGGTCGGACATCGAGGCCGCATTAACTCCCAACTCGAGTCGATTTCATCGGTATTCCCTTCCCCTTTCTGCGACCTTGGGTTGGGCTGCCGCGCTCGTCTTTGCCGTTCTCTTTTTCTGGCCAAGTCCAGTAGAGAGTGAAAAATCTTTCCCTTTAGTTGGCAACGGGAAGTCCTCTCCAAACCCGCGTGTGACCGTGCAAAGCCGGGAACCAAAGTCAGCGGGAGGCACGCTTGAGAGGGACAATCGACGGCTACGAGAACAACTGATGGCCTTACAAGAACAACTCGGCCAGCAGCAGACAGCCAACCGGATCGCTTCCAAGAAAATTTTGATTCTGCAAGCACCAGGCTCCGAATCCTCTCCATCGCCGGCTGAACGGGAGGCTCGCCTCTTGTCACTGCTTGCCAAAGCACTGCAAGAGGATCTTCTCCGCAGAGAAGAGGACCCCGTTGATTTGGTAATTGAAAAAGGCTGGAACCCCGAGGTTTTTGCAGGGAAGGAAGACTTGCTCATTCGCCATCGCGATTTCCTCGGAGCAACAGCCGGGCAAGAGCTTATGATTGCTCCCAACGGGGACTACTATGATCCTAACAGTCACTTTCTTTGGTCTCCCGCCGAAGACGGTGGGGGCTACCTTGGACGCGCCGCAGGTAAAAATCTCGACCTCTCTCCCTTTGATTGGATGCCACCGACAGAAACCGGGCAAGAGTCGCTGTGGGCAGCTGAGGGAGAGAGTCCCGATAGAAGTGAACCTGTGGAAGGCTATGTTATTGAGGATGAGGAAAGCGGCGAGGCGACCCTCATCCTAGAGGACCTTCCGAGTGAAGCCGCGGAGGGGCGACTCTTTGCCCGCTTCATCTCCGACGACGGATTCCTCACCCAACAATCGATTGAGGCTAGTCTTCTTGGGAACTCCTCCGTAGCAAGCTTCTCCCTAGGTGGAGTGAATTTCTCGCAAGGCTTCACCCTCGGTGCCACCTTGCCCGATGGGGGCGAGAGAATCCTCATGGAGTCAGGCATTGAGTAGACAGCGGGCTCACCCTTGCATCCTCTTACACCACCGAACATACGATTCCATACTACTGCGTCTCATTTGGATAAAGGTACAGAATAGGTTCGACCACTTTTTGACCCTCAACTCAACGGAATTTCAAAAGCGGAAATGTCTGCGCTTACGAAGCCGGGTTTTGGAGTAGGAGGAGCTTTTTTTCTAGGGAAAGCCAACATCGCTCCAATTGGACTAATCTCACTGAAAAGAGTTTCATCTTTACCTGTTCGACGCCTCATAAAAGCTGCGAGGTTTGCACCGTCCCACTGTTGAGCGCTTGGAGCTTGGTATGATTTCGAGGTGAGGATCCATGGAGTGAAAATTAGCCCCTGTTCATCCTCATACTCGGAATCGAAAGCTATTGCCGTGCTAGCCGTCGACTGAGGACTAGCTCCATATTTCTCAGGGAACATTAGTTCAGATGGGAGCATTTGAACGATCAAAGCACTTTTTCCAACAGTAGATTTCTTCAAGTTTGCTTCACTCAGTGCTTTCAAAAGATTACTAAGCCGTTTCTGAGAGTTTGTTTTCTCTTCGAAAGACCTAACAATCTCTTCCGTCAAAACTCCCTGGAAGTCACCAATTGCTGAAATCGTCGAAGTGTTTGAATACTCTTTAAATTTGAGAACATTCATTTTTTTCAGCGTCCCTTTCCGAAAAGAGTATCGCCTAAGGAACGGAATAAACCTTCTCTTGGAGTTCTTGTATTGAATTCCAACACACTCTGCAGTGAGGCTAATAGGAAGAGTAGCTTCGAGGTTTATTCTAGACCAGAGCTCGGAAAATCCGGACTCAAGAATCCTAAACATTTCCATGTCCGGAACTCCTGGACTTGAACACTTTACGAGACTTGGGTTGAGAGGACCGCCTGACAAAGATTCGGCAATTGCTTGATCCATAGGCGTTTTGTTTAAATAGGCGTTGCCTGTAAAGGAAATCGAACAAACTCCATCAGAACCGTGACAAACTACAGTCTTATTAAAATTGTCGTCATGAATCCCGCAGACAGCGCTACCTCTAACCATAGAAACTTGACGATCGATTATCTGAAAAGCCTCTCCTTTTTGGGTGTAACTCAAGACTAGTGTCATTAAGTGGAGAATAGTAGATGTGAACATTGTGGACAATGGTTTATTTCTAAACTCATTTATAATACCGACGCGCAGTGAAAACCACTTTTCGGAGTTGGCCAGAGTTTACACCGATCCACAACAAGTTCGCGCTTTGTATCAAATTGAAAGACTAGACCCCTAACAAGTCAGAGACCCCAAATCCTTCAATCGAAATCAGTGCTCAGGTCGCCCTGCTGCACTTTCTCGAAACAGCACCGCAGTTGCTTCTCGATGACCCTGGCTTGGGAAAGTTCGGGTAGCTCATCGAGCGCGAAGAATTTGACCCCGGAGGTTTCGAGGGTTTCGGTAGCGGCTCCTCCGGTGATTTCGCAGAGGAAGAACATTTTGTAGATGCTGTAGGGATAGGGCGGCGGGTTACCTTGCTTTTCCCGATCCCAGACTGCGAGGAGGCGTTTGACTCGCACGTCGAAGCCGGACTCTTCCTTGGCCTCGCGCACCACGGACTCCGCTGCGGACTGGTTCACGTCGGCCCAGCCGCCTGGCAAGGTCCAACGCCCGCCATCGGCTTTCTCGCTGACCAGCATCACTTTGTTATCCCGCAGGCAAAAGGCGCGCACGTCCACCTTGGGGGTGGCGTAGCCGAAGTCGGCGGCACGCCATTGGTGCAGTTCGTCGCGAGTCAGAGTACCGTTCTGCTCTAACAGTTCTGCGGAAAGTTCTAACAAGCGCTGGTAGCGCTCGCGGTCGTAGGGGTCCTTGCCGTAGTGCAGCCCGCTTTGAGCCAGGGCTTCCAATTCGCGGGCCAGTTCCAAGCTATTCATCACACCACCGTATCACCGACCGGGTCGTAGGGAACAGGAACGTCCTCCACCTCGCGCCACGTCTCCGGCAAGATTTCTCCCCCTTCGGCAATCTGTCCTTCCGCGCTACCGGGATCACCAGCCTCCGCGATGTGAAACAGGGCATCGCCTTCGTCCGCAACGCCTTCGTTGGTGCGCCCAATCAGAATGCCATTTCGCGTGGAAATCACCGGCTGCTCTCCCCCGCCCGAGACATCGGCCACAAAGCCCAAGGTGTCGCCGACGTGAGCTGCCCGCCCCAATGCCATCAGGGGGGTAAAGAGGCCTCCCGAAGGAGAACGCTCCCATCCACTGCGAGGGCAAAAGACCGTCTCGATGGCCTTGGTCAGTCCGCGCGCCTTGGGGAGCATCCCGAGGTGCCGCATCACCCGCGTTATGCCTCGCAAACCATACTTGATGGAGCTCGCGTCCAGCCTCATGGCCTCTCCTCCTTCGAAAAGAAGACAGGGCTTGCCGGCCTTGCGGCACTCCGTCCGGAAGGAGCCATCGCGCTCGCCCGCCAACAGGGTCGCCGGAGCGGCAAAGACTTTCGCCAAATCCATAGACGCCTGGTCCCCCCGCGTGACGCGGAGTTGAGGCAAGTTGGGTCGATTGACTGCCCCCGTGTGAAGGTCAATTACGACATCGGCATGAGGAATCACGGACTCGGTGAGCGCCCGGGCAATCCGGCCTCCGACCGAGCCCCCTTCTCCCCCTGGAAAGAGTCGGTTCAAGTCCCGACGGTCAGGCAGATAACGCGAGCGGTCGCCAAAGGCGGGCACATTGACCACCGGAATAGCCAGCACCGTGCCGCGTAGAGAACGCAGGGTATTGTTGGTCAGGATACGTCGAATGATCTCGATGCCGTTGAGCTCGTCGCCGTGCACCGCGCCGGTCAAAAGAAGAACAGGGCCTTCCTTCTTTCCCTGAATTACATGAACGGGCAGACCGAAGTTCTGTCCAGTGAGGAAACGACCAATCGGCAGGGTCACCAAAGCGCGCTGGCCACCCAGCACCTTGGTTCCTTCGAACTCAAACGACAGATTCTTGCCCATAAATTGTTAACCCTTACCGCGGGTCTTTGTTTTACCTTCAGCGGCTGTCTTTTCAATATATTCGATAATCGAACCAGCCACATTCTTCTTGGTCGCAGTCTCAATGCCTTCCAAGCCGGGAGAGGAATTCACCTCCATAATGACGGGTCCATGGTTGCTGCGCAAAAGGTCGACGCCCGCAACCCCCAAACCCATCACCCGGGCGGCGCGCACTGCGGTGGCACGCTCCTCGGGAGTGATCTTGACCACAGTGGCATTGCCTCCGCGATGGAGATTGGAACGGAACTCGCCTTCCTTGCCCTGACGCTTCATGGCCGCCACGACCTTGTCGCCAATGACCAGACAGCGAATGTCCGCTCCGCCCGCTTCTTTAATAAACTCTTGAACCAGGATGTTGGCGTCGAGACCCCGGAAGGCTTCGATGACCGACTCGGCCGCCTTGTTGGTCTCGGCCAAGACCACCCCGACTCCTTGGGTGCCTTCCAGCAGCTTGACCACCAGCGGCGCTCCGCCTGCGACTTTGATCAAGTCCTTGGTCGCCTTCGGGTCCCGGGCAAATCCCGTCACGGGAAGACCCACGCCCTTGCGAGCGAGGAGCTGGAGGCTGCGCAGCTTGTCGCGCGAGCGGGAAATGGCCACCGACTCGTTGACGGAGTAGACCCCCATCATCTCGAACTGGCGCACCACGGCGGTGCCGAAAAAGGTATAACTGGCACCGATGCGGGGAATCACGGCATCGAATCCGGCAAGGTCTTTGTCCCCGATGAAGATTTTGGGATTGTGCGCCGCGATGTTCATATGCGTGCGCGCATAGTCGATGACCTCAACTTCGTGGCCACGCTCTTTGCTGGCCTCAGTCAGGCGGCGGGTTGAGTAGAGTTTGGGATTTCTTGAAAGGATTCCGATCTTCACAACCGAGCGGTATCTGTCCCCAGCCGATTTGGCCAGCATCGAAGTGATTCCGCTCCAAAAAGTTGGAAAGAGAAGAAGCTCAATTTCATCAAGAGCGCAAGTTGCACGATTATCGCTGGGCGCTCTCGGCGACGACCTCTACTTTGTAAAAGGCTCTGGAGTCCGAGAGCGTGATGGGAACGCGGAAGGTTTCGCTGTCCTGCCCCTGGCGGACTTTCAGTTGCGCCATCTCTTTCCACTGCCCATTCAGATCGGAGGCCTGCTTGACGGTGTAGATTTTTCCCGCCTCTCCGCCCACATAGATGGCGGGGCCGGTCCAGATCTCCCCGAATGGAATGCCCGGGGCGTCCTCGAAGATCACGATATCGACGTCCACAATCACGGGGTCGAGCTTCGACTCCTCGATGGAGTAGCGCCAGAATCCGTAGTTTTCCAGATCCGTCGCATGGTTTGGAGCATGGATATCTTCCAAGTCATTCAGGATGCTATTGACCTCCCAAATCGACTCCCACTGCTGACCCGGCCACCCTTTGGGCTGAATCCCGATACGCGCATAGCCGGGGAAAGAGCCCGTGCGCTCATACTCCGTCGCGACCGTCAACTCGGGCACGGTGTCTTTGGAAAAAGTCATGATGGAAATCCCGTTCAGCGAGTCCCCGATCCCCGCGAACCAGGCATCGCGATCCGCCGCATCCGCCCAGGCGATGGAGCCTCCATCCACCGGCAGCTTGTCCCACGTGTAGGGGATGTCGGCGTAGATGGGCACCGTCCCCATCCCTTCTGTCACGAGGAGGGCCCGAATGTCCGCATACAGATCCTTCAGGTCCTCCAACATCGCCCGCCTGACCGTGCCATCGCCATCGTCCCAAGCATCTGTGCCCTGGGGCTCGATGTCCAGGTGCAGGGCATCAAAGCGATACTGCGGGAGGTCGTAGAAGCCATTGTTGTAGTCGATGAATCGGCTCTGGATATTGGAAAGCAAAGTCGCCACCTGGGTCGGCTCATCGATATTTACAAAGCCAAAGAGAAGCTGGGACTCGATGAAATTGTATTCCAGCTTCTCGTTCCAAGCCGCAATCGCCGCGGTATCACTCACGGGCCGATTCTGATAGCTCCCATAGACCCGCTTGACGCCATGGGTATTGAAAAAGGCGATGGTCTCATCCTCCTTGGCGCTATCCCCCACTACCACGGTTGAGCCATAGGGACTAGGACCATCCGGGGTAGTCGTCGTCCCCCAGAACCACACCCCACGGTTGAGCTCGCCAGAGGCCAGGCAGCTTCCTAACAGAATCAAAACGGCGGTCAGAAGAAAGAGGTGGATGGGAAGTTTCATCGTTCGGGAAGGTGGTAGGACAGCAGGCCCACTGGGGGCGGTATCTCCCTCAACCGCAGTGACGAACGGTCTTTTCCAAGAAGACGAAAAACGAGGCCCCGGCTCATGCTGGCGAGGACTCATTGACTCCCCCCGCAAAGTCCCTAACCTCCCTCCCTGTGCCGAAGTCACCCTCTCCAGCTCCTGCCCGAATTGGTTCCACTGCGATGGAAGACTACCTCGAACAGATCTCCGGCCTCATTGCGGAGAAGGGTTATGCGCGCGTGGTCGACATCGCGGACCGGCTCTCCATCTCGCAGGCCAGCGTGACCAATATGGTCAAGCGGCTGGATGCGGAAGGCCTCGTCAATTACGAGCGCTACCGGGGCATGACCCTGACCGACCGCGGACAGGAAGTGGCCGACTACATCATCCGCCGCCACGATTTACTCACCCGCTTTTTGCAACTCTTTGGCATCGACGACGAGACCATCTACGACGATGTCGAAGGAATGGAGCACCACATCTCCAGCCCCACCATGCGCGTCTTCGAAGCCCTCATGCGCGAGCTCGAAACCTCCCCCGAAGCCGTCAAACGCATTCGGGCCGATTTGAAAAAGAGCTAGGCTGCAGCCAATAAAAAAGGCCCACCCCCGGGAGGGCAGGCCTTTTAAAAAAGACGCCAAGTGACTTACTTGGAGAAGCTGATGTAAATCGCTAGCACGAGCAGAACTAAGATTCCGCTGGCGATGTAAGCCCCCTTCCAAGGAGTCATATCGATGGTATTGCGGGTCTCGATTTTCCAAGCTTCCGCTCGTGGTGCCACGCTCCCCATCACCAGAAGGAAGATGACCAAAAGCGCAAAGACGATTCCGAGGAAATGGAACTCATTCAGACCTGACATCGCATTGGCAACAGGAGGAACAAAGTAGCCGACGGCAATGATGAAAACGCCAGCCAGCATCGCAATGGCAGCTGCGGAAGAAGGCACTCGGGAATGAAGCATTCCAACCACAACCACTGAGAAAATAGGGATGAAGTAGATGCCATTCATCTTCTGCAGGTAACCGAAAATTGTTTCCTGACCCGCAAGGAACGGCGCGCCAATCATGGCCGCAATTGCGATTCCAACCACAAACCATTTAGCCGCTTTGACCGTTTGTTCCTCGGTTCCGTTCGGGTTGATGCTGTGCTTGTAAAGACCGAGACTGAACAAGGCCGAAGTCGAGTTCAATGCCGCGTTGAAGGAGCTCAAAATCGCACCGACCATCACTGCCGAGAAGAATCCGGTCAGGTGCTCGGGCAGAAGACGGGAAACCAAAGTCCCGTAGGCTTGGTCAGGGCGAATGCCTTCAGCGGAATAGAGGTGGTAGGCCACGAGACCAGGCAGAACGAGATAGAGCGGCCCAAGCAATTTCAAGGCTCCTGTTAGCAGAACCCCTTTTTGCCCCTCGGCCAAACTGCTCGCGCCGAAGGTCCGCTGAATGATTTGCTGGTTGGTGCACCAGTAGAACAAGTTGAGGAGTGCGACTCCGGTGAAAAGAGTCGAGAAAGGAAGGTCCGAGCCCTTGTTACCCGTCGAGTCCATCCGCTCGGGATGCACTTCATTGAGAGCCGTCCAACCTGCTACGACTCCATCATCACCGCCCATCGCCTTGAGAGCGAACCAAGCAATCATCAAACCACCGGTCAAGAGACCGACACCATTGATGGTATCCAAGACCGCCAGTGTTCTCATTCCGCCAAAGCGGGAATAAAGCAAGCCTGCCACACCAATGAAGATGACGGTTAGACGAAGCAGCGTGGTCTCATTTTCAATCCCCGTGAGGGTCGCCAAGTCCATCATATTGATGAGACCAATCGCACCCGTATAGAGAATCAAAGGAATGAGAATCAAGGCGTAGGCCAAAAGGAAAATCGTGTTCGCGATAGACTGGGTTCGCGTATCATATCGCTGCTCGAGGAACTGCGGCACGGTGGTAATTCCTGTCCGCAAAAACTTGGGTAGGAAGAACAGAGCCATCAGCACCAAGGCAATCACCGCGACGACTTCCCAAGCCATCACCATGAGGCCGCTTTTAAACGCCGCGCCATTGAGCCCCACCATTTGCTCGGTGGAAAGGTTGGTTAGGAGCAAAGAGCCCGCGATAATTGGAAAGGTCAAACTGCGGCCACCCAAAAAGAACCCGTCCGAACTATCGGTCTTGTCTTTTCGCGTGATCCACCAAGTGAGCACTGCAGCAAACGCCGTAAAGGCGATGAATGAGATGATGGTGAGCATATGTGGTTTTGTTGTGTTGCTTGACCCCGACGGGCCAACGCCGAGGGTCGCGCACTCTAGCGACTCAAGCTTACTCTTGGAAAGGGGGAAATTTAGCGCCACTCTCCACCACCGTGACCCATCGCATCATCGTTGTCGGCAAACCGGCCCTCTCTTTCGCCAAAAGCGGCATTGAAGAATACCTTCGTCGGCTGAAGCGCCATGGCAAATTCACCCTGGAGACCCTCAAAGACGGCCCAGCCGAGGTCGTCTCCCAGCGGCTACTCGACGCGTCCAAGGGCACCTTTCGCATTATTTTGGACGAAAGAGGCAAGAAACCCACCACCCGCCAGCTCGCCGACCAGATGACGCAATGGATTGAGCGCCCGGACATTAAGGAGATCTCCTACCTCATCGGGCCCTCCAACGGACACCTCCCCGCCACCCGGGATGCCGCGGACTACGTCCTTTCCCTCTCCAACCTCGTTCTCCAGCACGAACTCGCCACCCTCTTCCTCGCCGAACAGCTCTACCGCGTCGCCACCATCCACGCCGGCACGCCCTATCATCGCGACTGAATTCGGCATTTCCCGCCACTGGAGAGCCTCGAACGGCCGGAAAAGTCAGAACGACGCACGCTCCTATCCTTCATCCAAGCCTTCCCAATTCCCCAGATCCTGCCTCATGCGCCGCCGATCCGCACGGTGGACAATCTGGCGTTTTTGCTTGGGGGTGAGTTCTTCCTCTTTCATCTGCTTCCAGCTGCGGCCGGAACTGCCTGCCATGATGCAGCCCAAGGGCCGGATTTCTGCCACGACATCAGCGAGTCCGAAGTGTTTAATCTGAGAACGCACCTGCTCGGCATTTTTGTATCCAACCGGTGACTCGCTCAAATCAGGCTGACCACAGAACCAGCGCACATCGATATCGCGGGTGTGATGTTCCAAGACATTCTTCCGCGTCGCGGCATCGGGATAGCGGCGCATCAACTTGGTGCGCGACACATTCCGACCCGCCCCATGAGGCGCGAAAGACAGGAAGTCCTCATTATCACTTCCCAGCACCATCAGAATGGGCTCCGCCATGTTGAGCGGAATCAATCCCAACAGCGGACGCCCACCAGCGTCTTTCCAAGCCGGAGTCGCTCCCTTGCCGTGCAAGAACAGATCGCCCCGCTTCCAGACGAAGTTGTGCTCGTTGCCAAAGGCCGCCACCTTCTCCGCCCCGATGCGCTTCAGAAAGCGTTCGTGAATGGCCTCGTGATTCGCCTTCGTCCAGCGACCCACATACTGTAGCGCCTCCCAGTAGTGTCGGCCCTCATCCGAATTCGCATCCATCCAAGCACCTGCCGCCGGAATATGCGCTCCCGACTTCTCGGTCTGCTTCAGCGCAACCCCTTGACCCCGCTTGTAAAGATGCGATCCCACACTGCGCGAACCATGGTGAGTAACCAGCACCCGCAACTTGCGAGCCACAGCCTGCCCCTCTTGCTTCGGGTTCTCCAGTTGGCTAGCGAGAACGCCATAACCCACCTTCCGCAACTCTTCTAACAGACCATCATCCACTGTCACCTCGCCCAGAAAGGCAAAGTGATTTCCGTCCCCCTGGTCTGCGATGTGAATCACTCCCCGCTCCCGCAAACCCGAAAGAAACGGATTGTCCCACACCTCTTCATCCAGAACAGGGTGATGCACCAAATCATCATAATGCCGCCCCCCGGGCCCAAAGCGCGTCGCCGTGGTCAGGCTGTCGAGCTCATTGCTCACGCTGCTTCGTTCTTCATAGAAAGTCGCAAACATCGAGCAACAGATATCCGCCGAGTGTGCGCTCGGGATGATCGCGTTCTCCACCGCAATCACCCCACCCACCGGAATCACCGCCGGTTGCGGCCCAGTGGGACAAGCATCCGGCATCACCGCCCCCCGCGCAATCACAGGCACCTTGAGCAATTGCTCCATCTTCTGCCGCACCTTCGCGACGTTCTCTTTTTCTTCCTTGGTTTCGCCCAGGATAGCCTCGGCCAAAGGCGCGGGTTTCTCCCGCATCTTCACCTTGGGCTCCGGGGCACCAAAGTCCCGCACCAGCAATTTAAAGAGATACTTCCGGTCGCACACTCCGCGTTCCTGCAGCTCGCGCACCTTCTCCATCATCTCCGCCATTTGCGGTCCCTTAGGCCACCCGGCCTCAATCAAATCCTTCTTCTTCAACGCTTTCATCACTCTATCAAATTCTTGTTCAGATGCAAAAAGCTCCGAACCACAGGGTCCGGAGCTTGCATCCTCAATCGGTTTTTATCGCACTCATCAGGGTCTCCAGGGAGCCGATGACGAGGTGGTTATTATATCCTTCGCCTGCCTTGCTCACGACATCGAGAGCACGCAGCTGAAAAAGGGTGGGATTCTTTTCAAAGACCCGGGCTCCATTGGCCATCACTCGCATCGCGGCGGCTTCTCCTCGCGCTTTTTCCAAAGCGGCGAGAGCCTCTTGCTTGGCGACAAGGCTGGCCTGATAGACTCGCTTGAGGTCCCCGTTGAGCATCAGGTCCCGGGCAACGACGGTTTCGACTTCGATCCCGATCTGTTGACCCACGGATTGAACCAGTTCCTTGAGCTGGGGCCCGAGGTCGGCCTGGCGTTCCAGCACCGCTTCCAGCCCCAGAACCCCGATGACATCACGAAGTGCCATCTGGGTCGCAGCATGCAAAGTCCCGACAGGATTCGCCGACTCGGTCACGAACCGAAGCCCGTCCACAATGCGGTAGCGAACCACCCCACTCACCTTCACTCCGGCCCGGTCGGCAGTCAGGAACTCTTGTCCCTGCACCACCATCTCCTGCCAGCGCCGATCCAGTCGGGTGACTTCATTTCCGCGTCCCCATAGAATGGAGACTCCAGGCTCCAACAGACCCCGAAAAACTCCGTTGCGGAAATGCAGCGCCCGCTCGTGCTGCTCCACCACAACCCGCTTGCGAAAGTCAGAAACCATTCGCCAGATCACGATGAGAGCCAAAGCCAAGGCTCCCCATTCCATTAAATTCCAAATATTCATTTTACCTTCTTTGTCTTGTTAAATTTTTTGAAGAAAACTCCTTCGCGTCCCACCAATTTCGGGCGGGAGAAGGGACGTCAGTGATTCGGCATGATGCGGAATCACGAGAGGTCCCCCTCGCAAAGCCCTTCCCCGGTTGCCTACCCGAATGGGCGGGCCAGAACCCGAAGGAGCTTCTTTTTCGACAGGACTCGAACCTGCAACCAATCCTTTTCAGGGACTGCTCTACCATTGAGCTACTTCATGTAGACAGCCGCGCCCAGCCGATGGGTGGAACTCATCCGGGAACTCCCTTCCGAGCCACTGACAATTAGACGACAGCCGTAGATTTTTCCTTTTCAGTTTTTCTTTTACCCAGAAACACTTCCCACTCGGGGATTTGATACTGGTTTTCTAGTAATTGCGTGACCGGCACCGTGGGCGGGCGAAAGGGCTGACGCATCAACCGGAGACCTGCCTCCTGCGGCGTGCGCGCGGCCTTGCGGTTATTCACCACGCGGTCGGACAGCACACAGTTTTCCCAAGAGGTCTCACCACCCCGTGATTGCGGGATGACGTGGTCGATATTGCCTTCGCCCATCTTCAATTCCCGCCCGGTGTATTGGCAACGACCTCCGTCCCGCAACCACAGCCCCCGTAGCGAAAAACTGGGACGCTTCAGCGGCACGCGGTCAAAGTTGCTCAAAACCATCACGGTAGGAACCCGAATCAAACCTTCCACTGTTCCGACCGAGAAGTCCTCTTCCCGAACAGGCAGCTGCACCCAATCCGACCACTTCACCGGAACCATCCAGTCGGGCCCATGAACATCCAAGCCTGTGGCAGCATCGGTCATCATGGATGAGAACGCTTCCGCGGGGGTGGTGGTATTCACGGCCTGCCAATTCCTATTCAGAACCAGCACGACGGATTTATTGATTACGGTCTTCATGGTCGTTTTCGTTTTTTTGGGAAAGAGCCCTCCAAAAACATCGAAAGCTCCGCCGGAATCCCCTGGTGTTTGTTCCTAGCGAGAAACGACGGCCCTTCATCCGTCTGAAAATCAATTCAGAAAAATGAAGGGCCGCCGCCGCTCGTTCCAGTGGCCTTCATTGAACTCAAGTCGGGCCTCAAAGATTTCCCTCTTTACCACAGTGCTGCTCTGGCGCTCGGCCAAAACCTGACTGATGCGATCCCAGCGGTGAGCTCCGGTATCTTTCAAGTGATTCAGGCGGAAGGTATCTCCTCTATTCTGCAAGTTCGCTTCGATTTCAGCAAGACGCCGCTCAACCTCAGGCAAAGCCACCCTCGTGTGGGTAATCAAAAAGGGCTGCACATGTGAGATCGCATACTCAGGGTATCGAAACCAGAATAGCCCAGTCCAACCCGACCTCAAAAGTTCCCGCAGACGGGCTTGCGTAACGGGCTCCCGGAGCCGCAGTCGAAAGTGCTTGAGATACTCCAAGGGAATCCGCTCAGATAGGATCCTCCGAAGCGAAAGACCACTCAAGTTGTGTTCCCACGGAACTATTCGACGACTCTTCCACTGAAATTGGCGAAAGGGATTCACCGAGCATCTCTGGTAGTTTCGAATCAAGTGCAAAGCTGCTTCCAGTTCATCAGAGTCCTTACGTCTTTTGGCTTGTTCGCTGAGATCAAAGAAGCGTTCCCATCCTTTCTGATAGGGTTCTTTCAACTTTCTCAGCGGAGCATTTCGAAGTTGACTCCAAAGCTCGCGCCTCTCTTCATCCAGTCGCAAAAGCCTTCGATCGTTTTCTTGAATACGGCGACTTTTCTCACGCCGAACATTGTTTCTTTCATTCATTTTTTCTTAGAATTTTGCGGCGAGTGGGTTGGCAAAGACCCACCCGCCGCTTTCACACACGACACGGTCTAGCAGTAAAGTTCTTCCGCCTGTCTCCGGCGCTCCCAATCGGGTTTGATGATCGCACGTTGCATACTATCGCTGAGCACTCCGAAGCGGGAGATGCCCAGTTTCATCACGCCCTCGAGCGTCATACCGACCTTCTCCATCACCCGACCCGAGGCCGGGTTGTTGACGAAGTGAGTGGCGAAAATCCGTTGCAGCGCGAAGTCATCGAAACCAAAGCGCAACATCTCCTCCAGCGCTTCGGTGGTGTAGCCCTTCCCCCAAAAGGGAACGCCAACCCAGTAGCCGACTTCCGCGCGAAGGAGGTCTTCTTTCGGATGAAGACTGATGGCCCCCATCACCGCACCGGTCCCCTTCAAAGTGATGGCAAAGGTCAAGTGCGTGCCGGCTTCATAGGCCGCGCGCTGCCCCTCAATCCAAGTCTCGGCAAGGCCTTCGGGATAAGGGTGAGGAACCAGGGATAGATTCCTGGCCACCCGAATATCTCCCACCAGTCGGCGCACCTCGGCCGCGTCATTCCGTTGAAATGGTCTCAAGAGAAGACGCTCGGTCTCCAGGGTTGGGCGAGGGTCTCTCGCAGTCATTAATTGTATCATGGTTTCATGTCTTGTTAGAATTGGTGCCCGGAGTGGGGCTCGAACCCACACTGCTCGAGTCAAAGTCGAGTGCTCTGCCAATTGAGCTATCCGGGAATTGTTAGAAGTTGGTCGGGGGAGCCGGGCTCGAACCGACAACCTCACGCTTCCAAAGCGCGCATTCTCCGATTGAACTACCCCCCGAAAAAAATGGCGATCCTGCCGGGATTCGAACCCGGGTTTTCGCAGTGAAAGTGCGATAGCCTAACCGATTAGCTGACAGGATCCTTGAAGTACCTCCACACGGAAGACTTCGTGAAAATGGTGGGTCCGTCGGGTCTCGAACCCGCATCGACCGGGTAAAAACCGGCTGCTCTACCAATTGAGCTACAGACCCAGAAAAATAGAGTAACTGAAAGCCAAACCTACACTTCACAAGCCCTGCGCGGAGCAAGGACAAGCGATCCTTTGAGACGTAGCGCCTACCCTGGTCTTCATAGCCGGTAGGTCGGGCTTCGCCGAAGCCGACCCTCTTGATCTCGAAGAGTTCAGCGTGGGCCTCATGATTTTGTGAAAGCCAATCATGGACGATTCATTGCGGTGGATCGAAATCGTCTGCCTGCAAAGGTGTTTCCGGTGATCGAGAGGGTCGGCTTCGGCGAAGCACGACCTACCAATTATCTACCTGCGCTGCGATTGAGAATGGCGGAGCCCAGAGGACTTGCACCCCATTACATTTTGGCAACTCAGTGTTTAGCAAACACGACCAGCACGCTTGTCCGGTTTGGAATCCTTGAAAAATGGCACTCCCGGCAGGACTCGAACCTGCAATCTCCTCGTTCGAAGCGAGGCGCCGTTGCCATTGGGCTACGGGAGCTATTCTCTAAAAGTAGTCGTCGCGCAGCGAGCCATCGAATCGCCCCTCACGCAGACAACACTGCTTGAACTTCCGACCGGAGCCACAAGGGCACAGATCGTTCCGTCCTAATTTTTCCTGAAGCACTTTGTCTCCTTGCACCACACGGTGGCCCTTCTTGACTTGCGTCTCTGATGGGAACCCGCGTCGCCGCTTACTGGTCCTTTCGGTGAAAGGGCAGATCTTCGTAGTTATGTTTCTCGCTCATGTTAACCTCCTTGTTAGAAAAATTGGTACCTGCGGTTGGACTCGAACCAACACCAGACCGGGTCTAAGCCGGCCGCCTCTGCCATTGGGCTACGCAGGCACTTGACTGAAAAATGGGAGGACCAACGGGATTCGCACCCGTTCCGCGACATTCACAATGTCGAATGCAACTCATACACCATAGTCCACACTTGTTAGAAAATTGGTAGCACGCCGGAATGCCAGACGCGCAAAAGCGTCCTTCAAAACAGTCTGTTGAAAACAGGTAGAAGGCATAGCCAAAGGCAAACTCGAACTCCGTTTTCCTGATTGGAATGTCGCTTCTCATCTATGAGAAATTTCATCGCCCAACTTCCGGAGGAGGAAGTCGCACTGCGCATGGCGTGAGAGGAGCGAGGGCAAGTCAGGCACATCACCGCAATGTTTGCGCGCCGTTGTTAGATGGAGCAGGGCACATTCCTGTCCCTGAGCGACGGATCGTTTCTCCGGGGCTCTGCTCAAGGACAGGAATGTCCTTGCTCCGTTAGAAAATCTGGCTGCCGGGGAGTCGGCCCCCTCTCTCCGGTTCTTCAAACCAGCGCTCGCTCGCGTGAGCTACGCTGAAATTGGCTGACCAACATGGGATCGAACCATGGATTCCGGATTAACAATCCGGTGTGATACCGCTTCACTACAGGCCAGTTCTTGAAAAATGGTAGGGGCTGGAAGTAACGCTCTTCTCGTCGACTTCCGACCTTGTTTAGAGACGGCAGTTTTACAGACTACTGGCCGGAGCAACCCCTGTTGGAGCAAGGACATTCCTGTCCTTGGACACCGAATCGTCAGCAGAACCTTGCCACTGAGACTCCGGGGCTCAGCTCAAGGACAGGAATGTCCTTGCTCCGTGAAATTGGTTGCGGAGGCGGGAATCGAACCCGCGGATGGTGGCTTATGAAACCTCCTTGAGATACCAACACTCTCCCCGCTGTTAGAAAATAGGAGGCAAGGGTTGAGAAGGACACCCTCGCATGTAGGAACTTGCCTTGGATTATCGCAAGCCAGCGACGGCCCGCCTTCCCAAGTCTTCCACAAAGGAGGGCACACGGGGCCCACCCTTTGTATTCCTACCTGACTGCCTTTGATGAGGAAGTGGCGATTCTCCCTTCTGATTGCGCTTCTCGATGTTCAACCTACCGTCGACCCTGCTGGGCCACGAAGGAGAGCTACTCCACCGTGCGGCGTTCCATCAATCCTTGAGGTCCTTGCGAGACCTCGCGGACCCTGATTCCGAATACTCGGTCAGGGCTTAAGCCATTTTCACACAATCAAGGACGCATCTTTGCGTTTGAAACAGATCCTTAATCTGGGGATTTCCTCTCGTACTATCCAATACCCTTCTGTGAGACGTGTGCGTCCGGTGGGTTCGCTGCCTTTTGGGCAACAAAATTCCACACGCCTCCTGTCCCGCCCGTTGCTACAGGCGTTACGGTCTTCGCGACTTGGGGACGGTTCCGGGCTTGAAAGACCCCTCTCCGTTCCCCGCACCACTCGACTGCCACCGGGCTCTTGGCCGCTAAGCCTCGCACCCGATGACTCCCCTTCGTTCTCAACTGTCGATGTTTGGCGTGGAGACTCCGTGGGTTGCTACACCCACCATTGCTTGAGCACTTGCCGTCCGCAATGGAGCATCTCCCATCTTCCAGCATCGCTCCGCCGCAGACTGCCGCGAAGCCATTGGAACCAGGTTTGTCTGGTTGTCCCTCTCCCCAATGGGAAGAGGGCGGGCAGACAGGGTTGCTGCCCCTTTACGTGCCTTTCAACACGCCCATCTCATGACGCCAGACCGCCATTGGAATTTCTCTCCAAATCGAAATCCTCTGTGAGCATGAGCATGCGACGGCTCAACGTAAGCCGTGCTCCAACTCCAGAGAACTTCGATTTGGAAAGGAGAGCATCATCTGACGCTCCCCTTCCAAAATTCATTTTCTAGGAACAAACACCGTCACCGTTCTCTCGAACCGTGGCCGCGGGGATTTCTCGGCGGACCTTTCGATGTTTCCTTTGGCACATCTTCCAACAAGCCTTCTTGGCCTGGAAATGAGCACATGAATTCCCTCCATTCACTTATCTGTGAAGTTAAGTCTTTCTTGACCGAAACTTTATCTCGATTAGAATCATCTTGTGCAGTTGATTCGTCGGATTCCATCCGGCAGCGCTGTCGGAGCCGTCGCCAGTTGCAGCTGGGGGCGGTTCCTCATTTTCAGGTTCTGTCTTTCAAATCTCTCTCGAGGGTCTGGCCATTCAGGTCACTTCACTAGCTTTCGCTAGCGGACCCGGGCTCACCCTCTTTTCTCGTTCTTAGTTCAATTTCTTGGTTTCTTCTCAATGGTTGAATACAAAAAGGCCCTGCCTCCGTGGGGGGAAGCAGGGCCGTAAAAATCCTTATTTACCAGTGATTTACGTAATCCTGCTTACCAGTTTGTTCTCGCTCAGCTCGGTTTCCATTGCGGGCATCCCCTTGGAATAACTCCCTAAGTTTTGCGCGGAATCGAGCTCTGTCGGTTGAATCTGGAGGCCATTTGAACCACCAAACAACGAACCGGACACGCCGCGATAACAGCGCACTTGGGCCGCTGCGAGCGAGTTGGTTTTGATATGGCTTGAATGGTTCATGATGGAAAATCTACCTCCTTGCGGTTCTGCCGCTTCAGTTGCGACTTGCGGAATAGTTATAGAACGACACCTAATCGGTCAACCTCTTTCTTCATCTTTTTTATCATTTGATTATTGAGATCTGAATCTCATTAAGAAATCGAACTACTAGACTTCTAGTAGATAACCACAATTGCCGGTTCGAACTCATTCTGTTCGCGTCTGCTCAAATAGCGGCTGAAAGTCACTTTTCATCATTTTTAGAACCGACTTGTAAAAACGAAGATTCAGGGCAAATACTTGGCCGTGCTCAAACTACTCAATCCCCTCAACGGCCTGATTCTAGGCTGCTCCCTTCTCGCGCAAGCTCAAGCGGCCCCTCTTCCCTTCAATCCGGAGTCTCTCAAGCTTGAAGGCGAACTCGGCAGCTTCCAATCCTCGCTCACCAGTGAAGAAGTTGAGCCGGGGCTTTGGATTGCGACTATTGATTTGGTCTCCGAGGAAGCGGCTCAACCACCCAACTTCACCTTGAAATGGCAGGTCCCCTCCGTGGATGTGCACGGCTTCTGGACCCCCACCAACTCAATCGACAAGGTGAGCTACTACAAGAGCCGCCTGACATCCCGCGCGGCCAACCGAGCACCGGTGCTGTCTCTTTACAGTTTGGCCGGGAAGAATCGTCTCACCTTTGCCGCCTCCGATGCCCTGCGCACTCTGAATATGGGAGCGAACCTGATTGAAGAGGACTGTGAATTTCACTGCTATCTGGAGTTCTTTTCCGAGCCCGAAAGCGCGACAAAATCCTATCAAGCCGAGGTCCGCTTTGACCTGCGTGAGGTTGATTACTCCAAGTCGCTTGGCGAAGTTGCGACTTGGTGGGAGCAACAAGAAGGCTATACCCCAGCAGAAGTTCCGGCAGCCGCCCGTATGCCGATGTATTCCACCTGGTATGCTTTCCATCAGGTTCTGGATGCTGACACCTTGGTTGCCGAGTGCGAAAGAGCGAAGCCCCTCGGATTTGACGCAATCATCATCGACGATGGTTGGCAGACACTCGATAGTCAGAGGGGGTATGCCTTCACTGGTGACTGGAAGCCGGAGCGCCTGACCGACATGAAAGGGCTTTCAGACCGGATCCACGCCCTCGATATGAAAGTCCTTCTCTGGTACTCCGTCCCGTTCGTTGGCAAGAAGGCTGAGATCTATGAGAAGTTCGAAGGAAAATATCTCCGCGACTGGGCCGGACAAGGAACTTCCATTCTCGATCCCCGCTACCCGGAAGTGCGCGAATATCTCATTGAGACCTACAAGAACGCCGTCACCGATTGGGACCTCGACGGACTCAAGCTCGACTTCATCGGCACCTTTACTCCTGCCAAAGGAGCCGATCTAACAGCCGAAGACGGACGCGACTATGGCTCGGTCAACGAAGCACTCGATCGCCTGATGTCAGACGTGATGACTGAACTAAAAGCAATTAACCCCGAGATTATGATCGAGTTCCGCCAGAGCTACATTGGGCCTCTGATGCGCAAGTATGGCAACATGTTCCGCGCGGTCGATTGCCCGAACATGGCCGTCGTGAACCGCTCCAGCACCATCGAGCTTCGCCTCCTCTCCGGCACCACTGCCGTTCACTCCGACATGTATCTCTTCCATCCCAAGGAGACCGTCGAGAACGCCGCACAGCAGCTCTTGAACATCCTCTTCTCTGTTCCACAACTCTCGGTTCGACTCGATACTATCTCCGCCGAACACCGCGAAATGGTCGCCTTCTGGACCGGCTACTGGCGGGCGAATCAGGGCATTCTGTTAGACGGGCAGCTGGAAGCCCGCCGGCCGCACGAGAACTATCCCGTCGTTCTGGCTCATGGAGATGAAAAAACCATCGCCGCGCTCTATGCCGAGAACTATTTGGATCTGGAGGAACTGGGTTCGCGTCAGTTTGATGTCGTCAACGCAACTTCAAGCGACACGCTGGTCCTCAAACTTCCCGCAATGGAAGAGGTCACGATAGTCGTGCACGACTCTCAAGGAAAAGAGGTTTCACGCACCACGCAATCGGTGGGTGGACTGGCCTCTTTCGAAGTGCCTCGCTCGGGGTTGCTGAGTCTTTCGAAATAGGGCTCCTGATCCCGGACTTACTCCTGCCCCAGACTCCACGGACGTTCGAGCACCTCGGTGAAGATCTCGACGTTCGCGGACTCGCGGTGGCGGAGGATACGGAGATATTCCGTGGTGCCTTCCTCCCGGCGCTGGTTGGAAAAGGCTTCCGCGAGTTCATCCCGCACTTCCTCGTATTCGCGTAAACGGGATGGCTCGCGCGCAATCACCTCGACCACGTGGGTGCCCAGACTCGTTTCTACTAGATTACCCGTAGCACCCGAGAGGGCAAAGACAGCCTCACCGAAGTCATCCGGCAATCGATTCCGGCTCACCCATCCCAGGTAGCCACCTTGCTCTTTACTTGCCGGGTCTTCACTCAACTCGGCGGCCAAGGCCGCAAAGTCTTTCCCCTGCTCCAAAGAGAGCTTCGCCGATTGCGCCAAGGCGAGCGCTTCACCATTGGGATGATCCAGCGCCGCGAAAAAGATGTGCCGCAACTCGACGAGTTCGGGGAGACGAAACCGCTCCTGATTCTCCTCGAAGAAGCTTTTCAACTCGGCTTCGGAGGTCTCGAGCGCGATATATTTCTCCAGATAGGCCTCCTGCTCCAACTTGGCACGCACCCTTGCGACCAATTCGGCTTCACCATCCCAACCCTGATTCGTGATTGCTCCGTCGAGCAAAGGCTCGCTGGCAAAGCGGCGCTTGAACCTCTTCACCCCCTCGGCGACTTCCTCATCAGAGACTGAAATCTCGGCGGCATTGAACTTCACCTTGATACGCAGGAGGTGACGCTCGAAGAGTCCATTGAGCGCCGCCATCCGCTGACTCCGGAGTTCAGTAGCCGAGAGACCCGCCGCGCTCTTTCCCCGCAGCCAGAGACGCCGCTCCACCTCCCGATCAATCTGGGTCAGGAGAATGGGCTGATAGTAGACCCGGGCCGCCACGCCTCGCGCGGTTTCTTCGCGAATGGCTTGCTCGCTCCGGGGATCGGAGTTTTTGATCGCCTTGTAAAGTGGACCCTTGAAAACAAAGAGGTCGATAAACAAGTAGATAAGCGCCACTCCATAGAGGATGGCACGCACCGGGGCTCCGGAATCGAGTTTCATAGCTTCAAGATTGGTAAGCCCCGATGGCTTCCTCGGCGATGATACGCAGGCCTTCCTTCACGACCTCGGCATCCATGGTAAACGTCACCCGAATGCACTCCCGCCCATGGGGCCAGTCCTCTTCTTCGCCGAAGAAGAAGTATTCGCCAGGCACCACGAGAGCCCCGCGTTTCTTGCAACGCTCGTAAAGCTCTTTCGATGAAATCGGCAGGTCTTCGAACCAGAACCAGAGGAAGAGCGCGCCCTCGCTACGATGAACATAGTAGCTCATCTCCTCGGGGAAAAATTTCTCCACCCATGCGAGGGCCTGGCGGGACTTCTCCTGATAGAAGGGCTTCATCACCTCATTGGACAATCTCAGCAGCTCCCCATTTTCTAACAAAGGACTCACAATCGCTTGCCCCAAGTTGCCATTGGCCAGCCCGACGACGCCCGTCATCTCGGACAAGGCTCTTGCGATATCGGGATGGGCCACCACGATGCCGGTGCGGGTGCCGGGGAGGCCCAGCTTGGAAAGGCTCATCGTCACAATCAGGTCCTCATCCCAGACCGGGGTAGCCTCGCCGAAGATAATATTCGGGAAAGGCGCGCCGTAGGCATTATCGATGATGAGCGGGATTCCGTTCTCGCGAGCCAACTCGCGCAGGCGGGCAATCTCCTCATCTAACAGAAGGTTCCCTGAAGGATTGGTGGGACGGGAAACACAGATCGCCGCGATCTCCTCGTCGACCTCCAGAGCATCGAAGTCGATGGAATACTTGAACTCGTGCGGTCCGGTTTTCTCGATATGGGGACGGAACACTTTGAAGAGCTGCCCACCCACCGACTGATCACTGTAGCCAATGTATTCCGGCACCAGCGGCAGGAGAACCTTCTTCTGGCGACCGTCGGGCATCTTTCCCGCCAGGGAGTTGAAAAGGAAAAAGAAAGCGGTCTGCCCGCCTGCGGTGACGGCCACATTCTCGGGCCCCACCTGCCAGCCGAACTCGCGACGCAGCATGGCGGCGAGCGCGGTACGGAAAGGGAGACCTCCCGCCGGGGCTTCGTAACTACCGAGAACTTTGCGCAGCTCGCCCGCCTCATCCAACTCGCGCCAGCGTCGTTCCCAGACTGCCTCGACTTCCGGAATGTGGGCCGGCTGCCCGCCGCCGAGCATCTTGACATCTCCCCCGCTGGCCAAAGCCTCGCCGAGATTCGTCATCAACTCCGCAATTCCACTCCCCTGTCCCAAGCGGCGGCCGAACTCCGACCATTCCCAATTCGTCATGGACTTTTCATATCCCCTGCCTTCCCGCTTGGCAAACTCATCTCCCTGCCTAAAGTGCGGCTCCTAACCTCAACTAATACTACTATGGCACTTGCAACTGGAACTAAAGCCCCCGATTTCACCCTCGTCACCAAAGGTGCGGAAGGCCCTGAACTCTTCACTCTTTCCGAGCACATCGGGAAGTCCAACATCGTCCTTCTCTTCGTGCCCATGGCCTTCACCGGAGGCTGCACAACCGAGTTCTGCTCCGTCACCAACGAGCTCGACGAATACACCCAGCTCGACGCCACCGTGATCGGCATCTCCGGCGACAACCCTTTCGCGCAAGCGGAGTGGGCCGAGAAGGAAGGCATCAAGCTGACCCTCCTCTCAGACTACGAGCACAAGACTACTGCGGCCTACGACGTGGCTTACGAAAGCTTCCTCCCCGACGCCAACCTCATCATGGGTGGCGTGCCGAAGCGCTCGGCCTTCGTCATCGATAAAGAAGGCGTTATCCAGTATTCCGAAGCCCAGGAGCATCCCAAGGACATGCCTGACTTCGACAAAATCAAGGAGACCCTCAAAGGTCTGGCTTAATTTTTCGCCAAAGATTTTTTCCAAAGAGGGCGAGCGGGTGACTGTTCGCCCTTTTTCGTGCCATGCTCTCTCTTTCGGAGAAACCATAAACCTTCGTTCAGCCATGATTCAATTTGCAAACCCGCCTACTCGTTCTGCATGACGCCGCCGGTTGGATTCGGTAAGGCACGATTCCTTCGTCCGCCTCTTTCCCCTGAAGGTCAGCAACTTAGAACCCTACCCGAACCGGTGGCATATCCTATGCGCAAGAGAAGGTGCTATGAATACAAACACTACCGCACCAAACGAAGTTGTTAAGGAATGTATCGACACTTGCAACAGCCTCCTCCGCGGAGAGCTCTCTGCAGTCGAGACCTATCAGAAGGCCATTGATAAATTTGACGACGACGTGTTCGTCACTCAACTCAAGGACTTGCAACGGTCCCACATGGATAGTGTGTCCGAGCTTCGCAAACACGTCATCGAAATGAACGGTAATCCCGAGAGCGACTCAGGAGCGTGGGGGAACTTTGCCAACGGTGTGCAATCTGCAGCGAACTTTTTCGGCGACAACGCTGCTCTTTCCTCCCTCGAGGCCGGAGAGGCCTATGGTCAGAAAGACTACGAAAACGCGCTGGAGAAGGACATCATGCCGGAGGCCCGGGCGCTGATCCAGACCACCCTGCTCCCCCGCTGCCGCCGTAACCAAGAGATTTTGGACGCCCTCGAAGAGGCGGCCTAATCTTGCCACTGCATTCCAAGGGGCCCGGATAGTGACGATCGAAACTAACCGGGCCCTTCGTCTTTTCATTCAAACAAAACCTAACATTTAAACTGACAAAACACATGATAGCTCAACCAGAACTCAAAGATCCCAAGGACTTGCATCCCAAGCCCGACTTTCCTCGTCAACCCCAAGAACGACCCGGACTCGCCCAAGACATGACCCCGACCCCCGACCACGGGGAAGAAAGCTACAAAGGCTACGGTCGGCTGAAAGGTCGCAAGGCCCTCGTCACAGGTGGCGACTCTGGCATCGGACGCGCCGCGGTTATTGCCTTCGCCCGGGAGGGTGCCGACGTGGCATTCAACTACCTCGAAAGTGAGTCCGAGGATGCCAAACAAGTGGTGAAGCTCATTGAGGATGCAGGTCGAAAGGCGGTCGCTCTCCCCGGTGATATTGCTGATGAGGAATTTTGTAAGAAGCTTGTCGCCGATGCTCATGAGGCTCTTGGTGGACTCGATATTCTGGTCAACAACGCCGGCCGCCAGACTTTTCAAAAGACCATTGACGAACTGACCACCGAGCAGTTTGACAACACTTTCAAAGTCAATGTCTACGCCCCTTTCTGGATCTCGAAGGCAGCGATTCCACTGATGCCCCCGGGTTCCACCATTATCAACACAGCTTCCAGCCAGTCCTTCAGCCCCTCCGCAATGCTACTCGACTATGCGCAAACCAAGGCCTGTAACGTGACTTTCACCAAGGCTTTGGCCCAGCAGGTGATGGACAAGGGTATCCGAGTAAACGCGGTCGCTCCAGGCCCCTTCTGGACCGCACTGCAATCGTCGGGGGGACAGCCCCAGGACAACGTGACCGAATTTGGCTCCTCCACCTTGTTCGACAGGCCGGGCCAGCCAGTGGAGATTGCTCCCATCTACGTTCTCCTCGCTTCTCAGGACTCCAGCTACATGACAGGTGAAGTCGTGGGAGCTACTGGTGGCAAGACCCCTTACTAAAGATTCTTCCAACTCCCAAAATGCGATCTGTGAAAGCTCGAGTGAGCTTTTCAGTCCGCTTTTTTTATTGGTTTGCAAGTTGTGCTCCAACGCGCAGGGCATTCGCCACGATGGTAAGAGTCGGATTCAGAGCCGAACTGGAGGGAAAGAAGCTACCGTCCAGAACCCACAGGTTCTCGAGGTCATGAGTCCGACAGTTCCGGTCAAGCACACTATTCACGGGATCGTCGCCAAATCGAAGCGTCCCGCATTGGTGGGTGCACCACGCCAAAGGCATCATCCGGGAGCGGTACCGGCGCAGGGTCAAGCTTCCCTCAGGCAGGCCGCGGAGCTTCTCACCAAACTCGCGCACTAACTTTTCATGCAAAGACTTGTTCGTGAGGACCCGATGCAAGCGAAGACCGTCTTTCCCATCGAGCAGAACCCGGTTCTCCGCCTTCGGAAGGTCCTCGGTCATGAAAAAAAATTCCAACCCCTGTTTCGCCAACCCCTCGGGACCGAACTCAACATCGCGAGTCCACTCTTCCAGTTCATACTGGGTCGCATCCCACTTCCCCTGCGTCTGAATCGAACCGGCCAAACACCCGCCTCTGTCAGGTTGATACCAGTGGTTCGTCCCAAAGGTTTTCGCAAAATCGGAAGTCATCGTTTCCTCAAAGGTGGCCACCGCCGTGGAGCAAAGGTGAGCCATGTAATTGCGGCCCACCTGTCCCGACGAGTTGGCGAAGTGGCCATCATCCTCGGATTGGAGAAAAAGGCGCGCACTCTGGATTGCACCCGCGCTGCAGATATAATTTTGCGCACGTAGAATTTCTTTTCTTCCTTCCCGCTCGACTTCCAAGCCCACTACCCGTCGACCATCGCGAAGGAACCTCAGCGCCTTCGTTCTGGTCTGCAACTCAAAGCTCCCTTTTCGTAAGCTCTCCAATGCCACCGCCTCGGGATCAGCTTTGGAAAGGGATGGATCAGGATAGGCATCGAAGTGCGCCAAATCTGTCTTCCACCCCTCGCTTTCGCCTTCCGGGTCAACCCCCAGAGGCAGAGGAAAGGTCGAGACACCCACTGCACCCAAACCTTCACGCAACAAAGCAATGTCCCGCTCGTCACCTATCGCCGGATAGGGGTAGGCCCGATCCGTGGGCTCGCTGTCGTCAGCTGCGCGCTCGCCATGGACTCGATAGAGCTTTTCAGCCTCGTCATAGTAGCTCGCATAGTCTTCGTAGGCCAGAGGCCAGGCGGGGCTCAAGCCGTCGGGGTATTCCAGTTCCTCGAAATCCGCCTTTCGGAAGCGAAAGTGAGCGGATCCGTAGAGCTTCGCATTGCCACCCACGTGAAAGTGCATCCATGGCTGAAAGGTTTCCCCTTCCTGATCCCTCCAGCGCTCCTGAGTCCGATAACGAGTCTCGCCGTAGACCTCACGGGAATCGCGATTCTCTTTTTCCTTTGGTAGAAAATCTCCCTGCTCGATCATCAAGACCTGTCGCCCGGCCGCAACCAATTTGAGCGCCGCAGAAGTCCCTCCAGGGCCGCTCCCGATTACGAGAAACTCAATCTCTTTCATCGTTCCACCTTTCTCCCAATTACCCGAGCCAAACCGGCATCCCCGCCCTCCAGACGAATCGGCAAACAGGCCACCTCGTAGGCGCCCGGCTCCGCTTCCCCCAGCAAGAGTCCCTCCACGCACCACATCCCGGCCCCGAGAAACGTATGATGAACCTCCACCACATTGCCACCGAACCCACCGACCGAAAGATAATCAAGCCCCACCAACTCCACCCCCGAATCAGCCAATAGTCGCGCCGCGTCCACCGAGAAGTGCACCGCGCTCTCATCGAACTTCTCGCGATACCAGGGTCTTCGCGAATTGGCGGTTTTGAAAAAGACCCTTCGCGCCAAACCCTCATTGGTCGCCTTTCTCAACTGGGGTGCAATTTCCCGGGCTTTGATTTGCTTCGGATCGGCTACCTCGATAATCAGACAATGCCCGACCATCAAATCCAGCGGCATCTCATCAATGGCGAGCCCCCCTTGGATGAAGTGATTGAGCCCGTCGATGTGAGTCCCCGTATGAGTTCCCGTAGCCAGGCGCGAGACATTCGCATCGTCCCCGTGTTCGAGACACTGCTTGCGTTCGTGGCTAAATTCGGGGTTGTCCGGCCAGACCGGCAAGCGGTCGCTGAGTGGCGCCGTAAAGTCGAGCCATGGGGAGTCGTGAGTGAGCTTCATCGAAGATCCCCTTCGCATGCCACATACCACCGCCACCAGGATCCCGCTCGCAACCAACCGACAACGAGACCGCCCCCCAACTGTTCCCCACATATTCCGGTAACCGTGCAATGAACAAGATCGTCCCATGCAAGAATCCCGAATAACCCGGGTACAGGGGGACTCTCGGCTTGCCTCTCTTTCCTCAGAAGCAATGCTAACAAGATGAGAAAATTCCTCGTTGCCCTTTTGGTCATGGCCCTCCCCCTCCAAGCCTGCCTGTGGGACCGCGACACGATTCGGGAGGAACTTGCGGGAAATATGGGTGCGGTGAAGACCATTGTCGGGTGGTTCAACCGCTATCCGCCCCTCTATTATGAAATGCGATTGCAGCGGGTGACGGAGGAACTGTTGGAGAATCCGGGGAAAGCATCTCTCTACGATGATGCCGCAGTGGCTTGTGACCGTCGGGGGAATCCCACCGAAGCCATCGCCTGGATGGCGAAGAAGGAACAGTTCGCCGAAGAGGAAAAGGTGGCCGAGGGAGAACCTGGCACCAGATACAAGACCCTCGCCAACCTCGGAACCTTCCACGCCCATCGATGGATCCAAGAAACCAAGGCGGGAAAGAATCCGGACCGAGCCGATTTGGAAATAGCCATCGAACTTGTGCGCCAAGCCATCGAAGAAAACCCCGCCGCCCATTTCAATCGCGAGAAGTATCAACTACTGCTGTTAGAATGGTTGAATGGAGAAAAGAACATTTTCAGCGAGCTCCAGCAAAAAGCAGCTCCCCGGATTCAACTCAACCAAGAGGGAAGGGACTTGACAGATTTAGACCAGGGTCTCCTGGGACTCATCCGATTGGGCGCCGCGTGGGAAAGCCCCGATGTATTCTACTTTCTGCAAAATACCTACGCGTGTAAACAGATGGAACACCCCCGCCTATTAGCCAACCTGCGAGTTGCCGAGTTGGTCGCTGGAGGTGGGACCTTTCTTTCGCCGGACACCAAACCGCTGTTTACCGACCCGGCAGAAGCTCTCCCCCCCTTTAACACCAGGCTCGAAAACTGGCGCATCCCAGCTACTTTGGAGTATTATGAGAAGGCTCGAGTTGCGGTTGAAGAGAGAGATACCCAGCTCAGTTCCTTTCTGGAAGGGCGCCTCGCAAGCGGTCGCCATCCGGATACAGACCCTGACTTTTGGAAAGGATGGGCCGAGCCGGAATTCCCCGAACTCCCCGAGGATCCGCTTTTTGAGGAATTTCGATCTCTCAACGGATTCGCCTCGCTGCTACTCGTCGCTATCGGTTTGCTCCTTTGCGCTCTCCTCGCAATTCTAGTTTACCGCCTGACCAAACTGACCAAACGAAAAAACCGGGTTGTCTAAAGGACGCGCCGCTTTCCGACGCGAAAGAACGTTCCACCAAAAAGATATTTTCCCGATTCTCAGGACTTCCAAAATACTTTAGAATTCCCAAGCATGTCAACGGAAGCCCAAACGGCTGTCTGGTTCTATGTGGATAGCCAGCGCGAAAAGCAAGGACCCTACACGGTTCTGGAATTTAAAGAGCTTGCCGATCAGGGCGTTATCCTCGCAGACACCTTGATCTGGAGCAATGGGTATGAGGCATGGGTCCCGGCCCGTCAATTAGCTGGCCTAATCCCCGAACAAACATCTTCACCCAAAGAGACCGCTCCCGAGCCAACTCCCGAGCCCTCGCCAGCTAACGAACCCGAGCCATTGCCAGACGAATCACACAAGCCCCGCTGGGGTTCATTCGTTTTTCCCCGGCTGATTGTCGGTTTCGCGCTTTCCCTCATCCCCTCCCTCATCGCCGTGATTGCCTGCTTGGCCCTCCAGCAACCGCCATTGATTGGAGCGGCAGTCTTTCTCCTCTTTGCCATCCTGACTGTTTTCGCTGCCCTCGTGTGCTATCGCAAGGAGCGCTACGAGCTCACCGACACCACCGTCCTTCGGCACTGTGGCGGACTCATGAGTGACCAGACCACTGAGGTGGAAATTTGCAACATCACCCATGTCTCCATGAAGCGCCCATGGCTACGACACAAGCTCTTCGGAATTGGAACCATTGAAATCGAGTCGGCGGGGACTTCCAAGCCAGTCGCTCTGAAAGCCATTTGTGACCCTGCGGGAGTCTATGAACGCCTGACCGTGCGAATGCAACGGAACGGCTATCAGTTGAAAAAGAAAGAACTCCTCCACGAAGAACGCCCAGCGATTCGAGGTATCCTAGTTCATTCTTTCCAAATGGTGATGGGCACAATCCTGGCTTTGATCTTCGGTAGTTCGACGCTGGCCAGCCTTCACCAGCAACTGACGGAAACCGGCTTGGCGTGGATTTCGCCCATCGCTATCGGCCTCTTTGCAGTGGTGGCTCTGGCGTTCTTTCTCGTCTATTTTCTCGATATGCGGAGACGCACCTACCGCGTTTTCGACGATGCCGTGGTCTACGAGGAAGGTTTTCTCACGCGACGAAGCGCCTTCATCCCCTATGAAAACATTGCCGACGCCGCCACCAAACGAACCTTCCTCGATCAGGTCTTCAACATCTTTGATGTTCTCGTCAGCTGTCAGGGTAGTTCGACCGTGATCAAGTTTCGCGGGCTCAAGGAAGGAGTCCAGCTCTCGGACTTCATCGAACAGCTGGTCACCGAGGCCAATCAAAAGCCTTCCCCCGCCGAGCGCTTGGCTGCCCGGCGCTCGGACTTGGAGGAACCCGCCATCCCCAGCCGTCAGGAGCCGGACCTCGTTGCACCCGGCGAGGCCTGGATCGCCGACCTAGGCATGCACCCCACCCGCGTCTTCGTTCCCTTGCTCGTTCTGCTGCCCATCTTTCCCCTCTGGATTGTGGCGATGATTCAATGGGCAATCAAGATGACCTGCACCACCTACGAAGTCCGGGCGGGCTCAATCGGCCATTCCTACCGTTTTCTAACAAGTAGCGAACGCGAGTTCGCCTACGACAAGATTACGGGCCTCGTTATCAAGGAGAATCTCTGGGATCGACTCTTCGGCACCTTCACCCTGCGCTTCTGGTCCATCGGTTCGGGACAGTCTCTGGAGTTGGCCCATGTCCACCGTTCGCTGGTCGATCTGGATGCATTGCTTCGACAAATCGGAATTCCCAACGCCTCGGAACAATCCCGCCTCATTCCCTCTCGCTTCGGGGCCTTCGCCTGGATGCGGGCCCGGTTGTATCGCTTGAGCTTTTCGCTCTTGGCTACGATTGGTCTAGTAGTTGCCGCCGTCCTCACAGACGAAAGCCTGTTCTACCTCGCGGCAGGACTGTTCCCGCTTCTCGTGCTTGTCGGCTTTGCCTACGCTTGGACTTTTTACTCCAGGCAGCAGCTCATCTTTCAGGATCACCACATCGAAGCAGCACAGGGCATCATCGCTCGAAAGAGCTACTTCGTCCGCTACCGCAACGTGAAGCAGAACGTGGTGACCACCTACCCCGGCGGGACAGACGGGTCCTTGCAGATCTTCGTCGCAGGCGAACAGATGATCGGGCAACAGTCGGAGAAAAAGGGCCAACAGCAAATCCCTGTCCCCTGCTCCTTCACTCTAGGATTCCTCCCGGACGCGATGAAGCAAGGTCAGCTCCTCGATGATATTCTTGGGGGACGGGTCGAAGTGACCTCCGAGTGTGAACCCGCCGAACCCCTCGAACTGGTCACCGAGTCCACTCGGGGACTGGGCAATGCGGTCTTTTTCCTTTTCCTTTGGAGTCTGCTCCTTGTCCCCATGATTCTCCTCCTGCCCATCACCTTGCCCCTCACCATCCTAGCGACAAAAAGGTGGCGCTATCGGGTGGAAAGGGGTCGCATGGTGGCATCCTGGGGTCTGCTTTTCAAAAAGCGGGCGAGCATCTTGCTGGACCGGGTCGACAGTCTGGAACAACGGCAGGGCTTCCTGAACAAGATGTTCAAAAACGGCAACGTCAGCATCATGACCGCCGGCAGCAGCAAGCCCGACCTGGTGATGGTAGCCGCCAAATCCTACAAAAATCTCTATGATGAGATCCGCCAGCTCTCCCGCAAAGGTTAGCAGGGCGTAAATACACACGACTAGGACAACACCTCCTCCAATGCCCGGCGGACGGGCGACGCCATGGGAAGCTCGGTCACCTCCTTGAGCGGGACCCATCTCTCCTCTTTCCGCAGCTCTTGGCCCGCCGCTTCGAGCGCCCGATAGAGATGCAAGGTAACGCGATGTTTCGTAATCGCGTATTTACTTGTCCGCAGGAGTTCCAAGTCCGCGACCTCTTCCGCAGTCCGGAGAGGAAGACGGTAAAAGCCCTTTCGACGAGACCCTTCCTCCTTGGCCAAAAGAATTTTCCCGGCCTTGCGAACAACAAGAGCATGCTCCACGACTGCGATTGTCTTTACTTTTGCTTTCTTATTCGGAAGCCTATCTGGAACCCGAGTTATGCAAAACTCTGCAATCGGACAAACCATACAATTGGGGTTCTTTGGGCGGCAAAAAACTTGCCCAATTTCCATTAAAGCCGAGTTAAAGATACGGGGATTCACTTTATCTAACAGCTCCTCGGACCAATTCCAGAGAAGCGCCTTTCCCTGACTGGAATCCACCTCAGTCAGGTCGTCGAAAACCCGGGCCAGCACCCGGGCGATGTTCCCGTCCACGATGGGAGCCGGCTCGTTATACGCGAAGCTGGCGATGGCGCCGGCGGTGTAGGGTCCCACCCCGGGCAACGCCAACAAGTCAGGCACGGCACGAGGAAAAACTCCTCCCCAATCCTCCAAAACGGCTCGTGCGGTCTTCTGAAGATTCCTGACCCGATTGTAATAACCAAGTCCTTCCCACGCCTTCAAAAGCTGTTCTTCAGGCGCCACGGAAATCGTCGCAAGATCCGGAAATTCAGTAAGAAAGAGCTCAAAGCGTCGCCCCGCCCGTACCGCCGCAACTGTGGTCTGCTGCAGCATCACTTCCGAGACCAGGATAGCCCAGGGATCGGTCGTTTTTCTCCATGGATGGTCCTGCCCGTCGGCCTCGAACCACTCTCGCAAGCAAGCCCGAAACCGCTCCGCATTCTGAAGGGCGTTCGACAAGTATTCCGGTTTGAGCACAACCCAGTCTCGCCCTTCGGAGCCAGGGTTCAAGCAGAAGTCCGGCCAACTCTCGGAGAAGAAACCTCCGCAACGAAATCGACATGCTTTCTTCCTTGAAATTTAACATTCAGCGGCACAGAAGCTGCTCACTGAACGATTACCTCATTCCATTAGTGCAAGAAAAGTTAATCATTCATTGCAGATTTCTGAAAATGAGACAAATTCAGTAAAACCCTTTCAACATTACTCAACGTTTTCAACTATGCCTACCGTGACCAAACGCGATCTAGTCAATCGCATTAGTAATTTGACTGGCCTTACTCAGCAACAAGTCTTCGACGTGATTCAGAAGACCTTGGATGAGATCACCAACGATCTCGCCAAGGGTGATACCGTCGTCATGCGCAATTTCGGCACCTTCGAAGTGAAGGTGACCAAGGCCAAGGTGGGCCGCAATCCAAAGGACCCCAGCAAGGACGTCCCGATCCCACCTCGTGCGGTGGTGAAGTTCAAGCCCGGGAAAGAGATGAAGGAGCAGGTCGCACCCGTCCTGCCCATCGTGCAAGAGCGCGGCGAGTAGCTCCAGCCTGCAGCAAAAGCCTTTCTTTTCGATTGCCTCGGACCACAGGCACCGCTTTTCTGTCCCCTTGCCTCTCATCACTCAAACCACCCGAATCAAGGCCCCTGCAAAGCGGGTCTTTGATCTTTCGCGCAGCATCGAGCTTCACCTGCAAAGCGCGGGTGATACCAACGAGCGCGCTATTGGAGAAATCACCACCGGTCTGATGACCGAGGGGCAAGAGCTGACTTGGGAAGGCTCCCACCTGCGGTTCCGGCAATCGCTTACCGTAAAGATTACCGAGTTCCACCGCCCGGACAGCTTCACCGACGAGATGGTCAAGGGACCCTTCTCCCACATGAAGCACGTCCACCGCTTCGAGGAATCGGATGAAAAGGTCACTACGATGATCGACGAGTTCGACTACTCCACCCGCGGCGGCCTTCTCGGCTGGTTCATCGAGAACTCGTATCTAACAGCTCACCTGCGCCGCTTCCTGGCCGAGCGCAACAAGGTCATCAAGCGCGTGGCCGAATCAGAAGAGTGGCGAGAATTCCTGAAGGATGAACCGCTGGAAGATTGAGTGCCCACGGCATCGCGGGTAGCCTGCGGGGGTGAAAAAGCTGTTCTCCCCTCTTCTTTTCCTGCCACTCCTCGCTCTCCTGCTCACTTCCTGTGGCGGCGGAGACTACAAGGGCTACCAGACCCGCTCCTACACCATCCGGGGTCAGCACTACCAACCGCTCAGCGTGGAGCAGGCTCTCACCTACCGCGAACGCGGCATCGCCTCGTGGTATGACGAGTCCTCCTTCCTCGGGCTCAAACGCGGCAATACTTCCTTGGGCGAAAAGGTCATGCCGTGGCACATCTCCGCCGCCCACAAGACCCTCCCCCTGCCTTGCGTGGTCAAGGTCACGAACCTGAAGAACGGGAAAAGCCTGAAGATGCGGGTCAATGACCGGGGACCCTTCATCGCCGGACGCATCATCGACGTCACTCCCCGCGCCGCTCGCAAGCTCGGCTTCGCGGACCAGGGCCTCACCGATTGCGAGGTCGAAGTCATCTCGATCGGCGATGGCAAATACAAGCGCAAGGCCAAGCGAGGCTTCAGCTTGTGGCCATTCTAGGAGTTCTTTCGGAAAAAAATGAGATTCGCGGTTTACAAATCACTCTCTCAAGGTCGTTGCCTAGATGAGAGATGAATTCCGACCGCGACAGAGACAAATTGATCCCCATCGAACGGGGTGATCAGTTTACCCGCCACCTGGTGACCGCCCAGCCGCGGATCCGGGGCTTCATCTTTTCGCTGGTCGGCGACCAAACAGCCACCGACGACATCTTGCAAGAGGTCAGCACCGTCCTGTGGCGCAAGTTTGATCAATTCGAGCCCGGCACCAACTTCACCAGCTGGGCGCTCAGCATCGCCCGCTTCTCCGTCTTGGAATGGCGGCGGCAGCAGAAGCGGGTCCCGCTGCCCATCGAGGAAGAAACCCTCCACGCCCTCGCCGACGAAGCGGAAGCGTTCGCCCTCCCCCTCGCTGACATGAGAGAGCCGCTGCGACTCTGCCTGACCCAGCTCTCCCCCCGCCAGCAGCAGCTCATCACCGAGCGCTACCTGCGTGACGAGCCCGTGCAAAGCATCGCCACCCGCTGGCAGCGAACCCGCATGGCCATCTACAAGCTCCTCAACAAAACCCACCAGCAGCTCCTCCTCTGCCTTCGCACCCATGCCTGAACTCTCTCCAGACGACCGGCTCTTGGTCACGCGCTTCTTCGAGGAAGACCTTTCTTCCGAGGAAAGAGCTCTTTTGGTCTCCAAGCTCGAAGGCTCACCCGCGCTGCGCACCGCCTATTTGGAGGAAGCCGCCCTCATCAGCCTCCTGCAAGAACTCCCCGAAGAGACTCTCGACCAAGCGAAGCCCCAGCGCCACCACAAGAAGACTTGGCTCCCCGCCATTGGGATCGCCGCTGCCGCCGGGATTGCACTGGCTCTCTTTTTCCCAAAGAGCACCCCAGCACCCTCTTCCCAACAGGCTTCGATCCGAGCCTCGCACGGAGCACTTCTCATCAACGGGAAAGCGGCGAATCAAAATTCCATTGTCACCTCAGGGCAGACGGTGCAGCTAAACGGGGAACACTCGTCCGCCAACCTCACCTTCTCCGATGGCAGCCAGCTCCTCCTCACCGGTGACAGCAAGCTGACCCTGTTAGATAAAGGGCGCCGCGGGGTGGAGATGGAAAGCGGTGTCGTCCACGCCTCCATGAGCGACCATAGAACGGACTCCCCCTTCCTCGTGGTCACCCCCACTTCGCGACTGGAAGCTCCCGGCAGCCGCTTCGCGCTCGAGATGGCTTCAGACAAAACACGTTTCGTGGTGAGCGAGGGAAAGGTGAAACTCAAGGACCTCGCCCAGAGCAAGGTCCAGACCTTTGCCACCGGAGTCGAAGTTGAACGAAAGGGCGCGGGCCGCTTTGAGGTCTCCTCCAGTCAGCGCTCCCAATTTTCCTGGCAGTACGACTTCGAAGAACCTTCCCCGGAGGATTATCTCGGCACTCCCATCACCTCCGACCTGCCCGCTGGCTCACGCGGTGGCGCCCTCGCAACCGCGTCCTTTGTTGAGGGTATGGGTCGCTATTTCTATCAAATCGGATTCCGCGATTACCTCACCGGACTTTGCCAAATCACGGATGACAGCCATCTGGAGATGACCTTCCGCACGCGACAACCCTACTGGTTCAACACCTTCATCCACGCCATCGATCTGCGCGAGGGGGAGACGCTGGATGTGAAGATCTACAAGCTCGCGCCCGCTCAGCTCCGCAACAAAGGCTACGTCCGCGACCTGTGGAACCAGGCCACCATCCCCCTGTCCGCCTTCCGCGAACAGGGCGATGGCAGCTTCAACGGTCCTCCTCCCGAGGCGGGACTTCTCATCACCACTCTCTACGTCAGCTCGCCGGAACCCGAGCGCGACCTTCGCCTGGATGACATCGCTATTTTGCCCTCGGGCGAAGGCCGCATCGTCCTCGAACCCCTAACCCCATAAAACAACATGAATCCCCTCGCACCCGGGGTGGCAGCGGCTCTCCTTGTCGCTCCCCCCTGCCTTCTTGCCAATCCTCTCGACCGTGACGGAGACGGTTTTTCCGACATCTGGCAAAGCCAGTTTCAAGCGCCCACCCTCAATCCGACCGGTGATCCCGACGGCGACGGCTACCCCAATGCCGAAGAAGAAACAGCAGGCACCGACCCCTTCGATGCCAGCTCTTACCCCAACATCCGGGCCTTCATCTACGATCAATCTAGTAGCGAAGTTGCCTTCGAGGTCGATACCCTCAAGGGTAAGCAATACGGAATCATCGGCACTGAGGACCTCTCCTCCGCGGGCCCGTGGGACACCGTTCTCCCCTTCACAACTGCGGAAAACAACGCGACGACACTTTTCCCACCCGGCCCCATCCCCGTCCCCTATCCCAACCTGGGATTCTTTCGTCTTCAAATTCAGGACATCGACGAAGATGGCGACGGGCTCACCGCCTATGAGGAATGCCTCATCGGCACCTCTGACCAGACCCCCAACAGCTCACCGGACCCACGGGGAAATGACTGCGAGACAGCGGAAGACTGGCTGGAAACAAACACCCCCGGAGTCCATCCCCAAGGCGCGCAAGATAACCTCTCCGCCCTTTCCCTCGCCCACCTGCAAAGCGACACCATTGGGCAAACTTCCTATTCCCTGATGGTCACGGCCACGGGTTCGGACAGTTGGCACCAGCTCACTTCCTGGAATCTATCAGGTTCTAACAACTTCACTGAGATGCGCAGCACCCCACCCATTGCGGGGAAGCAGCCGGAGGTTCACGCCCTTCCCCACACCCATGCGCAAACCGGACAACCTCTCTTTCTCACCACCAACATCCGGCCCGATGGCGGTCTCTGGCTATCACTGCGCTCCATTGGCCTGAACGGAGAGTTCACCCACCATCACACCGTGGGATACGGTCCCCAGTTGGGGCTCACTGTTTTTCGATATGCCGTCTCCACCCGCCTCATCTACGACGCTGCGCAGAACCCCATTGTCCAGGTCGTCACCCCCGTGGCCGCAAGCAGCTCTTCTATCGACAGCGCCAACTCGACTTGGCGGGTCCTCGTGTGGCACATCGACCTCGCCAACCGCTCTCTAACAGGGACGGACGACTCCGGGATGCTGGATGGTCGCGTCACCCTCCGACGTGATGGTCTGCCGAGCAGCCTCACCGCAACCCATCTCGGCTTGGGCTCCTTTGTGTTCAACTATCCTTCCACCACTGTGGGACCTACCCCGAGTGACTATCACCTCGTCCATGGCTATGGACGGGTCGATCAAGCAGGCCGGTTCACCTACGAGCGCTCCACCCTCTTCCAGCGTTCGCTCGAGGGGGACGACCAATCGCGCGCCTTTCTAACAGGTTCCCGGCTCGCCACCACCTCGCTGGACTGGAATGGCTACCTGAATGCACGCTACGCGGAGGTCAACACCGCCCCTCCCGGCAGAGAGGAGAACCTGGAAGAAAAATTAGTCCTCACGGTCTATGAAAAGCGGTCTTTCTACGGCGGGGAACCCGAGGCACAGAATATCACCAATCAGCTGGGGGACCTTTCGCCGGACTTTCACGGCGTTCACCCTCCCGTCCCGACCTTGACGAATTCCGTCGTGGACCAGGGAGAGACCAACGATCTCTTCGGCTCGGTCATGGCCGCTGGCGACTTCAATGGCGATGGCACAAAGGACTTCGCAGTAGGCATTCCCTCCCGGGCTGTTAGTCGCGACAACAGTTCTTACGCGAACGCCGGTCAAGTCGCGGTCTACTTCAGCGGTGGAGCAGAACCTTTTTCATGGGAAGAACCCGACCAAACCTTTGACCAAGAAACCGAAAGCTTGCCTGGCGTGGCTGAAGAGAACGACCAATTTGGCAACGCTCTCGCAGGGGGCGACTTCAATGGCGATGGCTACGACGACCTCGCGATTGGGGTCTCGGGGGAAGAAAACTTTGCCGGCGCCAACTCGCAAAATTCTGGAGTGATTCAGATTCTTTATGGTTCGCCCTTCGGTCTTGTGCACCCTGGTAATCAGGTCATTTCGCAGGAGTCTCTTGGGCAGAGCTCTGCCACCGATGACTTCTTCGGCTACACTTTAGCCAGCGGCGACCTCAATGGAGACGGCTACGCCGACCTTGCCATTGGATGCCCCTATCGCGATGTCGATGGCGTGGTTAATGCGGGGGTCGTCTACCGCGCCTGGGGCACGGAGAACGGGCTCAACACCAGTGCAAATTCTCTCATTCATCAGGGTCTTTCCAGCTATCCCGAAGCCCTCGGTGCGCACGACCTCTTTGGACATTCTCTTGCGGTGGGAGACTTCAATGGTGGCTCGCCCGACGACCTCGCCATCGGGGTTCCTTTCGAAGATGCGGGCTCCCTCGCCGACACCGGGGGGGTGCAAATCGTCTATGGCGAAAACAGCTACACCGGCGACCCGGGGCCGTTCCTGACCCAATCCGGCTACTCTACAGGCGGCGATATTCCCGGGGCCAGGGAGGCGGGAGACCGCTTTGGTTGGGCTCTTGCGGCGGGCGACTTTACCGGTGACGGGCGGGCCGACCTCGCGATTGGAGTTCCCAATGAAGCGGTTGGCAGCATCACCAACGCGGGGGCGGTGAACATTGTCTACGGCAGCCCCTCGGGTCTGGGCACGGGCAACGCCCTCTTGATTGGAGAGGATACAGCTAACCCGGTTGGACCCGATTTGCCCGGCGAGGCCGAAAGCGGTGATCGCTTTGGCTATGCTCTCGCCGCCGGTGACATCGACGACGACGGCTACGCCAACCTCGTGATCGGGATTCCCTATGAAGGTGCTTCGGCGGGAGAAAACAAGGGCGCGCTGCTGGTGGTCGATGGAAGCTCCTCGGGAATTCTCACCACGACTCCTGGCACCTACCGTTTGGATGAGACCACCGACGATAGCAGCATTCTGTTAGGAAGCGCTCTTCTGTTGGCCGACCTCGATGGAGACGGAAAGGAAGACATCCTCGCGGGAGCGCCCAGCTTGGACCTGGACGAAGACACCGCAAACTCGGGAAGTATTCGCATCTACTCCAATGCCGGTTCTTTCAAACTCCAGCACACGCGCCGCGAAGAGGTGCGCGCCCTTCTGCTCGATATCGACAAGGAAGCCAGCACTGGAACCGGACGACTTTATTCCGAGAATCTCAACGCGGGTCTTCCCCACGTTCACATTGCCTCCTGCACCAAGGTGATGACGCTTCTGCTCGCAGTCGACGCCATCAATGAGGGCTTGGTCGATCTGGATGACCCGGTGGAATTCTCGGAGAGGGCTGGAACGACTGGGGGATCGAAACTCGACTATTGGATTTTTGACTCGGCTTCCGAAAGCCATTCCGAACCCTACCCCTCGGAGTGGGACACCATTCGTTTCCTCAAGGATGACGAGGGAGAAACGATTCCCTTCTTTCTGCCGGGCGACGAGTTTTCTCTCGAGATGCTGCTTCACGCCATGATGATGGAATCGTGCAACCGCGCTTCGGTCGCGATTGCCGAGTTCATTTCGCAAGCTCGATTCGGACATCCCAACGGCTTCATTGATTTGATGGATGACCGCGGCGACGGCTTGGGAATGGCTTCTACCGTTTGGGGTCACCCGGCAGGAGGCTGCGTCACCAATGCCGACGAGATGATTCTCATGATGCTGGAAGGCTGGAAGGACCCACTCTTTCGCCGCATCATGGGGGCGGAAACTTTCGGCTTCGGAAGCCAACTCCCCCACCTCACTGGAACCGACGACAACGGCCTCACCAAATCTAACAACCCTTTCCAAAAGATCACCACCATCGGCCTCTATCCCGGTCGGGAAATCTGGAAAGGAGGGAACGGATACCTTTGGTGGAATTCAGGAGATCACCCGGAAGGTCGCTACCGTCCCCGCGTTTCCAGATGCACCAGCTCCGCTCTGGGCATCGTGTCTCGTCTCGGCGTCCCGCTTGCCATTGCCTTGCAACAAACAGGAAGCCGACCCGGTGATTGCTTGCGGCTCTTTTCCTACGGGTTTCAAAAGACCTTCACTCCCGACTGGCGTGGGGAAGCGGAGTGGCCGACGACCTCCGGTGGGGTGACAGGGACTCAAGCCAATCCCGTGCTGACCTCCTCCGTTCCCCTTTCCGACAGCCGCATGGTGACTGCCATCATCGATGACTCACGGTCGCTCAAGCTCGTCCATTGGAACATCGACGCCAATAGCGGAACCCTCTCCGCCAACGGCGCTACCGAAAAACAGTTCTCCCTTCTTGGTGCCCCTGCGACTTTGCCCGATTCTCCCATCGAGCTTCTCGATATTCCCTCCACCCGTGCTCGCAAGGACCTGCTTTCTCTTGAGTTGATTGATGGGCACATCGAACTCAAGCTCTGGAGAATCGCCGAGAACTAAGCTGCCATGAAAACCCTCCCCCTTCTCATTTTCGCTACTAGCGCCTGCGCCGACGACCTCGCGCCCCTGAGTGACGAGTTCAACAACGCCTCCACCTGGCAAAACTGGTCCGACTTGGCAGAAGTCGAAGGCTGGCAAGCCCCCTCCTACGAGACCGCCGATATCAACACCAGCGAGGCAGGTCGCTTTCACATCGTTCCCGCGAGCAACACTTGGTTCGGCCATTTGCGGGGATTGCTTTTCTTCAAGGAAGTCACCGGCGACTTTGTCGTCACCACCCGCCTCCGGGTCCTGAGTCGGCACAATACGGAGGACCCAAACGAGATCCCCAACCGCAGTTTTTCTCTCACCGGCATCCTTGTCCACGGGCCCCGCGACATCACGCAAGCCGCACCAGTTCCCTACACCACGGATGCGGTCTGGCCGCCACAGGACTTTGGCAGTGACTATGAGGCAAACAGCGAGAACTACATCTTCCTCAGCTACGGTACCGCGGGCAATCCCGGCACCCGCCAGTTCGAGATCAAGGCAACCCGCAACAGCAACTCACGTCTCTATTATGATGATACCGGCATCGACCAAAATCAAACCGAGGCTTGGCTCCAGATGGTTCGGGTAGGCGACACCATCGTTTGCCTGCGCAAGCACTCGGAAGACGGCGAGTGGATTGTGGAGAATCGCTACCCCAATCCCGATCATCCCTTCCCCGACTTTGGCCCCACTTTGCAAGTAGGCCTCACCGCTTACACCGACTGGCCCACTGCGGCCCCTTTCAACGCGGCCGGATTGGAGGCTTGCTATCACTTCAACTACGCCCCGCCCGCCAGCAGCACCCGTGACCTCATCTCGCAAGTCGACTACTTCCGCTTTGCGCGGCCGAACCCCGCCCTCACCGAAGCTCACTTGCAGGGCATGAGCACTAGCTACGATCCTTCTAGTAATTCAACGGCCAATCCCCCCATCCTGCTCAACGCCTCGCCCACCGCCCAAGACTATCTTGGCGAGACCGCGAACACGCCCTTCGACTTCAGCGCCGACAATGATGGCGACGGCTTCCCCGACAGTCTCGAAGTCGCATTGGGCAGCGACGCCAGCAATGCCTCTTCCCTACCGCTCATCACCTGCGAGGTGGTGGAAGAAAGCTTCCACTACTCTTTCCCTACTCTCACCTCTGGCCTAGAACTGGAAGTGCAGACCTCACATGACCTAGTCACTTGGCACACAATCGCAAGTCGGCCCGGCAACTCCATTCTCTGGACCACCGAGCCGTCTCATTCCGTGCTACTTAACGAAGAGACTCAACGCTTATCCGCCATCATTCCGATGGACGAACAGGTTCAGTTCGTTCGTCTGGCAGGCATCTTCTAAGAGCAGACCACCCTTTTGCTCAAAGCTTCTCTTTCACTCGAAAGAACCCCCGCGGGCTTTCCTGAAGCAAGGCGGGAAGGACGAACTGGAAGGAAGACTCGGCCCCTTGTGAAAAGACGTCACTGGCACAGGTAATTGGAAAATCCTGCAAGTCCGTCGAGCCGATGATGTCGTAGGATTTTCCGGGGCTGGAATGCCAGTGCAGTTGCACCTGCTCGTCTTCTTTCAACTCGATATTCTCCACCTTGAGCTCGTTTTGCAGCAGCGCCATGACCTCGGTATCGAAGTTCGTATAGGTCGAGTATGTGCCATGGAACCACACGAGGGCCTTATCGTAGCCATGCCCCTCGGGAACGATGGGACGGAGATTGTCTTTCGACGAGCCCACCGTGATCTGCTCCCACGTGAACGTCTCGCCGCCATCCTGAGTGACTCCGCGGAAGATTTCGTAGCGGTTGCCTGCTCGCAGAGGAACATCATTGATATCATCCAGATTGAAAGGGTTCGCCGCGTTGGAGGAGAAGTAGATCACATTGGGTTGTTCGGGATCGATAGTCATGCCCCCGCCGTAATCATCCTCATTGGAATAGAGCGGCCGACCGGCGTGGGCGACGAACTTTTTCTTCCACTCACTGCCATCCCAGCGAGCGTAATAGTAGTAGATCCGGTCGTTGTCCCATCCCGTGCCAGTGACGTTGTCGCTCTGGACCTGGAAAACGCAAACCGGATTGCCATCCTTTTCATATGCAACATCCCAGCACCATGCCCGGCCGGAAGGAATCCAGTCATCGGGTCCATCGTTGGCCGTCCAAGGCGCGGCGGAGTATTGATACACCACGCTCCCCTTTTCGCCCGCATCATGGTCCAATGGCAGATCGGGGAAGGACTTGATCAAGCCTCCGTCGGTTCTCCTGATTCTCCCCTCCTGATAGAACAGGTGGTAAAGCGAATTGGCGACGTCGCGCGGATGTCCATCGGTGTAGATCAGGTCGATGCGGTTCTTGTGGTTGGACACGAAGCGGGTGTAGGGACGAACTCCACCCGTTCCCGTATCGATGAAGTGAAGCGGGGTGCTCCAGCTCGCGCCATTGTCCGTCGAGATACTGAGAGTGGGGTTGAAGTTGATGCAGCGGTGGAAGTTGTAGATGGCATTGTCTTCCTCGGCCAAGCGATAGGTATTCGCGTAGGTATTGCTGGCGGGAGTCGACACGACCACTTCCGGTCCCCAGTCAGCCGCAGTGGTGGGCAAGGGAACCAAAGAAGTCCGGGTGTAGTATTGCGAGCCTGCGATGTGCTTCGAGTAGACCGCGAGCAGCTTGCCATCGGGTAGAACCGTGAGGGAAGGATTGTTGTGATCGTCCTGCTGACGGGATGCCGCAGTGCTGATGATCACCTCATCACTTTGATGGGTCTCCGGGTTGTATCGGGTGATGCCATAGCGTCCATCTCCCTTCACGTATCCCGCGAAGAGAGAGCCCTGATGCATGATGGCCCGTTCGTCGTTGAACCAAGTCCACGCCCCGTTGCTATTGATCGAGTGAGCCCCTCCCGGCCCTGGGGGAACCGATGCAGCTAAAAGAGGGTCCGATCCCGCTGAGACCTCCGCGCCGTCGGAGTAGCTATCGCCATCGGTATCGACGCGGGCAGGATCGGTTCCCGCCGTCTCTTCATCACCATTGCTCAGGCCATCGCCATCAAGGTCGCCTGCAGGGTCCAGATCTTTCACCGCCAGATAGCCAACACCATCATACCAAGTCCTTTGATTTACTGTTGTCTCTGTTGGTAGATCGTCGATGTAAACCGAGAGCTTGCCGTCTTGCCCTGCCGCTGCCGTTCCCAGTCCCGCCGCCAGGAGAACCCGTCCGCCTTCGGCAAAGATGGTTGGCGCAACCGCGAAGTCCTGAGTGCTTGCGACCAGAGCCGACTCCGTGCTTTCACCGAAAGACCCCGCCGAATCAGCCGCAGAGAACAAAGCGTTGCTCCCGGGATTGGAACTGAATCCTCCACGGATATTCCAGTCCTCCTGAAGACTTCCCGGGTCCCAAAAGTAGAGAAAGACGATGTAGTCTTCACCCGCATCCAATCCGGAGATCGTAGTGCGCAGTTCCGGGGCATCCTCAGGAATCGCCCCTCCCTCGCCACTGGACTCGAAGATGGTTCCCCCTGAGCCGAAGGTGCTTCGTTGCTCCCAGTCATTGTCTTGCCCGGTCGTTCCATTTTGTGGAGGGCTGAAGAGGTTTCCGACGGAAAGAGTGGTATTGCCGCCGCTGCCAGCGGTGGCATCTAGATAGGTGATTTGCCCCTGGAGTGGGGCGAGTGCTGATAAAAGAAGTAATGGGATTCGCATTGAGATCATTGAGAAAGATTAAAAAACGCGGGCCCGGGTGTTTGCCAGTCTAGCAAACACTGAACCCGCGAATGAAGGGAAGGAAGCGTTATTGAGCTTCCTCGATACGGAAGAAGTCCTTGCTCTCCGCTAGTGAAGCAGCGGGAATGGTGAAGGTGTCGACATTGTCGTAAGTCGCGCTCGTCACTTCGGCAAAGTCGGCAACGAGGTCATCGGAAGATGTTACCACGTATCCGCTCCCACCGGGGGTAAAGGTCAGGAGAAGATTACCGGAGCCATCGAAGCTCACGCTGGTGATTTCCGGAGTGACCAAACCTACCGGAGTTGGTTTGTCCATTACTGGCTTGTCCGTTGGCTCGAGGTCTGTTGGGTCAATCGCATTGTCCGGATCGATGTAAACATTGTCGAAATACAAGGGAGTATTGTCAGGAGCATTCTCGATTATCATGAAGGTGCTCAGGACATCAGTGGTCCCATTGCGGAAGCTGAAAGGAGCGGCCGCATTGGTGTCCGGAGTGAGGTCCACTACGCCGGTTTGGCCATCCAAGGATTCAACGTAGACCTTGACGGTATCGGTCGCATTGTTGGCAACCATCCAGAGATTGAACCAACGCCCCACGGGATGGGAGGGAGTATCAAACAATCCCCCACCATCCCGGACAGTCAAAAGGTTGGTGGCCCCTCTCATTGCAACCTGTAGCTCAAATAGTCCAAAGTCTGCTCCAGGTGCATAAACGTCGCTCAAGCCCACGCTATGGTCGACTCCTCCAGTTGGAATATAAACCTGCATGAAGATCGTGCCGCTCTTATCCGCCATCACTTGCAAGCCTTGAGCACTCAAGGATTTGTAGAAATGAGTGAAATTATTGGGAATGCCCGCAGGATGATTGAGCACCCCAATTCGGTCCCCTCCCGCGATAGGCTCGTCAACTACCGTTGCAGCTGCCTCAACCCCATTGCTCCAACCATTGCGACCGGAGAATGTTTCTCCGATGACCATCTCGGCGCCTTCAAAGTTTTCCAAAAGCACCCAGCCCGCGGGCTGCTGAGGGAACTCAGCACCATTCACTGGACTTGTGCCCGCTTCGAGTTCGAACTTGTCACTGAAGCCATCTATGTCTGAGTCTGCAAGGTTGGGGTCGGTGATGTAAGGAAGTCCTGCAATCGTCCCATTGTCGGGGTCCTCATCTCCGTCGAGAATTCCATCACCATCGGTGTCGGGATTGACCGGACTGGTCCCGGTGAAATCCATACCACCCCATGAACCAATGCTGTCTTCTACCGGATCCAAGTATCCATCGCCATCGGTATCCTCAAGGTCGGCCCGAGTTTGGGGAGTCGCAATGAACTCATCATAGTTGTCGAGGCCGTCATTGTCATTGTCCACGCCGAGGTCCCCATCGGAAATATCGTTGGGGTCAAGGGCCGCACCCGGCGTATTGTTGGCCAACTCGTAACCGTCGGTCATCAAGTCGCCGTCACTATCAGCTGCATTCGGGTTCGTCGACTCGTTGGAGTTCTGTGTATTCAGCGCTCCGGAGACTTCATTCCCATCGTTCACGCCATCGGCGTCACTATCCACAACCAGCGGATTGGTCGGACCGTAACCATGGTTCACGAGCGCGTTACTCGTTCCATCAAGCTCGGGTCCATCATTTAGACCGTCGCCATCAGAATCCGGATTATTGGGATCAGTTAGTGCCGTCTCCTCCCGCTCATTGGAAAGCTCATCGCCATCGGGGTCATCCCCTCCACTCTGAAGCGCAAGTTCTTCGGAAGTGAAAATTCCATCATTGTTGCCGAAGTATTGGTCCTCCCACAGATCGCGCAAACCATCCTCATCGGAGTCCTCGGATGGAGCGACTAACAATAATCCATCCGCAGTGGTGAAGCGCCAAGTGGAGGTTGGGTCCCACCAGATACCAGCTGCTGTTTCCGTCCAGCCACTTACAGTAAAAGTAGCTCCAAACACCGCTCCGGGAGCCAGAGTCCAAGAGTCCCCCAAAGTCGAAGACGCTCCGCTGACGTCGATGACGAAATCACCGTTCACCGTCGTGACGCCCGTCCCCGTGATGCTGTTGCTGACTCCCGGCGCTCCCACCACGAAGTTGAAAACCGCGTTGTCGATGAGCGTGGTCTCACCATTGTTGACCAGATTTCCGGTAAAAGTATTGAGGGGCGACTCGATCAAGAGAGCCCTCCCCGCAGCATCCCTCCCCGGGTTGGTGATCGTTGCCGAGCCCTCGATGGGCGAGAGTATGCGAATCACTCCCTGCTTGGCGTAGATCAGGGAATCAGACGCAATTGTCAGATTACCATCCAAAATCATCACATCGGCTGAACCGCTAATGTGATCAATGCTCCCCCCGTCCAAGATCAGATCGTCTACCGTCAGAATGGCGGTATTGCCTGTTCCTTTATAAGAAAGACCAATGACCTCTGCCGGAGCGCCTCCGTCGGAGATCGTCAGACTGTCTCCCGCGAAGGTGTAGCTATTCCCATCCGGGGGAGTACGCAACCGGTGACCGGCAGCCACCGTATAATCATTGCCAGCGGCCGGGGCTAGCCCGCCCGTCCAGATGCCAGCACTCGCGAAAGAGGAGGTTCCGCCCCCATCGGAGCCGTTACTAACAATAGGTGCAGCTAAGGACGACGAGACTGCGAGTCCGTAGACTCCTAAAAAACAAATTGGTGTTTTCATAATTTTAAAATCGGAAAGAGGCAGGGAAATACCCGGCGGCCCTCAAGCCGCCGGGCAGAAGAATAGTGGTGGCAAAGGGAAAGGCTCTAGCGACTCCGGCGACGGAGCAGGGTAAGAAGGCCAAGCCCCCCCAAGAGAGCAGCGGAAGGTTCCGGAACCACGGTCAACAATCCGGTGGACTCGTCAAAACTGTAGAGCCCTGAGGACCAGGTATCGTCGCCATTGTCAGCAAAACCGCTCACGGTGAAAGTGCTGCCGAAGCTGGCACCACTGGCGAGGTCCCAGGAATCTCCCGGGCTCGAAGAGGCTCCGCCAAGGTCGAGAATGAAGTCCCCATCAACTACGGTGGAACCACTTCCGCTCATGGAATTGTTGATACCAGATGCGCCGATGAGAAAGTTGAAAACGGCATCATCGGAGAGCAAAAAGTTGCCATTGTTGACCAAGCTGCCGCTGAAAGTACTGGAAGTCGAAGAGAAGGACAGGATGCGCCCAGCTCCGTCAGCACCAGGGTTGGTGATGGTTGCACTGCCTGAAATGTCCGCAAGGATATTGATGGAGCCTTGCTTGGCATACATAAGGGAGTCTGAAGCAACAGTAATGCTGCCATCCAGATTCATCACATCACCTGCACCACTGATGTGATTGATCGAACCATTGTCGAGGATGAGATTATTAACCGTAATGATTCCAGTGGTCCCGGTTCCTTTGTAGGAAAGACCGACCAAGTCTCCTGAAGGCGAGGCATCAGAAATCGTCAGGCTGTCACCAGCAAAGGTGTAGCTTCCGCCATCGGAGGGAGTGCGCATGCGGTGACCGGCCCCGACGACATAGTCATTTCCGGCAGTTGGAGCGGTGCCACCCCAGATTCCTCCCGAGTTGAACGATGAGACACCGAACCCATCGGATCCTGTGCTATTGATCGTCGCCCCCGATAGGCTGCCGCAGGTGAGAAAAGTGGCTGGAATAAGTAGTTTGGAAGTAAGTTTCATTATTTTGAGTTCTTTTCCGACACCCGCCACAACTGGATCGCAGGCCTCGTATTGAAGAATGAGCCGAGATCGAAAAACCTTAGCGAAAGAGCTCAAAAAAAATTCAGAAGCAGCGCTTTTCGGTCGAAAAGGAGCTTTCACCGCCTTTTTTCAATTTGGTTGCTAAGGTTTTCACCCCTTTTCATCATTACCACTGTTGAAGCCCTCATTCCAAAGCAACGAAGAAGCGGTCACTCATGTGCAGGAGCTCTTTCTCAAGCACATCGACGAGATTCGGGGGTTCATCCGAGCCTTTGCCCGCAACAGGCCGCTGGCAGACGATGTACTGCAGGAAACTTTTCTCACCATCACCGCCAAGGCCGACTCCTTCGAGCCCGGCACCAAGTTTCCCCAATGGGCCCGCGCCATTGCTCGCTTCAAGATTCTCGAACTCAGTCGTCGCGACACCGGTCGCCTCAGCTTCCTAACCGAAGAAGCCATCGAAGTCCTCGCCGGAGAAAACGAACAACCCGAGTGGGACGAAAATTTCGAGCCCTTGGAAGAATGCGTGGAGGAGCTCCCCGCCAGCATGCGAAAAATGATCGACCTTCGTTATCAGGCCGGCCGCAAACCCGCCGCCATCGCCGAACAAGTTGGCTGGAAAGTCGAGGCCGTTTATGTCTGTCTATCCCGCGCCCGCAACGTCCTCAAGGATTGCATCGAAGGAAAAACCACCAAAAAGGCATGAACGACGACCAAAAACGATCTCTGGAAGATTTGCTCGATGGCTATTTTGGAGAAGAACTCGACGACGCGGGGCACCTGCAACTGAGCGAGGTTTTGCAAAACTCGCCAGAAGCTCGCGCTCTCTTCTGGGAACGGTCGCAACTGGAGTCCCAGCTGGAGAACTGGGGCCAGCGCCAACATGGCGAGGTCATCGCCTTTCCGCAAACTCCGCGCAATCAATCCAATCGTTGGCGCCCCTGGCTCACGGCCAGCGGATGGGCTGCGGCGGTGGCCATGGGCATTGGCTTTTGGGCCAATCAAAGCGCTCCCAAGGAACAATCCGTTGCGAAGACGGAATCGAACGAGCCGAAATCCGAAGAGAATTCCACCTCAACCAATCCACGTTCGGGCAACAATCATGCGGTGGCTTATCTTTCCCAGCTCGTCGATCTGGAATCCGAAGAGGACTTCCTGGCCGGCCAGCTGTTAGAAGTCGGACGGGAGGTAGTCATTTCCAAGGGCCTCATGGAATTGGTCTTTTTCAGCGGAGCACAGATCACCATCGAGGGGCCCGCCCGATTCACCCCGACCAGTGATATGGAAATTGCCTTTGCCGAAGGCGGGGCCCAGGCCGTCGTTCCGGAAAGCGCCATCGGCTTCAAGATGGTTCTGCCCGATGGTCTCGTGACCGATTACGGCACCAGTTTCGACGTGCGCGTCATCGACGGCAAGACCGAGCGCATCCAGGTGATCGAAGGCGAAATTGAAGTCAGCTCCGAGGTCCGCAAGGACGAAGCCCGCCGCCTCCTGATTGGGGACGCGATCTCCATCGAGGACACTGGCTCGCTGGCCAATACGGAATACAAGCCCGTCGGCTTCACCGAATCGATCGAGGTCCTCGCCAAGCGTTCGGCCCGAGCGAGGCAAGCCGCTTGGCTGGAGTATTGCCGCAAGCTCGATCAGGACGAAAGCCTCGCGGTCCACCTGAGCTTCCTCCCCCAGGAATCGGGGCAAAAGGTCATCAAGAACCACTCCCAAACCGCGACCGCACCGCAGAGTGCCTCCGTGATTTCGGCCAAGTGGTCGGAGGGACGCTGGCCTGGCAAGCCCGCACTCTCGTTCCACCGTCCTTCGGACCGCGTTCGTATCGAGATCCCCGGCGAGTTCCCCCAAGCCACTCTGGCGGCGTGGGTCCGCGTCGATGGCCTTCCGCGCAAATACAATGGACTCTTTTTCAGCGAATACTTTAGCGAGGGGGAAACCCATTGGCAGCTCTCCAGCGCGGGCGAATACATGTTCGGCATCCGACCCAAGGATTCCCCGCCCATCAGCAAGTTCCACCGCGCCTTCAGCGGACCGGTGCTCTCACCCTGGGCCTTTGGCAGCTGGCGCTTCTTGGCCACCAGCTTCGACTCTACCACCCGGGAAGTCGTCCACTATGTCGATGGCCGAGAAGTGGGCCGCATCACGATGGAGGAAGCCATCCCTCTGCGATTCGGACGAGCCACCTTGGGGAACTTTCACGACCCCTATTACAGCAATCACGACGAATCCCCGGGCCTGACCGAGGAGTGGAGCTTCCGCAACTGGACAGGAGCCATCGACGAATTCCTGCTCTTTTCGCGCGCGCTGGGTTCCGATGAAATCGCGGAAATTTTCGAGGCGGGCAAAGTGAACTGAGCCATGGGCCACAAAGGCTTGCAAGAAGGACCAGCAAGGCCCTCAGTGCCCCCACTCTGGCGAAGTTGAGCCCACTTTCCACGGATTCGACAAACGTTCATTTGCAGCCTTCGGAGGCAAGGCTGCTATTGTCCAATTCTCGACTTCCTGCTACCGAGCGGTCATGCCAACGGCAAAAGATTCCTCCGAAGTCATCGTTTTCGCCCCCGCCACCGTCGCCAACGTGGCGTGCGGTTACGACGTATTGGGTTTCGCGATTGACGAGCCCGGCGACTACATTGTGGCCCGCCATGCCGACAAGCCCGGCCTCCGCATCACCGCCATCACGGGCGATGACGGCAAGCTGCCTCTCGATCCAGAAAAGAACACCGCGACGGTAGCGGCCCTCGACCTGCTCCATCACCTGGGCATGACCGACCGTGGCATCGAGATCGAGATCCACAAGCGCATGCCCTTCGGCTCCGGTTTGGGTTCGTCCGCTGCCTCGGCAGTGGCGGGTGCCTATGCCGTCAACAAGCTCATTGGCGAACCTCTTTCCAAGATGCAGCTCCTCCCCTTCGCCATGACGGGGGAAGCCTCCGCCGATGGCGCCTGGCACGCCGACAACGTGGGTCCCTGTCTGTTAGGAGGCATCGTCTTTATCCGCGACAATGACGAGCTCGACGTCGCGCAACTACCCGTGCCGAAAAATCTCTGGGCCGCGGTGGTGCATCCCGACATTGAGATTCTGACCAAGGTTGCCCGTGAAATTCTGCCCAAGGACATTCCCCTCGCCAACGCGACCCAGCAAATCGGCAACTTGGGAGGTCTTCTTTGCGGGCTCATTCAGTCCGACTACGGCCTCATCAGCCGCAGCATTCACGACGTGATCGCGGAGCCCCGCCGCCAGAAGCTCATCCCCGATTTCTACAAAGCCAAGCGCGCGGCGATGGCTGCGGGAGCCCTCGGCTTCTCGATCAGTGGCGCGGGCCCCTCGGTCTTTGCCCTGTGTGAAGGGAAGGAAATTGCGGAGGAAGCCGGCGAGGCCATCGCCAAGGTCTTCAACGCCATCCCGCTCAGTAATCAAGTCCACATCTCCCCCGTCAATCAGAAGGGTGTGCAGGTCGTCGACAAAATCCCGGAACTCAAATAGCGCCCCAACCCGACTCCTTCTGCGATGCCCACTCAGTTCTATTCCACCAACGACCGCTCCAACGTTCAGCCGCTCAAGGAAGCCGTGCTCCGGTCTCTCCCTGCCGATCGCGGTCTTTATATGCCGGAGGAAATCACGCCCTTGCCGGCGTCTTTTTGGGAAAGCTGGCGGGACTTGAGTCTGGGCGAATTGGGTTTTCAAGTCACCCGGCATCTCCTCGGCGATGCCATTCCCGACGAGGATTTGCGTCCTTTGGTGGAGGAGGCGATCAACTTTCCCGCCCCTCTCTATCAGCTCACCGACAAGCTCTCGGTGCTGGAGCTTTTCCACGGTCCCACCCTCGCCTTCAAGGATTTTGGCGCGCGCTTCATGGCTCGGCTGATGGGATATTTGACCAAAGACGACGGCCGCGAACTCACCGTGCTGGTCGCCACCTCGGGCGACACCGGCGGAGCCGTTGCCAGCGCCTTTCACAACGTGCCGGGCACGAAAGTGGTCATCCTTTATCCCAAGGGCGGAGTCTCCGACCTGCAGGAAAAGCAACTCACCACCCTCGGCGGCAACATCACCGCCCTGGAAGTCAGTGGCACCTTCGATGACTGCCAGCGTCTGGTGAAGGCCGCCTTCTCGGACCGCGAACTCTCCGAGCGACTGAACCTCACCTCGGCGAATTCCATCAACATCTCGCGCCTCATCCCGCAGTCCTTCTACTACTTCGAGGCCGCCCGCCAATTGCCCGAAGGGATCAAGCCCACCTTCATCGTTCCTTCTGGAAACTTCGGCAACCTCACCGCCGGACTCCTCGCGCAGCGTCTCGGTCTGCCCATTGAAAAGTTCGTCGCCGCCACCAATACCAACGACGTCGTTCCCCGCTATCTGTTAGGCGGAACCTATGAGCCCCGCCCCAGCGTAGCCACCATCTCCAACGCCATGGACGTGGGAGCGCCTTCCAACTTTGCCCGCATGGTGGACCTCTTCGCCCGCCCCGCCAATCCCGCGGCGGAAAAGCTCACCGAAGCCGACGCCTTGGACGAGATGTCGGCCCACCTGCAAGGTCTGGCCTACACCGACACCGCAACCCGCCACGCCATCCGCGAGGTTTGGGAAAACCACCGCTACGCCCTCTGCCCCCACACCGCAGTCGCCTATCTCGCGGCCAAAGACATCGAGACCCCGGGCCACAAAATCATTCTCTCCACCGCCCATCCCGCCAAGTTTCTTCCCACCATGGAAGAAGAACTCGGCCCCGGCACCGTCCCCATCCCCGAACGCCTGGCTTGCCTCACAGACATCCCCAAGGTCGCGGAGAGCATGGAACCGGACGAAGCGGTCTTCCTCACTTGGCTCGGTTAGCTTTTTCACAGAGTCCGCCGCCACACTTCGCCAGCCAGCCGTCCGGAAAGAAAGGCTTGCGTCGGGGCCGAGTTTGCCGTGTCTCTTTTCCATGACAAAAACTGAGCACGACTTCCTCTTCAAACTCCTCGAAACCCCCAGCCCCGTTGGTTGGGAAATGCCGGGCCAGCGCGTGTGGGCCAAGTATGTGGGCAAGTATGCCGACAGCGTGGAGTGCGATACCTATGGCTCCACTTGGGCAACCGTGAAGGGGAGCAGCAAGAACGTTCTCATGCTGGAGTCGCACGCCGACGAGATTGGTTACATCGTGAAGCAGGTGACCAAGGACGGCTTCCTGCGACTCGATCGTCTGGGAGGCTCCGACGCCGCCACCGCGCGCGGGCGACGCATCACCATCTTTGGCGACAAGGGCGAAATTACCGGCATCATCGGAAACACCGCCATCCACCTGCGTCGCGATTCCCTCGGAACGGAAAAGGCCCCCAAGGTCAACGAGCTGTGGGTCGATGTGGGTGCTTCCAATCCCAAGGAAGTGGAAGCCCTCGGCCTGCGGGTCGGGCATCCCGCGGTCTATCAGGATGGTCCCATGGACCTGGGCAAAGACCTCATCGTCTCGCGCGCCATCGACAACCGCATCGGGGGCTACATCCACGCCCAAGTTCTCAAGGCGGTGAAAGCCTCCAAGAAAAAGCCCGTCTGGACCATCGTGGCCCTCAATGCGGTGCAGGAGGAAATTGGCGGCATGGGAGCAAGAATGGCTACCAACCGCTTGAATCCCAGTGCCTGCATCTGCCTCGACGTGACTCATGCCACTGACACTCCCGGCATCGACAACAGCCAGCACGGCAGCGTCAAGCTCGGCGGAGGCCCCAGCCTGACCCACGGCGCGGCCAACCACCCCCTCCTGGTCAAGCGCCTCATCGAGGTCGCGGACGAGGCCGACATCAAGGTCCAACACGAGGCCGCCGGACGCTTCACTGGAACCGACACCGACAAGATCTACGACGTCCACACCGGGATTCCTTCCGCGCTGGTTTCCCTCCCCCTGCGTTGCATGCACTCGGTGGTGGAAACCGCCCACCGTCGCGATATCCAGGAGACCATCGATCTGCTGACCGCCCTCGTCCTCGGCCTCAAGGCCAAGGACTCTTTCGCGCAGGCTCTCTAACAGAAGCCTGAGTCAACCGCGCCCACCCTGGCCGGACCACGATTTCCCATGCTGCCGCCGTTTGAAAAAACGGTGGCACTTTTTTGTCCATCAGTTTGAAAATCCTCACAATCCATTGCGGTTAGGGAGGCTACCCTTTACCTCTTGAATCCATCACGTCGCTTCTCATGATGCCTTTCCTCCGCTCGTTTCCCGCTATTCTTCTCTCGACTCTGGCTCTGGCCCCGTCCGTCCACAGCGAGGTTCATTCGCTCAGCCTCTTGGGAAAAGTCACCACTCTCCAGTCCATCAACGGGGCGCTGGAAAATCGCATCCGTCTGAACGACCCCTACGTCCTGACCTTGAGCTATGATCCGGATGCAGAAGTCGATCACGACAGCAACTCGGGCGACGCTCGGAACAACATCGATCTCAGTATCACCCTCGATCCCGTTCACATTGATTCTCCGATCTGGATTGCCAGCATGCTCAATCAGCCGGAAGGCGCCCTTATCATCGAAAACAATTCGATCGCGACAACCGGCACCGCCCTCGACTCCCTTCGCGCCCTCGTCACTCTCGAGGACTTCAGCTCCACCTTTCCCGCCGACACAGAATCCGCCGACCCACAGTTTGGGACCATCGAAGTCGAAGTCGGAGGTCGGTTTGTTTCCGAAGTCGACCGGCTCCCCACCACTCTGGAGATGATTCAGTTCCTGGAGTCAGCGGTGGCTGAAGTGAGCTTGAATGGGGACTATTTGGTCGGCTTCACTTTCGACCGCCTCACTGCCAATAGCAAAGTCGAGGGACAATCCGACGAGCTTGATGTGCCAAACGTTGTCCTCAACCAAGTCTTCAAATCGGGGACCACCTACTATGCCAGCTTAGGAACCAGCGACTCGTTAGCCGGGGCGGGTTATCGTCTGGAGTCATCCCTGAATTTGGAAGACTGGACTCCACGCTATCTCTTTGTCGGCACGGGCTCCCCCTTGACTTCCCGATTCAGCTACGGGGGCGGAAACTTTTTCCGCATTGTGAGTAACGGAGCTGAACTCGCTCTTTTGGCAGATGAAGACCGCCCTCGAGACTAACTACGAGCCTCGGTCTTGGCTATCTCCCAGAGCACGTTCATCTCATCGATGGTGGCCTCGTCGAGGCTGGTGCCGCGCTCTTTGAGAATCTTTTCCAAATAGGCAAAGCGTCGCTCGAATTTCACGTTGGTCCCCTCGAGCGCGACCTCGGGATCGATCTTCAACTTGCGAGCCAGGTTGACCGTCACAAAGAGAAGATCTCCGATTTCCTGCTCCAACTCTTTGCGTGCATCCTCGCCTTTCTCAACCCGTTCGAGCTCTTCTTTCACTTCGCCCAACTCCTCCTCGATCTTGCGAACGATGCCCTGCGACTCCGCCCAATCGAACCCGACCTTGGCCGCCTTTTTCTGCAGTTTGTAACCGCGCAAAGTGGCGGGCAGACCTTTCCCCACTCCATGGAGATAGGGCTTCTCTTCATCACCCTTTTCCGCCCGCTTGATTTCCTCCCACTGCTTCAGGACAGCCGAGCTATCCCCAGCCGCGCTCTCGCCATAGACATGGGGATGGCGTCGAACGAGCTTTTCGCAAATTCCACGCGCGACTTCATCGAGGTCAAAGGCCTCGCGCTCGGAGGCAATCTCGGAATGAAAAACGACCTGCAGCAAGAGGTCGCCCAATTCCTCTTGTAAATTCTCGCCATCACCGGACCGGATCGCGGCCACCACCTCGTAGGCTTCCTCCAGCAAATTGGAGACTAGGGACTCGTGCGACTGCTCGGCATCCCACGGACACCCACCCGGCGCACGCAGGCGATGCATAATTGCCCGCAGTCGCTCGACCTGCCGCCCCTTGTCGTCGCAGGTCATCATCTCCTCGTCAGTCATAGCGCTAGTGATAGCGGAAAAGTCCGCGGGAACAATCCTTACTCCCGACTACGAGCGCTTGCTTTCCTTTTGCAAAGTCTGGCGCTCTTCCTCTGTCAGGGAATGCAGGCCATGCTCGTTGATCTTATCGAGGATGCGATCGATGTCCTTGCGATTGGAGGAAGCCACTTTGGCCCTTGGCTTGAGCTTCTTTTCGTAGACCGGCTTTTTTTTCTTGGAAGCCTTCTTTCGGGAGGGCCGCTTACGCTTCGAGCGAGGCCCCATGACGTCCTCGACCACTCCCCATTGACTGACGTGCCCCGCCTGCCGCATCCACCACATGGCGATGTAGGCGACCGCAATGAGAGCGAGAAAGGCCCCCCAATTGCGCATCATCGCAAACTGCAAAAGACTGATTCCCACAAAGGCGACTGCGAGCCACTTGATCGGAAAGCCAAAGAACGCCATCGGAGCATTGGGCATCATCGCGATCGCCGCAACAAAGACCGCAAGATGGGGCAAATGGGATCCAACTAGAATTCCAGGCAAGCCCAGGAGACTGGCAATCGTCACCACCACCGCAGGAGTCAGGCTGACAGCCAGCAACAGCCGGACATAACGACCGCGCCCCAAGGCGTTCTCGACCATGCCGCCGAAGCTATAGAAAAAGAACAAGCCGAGTAAGAGCCACACCGAAGGAGCCTCGAAGAAGGGATAGCTCACGACCTGCCAAAAGGACCCGGAGAGAAATTCCCCGGGAGCAAACACGGCCAGACTCTGGGTATTCTCCGGAGCGATTACCACCGCCAGCATGCCGATCACTTCCAACAGAATGACCAGCCCCGTCACATTGATGGGGAGCTTGCCAATCCGAAAAAGTGGCGGCTGCCAGTTCTCGCCACGCGAGCCATAGCCGTACGAGCCACCGCCGTATCCAAAATTCATGCAGAACTCATAGCACCTCCCTGCATATCCCACAAGAGGAGCAACCAGCTGTATTGTCCGGAATTCCTAAGTGGGATTGCACTGCCTCCCATATTCCTATTCATTAACCTCATGGCCACTAGCACAATGGGGACGCGTCGTTTATTTTCAATATTGTTGGCAACCGGAAGTTTACTCCATGGGGCCAACTTGGTTGAGAGCGGAGACTTCCCAAATAGCGCGCCAGGCACGCTCTTCGTACTGGAGGCCGGCGACAATACCGTCAGTGGCAATATTTCTAGCGGAGGCAACTCTCCAGATTTCGTCAACGCGAGAGTGCCAACCGGACATCGCCTCATCGCAGCCAGTGGCACAATCAACGGAGGCTCCAATCCCTTAATTTTCTTCAACGGCAATCAAATTTATGGAGCGGTCTTTGATCCCAATACCAATACCACCACAACGACCTCGACCCCACTCCCTCAGACCTTTTTGGCGGGTGACTACGCACTCCGAGCCTCAGTCGACTTTTCAGTGGGAACCTCATGGAGCACCACCCTCGTGGTCGCAGAACTTCCCGATTATGAGATTACAGTAAGCGGAAGCTCTCTTTCCATTACCGACATCAGCGGCAACGGAGACACCCTGACTATGGCTGCCGCAGCAACCAATCCCACGGAACTCGTCTTTTCGGCACCGGGACGCACTTTCTCTTTTGATGGACAAGCCAATACCAGTGGTTCTTCGGAAAATATCGATCTCACCTCGATTTCCTTGGTCACGGTTCGAACCAACGACGGGAGCGACACGATCAATGTGGGCACTCTTCCCGATGATTTTCCTGAGCTCAGTATCAACGCAGGTGAAGGGGACGACTTGCTCCAATTTTCTGGCACCATCAACTTCGCCTCCAACGACTCATTGAACGTCAATCTGACCAATGAAGGGTTCGACGTAGCCGACCAGATCAACGTGGGTTCAGGAGCCGCGATCACCACCACCGGAGAGGGCAACATCACCCTCCGTTGCGATCAACAGGTCCGAGTCCACAACGGTGCGACGCTGACCAGCGCCAATGGCAGGATTCATATCGAAGGCAATGCTGGCTTGACGGCAAACCCCGGTTCCTTCACGGGAGTATTGCTCCAAGGGAACGGGACCCTAATTACAAGCACTGGCACGGGAGACATCGACATCAAAGGACGAGGTGGAAATGCGGGAGATTTTCAGGTTGGCGTGCAAATGGACTCGGGAGCTCAGATCATCGGGGGCTCGGGACGGGTAACCGTCGAGGGGACAGGTGGTTCTTCCCCGAATCGCGTCAATCGCGGAATCACCCTCTTTTCGACAGACACTAAAATCTCAAGCACCGGTGGAGACGTGGTTGTCACTGGGTTCGGAGGAGACTCGGGACAGGATTTTGGAATTGGAGTCTCCCTCTTCTCTGACACCGAAATTTCATCCGTAGCTGGCGGAATGGTTACTGTGACCGGAATTGGGCGCGGTCCGCTGGGCTCCGATGCAAACTTCGGCATTGAGCTGACTGGAGACGACGCCCGCATCAAGACAGGAGGCGGCGACATGCTGATCACCGCCATCGATGGAATTCAAGAAGAGCGAGGTTTGGTCATGAATGGAGGCGCGTTCATGGAGACCCCGACTGCGGCTGGCAGCATCCGAATCGAAACGACCGGACTTGAATTTGATGAGACCGTTATCATCCACACAGGCTCACCCAACGGCTCGGTGACAGTGGCTCCCGCCAATGATACCGATGACCTTTTTCTCGGAAACTCCAACATCTTCGGGCGACTGGATTTAACCGACGCCGAGCTCGATCGATTTTCCACGAGCCACCTGATTTGCGAAAGCGAAAGCGGCACCATCATCCTTGATGGCGAAGTTTCCCCCGCCCAAGTTGAAAGCTTCACAGTTTCGCCAATTAACGGAGTCTTCACTCAAACTCCGTTGGGAGGCACCATTTCCCTGCCGAATGGAGTCTTTGCGATCAAAGGCACCTTTCAACAAATCCTCGACGACCCACTCACCCATCAGCCACTAGTCGCAAATAGCAGACTCGACTTGAACGAAGCCAGCCTGCAAAGCTTCGGCTTTTGGACTCCTCGCGCGGGGGAAACAATGACTCTGATCGAAAGCAATGCCAGTGAGGCCGTGGCCGGCACTTTCTTCGATCTCGCAGAAGGCGAGATCCTCTTTTTTGGTAGCAGTCTCTCCCAACTTGCCGCCGTCAGTTATCTTGGAGGGAGCGGAAACGATGTCACTCTCACCGCCCCAAACTTTGTGCAAGTCACCAACAACAATGACTCCGGGCCTGGCAGCCTCCGGCAGGCACTAGCGGATGCCACCTCACCAGCCTACATCGATTTCGATCCCAACTCCTTCACCGGCGGCGGCAACAATACCATCACTCTAACAGAGCAGCTGACGATGCCCAACAAGACTCTCATTCTTGACGCCCAATCCGCCGGCGGGATCACCCTCGATGGAAATCAAGCGGGAAGGGTAGTGAACTCGACGAGCGGAGGAACCATTACTCTTGATGCCTTCTCCATTACAGGGGGAAACGCAGACCAAGGCGGCGGAATCAATAATTTGGGTTCCGGCACCAGGATGACTCTACTGAATTGCTCCATTTTTGGAAACACCGTCACCAATGCAGGAGGAGGCATTCTCAACTTCAGCGGAGGCATTCTCGACGCAACCAATTGCACCATTTACAACAATCATGCCGACGTCTTTGGAGGCGGGATTGAGAACAACAGCTCTGGCTCAGAGATGACTTTGACCAACTGCACAATCGTTAAAAACAACGCGGTATCTCAAAATGGAGGGCTCAGCAACAATGGAGCCTTCACCCTTATTGGTAACACCCTCGTCGCTCACAACACGGCTCCGGCCCTCCCTGATATTGCGGGGCCTCACACCTCAACGGCACCTAATCTTATTCGAGATAATACGGGCTCATCGACGGAGTTCCCTATCGGCTCTCCCAACGAAGACGGCAACTACGTCGGCGATAGCACCACTCCTCTCGAACCTCTCCTCGTGGGCGACATCGGCGACCGGGGACCAGCGGTAATCAACAACGGCGGTCCCACGCCCACGATCCTCCCTTTGCCCGGCTCTCCTGCCATTGGGAATGGAAGCTACACTCCGGACACTCCCGCCCTCGACCAACGGGGCGAGTCTCGCTTCGACAATCCCGATATCGGCGCAACCCAGCCGCACTGGGGCGGACTCGTTTCAGTGGTGACTCCCCCCTCTAACTTCGCGGACCTGACAGACCCATCCAGCTCAGTTCAACCCTTCCCTTCCTTGGATAGTCCAATCGGTGAATTTGCCTCCGAGGCGATCGACGACACCAGCGACAAGCACTTCAGCTTCATCAATGTGAATCCTGGACTCGACATCACTCCTCGCCTCGGAGCGACCTCGATTGAAGCTGTCAGCTTCCAAGTTTCTAGTGAGCCTTTCTTCAATCACGATCCCAAGACCTTTCTTCTTCTCGGATCCAACGACCAATGGAACTACACCCCAGTTCTCTCTGGAGAAATCCCAGATTTCAGCACCCGCGGAAGCACCCAATTTTTTTACCGCGCAACTCCTTCCGCGGCTTATCAGCATTATCGCTTGGTCTTCCCCAGCTTACGCTTTGGCGAAGACAATAGTCAGATTTCTACCGAAGGCCTCGCCATCGCCGAAATCCAGCTCCTCGGCACCCCCGTAAGCAGTGGGTTGGAGCTTCTGGACTCGACGACGACTGGAACCCCGGGCGACTTGCAAACCAAGCTCACCTACAAAATCGATCCGCAGAAAAATTATCTCATTCACTACGGACCCACTTTGGAGTTTGGCAATACCTTCTCTCCACCCGCCAACTTCGACTCCTTCATCAACGTCAGCACGATCCCGACAATGGCACCCACGGCATTCTTTCAAATCGAAGAATTGGGTCCCCTTCCGTAAGGGGATAAGCTGCTAACGCAGGAGATTCCAGGCGCAGACCAAGGCCTTCACGCCCGCCATCTCGATGGAAGAATCCACCCCGGCTCCCCAGACGATTTCGCCCGAGTCTTTGCGCAGCTGGACATAGGCCGCCGCATCCGCTCCCGAGCCTCCCCGGACGGCGTGCGAGCGATAGTCGGTGAGCACGAAGTCTTTCCAACCGACCTGCTTCATGGCGTGCACGAAGGCGTTGATGGGACCGTTGCCGATGCCCTTCAGCTCGTGCTCTTCGCCCCGCAGCGTGACCTTGGCCACACAACCCACTTCCCCGCGTTCACCCACATGGTGATCGAGTTCGTAATCGTTCAACACCAAATCAGTCTGCACGTTCAGGAACTCGCGGCGAAAGGCTTCGCCCACTTCCTCGACGGAGAGCTCGCGACCTTCCTCGTCGGCCAAGTCGTAAATGCGCTTGCCGACCTGGGGATGCATGGTCTTGGGCAAATCGAAGCCGTGATCTTTGTCCAAGATATAAGCCACCCCACCCTTCCCGCTCTGGGAGTTGATGCGCACGATGGACTCGTAGCTGCGGCCGATATCAACCGGGTCGATGGTCAGATAGGGGACGCCCCACTTGACCTCGTCACCATCCTTGGCGCGACGGTCGAAGCCTTTTTTGATGGCATCCTGATGACTGCCGGAGAAAGCGGTGAAGACCAACTCGCCGGCGTAGGGCTGGCGGTCGGGCACCGTCATGCGGGTGGTGCGCTCGTAGATTTCGCGCAGCTGCGACAGGTTGGAAAAGTCCAGCCCCGTCGCGATGCCATGTGAGTTCATATTCAAAGCCACAATCACGATATCCAGGTTACCGGTGCGCTCGCCGTTGCCGAACAAAGTGCCCTCCACCCGATCCGCGCCCGCCATCAGGCCCAGTTCGGTCGCGGCCACGCCGGTGCCGCGATCGTTGTGAGTATGCAGGGAAATCAGCGCCGCCTCACGATTTTTCAAATTGCGGCACATCCACTCGATCTGGTCCGCATGCACATTTGGCGTCGACCATTCCACGGTGGCGGGCAGGTTCAGGATAATGGGCTCTTCCTGGGTCGGCTGCCAAATTTCCATCACCCCCTCGCAGACCTCCAGGGCGAAGTCCAACTCGGTATCAGAGAAGGACTCGGGCGAATACTGCAGGCGCACCTTGGTCTCCGGCACGGTCGGCACCAGATCCTTGACCCACTGGGTGCCGTCGAGCGCGATCTGCTTGATCGACTCTTGGCTGGCATCGGAAAAGGTGACCCGACGCTGCAGGGTGCTCGTCGAGTTATAGATATGCACAATCACATTCTTGGCGCCCTTGAAGGCCTCAAAGGTGCGCTCGATGAGATGCTGGCGCGTCTGGACCAGAACCTGCAAAGTGACATCGTCCGGCACGCGGTTTTCCTCAATCAAGCGGCGCAGGAACTGGAACTCGGTTTCGCTCGCACTAGGGAAGCCCACTTCGATTTCCTTGAAGCCCACCCCGACCAGCATGTCGAACATCTCCAGCTTTTCCTCCACCGACATCGGGACCGGGAGCGCCTGATTGCCATCACGGAGATCCACCGAACACCAGAGAGGTGCCGTGGTGATTTCGCGGTCCGGCCAGGTTCGATCTGGCAGGTCCACCTTGGGAAAGGCGCGGTATTTGGCAATCGATTCAGTTTTCATGCTGCTTGATTAGTTATGAGTCAGTTCTTGGTGAACCCATTCCCTTTGCCAAGCGCCAAAGCCGTCGTTTTCTTCGAAAAAGAAGAAGAAAAAGACCGTGACGCTGAACAAAAGAAATCTCAACTCCCGGCCACTAGGCTAGGAGGAGAAGGAGCGAAAGGAGCTCGTGGTTCAACGTCACGCGGGGACTATTGGGAAAAAGAGGGCCCGTTGTCGAGAATTTAAAGAAACAGCCCGGTAGGTCAGGATTTGCCAAAGCTGACCCCTGTGATCCTCGGACTCGCCCTTGCATCCTCCCGAATTCAGACCACAGCAGAATCCTCGTCCCATTTCGTCCATCAATGAGCCCACCCTGAACTCTCCTCATCAAGAGGGGGCGGTTTCGGCGAAACCCCGCCCTACCGACTCTGACACACCGGTAGGTCAGGCTTTGCCAAAGCTGACCCCTGTGATCTTCGGACTCGCCCTTGCATCCGCTCAAATCCAATCCACCGCAAAACCCTCGTCCCATTTCGTCCATCAATGAGCCCACCCTCAACTTTCCCCATCAGGAGGGGGCGGTTTCGGCGAAACCCCGCCCTACCGATCTCTCATAGGTAATCCATCCCTTTTCCAGAAATAAGGCCACTTTTCTGCCCCATTCACTAAACCACCACGAACAGGGTTCAGATAGATATATCGGGCCTTACCCGCTGCCGACTCAAAGCTCCGAAGCCGATGATCGAAGAAGTCTCTTTGCCAGCGCACATCCGTATTGTGTGCGATCCATCGCTTCCATTGGGTGATCACGAAACCCATCTTTTCCGGCCCATCGAAGCTAGCCAGCAAATGAACATGATCTGGCATCGCGACAAACACGGAGCAGTTCCAGAGTTCTCTTCGATTGCGATCCTCAATAGATTCTAGGATCACCTTCCAAACCTCGGGTTTTGCCAACTGATTTGGACCACGTTCTTTCGTGCAGATCGTGAGAAAGTAGACTTCACGAAGACTGCCTGATGCGAATGTGAACGGGGATTCATGGCAAAGCCTTTTCCGGCGGTGTATTTCTTCGCTCACGCGGGAGCGTTGCTCAAAAGAACACCTTTTGGAAATATTTTATTTAAAGAAAGAGGACCACAGCCCGGTAGGTCAGGCTTTGCCAAAGCTGACCCCTGTGATCTTCGGACTCGCCCTTGCAGCCTCCCGAATCCAATCCACCGCAAAACCCTCGTCCTATTTCGTCCATCAATGAGCCCACCCTCAACTCTCCCCATCAAGAGGGGGCGGTTTCGGCAAAACCCCGCCCTACCGACTCTGACACGCCGGTAGGTCAGGCTTTGCCAAAGCTGACCCCGGTGATCTTCGGACTCGCCCTTGCATCCGCTCAAATCCAATCCACTGCAAAACCTTCGTCCCATTTCGCCCATCAATGAGCCCACCCTGAACTCTCCCCATCAAGAGGGGGCGGTTTCGGCGAAACCCCGCCCTACCGACTCTGACACGCCGGTAGGTCAGGCTTTGCCAAAGCTGACCCCTGTGATCTTCGGACTCGCCCTTGCAGCCTCCCGAATCCAATCCACCGCAAAACCCTCGCCCTATTTCGTCTACTAATGAGCCCACCCTGAACTCTCCTCATCGAGAGGGGGCGGTTTCGGCGAAACCCCGCCCTACCGACTCTGACACGCCGGTAGGTCAGGCTTTGTTTGTCTGGCGTTCTTGTTTCGCACCACTAGGTGCGCCTTAGCCATTGAAGGAGCACTGCGAAAGCTTGCAAAGCTCTAGAACAATATGGTGTTCCATCCCTCGCTGCCACCAGCTGAGAGAGGACTCACCATTAGTTCTTGCGACCCAGCCAGCACCTAGGCGGCTTTTCTCTGGCGTCGCAGGAGGACTCCACCGGCCCCCAGAGCAAGGAGGGCAATACTGGATGGCTCGGGAACCACGTCCGAGGCTTCCGCATAAGCAGGATCCCTGCAATCTACGTCGGGACGCACGCTGGGGTTCTCGGTATCGAAGATCACCCGGTCCAAGGTGATGCCCACACCCCCTCTTTGACTCACTTGAAGCCAACCATTCACCTGCCCATAAACTGGGTCATTGAAGGAGATTTCGATGGTTTCACAAGAATTCGAAAACTGAGCATTCTGGTCGGCCACTCCACCATAATTGTTTCCATAGGTGATACCGGGTGAAAAAATCACTCCACAAGTCCTGTAGGTCGTTTGAGTTGCCACAGAACCGTTACAGGTAACTTCTCCGGGACGGAATGTTTTGAGGGTCGTAAAGCTTCCCGCAAACTGGGTCGTGCAAAAGGACCCACCTCCTACATAAGAAGTCCCCACCCCGGCTACGTTGCGGACGCCGTTGATTTTCATTCCTAACCAGCGAATCGAATAGTTGGGACTGGAAGAGGTCGTCCCAGAGAGCGAGGACCAGAGCCCCGTATCGGTAATTGAGATATCATCCACCCCATCACCCGTCAGGTCTGCTGACAGATTGTCGGCGAATGTGTATTCGCCTGCTCCGGGAGTGGACGGGCCCATCAACAAAGAATTGCCGGTTTGGGTAATCTGAACGACGGCCGCTTCTGAGGAAACTGCGGCGGTGACACTTGTAACAACAGCGTGCTTTTTATTTAACTTCATAGCAATGGGGATTGACGGAACGTGAGTTCATCTGGGGCAAATTGCCTAGGTCATTTGAGCAACCTAACAATAAACATTCAAGCCTATTTTAAATCTCTAAAGCATCAGCAGATTTTGTTCCACCATTCAGCTCTTATGCTAACTTAATTTCTTCTCAGGTTTTCTTTTCGAAAGCTTCGCCAAGACGGATTGCAGACGACGAGACAGGAGGACTACTTTTCCTCTGTTGCGCTCTGCTCGCGCATCGTGAGAAGTCTCTGGTCGACCACCTTTTTCAAGTCAGGTGCAGAAATTGACCGCTGAAGAAGAGCGCTAAACTTTGCCAACTCTTCGGGTGAACCGTCCACAAAATTATACAAGGACAAACCCACGGCTGGGATGCCACTTCGTTGGCACCACTTCCGCGCGCGATTTTCATATGCTCTCAGGTTCTGCGCCAGCTTCTTCTGGTCTTGGACTTGGGGACCGGAAGCTAGACGGGCAATCATCTTCGACTGACTTTCTATGATGTCTTCAATGGGACGTTCCATAAACAGGATACGATAATGTAGGGTTACCAGATTGCCGGATGAGTTCTTTACCTGGGATGGAAGCATCGGGATGAGCGGGGCAACGACTTTAATGGATTTGCCGCGGGCATCGAGGAGCCAAGCCTTCGGGGTTCTTTTATCGAGCTCAAGAATCTTCTGGTGTTCGTAATAGCCTCGCTGGTTCGACTCGTCGGGAGTCCGGAGTTTGTCGGAAAAAGGCTCAATCCCTGCAAACTCCAGAACTTGCATCATGAGCGAAGTGCCCGATCGGGGCAGTCCGGAAACGACCGTGATCACTTCCTTTGAGGAAACGGATTCGGCATCCGTGAGCAAAGAGCGATTCAAAGGGATGCGAGGCTGCAATGCGGACTTGTTGACATCGGTGGGACCTTGAATCCGGGACCGCCTGGCTTTGCCTAACAGCGATTGCTTCTTGAGGGACTTTGCCAGAGCGATTAATCGTGTCGCCTGAATGTAATCGCGATCGACCCGCTTGAGAATGAGCGCCAGCAGCCGATAAGCGGACGGTGACCCTGGTGCGAGTTTGATCGCAACCTTGAGCGCCTCCTTGGCTTCTTCCGGCTTGTTGAGTGAGAGAAGGATATAACCTCTCAAGTAGTGGGCGCGACCACGCTGAAAGTTGAGCGCAATCGACCTGTCGATATACTCGAGCGCCACCTGCGGCTTCTTCGCTCGCAAATACTGCCGCGCAAGACCCAGTGAATTGGCTGCGGATTCAGGCTCAATACTTGCCGCCAAGTCGAGAACCTCGATCGCTTCCTCGTAGCGCTTCAAACGGCTGAAAGCAAAGGCCCGCAAGCGCAGGGAAGACGACTTGGCGGAAAGGTCCCTATCGAGATTTTCGGTCTTGGCCAGGACCTCCTCATAGCGGCCTTCCGCGAAGTCCACCACCGCCATCAAATGCTGGAAGGAGTAGAGATTTGGGCGTAACTTTTGATACAATTGACGAAGGTTCTGGTGGTAGGCACGCTTCTCTTGGTCCGACTTGCCTTCGAGTGGATCCTTCTTTTCCTTTAAGAGTTCTTCTTCCCTGGCCTTGATTTTTTCGACTTCCTCCTCGGCTTCTTTTTTCTCCTGAAGGCGTCTTTCAAGCATCTGGGGAACGAGCGCTTTGAGCTTATGGATTCGCTTGGTTTTCTGGTAGCAGCTCGCCAGCTTGAAGCCGAGCTGATGCTCTTGTGGAAACTCGTGATACAGGGGCTCCAAGATATCGATGGCCGCTCCGAAAAGGCCTCCATCCATGTAACTAGTCGCTAGATTTTGCTGATGCTCGGCACGGGTTTGCGCAGCCGCCTTTTCCTTCCCTCCCACTGGCTTTTCGATGTAACCCAGCGCGACCAATTGCTCGAGAGCTTCCTCGTCGGCAGCTTCATCCAGTTTGGTATCGGCAGTGTGGCAGCCGTCATCTCCCTCGACTTGATCCCAGCTTGGGATGGAGGAGATTCCACGCGAGTCAGCCATAATCTCGTGCAGGACACGGCCATCCATATCTTCCCCAACCGCGAGTCCGTTGAGATGAAGAATCGTTGGGCAGACATCCAGCAGCGATGCTCCCACAACCTGTTGACCCGCACGGATCTCCGGTCCTCGTGCCACAAAGATGCCATACTCCCGATGCTCTCGTGCTGGTCCCGCGTGTTCGCGCGGAATGTATTTGAGCCTGGCCTCATCGGGATGGAAGCCGTGGTCGGAGATGAGTATCACATTGCAATCGTCTCCGGCCTGCCGCAGCAGAGTGCCCAGCATCATATCATGGTATTCGTAGCCCGCCGCATTGACTCGGGAGAAGAGCTTGAAGTCTGCTTCTCTCACATGGTCCAGCTTGGGGGGATGATACTTCATAAAGCCATGGCCAAAGTGGTCGATGGCGTCGAAGTAGACACACATCAGATCCCAGGGCTCGTTCTGCATGAGTCCGGTGGCAGCACTGTTGATGGAGGTGCAGTCGCCGATAATCTTCATCAGGCTTTGCATCTCCCCGCGGTTGATGAGTTCCTTTTTTTCCTCAAGGGTCATCTCGTCCAGAGCAGGAACAAAATGGCTCAAATCGCCGGGACTCAACTCGGAAGGGTGAAAATGAAGTTCTTCCAAAATCGGGGCAAGACGCTCGGGATGAACACAAGCCTCCGGCATTTCCCAATCGTCTTTCTTCGCAGAGCCCTCCGAACGTTGATAGCGATTGGAAACCATGACGCCTCGACTGAGTGGCTCGGGCGGATGGGAAGGCCACCAGCCAACCGTAATGGTGTTCTTTCCCTCTTGGTTGAAGATATTCCAGACCGCTTTGGTCTTCCGGGAAAGGTTGGAAATCGGTCGTACGAAACCACTCGTGGGATCGATTTCGGTGAACCCGAGAATGCCGTGTTTGTGAGCTCGCTTTCCAGTCGCGATTGACGTCCAGAGCATCGGGCTGAAACAAGGTTGCAGAGTCGCGAGATTGCCCGAACTTCCCTCCTCGATCATCTTCGCCAGATGAGGCATCCGGCCAGCCTCTATCAGGGGCGTAATCATCTTCCAATCTGCCGCATCCCAACCGACTAGAAGTGTTTTTCTTCTCATTTGCATCTGGATATCATTCAGGTCTCCTTGTTCAACCGCTGACTGCGCATACTTCTACACAGCCTCAGATGCTGAAAAGGAGTGGACAGTCACAAGAAAAGCCATTGGAAGGAGAAGAGAAAAACAGTCTCAGCAAAATACGATCCAATCCCCCGCGCGCCCGACAAGGTCTGCCGCAGACTTGGAAGAACTGGCTTTGTCCCCATATCTTTTTCATAGTGAACAAATTGACCCCGAAGGGCAACGGGGCAGCTTGGTAGAACCGCCACCCGCATGGCCTCGCCGGCTAGCGACGAGCACATATGAGGCATCGGTGACGGAACCTCGTGCTGAAATGCAGCAGCAGTCATTTTAGAATCATTCCTATTCTTTCTTGAGATTGCGCAACGAGGCGGTAGGTTGCCCCTGCCGATGGGAATTCAGCCAGTCAACTTACCCAGCCGCTCCGACGAGATTCCGTCGGAGCTGGGAGGCTTGCGCATGACCAAGCAGCGCAAGGAAGTCTACGGAGTCCTCCTCGACCAGCGCGATCACCCGACCGCGCAGGATGTCTTTCTGCGCGCCAAGGAACGGATGCCCTCCATCTCGCTCGCCACAGTCTACAACTGTCTGGAAGCCCTCGTCGGCCACGAGTTGGTGAAGCAGGTCAACTTTGACCGCTCGCCCTCGCGCTATTGCCCGAATCTCGAAGAACACGTCCACTTCCAGGATGAGGCCACGGGCCAAATTCACGATGTGGTCTTTAAAGAGGGAGTTAGGCTTGAAGATTTTCTCGATTTGCCGCAAGGCGTCGAGGTCAGGGAGCTGGAGCTGACCCTGAAAGGCATTATGCCTGGCTCCAACTAGTAAACAGAACGAACGAAAGATGAGTCTCCTTATTGAAAATTTGCACGCGAATGTGGACGGAACCGAAATCCTCAAGGGCCTTTCCTTGGAGATTCCCAAAGGCGAAGTCCACGCCATTATGGGACCCAATGGTTCGGGGAAATCGACTCTTTCCAAAGTGTTGGCCGGTCATGATGACTACGAGGTGACTGCGGGTTCCGCGACCATGGATGGCGAAAATCTCTTTGACCTGGAGGTCGACGAGCGTTCCCGCGCCGGTCTCTTCCTCGCTTTCCAATACCCTGCGGAAGTCCCCGGGGTATCGAACGCCAACTTCCTGCGCGCCGCCCGTCAGGCCCGCCTCCCCAAAGGTGAGGAAATCGACGCGGTGAAGTTCTACCACGAGATGTATGAGAAGATGGATGTGCTGGAGATGGACCGCAAGTTCACTGCCCGCGCCGTCAACGAAGGCTTCTCCGGTGGTGAAAAGAAGCGCAACGAGATTCTCCAGATGATGATGCTGGCCCCCAAGTATTGCCTCCTCGACGAGACCGACTCTGGCCTCGACATCGATGCTCTCAAGGTGGTTGCCAAGGGGGTCAACGCGATGCGCTCCCCCGACCGTGGCTTCCTCGTCATCACCCACTACCAGCGCCTGCTGGACTACATCGAGCCCGACTATGTGCACGTGATGTCCGACGGTAAAATCGTGAAGAGCGGCGACAAGAGCCTCGCCCTGGAGCTGGAAGAAAACGGCTATGACTTTTTGAAAGAGGAGGTTGCAGCATGAGTTACGACGCTGAAGTCATCGAAACCGACGCGGATACCGCGGAAGCGATCGACATCGATCGCTCCAAGGGCGATTTCACCTTTCCCGAGAACCACAAGTTCGATGCGGGAGTTGGTCTGAACAAAGGCACCATCGACTACATCTGCGACGTCAAGAAAGACGCGGACTGGATTCGTGAGTTCCGCCATCGCGCCTTGGAAGTCTTCGAGAGCAAGCCCATGCCCACCAACTGGGCGACGCACGATCTCGACAACATTGATTTCGACAAAATCCGCTACTACCTCTCTGATGGACAAGCGCCCAAGCGCAGCTGGGACGATGTTCCTCCCGAGGTCCTCGAAACCTTCGAGCGTCTCGGCGTTCCGCAATCGGAGCGCGCGTTCCTTGCGGGAGTGGAAGCTCAGTACGACTCCGAGGCCGCTTACTCCAACATGAAGGAAGGCCTCGAGAAAGAGGGCGTGATCTTCGTGAACTCCAAGGAGGGCCTCAACGAACACGAGGAGATTTTCCGCCCTTGGTTTGGCAAAGTCATTCCGACCGGCGACAACAAGTTCTCGGCTCTCAATAGCGCGGTCTTTTCCGGCGGTTCCTTCATCTACGTGCCCAAAGGCGTGAAGCTGAAGCAGCCCTTGCAGGCCTACTTCCGCATCAACTCCGAGAACTTCGGCCAGTTCGAGCGCACCCTCATCATCGTCGATGAAGACGCGGAACTGACCTACATGGAGGGCTGCACCGCTCCCAAGTTCGAGACCGCAACCCTGCACTCCGCCGTGGTGGAAATCGTGGCTTTGAAGAACGCCAAGGTGCAATACATCACGGTGCAAAACTGGTCTTCCAACGTCTTCAACCTCGTCACCAAGCGGGGCATGGCTCACGAAGGCGCGGAGATTCGCTGGATCGATTGCAACATCGGCAGCCGTCTCACCATGAAGTATCCCGGTGTGGTCATGAAGGGTGAAGGCGCTCGCGGCGAAGTGATTTCCATCGCTTTGGCCAACGACGGCCAGCACCAGGACACCGGCGCGAAGATGATTCACGCCGCCAACAACACCACCTCCAACGTGGTCTCCAAGTCCATCTCGGTGGGCGAAGGACGCTCCACCTATCGGGGCCAAGTGCACATCCCCAAGCACCTAAAGGGCTGCAAGAACAACACCGAGTGTGACGCCTTGCTCATCAACTCAAAGAGCCGGACCGACACCTACCCCGCCATCACCGTGCGCGGCAACGACCATGTGACCCAGCATGAGGCCAGCGTCAGTCAGGTGAGTGAAGAGATGCTCTTCTACATGCAGCAGCGTGGCATCGGTGAAGCAGAGGCCATGAGCTTGGCCGTGAACGGATTTATCAATGACCTCGTGCGCGAGTTTCCGATGGAATACTCGGTCGAACTGAAGCGACTCATTGAATTGGAGATGGAAGGAAGCGTGGGCTAGTCCCAACGACTAGAAACCTAGTAGTAAACAATTTTTTGATGAGTGCTGTTTTAGCAGAAGAGAAAGCGCAAGTGAGTGTGAATTTCCCCGATTGGTATGAAAAGCTCCGCAGCGAAGCGGAAGCAAAGTATGCGGAGTTGGCGTGGCCGACCCGCAAAGATGAGAACTGGCGCTTCGGCTCCTACAAGAATGCCAATCTGGCGGAGGCTAACATCGTTCACGGCGGTGAAGCCAACGGACTTCCCGAGCCGGCATTGGAAAACGCGATTCGCTTCGTCTTTTGCAACAACGAGCTCGTGGCTACCGAAGGCACCATTCCCGAAGGAGTGGTCGCCGGACCATTTGCCGACATCCTGCGCGACCACGGCGATTGCATCGAAAGCCTTCTCCCTCCGCTGCAGGGCCGACTGGGTTCTCCCAAATTGGCGGCTCTCCATCGCGCGAAGAGCCAAGGTGGTTTCGCGATCAATATCGGTATCGATTGCCAGCAGCCCATTGAGATCGTGCATCTCGCTTCTGGCAACGAGGTCACCACCCTCCCCTACATCCTGATTGTCGGCATGCCCGGCAGCAAAGGCATTGTCTTGGAGCGCTTCGTGAGCGCCAATGAGACCGACGTCGCCACCGTGGTCTCGGTGAGCGATTTGGTTGCCATGGACGATTGCGAATTGCGCTACCTTGTCTCCCAGGAGCTCAACGAGAAAAGCCACTTCATCCGTCTTGCTGATTCCAAGTTGGGCAAGAACACCCGCACCAAGACCGGTTCCATCCACACCGGTTCCGCCTGGGCTCGCGAGGAAACCTATTCCACCGTCGATGGCGCAGAGAGTAATTCCGAGATTCTCTCGGTGGCGATTCCCGACACCGGCCAGGAATACGACCAACGCACCTTTCAGCACCACGGCGCGCCCCACACCGGCAGTGACCTGCTCTTCAAGAACACCCTCTTTGGCAAAGGAAAGACCGTCTTCTCGGGCCTCATCTTCGTGGATGAAGGCGCTCACTACACTGACGCCTACCAGACCTGCCGCAACCTCTTCATGAGCGACGAGGCGGAAGCGAACTCCATGCCCGGCTTGGAAATCAACGCCGACCAAGTGAAGTGCTCTCACGGCAGCACCTCCTCCCGCGTGAGCGACGAAGAGATCTACTACCTTTGCAGCCGAGGCATCGATCCCCGCAGCGCCCGCCGCATGATCGCGCAAGGCTTCTCCGCCGATGTCGTCGAAAAGTTCGAAGACGAAGCCCTCGAAGCCTTCGCCCTCACCCGCATCGACGCCAAGTTCGCGAAAGTGGACTAAGGCAGAAAAATCTTCCTTAAACTCTCAAGACCTCGACCCATTCGGTCGGGGTTTTTTGTTAGCCGGAAGAGCTCACAACCGAGCTGAAGGTCTGAAACTTTTTCGACCTTCCTATCTCACTTCCCAATTCTCCTTAGTTTTCAAGCCCTCTAACTTCCCACCTCCCTTCACCCAAAATGCGGCACCTTGGAGCCAATCGATCTTCTGCACACCAAAATGATGGGTATCGAGACTAAGGGTAGGATCGACATGAAGAGTGAGAAAATCTCCGGGGTCGTCACCGAAGAATTTCAGCCTCTCAGACGAGAGATCATAGCTCACCGCCAAAGAGAGATCTACCGGAACCCAGCCAACTCCCTGCGCGAAAAACTCGGCCTTAACATGGCTCTGGTAGTAGGCAATGCCATGCAAGCTCTCACCAGGCTCAGCCGATTGGGCCCATCGTCCAGACAGACAACGCGCAGGAATTCCTTGTGAGCGCATGATCGCCACAAAGAGCACCGAGAGCCCTCCGCAGTCCGACTTCCCCAGCCTGCATACCCTCGTTGCCTGCCGCTCCATTTGCTCCGAATACTCGTAGGAAAAGCTGCCAGCGAGACTCTGAAAGACACGACGCGCAAAGCCTATCTCGCCTTCCGCCTTCGCTCGCACATATCCCTTTTCTTTCAGCCAAACCACAAATGGCGGAGCAGGATAATCGAACATTTCGCTAGGACGCAAAGCCACCCGCTTCTCCGGCTCGGAAAGAGTCGGAGCCTTTTCCTGAGACTTCCCCTGAATCAATTTCCGAGAAAAAAGCTGAGCCCCGGTAAAAACACGAAGGTCCACCGCGTGCTGAGCCCCGCCCTCCCCGGGCACTCGAATCAACAGGAGTTTTCTCTGCAATACGCTGGAACTAAAGGCCAGTTGACCATGCGGATTACTCTTCACATGACTCACCTCTTGGGATGGAAGGCTGGGGGCGTGAGCGGCATAGAAAATCCACTCATCCGCTACCAAACTAGGAGCGCTCACTTGGTAGCTCAACTTGCAATCGACCTTCTCGGAAGGCCGCCTCTCGATAGCATACCCCGAATTGAGGCCAACCGGCACCTTCGGCAACTCCGAAAGAATCTTCTCCTCTTCGTCCGAGAAGCCTGATGCGCCCAACCGCTCGGTGCAACCCATCGCCAAGAAACAGCTCAGAAGAATAAGCAAAGACGGAATATTCATCCCAGCAGCTTACCTCACTCGCTTTCCTATTGCACGCTTACCTCTCGTAACGCTTTCTTCTGTTGACGACTGGCGGCAATCAACCGAACTGCCCCAAAAAGAAGAAGACACTGCCAAAACCAAAACGCGGGAGGTGCGGCTCGTTCGACGTCACGGGGGAAGTCGGCAATGGAGACTTCGTTGATTGCCGCTAGCACGGGACCGGCTAGGGGCGAAATCGATCCGATCCAAATCGCGGGAACCCGGAGAGCTTCGTTGCTAACCGCCATAACCACCCCAATCAAAATTGGCACCACTCCTAACAAGATGAAAACCAGCGTCCCCGCGCGACGCCCTTTCCATTCTAGAATCGCCTGCCAGCCGAAACCGGCAGTAACCAGAGAGAGTGCAAAGGCGACGGCTGAAAAGACCTTCACTTCACCAAAGAACCAATGGGACTCAATGATGTTCTTCGTGAAGACGAACCAGCCAATCGTCCCCAAAAGAATCATCACCCCTGCCCACCAGAAGCTGGACGACGAGTCCCCGAAGAACGGCAGCCGCTTTTGCCCTAGCTTGTGAACCCGTCGCCAGCCGCGCACCTGAGTATCATACTCCGGAGTGATGACCACCAACAGGATGAGCAAGAGGGTCAGAGTCACTACCCCATAGACCCCGGCCATCAGCACCGCCTCCATCGCTTCCGGCTCCCAAATGGGATCCACGAAGCGATTGAACATGCCTCCCAAATTGCGCGAAGGAAAAAGGTCGCCCCCCGCAATCAAAGGAAGAGCATTCCCCAGCAACAGAATCTGAATCCAGGCAAACAAGGCAACGGACCAAACTTTCCCCAGAAGGTGAGACTCCGACAACTTCCACCTCCGCCAGACCATCACCACCGCCGCGAGTGAGAAAACGCCCTGCGACAAAAGGGTGAACACCGCCTGAGGCAAATTGAGGTTGAAGAAGCGGGCAGGCGGGAGGAGTCGCTGCGCGGTCTCCACCACCGCCCCCGCGTCCTGCGGAACGAGGTAGGGAAGACTCTCTTCGAAAATGGGATAGAGGGTGAGATACTTGAAGTAGACGAGACCGAACTTCGCAATCTGCGGGACGACCGTGTAGAGAAAGAAGATTGCGCCCATCGACACGAGAAAGGCCCAGCGGCGATTCTTCAACACCGTTCCCGCGACCAGGCCGGTGAGATGATAGAGAATCACGGAGGACAAGACGCCACCATAAAGCTGCCCCGCGACAAAGAGCGGAATCTGCCCCTCCCAGAACGACCAAATGGTAAAGGGCAGAGTCGACAGAAAAAGAACGTATTCGCGAATGGGCAAACCGAAGAGATAGCCAAAGGTTTTTGCCAAAGGAGACATCGGAGCAAGCCGCTGGTAATCAATCACGCCCTCATCCCCTTCCGCAGTCATCCCTCCCGCCACTTGTCCGGTACCGAGAAAGAACAGAATGATGCCCTGAATCACCAGGATGGGAATCACCGGAATACGGGCGGCATCGATGGGGTCCAGTTCGTGCAACGCGATTGCCCGGGCCAAGGCAAAGGCGAATCCTGTGACAATCAAGGTCATCATCAACATCACTCCCAAGCCCTTGGGTCGCAACCGGGACTTGCAATAGCGGCGAAAAATCGGGTTCGCCCAGAGGGCCCAAACGGGCTTTTGTTTTCGGTCAGCTGCTGCTCTCATTCCTCCAGAGGGGTTTCGTTTCCTTCCGCCACTTCCACGAGGATTTCCTCAAAGGACGCTCGTTTCTCTTCCAAAGTTTTCACCGCAAAGCCCGCCCGAACACAGTCCGCCAACAGCTGGACCTGCGCTTCATCGTCGCCGACGAAGTCGAACTTCACCGCGCCTTCTTCTTGGACCAACTCGCTCACTCCTTCGCGAGCTGTCAGCCAAGAGAACAACTCCCCGGTGGTTCCCAAAACCTTCATCGTCATCTCGCGACGATCGCTACCCAGTTCGGATCGGACTTCTTCCGCTGTGCCGGAAGCCAAGAGCTTTCCTTGATTCATCACGATGATGGAGCTGCACATCTCCGCCAACTCGCTGAGAATATGCGAGCTCACCAAAACCGTCACTCCTTCCCTCGCGAGACTTTGCAAAGTCAGCCGCAGCTCGCGGCGCGAAAGCGGATCGAGGCCGCTCGCAGGCTCGTCGAGAATCATCACTTGCGGCTCGTGGAGAAGCGTCTTGGCCAGTACCAGTCGCTGCGTTTGCCCGCGCGAAAGCTTGCGACACCAGGCATTGCGCTTGGCGGTGAGATTGACCCGGGCGAGGCATTCATCCACCCGCGCCCTCCTCTGTGCTTTGTTGCCCAGGGCGTGGGTGTCGGCATGAAACTCCAGAAACTCCCCCAGCTTCAGATCCGAGGGCACGGGTGCCAAATCCGGCATGTATCCTAACAGCTTGCGCACCTTGGCGGTCTCCTCAAGAACATCGAGTCCACACATCGAGACCTCGCCGTAGGTGGGCTCCATCAGGGTGGCGAGCACTTTGAAGGTGCTGGTCTTACCCGCGCCATTCGGCCCCACCAGACCCACTACTTTCCCGCGCGGAATCTTCAGGCTCAACCCGTCGACCGCGACAAAGTCACCGTAGTCCACCCTCAGGTCGTGGACCTCTAAAGCGTAATCAGACATCAGTCAAAAAGGTCGTCTTCGAAGAGGTCCCAGTCCGCAGGCAGCTTCAGCCCCACCTCCTGCAATTCGCGATTAGCTTCTTCCCGTTGTTCGGCCTGATAGGATTGATACTGCGCCTGCTGCTCCGGCCGGAGGAGGGACATCACTTCAGCATTGCGTTGCGCCACACTGAGCCCTCCTTGGGTGCCCTGCATCCCATCAACCACCATTCCCTCCTCGTAGTCGCCTGAGCCTCTGGCAAAAAGCAAGAAGGCCGCATCCTGCTGGGAAACATCCAAGTCCACCACCTCGTGCAAGCGATGCAACTTTCGATTGGCCTCGCTGGTCACATTTTCGGAGCGCTCCACCAATCGCTCGGCTTTGTATTCGGCCAACTTTTCCCCCGACAACTCGCTTTCCATGAAGTCATCCAAATCCCCAAACTCGGCATTCTCCTCAGTGGCCCGGATGAAGTCCTCAAAATCACTTTCCTCGTCCTCCAGCACCATGCGAAATTTCTCTGCATTGACTTGCGACTCTGCCGCCATCCAGTCCTCCAAGCGCGCTTGCTGAATCTTAGTGAGGTCATATTTACGCGCCATCTCTCCGGCGATCTCCTCCGAACGACGCTTTTCCTCCTTCAATCTCATCCGTTCCATCAAGGGCGAAATATCAGCGAGGTAAGGCTTGGTCAGCGCGAAGACATCATCCAGATCCACCTCGCGCCCAGCTCGGATATCGGCCGCAATGTCGCGCGCAGCTTGTCCAGAGGCCAAATCGCCACGCCGCCGCTCCGCCTCCAGCACCGCCAAGCGGTTGCGGGCGGACTTCAGCTCATGCCGTTGAATCTCCAGTTGCTCCGCCGCGGAGTCCTTTTCCGGAGGCAGGCTCGACTTGAAGAGCATCCCTCCCACCAGGCCAATCACGACCCCTATGACTATTCCGGCAACTTGCTTAATCGAACTCACAACGTCTTATCAACGAAGCATCGACTTTCTTTCGTGCGGAAAAAGGAAAAAGCACCGCCCCTCCCTAATCGGGGACCGGAAGCCCACTCGGCACCGCTGTCGGCTCCTCCGCGCTCAAGTCCAAAGTATCCGGATCGGTGAGGGCGTGCAGAAAAGCGATCACTTGCGCAATCTCGCTTTCCGAAAGCTCCACCGGCATCAACTCGTTGGCCTCCGCAATCGCCTGACGGGAGGGCGCATAGTTCATCACCGCCAAGTCGATGGCATCGAGGTCCACCCGCGAGGCCAGCACCAGCTGTGAAGCATCATAATTGGCCAAGGACTTTTCTGGATTCAGATGATGGCGCACCACCGCCTCCAAGGTCGCGTAGGCTCCCGCGTGACCGTAGGGCCCTGTCAGCGCGACATTGCGCAAGGTCGGCGTACGAAAGCGAAATTTGTCCTCCACATTTCCCGTCACGCCCCAGCGTCCCCAGTCTTCCAGACCACTGACCCCGTGACCTTTTCCGGGTCCCACCTGCGGCATCGCAATGGCATGAAAACTCTGATCGGTCTGCATCACTCCGCTATGGCATTGCGCGCATCCCGCCTTGCCATAGAACAACTTCATCCCCGCCATTTCCTCTGCATCGAGAGCATCACTATCACCTCGCAAGAAGCGGTCGAAGGGACTGTTATCTGATCGAAAGACCGCCGCCTCATACGCGCCAATCGCTTTGGCCGCATGGACAAAGGTGATGTCGTCGGCGTCGATCACATCGGGGATCACCGCTTGGAACTGGCTCACATAGGCCGGAATCGCCTGCAGCCGCGCGGCCAAGGCGTTCCACAACGCGGTCCAATCTTCCTCTGCGGCAAAGTCCGCAATCTCATTCTCGCCTGCCTGCCCCGCCATCTCGGTCGGAGAGGTCACCGGAAACATCGCCTGCACAGCAAGGGCACTGTCCAAACCCGATGGCAAGCTCGCCCCTGCCGGATTCTGGTAACCACTCGGCTCGGCGGGGTCCACGCTGATGCGACCATCATGAAACATCACCGTCATCTCCCTGGCTCCCATCGTGAAGATATGGGGAGCATTACGCGGAACACGCTCATGAATGGCATCGCCGGCCACGCCCGTATTCCGCAAGAGCCCCAGCCCCGTTGCGCCCTCCCCAACCGGCAGCGAAAGCGCATCGCCAGTCGCCAGGTCGGTGTGATGGCAGGTCGCACAAGAAATGTTGCGATTGCCGCTCAACTCTTTGTCCCAGAACAAATCACGGCCCAAGTCGATCAGCTCGGGATCCGGCGCTCCCGCATCGGGAAAAGAAGTGTCTCGCAACGCGAAGCCGGAACCCTCCGCCCCCACTCCTCCCGGAGTCTGAACAACCCGATGCATCCGATAGAACTCCCGCGGCTTCCTCGACCCGGGCAAGAGAACCTCGGTGAGAGGACCCTCCTGGTAGCAAAAATTGGCCAACGACCATTTCTCCAAAGCCTCCGAACGCCAGATCTCGTAGAGACTACTAGCCGTCCCGGTCTCGTCCGTGAATTCCAACCTCGTTTGCTCACTCCCGGTGATCGCCAGGCTCTCTATGCGAACATCCTGAGCCTGAAGCAACCCAGCAAAGACCATCCCTAAGACGAACAGTCCACTCTCTCGCAATCGACTCATCTCCGCAAAGCACCAACTCTACCCTCTTTACCGAGAAAGAACTGCGCAGTTTTTATCAGAAACTACGTGTATCGTGAGGTCTGAGCGAACCTTACGAAAATGATAAAATCCCGAAATAGTCCGCGACCGAACCGCCTCTTGCGAAGAGAAAATCCCTACTCAAGAGGACAAAACCACCCGCACTTTTTCACGAAAATCGAGAGAGCAAGAAGCACCTACCGGATGGCTTCAACCAAGGCGGACTGCGCCTCAGCTTGCTTCATCGCAAACTCATCGAAGAGAGCCATCTCCGCATTGAACAACTCGATATCATCATCATTTTCGAAAAGAATCTGATCGTTCTCCGTATCCCATTCCCAAGTGCCCTTGGACTCTTCAAGCATATTCAAGACCCGCACGGAGGAATCACAAATTTCGATATCACACTGTCGAATGGTGGCAAACGGAGTGAAAATTTTGGCGAGCTTTCTGCGAACTCCAGTCTCGAAGTCACGCCGCTCATCGCCCTCATAATTGATCTGATCGAGGGCCTTCTTGACCTCCGCTGGACGATTCTTCTGTTCTGCGATCATTTGCTCATTGAACTCCTTATACTCCTCCAAAAGAGCGCGCCGTTCGTCGTAGTCATCAGCCTCTTCCAAAGTGCTCCAGTCGATAGCTTCGACAAACTTCTCAACGAACTCATCCAGTTTGGCCAAATCTTCGCCAGAGTCATCTTCGAGGGCGGAAACAGCTCGAATCGCCTCACCCAACTTTCCGCCCATCTTGTCTGCGGCTGCATTTACCGAGTCCCGATGCGCCTCCAAGTCCTCCGCAGTGACCCCCGGACCGTCTTCATTGCTCAAGGAGGCCTCCAATTTACTGGCAAACTCACTCTGTGCCTCCTCCATCTCCTGCAAAGCCTCACGGTCAACTTGACGATCATTTTCCTCACAAGAAGCAAGAGCGAAAAGAGGTAATAGAAAGAGGAGCGTTGGTTTCATGAATTTTCAGGCGAAAGCTATCAAAGAATAAGTGAAAGGCGAGCCCTGTTGGGGAAAAAGATATTTTAAATTGACGCGTTCTAGGTGTTACACTATTCGTGTTACACCTCAATTTTCGGCATGCTTCCTTTCTCCCTCCAGCTCAAAGATGGCTTCCCCGTCTCAGAACAAATTCTGAGCGCGGTGCGCAAAGCGGTCCTCACTGGACAGTTGAAGGAAGGCGATCTCTTTCCCTCCGTCCGTTCTCTTAGCCAGGAACTCACCATTAGCCCCACCACCGCCCACAAGGTCGTGAGCCAGCTCAAGTCTGCTGGTTATCTGGTGGCCCGCCCCGGAATCGGCATGGTGGTCGGGGTGCCTGACCTCCCGAACAAGTCGGAACGCATCAATCTCCTCTCTCCCGCCTGCCAAGACCTCTTGGCGCAAGCCCAAGAACTGGGACTCGACCTTGACGACGTCCTCACTGCCCTTCGCAACAACCATCGCAAATCATCATGAGCTCAATCATTGAACTGGAAAATCTGACGAAGAACTTCCGCAAGTCTCCTGCGGTCAACGACCTTTCGCTCTCCATTCCAGAGGGAGCAGTCACGGCCTTTCTCGGGCCTAATGGCGCAGGAAAGACCACGACCATCAAGTGCCTACTCAACCTTCAAGTTCCGGACTCCGGCCAGGCAAAAATCCTCGGCTGTGATTCGCGCAAGCTCGGCCCGAAACAGCTCCAACGCATCGGCTACGTTTCGGAGAATCAGCAACTGCCCAGCTGGATGAACGTGACCCAGCTCCTCGACTATCTCCGGCCGATGTATCCCGATTGGGACCGGGAGTTCGAAAAGAAACTGCTGCGCGAGTTCAACATCCCGCTCAAAACCAAACTCCGCTCTCTCTCGCGTGGACAAAGAATGAAGGCGGCCCTCCTCTCCAGCCTCGCCTATCGCCCCCAGGTGGTTGTTCTCGACGAACCCTTCTCGGGACTCGATCCCTTGGTCCGCGACGAGTTTCTTCATGGCCTGTTAGAGCTCACCGAGGTGGAAGGCTGGTCCGTCCTCATCTCCTCCCATGACATTGAGGAGGTGCAACGACTCTGTGACCGCGTCACCATTCTCAATCGCGGTCATCTCGAGCTCAACGAATCAACCGATGAACTGTTAGAACGCTTTCGCAAAGTCACCGTCAATTTCCCCGATAGCAAAAACCTTCCCGCAGGCCTTCCCGCCACCTGGAGCGACTTCCAGGTCTCGGGCCGCACCATTCGCTTCATCGACCATCGCTTTCACACCACCACTCTACCCGAGCAGATCGGGAAGCACTTTCCCGATGCCCTCACCCACGAGGTCCAGCCCCTCACCCTGCGGGAAATCTTCGTGGTCTTCGCCAAGTCCTTTCGCCTACCCAACAACCCGCCTAGCCAATCATGAAACTTCTCATTCATCAATGCGCCCACGAGTTTCGAAAGCACTGGGTCCTCGTCATTTGCTTCGTCGCTTTGTTCGCCCTGGGACAACAGCAAGTGATCTCTAACTCCTCGCAGGATTGGTCCATCGCGGAATCGCTCGCTTACTTCCTGAATGCCGCTACCTTTCTACTCTTTTCCTTTCTTGTGGCGGCACCCTTTCTCGCCGACTCGCTTGCCAAGCACGACCGCCATCTCACCACCCGTCCGCTCTCCCGGACATCCCTGTATGGAGGAAAGGCTCTCTTCATCTTCGCGGGAGTCATCCTTCCCGTCCTTGTCACCAATGCGCTGGTCTCGCTCTATTTCGGCGAGATCTCTACCATTCTCCGAACTCTCACCGCCGACTGGCTACTCGTTCTCACTGCACTCGCGCTGCTTATTGCCTCCTTCACCGTGCATCAACGTTCGGCACTCACTTGCGTCCTCTCCGCTCTCCTTACCCTCTTCTTTCTAACAGGGCTCTGGGGGCTTTTTGATTGGCTTCAAAGACGCACCTTCTTCTTCCGAACCACTTGGTTCGACCTTCCCCCCACTCCCACCGCACTTTTCCTCGGCTCACTCATTTTCTCTCTAGGTCTTCTCGCGCTGGCAGCCAAGGCCATCCGCACCCCTATCAGATGGCCACACCTTTTTCTTCTTCAGTTCGGTCTTTGTCTCGTCACCCTCTTCGCGGTCAACCAACTCTCTCGACACGATTTTCGACCCCCACTCCCCCATCAGAAGGAAGTCGCTCACATTCTCCTGCAGTCGGAACAGCCCATTGAAGTTCAAACCCGCTTCGGTGAATTCGTCCCGCCTATCAATCGACAACCGGTGGCGATATCACTGCCTCCTACGATTCAAGAAAAGCTCGCCAGTCGCTTTCCCTTTGCGGACTTCACCTACTTCGCCCTGTATTCGACCCGATCGACTCTGCGTCGCTTGAGCTATCTCCCGGTTTCACCCGCCTCATCCAAAAGGATTTCCCCCAAGTAAAAACCCTTGTCCCAATTTCCGAAATGACAAAAGGAAAGTGGCACAACAGCAGGTCCTTCTTCGACCCCTTCCCAACCCGAGAAACAGTCACCGATACGGGGTTCGATCTCCCGGTGGGAAATTGGACAACGAAGGCCATCATCCCCTTGGGTTCCGACTCTCCCAATCGGAGAAGTGCTCTGCGTCTCCTCAACTACGAATGGAGGGAGGACAGACACTTCGAGGTAACCCTCCAACAGAGCCATGTCCCGACCCTCCTTCTCAATCCCGAAAGAGTCATCGCAGCCTCCCCCGACTACCTTTGTGGAGTCTATCTCCCCGAGCACCAGCTCATTCAGTTCGGGCGAATCATAAGGGACAATCTCGCGATTCATTCCAATCTTTTCTATCGCAATCAACTTCGCATCTACTTCGACGATCTCCCCAAAGGTTCCTTCCAGGCCAAGGAAGCCCAACTCGTTATCTTCCACTCAACTGAAATCGGAGCCGTTTCGATTCCCTTTCAAAAAGTTTTCCCCGCCTTTGTTCCGAGTGGACGAAATCACCGCAAGCAGTGGACTAAACCTGACGAAAAACTCTACCACAGTGGCGAACTGGCACTTTGGATTCGCAAGCACCGTCCCTCGCCCGAGGCCTCGCCAAGTGAGGTCACCCGCTTTCTCGAGGATTACGCACGATTGGATTTCTTTTCTCACCAGCAGTTTTTCTGGGAGATAGAGAGGATCGCGCCCTTGTTCGCCCCCCTAGTAGAAAATCACTTGCCACTGTTTCTCAACCAGATTGCTGTCTTCGATCATCACTCGGGCCACAATCGGGTCTTCGCGCGCGCGATCTCCTTGGGGGCGACTCCCGAGCAAAAACAAGCAGTCGTCGAGGCTGCCTGGAAGACCCCCTTGCTGATGAACTGCTTGCTCGAGCGCGGATGGTATCAGGAAGGTGAAAAGGTCTTCCGAAAGCATCTCCTCAAGATGAATAGCGGTTCCGAATATCAACTCGCTGCATTGAGAGGCTTGCTCGCTGGGAAAAATCCGTCGAATGACCGCCTTCTCCTCGAACTGGTCGCAGAATACCCGTCCTCTCATTTCCTTCATCACATTGTTCGCACCCCTCACCTAAATGATGCGCTTCAGAAGTCCTCTCTTTCGACCTGGCAGCCCCCTCTCTTCGCCCTCCCTCCCTCCCGAACCTCAGAGAGTCTGCCTCCCAAGCTCACCCTCGCGCTCACGCTCGGCGACGAAAACGCCCTCCCCGACCTCTTCGCAATTCTTCGCTTTGCGCGGAAGACTGATCGTAGTGCGAGTATCGAGAATCATCTGCAAGGCTTATTCCTACCTCCCAACAACCTCCCTGACCTTCTCGATAACCAAGAATTGATAGGCTGGATCCTAAAACATGATCCTGCCGACTTCCAGTTCGATCCCGTCCTCCGACGTTTCATCCTCCGCTCTAACAACTCTAAGAATTCAAACTGATGACGACTTTCTTCAATCAATGGAAATGGGATTTCCGGAGAATTTTCCCCCTTTGGGGCCCGTGGATACTCTCACTCCTTCTCATCGGGGTAGGTAGATATATGGCGCTGGACGATGATACAAACTACTCCTCTTTACAGATTCTGTGGCTCAGGTCGCTCGACTCATTCGTCACCTTGATCGGCGCCCTCTTGACTTTCCTGGCTCTCTTCACCACGCCCTTCGGCGAGGAGTGTCACCATTGGCGAACCTTGCCAATTTACTCGTCTAAGCTCGTTTGGGAAAAGGCGACCTTCCTCATTCTCCTGATCATCCTCCCCCTCATCGCCTTCTTCACTCTTCCCTTAGCCTTCTTCATTCCCAGTTGGGTCTTCGTTCAACAGTCCTCTCTTCTCGTTACCGCATTCAGTTTCTATCTCATTTCCTGGGTCGCTCTTCTGTGTGGAATCTCCCCCCGACCGGTCGTCGTCTTGTTTTGGGCTTTTGGAGCCATCGTCACCTTCATTGCCATTCAGACCGGGCTCGGCCTCCTTCTCAACCCCGGACCTCCCCGTTTGCGAATCTCTGAATCTCCCTTGCGCCCCCTGCTGCTATCGAGCGCTTTGCTTTTGATCGCCTGGATTGCGACAGCCCGTTACCGAAAGCCAAAGTTTGCCACCTACTTGGCAGTCCTCGCCCTCATGGTCTACTCCACCAGTGGACTGCTGTGGAATTTTCGCTACTTTAAGCCCCGCGAACCCAATGAGATCGCGCCTCAGAAACTCGACCTCAGGGTGCTTGCCGAGAACGAGCAGCCAAGTCCGGAGGAAGTGCGAATCGCACCCCAGTTCGCGGCCAAGGTTCCGTTTGGGCAAATGCTCATGCCCTACCGTGTCGACTGCTCCACCGATGGCTCCCGAATCTCCAAGAGCATCAAGAATCGGCTCCAGCTTTCTCCCCAACTGGCGCGCATCCTTCCTGCCCAGTTGAATACCGATCACCTGATTGCCGACGACTGCATCCTCCCCAGCGAATGGACCAACCAAATCCCTGTCCCCATCGATCTCAAGGGTTCCTACCTCGGCATCTTAATCAAACCAGAGCTAGTGGCAACTCTCCCTTTGCAAAGACAAGTAACCCGTCTCATTGACGACAGCACCCGATTGAAAGTGATCTCAATCGACGAAGATGAAGGCAACTTGAGGCTTCACTTATCAGGTCTCCTCACCTCCTTGGAACGCCACCAATACGACGAATTTCCTGATTCCAACTCGCTATCAATTACCCAGAATCCCCTCGGTCTTTTGCTAAAGGACTCCGCCACCGGCACCCTATATCAATGCCCTTATCAATTCGTAGGCATGAACCACAGCTCGAGCCCGATTCGAAAAGCCAAGTTCTCCTGCACACTCAGCGAAGAGGACCTGCGCTCTCTTCAAGCGCAGTATCCCTCTCAAAACCTCTTCTCTCAGTTAGAGCTTCTTGTGTTCACCTACCAACAGGTGGGGTCAGTGCAAGGCAACTTTGCGCGTGAAAACTGGCGTCCTTTCGGCACTAGCCCAGAGAAGCCACAGGAAACCGATAACGATGAAAAAATCAGATGGTCCATTGCGGAGCTGCCTCAGCAAGCATCCCAAAGCGAAGTCGCAGACTACCTCGACAGCATTCTCTATGACTTGCCGGATCGCCCTGACAAATCGGAACTCTTCTTGGCTAAACAAAAATACGCCGCGGTCGGAGAAGAGCACCTTGCCAGCTTGATCAATCACCTTCCAGTCTTCCCACCAGCGCAACAACTCGCACATCAAACGGTCAAGCGGCATGCCAATGAAACCCACCTCCCAGCCCTTCTAACAGCCCTCCAGCGCGACCCGTCTCTAGCCAATCTCTTCTCGGAGAAAGGATGGTCCCAAGAAGCGGCGCCCGTTCTAACTGAACTGATTCGAAACCGAGTCCCCATCCCCGACGACTCCATCGCAGAGGTCATTGTCATCGTGGCTTCCCAAGAAGATCCCGCAACCTATCCGGACCTCGCCTGGCTCTTTACGCAAGCGGGATACAAGCACGCCGAGTTGGCAAAAGTGCTCGAGGAGCTCCCCGGCTTCCCCCTCGCAGAGACCATTGAGCAAGCCTGGCTCGTCCACCTCCATGCCCGAAAGGCCAATCCTGAAGAATTGGGATACCTCGCGGCCAAGCAGGGAAATCGCGAGGCCCTTCGCCGCCTCATCACCTCCGTGGTGCTCGAAGAATCCGCCTCACACTCGGGCCGCTACAAGTGGCTGGAGAAAGTCATCGACGAGAATTATGGTGAAGACCTCGCAGACTGGAGCCACCAGAACTTCGAACGACTCCAGTTCGACTCCCAGCGCCAACGCTTCGTCCTCCCCTAGCCTACGACTGTTCTTCGGGCAGAGAAGGGAAGCGGGAGAGGAGGAAGGAGGTGGTTTTGCGGGCGGTGTTTTGCAGGGCAACCGCTTCTTTCTCCAAAGGAGTTTGGCGAAAGACTTTCTGGGGAGAGATGGTGGGAACCGATAATGAGGCGTTCGCTTCGACCGTCTGCCGTGCGCCGGATTCACTCGGCAGGGATGGGCTCGAAATTTTCCACATCACCGCAACAACGATCACATGGACCGCAACCGTCGCGCAAGAAAGCCAAGCGGCAAAGGGACGCTTCTTACCCTGAGGCAGGTTGGCTTGAATTCGGGTATCCAGTCCCGGGCGGGGCACTTCCTGAGGGTGCTCTTGGCGAAGGTGATTCTCGAGGTCTGACAGATTCATGGGCTAATGGATTCGGGGTGAAGCTGGGTTTGGGGAATGAGTTCGGCGGGGTCTATTTTTTCCCGCAAGGTGGCGCGGGCACGGTGGAGGAGAACCTTGGTGGCGGATTCTGACTTCTGAATCGAACAAGCGATTTCACCTAAAGGCAGATCCTCTCTGTATTGCAACCAAAGGGCAGTGAAAGCGACGGGCTTGAGGTGGAGTCGGGCGAGATGCCAGAGGTGGGGACCCAAGTGCCGGTCCCCTTCAGCATCGACCAAACTTTCGGCTGGCGGAAGAGGCTCGGCGGGCTTCTTTTTCCTCCAGGCCCGAATCGCCTCGCGCCGTGCAATGGTGTAGAGCCAGGGAAGAAAACACTGCGAGGAATCATAACGAGCAATGGACTTAAAAACGCGCAGAAAAGTTTCCTGGGTATAGTCCTCGGCATCCTGGGTCGCATTCCCCGAGCTGCGATGAAAGGCGAAGATGCGCTTGTGATGCCGGGTCACGAGTACGTTGAAAGCCGCGCGGTCTCCTTTTTGAGCACGCGCGGCGAGTTCTTCGTCTGATTCCGGATTCGACAAGTCTGCGGACTACTCTTTCAAGGTCTGGAGGTATTCCAAGAGGCCGACCAGATGCTTGGAAGGCATCTTGACGGTAGCAACGACCTTGGTCTTGTCGTCGCCTTGCGCAACCTCACTCTCGAGGCCGTAGTCATCGATGGCAGGAATGCTCCCTTCGACCATAGCCAGCAAACCATCGACCATTCGGCTCATTCGTTTGGCGAGCTTGGCGTCATCAGTCGAAATCTTGAGCGTGGCGATCATGGCTTCTTCCGCTTCGTCCATTCGCATGGTCACCGACTTGGCCTCTTTGAAGATCTCCATGTCTTCATCTTCAATCTCCATCTTCGAGAGATTGGCGAGACCGAACATCAGAGGAGCACCCTCCGCGTCTCCCTTGCCCATGGGCTCCTTGACCCCTGCGAAAACGTCCAAGGCATGCTTGAGGTGCTTGGTTTTTTCCGAAATGGCCAAAAGGTCGGCCTTCACGAAGACACCATGCTGGGTTTTGCCTTTGTCGTCCCAGCTATGAACCTGAAAGCCCTGATAGTCGCTCACTTCATGCTCATCCGCTCCACCTATCACATCCACCAAATGCGCCCGATCGAACTCGCCATGAATGAGTACCACCGCATTGTCACCCTCACCAAACAGCGTCACGGCAGCCAGGTCTTCCATGGGATCGAAGGCAAAGATTCGGGTCATCGCCTTCAACTCTTTCCCGGCTTCTTGCTCCACCAGTGCTTTCAGCTCTTCGCCGATTTCGGTCGTGCGCACGGCATCGACATCAGCGTGAAGATACCATTGGGCGGCAGCGGGAATCTGGTCGAAGTCAATAGGGGAAGCGAAGTTGCTGGCGGTGAGGGCCGCGAGAGTGAGCAGTGTCTTTTTCATCATAACAACCAAGACTAACCTTCCCCGCCGGACGAGGTTACATTTGCGGAATCATTTTTTCCTAAAGGAAGAACCATCGCTGCACCCGATGAGCGATTTCGGGCTTTAGAACTTGATCTTTCACTCGTTTGAACAACTATTCAGAGTAACACTTCTCTCTGTGGACCTCAAAAACAAACTCTCAATTCTCGCCGATGCGGCGAAGTATGATGCTTCCTGCGCGAGTAGCGGTACTGACAAGCGGGATTCTTCGGGAAAGAATTCCAAAGCCTTGGGCTCATCAGGCGGAGCGGGGATTTGTCACAGCTACGCTCCGGACGGACGTTGTATTTCTTTGCTGAAAATCCTGCTTACCAATGCCTGCATCTACGATTGCCACTACTGCATCAACCGGCGTTCCAGCGATACTCCCCGTGCCCGTTTCACTCCCCAAGAGGTGGTGAAATTGACCTTGGACTTTTATAAACGAAACTACATCGAAGGGCTTTTTCTCAGCTCGGGAATCATTCGCAATCCCGACTACACGATGGAGCAGGTGGTGGAGATCGCCCGCAGTCTGCGGGTGGACCACCAGTTTCGCGGTTACATTCATCTCAAGACCATCCCCGAGGCTTCGCAGGAATTGATCGAGGCGGCGGGCAAATACGCGGATCGCATCAGCATCAATATTGAACTGCCAACCCAAAAGAGTCTTGAGACCTTGGCCCCGGAAAAAAATTTGCGCCGCACGCGCCAAGCCATGGGAGGCATTCGATTGCGGATTGAGGAAAACAAAGAGGCCCGCCGTGACAAGACGGTCTCCCGCGCCAGCAAGCCCGCCGCCTTTTCCCCGGCAGGCCAGTCGACGCAAATGATCATCGGAGCCGATGAGGCCAACGACCACGAGATTCTTCACCGAAGTAACGACCTGTATAGTAGTTACAAGCTACGGCGGGTCTACTACTCGGCCTACAGCCCGATTCCTGACTCCTCACCGATTCTCCCCGCCAAATCGCCGCCTCTCATTCGCGAACATCGACTCTATCAGGCCGACTGGTTGTTGCGGTTCTATGGATACTCGGTCGGCGAGATTGCCAATGCGGAACATCCCACGCTCGACCTCGAGATGGACCCCAAGCTCTCTTGGGCCTTGCGCAATCGCACCTTGTTTCCAGTCGATATCAACCGGGCCCCCAAGGACACTCTGCTCCGTATTCCCGGAATCGGGGTGAGGTCGGTCCAGCGGATTCTGACCAGCCGCAGGCATCACGCTCTCCGCTTGCAAGACCTGCAAACGCTCGGAGTTTCGCTCAAGAAGTGTCGACCGTTTCTCACCACCCTCGATTATCACCCCGCGCCGAGCCTGTTAGAGGGAGATCAGTTGAGGCGACTCTTTCTTCCCCCACCCGCCCAGCTGGAGTTGGACTTCGCCAGCAAGACAGAGCCCAAAACAACTCCAGAGATCGCAAAAAGCGCAGCTACCGGCGAACTTTAAGGGAGCCTGCACATTCCGCTCCTTGGGCAGAGCCTTGGGGTCTCATAGCCTTCGTCGGAAAAGGTTCGTGGCTGACGGTTCGGCTTGAACGAACCGTCCCAGGGACAGGCATGTCCCTGCTCCATCGTTAGGGCTGTTTTGATAAAACAGCCGCGAAGGTTCGGGGAAGGTCCCCAGGCCTCCAGCCGTCGTCCGTGAGATGGTGAGGCGAACGGCCCTCAACTCTCGCGGTCCTTTTGCAAAAAGGACCCTACCGGAGCAGGGACATTTCGGTCTTTGGGCAGAGCCTTGGGGTCTCAGAGCCTTCGTCGGAAAGGGGTCGTGGCTGACGGTTCGGCTTGGACGAACCGTCCCAGGGACAGGAATGTCCCTGCTCCATTGTTATCCGAAACGGGTTGGTTCGAGAGCAGTCAGATCGATGGGAGAGGCTTCTCCCGAGACGAGCTTTTCCACCAGCCAACCAGTCACTGGAGCGAGACTCAGCCCCATCATGGAATGCCCAGTCGCTACGATGACCCGCTCTTGATTCGAAAGCCTCCCAAGATAAGGAAGTCCATCAGGCGAACATGGGCGCAGCCCCACCCACGGCTCGATCCCTTCAAAATCAGCCGGCGAGAAATCGGGATAAAAGCGGCAGAAGGATTCGATGATACCCTGTAGGCGAGCCGGGCTCAGTGACGTATCCGAACCACAGATCTCCATCGTCCCCGCTACACGCAAAGTCTTCCCCATCGGAGTCACCGCCACGCGCCCTTCTTTGAGAAGACTACAGAGTTGCAACGCTTTTTTGGGCTCCTTGAGCGTCAAGCTATAGCCCTTTCCTCCCTGCATGGGAATCTTGAGACCCAGTTTCCGAGCAAGCTCGAGCGAAGCCATTCCCCCAGCCAGAACCACTTTTCCGCCTTCGACGAGAGTCCCTGTAGCGGTCTTGACTCCGATCACTTGTTCGCCTTCATAGGCAAAACCGACGACTTCTTCCTCAAGAAAGGTTCCTCCATTCGCGACAATGGCTTTTCGCAAAGCCTCTACAAAATCCAGGGGAGAAAGATGACAGTCCTGCTTGAACCACACGCCCCCGAGGGCCTCGACACTGGCACCCGGTTCGAAATCCTTGAGCCGGTCCTTGCCAAAAATTTCGACATCCAAACCCAAGCGGATCGCATCCTTGGCAACTTCCGCTTCCTCATCGAGACCCTTCTCCGACTGACAGAGCATGAGAAGACCTCGCTCTTCCAAGTGAAAACCTCTCTCCCTTGCCAATTCCACGTGAAGACGACGGCTCTCCAGTCCGATGTCCCGCAAGAGGTGCTCGCTACGCTGCACGTGGCCGGCATTGGCATGGCGAAAGAAAAGCCACACCCAACGGGCCAGGTCGAAATCCAAACGCGGACGCAGGAAGAAGGGACTCTTGGGATCGAGCATCCACTTCATCCCCTGACTGATCACGCCCGGAGCGGCGAGCGGAATGAAGTGACTGGGCACGATCATGCCCGCATTGCCCTCCGAACAACCGGAGAGCAAGGTCGAATCCCTCTCGACCACGGTCACCTGGCGACCAGCCTTAGCCAAGTAGTAGGCGCTGGCCAAGCCGACCACGCCACCACCGACCACCACGACCGAATTTGCGTCCTTTGCCATGTTCGGAATCAATCAGACCGGTTCTTTGCTCAACTGCCCGTCCACCAGACGCCAGATCCCCAGCGGATTGGAGGATTGCAACTCGGCCGGGAGGAGATGCTCCGGCATGCCCTGCCAAGAAACAGAGCGGGTAAAGCGACCGATGGCACGAGTCCCGACCGAACTACTCGAGCCGTCGGAAGTGGCCGGATAGGGTCCCCCGTGAACCATCGACGGACACACGTCCACCCCAGTGGGAAAACCGTTCACGATGAGACGGCCAGCACGACGTGATAAGAGCGAAAGAAGCGGTCCTGCTGCCTTCAAGTCCTCCTCGGTGCCATGAACGCTGGCGGTGAGCTGGCCTTCAAGCGACTCCGCAGCCGCAAGGTAGTCGACATCACTATCGCAATTTACTAACAAGGTGGCGGGCCCAAAAACCTCGGCACTCAAATTTTCATTACTCAGGAACTCGGAAACCTTTGTTTGGAAAACTGCAGGTCCCGCCTGACAGCCACTGGAATCCACCGACGCAATCTGCTCAACCCCTTCCTGGGAGCTCATCTTGCTCACCCCATTACAATAATTCTTCGCAATGCCTTCGTGCAACATGGTCGCCGGAGCCACCGCTCCAAGTCCTTCCGCCACCTTGGCGGCAAAGTCATCAGACCCCTCACCCGTGGTGAAAACCAATCCCGGACTGGTGCAGAATTGACCAACCCCGAGGCTCACTGAACCCACGAGTCCTTCCGCAATCTGAGCTCCACGCTCAGCCATCGCTCCCGGCAGAACGAAAATCGGGTTGATTGAACTCATCTCCGCATAAACCGGAATCGGCACTTCGCGAGCAGCCGCCACATCCATGAGCGCGCGGCCTCCGGCGCGGGAACCAGTGAAACCGATGGCCTTGATGCCCGGATGCTTGGCGAGAGCGGTTCCAAGCTCAATGCCATCATCAAAAATCAAGGAGAAGACTCCCTCGGGCAGCCCACACTTGGCTACTGCAGCTTGAACCGCCTTGCCCACAATCTCGGCTGTGCCCGGGTGAGCGGAATGAGCCCGCACTATGACCGGACAACCTGCTGCCAACGCGCTGGCGGTATCGCCACCCGCAACCGAAAAGGCCAAGGGAAAGTTACTCGCACAAAAGACCGCCACCGGTCCAATCGAACGCTGCATGGAGCGCAAGTCCGGCTTGGGGATCGGTGCCCGATCCGGTTGCGCCAAATCGATGCGCGCATCCACCCACGAGCCCTCTTCGACGAGGTCCGCAAACATCCGCAACTGGCCCACAGTTCTGCCCTTTTCCCCCCGGCAACGGGGCTCGGGCAAGGCGCTCTCCGCCATCATGCGGGGCACAATCTCTTCCTCCACGGCATCGATCTCCTCCGCAATCGCACGCAGTAATTCGGCCCGCACTTTTCCCTCGGCTTCGCCAAAAGTCGCGAAAGCTTCCTCGGCCAGAGCCACGGCCTGATTGACTCCTTCCTCGTTTTCACCATGGAAGACCGTTTCTAATTCTTCTCCCGTAGCGGGGTTCTTGGCCTGCCATGTCCCGCCCGCACCCGCGCCGCGTTGACTTCCGATGATTGAGTATCCTTCCAGTTTCATAAATTTAGATTTTTAGGGTTGTTAGGCTGTATATTCCACGCCGTAGCGATAGGGGTCGTCCTCCCGCAGGATGAATTCGCTTTCAGCCGTGATGTATGCCTGCCCCGTCACGATGGGGGTGATTGTCTCGGGGTCAAGCCGTTGGTAACGACCTTCGAAAGAAGTCCCCAGGATTCCAGCCTGCCGAAAGACCTCTCCTTCTGCCAACTTGCCCTCAGCAGCAAGGCAGGCCAGCTTCGCGCTCGTCCCCGTGCCGCAGGGCGAACGGTCATAAGCTTTGCCCGGGCACATCACGAAGTTCTGGCTATCAGCATCCACTCCCGACTGGGGATAGGCGAAGACTTCCACGTGGTCGATAAGCCCCCCGTCCTTTCCCCGCAGGACTGAAGCATCGAGGGCTTGCCGAACGGCCCAAGTGAAATTCGTAAGCTCTTCGATCTGGCTCTGCCGAACGCTCGGCCCCTGCCCCTCGATTAGGAAAAACCAGTTGCCGCCCCAAGCGACATCCCCAGTCACTTCACCGTAGCCGGGAACGTCCACGGCTGCCTTCGCCAGATAGCGGTAGCTGGGCACATTGCTCACCGTCACCCGACCATCTTCCGCCAGCTCGGCAGTAATGACGCCCACGGTGGATTCCAGCTTGTGGGAACCCGGGCCGATGCGTCCCAAATGAGCAAGAGTCTCGACAACTCCAATGGTCCCATGAAGGCAGCCATTGAGGTATCCCGCATTGTTAAAAAAGACCACCCCAGCGACACAGCTCTCGTCCGCTGGTTCGCAGAGAAAGGCCCCAACCACGGCGTCGAAGCCACGGGGCTCATGGAGAAGAGCACACCGCATCCAGTCGGCATGGTCGCGCAGATATTCTTTGGCCAGGGCTGCTCCCGCCTGTGGAATCTTCGGCCCACCATCAACCACCACGCGGGTAGGCTCTCCCGCGGTGTGCGAATCCACTACCCGGATTCTTTGGGGACGATTGGTTTGTTCGGCGGACATGGCTAGTTGCCTTTTCCATCCCACTGGCTCCACCAATTGCGGAAGAGTTGCCACTGGGTGTGCAAATACTCACGCTGGCTATCACTCAGCTGATCAGTGCCATAGATTTGGTGGCGGTATTCTTCGTGACCCTCAAGCACCATCAGTTCCTTGTAATGAAGAACGAGGTCGGGCTGTTCGTCAAAAGTCGAAAGCACGGTGAGCGCTTCCGAAAGCTCCTGGGCCCACTTGCGCGCCTGCCCGTCGCCTTTGGCGGCCGCTTCGCAAAGCGCGACAAAACGAAGAATCTCTTTGGGCAAAGCGTTGCCGACCCCGGTGATCGCTCCTTTGGCCCCGCAATTGACGAACCCGTGATAGACCTGAGTATCAACCCCAGCCATCAGCGTGAGTTCAGGATCACCGCTGGTGATGAACTCAGCCGCATAACTCAGTGACTTTGCTCCGCCAAACTCCTTGAATCCAACCAGGCTCGGGAACTCCGCCCGCAAGGCGAAAAAGAGGTCAGCCTTGGTCTCGAAACCATAGTAGGGGCTATTATAGATGACCGCCGGCAAATCGCCTCCCGCCTGCAGAATCGCGCGGAAGTGCTCTTTCTGCGCAGCGGGTGAAGCTCCTCGGGAAAGAACCCGGGGAATGACCATCAGGCCGTGGGCCCCCACTTCCTTGGCGTGGGCCGCGTGCTCGGCAGCCAGCTTGGAGTTCTGCGCTCCCGTTCCAACCACCACGGGAACACCCGCTTCCACCAAGCGACGAACCCCTTCCTGACGCTGCGCATCAGTCAACAAAGGCCAGTCCCCCATCGATCCACAATAGACCACCGCCCGCATTCCCTGGGCGATGAGGTCCTTGGCAGTCGCCACGAGGGCGTCGTAGTTGATTTCGCCAGCCTCGTTGCAAGGCGTCATTAGGGCTGGAATACATCCTTGGAAAATGGGGTCACTCATATGTTCTACTCTGAGAGTTACCAGAGCCCCGCTTTCACGTCTTGTCGGAAAACCGAGTGCTTTCTCCCTTTTTTGTCAAAAGTGCTTCTCAGGCTCGTCGAAGAGATACAATCGGCAGCGGGGACAATGATGGGCCTGATAGCGGCAGCTGATGCTCGAGCGGGCTTTTGCGATATCCTTTCCGCCCAGCACCAGCATTCGCCAGCGCTCAACCTTCTCGGAGGCCCAACGAATGCGGGAGAAGGAACGGAACTCTCCAGATTCCATTTGAGCCGAACATTTCGGACAAGAAGGTCGACCTTCATCGAGATCGGGGACGGGAGGCAAATAGGGATTCTCTTCGTTCATTGCGACCGGGTTTCCCGTGAAACGCGTGAGAGGCTGATGATTGTCTCCTCGATGATGGGAATTTACCCTGATAGCAGGCGCGGGATTGCTCAAAGCTCCTCCTTGCGAAAGTGGCAAAGTGAAGGAACCTTGGGGCGGCTTTCCACCAATCCCACATGCAGACCATCACCATCTCCCCCACCCTCGCCAGTTGGCGGGAGGCTGCGCGGGAATTGCTGCTGAAGGGAATTTCCCCCGCCGAGATACTCTTTGAAGACGGCTCACAGTCTCCCTCCCTTTTCCTAACAGACGATGTGAAAGCCACTCCCGCTCCGACAGCAAAGGGCGAGGAACTCAGCCACTACGACCCCCGCATCCTTCCCCAGCTAAACATTCCCAAGTCCTTTTTGGATCTGGCGGAAATGGTGGCCTGCAATCGCGATCCGGAACGTTGGTCCCTCCTCTATCAAGCCGTACATCGCATCACCTTGGACCGCGAACGGCAGCTGCTGCGGGTCTCGACCGACCCCCTGACCCGGCGTCTAACAGAACTATCCAAAGCAGTGAGTCGCGACCGTCACAAGATGAAGGCCTTCGTCCGCTTTCGCAAAATTGGGGAGCTGGAGGAGAATGGCCGGGAACAGTTCGTGGCTTGGTTCGAGCCCGAGCACTTCATTGTCGAGTTGACCGCACCCTTCTTTGCCAAGCGCTTTGCCTCCTTCGACTGGTCCATCCTCACCCCCGACCGTTGCGCCCATTGGGATGGTGAGAGACTGGAGTTTACGCAAGGCGTTGAAGCCTCGCAGGCTCCTCAGGACGATGAGCTGGAGGACTATTGGCGGACCTACTATGCCAGCATCTTCAATCCTGCGCGGCTCAAGCTAAAGGCCATGCAGAGCGAAATGCCAAAAAAGTATTGGAAGAATTTGCCCGAAGCTCCCCTCATCGCCGACCTGACCTCGTCGGCCTCTCAACGGGCAATGAAGATGGTTGAAGATGGACCGAACACGACACGCAAGCATGTATCGGCGAAGGTACCGACCGGAGCCCAACACCCCGACACCGACGAGCTGGGCTTGGCTCCTGAAGAGGCTTTGGCCAAAGTCGCGGAACTCTCGATGGCTCAGCTGGATGCCGAGGCTACCGCTTGTCGTTATTGCCCGCTCTATGAAGCCGCTACCCAAACGGTTTTCGGAGAAGGCCCTCCCAGTGCACGAGTCATGCTGATTGGTGAGCAGCCGGGCGATCAGGAAGATATTGCCGGACGGCCCTTCGTTGGTCCTGCCGGACAACTCTTGGATCAGGCCTTACTCCAGGCCGGTTTGAAGCGCGAGGACCTCTACCTCACGAACACCGTGAAGCATTTCAAATTCAAGTCGCAGGGCCGCCGCCTCCACGAGCGCGCCAGTGCGGAAGAGATTCATCGCTGCAAGCCTTGGGTGCTGGCGGAGATCCTCAAGGTCCAACCAGAAGTGATCGTTCTCCTTGGCTCCACCGCGGCCCAAGCCTTGATCGACCCTAGCTTTCAAATTCTAAAGCAGCGCGGCTTGGTGAAAGAACTCACCCCTCTGGCTCCCACCGTTGTCGCGACCGTCCATCCCAGTTATCTCCTAAGACTCAAAGACAAGACCCAAACCGAAGAGGAAATGGCCCGTTTCGTCGCCGACTTGAAACTCGCGACCAAGAGTCGTTCCTAGCGCTTTCCAAAGCCGAACCGAGTGCAGGTTTACAACCCACAAGGTGCAATCTGAGCACTCGCTAAAGGCTACCCGCAATGCTACCTTATCCCAATGAAAGCGCCTTCGAACTGCACCATTTCATCCTGGGATCGCCGCCGTTTCTTGACTGGCATTGGGCTGGGGGCCAGCGCCTTTCTCACTCCGGGCGCCTTCGCGGAAGCTTTGCAACTAACCCCACGTCAGACCGAGGGCCCCTTTTTTCCGGACAAGCTGCCCCTGGATACCGACAACGATCTGATCATCATCAACGATTCTCTGACGCCAGCGGTGGGACAAGTGACCCATCTTTCGGGCGTCGTTTGCGACGTGAAGGGAAACCCTGTTAGAAATGCCTTGGTGGAGATTTGGCAAGTCGATGGCAACGGAGTCTACCTCCACAGCCAGGCTCCCAAGGAGAACCAGGACAAGCAGTTCCAAGGTTACGGTCGCTTTCTAACAGACTCGCAGGGACGCTACTATTTCCGCACCGTCAAGCCCGTGCCCTACCCCGGCCGCACCCCGCATATTCATGTCGCCGTCAGCCAGAAGGGCAAGCGAGTCCTCACCTCGCAAGCCTACATTATGGGCGAAAAACAGAATGAGAAGGACGGCATCTATCGTCGTCTCGGCGAAGCGGGACAGAAGCTGGTGACCGTCGACTTTCAAGCGCTACCCAAAAGCGAAACCAACGAACTGGTCGCCCAGTGGGATCTGGTGGTGGGCTTGACTCCGGAAGGTTAACTTCCGGACCGGCGACGGCGGGTTGCGGCCATGGTTCCGCCGATTAGGAGAAGCAGCCACGTTCCGGGTTCCGGGGTGCTGGGCACCTTGGGGGTGGTGCTGGGATCAACTGGTTCGAGCCCGTGGTCTTCAAACTGCTGAGCGGTCTCGAGGACGACAGCTCCCGAATAAGCGGTGACCAATTGATATTCGGCGGCGAAGGCGATGGAGTCGCGATCAGCCGTCTGCTGGCGGGAACCCGTGCGGACTTTTTCGGCCGCCCAATAGCGGGCCAGCTGATCCCACACCTTGACCCCGGCGATGTTCTCGGGGTTCGAATTGATCGCTTCACGGCTCCATTCGGCAGTGGTCCTAGGACCGCCTTTCACCAACTGGGTCAACCAAGATTGCAGATCGTCCAAGCCACCGGACAAGCGTGGTCCGGTCTGCACACACCGGAAGCGATGAAGCTTTTCCAAAAGACGATTTCCCCCGGGCCGAAGCGCCACGGAATAGAGCGGAACTTCCTCCCACCCTCTCTCTAACAGCTGAGCAAAAGATTCCTCGGAGGCGCTGCTCATAGGCTGGGGCCCATGCAGCCAGACCACCGCGCTCTCTTCCGCCTCGCGCGCCTTGCGCAGAGCCCATTCCAATGCCGGCCCATTGTCGCGGCCACCTCGGAAGCGATACTTGGCCAGCCCGTCGAGATTGACCCCATCGTCAGCAATGACGGTGGTGACTCCCTCCCCCAGACTCTCAAGCAGCGCCGTGAGCTTTTCCGCAAAAGGTCCCACACTGACCGAGCCATCCACCACCACGATGCATTGCTTCAAAGCCGGCTCCTGATCCTCCACCCATTGCCGAGTGAGCTGCTCCTCCCCTTGCAAGGCAAACGGGTCGCGACACCAGACTACGGGAGCGGGAGACTTCGCGGTCGTGAGAAAGGCTCCTTCCTTGAGAAAGGAATCAGAAGTCAGACGCAGCTGGAGACTCTGCCCCGGTCCATCGCGATGGGAGGCGGTCTTTCCTTGATAAGAAAATGGATCAGGCGCTTGCACCCAAACCGCGGTCTCGAGGTCGGGCTCGATTCCAAAGTTCCGCTCTAACAGCATGGGCATAGCCACTTTGCCCTGGTGCAAGGGTGCCGTCATTCCGATGCGAATCTTGATCTCACCTCCGTTGGGCGGGACGGGAAAACATTGCACCAACACCCGGCCCGGTCCGCTGGCAGTCACCAGAACGGGATCGCGTTGCTGCACCACAGCCACCGATTGATAAGCGGCACGCACTTGGGACTTGCTGGCAAAGGCGGCCTCCCGAGGTTCGCCATTGACCCAAAGTGTGACCCGCGAAACCACCCCCTCCTCGGGAAGAAGCACTTGCATGCGGGCCTCTTGGGCATTGCGATTTTTATTGCGGAAAACCAAGGTCCACTCCTGATAGGCCAGCGCGGAATTGCCATCGAGGTGGCCGTCCATTCGCGAGTCCACGAGGTCCAGCCCGCTGATCCGCACCGCGACCTCTTCCCCTCCGAGGTGCTCATCCCATTGGAACTCGCTCCAGTCGCCCCGATCGGCTCCCATGAAGGAGGCCTTGGCCACAAACTTAGGAGGCGGGACCGCATTGAACTGCTTTCCCGTCACCCGATAAAAGACCGAACGAACCTCGCCACTGTCGAAATCCCGGAACGGCTCCTGCCATAGAAAAGGGAGCATCAACTGCCAGCCATCCATCAGCCAACCGGAGATATCGGTCGACATCGTCGTGCCGCGATTGCCCTCGTAACACGCGCGCAGCAAGGTTTTTTCGCTATGCCAAAGACGCAGTTGCGACACTCCACTTTGGGACACTGATTCCTTCTGACTCAGCGAGCGCTCCAAGGCCACCCGGGTCCAGAGGGAGGGAACCTCGAGAATCAGTATCATCGCAATCGCTCCGAACAACCCCCGCTTCCACCAGGTCTTCCATTCCGCAGTTCCCCATCCGCTCTGCCGGCGAGTGATTCGCCGAGTTGCCATGAAACTGAGAACGGGAGTGAGCGAAATCAGCCCCATTCCAAAAGCTAACAAGGCCATGAAGGAAATAGGAACCAAAGGAACAAAAAGAAGGGCGTAAAAGGCACTAATCCCCAGGGAAGCCCCCGCCGACAACGCCCGCCATCTGGGCTCCACCTCACGCGAACGCTTGGACATGAGCCACCAATTGGAGGCGACGACGAACGCGACCAAAAGAACATGCCACCAAGTCCCGAGGGGGTCGAAAAAGACGGAACCACAGAACCCGGTCAAGAGCTCCAACCCGAAAACACCCAATGGGAAGACCACTCCAAAAAGAACCGTGAAAGCCGAGAGCGCACCGTGGGCCAGGGCTCTGGACTTTTTCGGATAGGATGCGAAGTCCTCTGTCGAATCGGTCTCCGGCATTCCCCCCAATCGAGCAATCGCCAAATCTACGCGCGAATGCGTGACCATGCGGCTACCTTCTCCAGCCAACTCTTCTAACAAATGGAGGGTGAGGTCCTCGCGCAAATCGGTGCCTCCTTCTTCACCCAAACAGTCGGCCTTTACGCGTGCGTTCAAGAACCGGTCCCAACGCTCGCGCGCAGTCGCGGTCCACTCCAAGCCACTCCATTTCAGTTCCTCTCTCATTGCTTATCTCCTTCTTCCAAAAGTTCCAATCCCGCCACCAAGCCGTCGAAGTAGACGCGCATCGCCTGGGCCTTTTTCCGGCCTGGTTCAGTGAGGGCATAATATTTGCGCGCCGGCCCGGACTCGCTTTCCACCAATCTGGTCTCCACGAACCCCTGTCGCTTGAGCCGGGAAAGCAAGGGATAGATGGAGCCCTCCGCCACATCGACACCCGGCACGGCAACCAAGCCTTTGACCAACTCATAGCCATAGCGCTCGCGACTCTGCAACGCGGTCAGGATGAACAGCTCCAGTACGCCCTTGCGCACCTGCACCGTCCAATTGTCAAAGAAATCTTCCATTGCCTGTTCCTTCTACTCTTTACCGGACGGTATCTTTCAATGCAAGGTATCGTTTTAAAGCAGAAATTTTTTCACAAAGAGGCTCCAGACCTTTATATTTCGCCTTCTCTTAATGAAACTGGTTCATTTTTCCATTGCCAAGAGGCGGAATTCTTCGTCCCCTGTTAGGTAGAAAATGAATTAATTTGGTTCGTTTTCGCTGAAAAACCCATTTCCGCAGGCAATCTTCCGGCGTCATCATTTGGTCGTGGTGGCGTCGGGAGATTCCATTTTTTACAGAGAGAAAGGTTTTGACCCTGGCACGCGTTTTCTAGCCGACATGCGCAGCCTCTTTCTCAGTTTCCTTCTTTTCGGAGTTTCGGATTCCTTCGCCGAACCGGTGAAGGTCTATCTTTTGGGCGGTCAGTCCAACATGCAAGGTTCCGGAACTCTCGGGACCATTGAGGGTGAGTACCCTAACGAGATTCCAGGCTGCCAATTCCACTCGAAAAAAGGCTTGGTTCCATATCAACCGGGAAAAATCGCGACAGCTGGAAATGTGAAACGCTTTGGACCGGAGCTCGGCATGGCGCTCCAGCTGACTGAGAGCGAAAAGCCCGCGGTCTTCATCAAATACGCACTTGGCGGCATGCCTTTGCACCCCGGCTGGGATGGGAACAAATGGCTGGGCGAACCAGTACAAGGGGGGCGACGTAATTTTTTTCCCGGACTCACCGCCGAGGATCCGAAGCAAGGGGCTCTCTACCAGAATATGCTTCAGGAATTTCGTGACGGACTCGCTGCGGTGAAGGCGGCGGGAGACGAACCTGTGGTAGCAGGGTTCTTTTGGATGCAAGGCGAACAAGATAGCAAGCACGAGACATCAGCAACCAGCTATGCCCAGAATCTCGCACTCTTGCGTGATCGTCTGCAAGCAGACCTCGGCTTGACGGACAAGCTGCCCCTCGTCTTTGGACAGGTTCTCCCGCATGAACCTGCCTTGGCTCGCTTTACCCATCGCGATGAAGTTCGCCAGCAAATGGCCCATTCCGATCAGAATTCCGGAACGCCCGAGGCCATCCCGATGGCACGCATGGTCTCCACCGACGGTTTTTCCCTCCTCAAAGACACCGTCCACTACGATAGCAAGGGGCAGATGCAGTTGGGAAAGGCCTTTCTAACAGGTCTGCGTTCGCTGGACTCAGACCAAGTCGCCGATTGACCCAAAGCCAGGCTCGAACAAGCGACGATACATCCGCACGGTTGAGCCATCCGTCATCCCCGCCAGGAAATCGCAGATCAGTCGCGCGCGGGCGGCTTCATTGGGAGCGGCCGCGATCTCAGCTTCGTCCGCTTCGCGCAAAATTGGGAAGGCTTGCCCATCGATACTCTCGCCACGCACGTAGCGCGTCTCTAACAGCTCCCATAATTTCCGCAGGACGTAGCTCCCCTTGTGCTCGAGTTGCTTGAGCTCGGGAGAGAGGAAGACGACCTCGAAGGCGAGCTTCTTGAAGAGAGCGCTCTCCGCCCGCACCTCCTCGGTGGTGGCCACCCCGAAACGATACCGGTTGGACTCCGCGCTCATGAAGTTGGTGGTCTCGATGAGACTCGCGGACTTGATATAAGTCCCGATGCGAGCTCCCGCAAAGGAGTCCACCCGGCCACGTCGCATCGCATTCTTGAGGTCCCCAAGCGGGGTGTTGTCCGAGGTTTCCAGACTGTTCTTGTCCGCCCAAGCTTCGAGTTTTTCCACCGTCAGAAAACCGGCGCGAGTCGCGTCCGCGAGGTCGTTGAGTGAGTAGGCAGTGTCGTCGGCCCAGTCCATGATGGCGCATTCGACGGACTTAAACCCGTTACGCTCTTTGCCAACGGTTAGCTCGACGGGAAAGTCGCGCCCCCCCATCACGAAATCGAGATAGTGGCTTTGCTGGTCGTAGACAAAGTGATGCTCGGGCCGCTCGTCGCCTTGAGAAAGCTCGCTCCAGAGCGATTTGTATTTGAGCACTCCATCCAAGAATGCCCGCGAAGGATCCATCCCCATGCGCTTTTCGCTAAAGATGCGCTCGGTCAGCAAGCGCAGGGTCTGGGCATTGCCCTCGAAGCCGCCATAGTCGCGCATGAAGTGATTGAGCGAACGCTCACCCGCATGGCCAAAGGGAGGATGACCCAAGTCGTGGGACAAACAAACCGCTTCAACTAAATCGGCATCAATATAAAAGTCATCCGAGAGAGCCTCGCTGGACTTCTGCAACCAGTCGCAAATCCCCCGTCCAATCTGCGCTACCTCCAGCGAGTGAGTCAGCCGGGTGCGGTAGAAATCATACTCCCCGCTCCAGAACACCTGGGTCTTGCTCTGCAACGAGCGAAAGGCCGGAGTGTGCAGCACGCGGTCGCGGTCGATCTGGAACGTGCTGCGATAATCCTCCCCCGAGGACTTCCCCGACAGGCGTTCCCGGTCAAACTCGCGATAGAACTGGTTCTTCAAGCCCCCAACTTGCCCCGCCAGAGCCCATCTGAAAACCCCATATTCCGTCGGAAACTGCCGCATTCAATGTAGCCAAACGCCCACATCCCCCACAAAGAGGCCAATCGACCACTTTTTACCCTTTGTGTTCAATCGCCAACATGTTATTCTCTTTTCATGAGAATTCGAACTTCCGAGCAAATCGGGCAACTCATCCACCGCGAAAGGCGTCAGCGACAGTGGACTCAACAACAATTGGCGGACAAGGCGATGGTCGGGCGCGAGTGGATCATCGCAGTCGAGAAGGGCAAAAACAATCCCCAGCTAGACCTCCTTCTAAGGACGCTGACCGCGCTCAATCTTGGGGTCCAGATTACCTCTCTTCCTAAAAATCCTCTCGATGAGGTTCTCTCACCATGAAGTCGGAGCTGGTCATTCTTTATCAGGGCGATGAGGTTGCGCGACTGCAATACGAGCGTCAGAGAGACAAACTCAACTGGGTTTATCAAGACGACTGGTTCCGGTCGGAGCAATTCTTTCCGGCTTCGCTCTCCCTTCAGCAGAGTAGTGATTCGGATGAAACCATTCGCCATTTTCTCAAAGGCCTTCTCCCCGACAATCCCGAAATTTTAGCCTCTTGGGGGAAGCGATTTCACGTCTCTCCCCGCAATCCTTTTGGCTTGTTAGAAAACGTGGGAGAAGATTGCGCCGGAGCCCTTCAATTTGTGCGCCCCGAAAGGACAGAGCTGATTTTAAGCGGCAAATTGGACCAATTGATTCCACTCAACGACGAGCAACTCGAGAAACGAATCAGCGACCTCAGGATGCAGGAGCAAGCCATCCCGCTCTTCGACTCCGAAGGCCATTTTAGTTTGGCTGGGGCTCAAACCAAAGACGCCCTTCACCTCAAGGAGGACCAATGGCACCGCCCGCTGGGAAACATTCCGACCACCCACATCCTCAAGCCTCAACTGCGCGAATACGAAAACCACTCTCTCAACGAACACACCTGTCTTGCGCTTGCCAAAGGGTCGGGCCTCCCCACCGCAAAGAGTTTTCTAACAACAATCGGCGTGGAGGAAATCATCTGTGTGGAGCGATATGATCGACAGAGGCTGCGCGATGGAACGGTCACGCGGATTCATCAGGAGGATTTTTGCCAGGCACTCGCGATCGATCCGGAGAACAAATACCAGAATCAAGGAGGTCCTACCCCCAATCAAGTCATCTCCCTTCTGAGCACCTATTCCTCGTCTGCGGAGACCGACATCAATCACTTTCTCCAAGCCTTGGCCCTGAATTGGGCGATCGCGGGAACGGATGCCCATGCCAAGAATTATTCCATCCTCCATGCCCCGGGCGGATTTCTTCGACTCGCACCGCTCTACGATTTGGCGAGTTACCTCCCCTACCGCGACCCCAAATCCCGGAAAACGAAAATGGCGATGAAGTATGGGCACACTTACCACTTGCACAAAATCGACCGCCGTCAATGGGAGACCTTGGCTGCGGAAAGCAAACTGAAACCCAAGCGGGTCCTCCCGCTCGTGAGCGAATATCTGGAAAAGCTTCGCGAGGAATCCTTGCCTACCACCCACGCTCTGATAGCAGAAAAACACGCCTGCGATTTCCTTGATATCCTGGTGGAGCAAATCACCGCGCACACCAACGAATGCCTCGATAGCCTTGCCGTATGAAACTCGCCCTCACCATCGGAGACCCTGCCGGAGTCGGACCAGAACTCGCGCTCCAAGTCCTTGCCAAACCGCTCGCGGGCACAGTTCCCATTCTTGTGGGGAGCGCCGAGCTTTTGCGACGGGTGTCCGCCGCGACGGGCCTTCCCTGCGACGCGCCCGTGGTGAGCAAGGAGGAATTCCTCGCCAACCCACCCGAGGGGCCGGCCATCCTGGATCTACCGCTCGACGGGCTCTCCGGCTTGCAACCCGGCGCACCTAATTCGCTTTCCGGACAAGCCGCCTATCACTGGTTCACCGAAGCAATTGATCTGACCTTGGCAGGAAAGTTCGATGCCGTGGTCACCTGTCCACTCTCCAAGGAGGCTCTCCACATGGGCGGACACCTTTACGATGGTCACACCGAGATTCTCGTCGAACGCTCGGGCGCGAGCCGTCATGCCATGATGCTGACCGCTCCCGAGGTCACCGCCACTTTGGTCACCACCCACATTGCCATTTCGGAAGTCGCGGCCCAACTGACCATCGAACGAATTTGCGAGGTGACCCGCCTCACTGCCGCCGCCTTGCCTCTCTGGCGAGCGACAGCCAGTCCGCCGCGCATCGCAGTGCTGGGCCTCAATCCCCATGCGGGAGAGAATGGTCTCTTTGGCGATGAAGAAGCCCGCCTCATCGAACCGGCGATGGAAATTTTGCGAGCGGAAGGCATCAACCTTGTAGGACCGATGTCCGCCGACACCGCCTTCATCCCCGTCCTGCGCAAGGACATCGACGGCTACATTGCAATGTATCACGACCAGGGACTCATTCCCCTCAAGACCCTCGCCTTCGACGAGGCCGTCAACGTCACCCTCGGCCTCCCCTTCATCCGCACCTCGGTCGACCATGGCACGGCCTATGACCTCGCCTGGCAAGGGACTGCGCAAGTGACCTCTCTCTACGCCGCCTGCGATGCCGCGCTCAGACTCGCTGAAAAGGCCAAGCTGTCCAAAATTTCGGGCTAGAAGTTTCGGCCGCTATTCCTTGTGCCCTTCCGGGGCGAGAGAGAGAATTGCGTCTACCATTTGGCTGACCTGCTCCTCGTTGTATTGAGGGTTGGGCGGCATGGGAACTTCCCCCCAGACTCCCACGCCCCCCTTGATGATCTTTTCGGCGAGAAGCTGGGAGGCGTTTTCATCATCGCGATAGCGCATGGCAACATCGAGGTAGCGCGGCCCCACGGACTTCACTTCTGTCTGGTGACAGGACAAACAAATCGCCTCACCCAAAAGAGCGTAACCGGGATGCTTGGGATCGATCCCCTTCAAACGTGGATCGGCCTCCTCTGTGACGCTGTCCTGGGGCTCGCTTCCGAAGGTCACCTTCTTTAATTTTCCATCAGTGCCATCATACCAGACCGAGCTGTATTCGAGGACATACATGGCACCGTCCGGCCCCATCTCGACGTCGGAGGGATGGACAAATTTCTTGCTGTGGAGCCAGTCCTTCTTCCACTCGAGAGAGCCATCGTCGGCCACCTTGCTCAACTGCATGTGACCATTGTTCCAATCATAAGTAATCAAACAACCATCCAGCTCCCGAGGCAACTTTGCGTCAGACTCGGGATAGTCGTCATAGTGATAGACTGGACCGGCACAATAAGAGGAACGGGGAGCGAACCAGAAGGGCTCGCGCGCGGCGGGGAGTTCCTTCAGACCGGTATTGAGGCGGGATTCGTTGACTGGTTTTTCCGGATCGAATTTTTCCCCCACCTCTTCGGTGGCAAAGTCGAAACGAGCATAGGCCTTGTTGTCCGCGACGAAGTAGGGCCAACCATAGTACCCAGCAGTAGCTGCCTGATTGATCTCACAATATCCATTGGGGCCTCTTTTGCCTGCCTTGCGCGCATCTGGGCCCACATCGCCCCAGTAGAGAGTGTCAGTGCGCTGGTCGACCCCGATCCGCCACGGATTGCGACAACCCATGGCATAGATTTCAGGGCGGGTTCCTTTTTGCCCTTTGGGGAAGAGGTTGCCCTCGGGTATCGCGTATTTGCCATCAGGAGTAGGACGGATACGCAATACCTTGCCGCGCAAGTCGTTGGTATTTCCCGCAGTCCGCTGGGAGTTGATCGACTCGTTCCCTTTTCGCTCATCCAAGGGCGCATAGCCGCCGGATTTGAAGGGGTTGGTGTTATCTCCCAGCGAGAGAAAGAGATTTCCTTTGCTATCAAAAGCCAAGGACCCGCCCTCGTGGCAAACCCCTTCTTCCCGGCTCTGGGGAACCTCCAGCATCATTCTTTCATCACTCAATTTCCCTTGCTTGAACGTGAAGCGGGATAGGCGATGCACTTCGGGCTTAACTGGTGAGTAGAAGCAGTAAACCCACCCGTTCTTCATAAAGTTTGGGTCAGCGGTCACTCCCAGCAAGCCCGTCTCGCGCGACTTGCCTCCTTGCTTCACCGAAACTTCAAACTCTTCCACCACCTTGGTCTCGCCACTCTTGGGACTATACCACTTCAGCGCGCCTGTTCGCTCTGCAATGAAAACATCCCCCGTCGGCAAGACCGCTATCTCCATTGCATCGACAAAACCTTCCGCCAAAGTCTCGACCCGGAAGTATTCGTCGGCAGGAACGTCGGCAACAACCAGGGGGGAAGAGAACAAAATTCCCGTCAGGGAAATGTAAGATGACAGCTTGAGCATAAGGACCACAATTTGCGACACCTTGGGTCGAAAAACAAATCCAATCAAACACTTGCCGAAAGACGTATAGCGAATTTAATCAAAACTTCGATAATCCTGCAAAAGGATGGCCGTAACCACCATTCCCATATCAATGAAAAGTCTCTTCATTCTACTTCTCGCCGCAACCTCAAGCCTATGGGCCGCAGAACGACCAAACATTCTCTGGATCACCTCTGAAGATAACGGGAAGGAATGGTTGGGCTGCTACGGTAACGAACAAGCCAAGACACCCAATCTGGATTCTTTCGCCAAGCGTTCTGTTCAATTTCAAAACTTTTTCTCCAATGCGCCGGTTTGCGCGGTGGCGCGCTCAACGATTCTCACTGGCGTCTACGCTCCCAGCCAAGGCTCCCAGCACATGCGCAGCCGACATGCCATCCCGTCCAACCACAAGCCCTACGTCAGCTATTTGCGCGAGGCGGGTTACTACTGCAGCAACGCTTCCAAAACGGACTTCAACTTCATCATCAATGACAAGGCCGTGTGGGACGAGTGTGACGGCAAAGCCCACTACCGGAACCGCGCCGAGGGCCAACCGTTCTTCTCCATTTTCAATCTCACAGACTCTCATGAAAGCTCGCTCTTTCCAGATCGAATCGCAAAGAACCGTGAGAATGGTCATATCCCCCCCACCCCCCGTCTCTCCCCGGAGGAAGTCGAAGTGCCACCATACCTGCCTGATCTTCCGGAGATTCGCTCCGACTACGCAGTCTACAGCGACACCATCACTCACCTGGACCGCAAGATTGGGAAGATCCTGAGCGAGCTCGAATCCCAGGGTCTGGCCGACGACACCATCGTCTTTTACTTCTCCGACCACGGCGGCATCCTTCCCCGCGGCAAGCGCTACCTGAAGGACACTGGAGTCAACGTTCCCCTGCTGGTTCATGTTCCCGAAAAATGGAAAGCCCTGTCCCCGTTCACCAACGGCTCGGTCACCGAGGAGAAGGCAGCCTTCATCGACCTTGCTCCCACCTTGTTTTCCATGCTCGGCATCGAGATTCCGGAAATCATGCAAGGCCGCGCGATTCTCGGCGAGAAGCGGAAGCCCGCTCCCGAATATGTCTTTCTCTACGCCGATCGCTTCGACGAAATTTACGGGATGCGTCGAGGCCTAACAGATGGCCGTTGGAAGTATATCCGCCGTTTCACACCCCACCTTCCTGCCGCGCCTTACAGCTATTATCAATTTGGCCAAGACGGTTGGACGGCATGGAAAAAGGCTTGGCAGGAAGGCAATCTGAGCGAAGAGCTTTCCCGCATCTGGGAACCCAATCAAGAAGTGGAGGAACTATTCGATACTCAAAGCGATCCGTGGGAAGTCAAGAACCTCGCTCAGGATCCCGCTTTTGCCGAACAGTTGAAAACGATGCGTGAGGCCCTGGCCGGGCAAATGGCAACCATCGCCGATACCGGCATCATCCCCGAACCCATGTTCCCGGAACTGGCGAAGAGCCAACCCATCGCCGCCTACGCCCACTCCCGAATTGAAGAGTGGCCCGACCTAATCGAGCTGGCCTTTACCGCCACCAAGCGCGACGAGACCCAGCTTCCGCTCCTTATTGAGAAACTGGCTTCAAAGGATCCTTTGGAACGCTACTGGGCCTCGCAGGGCTGCCTCATCCTTGGCAAAAAGGCCGCGCCCGCCGAGGAAGCGCTTCGAGTTCTCCTCGCTGACCCATCATCTGCCAACCGCGTCAGTGCCGCCCAGGCTCTGGTAGTCATGGACAAGCCTGCGGAGGCCTATGAACTTTTGCTCACGGAGCTCAACAAGGAAGGGAACGAATACGCACAGCAAAATGTCGTCAATGTTCTGACCCAGCTCGATGCCCACGACAGAATCCCCGACGAATGGGTCATCAAGTTTAGCAAAAAGAAGAAAGCCGGAGCCTACGTCAAACGCCTCGCCGAAATGCTAGCAGAAGAACGCGGGCTCTAAGGACCAATCTTTGACCCGAAGGCAAGGTCGGACTCGGCCCGAGAGAAACTGTCCCTTGCGCGCAGGCAAAACGGGTCGATAATCTGCGCGATGAAAAATCAAGAGGACAGTTTGGCGGAAATCACAGGAATTGGGACGGATGAAAAGCCCTCTGGAGCTTTTCTCCCCTATCCCACCTCCACTCTTTCACCATCCATCGTCCCGAATGACCTCACGTCATTCAAGTCGCGCGGGGTCTCCCAAGTCGAGCGCGACTTGCAGCAAAAGCTGGTAGAGATCCGCGAACAGTATGTCTCGGCCATTACCCACTTCAACTGGAACAAGTTGGCCTACGAAGCGGACATCAACTTCGAGCCCGTAGTGGGCCAGACCTATTACCTCTACGAAGCCCGAGGACGAAATCTCCTCTCGATGATATCCCCTGACCAGTGGTTTCAGAAACACTTGGCTAGCTTGAGACTCAACTACGATCGCCAGTTCATCTTGGAGGAATTGGGCGAAGGAATCGAAGAGCGTGAGCTCTTTGGCACCACCGACGAGGCCTAGGCTCCAGCCCCGAGTGGCGCAGCCTCTAACAGAGGCGGATCATATCTTTTGCAAACTGCTTCCAGAGGAAAAAGAGACCTCTGACTGAATAGCGAAAATGTCCGTCGTTGGTTCGCTCGATAATTCCGTGCTGCAGATTGTGCTCAATCTGCACCCGCATCTCCTCTTCGATTTCATCTTCCAGATTTTCGGGATCCGGGGTTGTTAGGTCGTCATGGGTGACCTTCATCTTCGCGAGAAAGCTCTGATGGTCCTGGAGCATCAGGTGGAAACAATTGCGCTCACAGGGGACGTGCTTGCAGTGGAAGCCGGGAGGATTTTTCAGCGTGGGAGAAAAAGGAAAATTGGTAGTGCGAAAGATGCGCCCGTCTTCAGCGCGGGACGTGATTGCCAAGAAGGCGAAGGCCACATTGTCTTGCTCACACAGACAAACGGTGGCGACAGCTCTTTCTTCCGGGTTCCAATGCAGGCGGAAGTACTGCTCCATCCCAGCCCACTTCCAGGCCGAGTCCCCGACATGCTCGAAGTGCGCATCGGACATCGCGGCTAGGGCCCGCGAAGCATTGGGAAAAAACTCATCCTCCGGTGGATCGCGATGTTGCAATTGATTGTCGATCGGCAATCGCATTTTTCGAACCCGGGTCAGCAACTCAATCCATGGGAGAAAGAACCAACCCAACACGGCCAGCATCCCCGCCCAGATATTGTGAGTTAGGAAATAAAGCGCCAAAAACGAGGCTACCAGAAAGACCAAGGCCCCCAACTTACGGGTCCAGTTTTTGCGACAGGCACGAAATGCCGCCGCAAAGACGACCAATCCCACCACTACTAAAACTTCTCTTGCCATACTTTCACTCGTGGAACCTTCCCCCCGTGTCTACGAACCAAATTTGTGCCGAAATGCCTTCCCGTCTAGTAGTCATTTCAAATTTTTACCAACAGGGCGCAACTCCTTCCGCAGAGCCGGGCTCCGCAACCCAGCCTTGCATCTTTCCGACCGTATGGAAAAGGTAGGCCATGGCCATCGAACCCTTTGACAACATTGAGCCCACTCTTGGCGAGGGAGCTTTTGTCGCGGACAGCGCAGACCTGATTGGCCGCGTCACTCTCGGCAAGCAGGCAAGCATTTGGTACAACGCCACTTTGCGCGGCGACATCAACGAAATCATTATCGGCGACTATTCGAACGTGCAGGACAATGCCGTCCTCCACCTCTCCGACGACCTGCCTTGCGTAATTGGCAACCATGTCACGGTGGGGCACTCCGCCATCGTGCACGCCGCCACGGTCGAAGACGGAGTCCTCGTCGGCATGGGCTCCATTATCCTCGACGGTTCCGTCATTGGCGAAAATTCCATCGTGGGGGCTGGTGCTCTGGTGACCGGCAACACCATCGTGCCCCCCAACTCCCTGGTGCTGGGTTCCCCCGCCAAGGTCGTGCGCACCCTCACCCCCGAGGAACAGCGGGCAGGCCGGGATCTAGCCGAAAAATACGTGGCCCAGTCCCGAAAGTTTCTCGCCCGCGACGCCAATCCCTCCTAAGAAAGCCGCCCACCGCGCCCCATGAAAGTCGAGCTCATCCAAGTCGAACCCATCGCCCTCCTTCCCACCCAGGCCGGCTGCGCCGTCTTTCTAGGCGACGGTAAGAAGTCCATTGTCTTCTACATCGAACCCGCAATCGGCGCCTCCATCAACGCGGTTCTCTCGGGCCAGAAACCTCCCCGCCCGCTAACCCACGACCTATTTGTGCAGGTTCTCGGGGCTTTTGGAGCACGAGTCACCCATGTCATCATCAGCAAGGTAGAGGACGAGATCTTCTACGCCCATCTCCATCTCTCGGCTGAAAATGAGATCATGGAGAAAAAGATCATCGACGCCGACGCCCGCCCCTCCGACTGCATCGCCCTGGCCGTGCGCCAAGAGGCCCCCATCATGTTCGTCAAATCCGTCTGGGACCAACAGCCCGACATGACCCACGTATTGGAAGAGCTCCGCAACGAAGGCATGACCGACGAGGGTGGAGACGACATTCCTTTCTAACATCTCAGAAAGAACCGTCCGCAAAACACCACCCCGGACAATTATTCGGTCGAGTTCTTTCATGAATCTGAGAGGCTCCCCCCATGCTCTCACTCGCATTCCTGCTCATCATCGTCATCGACCCTTTCGGGAACATGATTGCAGTCAACGCAATGCTGAAAGATCTACCGCCCAGGACACGCCTCTTCGTGATTTTGCGCGAAAGCATCATCGCCTTCAGCCTACTCCTCATGGCTGCCCTAGTGGGTAGCACCGTGCTTCAACTCCTTGGCCTCGACCGCTATTCTCTCAGCATTTCGGGAGGGATTGTCCTGTTCCTCATCGCCCTCGGCATGCTCTTTCCCAACCGCAAGATCGGTGACGAATCGACCGACGGCATTCCTCTCATCGTTCCCATCGCCATGCCCCTCATCGCTGGCCCCAGTGCCATCTCGATGGTGATCCTCTTTGCCCAAAACCACCCCAAACCCGACGTCGTCCTCGCCGTTTTCCTTTCCTGCCTGGTCTCAACGTCCCTTCTGGCAGCCGGTACCCGCATCTTTCAGTTTCTCGGAGTGCGAGGCTCAATGGCACTGGAACGACTAATGGGCATGCTCTTAATCCTCATCTCAGTTCAAATGATTCTCGATGGCATCGACGAGTATCGCGAGATGCACCAGCAACCTGCCAATGCGGTCACACCGTCCATCTCGTCGACACAAGCCCCTCAAAATCAGCTTGATTCCCGAATCTTCGCCAAAGCGACTTTTTGAAAAAGGCAGAAACGCCGAGAGCGACACCGCACTACAAAATCGTGCAAAAAGTTCACTTGCGCGGCAAGAGTTTGGTTTTACGGTTCATCTGTCATGTCCAATCAATCGACTTCCGCGCTGCCGGGATACCTTGCCGAAGAAATTCTTCTCAATCCCGAAAAGCGGGAATTCCCTCCCTTTGACCTTTCCCGCCTTCTTGGAACTGTCTTCAAACCTACTCAAGGCTGCAAGGTCTGCATTCTTACTGATTTCGAAGACCCCAAGGACCTCATCAAAGACTTCGCCTTTCTCGGCGAAGAAGGGTTCGAGGTTCAAAAGAATGCCTACAAATATTTCTACGAAGGACTCAAGGAAGGAGTCCTCGACGAGCTCGGCATAACCGGTGGCGAGATGTTCGCCTACCGCTACACCTACGGCTCCAATCTCGATATGGCCGATGAGGTCTGGGACACCGATGGCAACCAGCTCTCTTTGGATAAAGACATCTACTCGGTCTACGACATCGTCCTCTGCATCTCCACTTGGTCCGCCACTGCTCCCCTGACCGCCAAGTGCAAGGAGTTCAACTTCCGCGGAGCCACCATGCACGGGATGAACGACGTCATCCTCAGCTCTGGACTGGCTGTCGATTACGAAGAGGTCTCGGCCGATGCGGAAAAGATCCGTCTCGCGATGACCAGGGCCGACTCCATCGAGATCGACTTTGAGCTGGAGGACGGAACCATTCTCACTGCGGACCTCGAGCTCGGAGGTCAGGAAGCGCAGAAGTCCCACGGTCTCTGCCAAGGCACCAAGCCCGACATTGCCAACCTCCCGGCAGGAGAAATCTATTACGTGCCCAAAAATGCCAACGGCAAGTTTCCCATGAAATATGAAGACGGCACCCTCGGAGTGCTCGACGTCGTCAATCGTGACGTCGTGAAGTCCACTCTCATTGAGGGGAATCAGGCTACCATCGACGAGCACAACGCGCGCCTCGCCGACGATCCGATGACAGGCACCTTGGGTGAGCTCGGCTTTGGCACCCAGGTCCTCCCCGTTTCCTATCAGGATATTCAGGATGAAAAGGTCCTCGGCACCTGCCATCTCGCCACCGGTCGCGACGACCATCTCGGCGGAGACATCGTGCCCGACATGTTCAAGAAGCACGAGAACTCGACCCACGACGATATCCTCTTTGCCCCGCACAAGACCCCCAACTTCAACGTCAAGGAGGTGCGCATGAATCGCGGCGATCAAAAGGAAGTCATCATCGAAAACTTCCGCCCCAGCCGCTTCATCATCGACGCCATCGCGAGCTAGTTCTAACGAAGATTTCTCAAACAATAGAGGGCACCAAGGACTCGGAGTTTTTGGTGCTCTTTTTATTCCAACTGCTCAGTTTGTGCGCCGCAGTCCTTCCCGATTGTCACCGCAAGCCATTTCACCAAAATTCCTATTATGTCTGAAACTCGCTTTCACAAAGTCCAACTCGACGAACTGCCCGAGGTTGAATGCTGCTGCGGCACAACGCGCCGCGGCTTTGCCGACCTGCCCGATGCCCCCGCCTCGATTCATCTCTTGAAGGTCAAGGACGAGCCCACTTCTCACTATCATCAGAAGACTGCGGAAATTTATCTCATCCTGGAGGGGGAAGGATTTTTGGAACTCGATGGCGAGATGATTCCGGTCAAGCCCCTCTCATCCGTGCTCATCAAGCCCGGTTGTCGCCACCGCGCGGTGGGCCAGATGACCCTCGTTAACATCCCTGTCCCCAAGCACGACGACAACGACTTCTTCTACGAGGACGATGCCGTGAAGGATGGCGAAGTTCCTGTCCACTAAACCATTTCATGAACATCTACGAAACCGACAAGCTCCTCGCCGAGTATCTCCTCTTCCACTTCGCCCAACCCGAAGAAATCCTTCCCTGGGAGTTCGGACCCCGGGAAGCACTCGACTATCCGGTGCGCGTCGCCAATCACTTTTCCGAAGGACAGGTCGCCCGTGGCCTGGACGTCGGATGCGCGGTTGGTCGCTCCAGCTACGAGATGTCCCGTAGCTGTGAGGAAGTCATCGGCATCGATTTTTCCCACGCCTTTGTCGCCGCGGCGGAGGAGATGAAGTCGGGCTCGCGGACCATCCCGCGCTTGGAAGAGGCCCACCTCAATACCGAGCTCACCGTCACCTTGCCCGAGGGCTTGGAGACTTCGCGCTGCCACTTCGAGCAGGGCGACGCCATGAACTTGCGCGCCGACCTCGGCACCTTCGACCGGGTGCTGGCTGCCAATCTCATCTGCCGCTTGCCCGAGCCGCAGAAGTTCCTCGATCGCCTTCCCGAACTGGTCAATCCCGGTGGCGAAGTTGTGCTGGCCACCCCCTGCACCTGGTTGGAAGAATTCACCCCGCCCGGCAACTGGCCGACGGGTAGCACCGTTGAATGGTTGAAGGAAAAACTCGGGAAAGACTTCGAACTGTTAGAAGAAGTCAACGAACCCTTCCTCATCCGCGAAACCGCCCGCAAATTCCAGTGGACCGTTGCGCTAGTAACCAAGTGGAAGCGGCGCTAGGCTGTCCCACCTTCTAACTGCCCGTGAGTTCGCGCCAAGCTTTGATCGAAGCCTGCAAGCTCGCCTTCTTGTCGCCTGGAACGTTGTAACATTGCAGACCCACCGGCCCCGTGTATCCAATCTTTTCAAGAGCGTTTAGCAAGCGCTCTTGAGGGAAGGTCCCTTGGTCGAGAGACCGAATAAGTGTCGCCCAATCTTTTCCATCCAAGTCCGCACCATTGGTACTCACTGAGAAAAGGCGCGGTCCAGCTTTCTCTATCGCCGCCTCCAAATCGTCGATGCTCTCACTGCGCATGAAGTGGCAGAGATTGAACATCACCCCCAAGTTCGGATGATTCACTTCTTCAACCAACGCCAAGGCTTGATCCATTGTCGCGATGTCATCGCCGAAATGAGGATAGAGAGCGACTTTAATATTCAACTCGGCCGCCATGGCAGCTGTTTTTCGAAGAGAATCGACTATCTCGGGAGACTTTTTCTTCACCGTCAATTCGATGAATCCCCCGTTGGCAAGTGGCTGCACCGCTTGAGGTTTCACCGGTTCATCCGTGGCCGGCATGTAGACACTGAGAACCTTCAGCCCGGCTTTTTCATAAACCTCCACTCGTTCGGCCAAGCCCTCGTCGCGACCATAGATTTGGCTGATACCATCATAGCCCAACTCCTTGAGCAACTCGGCTTCTTTCTGGTGAGAGAGTTCCGGCAGCCCGTTGAAAAAGGCATAAAACTCGGGCGCAAATTCCTCCTTGCCCCATGCGGGTGAGAAGAGGGAAAGAAAAAGACTAAGGAGAAGGCAATGGATTTTCATTCAGCTAGGTAATGTCTCCTACCTATGAAAATGGACAAGCGAGTTCCAGTTTTTGCTTCTGGTATCTCCCGCCTTCTGGGAGACATCGTTTTCCGTCGCACAGGTTTTCGTCGTTGCGGGAAGAGTTCTTCGTCGTTCACCGCTAGAATACTGGCCATGCCTTCATGAACGGGCCCTAGTATCTGCGATAGCTGTCGCGACGGTCGTATCCGCGGCGGCCGTAGTGGTCGTCATAGCCACGGTCGCGATAGGGTGAGCGGTGGTGGACCGCATGAGCTCGCTCGGCTTTCTTACGTTTATCCTTTTCCTGAGCATAATGGTAAAGGGATAGACCTGCGATCCCAGCAGCGACCAAGGCTGTCGTTTTAGGGACATCGATTCCCCCGGATTGGTTGGGGTATCCTCCCCCACCATAGCCATTGTTGCTGTAGTAAGGATCACTTGCACAAGAAGCAAACAGGAGCGCCACACAGGCCAGACAGGTTGATTGAATCACTTTCGCCTTCACAAACCAATGGACGGAGGCATTTCGGATTCTATTCGAAAAAAATCTATCGCTTCCAATCAGCCCAAAAGGCCTCGGTCTGCTTCGCACTGGGGAACACCTCGACCACACTCGTGCCGGGTTCCAAGTTCTCGAGACAATCCACGTCCTCGCGACAGGAGATCTTGTGATAGGCCAGCCCCCACATCGCAGCCCATTGTTCCAGGATGCGACCGTGGGGAGTCGTCATCCAACCCCGCGCCGCCTCACTCATTCCACCCAAGCGCGGCAAGCGATCGAAAATGCGGCCTCCATCATTGTTCAAGACCACGAGAACACGCTCCTCCTGGGCGACCTGACCTAACAAATAAGGTGCAGCCAAATCATACAGAGTGGTGACATCGCCGAAGAGCCCCCATGCCTTTCCTTCCTCCACGGTAGCTCCCAACCAGGCAGAAAGCTGTCCGTCGACTCCATTTGCTCCGCGACACGCGCGCACCAGAGTGACGGGGAACTCCCACTGGGCAAAATCGTTCCATTCGCGAATGGGCAAGCTGTTGCCCAAGAACACCGAGTCCGCTTGCCCCGCATAGAGCGAGAGTTCGCGCACCAGTGCCGGCTCGGAATCGGGGTGAGCTTCCAACAGTTCATCGCACTGACTGTAACGACGGCGGCTGGCGGGAAAGTGCTCCAACACATCGCCCACCTCATCCACTTCGCCCAGCCCCTTGACCACCCGGGCAGGCTCTCCAACGATGACTTCACTCGCCCGCGCCAAACCCGAAAATCCAGAGCAGGTGATCGAAAAAACTTCGACCTCCGGCAAGTTCTCCAAGTCGCGCCAAAAGCGCCCCACCGGCACTTGGCCAATGCGCAAAACTTTCCCCGGTGGATTTGCCTTCAACAGACGGTCTCCATCAACCAATTGCAGTTCCCCCAGAGCCTCGCGCAAACCACTGGCCGCATCTGCCAAGACTGGAGCGCCAAGATTCTGGCAAAAATAAAACACCTCTTCCCGGTCCTGCTCGTCCAGCCCTCCAACCATGACAACAAGTCCCTTGAAAACGCCTTTCCGCAACCACTGGGCCAAGGGCGCGACATTGAAAGAGCTGCGATCCAGCATGAATTCCTCCAACAATCCCGGCGCACCCAAATCCACATCCTCCTCCATCGGCAAGTTCAAGTGCAGAGGCCCTTTTCCTTCCCAAAAAGAGATCCGGCTCGCCGCATAGTCGCCAAAGATGCCCTCTTGCTCAATCGCTTGGGGAGCGCCCGTGCCCCGATAATGTTCCGGACGATCGGCGGAGATCACGACCAACGGCCGCTGCTGATAGAATGCCTCAATCACCGCAGGCAACAGCTCGGCTACGGCCGTGCCACTGGTGACAACCACTGCACAAGGCTCGCCCGTCACCATGGTTCGGCCGAGGGCAAAGAAGCCCGCGCCCCGCTCCTCGAAGTGCGAATAGACCTCGGCTCCCTCAATGCGGGAGATCCACTCCAGCACCGGCGCGTTGCGCGCGCCTCCACAGACCACAAACTGCCGCACCCCTCGGGCGAGCAATTCTTCCAAATCCTTCGCTATCTCCATCGCGAGCAATCAATCACAGGCCGATGGGAATGCCGATGGGAAAGAATTGGAAAAGAGAAAAACGAAGGGGCCCCAACTCGTGGAAACCCGTCCTCCTTTCCAAGCCCTGCACGCCAGGCCTCTCCCACCGCAATGAATCGCTTACTCCTTTTCAGGCTTGGGAAGTTCGAGCAATTCGATTTTGCGAAACTCAATAGGCGCACTCTCGGCTTGCAGGGAAATCGTACCGCCCTCGAGAAGAGTGCCATCATTTTTCTGAGGATATTGATACTCGAAGACTACCTCCCCATTCACGCGGTGGATGATCTGCTCGCTTCCATGGGCTTCAATCTCAACCGTCACCCACTGATCTCCATGAAAAGTCTTCGAGCTGGAGGTGATGCAGTGATTCGTATCGACCTTCCCATTGAAGAAAATATGAGTTTCGGGAGTACAAACATTGGCTGTTGGACGATCCTTTTTCCCGTCGCCTCCCATCAACTGGACCTCAATGCTCAAGGGAAAGTCCTGATCCTTCTTCATGCTCTCGGCCGACTGGCCATGAATCATCACCCCATTGTTGCGCCAAGCCCAACCGGGGCCTCCCGCGACCTGCTCGCCCACGAAACGGTATTCGACCCGCAATTTGTAATGAGAGTATTCACTCTCGTAGAACAAGTGCCCAAACATGGAGCCCCAATCCTCATACTCGTCGTAGCTGACCTTGAGCACGCCATCCTCCACCCGGAAGGTGTTTTTGGGATTTTCGCCCAGATCATACCCCTTGAACTTGGGAGTCCAGCCAGACAAATCCTTGCCGTTGAACAGGCTCTTCCACACCGGGCCCTCGGCCTCTTTCGCTTCTTCTCCCTGACAAAAAACGGCGCCACCCAAGACTAATGCGAATACTGTAATTGCTTTCATGATAAAAAGTTTACTGAAGCAGCAAGCGCCAACATGCAGTAAAATTACGGGAAAAACTTCTATTGCCCTCGAGTCAACTTCAACTCCTTCAGCCAATCGCTCAAGTCTGGATCGAGATCCCAACCGAGCCGAACGGAGTGGATCGACTCGGGCTGCACCTCGTTCAAGGGAATGATCCCCCGGGTCACCCAGCCAGAGACCACTCCGGCACTTTCGAAGGCAGTCATCTTGTTCAACGGCAGCTTGAAATTCTCATCAGTGGGAACCAAGCGCTTGCCTTCACTATCAATAAAGGAAACCAGAAAGTCCCCCTTGCCAGCTCGAAAAAGCTTCGATGTCGAGGAATCGTAAGGCAGGAGGAAAAGGCGAAAGTGCAATTGCCCTCCGGTCTCTTGGAAAATGATTTCGCATTCCAGATCACTACCAGCGGTCGATAGGTCGCTCCGCCAGATCATGTAGGACTTATTCTCCTCCTGCGAAGCCGCTCCCGTGGATGAGCCATAACTGCCTCCGCGCCGGGTCGCCTCCGCGACCATCTCGTCTGCTCCTTGCGGAAAGGCTGGGAGCTCGCCGCTTTCGCTATCGCCTCCCAACTTGCTGGGATCGACCAAGGCATCCGCCCCACCTGCCCCCGCAGCCAGATTGCCACTTTCGTCCAATACTGCAGCCAACCCTTCGTCGTCCTCGGTTCCGGACTCAGGGCGATTCTCCTCCAGGTGGCCGAACTTCTCTTTCAGGAGTTTGTTGCGTTCTTCAGGGCTTTTTCCCTCCGCTCCCACCGACTCTGCTAGGGCCACACTCTTCTCCACCGCACCCTCTACCGCACCAGCGCCCGCTCCCCCCGGGCCAGCCTCGCTCGCTTCCTCATTCGCTGCCACTGCTTCCTCGACCGGCGGCTTTTTCGACTCGCCTTTCACGACGCTCTTCACCTTTTCCAAGAAAGTCTTCTTCTTGGGCTCGACCGATTCCGTGCCATCTCCCGGCACCCCTTCATCGACAAGTTCCTCATCCTTCCGATCGCTGCCCCAAATGAAGAAAACGACTCCCAGCAGCACCACCAGAGCCAGCAGCAAGCCGGTCATGATGGGCAAAATCCTCGTCACACACCCAGTGCAGCCAGCCAGCTTTGACTTCGGCTCATCTTCGGGATCGACATCGATTAGGGGCGGCTGTTCCATGTCCTTAAGTTAACTAAAGTTTTCTTCCTTTGGCAACGCTCCCTAGCCCTTGTGCTCAACTTCCACTGTCAGCGAGATACCGCCACGCGCCCCAAAGGCTCCGGTGATCTTCATCTCCGCCGGTTCGCAAACCGCGACCAAATCATCGAGGATGGTATTGATCACTTCCTCGTTAAAAGAGGCCGTGTTTCGCCAGGATGCCAGATAGAACTTGAGCGACTTGGTTTCCACACACCACTTTCCGGGACGGTAGCGAATCACAACGTGGGCGGAATCCGGTTGGCCGGTGACTGGACAAAGGGAAGAAAACTCGGGAGCATCGAGATGAATCCAATAGTTACGTCCCGGACGGCAATTCTCGAAGCGATCCAGGATCTCGCGCGAGGGCTGGGTCGGAAGGGCGTTCTCGGATTTGCCGAGGAGTTTGGGTTCTGCTTTCATCTCGGGAAAAGCTAGCGCCGGGAAGCCTTTGAAAAAGCGAAAACCGAGCGAACGTAGTATACCCCGATGAAACGCCGTCACTTTCTCCGCGACCTAGGTATCTCAACAGCCGCCTTGCCCTTCTTGAGCAGTCTGCCGAGCTTTGCGGAGACCGCCACCGTAGGGACCCGCAGACAACGTCTTCTCGTAGTCTTTTCACCCAACGGCACCATCCCCGATCTCTTCTGGCCCTCCAACGATGAGGCTGGAAAACTCCAGCTTTCCCCGATTCTCAAGCCGCTCGAAGCTTTCCGTGAACAGACGCTCGTGTTGCGCGGTATTTCCAACCAAGTCCGCGGCGATGGCGACAGTCACATGCGCGGGATGTCCTGTCTACTGACCGGGGCGCCGCTCCTCACTGGCAACATTCGCGGTGGTGGCGGCAATCCGGCGGGCTGGGCTTCCTCCATCTCCATCGACCAGGAGATTAAGAACTTTTTACAATCACAAAAAGACACCCGCACCCGCTTCGGCTCCCTGGAGGTCGGTGTGGCGGTCCCCGATCGGGCCGATCCTTGGACCCGGATGTGTTACGCCGGTTCCAATCAACCAGTCGCCCCCCTCAATGATCCTGAGGAAATGCTCTCGAAACTCTACGGCAGCTCCAAGGACACCAAGACCTACGCGTCCCTCTTGGATGACTTGGGTGAGGACTTCAAGAAGGTCGCCAAGGGCCTCAGCTCCGAAGACCGGGCCCTTCTGGAACGCCATCTGACCCTCGTTCGCCAGATGGAGCAGGAAATGAAGGCGGCGGCCCAGAGCGAAGACCTGGTCCATCCCGAGCCAGAGATCGATCCCCACATCGAGCTCGTGAATGACAACACCCCTCAGATCGCACGAATGCAGATGGACCTCCTGGTCAACGCCATGGCCAATGATATGGCCCGCGTGGGCACGCTGCAGTTCATGCGCTCGGTGGGTCAAGCGAGGATGAACTGGCTTGGAATCGAAGATGGCCACCACTCCCTCTCCCACGAACCCGATGGCAACAATGATGCTCGTGAGAAGTTGGTTAAGATTAATACCTGGTTCGCCGAACAGGTGGCTTACCTCGCCGGCAAGCTTCGCGAGACGCCTGAACCCGATGGCTCGGGCAACATGCTGGACAATACCACCATCATGTGGGTCAACGAGTTGGGTAAAGGCAACAATCACACCTTGGACGACATTCCCTTCGTCCTCATCGGCGGGGGTGCAGGCTTTCAGGGCAACCGGATGGTGCAGATGGATGGCAAGATGCCGCACAATCGCCTCCTTCTCAGCCTTGCTCATTCCTTCGGGCATCGCCTCGAAAGCTTTGGCGACCGGAAGCTCAGCTCCGGTGGTCCCCTTCTCTTATCCTAATCGTTTGGTCTCGGCCCTTTGCCTCACAAACGAAAAAAGCCCTCCGGAAAGGAGGGCTTTTTCATGAAAAGTCTATCTCTTGACCTACACCTAGCGGCGGCGGCGAAGCAAAGCTACCGCTCCGATGAGGCCGAGCAAGGTTGTGGAAGGCTCAGGCACCTTCGTGTCGATTGCGTCGAAGCTTACCGACTGAATACCACCGCTCACGCCAGCATCGAAGCTGACCGTGCCACCATAGTTGTCGATTGGCACGTAAGTCGGCTCATCGCCTTGAGGAACTCCGACGAATGAAACCATCACATTTTCGACCGGCGTAGCAGCGAAAAAGTTGATGGTAATGGTCTTGGTCTCGTCGAACTCGATGGCAGGAACGCCATAATTGTCGTCAACGACGGCCGAAAGGTCTTTCTCCGCTACTCCAAACCCAACATTGCCGAAACCGGGAACATTGATGATGAGCTGGTCGCCATCAGCACCGCTCAAGGTGACGGAGCCATCCAATTCCAAGCCGGTGAAATCGAGTGAAAATGCGCTGGAGGAAACAACTCCAGCGGAAAGGGCGGCAAGGGTGAGAAATGTGAACTTCATTGAAAAATGCGGGTGAACATCAATAGGTTACTCCTTTTGAGAGACCGAGGCAACATTATTTTGTCATACATTGAACGGAACAAAAAGAGCCTCTCCGGAAGACCGGAAGAGGCTCTTTGCAAAATTCAATCGTTGCGCGGGTTACTCGGCGTTATCTTCAACCTTTTCGCCAGCTTTCTCGAGCTGCTCTCCTGCCTTCTTGAGTGCATTGCCGGTAGCATCCTTCACGCTATCAACCGCGTTCCCAGCAGCGGCCTTGGCCTCTTCAACCTTTTCGTTGGCAGCAGCCTTGGAGTTTTCAACCGCTTCGTTCACGGAGTTTTTCGCCTCCTCTACGGCTTCAGCAGCGCCTTCAGTGGTGTTCTCGATAGCTTCGCTAGCGGCCTTCTTGGCTTCCTCAGCTTTAGCAGCCGCGTTTTCGTTCGCTTCTTCGACAGACTCGGAAACTTTGGCTCCGACGTTCTTGGCGGCTTCGGCAGCTTCGGCGGCTTTGTCGCCACCCTTTTCCAGTGCATCTGCAGTCGCATCCGCGCCTTTTTCTACTGCGTCACCGGCTTTCTCCACGCCTTCCGCAGCCTTGTCACATGAGGTGAGGGTCAGTCCAGTTGCTACAATTGCGGTCAAGTATCCTAATTTTTTCATAATTTTCTAGTGGTTGTTTAGCTCCAGCAGTCGTTCCCACGAGAGCGTTTCCACGCCTTTCGACAACGAGTGAAGCACGAAAGCCACATTTTTCAAACCTTTCGGGGCTCGATCGAGTGACTCGTTGCGTTCATGATCAGCAACATCAGTACCGATTCCATCCAATGCCCCTCCTGTTGGGAAAGCTTCGAAATCGTAGTCCCCCCGATTTCCGAATGCCCCTGCGAATTTGACTATGATTGCGAAGTTTGCTGCCGTCCCTTCCGAGTCATTTGTGATTCCTCTGGGCAAGCCACCGCTCTGAGTTTGGGCGAATGACGAATCTGCCGGCCCAGATAACGGTGGTGATGGCCGTGCGAAATGCAGCTGCCACCTTGCGCGATGCAGTCGATTCGATACTCCACCAAACGCTCGCGCCCGCAGAGGTCATCCTCGTGCTCAATGGCTGTACGGACGAGAGTCAGTCCATTGCGGATGACCTGGCAGAGGGCAACAAACGGATTCGGCTGGAAAAGACGGATTCAACGGGCGGAGTCGCCGCCGCAGCCCGGCTGGGTTGCGCGCTGGCGAAATCCCCCCTGCTCGCGCGTATGGACGCTGATGATCTCTCTCATCCCGAGCGCCTCGAGTGGCAATATGCCGCCCTTCGAGAGAACGAGGCGGATTTGGTGACCTGTCGGGTGGAGGCCCTCAATTCCCAAGGCGCTGGACTCGACCGGTTCATCGACTGGGCGAATTCGCTCGCCGAGCCTGAGGATTTTCGCCGGGAACGTTTTGTGGAGTCGCCCGTCATTCAGCCGGGTGTCTTGATGTCGAGAGAAGCCTATCAACGGGCGGGTGGTTATCGCGTGGAGGATGGCCCTGAGGACTACGACCTCTGGCTGCGGATGCTGGCAGACGGGGCGTGCTTCGTGCAAGCGCCCGGGGCTCGCTTGCAATGGCGTGATTCCGCGACCCGGTTGACCCGCAGCCACGATGATTACAGCGAGCAGCGGATGACCGCGACGAAAGCCCGCTACTTGGCCCGGTTGGAAAAGGTCCGGAACAACGGAGTCGCCATCGCGGGGAGCGGCCCCATTGGCCGTCGGCTGGCCGGCTTGCTCCTCGCGGAAGGAGTTCAGGTGCACGGATTCTACGATGTCGCGCCCAAGAAAATCGGCAAAACCGCCCTCGGACTTCCCATCTGGGCGGCAGGTGATCTGTTGGCCAAAATCAACTCCCCCGTTCTCCTCGGATGCGTGGGCCGGGGAGGGCGCGCCCGGGTGCGAAGCCTGGCCACGACGGCAGGGTATCGCGAAGGCGACGATTTTTTTGCCTGCTGCTAGTGCGCTAGGGTTGAGATATCGGCGGGCTTTGTGTTAACTCCGCGCCACATGGGCAGAGCATTTGAATATCGGAGAGCTTCCAAGGAAGCGCGTTGGGACAAAATGTCGAAAATTTTCCCCAAATTGGGACGCACCATCACGATGGCCGCCAAGGAAGGTGGCCCCGACCCCGCATCCAACCCGAAGCTCCGCGCCGCCATCGCGACTGCCAAGGCGGAGAACATGCCCAAGGACAACGTCAAAAAGGCCATCGAACGCGCCGAGGGCAAGGACGCGGCTGACTACCAGGAGGTCAACTACGAGGGCAAAGGTCCCCACGGCGTGCTTCTCTGGGTCGAGTGCGCGACCGACAACAACACCCGCACCTTTTCCAACGTCCGCACCATTTTCAACAAGAACGAAGGCCAGCTTCTGGAATCCGGCGCACTGGGCTTCATGTTCAATCGCAAGGCCGTTTTCCAATTTGAAAAAGGCGAACACAACCTCGAAGAGATCGAGCTGGAGCTCATCGACGCCGGCTTGGAGGAGATGGAAGTGAACGAAGAGACCGTCTACGTCTATGGCGAGTTCGAGTCCTTTGGTTCTCTGGCCAAGAAAATCGAGGAGCTCGGCATCGAGACCACCAAGGGCAACCTCCAACGCATCCCCTCCACTCCCGTCGAGTTCACCGAAGAGCAAATCGAAGAAATCGAGCCTCTCATCGACAAACTGGAAGACGACGAAGACGTGCAGGCCGTGTATACCAACATCGCCTAAGAGACCCCGTCTGAAAAATGCCAAGTGAGCGTTCATGACGCTTGTGGAGTGGACGTCTCGTCCACTCATCTGGATTAACGGACTGACGGGTGGACGAGACGTCCACCCCACTCGCGCGATGTCTTCAGGGAAAAAATCTTTGGCGATTCTCCTCTCCTTATTCAGACAACCCTTTAAGCGCGTTGGGTCGACGCAGACTTACCAGTTCTTCCAAAGGCCCTCGAGAGCCGCCCCATCGGCCTTTCCGGCGGAAAGAACCAGGCGGTAGCGCTGGGTGAAGGACTTCCCTTCTGCCAAGGTAAAGTCGCCGATCTCGGGCTGGTCCTTCAGCCCCTCGAAGTCGTGCTGGCCAAAGGGATTGGCCGCTAACAAGCCATAATCCCTAGCGTGCCACCAGGTCGGATGGCGCAGATTGTCGCGGTGATCCATCAGCGCCACCACCAGAGACTCCCCCGCCGAATCCGGCCCGTGGAAAGCGACCCACTTGGAGCGCTTGCCCCAACAATCCCCATCGGTGCGCCCCTCGGAATCAAGAATCTTCCCTTCCCCCACCTCCCCCTTCATTCGCAGCGTCGGAGTCACCCGAATGGCGAACGTTCCCTCCTTGGTATCACCAAAGACGGCCTCTTCGACCGCGCTCAAGGCACAGCTCACGTCCACCAGCCAAGTCTCTTTCTCAAAATGAAAGCGATACTTCCGCTCCTCGGTCAACACCACCTTCTCGCCAGCCTGCCACTCCAATTCAACCGTTAGGTTGGCCTCATCCACCCCATCAACGCTTTGGGACGAACTGTGGGTCACCCCTTTGTGGACGATTCGATTTTCCTTCCCGTGCCAGAAGTCATGACCATTGACGTCCCCATGCGCCATCCAGAAAGAAACATGGTGGGGATGGTCCTTTTCCTCCCCAGTCGTCCCCTCCCCCAAGGGGTAGTGACGCGTCACATTGGTTCCGGTCGGCCCGACCAAGGGATAGATACACGGCACGCGCTGGTCCCCCCGGTAGACCGCGACCACCTCCCCGTCGTGAAGCACCGAAACGGTCTTGCCCTCAGCCTTCAAAGACACCTCCCCGTGAACCCAACCCACTAGCGCCCCACTCATCAAAAACCACCATTTCTTCATATTCTTCATCCTGCAAAACAAACTACGAGAACAGAAAGACTCAAATTTCGAATCCGCGCATTACCTCAATTGGGTAAAATCCACCAAGTGATGGGAGGGGATGAGAACACCTCAAGGAGCACAGGCGTCCCGCCTGTGAGTGGGTTGACTTCCGAGTCGCGTGAAGTTTCGGAGAGTGGGAGAGCTTTCGAAGCGTTAGGGTTCACAGGCGAGACGCCTGTGCTCCTTGCCAACCTGCGAGATTCTTCAAAACGCGGTCGAACTTGGCCTCGCCGAACGTCACAATCCGCGGGACCATTACAGACAGCCTTTGTTCGTTCTCATCCTGCGTCTTCGCGAGCGCTTTCCTAAAAGTCTTTGCCACTGACGAGTGCTACTTTTTCACTCGCCCCGAATTGTCAGTCCTTTCTTTCGACTTGAAGGCGCTGGGATTCTCCGCACACTTCTCTCAATCATGTTCCCATACGAAGTGGCGGCCATCGCCGCTCCTAACCTCGATGCCGATGCCACTGGTTCGTGGACGGTTTTGATCATTTATTTCAGCCTCGCGATTGGGGTTTCATTTTTCTGTTCAGTTTGGGAAGCGGTCATCCTGAGTATCTCCACGCCCTACGTTGCGAACCTGAAAAAGAAGCAGCCCAAGGTGGGAGCCCGCATCGAGAATTTGAAGCAGCGCATTGGTCGCCCTCTTACCTCCATCCTGACCCTGAACACGATTTCCCACACCGTCGGCGCGATGGGAGTCGCCGCGCAAGTCTCGGCCCTCGGTGGCGGCAAGTGGGATGCGGTCGCCGGAGCCCTCATGACGCTGGCGATCCTGATTGCCTCGGAAATCATTCCAAAAAATCTGGGTGCTCGCTACTGGAGGGCTTGGGCACCGTGGGTCAGCTTTTGCCTAGAGTGGCTCACCCGGCTGATGACGCCGGTGGTTTGGTTCATCGAGCTCTTTAGCAAAGGTCACCACGACGAGGCCACCTTTAGCCGCGACGAGTTGAAGGTGATGGCCGAACTTGGCACCCGCCAGGGCAAGCTTAAGGAAGGTGAATCGCGGATTCTCGACAACCTCTTGCGTTTGGGCGAAATCTCCGTTCGGGAAGTGATGACCCCCCGGATCGTGGTCTTTGCATTGCCGGAGAACACCATGATTCAGCACTACCTCGACCATCACAACGAGTCCCCTTTCTCTCGCATCCCTGTTTACAACAAAAACCGCGATGACGTGACAGGCTTCGTCCTCAAGCACGACATTCTCCTCGCTGCCGCCCGAGATCAATTCGACCTTCCGCTCAGTGATTTGAAACGTGAGATTCCTGCTCTTCCGGAAGACACCAAACTTACCGACGCCTTCGAGTTTCTCGTCGCGGATCGCAATCACCTCGCCACCGTCTTGGACGAATACGGCGGGCTCAGCGGGCTGGTGACCATGGAAGACGTGGTCGAAACTTTGCTCGGACTCGAGATTGTTGATGAGGTCGATACCCGGGACGACATGCAGGAATTCGCCCGCAAGCTCTGGAAGACCCGCGCCCAGAAGATGGGCTTGGAATTGGACGAACCGAAGACTGAAGAGTTGGCTACCGAAACAGAGCCGAACTCCAAGCAAGCGGGCTAGGGTGATTGGGTGATTTTGGCCGCTAAAAGGCGCGAAGACTGCGCAAAAACTTAAGGGTTTGCGATTCTTGTGCCTCTTTGTGGCTAAAGGGGACGTTTCAAGTCCATGCAGCGAAACATCGACCTGATCGGAGGCAGCCAAAGATTGGAAAAGTCAAAAAACTCCGGAATAGACTTGGGTTCAGGCCCTCTCATGGGAGAGAACACTACTCAACCCCACTGTCCCGATGAACGAATTTGAAGAACTGGTCGACGCCCATTATCAGGCGCTCTACCGCTTTGGCTACTCGTTGGCCAAGACTCCCGAGCGCGCGTCCGACCTTGTGCAGCAGACTTTCGTAAAGTGGGCCGAGAAAGGCCACCAGCTCGAAGACCGCTCCAAGGCCAAGACTTGGCTCTTCACCACTCTCTATCGCGAGCACCTCTCGCAAGCGCGCCGGTCGACCAAGTTCCCGGAGCGCGATTTGGAAGAGGCTGAGTTTCAGCTCCCCTCCAACCAACCAGACGCCGACCGGCAACTGGATGCCAAGCGGGCAGTAGGTCTGCTGGCCGAGCTGGATGAAACCTTCCGCGCCCCACTCACTCTCTTTTTCCTCCAGGAACACAGTTACAAGGAAATCGCCGAAACCCTCGACATCCCGATCGGCACTGTCATGTCCCGCATCTCGCGCGGAAAGAAACAACTGCGAGAACTGATGGAAACCGCCCAAGACCCCGCTACTAGAAACGTAGTTGAATTCAAACAGAAAGGAGCCCTCTAAGATGGACCACACCCAAGCCAAACTCATTCTCTCCAGCTTCCGACCCAACGGCTCTGACCTCCATGATCCAGCCTTTGCGGAAGCTCTTGCTCTCGCCGCAGAGGACAAGGAGCTCGGTCAATGGCTGGCCAACGAGCGCGCCCAAGACATGGCCTTTGCCGACAGCTTGGCCGATTTCCCGATTCCGGAAAGCCTGCGCGAAAGCCTCTTTGAGGCCCTTGCCACCGCTTACGATTCCCCGGGATACAATCAATTCGATCACGATTTCGCGGGAGCACTCGCTGGACTGGAGCCTCCATCCAATTTGCGCGGCGACATTCTGGCTGCGATGGAGATTGAGCAAAAGGTCACCACTCTCCCACCCGCCTCCAATGCTCGCAAGCGACGCAAGTCGCTCTTCAGCCTCCCGGCCATCGGCGGGGCTGCGGCGGCGGGCATCGTGGCGGCCCTAGTCTGGACCAGCTTGCTGAAACCTTCGGATCCCGATATCACGGTAGCCTCCATCACCCCGCATGCGGTGCAGGTGGAAGCCATCAACTTCCTCAACGGCAACTTCAGCCTCGACCGCCGCGATCCAAAGCAAGAATCGCTCTATCAATTCTTGGCCAGCAACGAGCTCCCCAGTCCCAACATCCTCCCCGTTGGCCTGCAGGAAGCGGATGGAATCGGCTGCAAGCGCCTCGACTTCAATAACAAGCCGGCTTCCCTGATTTGCTATCGGCAAAGCCCCGATCAACCAACCGTGCACCTACTCGTCTTCCAGCGTTCCGACATCGAGGGTGACTTGCCCGAAATGGCCCAAGCCCGCAAGAGCTGCAGCCACTGCACCCGCTCCGGTTGGTCGATTGCGAGCTGGCGCGATGAGGACAAGGCCTTCTTCTTGTTAGGCAAAATGGAACCCGACCAATTGGCCGCGGTCTTCTAATCTCTTACTGGACTGGATAAGCTCCCTCCTTCCGCGAGGGAGCGAAAAAAAAGCTCGCCTGCAAACCAGGCGAGCTTTTTCGGTTGAAGTTCTCTCCTAAAGCTTTTCTAAAAGCTTCGCTTTCTTGCTCTCAAACTCCTCTTCGGTCAGCACCTCGGCATCACGAAGCTCCTTGAGTTTCTCCAGATTGCGATAGGTCTCCTTTGTGACCTTGGGGTCGACCTCTTTTTCCAACGATTTGACGAAGGATTTTCCTTGTTCCAAGGCCTTCTCATAGAGCCCCTTGGCATCATCCAAATCGAAAGACAAAAAATTGCGGTCATTGCGGAAATGATGGAGCGCGACCTGGCAAACCGCATAGGTCGAAGCCGCTGACATTGCCGACATGGAGAGCCCGCCAATCACCGTGCCCACGCCCGGAACGCCCTTGATCAAGCTGGCGCCCAGACGGGCAAAGGTGCCTCCAGTGAGGGCCGTGACAAAGCGCTTCCCGCCATCGCTGCTGTAGTCGATTCCTTGCTCTTCCGCGAGCTTCTGCAGCGCATCGATCTGGATGGCAGTCACTGCCGCGATGTCGAAGAGCGGAATCGGAATCAGTCCCGCCCCCATCGCCCACAAGACGTGAGCCCGCACGATGCGATCCGTGTTCTCCCGCGTGCCCTCCACGACAATCATTTTGCCCTCGTCGTGCTTATCTTTTGAATCTGACTTCCCCATAGCTCCTTCTTTATAGAGAAATCGTTCTCTCCCGCGATTACAAATCGTAAGGAGGATTCTATCTGGGGTGCGGAACTCGCACTGATAGCCTTCGTCGTTGGCCTAACTCATTCCTGGCTAGTTGTCGCGCCGTCTCACGAATTGCTTCATATGGACCTCGGCTTCCCCGGCAATTCTTTTCATCTCCTCAAGTTGCTTCTCGTAATCGCTCACCTCCACCAGGTCAGCCATCTTTGTCTGTAAAAAAGTATGGTAGTCCGGCGCGCAGGAGCCACACAGCCACCGGTTCGCGACGTTCCCCTCTGCCGACGGGGTTAGAAATTCAGGGCCGCCAGTACAGGGAGAACCGCCGCAGAAGTCACACTCCGCATTCTTCGCTTCCTTGAAAAAATCCGCAATCGAAGAGCTCTGCCTGGCGAGACAATCATCACACATCACCACAGACTCGCCAGTCCCACCGAAGCAAACATGATTGCCGGCGGGACTCTTGCCACACTGACTACAAAAATTTCCCGGGAGAGCGGAATCTGAATTCACGATTCCAAACTGGCACGTCCGGCACCACCATTTTTGATTTTATTGATACGGGTCAGATGGCGTCCTCCCTCGAACTCGGATTCCAGCCACATATCCACAATCGCAAGGGCCAGCTTCGGCTCCACGACTCTGCCGCCCAGGGCAATCACATTGGCGTTATTGTGCTTCTTGGTCATCTCGGCGCTCCAGAGGTCCCAGCACAGTCCGCACCGAACTCCATCGGCCTTGTTCGCCACGATTGCCTCTCCATTGCCGCTCCCTCCAAAGACAATTCCCAAGTCATTCTTCCCCAGCCCAACACTCTCCGCCGCAGGTCCGACATAGTCCGGATAGTCCACCGCCTGCTCGCTATCGGTCCCGAAGTCTTCAACCTCATGACCTTTGGCGAGAAGGTGTTTCTTGACCTCTTCTTTCAAGAGATATCCGGCATGGTCTGTTCCTAGGGCAATTCGCATGAGTGATTCGACAACGATTCCATCCCAATCGTTGCGACGAACGAGAGGGCGGCCCAAGGCTTACCCCTCAAGGAAACCCCGTCAACCTTCGATGCCCGGCTGTTCGACCGGAGTGCGGGTTCTGCAGAAATTGCCGATGGGAATTTGAGCGGGAGGCGTTAGTTTCAATGAAGTTTGATGCGTGTTCTGTTGCTACTTTCTTTTCTCTCGGGCCTGGCTCTTGCCGTTGATGAAGAGGTATCGGGCGGTCGGATCATCCAATCCTTCGAAGGTGATGGCTTTGGCGACTGGACTACAACGGGCGAGGGATTCGGGCTCGGGCCTTGCGTCGATCTGCCTGCGGAGGTCAATGGAACCGCACGAGAATATTGTGAGGAATCCTTTGCCTGCTCGGCGGTGGGTGGCGTGGCAGCCTTCGGCGAGCTCAAGTCACCTGAAATTATCCTACAAGAACCCTATGTGAGCTTTCGCTTGGGCGGCAGCATGAACGGGGTGGGGCTGGAGATGTGGCTCGGTGACGACCTGCTCCGCTCGGCCACTCCCCAGGGCAGTCTCACGCTCCGTCGGGTGACTTGGGATGTGAGGGAATGGATGGGAAAGGCCGTCACCTTCCGCATCTATGACAACAGCGAGTTCGATTTCGTGGTCGCCGATCATCTGGTGGCCCACGTCGCCGCGAATCCCCTTTTCCCCAATGCCACGCGTGATGGCACGACCTTCGAGCCAGGGCTCATAAGCTCCCCGGCCAAGCCCGGCATGCTCATTCCCGAAGGAACCACAGCCTCGGTTTTTGCCAATCACGAGGAGCAAAACGTGACTTCGCCAACAGCCCTTACGGTGGCGGAAGATGGTAAGATATATGTGGCGGAGACCAACCGCTTCCGCTTCGGCGTCGAGGACAATCGCGACCGGCTCTTCTGGGTGATGGATGACATCGCCGCGACCACCGTGGAGGACAGGCAGCGGATGCATGAGAAATGGCAGCACGAGGTCCCGCTGGAATCTCTCACTGCCAAGAGCGAGGTGGTTCGGCTTTTGCAGGATCAGGACGGCGATGGCCGGGCGGAAGTGAGCACCATCTTTGCCGATGGATTCGACGACCTGTTAGACGGAACGGCTGCGGGGGTGATGGCTTATGAGGGGGTGATCTACTTCGCATGTATCCCGGACATTTACGCCCTCTCCGATCTGGATGGAGACGGCCGCGTTGGTGAGGACGAGCGCTTGTCTCTGGCGAGCGGGTTTGGGCTGCGGGTGTCGCTTTCCGGACATGACTTGAACGGCTTCGCGCTCGGTCCCGATGGACGAATCTATGGCACGGTGGGAGACCGGGCGATGAACGTGACGACTGAAGAAGGCGTGAACTATGCGCTCACCGACCAGGGGGCGGTCTTTCGATTCGATCCCGATGGTTCGAACTTCGAAGTCATTCACGCCGGCTTACGCAACCCCAAGGAAGTCGCCTTCAATGAAGTCGGGGATGCTTTCACGGTGGATAACAACGCCGACATGGGCGACTCGGCCCGTCTGGTTTACCTCGTGGAAGGCGCGGATTCCGGCTGGCGCTCGGACCATCAGACCCTCCACTCCTTTCACCGCCAAATCGGTCTAACAGAACGCCCCCCCAATCGCTGGATGGACGAGCGGATGTGGGACTTGGCAAATGCGGAACAGCCCGCATGGATGATGCCGCCCATTGCCCACTTGTCGAATGGTCCCTCCGGCCTTGTCTTTGCCCCTGCCACCGCATTGGGTGGGCTGGTTGCGAATCAGTTTCTTCTTTGCGACTACAAGGGCGGGCCCTCCGCATCGGGGATTCATTCGTTCGCGGTGGAGCCTGTGGGGGCATCCTATCAGATGGTGAGTGCGGGCAAGTTCGCATGGGGGGTCGGTGCGACGGATATCGATTTTGGCTACGATGGCACAGCCTTCCTCACGGACTTCGGGACCGGATGGCAGTCCGCTCCCCAGGGCCAGGTGTTGGCTTTCAAGCCAGATTCCCCCCATCCCCAAGCGGAGGAAGTCGCGGAACTGATGCGGGAAGGTTTCCATCACCGGAACGAGGCAGAACTTGCCTCCCTGCTCTCCCACCCCGACATGAGGGTCCGCCTGCGAGCCCAAATCGCACTTGCGGAGAAGCCGAAGGCCTTGCCCGCATTCTATGCCGAACTGCACCTGCGCGATGAGCTCCTGGATCTGCCTGCGGAAAACCTCCTTCTCCCCCGACTCGACTACGGCGATGAATTGAGAGAGGACAACACCCCGGTAGCGCGATTGCATGCCGTCTGGGGCTTGTCGATGCTCGCTCGCAAGAACAAGGATCCCTACGCGACCGCCGCCTTGTTAGGCCTTTTGCAAAGTCCCGATGCCGAGCTGCGCGCTCAAGCCGCAAAGGGATTGGGTGAAGCTCCGGTCAAAGACCCTGCCCGACTGATTGCCGCCCTGCGCGATCCCTCGGATCGGGTCAGTTTCTTCGCCGCTCTTTCCTTGGGCCGCTTGGGAACTCCGGAGGCTTTCGACCCTCTCCTCAACCTCGCGCTCCATGCCTCAGACGCGAATGACCCCTACCTCCGCCATGCCGCGGTGGTCGGCCTGACCGGGTGTGCCAGCGATCAGGACCTGCTGTCGCTCTCGGGTCACGCCCTGCCCGGAATGCGTTTGCCAGCCCTCTTGGCGCTGCAGAGGAAGGGTCACGTGGGCACCAACCGCTTCTTGTTCGATCACACCCCCGCGATTCGTCACGAGGCGATCCGTATCATCCACGACACCCCCATCGAGGCTGCCCGTCCGGCGCTGATGACAGTAGTCGATGAGTTGTTGGAAAAGGAGAATTCGCAAGTTCCCCCGCTCATCTGGCGGAGACTGATTCATTCGGCCTTTCGCCTGGCGGGTCAGGAAAATGCGGAACGTCTCTTGACTATTGCCGGCACGACGAAAGTTCCTTTGCCTGAACGCCAGGAAGCCCTGCGACTGCTTTTGCAATGGTCCAACCCTCATCCCGTGGATCAGTCACTGGGCCGATATGTCCCCATGCGCCCGCGACCCGAGAGAGAAATAAAGGATCTTATCGAGAAGAAGCTCACACCTTTGCTCCAGCACGACAGCCCGGTTCTCAACGCGGCCATCGCCTTGGTCGCCCACTACGAAGTCGCTCCAAGCGACCTGCAGAATGACGAACTTCTCGCCCTGATTGAAGGTCCGCTTATCCCGGCCAAGGCTCGCTCGACCGCACTCGCTCTTTTGGAAAGAGACGAGACCTTCTCCCTCACTCCCCTGCTGATTAAGATTCTAGAACTGGAGGATCAGGATCGTGCCCCGGTGGCGTTGAAGTTGGATGCCATCGACCTCCTGACGGAACGCAAACCGGAGACCTCCTTCCCGTTTCTCAGCCAGGCCCTCACCCATGAAGATCCAGCCTATCGCCAGGGAGCGGCCGTGCGGCTGGCAACCCATCCTCATCCGGAGGTTCCACTTCTATTGGTCTCCTACTTCGACCGCTTGCGCGAGCAGGACAATCCAGATCACACTATCGAGCTGGAGATGACTCTCGCCGCAAAGGTCAGCGCCCACCACGCTCCTCTCGACGCCTTGACGGCATACCAAGAGTCTCTGGACGACGACCCGCTGACCCCATATCTCGCGAGTCTCTACGGAGGCGATCCCGAGCGCGGTGCCGCCCTCTTCGCCAGTCACCCCACCGCGCAATGCGCCCGCTGCCATACTGGTGATGCGCGAGTGGACGGCAACGGAATGGCCGGCCCCCACCTCGCAGGAATTGGCAACAAGTCGCGCCGCTCCCTGCTGGAATCCCTCGTTCTGCCGTCCGCCACCATCGCGCCGGGCTTTGCTCCCATCTCCCTGACTCTCAACAACGGAGAATCCCTCTCCGGCCCTTTGCTCGAGGCGACCGACACCCACATCGATCTGATGGTGGAGGGTCAGGCTTGGCGCGTTCTGCGGACGGACATCGCGGAAGCCTCCGAACCCATTTCTCCCATGCCGGCAATGGCTTCTCTTTTACAAAAAGAAGAGATTCGCGACCTTGTGGCCTATCTAACAACCCTAAAGAAGATGCCTTCGCGGAAAAATCCGCTTGCCCAAGAGCCCAAACGCTATCATCCCTTTTCCGCACCGAATCTTTTTGAAATGGCCGACGAAACTACCCCAACGCCCGCACCTGCCGAGACCGCTTCCACTCCTGCCGCTGCACAAAGCGCACCCGAGGGCATCGATGCCACGGTATGGGAGATGGGGAAGACCCAGTACAACACCTTCTGCTTCGCCTGCCACCAGCCGGATGGAAACGGCGTTCCCGGTGCCTTCCCCCCTCTCGCCGAGTCCGAGTGGGTCAATGGCCCGGTAGAAAACCTGATTCGCATCCAGCTCAGAGGTCTCCAAGGTGAGATCGAGGTGAAAGGCGTGACCTACAACAGCATGATGGCGCCCATGGCCACCCAGACTGACGAGCAAATCGCAGCTGTTCTCACCTACGTCCGCAATTCCTTCGGCAACAGCGCTCCAGCAGTCACTCCCGAGATGGTGGCCGAACTTCGCAGCGAAGAGGGCCAACCCATGCTCACGGTAGCCGATCTGGCCGACCCCAATAGCGCGCCTCAGGAAACAACCTCTTCAGAGCCAGCGACCGCAGTCCTCGGCGAGATGCCAAAGGGCCAGACCTACATGACGTTCCCCTACACCCCGTTCGCCATCTTCTTCGTAGTGTTGGTTGCAGCGGCAACGGCGAAGCTGATGTTCGGTAAGAGCCAGTAATCGGGGAAAGACCGAACACTCGCTCGGAACCAGCCGCGAACGGACTGCCCGAAACACTTTTTCCACCAAACAAAAAACCCCGAATCGACTCGATTCGGGGTTTTTCTTTTGAAAATTGAGAGGGTGGCTGGGAATTACTCCACAATCACAGGAGTTCCAATTGGCGTGTTCTCAAAGAAAATCTTCGCCATCTTGTCCGGCATCCGAACGCAACCATGGGAGGCAGCATATCCGGGCAAGAATCCGGTGTGCATGCCAATTCCGCCATTGAAGCGCATGAAGTTGGGCATGGGAGCACGCTCGAATACCTCACCAGGACCCGCGCGGTGTTTGCGGGTATCCGCATCATCGTTCACAATCTCTCCCGTGGCGACATTGCGAATCACACCATAGAGCGACGATTTGTGGTCCGGGCTCTTCTGGGTCACCTTGAAGCTGCCCTTGGGCGTACGGCGACCTTCGATGCCAGTGGAGACTGGAGAGACCCCGACCAGCTGGTTGCCCTTGTAATAGTAGGCCCGCTGCTCGGCGAGATTGATGCGAATTTTGGGTGAACCCTGCACTCCGTCACCATCCCAGAAGGAAGAGGACTCGTTGGGATTGGCAGAACCGTCGTAGCCAGTCGAAGTGCGGATACCAGCCAAATAGCCGGTCTGACCACCGATAGCGGTGCTCGCACCGGGCCCGTCAACAGGAGCGCATGCCACGAAGGCAAACGAGGAAAGCACTGCGGTGAGGAGGAAAAGTCTATTTTTCATGTATTAAAGAGGGCGGGGTAAGAATACTGCAACTTTGCAGGTATGCAACCGACACTTGCGCGGACGGAAAATCATGCTACTTCCCTCTCCACTACAACTAAAAAAATTCATATGCCCAATTACGACTATCGCTGCCAAACCTGCGGCCACACCTTCGAGGTCTTTCAGAAGATGAGCGATGAGAAGCTCACCGATTGTCCCATCGAGAACTGCGAGGGACCGATCAAAAGACTCCTCGGAACGGGTGGCGGCATCATCTTCAAAGGCGGAGGGTTCTACGAAACCGACTACCGCTCCAAGTCTTATACCGATGGAGCCAAGAAGGACAAAGCGGCCAGCGAGCCCAAAAAGGAGTCCAAGCCCAAGTCGGACTAGGGACTGAACGCTCACACGAGCTTCAAATCCCCTTCTCGATACCATCGTCCTTTTGCTCCTCATCCCCTCCTGATCTTCCCCAATCAAGGTCACCGTCCCCCAGCCGCTGGTGGAAACGGTTATACAAATAGCCGATACCTACTAGCAGGGCACCGGTGACCCCAAAGGCCACGATGCGCCAGAAGCTGTCCTGAATATCGACCCGGAACAGGCGCACCACCGTGATCGCCAACCCTCCCAAGGCGATCAAGCGATAGCCACGGAGACCAAACCAAAATCCTGCCACGAGCAGCGCAACCGCCGCAACCGCCCAACTGGCCGTCATCCCACTGACTACCGCAGGCGACATCCCCAAGCCCACCATAGCGGTCACGAGGGCCCCGCTCCCCCACAGAAGGGATGCCACTTTAGGCTGAGCCAGAGGAGACTTTCCTTCCCCCCTCGCCAACCAGACTCCGTTGGCCGCCAACAAAACGAAAAACAGGACGACCACCCAGGGGAAAGAAGGATGGGACCATTGCCCGGGAAGCTTGAGCAAAGCCATCACCGCCGCCACCAAGCCTAGCCAGGAGAGACTGTCGGCCCGAAGAAGCCGCCAACCGACCAGAATCACGGTAGACAACAGAAGAGTCACCACCGGCAAAGCCACCCCGCTGAAAACACCAACCAGAAACGCCCAAAGGGCCACCGCGACGGTCACGGTGCGAAACCCGTCGGCAACATTCTCCAAAGCCGCTTCCTCCTCCGGATTACGCCATCCCCAAAACCACCAAACCAGCGCCAGCAGCAAGGTGATCAAGATGGTGGGCTCGAAGCGCGGGATCCAACCAGACTGGGTTAGAAACCAAATCGAAACTCCCGCGGACAACAGAGCCACTCCCCGCATGGAGAGAAAGTGGAAGACACTCCCCAACACATGATACCCCAATGCCAATCCAACAAAAACGACCGGGAACCATTGGCCGCCGACCGCTTCTTCCGTCAGAAGCCCCACCGCAAACAATGAGGCCACCAACACTGCCAGCCCACCCATCAAGTGCCGCGGCTTTTCGGAACGCCCGATCCATGCGTAAAAAGCCCACGCGAGAGGTAGCCAAAGTAGAACTTGAGAACTCACCGCCTGCCCTGCCAAGTATCGGGAACGCAGAACGAACAGAGTGCCAATCAACAGCAGGAATGAGGTCCACTCCGCATCCTTCAAGCGCAAGGGCCAAAGTTGCAACAAAGCGATAATACCAAAAACCAGTGGAATAACGATGGATGAAGAAGATGGGTTCTGCCAACAGGCAACATCCAACACCTCCAGGGCGACAAGCGTCGCTCCAAAGACCCCTGCCACGCGCCGCACCACGTCCTCTCCCAGCAAGACTCGATATCCCACCAACAGTGCCTGCACCACTACGAGATACAAGAGAAGCAATCCACGCCCGTCCCACCAATTCAACCCGGCCACCGGACTCGAGTCAGACCAAAGCAAAAACCATCCCACCAACGCTGCCAAAGCCGCACCCACCTCAAAGACCACCCTCGAACGAGTGCGCGCCAGCCACAGCAAACCAGCCGCTTGACCCAAAAGAGAAAACGCCCGCACCGGCCCCTCAAAACGCGCAACAAGGAAGAGAGCCAGCAAGACCATAGCCTTGGCCCACAAAGTCTGCCAAAGCCCCTCCCCCTCGTCTCGGCGCCACCAACAACCTGCGAGAAACAGAAGAGCGGCAAAGCTGAGATAGAAGAGCTGAAAGTCGAAACCCCGCGTCCAAGTCACCACTGCCCCCGAGAGCAAACCCACCGCCGTCACCAGAGTCACTCCATACTTCGCCTTCCTCTCCCCCTCTGACCACCGCCAGGATAGAGCAGCCAGAGGAAGAATGGTCAGCGTCAGAATCACACTCTGGGCGACCCAATGGGAAGGCCCCTTGTCGGGTCCGTAGGTAAAAGTGGCCAGAACCGCCAAACCCAATCCGCTGCCAAAGACCGCTCCCCACAACCCCGACCACCAACTCCGCCAGGCAAACAACCCCGTGCCAGCCAGAGCCAAGACCATCAGCGCGATCAATGATACCGAACCCAGCCCCTCGGCCGCCGCGAACGAACAAGTGACATAACCTAAAACGAGAGCCAACCCAAAGATGGCCTCCCGCTCTTTCCACAAGGCCCAAGCGATGGTCAGAACCAAGGCAACCGTTTGCGCAATGGTTCCCAGCAAAGGCGAGTCGATCACCTTCGTTGCGGGCAAGCCGTAGGCGGCGTAGGCGGCGACATACAGCAACGCCAAGCCTCCCGCCGACAACGCCCTTCCAAATCCCTGGAGCTTGCGCTCGAACCAGCAGCCGGTAGCAAACACCGCAAGTGCCACTGCTATCAGCTCTAACAAGCGAACCCACGGGACGGTATTTTTGTTCACATAAAGTCCCAGAAAAACAGCGGCAATGACCCCGAAGGCCAGTCCCAGGCGAGTGCTCCACCATGCCATCGGATTCGCCCCCTCTTCATCCGGAGCAGGCGGCTTCAGCCCCATCCGCTCCAACCACACAAGCAAAGGCGAAGGCCCCAAAGGAACAGGAACGGCTCGCTCAGGCTCCTGACTCTCATCCCCTGGGACGGGACGCACCGTCGGCGGAAGAGCAGGCGGGACCGCCGCAACAACTTTCCCCGAGAGAGAATCAGCTGAAGGCGGGACCACCTGCCCCTCTTTCGCAGGAAAAGTCGGAGTCGTGTCTGGCCGGACCATCTCCTTCTCTGCGGGCCTGTTGGATTGAGCCTCCGCGCCTTTATTATTCGGCCGGTTTTCCAGCCGATAGAGACGCTCTTCCAGCTCCCCGACCCGGGCTCGCAGATTGAACAGCGTGACCAATGAGACAAAAAGAAAGGCCAATCCCCCCAGGATCCAGATTATCTCCATTCCAGCATCTCATCAGAACCGGTCCCAGCTGTCGAAGCCTATTCGCTAGGTCCGCAATCCTCGGGCAATGATGAACAAGACTTGTTATTTTGCAAAGAAGGCGGACTCTTTGTTCCGTGGATATCCCTCAACCGATTCTCTTCCTTGGCATTGTTGTGCTGCACCTGATTGGTGCCGCTCATGTTCTCCATGCATTGTTCCGGGTGAGAACCCCCAGCGCCACCATCGCATGGATGATTGCCCTAGTGACCTTCCCGTGGGTGGCGGTGCCACTCTATTGGGTCTTCGGACGCAATACCTTGGTGGGCTACGTGCAGGCCCGGAAGTCGGACAACGAACTTCTCAACCTTCAGGTCAACGCGCTGGAAACCTCCATCAAGCCCCACCGCATTGACCCCGATGGCCCGTTCTTGACCACCGCAGTCCGCATCGGCGGCATCCCCGTGACCAGAGGTAACGATGCCGATTTGCTCATCGATGGCGAAGAAATCTTTGCTCAGATCTTCAACTCTATTGCCAAGGCCAAGGACTACCTGCTGATCCACTTTTACATCATCAAGAGCGATCGCGTGGGGACCCGGTTTAAAGAAGCTCTGATCGAAAGAGCGCAGGCAGGCGTTCGCGTCCACTTCCTATTCGACGAGTTGGGTTCTCACAAACTGCCTAACAGCTATCTCGAAGACCTGCAGAAGGCGGGGGTGGAATGTTTTGCCTTCGGCCGCACCCGCAAGTGGTGGTCACGCCTGCAGTTGAACTTCCGCAATCACCGCAAGATCATCGTGATTGATGGCAATGATGCCTTCATCGGCGGCGTCAATGTGGGCGATGAATACCTCGGACGCGACGAGAACTTTGGCCAATGGCGCGACACCCACCTCAGGCTGCAGGGTCCGGCGGTGCAAGCGGTTCAGATGGTCTTTCTGGAAGACTGGTATTGGGCCACCCACCAAATCCCCGATCTGGATTGGAACTGCAAGCACGAGAAAGAGGATGCCTCCGTCGCGATCGTACCCACTGGCCCCTCCGACGAGCGCCCTTCCTTTCAGTTGCTGGTCGCGGAAGCGGCCAATACCGCCCGCTCCAAACTCTGGATTGCCTCGCCCTATTTCGTCCCCGATGACGGCATTCTAACAGCGCTGCAAACCGCTGCCCTGCGGGGGGTGGATGTGCGTATTCTGTTGCCGGAAAAGCCCGACCACCTTCTGGTCTGGCTATCCTCCTTCACCTACTATCGCCAGACTTTGCCCTATGGCATCAGGCTGTTCCGCTATTCGGAAGGCTTCATGCATCAAAAGGCCTTCTTGATCGACAACAAGGTCGCGGCAGTCGGCACAGGCAATCTGGACAATCGGTCGCTGCGTTTGAACTTCGAGATTACCGCCATCCTCACCGCCCAGGAACATGTGTATGAGGTGGCCGGAATGTTCAATGAGGACTTCGACCGCGCCCGTGAGGTCGACCGGGATGAGTTTTTGGAAAAGCCTCTCCCGTTCCGTTTGGCTGCCAAGCTGGCCCGCCTACTGGCTCCCATCCAATAGGCCTTCCGCCGATGGTTCGAAGACGTCGAACACATCCGAGCGCTCACCAATCGGAGAGGAACTCCACGGCAGATGGTCTACCAGCCCGCCTGAACCATCCGGAACCGACGAGTCAAAAAAACAACAGCCGCTCAGAGAAAGAACGGCTGCAAGAGAGAACAAAAGGGTCGGCATCTAGCGGCGTTGGAAACCTCCAAGCATCCCCTGACCTTCGCCTTCCTGCATCCCGTTCCAAGGAAGATCGCTTTCATCAGATTCGGGCAGAACAACCTTGCGTTCCTGCTCCATCGCGCAGCTGGCGAGAGAGGCGAAGAGGACGGGAAGAGCGAGCCAAAGAGCGTATTTCAACTTCATGGAGGAAAGTCTAATCCCAATGCGTGATCTGGCAAGCCCGTCTTGCGGACCCTCCTCCCCACTTTTTCCCGAGCGAAAACAGGTCTGAAAATCCCCGCGCCATCCTTGATCAGTCCGCATAATAAAGCCCCGGGAGACTGGCTCCCGGGGCTGCTATAACCAGACAATTGACGAAGCGACTCTACTCGGAAGCAGCCTTCTTCTCTGCGGCTTGCTTTCTCATGGCGTCGGTCAAAGCCTTGCGAAATTCCATGATGGTTTGAGGCTCATCGGTATCGAAACTTGCCACAAAGGCTTCGTTAATTTCCACCGGCAAACGTTCATCCACACCCAGAAGCTTTTTCGCAGCGGCTTGGGCCTTTTCCTTATCACCCAAAGCAAAATGCATATGCGCAATGATGGGGTAATCAAAGACACTTGCAGAAGATCCTTGCTCCAAAACCTTAATAATCGTCTCCCGCAAGCTCGCAGGAATCTCTTCTTCAGAGGACTCGAGCTTCATCGCCAAATTGCGTGCGCTCATCGCTCCCTGACGGCTCTCGGAAGAGCTGGAGATCAGCTTCTCAACCTCGCCCCACTCTTTTTTAGTAGTCGCCAGGTCAATCATCATGGCGTCCAGATAAGGGGCATCTGGTGAAAGCTCCTTCACTTTCTCGAGAGCAGCTTGCATCCCCGCAACGTCCTCTTGGCCAGCTGCCGTTTGAAAAGCCTTCACCGCTTCGCTCATCGCCGCCTTATTCGCTTCCTCGTCTCTGATTGCTTTCACCGCCGCAGTCTCTTGGTCACCGCCCGCCAGCAGAGCCACAATCAAGTCTTCCTTCAATCCCGCCGGGTGGGTGGAGAAGAGAAGTTTGCCATTTTTGACCACAAAGGCGTGTGGAATCCCCCGAACACCCGCAGGCTTTAGCCAACTCTCCTCAAAGGCACCTCCTTTACCGACATAAGCAACGGGATAGGACATGCCCTCGCCCTTTTTCTCCACGAACTTGGCAGCCTTGTCCTTGCCATCCTCCCAAACATTCATTCCATAGATATTGAGACCCTGTTCGTGGTACTTATCGAACAATTCATCCACGTGGGGAATGACCGCGATACAAGGACCACACCAAGTCGCCCAACACTCAAAGATATAGACCTCATCGGATTTCCAATCTGTAGGAGCTTCGCCCTGTACGAATTCAGCTTGAGCCAAGGCCTCGATCGCCACTTTGTCCCCGGGCGCCAGTGCCATTGCGGGAAAAGCCATTCCGAGGGACAACAAAACAAGTTTCGAAAGATGTTTTTTCATTTCCCCTCAAGCTTAAGCACATAAAAAAACCAACTCCATCATTAAACCTTTTCGACTTGGCTTTTCCAAATTGAGACAAACCTAAGTGCCTCAATTTTAAACCCATAACTCGGGCAAAATTTTCAAATAGACACACCACGGCCCCCGCTCTGCCAGGCTTCCTGAAAAGGGTCGAAAATGCTCAAGAACCCCGGGTCACCGGACAATGACCGTACTGAACACCAATTGGCTAAGGCCTTCCCTTCCGGCCCTAGTCCGAACAGAACTCTTTCGAAAGGAAAGTCTGAACGAATAAATGCTCAGCCGGCCACTTTTCAGGACTCGATGGAGCTGGGTGCCCCCGGGACGGTCTCCGGAGACCCGGCAACGGACTTCCGGTAGACGCTGGGACTGGTGCCGTAGACTTGGCCAAAGGCTCGCGAAAATGCGGTGAAGGATCCGAAGCCCGATTGCTCGGCCACCTCGCGAACACTCAGCGAACTATCGCGCAAAAGTCGGGTCGCCTGCATCAGACGAACGGAGCGCACGAAGTGACCCAAGGAAACTCCCGCCCCTTCGCGGAATTGCTCGCGCAAGTAGCTGCCGGACACCCCGAGGTAGTCGGCAAGCGCCTTCACGGAGAGGTCTTCTTTCAGGTTCGCCTCCACTCGTTCACGGATTTTGCGCACCAGGTCGCTTTCTTGCCCCAGAGACTGCAAACGCTCACCGGAAGCCAACTCCAGAAGAATCTCCCCCAGAATCCGTGAAGACTCCAGAGCGCCCTGAGGTCCATTCGCCTCTTTCCAGACTTTCAAGAACCGGTCCAATTTCGCGAGCAATTCCTCCGACAAGTGCCGGGGAGAATCACGCAACTCTTGGATTTCAGGCCAAAAGGCGAGAGGGAGGTCAAAGGTGACGAAAAGCCAGGAAAAACGGTCCGCCAACTCCGCATAGTAGTGCGCCTGGTGGGGAAACATAACGAGAGCTTCACTCGGAGCCAGATTCCAGAGACTGGTTTCCACTCCCACCTGACCAGCCCCTTCCAGAGCAATCAACAAGACGAACCGGCGATGCTGGTCGTAGCGCTTGGAATTGGTGGAGATTGCACCCCAGCCATCTTCTTCCGTCTGCTTGCTTCGCAAAAAGCAAAGCACCTCGTTAGGGAGGATGAGCTCACTCCAGTCCTTGCCCGCAAAGTAGTTCTCGGGCTCTCCGAGGCTTTGCGCTAACTCGCCAATGCTTTCCAAACTCGATGTGTGTGTGTCCAATGCCTCGACAGTCAACCGATCTCTGGGCGCTTTTGCAAGATTTTCAATAGTCTACCCCTGACTCGCCTCCTCATCGATGAGAATCCGGACGTTGCCATGAGTCTGCAAAAAGCTCGCCGGCACCTCCGCTGTCACCGGTCCTTGCAGAGCTTTTTGCAGTATTCCAGCCTTCCCCGCCCCCCAGGCCATCAGGACAATCCGCTTCGCTTCCAAGATCGTGCCAATCCCCATAGTTAGAGCCGCCAACGGGACCTTTTCCAACGTTCCAAACTGTTTGACCGCATCCCGCCGCGTGCGCTCATCGAGCTCAATACGCCGCGTCCTGGAGTCCACCGGCGACCCGGGCTCGTTGAATCCAATGTGCCCGTTCCCACCAATCCCGAGGAGCTGCCAATCCAGCCCCCCTTTTTCTACAATTTTTTCTTCATAAGCTCGGCAAGCCTCCTCCGCATTCTGATAGATCCCCGGAAGGAGATGACTTTCCCGAGCATCAATGTGAGCGTATAACTGTTGCTGCATGAAAGAATCATAGCTCTCGGGATGCTCCGGCGGTAACCCTTCGTATTCGTCGAGATTGAAGCCCTCCATTTGAGCGAAAGAGAGGCCTTCCTCGCGATGGCGACGCACCAATTCCCGATAGAACGGGAGGGGAGTCGACCCCGTTGCCAGTCCCAGATTGACCGAATCCTTTTTGCGCAACAAGGCCTCCACCTCATCCGCTGCAGCTGCCGACGCCTCTTCCCGTGTCGGAAAGACATCGATTTGTAAGCCTGATCGTTCGATTTTAGATGATTGCATCACTTTCTCCCCATCGGTCTTAAAGAGAGCAGAACTACCGGACAATCGAAAAGTTTTCTTATTTGCCAAGTTGACATTTTCGACACGCGATCGCGAATTTGGAAGCGAAGGACAGGTGGAGAAAGCCGGCCTAGGGCTCGATGCCACGCCACCAGCCGCCGAACTCTGCCCGATACTTTCCAGGCGGCATCCCAACCGTGGACTTGAACTGCCGGGAAAAGGCCGATTGCTCGCTGTATCCACAATCCAAGGAGATCTCAGCCAGGCTCTTATCGGTTTCCACCAGGAGCCGGGAGCCATACTCAACCCGCAGCTTTCGCACGAATCCGTTGAGGCTCAGCCCGAAAACACGCTTCAACCGGCGCTCGAACTGCTCCTCGCTCAGCCCCGCCCGGCAAGCTAGCTCCTTCCTGCTCAGATCCTCCGCGAATCGCTGTTCGATCTCAGTCACGACCTCGGCAAGCTCCCGATAATTCATCTCCTGGCCCGATGGCAGGCGCAGATCCTGCGAAACCGAGGCAATGCCCAGCAATGCCCCCTCGCGGTCATGAATCGGCACTTTGCTGGCGAGGAACCATCCCAATCCCCCACCCCGCAACGGCACCAACTCCAAGCGCTCTTGAAAGCCCCTTCCGGTCGCCAGCACCTCCTCATCCTGGGAACGATAGTGATCCGCTAAAACCTTGGGAAAAAGGTCCTCCGCCCGTTTGCCCACCACCGTCCAGCGCGACCCCAGACCCACCCGCTCCGCAAACGCATCGTTGGCCGACATATAGACCCGGTCCCGATTTTTCAGGCAAAAGACAATATCAGGCAAAGCGCTGAAAAGGCGTTCGGTCAGGGTCGAGTCCTCCATCCGCTCCAAGAACTCATCCCGCATCTCCCGAGGTGTCATCGGCAGCGACGATAGGCCAAAGCCCGCAAGCCCGCAAAGCCTTTGACCCGAAACCCCATCTACCCTCCCCAAACGGGTCAAGACGCGCGGTATACATTACAATGATGACAATGCAGGAATCACCCGAGATGGCAGCCGCGACCGACTCTCTAGCCCAGGAAGCGATCACTCTGGCAGCAAAACTTCTGAGCCAATCTCTGGAATCCGAGACTGCGGAAGAAAAGAAAGACGCCGTCAAGCTCGCCGCCATGATGGAAGACCCAGCCGGCAAAGAGCTCACCTTCCATTTGACCGACCGCATTCTGCGCGCTCCCGAACCCAAGCGAGCAGCCCAGCTCTTCCGCGCCCTGCTCCAGAGCTACGGTGCCCCGCGATATCTCAGCGGACCCGACCGACTCCTGATGAAGCTCGGATCCGAAGTCTCCCGCTTTCTCCCCACCGTCGTGATGCCCGCCATCACCGAACGCCTGCGCCGCGAGTCCCGTAAAGTGATCCTCCCCGCCGAAGAAAAAGAACTCACGCTTCATATTGAACGGCGAAAAGTCGAACAGGCTCAAGTGAACCTCAACCTACTGGGGGAAGCGGTCCTGAGCGAGGAAGAAGCGAACAAGCGACTGGAGCAAAACCTTTCCGCCCTTTTGGAAAAGACCACCAACTATCTCTCGGTCAAACTTTCCGCCCTCTTTTCCCAAATCAATCTAACCGCATACGAGGACACCCGTCGGGAACTCTCCGCGCGACTGCGTCTTCTCTATCAGGCTGCACAAACCCAACAGCCGCCAGCCTTTGTCAACTTGGACATGGAGGAATACCGCGACCTCCACCTCACTCTGGACGTCTTTCGAGAAGTTCTCGCCGAGCCTGAATTCTTCAAGCTTCGGGCGGGCATCGTCCTTCAGGCCTACCTCCCCGACGCCTTCCCCCTCCAGCAGGAACTGACCGAGTGGGCCAAGAAGCGCGTGGACAAAGGAGGAGCCCCCATCAAGGTCCGTCTCGTCAAAGGCGCGAACCTGGCGATGGAAAAGGTAGACGCCGAACTGCATCACTGGGAACTCGCCCCCTATGACAACAAGGCTGATGTGGACGCCAACTACAAGCGCATGCTCCACTACGCCTGCAAGCCGGAGAACGCCCGCGCAGTCAATCTCGGGGTCGCTTCGCACAACCTCTTTGACCTGTCCTACGCAATGGTTCTGCGGAAGAAAAACGCAGTCGAGAACGCCGTTGAGATTGAAATGTTAGAAGGCATGGCCGCCCCCCAGGCCCGAGCGGTTCTCGCGGAAGCAGGCAAGGTTCTCTTCTACTGCCCCGCGGTCAACGATGTCGACTTCGAGGCCGCCATTGCCTACCTGATCCGGCGTCTGGACGAGAACACCACCGACGGCAACTTCCTCCGTGACCTCTTCGAGATCGCTCCCGGCAATCAGGCATGGGAAAAACAAAAACAGCTCTTCCTCACCGCATGCGCCGAACAAGACCTTGCACCCAAGGGTCCGCGCCGACGACAGAATCGATCCGAGGAAAAGCTCGCTATCCAAGAGGGACCTTTCGCCAACTGTCCCGATACCGACTTCTCTCTCCCCGCCAACCGAGAGTGGCTCGCTTGGAACCTGGAGCCGGCAATCCCCGTTCTGGACACCGCCTTGCGGAGCGCCGCTGACGTGGAAGAGGCACTCCTCGCCGCCACCTCTTCTCCGTGGCCCCAGACCTCACAAAGCGAGAGGGCGCGACTCCTTCGGCAAGCGGCGGTGGAACTGGGCAACAGCCGGGGCCAGCTGATCGCGATCATGAACAAAGAGGCTAAGAAGGCCCCGGCGGAAGGCGATGTGGAGGTATCCGAAGCCATCGACTTCGCCAACTACTACGCACACAGTTTCTCCGACCCGGCTTGGCAAGACGGCCTCGCGCATGAGGCCATCGGCCCCGTGGTCATCACTCCCCCCTGGAACTTCCCTTGCGCGATTCCCTGCGGTGGCATCCTCGCGGCCCTCGCGGCCGGGAACCCCGTCATCATCAAGCCCGCCCCAGAGGTCATTGCCACCGCCCGCGTGATGGTAGACGCCCTCTGGCGGGCCGGCATCCCGCGCGACGCCCTTCAGTTTCTGCCACTTCCCGACAATGAGATCGGACAATCCCTCATCACCGATCCACGGGTCGCAGCAGTCATCCTCACCGGCTCCTCGCTCACCGCCGACCTCTTTCTCGGATGGCGTCCCGACCTAAGGCTCTTTGCCGAAACCTCGGGCAAAAACTCCCTCGTCATCACCTCCGCGGCAGACCCAGACCTCGCTATCAAAGACCTCGTAAAGTCGGCCTTTGGTCACTCCGGTCAGAAGTGCTCGGCCGCTTCCATCGCGCTCGTTGAACGCTCGTTGTTAGAAAAAACTTCCTTTCTGACCCGACTCAAAGACGCCACCGAATCCCTCAAGGTTGGTCCTGCCACCGACCCGGCATCCATCGTCACTCCGCTCGTGCAGGAACCTTCGCCTGACCTCCTACGCGGATTGACTCAACTCGACGAAGGGGAGAGTTGGCTCGTCGAACCAAAAGTCGATGAGAACGACCCCTGTCTCTGGTCCCCCGGAATCCGCACGGGGGTGAAGGCCGGCTCCTGGATCCACCGCAGCGAGTTGTTCGGACCTGTGCTCGCCATCATTCCATTCGATACCCTCGAAGAAGCCGTCACCATCCAGAACGATACCGGCTTCGGACTCACCGGCGGTATCCACTCCCTCGACCCGGTGGAAATTGCCTCCTGGCGGGAAAAGGTCGAAGTCGGCAACGCCTACCTCAACCGCTCCATCACCGGTGCCATCGTCCAGCGCCAGCCCTTCGGCGGTTGGAAGAACTCATCTCTGGGCCCGGGGGGGAAAGCCGGCGGACCCAACTACGTCAGCCAATTCATCACCCCTCGTTCACCCTCCCTGCCCAAGCTCGGCTCCCAACCTGCGCCAGAAGTCACCACCTTGATCGAGGCCCTTTCAACGAACCTTTCTCCCGAAGAGCACAACACCTTACAAATCGCTGCACGCAATGGCAGCTATTGGATGGAAAAGGAATTTAGCCAGGAGCACGACCCCTCGGCCTTGAAACCTGAGAGCAATCAATTCCGCTATCGGCCGGTCGACGGAGCCACTCTTCGCTTGCATCAGGATAGCGACCTCATGGACCTTGCGATCTCCGCGGTAATGGCCCGGCTTGCCGGAGTCGAGCTCACCATCAGCAGCGGCGAACAGCTTCCGCAGGACCTTGCCAAAGCTGCTGATTCCCTGGGTCTTCGCTCTCTACAAGAGTCCGATAGCGAACTCAGCGATCGTCTGACAGCTCATCCCCTTGCAAGCCTCCGCACCCCGGGTATCCCCAGCACACACCTACACGGTCGCAACCACCATCAACCAGTCACCGCCCATGCACGGTTGGAACTGCTTCCCTACTTCTTGGAGCAATCTCTTTCTCAAACCCTCCACCGACATGGCCGAGTGGAAGAAGAACTTTGAGAAAACCACGGGCAACAAAGAGATCTCGAGAGTGCAAACTTGCTGAGAACCCGAAAGATTCCGAACCGAAACTGAGGTCAGGAAAGAAATACCAGCGATGGGAATCGAACCCATACTTCCGAAGAAACGCGATTTTGAATCGCGCGCGTCTACCAATTCCGCCACGCTGGCTTTTCGTGTGGGCGCGGAGCATATGCCTGTCGCCCGCCATCTGACAAGACTCTTTCCGCGAACTTTTTCAGAATTGACGACAGCAAGCCGCAATCGACCAAAGCGATTCGCCAAGCCTGAATAACATTCTCAGTAGGGAGTTACCTCTTTACGAGCAGATGCATAGCCCCTTAGAAAAGGGCATGGGAAAAAATCCTGGCAACGGTGGTGGTATGGGCGGCTCTCTCCGGAGCTCCCTCTCGAAATTTACAGGACGGGTCACCGTGAAGGCTCCAGAGACGAAGGAGGCTTCTGCGGGAGGCTCTTTGATGTCCACTCCCAAGCCCTCCCCGGCTGCGCCCGCCCCACAAGCTGCGGCCCCCACTCCGGCTCCAGCTTCGCAGGCAGCCTCCCAACCTTCCGTTCGGCCAGCCGCGCCAACTACATCAGCTCCCGCAGCCCAACAAAGGGTTGATCCCAAGCCCGCGCCAAGCCCCTCGCCAGCAGCACAAGCTCCAATGAATACCCAGGGAGGCAACAAGCTCGCGCAAGATGTTGTCATCGACGGCAAGCTCAAGTTCGTTGATCGACTTGTTTTCAATGGCCGCTTAAAGGGCGAAATCACCTCGGAAGGAGCCCTCGCGCTCCAAGCCCAATCCCTGGTAGAAGCTACCATCACGGTGAAGACCGTGGTTATCGAAGGAAAAGTGGTCGGCAACGTCATGGCGACGGAATCCGCCCGCCTGCTACCGAGCGCAGTCCTGATTGGCAACATCACGACTCCCAGTCTCACCGTCGATTCCGGCGCAACCTTCCAAGGTCAAGCGACCATCGGCAAGCCCACTCTCGCAAGCAAGTAAAGGCCTCCGAAAGGCCTTCCTGCCAAGAGACGCTTGGGACGCTTTTACTTTACTCCGGTGACGACCTTGATGTGATCCGCGATCGCATCCGCCATCTTCGCGTCCCCCTTTTTGCGCAGCCAGGCTTCATAGGCGACGAGGACTTCGACATCGTTCGCATAGTCGACCATCGCGATTTTGAATTTCTCAGCAGCCTCCTCTTGCTCCCCACGACGAGCGAGATGCAGGGCGAACTCCATCGGCGGCAGGGCCAAACTCAAGGGAGGAAAAACCCCCTTGGGCGGCTCGCGTTCATCGACCGCCGACTGATACCAAAAGTCCGCCATACTTGAACCTTTCTCCCCCGCTTTGGCATTAATCAGCTCCGCCTTGGCCAACATCCACTCCACCTTCAGAGCATTCCGCGTCCGCTCCCAGCTCTGCCGGCTGCTCCCCTTGGCCACCACGGAAGACACCTGATCCAACAATCCATCACTAGCAGCCAAGGCATTGAGATACTTTTCCCCCGCATCGAGCACCTTGGTCGAGATCGCATTGCGAGCGGCAAGAGCATGACGCCAAGCCTCCCACCCGATGACGGAAGGAGTCTCCGTCGCGAGCTTCTGGCCCTCCTCTTTCTTCGGCAGAAAAGCGAGACCCTTCTGATAGTCTCCCGGCGCTCCCCGCGCCAACGCCAAACGGGAACCCAAGGTCCGCCCTTCCCACAAAACAAGAGTGGCCCCCGGAGAATAGAGACGGTCGCTCGCCAGCGGCAGATTCGCCAATTCTCTGGCGATCGCAAAGGCCCCTTCATAGTCGTTGAGGCTGCGCAAGACGTTGGCCAATGAGAGTTTGGCTCGAATCACGTTCGGGCAGTCGTAGTATTTCACCCCATCTTCAGCCATGATCTTCTCGTAGAGATCAATCGCGGTTGAAAACTCCTTCTTCGCCAGGAGCAGGTTGCCCGCACGCTTTTCGAAGTGACCGAGAAGCTCGCGATAGGTGGGAAAATCAGGAGCCAACTTGGCAAGACGCCGCACACGGGGCAGCACCTTTTTGCGCAGCTCGCCTGTAGGATCAGGATGCTCGGTCTGCAAGGCAACCCAGAACGATAGCGCCATCTGGCTGTCATTGTTATTGATGAGAATATCTTCCACCTCAGCCAAAGCTTCCCGCTGACCGGGACCAGGCCCCAAGAGGTCATCGTAGCCATCTCTTTTCATAAAAGAGGCCATCAGCTTGAGCTGCAAATTGTTAGGATAGTCCTTGGAAACTGCTTCAAAGATTTCCGGGGCACGGCCTTTTTGGTCGGAAAAAAGAAAAGCCAGCGCTTCCGCCTGACCGCGCTCGGAAGCAGTCCCTTTCCCCTGGCCGACCAAGTCCAACATGCGCTCGACCGCCGCCAGACGATGCTCCGCAACCTCGCTATTCGGATTGGCCAAAGAAAGAGCCAAGCCCCAATACGCCATCACACATTCCGGATCCTTCTTCACCGCTTCCACAAAATGGCGGTAGGCCTCGAAATCCCACCCTCCATGAACGAGGGCCATCCCTTGAGTGACATGCTTTTGCACCTCCTTGGAATTGGCACTGACAGCCGGGTCAAACGAGATCAACTCGGGATACCAGCGGGGCGGTTTCAGCTTGGCGACTGAAGGTTGAATAACAGACTCGACTTGAAACTCGGTGGCAGGCGTGTCCTGAGCAGCAAGTGAAGCCCAGCCCAAGGTGAACAGCAGGCAGAAAAGGCGCATGCCAGAACTCTCAAACCCCGATCCCCATCGAGCAAGGTCTTTCCGCGCCAATTCGCAGTGAACAAACCCAAGGAGCACGGGCGTCCCGCCTGTGAACCCCATCGCCTCAACGGCGCGTTCCCATTCAATCAACCTTCCCGCTTCCCAATCATTCCATTCGCTGGCGGGACGCCTACGCTCCTTGAATACTCTCATCATCTCCCGTCCTCTTCGCTTTTCCAAATCAAACCCCTCCCGCGCCACCACCCGGACAAAGACAGTTTCCGCTCGCCCTCGCTCTTCGACGGCTAGGGCAATTTGCCTGGCAATATCTTTGGCTGCTTCAAAGACCACCTTCGAATCATCGAACGCCATCTCCTCTCTTCAAGGAGCACAGGCGTCCCGCCTGTGAAAGTGACAATGGGGAAAGTTGAGGGCAGTTTGGATAAGGAAAGTACCGTTGGGGCGGCAGGGTTCACAGGCGGGACGCCTGTGCTCCTTGACGAAAGAACACCCAAACTTCCTCCTCCCCGTCGCAATTGAACAATTACGATTCCAAATCCCTCTGCTGGACAAAAGAAAGGAAGGTCGTAGCCTTTCGGGCAGTAAATTATAGCAATGTCTGACAATCCTTCTTCCGACACCCCGAACAGTGACTCAACTGTTACTCCTTTTCCGACCGGAAATCCCGTCGCCTCCGAGCCCACTCCGGCCGTGACCACTCCCGAACCTACCGACGCCTCGGTTTCCAACAACTCCTCCAATGCGGACCTGCCCGAGGATGATGTGGCAGCCATCAACCAGTTGGGATACACCTACAAAAAGCTGAAAGCCGAACTTGGAAAAGTCATCATCGGACAAGAGGAAGTCGTCGAACAGCTCTCCATTTCTCTCTTCGCCGGTGGCCACTCCCTGTTGATGGGGGTGCCCGGATTGGCAAAAACTTTGCTCGTCTCTTCGGTGGCCGAAACCTTTGACCTCAGCTTCTCCCGCATCCAGTTCACTCCCGACCTGATGCCTGCCGACATTACCGGAACCGACATCATTCAAGAATCCGGAGTCGGCGGTAAGCGCGAGTTCGAGTTCATCAAAGGACCCGTCTTCGCCAACATCGTCCTCGCTGACGAAATCAACCGCGCTCCTGCCAAAACCCAGTCCGCAATGCTGGAGGCGATGCAGGAAAAGAAAGTCACCGTCCTTGGCAAGACCTACACTCTCGAAAAGCCCTTCTTCGTTCTCGCCACCCAGAACCCCATCGAGCAGGAGGGCACCTATCCGCTTCCCGAAGCCCAGCTCGACCGCTTCATGTTCCTCATCGAACTGGACTACCCCACCGCGGCGGAAGAAGGCCGCATCGCGCGCGAGACTACCGGCAAGGCTCCCGAAAAGCTTTCCCACTTGCTCAACGGCGACCAAATCCAAGCTTACCAAAAGCTGGTCCGCCGCGTGCCTGTTCCCGATCACATCTACGACGACGCGGTCACCCTCGTGCGCCGCACCCGCCCCAATACGCCCGATGCTCCCGCTTGGATTAGCGAGCTGATTGGTTGGGGTTCCGGCCCGCGTGCGATCCAGAACTTGATTCTCGCCTCCAAGGCCCGCGCCGCTCTGCATGGCAGCTACATGGTGCGCCGCGAAGACCTTCTCGCCGTGGCCGCTCCCGTTCTGACCCACCGCGTGATCCCGAACTTTGCCGCTGAGTCCCAGGGAATGACTTCGAAGAAAATCGTGGCGAGATTGCTGGAAGAACTCGACGAGTAAATGCACGACTTCATCGACCACAATCTTCTCGCCCGCCTCTCGGCCCTCCCGCTGGAAAGCCGGCAGGCGATGATTGGCAGCGTGGCGGGAAAGCACCGCTCGCCCCATCGCGGCTCCTCGGTCGAATTCGCCGAGTATCGCAAGTATGTCCCCGGCGACGATACCCGTCGCCTGGATTGGAAAGCCTTTGCCCGCTCGGACCGCTTTTACATCAAGGAGTTCGAGGCCGACACCAACCTGCGCGCCTACTTCGTGGTCGATTCCTCGGGCTCGATGAACTTTGCCAGCGGTGAGACGGATACCAAGATTCAATATGCGCGCCGCATCGCCGCTTCGCTCTCCTATCTGTTAGTGAAGCAAGGGGACGCCGCCGGGCTCTCGGTCTGCAACGACAAGATTCACCTCGAGATCCCTCCATCGCGTTCCGCCTCCCAACTGCAGCACATCTTCAACTCGCTGGGTGAGCTGGAGCCAAAGGGCGAGACCGGACTCGTGGAAGCCCTCCACACCGTGGCGGAAAAGATCAAGCAACGCGCCCTCGTGGTCATTCTCTCCGATCTCTTCTGCGATCCCGAAGAGCTTGGCGACGCTTTGCAACACCTGCGCTATCGCAAACACGACATCGCCATCTTCCACCTGTTAGACAGGCAGGAGATCGACTTTGCCTTCGACCGTCCCCATCGCTTCGTCGACCTCGAGGACAATTCCACCCTCGTCGCCGAGCCCAACCTCATCGTCGACGAGTATCACGCCGCCCTCAACGAATACCTCACCAAAGTCGAAGCCAAAGCCCACGACGCCCAAGCCGACTATCAGCGAATCGTCACCGATCAAGACTACGAGGCCATCCTTTCCGACTTCCTCACCAACCGACTGAGGTGATTCGAAGGATTGGTGGAGAAGAGAAAGCTCATGAGGCCTTGAAAAACCGAATGTTCAAAAACTCAAAAATCAAAATTGATGGCGAAGGGAACACAGTACGAGCTGCAAGAGCGAACCTATCAGTTCGCGGTTTCGGTTCGTCGTGTTCTTTCAGAAGAGGACCTGCCTCCGGTTTGTTGGGAGGATTCCAAGCAACTTCTTCGTTCGTCCGGTTCGGTAGGAGCGAATTATATCGAGGCCAACGACTCACTTTCTCAGCGGGACAAAATCTATCGCATGCGTGTCGCCCGAAAAGAGGCTTCCGAGTCCCGCCACTGGGCCCGCCTTCTCTCTCAAACCCTTCCCGCCTCTCTTCGCGACGAGATGGCAACCATCGAAGACGAAGCCGATCAACTTGCCCGCATCCTCACAACCATTGTCAAAAAACTCCCACCCGCCGAATAGCGCGACCTCAAGCCCTCTCCAATCCTTGCCCCACCATTCCGTCTCCACACCCTACAACACCCCTCTTTGGTTTTTGAGTTTTTGAACATTCGGTTTTTCAAGGCCTCACCAGCCCGCCGCCCTCCTTTCGACCACGAACAATAGCATGTCCTTCCTTCAACCAGCCCTCCTTTGGGGACTCCTTGCCGTCTCCCTGCCCATCATCATTCACCTCCTCAACCGGAGAAGGCACCGCACCGTCAAGTGGGCGGCGATGGACTTTCTACTTAAGGCGACGCGGGAGTCGCGGGGTAAGAAGAAGCTGAAGCACATCCTCATTCTCACCTGTCGTGCCTTGGCGGTGGCGGCTTTGGTCTTTGCCATCGCCCGCCCCCTGTTAGGTGGCTTCCTGGGATTCGGAGCCAGTGTGGATACCGTGGTGCTCATTTTGGATCGCTCGGCTTCCATGGAGCGAACCGAAGCCGATGGTCAACCGAGCAAGCGCGAGCTCGTGCTGCAACAAGTGGCCGATGCAATGAGCGAACTGGAGACCGCGCGACTCGTTCTGTTAGACTCCGCCACCGGCGAAATGTCGGAGGTGCCTTCGCCGGAGATTTTGCCCGAGCTTTCCACGACCAAGCCTACCGATACCGCCGCGGACTTGCCCAGCCTCCTTGCCACCACCTTCGATTACCTGCGCGCGGCTCAACCCGGACGGACCGAGATCTGGTTGGCGACCGATTTGCAATTGGCCAACTGGCGCACCGACGATTCCCGCTGGCCGGCCTTTGCGCAAACTCTCAATGACCTGCCTTCGCCAACTTCCCTGCGGATTCTCGCTTTGCCGGAAACTCCCCGCGACAACCGCAGCATCCGCTTGCTGTCTTCCCGCCGGGGCGAAAAGGAATTGACCCTGGAACTGGAGCTCTCCCGCGACGAGTCCACGGGCGGAGCAACCGTTCCCGTGACCATCAATCTCAATGGCGCTCCGACCACCGACACCGTCACGGTAGAGGGACAGAACCTACGCTTCAGCCGCACCCTGCCCCTTCCCAATGCGGAGGCCAAGGGTTGGGGACGGGTTTCCCTGCCGCCCGATCCCAACGTGCGCGACAACCACCTCTACTTTACCTACGGCGAACAGCAGCCTTTGCTCACCACCCTCGTTCACGATGGCACTTTGCCGAATGACGCCATGGCAGCTCTCACGCGCGCAGTGGCTCCTCCGGGACTGGACACTTTTCAAATCGAGAAGCTGGAACTCGCGGGCCCCAATCCGGACGTAGCCTCGCTCGACCTGAGCAAGAGCGCGCTTCTCATTTGGACCGCCCCCTTGCCCACCGACACCGCCGCCGTCATCGTACGCAGTTATTTGGAAAGTGGCGGACAGGTGCTTTTCCTGCCAAACGAGACCGATCCCGACGCCACCTTTGCCACCCTCGCTTGGGAACCGATTCAGACTGCTCCCGCAGGAAAATTCTTCATCGCCAGCGACAATTGGCGCCGCGACGAAGGCCCCTTCCGCGACGGTCAGGATGGAACGCCCCTGCCCGTGGACCAACTCCGTAGCATCAAGCGACTCCCGCTCGCTTCCTCCACCGACGCCATCCCGTTGGCCAGCTGGGATGATGGCTCACCGCTTCTGGTGCGCAAGGTCTTGGGCCAAGGCACCGCGCACTTGCTCACCACTTTGCCGGACTACACTTGGTCCGACTTGGAGCAGACCGCGCTTCACCTTGTTTTGGTTCAACGCTTGTTAGAAGCCGGAGCGCAGCGGCTCGATGAAAACAGCCAGTCAGCCGGTCAAGCGACCACCACCAGTGCCAGCCTCATTGACTCCGCTCTGAACGATGCCAACTACCCCTACTCGGCGGGTATCTATCGCGATGACAATGGCGACTCCGGCCTCATTGCGCTCAATCTTCCCGCATCCGAGATCACCTTGGACAAACTCGATTCCGGCGAAATCGAAAAGACCCTTCTTCCCGACACCAAGGTCAGCTTCTTCGAGCAAAAGACCGAAGCCGACAGCAGCTTGTTGCAGGAAATCTGGAGACCCTTCCTCCTCGCCATGCTGCTCTTCCTCCTCGCGGAAGCCATCTTGACCCTCAACAAAAAGCCCGCAACCAAGAGCGAGGCCAAGAGCAAGAAGGCCACTGCATAACTTCCCGCACTTTGCACGGAGCACAGGCACTTTGCCACGCATTCTGCATCTATCCACGCCTCACCGCATTTTCCGCGGGAGGCGTTTTTCTTTGTAGCTACAAGGATTTCTCTCCAAAAAAGTAAATTGGCCGACGACCTGCAATTAAAAGTTCGTCATGAAACTCCAACACTATCTTTACACTGCCGGTATCGCTCTCGCGCTCCCAACTGCTGCGCAAGACAAAGTTGAACCCGCCGCAACCACCGCCCCCACTACCAACCCCGACTCGAAAGCAGTCACTGAAGGACGGGTCGGCTATGTCTACACTGAGGAATCCGAAACCATGGAAGAACGCGTCGCTCGTCTCGAGAAAGAGGTGGAGGAACGCGAAGCAAAGTTGAAGTCCCTTCTCAAGGAACTCGACGAAGCAAAAGAGACAGTCGAAACAACCAAGGAGACGGCCGAGGGAAATGCCAACCACGCCCGTGACCTCATTGAGGCAGAAAGCGAGCTGCTCACCAAACGTCTCGAGCGTCTTTCGGACTCAATCAAAAATCTGCAGAAGCACCACACCGAAAGAGCCTACAAAAAGTTAGAGGACTCGGGAAGCTTCTCCTACGACGACAAAATGACCTTCGTCCAAAACTTTTTGGATTCGGCCAATACCAAGGTCGACAACTTCATCGAAAGCCTCTCTCTGGAAGAACCCAAGGAGTCCGTGGATGCCGTCGAAGAAAAAGCTCACTAAAACTCTCACCCCAAACAACCAACTAACCAATAACCAACTAAAATTATGTTACACTATGCAATCATCTGTCTCGTTATCGCTCTTATCGCAGCCGTACTCGGTGCAACTGGAGTGATGTCCTTCGCCCTCAACGCAGCCTATATCCTCGGCATCATTGCGGTCATCCTCTTCATCGTTCACGCGGTGACTGGAAAGAGAGCTTAACGGCCCAGTTTTCTCCCTGTCCCCCCAGAGAGTTAAAAGTCCGGAGCGTTCGCGCTCCGGACTTTTTTGTCTTCATGGAAGCGGGAGAAAGTCTCGACTCTTGAGCGCCAACTTTTAGCCTCGCCGCATGAACGAAGGCGCGAACCTCAGCCACCTCTCCGAGTCGGACCAACCCCGCATGGTCGACGTCAGCCAGAAGGCAGTCACCACCCGCACGGCGGTTGCTACCTGCGTCGTGCGGCTGGGATCTGAGCTGCTAGGCTCGATGAGTGATGGCGAGCTTAAAAACAAGAAAGGCCCCGTTCTCCACACCGCCATCCTGGCCGGGATTCAGAGTACCAAGCTGACCTCCCAACTGATTCCTCTCTGCCATCCGCTCCCGCTGGACTCGTCTCAAGTCGAGATTGCTCCGCTGGACTCGCATAGCCTATTAGTCACCTGCACCGCACGCACAACAGGAAAGACCGGGGTCGAGATGGAAGCGCTCACCGGAGCATCGGTAGCGGCCCTCACTCTCTACGATATGTGTAAATCAGCCAATCCCGCCATCGTCATCAGCGACCTCAAACTCGCCAAGAAGACCGGCGGCAAGTCCGACTACCTTTCCCCAGCCTAACAAAATCATGAGCCCCTCTTTTCCCGTCAAAGCCCTCCTCCTCATTGGAGGAAAATCCCGTCGCATGGGTCGCGACAAGGCGTCCTTAGTGTTTGAAGGCAAAAGCTTGTTAGACCGCACCCTCGAGGTCGTCACTCCGCACATTGGCGACGTTTATCTTTCGGTCGCCCATGACGACGAACGCTCTTTTTCCCAGCCAGTGATTGCCGACCTCAGTCCGGATCCGGGCCCGCTGGGAGGCTTGCAAGCGGCCTTCGCCAAAGACCCCGATACCGCCTGGCTCGTGATCGCGTGCGACCTCCCTCTCTTTGACGAGGCCACCCTCCTGCATCTGTTAGAGAATGCCGACCCCTCGCAAGCAGCCAGCTGCTTTCTCAATCGTCTCGATGGTCGAGCGGAACCTCTCTGCACCCTCTACCAGCCCTCAGCAGCCAAACAATTGGCAGACTATCTCGCTGCGGATCGTCGTTGTGCGAGGAAGTTTCTGGAGTCCCTCTCGCCCCAGACCTTCCCTCTCCCGAATCCACTGGCACTCGACAACGCCAATCGACCCGAACAACTCAACGAACTCAAACTTCTCGCCGAGAACGGGATGGTTTCCAAAGAGGTCACGATTACTTACTTTGGCAAGCTGAGTGCGGAAGTCCCTGCGGCTGAGGAAAAGCTGACGACTACTGCAGCCACCTTGGCCGGTCTGTATGAAGAAGTGCGCATGAAGCATCATCTCAGCCTCGACCTCGATACCGTGAAGGCGGTGCTAGCGGACGAGTTTGTGGATTGGTCCACCCCTCTACCCGAGGGAGGCCAAGTCGCCTTCCTCCCCCCCTTCGCCGGCGGTTAGCGCTAGGGCCTCACCGGTAGGGCTGTTTTGATAAAACAGCCGCGAATGGTCGGGGAAAGTCCCCAGGCTCACGCCCTTCGTCCGCGAGAGAACTTTTCGCACAACCCAGAACTCTCGCGGTCCTTTTATCAAGAGGACCCTACCGATGGGGGATGAAGAGTGAGGGGTGAGGGCATTGGCGAATTGGTAGGTTGCACTTTTTGAATCGCAGTCCCACGCGTTCGAGCAAGCAAGCTTTGCTCTTCTCGGGCAGGTCAGAGAACGAACTCATCTCTCCCAAAGCGGCAGCAAGCGACGCGCACTCCAAAAGGTCACTCATTTCGCGCGGTCGCCAAGGAGCCTGCGAACTCCTTTTCCTCCCTCCCCCAGCTTCCTTCTGTTCAAAAAATCCTCCCTCCCATATAGCTGACCCCATGTTCAGCATCACCACCCAACTCATCGATCCCGCGCCGCTCATTGCTGCGGTGGAATCTCCGTCTTCCGGAGCTTTGGTCGTCTTTGAGGGGCGGGTGAGGAACCATCACTTGGGCAAGGACGTGATCGCGCTCAACTACACCTCGCATCCGACTTTAGCCCAATCCGAGGGCCAAAAACTGGTCGACGAAACCTTGGCGAAATTCCCCGATGTCGAGGCCATCGCGGCAACTCACCGCACTGGGTATTTGAAGGTTGGAGAAAAGGCCGTGGCGATTGCGGTCAGCTCTCCCCACCGACCGGCGGCGTTTGCAGCTTGTGATTATTTGGCCGCCCAATTGAAAAACCGTCTCCCCGTTTGGAAAGAAGAGCATTTTGCCGACGGAGAGGTTTCCTGGACCAAATAATTGGCAAAATTCCGCAAATAGCAGAGGTTGGTGGTGCAAGAACCGACCCGACCGGTCGTAACCCTAGAGTAGAGGTTCTCAATCTCCTTCTTGGAGGGACGCAGAACCCGACACCCGAATTGCTATGCTTCGTCTGCCGCTCATTCTCACTTCCATCACCCTCGGCCTTCCCGCCGAGGGAAAAATCGATTTTGCCCAAGAGATCAATCCTCTCTTCGTCAAGCATTGCACCGCTTGCCATGGCGGGGTGAAGGAGGCTGGGGGGCTCTCGTTCATTTATCGGGAAAAAGCTCTCATCGCCGGAGAATCTGGCGAAATGGCGATCGTGCCCGGCAAGCCTGAGGAATCGGAACTGATGCGACGCATCACCCTCCCTGCCGATGACGACGAAATCATGCCGCAGGCCAAACACGGCCCACCCCTCGAAGCTCACGAAATCGATCTCTTTCGCCAGTGGATCTCCGAAGGCGCGGAATGGTCGGGCCACTGGTCCATGACCCCGGTCGAAGTGACGGAGCCTCCCCAAGTCGAATCCGACTGGGCACACACCACCATCGACAAGCACATTTTGGCCACTCTGGAAGCACGCGGATTGACCCCCAGCGAGCCCGCCAGTCGCCCCGAGTGGCTCCGCCGTGTGACCCTCGACCTCACCGGACTACTCCCCACCATGCAAGAACTGGGCGACTATCTTGCGGACGAATCTCCGGAGGCCGACGCCAAGGTGGTGGATCGACTTTTGGCCTCGCCTGCCTATTCGGAACGCTGGGCTTCTCTTTGGCTGGATTTGGCCCGCTATGCCGACTCGGAAGGCCTCGGCATTGACAATCGCCGCGACATCTATCCCTACCGAAATTGGGTGATTGAGGCTTTCGACAAAGACATGCCCTTTGACGAGTTCACCATCAAACAACTCGCGGGAGATCTTTTGCCCGAGCGCAGCCTCGATGACCTCGTCGCCACGGGATTCAATCGCCTAACAACCCAGAATAGCGAAGGAGGAACCGACGATGAAGAGTTCCGCGTGATGGCAGTCATGGACCGGGCCGCGACCACCTATAATACGTGGCAAGGCCTGACCATGGAGTGCGTGCAATGCCACTCCCATCCCTACGACCCGATTCAACACGAGGAATACTTCCAGACCCTCGCCCTCTTCAACAACACGCGCGATGCCGACCGCAACGCCAACGAGGTCTCCATTCGCGTTCCCAATGAGGAAAAGGAGAAGGAGAAAGTGCTGCAGACTTTCGACGCTCTCCAGAAGGCCGAGCAAGACTACCTTACGCTCACCAAGGAGATGGATAACGAATCCACTTGGTATCCCCCCGTGGACAGTCACTTCACCACCCGGGGAAGTTCGCTGGTGGCGGAAACCCGCACCACAGAGGAAGGAACTCCCGACTTCTTCGCCACCGGAACCCCCGGCGGCGGAGCACGCCACACGGTGGAATTTTCCTTGGGCAACGGGCCTCAGAATCCGCTCACGGTGCTCAAGCTCACAGTCCTGCCAGAGGATATCGAGACTGCGCGGCACATGGCCGAGGCTGGCTTTTCCTTGAAGAATGTTCAGTTGAGCCGCCTGAAGGAAGATGGCTCCGCCGAAAACATCCCCTTCCAGCATGTCTCCACCAGTGTGGCTCACAACCAAGGCTATGTGCGCGGCTTGATGGATCCGAGCAAGGGCAATGGTTGGTCAGTGACCACCAAGATGTTTCACCCCCATTGGGCAGCCCTGATTCTCAAGGAACCGCTCACCGACTACCAACCCGATGACCGGTTCCGCCTGGAACTGGTTCACAGCGGAGCCAAGGGCAATGAAAGCAGCGTGCCCATGGTGGTCAGGCGTTTTCAATTTGCCTTCAGCGACTTGCCTGACTGGATCAAGCAGGGCGCGAGTCCCGCCCGCATTGATGCCTTCCGCAATGTTCAGAATCTCCAGAACAGCCTCGCCAAGGTCAAGGGTCCACGCACCCTCATCATGCACGATGTTGAGCCTGGCCTGGAAAGGGAGATGCGACTCTTTATCAGGGGCAATTGGATGACCCGCGGCGAGGTCATCAAGCCCGGCACCCCCGACAACCTTCCTCCCATCAAGAGCGAGGAACCCGACCGTCTGGACTTTGCCAAATGGTTGGCCTCCAGCGAGAATCCCCTGACCGCGCGGGTCTGGGTCAACCGCTTGTGGCACCAGCTCTTTGGCTTGGGCTTGGTCGAGACCTTGGAGGACTTTGGCGCAGCCGGGATGCCCCCCAGCCACCCCGCTCTGTTAGATTACCTCGCCCACCAGTTCACGGAAGAACATCAGTGGAGCACCAAGGAGATGCTGCGTGAAATCGCTCTCTCGGCCACCTACCGCCAAACTGCCGAAGTGAGCGCCGAGAAGCGCGAGCAGGACGCCCACAACATCTATCTCTCTTACGGCCCCCGCCAGCGCATGACGGCCGAGATGGTGCGCGATACCGCCCTGCAGGCCGCTGGCTTGCTGAGTGAAAAGCGCTTGGGCGGCATCACCTTCCCTCCCATCCCAGGCGGAGTCTGGAAGCCCTTCCAAAGTGGTGACAAGTGGAACACTGCCGCCCGTGGAAGCGACGACCGCTACCGACGCATGATCTACACCTACATGAAGCGGGAGATCCCCTTCCCCGGCATGGCGACCTTCGATGCTCCTTCGCGCGAGTTCTGCAAGCAGCGTCGCATGGTCAGCAACACTCCCCTGCAAGCGCTCATGACCATGAATGATGAGGCCTTCTTCGAAGCGGCCCAAGCTTTTGCCAAGCGGGTCTTTCAAAAGGAGGGCCAGCTGCCAGAGCAGATCTCACAGGCCTACCAACTCGCCACCACCGAGATCCCCGACGAGGAAACCATCTCGAAGCTTATGGAAGCTTATGAAACTTTTCTGAAAAACTATCAAAGCGAGCCCCAACTCGCGGCCGATATCAATGCCACTCCGGAGGAAGCGGCCCGCACATTGTTGTGCTCGGTCATCCTCAATCTCGACGAAACTCTCACCCGTTAGACCCACCCCGCCATGAACCTCGAATCTCTTCTTCGCGAACAGAAACGCCAGCAGCTCACTTATCAAACCCGTCGCCACTTTCTCCGGGACGGCATGACTGGATTGGGGGGACTCTGGCTGGCCACCCAAGGTCGCAGCTTGGGCCGGGCGCTCGATATTCAGCACAGTCAGACGAATCCCCTCGATTCCCTGCCCGCGCAATTTGCGCCCAAGGCCAAGCGCGTGATCTTCCTTCACATGGTGGGCGCCCCCTCCACCCTCGACCTCTTTCACTACAAGCCCGAGCTGGCTAAATACAACGGGCAGGAGTGCCCCGCTTCTTTCCTGGAGGGCGAGCGCTTTGCCTTCATTCAAGGAGTTCCTCGCATGCTGGGACCGCAGTTCGACTTCAAGCAATACGGCCAGTCGGGGGCCTATGTCTCCGACCAATTACCGCACCTCAGCAAGCATGTCGATGACCTCTGCTTCATCCACACCCTCAAGACCGACCAGTTCAATCACGGTCCCGCCCAGCTGGTCATGCAGACCGGCAGCTCCGCGCTGGGACATGGTTCCATTGGCTCTTGGGCGACGTGGGGACTGGGCACCGAGAACGAAAATCTTCCGGGCTTCATGGTCCTGCTTTCCGGTGGCCGCCGCCCTCGCGCGGGCAACGCCCTCTGGTCCGCCGGTCATCTGCCCTCCGTCTATCAGGGGGTGCAATGTCGCTCGGTGGGCGAGCCAGTCCTCAACACCACCAATCCCCGCGGAGTCAGTCACCAGCTGCGGGGCCAGTCCATCCAGGCCATCAACGAGATCAATCGAAAGTCTTATGCCGATATCGGCGACCCCGAGACCCTCACCCGAATTGCCCAATACGAGATGGCCTTCCGGATGCAAACATCTGTTCCCGAAGTGATGGATATCTCCAACGAGCCCGACCACATCCACGAGATGTATGGCACTCGTCCAGGGAAAGAATCTTTTGCCAACAACTGCTTGTTAGCCCGTCGTCTTTCCGAGTCCGGAGTGCGCTTTGTGCAGCTCTACGATTGGGGATGGGATTCCCATGGTGCCGGAAAGAACGAAGCGCTCAACCATGGCTTCCAGGACAAATGCCGCTCAATCGACCAACCGGTCTCCGCACTTCTCACCGACCTGAAGCAGCGTGGACTCCTCGACGAGACTCTCGTCATCTGGGGAGGCGAGTTCGGCCGCACCCCGATGCAGGAGAACCGCGGCGGGGGCAAAATGGCCTTCATTGGCCGCGACCACAACCCGAACTCTGCGACCATCTGGATGGCGGGTGGCGGGGTGAAGCCCGGCATCAGCTACGGAGAGACCGACCTCTTTGGCTACAAGCCTTTGCCCGGCCAAGAGGTCCACGTGCGCGACTTCCACGCCACGGTCCTGAATCAACTCGGCTTCGACCACAAAAAGCTCTCGATCAACGCCAACGGACTCGATCAGAAGCTGACCGGAGTGAAGAAAGCCCGGGTGATTAAGGACATTCTGGCCTAATAAGAAGTCTTCTCTTTCCTGGCGACAATCATTCCGAATTCCAATCCACAGAGAATACCGATAGAGCAAAAGGACTCGGCCATACAAAGTTAGGTGAGGGGGTTTTGGACTCAATCTTTGCCCTTTTACATTTTCACTTCCTTTTCCCTCCACGCTGCTCTTCTTCCAATTTTGGAAGCGGCGGTGCTCTCAAATGGGGACGTAATGGCTCGGTGAGCACGCCTCGCTACCATAGCATAATTCCGACTCCCGGTAGCCGAACTTTGGGGGCTACTCTAGACGGAAAAGATTTTCCCGTAGCAGTAGTGAATGACATGAAAGAAATACTAATAACAACTCTGTTTGCTGGGATTCTTTCTGCGGCAAATGCTGAGAAAGAAAAACCCAATGTTCTGTTTATCCTGATTGACGATTTCGGCTGGCACGATGTCGGATACAATGGGAGTGAGTTTTACGAAACTCCACGGATCGACGAACTTGCGAAAACCTGGATGAGGTTTGACAATTGCTACACTCCAAGCCCGATGTGCTCGCCGACGCGCACGAGTGTTCTGACGGGGAAAAACCCCGCTCGCCATGGAGTCACACAGTGGTTGAAGGGGGCGGATTATTTCTTCAGCCGCGAAGGTGAAGAGCAAGTTGTCTATTGTCCCGGCCCACACTCCAGCGGTATCGAAGACTCTGAGATAACCTTGGGCGAAGCCTTTCAGGAGGCGAACTACGACACGGCTTTCTTTGGCAAATGGCACATGGGCAATCTCAAGGCAACCGGCGGACCTAATAATCATGGCTATGCTGTTCAAAAAGCTATTATCGAAGCCAATAGCTGCCGACTGTTTGATTGCGCGGGTTACTTCCCGAACAAGGCTAAAAAAGGGGATTGCTTCACCGATCTACTCACTGATGAAGCCGTGGAGTTCGTGGCCGCAAAGCGTGACAACCCCTTTTATCTGCATCTCTGCTACTTTGCGATGCACGACCAAATTAAATCAAAATCGGAGCTGCGTGAAAGATTCGAGAAGAAAGCGGAGAGATTAGGAATCCGTTCCGAGACTGCCCTCGACGATTATTCCCACCAGCCTCACAAGCTACATCAAGACAGCCCTGAATACGCTGGTGAGCTTTACAATCTAGATCGAAATATCGGTAGGCTGATTGATGCCTTGAAGGAAGCTGGCCAGTATGAAAAAACAATCATCATATTTACCGGTGATAATGGCGGGCGCTCAACGGTGAACAAGCCGGACGCGACCTCCGTTATACCTTTACGTGGCGGCAAGACCTTTCTCTTCGAAGCCGGTTTGAGAACTCCTTTATTGATCCATTGGCCAGGTCATTCCCAAGTTAAACTTCGCACGAAAGAGCCCGTGAGCAGTATGGATTTCTATCCGTCGTTGTTGGAGATGGCAGGACTTGAAGCCAAACCGGATCAGCATGTCGACGGTGTTAGCTTGGTGCCACTATTTCAAGGCAAGCCGCTGCAACGTGATACGCTCTATTGGCACTTCCCGCATTATCAGGGCGAAGGTAGCTATCCCGCCAGCGCGATTCGTGTCGGTGACTTCAAGCTGATTTACAATTACCATCACAAGGACGTCCTCCTTTTCAACTTGGCCAACGACCCGAGGGAATCAAAGAACTTAGCTGCATCGATGCCGAAGAAAGCAAAGGCCTTGGAGGAAAAGTTGATGACTTATCTTAAAGAAAATGGCGCTTACCTGCCGCAATCGCCAACCTTGCAGCAAAAGAGAAAGCGGCTTGGATCCAGGAAAAAAAGTGAAAACTGACGATAATGAAGTCGTCTCAGAAAACGGAGCAATATTGATGAAGCTTCGCCGAGGCCGTTGGCATGGCGGACGAGCCTTTCAATAGGAACGTTTAGGTTCTTCCTACTGCTTGACGCGACTGCGTAAAAAGAGGCGCTTGCTCGAGCGGGGAAGCAGTCCGTCTTTCGAAAGAGTCCACGTCCCCAAAAGCTCTCCTTGTGAACTCGCGGAGCGAGTGTCGAGGAGACCCGGAGGGTTGTCGAACCAGGTCTGCATATCGAAACTGTATTGCGGAGTAGCCGATTGCCCGGGAGAGAATGGCAGACGATATTGCGCAACGAAATCATCTCCGCTTTGCCCAAGATCGAGCACCGCAGTCTCGACCCGACCCAACTGCCAACGGGGTCGGCTGACCTGGACAGTCGCTCCTTCGACCTCGTAGCCCCAAAATCGAAGCGGTCCCAAGTTGGCGGCAAAATCGAATAACAAGACCGTAGACCCAACCGTCACCTCTCCTTTTCCAGTGGTGGGATCAAGTTCCAATACGCACTCCAAGCGATTGTCGGCCAAATCCGCAATCGCCAGCACGGCGCTCGCGTCCGTGGCACCGGGGTAACTCGCGGAAAGCGACAAGGTGGCCGGCTCCACCCAAACCGAGAAGCACTGCGCCGGATCGTTCACCGATCCTAACAACAGCGAAGCCGCCCCACCCGAAGGAAACTGCATGGTCCAAGTGAACCTCGCCACCTGATTGAGCCCCGAACTAAAGGGCAGGTAGTTGAAGCCACTCCCAGTCCCATCAGGAGCCAAGCTGTAGCCATTGTCCGCCCCACTGCCATCGGGAACCCCAATCTGATAGGCCGAGGCGGTGAGATTGGTGCGGGTGAAAAACTCATCGTCAGCCCGGAAATAACGAAAGTTCGAAACCTCGTGAGTCCCCTCCACAAGAGGAATGAGCCGGGCCAAAACCTCCGGCTCGCTAGCAGAAAGGTCCGTAGTCTCGTGAAGATCGGTGGCGAGATTGAAGAGCTCGTAGGTCGGGGGACGACCATCGTTCACCCGGTCACGAACCACTTTCCAGTCTCCCTGACGCACCGCCCGCCAACGCCGATTCAAGCCGTTACTGAACTCGCGAAAGCTCCAGTAATGATAGTCGCGGGGTTGGAGGTCGGCCTCGGTCCCGCCTTTCAAAACCGGTAGAATCGAGCGCCCCGTGATTTGTGTTGGGGTTGAGACTCCGGCCATATCGGCAAAGGTCGGCAAAAGATCGGCGAAGGTCCCAATCACCCCCGAGGTCGTATTGGGCGCAATCGTTCCGGGCCACCAGGCGACGAAGGGAGACCGAATCCCGCCTTCATAAGTATCCTTCTTTTCCCCCCGCAAATCGGAGTAACCGGTCTTCAGGTGCTCGGGGGTCAAAAAGATGGCACTATCCCCTGACTCGCCATTATCAGAGCTGAAGATGACGAGGGTATTGTCCTCGATCCCCAGTTCCACCAGCTTGTCGACAATGCGGCCGGTATCCCGATCCGTAACCGAGAGCATGGCGGCGTATGTGTGCGACTCGAAATCCGGATAACCCGGAGTGGTGGTCGACGCGCCAAAGGGCGAACCAGGATACAGCTCGTTGATGAAAGTCTGATCGAGGTCGAAGGGATTGTAGACCAGTCCGTCCTCATCGCTCAATGCCTCCAAGGTCGCCGGGGGATAGTTGTGCGCATGCGGTGGAGTCCAGGCGCAATAGAGAAAGAAGGGCTGGTCCGCATTGTCCTCGATGAACTGCAGTCCCTCCGCCACCACCACATCGTGCGAGGCCACGTTGCCATGAGGATCATCCCAATCCTGAATCGCGGTGTTGAAGTTCTCCGCCCCCGCAATGTAAAGCGAGTCGCCGGGCCCCAACTGGTCTTCGTTGAAGTAGATCTTCTGATCGTTTTTCCAAAGGTATTTGGGATAGGCATCGTGGGCCTGCACCTGTCCCAGATAACCACAGAAGAAATCGAACCCCTGGTTCCACGGAGCGCCCGTGGTGGTCGGTCCTCCCATTCCCCACTTGCCCACACAGCCGGTGGTGTAGCCCGCCTGCTGAAGCACTTCCCCGATGGTAACCCGCTCGGCGGCGAGGGGCACCTGGTAGCCAGTTCCGTCCCCATTGTTGAAGCGATCCTGCGAACGACGTGAGTCCTGCCCCGTCATCAAACAGGAGCGACAGGAGTGGCAAACTGGACTGGCGGTGTAGTAGTCGGTGAAAAGCAGGCCCTCGCTCGCCATGGTATCGATCCGGGGAGTCAGCAAAGTCTTTTGCCCATAGACCCCAATCTCCTGAACATCGGCATCGTCGATCATAATGAAGATGATGTTTGGTCGCTCGGCGGGCAGATGAGTCCCATCGAAAGGGTCGAAGCCCAGGTTGATCTCGACGTCATCATTCACCCCATCGCTGTCGGTGTCGGCCAGCATGGGGTTGGTCCCCGTGTTGCCATTCGACACAAAGACCCCAGTCCCGGTTTCCACGCTATCCTGCAAATTGTCGTCGTCGCTGTCGGGGTCCAGGGGATCGGTGGGGCCGGCAATCTCGACGTCATCATCGAGGCCATCATCGTCGCTATCGCGCTTGTTCGGATCCGTGCCAGCAGTCTCCTCGGCCTCGTTGTCGACGCCATCGCCATCGGGATTCCCCGCGCCCACCTCATCCAAATCCCCAAAATTCAAAGTCTCCCAAAGATCGGCCAGCCCGTCTTCATCGTCGTCGGTGTTAGGATCGATCGTGAGCACCCGTCCGCTAATGAAGTGCCGGATATGTCGTGCGGTGGTGACGTTGTGATCATCCACAGTGATGGAAATCCGCTGACCGGCCGTTCCCTCGTTGTGCCGGAAAAAGTCGGGGCTCACTCCTCCTGAACCATCCACAGATTCGTCGTAAGTCATCAGGAACCCGAAGCTGGAGTCCTCCCCTACAATGACGGGAGTATCGAACTGGAAAGTCACATACTGCCCATTGTTGATTGCCCCATCCAACGTGAAAGCCTCGGTGTGAATCGGTGTGACAGTGGTATCGACGTAATAGTCATCACCATCGGTCGAGAAGCTGTGTCCAGTCCCCGAGTCCCACGCCGCCTGCGACCCTTCGAAGATCCTCATCGTGAGGGTGTCGTTGGCAAAGGTCTGGTTGCCATTCTTGTGAACGGTGATGGCGGTGATCTCATAGCCCGACCCGAAGCCATCGGGCAGATTGAACAGCTGCCCACGAGCGTGATTGCCATCGCGGTCTTCGTCGAAAAGGTTGGTCCAAGTTCCCCCCGAATTATTGGAGGTCAAAATCTCACCAGAAGGAGCAGAGCCCGAAATCGTGACTGTCCCTCCCCAGGCCGTCGTCATGGAAGCGGCCAGAACGGCAAACAAGGAGCTCAGTTCGAATCGGCTCAGTTCGAATCGGAATGGGGGACGGGTCATGGCTATAGTTGGGCTTCAGCGAGAGCTCACCTCCATCCTCGACATCAGGCCGCGACGGAAGGTCAGAAATCATCTCAAAATACACTTTCTCTCCTAGACGCTAATCGACTCGTCAGCGCACCAAAAGAAAACGCCGGCAGCCACCTAACCCCTCTTTGGGCTCAAAGCTCCCAGTCGCGAGCGGCTCCAGGCTTCACCTACCCTTTCTTTTCCCCGCGAAAGTGGTAGAATTGGCATTATGCGCTGCCCGTGGTTTCGTCATTGCCAGTCCTGCTTTGTCGGGATGGTTTTGCTGACGCTGGTGGTCGGCGGCACGATCCTGTGGAAAGTCAATCAGCGCGGCTTCTCCGGAGAATGGGGCGAACGCCTGCAGGAGCAGCTGGATGCCTATGGCCTGCATGCGGAGTTTTCCTCGGTGCGACTCTCCTTTTCGCGCGGCCTGGTGGCCAAGGATCTGTCTATCTTCGCGGACGAGGATCGGACCACTCTCCTCGCCTCCGCGGACCTTCTTTATCTCGATATTGATCGGGCCATCGCGCTGCGCGGACAGTGGCAAGTCCGTTCCGCCGAGTTCGAAAATGCCTACCTCCGGCTTCCCGATTCCTGTGCCCCGCATCACCTCAGCCAGCTCACGGGAAAGGCCAGCCTCAGCCGCGAAAATGGCTTTGCCATCACCGAGACAACCGGACGTCTCGGCCAACTGGACATCTCCCTCGATGCCAATTTGTTGGATTTTCAACTGCCCGGGGTTTCGGACGGGGGCGAAGAGGACAGCCTGCCGCTGGATGACTTCCTCGCCATGCTTCATCAGGAAATTGAGCACTGGAAGACCTCGGAAACCCTGCCCGCGCACTTGGCCTTGAAGGTGGAGGGCAGCCTGGCCAAGCCCAGCACCCTCGATGGCAGCTTCCGTTTCACTGCTCCCGTCATCTCCCGGCTGAACTACGAGATGCGCGACCTGAACCTCGCCGGACGCATCAACCGCTCTTCCCTGCTCTTGGAGGAAGCCAACTTCAATGACGGCTCCGGCTCTTTCGCAGGAAACGGATTTTATAATTTCCTCAAGCGTCAGGCCAACTTCGAGGTCGCCTCCAGTGCCAGCCTGAAGCGTCTGATGCGCACGGGTCTGGGCATCGACAAGTTGTCGCAACTGGAGTTCACCCAGCCCCCCTCAATCTCCGCCCGAGGTGAACTCTTGTTGCCCCCGGACTCCAGTCCAGAGCTCAGTCTAACAGGAGAAATCAATCTCAAAAAATTCCGTTTTCTCGACGGCGCGTGGGAGTCACTCACCTCCGACTTTTCCTTACAAAAGAACAACCTCTACCTGCGGGACCTCGTGCTCCAACACCCGGAAGGAAGTCTAACAGGGCAACTCTTGTTTCAAAACGAGAACGTCCGCTATCAGGCCCATTCCACTCTCCCTCCCCACCTCTTCGACCCCTTCATCGAACCGGATGGGGACATCCGAAAGACCTTGGATCGCGTCAAATTCGGAGACGACTCCGAAGTGGTGCTCGACTTGGCCGGCAGCATTCGACCCTCCAACCTCACCGACTGGTCGGCCTCGGGTCAGATTCGGCTCAAAAACTTTTCCTACAACGGAGTCCCCGCCAACTATGCGTCCTCCTCGTTCAACCTCACTCCTCTGCAGGCAATCTACACCCGGCCGGAGATCGAGTTCGACCTCACCTCCGACCGATCCTACCGCGCCTACGGCGGCCCCGAGCAAGCGGTGGTCCGGGCGGATTCGGTGAGCTATGACGACACGGAAAAGCTGACCCGCATCGAGCACCTGCACGGCGTCTGTTGGGTGCCTCCCGTGCTGCGGCTTTTCATCCCCTCGGTTGCCGATTACCTGGAGCGCACTTACCGCACATCCGCGCCTCCCGCCTTTTCCTCCTCGGGCGCGATCGACCATCGCCCCGAGCGTAGCCGGACTTCCTTCCACACCCACATCCAGGCTCCCGCTCCTCTCTACTACACCTTCCTCGGCAAAGCGGTGGAGCTAAGGGAGACCTCGGCCAAGATTCATACCCACCATCGTCAGGTGGACGTGAGCGAACTCTCTTCCTACGCATTCTCCGGGCCCATCAACGGCCAGCTCACCGTTTTGCTCCCCAGCATCCCCGGACGCTCCCCGGACTTTCGTGGAGAACTGCGCTGGACCCGCCTGCGGCTTTCCGACATTGGCGAAACCTATGGCTTCGAGAAAATCGAGAGCGGCCTTCTGACCGGTCGGATGGACTTTCTGGGAACGGCGGGAAAGATCGAAACCCTGAACGGAAGCGGGAACTTCGGGCTCGAGCAAGGTGAGCTTTTCAAGGCTCCGGTCTTTGGCCCCCTTTCCCCCCTCATCGCGGGGATACAAGGCCATGACCGCGCCTCCCACGAGACCGCCCGCGATGCGTCCGCCAACTTTCTCATTCGTTCCGGCATCCTCCTCACCGACGACTTCATCACCTCCACCGATTCCCTCACGGTCAAGGCCGAGGGCTCCATCGACCTCGCCCGCAAGACGCTCGACATGACCGCGCGGGCCGACACCGAGGGCTTGCTCAAGCTCGTCACCCTGCCCCTCAATCTGACCGGCTTCAGCGGACTCTTTCAGTTCCGCGGCACGGGTTCAGTGGCCGATCCCAAGTGGGAGAACACTCCCTTCACCCGACCCCAGCAAACCAACAAGCCGCCCCTCTTTGCCGATCCTCCCAAAGGACGGGTGGTTCCCGAGTAAGTCGCTCTCGGGAGAGACTTTCGCCCTTGGCGGAGATGTCAAATCACTCTACCAGTCCTCCCATGCTGCGCACGGCCGACTTTCACTACGACCTCCCTCCCGAGTTGATCGCCTCCCATCCTTTGGAGGAGCGCACGGCCTCGCGCATGCTCGTCATCCATCGCGAGAGCGGGCTCATCGAGCACAGGAATTTCGCCGATTTCCCCGACTACATCACGCCGGATGACCTACTTGTCCTGAATGATACCAAGGTCGTCCCCGCCCGCTTCTTTTCCAATGATGGCAAGATTGAGCTCCTGCGGGTGGAAGAGATTTCCCATACCCGATGGCGCTCCATGGTGAGGCCTGGCAAAAAGATGAAGCCCGGCCGCACCGTCGAGATTGGCGAGGCCACCGGAACCGTGGTGGAAGTCGATGAGGACGGAAACCGCATCATCGAGTGGGACCAAATGCCCGACCCCGCGCGCGGTGCCCTGGCCCTACCCCACTACATGGAGCGCGACCCCGAGAAGCTGGACGACAATCGCTACCAGACCACGTTCGCGAAAGAAGAGGGAGCCATCGCCGCGCCCACCGCGGGACTGCACTTCACCCCCGAACTGTTAGAAAAACTCCCGCACAGCTTTCTCACCCTCCACGTTGGCATCGGCACCTTTCGTCCCGTCAAAAGCGAGCTCGTCACCGACCATCACATGCATTCGGAGAACTTCCGCCTCTCCCCCGAGACCGCCAGCCGCTTGCGCGAAAAGTCCGGACGCACCGTCGCAGTTGGCACCACCGTCACCCGCGTGCTCGAGCACTTGGCCGAGGTCCAGCCCGACTACCCCCAGGCCACCAGCGGCGCGACCGACATCTTCATCTATCCTCCGCGAAAGCTCAAAGCGGTGGACGCCCTCCTCACCAACTTCCACCTTCCCGAATCCACCCTCCTGATGCTGGTCTCCGCGATGGCGGGCAAAGACCTCATCATGGAGGCCTATCGCCAGGCGGTGGCCGAGCGTTACCGCTTCTTTTCCTACGGGGATTGCATGCTCATTCTGTAGCCCGCGCAGACTCCGGCAGTGACTTTGGGGGCGGAGTTGTAGCACACTCTTGCCACCAGCCATGATCTCGCGCCGCAAGACCCTCTACCCCCTGTCGTCTTCCCTCCGACAGTATCTCTATCACTTCGGGCGCCAGTCTGAGATTCCTCTCGTCTACGAAGAACTCCATCGCTTCACCGGCTCCGCGCCCTACATCAACCCCTCGGGCGAAGAGACCCTCTGGCTGACCGTGATGTATCCTCCCGAGGTGATGGCGGAGCTCATTCCGCAGCTCACCGGTATCTATGCCACTTTGAAGATCGGCGGCGACCTCACCCTGACCGAACACCTCACCGTCGACCGCATCGACTTCGGCTCCTTCGGCAACTCGCGACCCTTCCGCGTCTGCATCCGCAACCTCTTCAACGGCAACTCGGACTACTATTATGTCAAGACCGCCGATGCTTCCCGACTCTATGGACTGGAGCTGGAACACCTTCTTTCCCCCAACCGGCTCAACTATCTCGTCAATGGCAACACCCTCATCGAAGAGCACATCGCAGGGGTGCCCGGCGATGTCTTTTTGCGAGATTACCTCAAGCGAAAAGACCTAAACAAAGTGCGGATCGCGAAGGAGTTCACCAAGTTCAACGAGCGTTGCTTCATCCGCTTGTTAGGCGACATGCGTTCGGTCAACTACGTGGTCGATATCACCCCGGACTTTGAGGAGATTCAGTATCGCGTGCGGCCCATCGACTTTGACCAACAGTGCTACGAGGGTCGCAGCAAGACCTACCTTTCCTATCACTTCGATTCCAACAAAGCGATCACCCGGGTCGCCTTCCGCGCCCTCAACCGCAAGACCATCGCGCAATACGTGGAGGAGGAACGCGCGCAGATGGCACGACGCGCCAAGGTCGAACGCATTCGTCTGAGCTCCCTGCTCTCGGTAATGAAAAAGGACACTCTTTCCCCCGAAATCAACGTGGAAACCCTACGCAACGACCTCGCCTCCTACTACCCCGGCGAAGACCTCTCCGATTGCAAAACAATGGGCCAACTCACTGCACGCCACCTTGAGATCATGCTGAGCTGAATGCGATAGCGAAGAGTCCCGCGCAGTGCGACCCGGGACTTCGCTGGCAGAGCCCCGCCTTTCGTCAGGACCGAAGTTGTGGCAGACTTCATCCGCATCATGAGTCCTCCGGAAGCCCTCAACCTCCTCAACGCCAAGTTGACCGAACATGGTCTCACCGCGCGGGGTTGGACCGGTCGTCTCGACAATGCCGAGCGCCGCTTTGGGCTTTGCAGTCCGGCAAAAAAGGAAATCTCCATCAGCCGAACCCTGGCCGCGCTCAATCCGGAAGAGGAAGTCCTCGATACCATTCTGCACGAAATCGCCCACGCCCTGGCCGCCATCGAGACCGGAGAGAACTGCGGACACGACGAACGCTGGAAGGCCATTTGCCGCCGGATCGGAGCGCGTCCCGAGCGCTGTTACGACAGTGACGAAGTCGCCGCTCCCGAGTCCCCCTGGGTGCTCGCTCACTCGGAAACCGGAGAAATCTTTTCCCACTATCACCGCAAGCCGGACAAGGACCTCTCGCAAACCTTCATCAGAGGCCGCAAGAAGGAAACCTTGGGAAAGCTCGAGGTCCTTCCCAATCCCAAGTTCTCGCAAGGCCCCATCGAGTATCTCGACCGCACCACGGTCCTGAACCTTCAAGAACGCATCCTCGCGCAGCTGGGACCGCTTGCGGAAGAATGCGGGCTGACCCTATCGGCGGGAAAGAGCCAATACTCCTCCACCGAAGCGACCGTGGGCATCTGCGTTTCCCTCGAACCCGCCGACGGCCTCGACCCCGAGGAACGGCTCTTCCGCGAATATGCCCCCCTTTTTGGACTCACCGAGCACGACTATCGCCGCAACTTCCACTCCAACGGCGAACCCTTTCAACTCGTTGGACTCAAACCCCGCAATCGCAAGTATCCCCTCATCGGCGAAAACGCGAAGGGCACCCGCTACAAGTTCCCCCTCGAGGTCCTTCGTTAGTCGGCTCACACCCCGGCCAGGGCGCAAACCGAGGCCCCAAAGTAGCCCCCGATAAAAAACAAACAGGCCACACCCATGAGGGTATGATGGGCCTGCTCATAACCTTTCCCTCCCCACCACCAACGGGCGTGAACGAAGAGCGCGATGCCCAGGTAAAAAGCTGCCATCCAGCGCGCGGAATCTCCATAGAGTTCGACAATTCCCCGGCTCGACAAATAGAAGGATTCGCGCAGGAGAAAACTTTTGCCGGCATAGGCAAAAATGAGCAAAGGCAAAACCAGTCCCAGCCCATAGATCGACCAAGCCTGTGACCCGCCTGGAGCCATCAGTCCACTCGCATCGTCCAGAATCGAACCCTTGTCCCTGCGCCTCATCACTGAGGATAAGTTTTTCCAGTCGCGACCTCAATGCTGATGTCGGCGGGAAGCATACCCATCGCGCAGCCGCCGAATCAAGACCGCCAGCAGAAACATCGAGGTGATCACCACGACCATGAAGGCACCGATTGGCTGATTGAAAATCGTGGCCCCCAGAAATCCCAGACCGGCCCCCAGCGCCCCAGTCACTCCGCTCCAGAAAAAGAGGCCCCGCACCGAGCCCACCAACTGGCGCACCGTCGCGGCGGGAGTGACGATGAAACCAAGCGCGAGAATCGCCCCCACCGCTTGCAAAGTCGTCACCAGCACCAGAATGAGAAGCGCGAAGAGACCATAGTTCAGCACCGAGGTGCGCACTCCCAAGGTCGCCGCCACATCAGGCTCGAAAAGAGTCGCGAGAATGGGTCGACGCAGAAACGCCAGCACCGTAACCGCCAACACTCCCACGCCATAGCTCATCCAAAGGTCCGCGTCGGACATGCCGACGATGTTGCCTAACAGCCAGTCTTCCAATCCCCCCGCGCCCTCGTAACGAGTCAGCATCATGACCCCAGTGGCAAAGGCCCCGGTCATAAGCACCGCAAGCACAGTCTCCTCGCCGACCATGGACTTGCGCGCGAAAAACACCGCCCCCAATCCCACCAAGGCTGCAGCGGCCAAAGCCCCCAGATAAACGCCTACTGTCGAAAGACCGGCTAACAAGACGACGGCGGCAATCCCGGGAAAGACCGAGTGACTGAGCGCACCCAACTTGAGCGGACTGCGATGGAGCACCACGAAGGCACTCACGAAACCATTGGTAAAACCAATCATCACCGCAGCCAGAAGCGCCCGCCGCATGAGCCCCAATTCAAAGACTTCAAACATGGAGCTCTCCTTTCTGCAGACCGAGAACCTCGCGAACCTCAACCCGCGCCATCACCTCGCTGACTTCTCCGAAGGCGACCTGTCGCTTCTTCATCACCAGCGCTTGATCAAAAATCGCTTCCACCGTGGCCAGATTGTGATGGGAGGCAATGACGAGGTGCCCGCGCGTGCCGAGGTCTTTCAAGGTCTCCGCCAACTCCGCGCCACTTTCCACATCCAGACCAGTGAAGGGCTCGTCCAGCATCACGATGTGTGCTTCCTGCGCCAACGCCCGCGCGAGAAAGGCCCGCTGCCGTTGACCGCCACTGAGAGCATCGATTTGGCGATGGGCCAGATCTTCGAGCCGCATCACCGCAATGGCCTCCTCGACCTTTTCCTCATCAATCTTGCGGGAGGCTTTCCAAAAGCCCACATGCGGCAGCCGCCCCATCGCCACCACTTCGCGCACGGTGACTGGAAAGCCTTCGCGATGACGGTCCAATTGAGGCAAGTAGGCAATCTCGCGCGTCGATCCCGTTAAAGCCTGACCCCGCCAGAGAATCGACCCGTGCTCCGCCTTCAAGAGTCCCGCCAAGGTCCGAATGAGCGTGCTCTTGCCCGCGCCATTGGGCCCCAACAGCGCCAGACGATTGCCACAGGTGGTGGCAAAGTCCACTTCGCAAAGAGCGGTCACCGACCCGTAAGTCACGCACAGCCCCTCGACTTCCAGCCGATGCGGAGAATGGCCCGGCTCATAGTGATGGTCGCAGCACTCACTCATGAAACTTCACCTCCACCTCTTCCAACAACTCTCCTTCACCCCAGATATTCAGCACAATCTCGGGCATCGCCCCCGCCCAGAGAGTGACCTTCATCGCGGTCTCCGGGGTGCCTTCGACAAACTCCGCCGCCACCACGAGAACCTCACCGTGCTTTTCTAACAGACACTCAAATTCCCCCTCCCGCTCCGGGCCCTCGATGCGGCCCAAGACCTCGTCGCCACGGCGAAGCTCCATCCAGACAAACTCGTGGACCGCGACCACGCTCACATCCGTGACCCAGCCCTCCGCGGACTCCAGGGCCACTACCTCGTCGGAAGATACGCTCGCCTGTCCCGTCACCAACGACAAAGGCCAGGCCAGCAAAGCTAACCCAGCCAATAGTAAAAAACCTTCCCTCAGTGGCGCATCTCTCATTTACCCAAGGCCTGCACAATGGCCGCTACATTCTCCTGAATCATCAGGTCATAGCTAGCTGTTGCGCCATCAGCGGTCAAGGCCGGGCCGATCTTGGCTCCCGCCTGCTTGGCCACTTGGGTCAAGACTTTGGGATTGGAACGCTTTTCAGGAAAGACCGCCTTGATGCCTTCCTCCTTCAGCTTGGAAACTTCCTTCGCCAGCTCCTGGGCAGGCACCTCGTGGTCCCCGGAAATCCCGAGCACGAAGATGGGCTCCATTTTGTAAGCCTTGCAAAAATACCCGAAGGCAGCGTGCGCGGTGACCAGCTTGCGCTGTCCCTTGGGGATGCTCGCTATCTGAGCCTTGACCCACCGATCGAGCGTCTGATAGCGCGCCCGCACCTGTTTGCTACGCGCCTGGTAATAATCCTTACCCGCGGGATCCATCTTGATGAGCTGCTTCTCCACCACCTTGGCCGCCCGCTCCATATTGCTGACATCATGCCACCAGTGGGGGTCAACCGTGCCCTTCGAGTGCTCGGGGCAACAGGCATAGAGTGCCTCGCCTCCCGAAATGGTGCGCGAGGGAATGGAACGGCCAACCTCCAGAACCGGAACTCCTCCCACGGCATCCTTCATCGCAGTTAAATAGCGCTCGATGCCTTTTCCCGACGCCACAATCAACTGGGTCCGCCCCATTGATTGCAAGTCTTTGGCGGTGGGGGAAAAGGTGTGAACATTGAAGCCCGGCTTGCCGATATCGGTCACCGATACTCGCTCGCCTCCCACCTGCCGGGTCAGATCACCCATGAGGGGATGGAGACTGGAGACCTTGATTTGCCCGGATGCCAAGCTGGCAACCGCGGTGAAGAGGAGAATGAGTAGTTTTTTCATAAGGAGTAGTTTGTTGATGTTATTCTAGCGGATTTCAGGCCCGCCCCAATCAAATCCAATTTGCAGGAAAACGCTTTGTTCGTTCCCCTCGGGAAGGTCGTCGAAATTTGCCTGCACGCGAGCGAAAGCACTCTGTTCTTCTGCAATTCGAAAACGCTTGGTCAAAGCCGCTGACACCCGGTGGCGCTCTTCGACTTCGAAAATCACTTCATCAGGCTCTGGCCCAGAGGACTCTCCTTGAATCCAGCCATAACGCAAACTGGTTTCCCAGTCCTCGGCGAATCCATAGGTAGCAGACACCACCGCACCCCAATGCTCGCCCGAGCCATCGATGCCCTCGTCCTCATCATGCCACTCCACCTCGCGGTAGTAGAGCTCCCCACCCACGCGGAGGAACTTACCACCAGGCTCCAAGCCATTGCTCCGATAGGTGTAGTAGTAGTCACCGGAATAAAGGGTGGTGTCGCGCCCATATCCGTTCTCCCCGAGACCAAAATTCAGGCCCCACTCGTGACGGTGAAAATCATTCTGGTCCCAACGCACCAACCAGCGCCCGGTGAGCAACTCGTCGGAGAAAAAGGCATCCTCGGCACCACCGTGGCCATGATCATGGTCGTGGTCGTCCTCTTCTTCCTCGTCCTCATGCTCTTCCTCTTCGTGCTCCCCGTGATGGTCGTGCTCGAGAGCGCTACCGAAAGCCAAGCTAAAGGCCGAGGTCACGGGACCATCCCAAATCCATGTCACTTCTCCCCCCTCGGTCACCAATCCCTCGTCACCGAGGAAATTCGCGGTCACCAGATTGGCATCGACAAAATCCCAACTGTGAAGGTGCTTGGAATTCTGCCCGCCAAAGCGATTGAGATAGCGTCCCCCACGGAGCTCGAAACCACCGGGCAATTCAACGAGCTTTAAAAAACCCTCTTCCCACTCCGCATCGAGCTCATCCTCAAAATTCTGAAACACATTCACGGTCGCAAAGCCCTGAATATGGTCGTTCAAACGCAAATTCGCTCCCACCTCCAGACCCTGCAAGACAACATCTTGATTGGGATCGTGCGCATGCGCCGCCAATTCCTCAAAGTCACCCGAAGTCACTCCTCCCACAATGCGGGCATGGGCCGAAAGAGAGACCCAATCCTTCGCATCATTCAACGCCCAATCCGCATGCACCGACGCCGTCGTTGCCACCAAAACTCCTATCGCAATTCGCATAACGCGATTAAGCTGCGTTAAGAATTCGACCCGCGCAAGACCTTAATGCAACAAAATAGCGTTTAATTCACTCCAAGGGCCATTCCCTCCGCCACGGCTAGCGCTTGCTGCCTTTTATCAAAGGAAAGAAAGGTCTCCGCCCCGAGATGAATGGCGGTCGCCAAGTGCAGGATATCCGCAAGGCGATTCCCGCTCACCGCAGTATGCTTGGAACTGATGGTTTCGGCAATGTAGTGAATCGCAGCCCAATCCGGACTCACCATCTTCCAGAGCCCACTTGCCAGGTCGGACTGAAAGTCGCGCAACATGGCATCGGTCTCGAACATCGAGAATCCCTGACTCGGGTTTCGCTCATGGATCCATCCCTGCAGCCGAACAGACTGGCGAAACTCCAGAGCGAGCAGACCAGCGATCGAGATGGGCTCCGTATTCTGGGCCATCCATGCATCTGCCTGCTTGGAGTGGACCTGTTCGCGGTAAACGGCACACAGAAAGGAAGTGTCGGGATAGCATTTCATTAAAACAAGTGGCGTTCTTCGGCCTCCCGCATCGCTTCCACCTCTTCCTCAGAAAAGACCCGGTCTCCCCAGATCCGCTTTCGCCGCGCTTCGAAGTCCGGCATCACGAACTCTCGCTTCGGCTCCTCCCCTTTCGACTCAGACGACTTTGCCGAGAGGTAGGCCACGGGGACCCCCCGCTTCTCGATCTGAATCTCCTCCCCTTCCGCCAGCCAAGCTTCGGCCTTGGAAAAGTTGTTACGCAGGTCGCGCACAGTCATCGTTTTCATGTGGACATTATTTGTCCACATGCGGCAGAAGTCAAGCTGGCTCAGGCTCGACTAGGCTTCCTTGCTGGCCGCACGGCGCAGGCGATCCATCATCGCGACCCCGACTCCGGTTTCGGTAAGCGGCTCGACGAGAATGATGTCGGGCTTGGCGTCATCGAGCTTTCGCAGGAGGTGGAAAAGTCTCACTCCGGCCTCCGCCAGCTTGCCACTGCCCGGGCTCAGCGCCTCTTGCGCAATCCACTCGTGGGCTTCCTCCCACTTGCTATCGCCGCGATAGCTCAAGAGAGCATAGCTCTTGCCTTCCTCGGGGGTGAACTCCTGATCTTTCTCCAAAATCACCACTTGGGCATTGGGCGCATAGTGACTGGCGGTTTGCCCCGGCACCTCGACGGTCTCTCCCTTCTTGGCCGGGCGGGCCTTTTTGACCGTTCCAAACTTACGCAACTCTTCGCGCGTAATCGGACCAGGTCGCAAAATGGTAATGAGCGGCTGCTTCTCCCCGGGCTCGATTTTAATGATCGTGCTTTCCAGGCCTTCGCGACAAGCCCCGCCGTCGATCACGAGGGGAATCTTGCCATCCAATTCGGCCAAAACAGCCGCCACACTGGTCGGGCTGATACGGCCAAAAAGATTCGCGCTGGGTGCCGCGATGGGACCGACTTGCTTGGCCACCTCGCGCATCACCTCGTGGGCACTGACCCGAACCGCAACGGTGGGCAAACCCGCGGTGACCGAATCCGGAACCTCAGGCTTTTTCGGCAGCACCAGGGTCAACGGCCCCGGCCAAAATTCCTGGGTGAGGGCCCGCACCGCGTCTTCGATTTCGGCAGGAACTTCCGCCACCTTCTTGATATCGCGCCAGCCGTGGAGATGAACGATCAGGGGGTCGAAGGAAGGACGCCCTTTCACGGAAAAGACTTTGGCCACTGCCGCTTCATTGAGGGCATCGGCAGCCAGTCCATAGACCGTCTCCGTGGGCAAAGCGACCACCTCGCCAGCGCGCAAAAGGTCCACTGCTTCGCCCGCCAAATCGCGCCAATCTTCGAAGTCCGCTATCTCGACCCGTGTTTCCATGGCTTCCGTTACAAGGGTGCGATTACTTTTTCAATGTTCGATTGATAAGCCCCTTCCGTCGTTTTTGGTTTTTTCTGACAGGGGCCTTGGTTAGGCTGCGCCAGCGAATGCTAAAGAACCTGGTGTTAGTCGGATTTATGGGCACAGGAAAGTCGACGATTGGACGTCAACTTTCCAAGGCTCTCGGCTACCCGCTCATCGACACCGATGCCCGCATCATCGCCCAGCAGAAGCGGCCCATCGCCGATATCTTTGCCAAGGAAGGGGAAGAATTCTTTCGCGACCTCGAGACCCAGGTCCTCCACAGCCTGACCGAAGACAAGTGCCACAAGCGCATCATTGCCACCGGGGGCGGCATCATTCTTCGCGAGGAAAACCGCAAGCTTTTGCGCGAATTGGGATTCGTCGTTTGGTTGGTCGCTCAGCCGGAGACCATTCTCGAGCGCACCTCCCGCAACAAGGAACGCCCTCTCCTCGATATCGAAGACCCCGCCGAGCGCATCCGGACCATGCTCGAGGCCCGCAACCCGCTCTACGACGAAACCTCCCACCTCATTCTGGAGACCACCAGCCTCAGCTTTTCCGAGATCACCACCGGCATCATCGAATCCGCCCGCTATCACTACGGCAGCCAGTGACCCACCCATGAACGCCCTCATCTCCGCAGCCGACACCCTGCGCCAGGAACTGCGCGGACTCACCTTTCCCGCCCCCGTCACCCACACCTACAACCCACTGGAATACGCGTGGGAACGGCATTGCGACTATTTGGAAAAGTATGGCAACGGCACCAAGCGCGTCCTCTTCCTCGGCATGAACCCCGGCCCCTACGGCATGGCCCAGACCGGAGTGCCCTTCGGTGAAATCGAACACGTGCGCGACTGGCTGGGCATCGATGGCCCGGTAGGAAAGCCCGACCCCGAGCACCCCAAGCGTCCCATCACCGGCTTCGACTGCACCCGCTCCGAAGTCTCGGGCAAACGGCTCTGGGGACTCTTTCGCGAAACCTACCCCGACCCCCAGGACTTCTTCGCCGGACACTTTATCGCCAACTACTGCCCCCTCGTGTGGATGAAAGACACCGGCGCGAACCTCACCCCCGACAAACTTCCCGCCGCCTCCCTCGTTCCCGTGGAGGAAGCCTGCCTCGCCCACCTTCAGACCCTCATCCAGACCCTCCAGCCCGAATTCCTCATCGGGGTCGGAGCCTATGCCGAGACCAAGCTGAAGCAAGCCGCCGGCACCATCGACTACCCCGCCACCCTCGGCCGCATCCTCCACCCCTCCCCCGCCAGCCCCGCCGCCAACCGAGGCTGGGCCGAAGCCGCCACCAAGCAATTGCTGGAGCAAGACATTTGGGATTAGGAAAACTAGCAGGAAGCGAAAAGGTCTCCGCGCAAAGAAGACGGTTGTCGTGCAGCCTCGGAGTCGTCTTCGCAGAAGGATTGAAGAGACCTGTTAGATTTCGTAGCGGGGATTCTTGTCGATCTTCAAGGAGAGTTCATAACCCCAGTTCTCATGATAGCGCTTCATCAGCGAAAGGTCTTGGAGATGGGTGAGCTTGACCGGACGAAGCTCGAGTCGCGGAGCGTGGCCCCCATAGTTGAGGTTCCAGAGATAGATGCGACCAGTGGCAAGGCTTTGCCTCAGGCTAAAGTGTTCCATCTCACACTCCGCCGCCAACTCCCGATAAGGACTGAAGGCGAGTTGATAACAGGGCATCTCATCCAAGAGCCTCAGATTCCCATAAACAGATGCGGTGTAAGACCCCTTGAAACTTTGATACGCCGACTTGTTCTCCTCAAATAATTTCTCTAACTGAGCGCTATTGGAAAGAATGATGAGCTGGGGACTTTTTGACATGGATTCGGTTTCCGCATTGAAGAAATAAAAGGAGACCCCGTCAACCCGTCACGCTCGAAGCTCACTTGCTCCTCTTCCCCTCTCTCCAAACAAAAGTCAGACAAGACCGAATCCCACTCGTTCCACCGACAACATCAAATTTTTCAGTCAAGTCGTTGGGTCCAACGAAGCCAACAGATAGAGAACCATACTCTGGAAAAGAAACCCCATCACCCAACTTAGACAGATACCCAAGGCTTTTCAGTCAAAGCATTCTTAGACTAAGGGATTTCCGTCCGTTTTGTCGTGCAAAGACGAAAGCTTTCACGTTCCTAATCGTATCAGGTGAAAACCTCCATGAGACTACTCCCCCTCCTCACCTCCCTAAGCTATCTCTTGCTTTCGCTCGTCCCCGCTACCGCCCAAAAGGTCGTGCCCCACGGCGTCCCCGGAAACTGGCAACTCGTCAACGCCTTCTCCGACGAATTCAACGGCCCGAAAATCGATACCCAAAAATGGGAGACCCACACCCGTCCCTGGGGCGAGCGGTCTTGGGACCCTGATAATTTGGTGCAAAAGAACGGCAAACTCTTCATCACCGCCCGCTACGAACCCCACACCCTTGGGGGCACGGAATACTTTTACAAACTCGGCATCCTTCAGTCCCACAAGAAAACGACCTATGGCTATTTCGAAGCCCGCATCAAGGGTTGCAGCCGCTTCCCTGGTCTTTGCCCCGCCTTCTGGCTCTACAGCAACGGTCGCGAACGGAATCCGGACTATCCCCGCGTCACCTACAGCGAGGTCGATATCGTCGAAATGCTTCAAGGCCTTTACCATCCCGAACTCCACAAGTTCACCGGCCCCAACTTCATCGACTGCAACCTCCACACCCGCATCCTCGATGAAAACGGAAAGGAGATCTGGCAACGTCCCAACAGCCTCCCCGAGCTCTGCCGGAATCACTACATCGCCCCTTGGGACCCGCGAGACGACTTCCATATCTATGGTGCCGAGATCAGTCCTGAGAAAATCGTCTGGTATATTGATGGAAAGAAAGTCGCTGAGTCTGAAAACCGCTATTGGCACCTTCCAATGACTCTCGCTCTCACCATGGAACTCCGCCCACCCTTCATCGACTGGGCTGGCGAAGCCACGCGCGTCCCCGTGCCCGAAGCGACCACTCCTGATGGTTTCCCCACCACCATGACCATCGACTACGTTCGTTCTTGGGTCCGCAAACCCTAGAGCCCGCCCGAAACTCCCAATCGTTCAGCGCACTCGGATCTCGATCGCACTCTGAATTCCGTCCCTCCTCATTTCCGGAAGCGTCGGATCCGCCAGCGGGATGGCGTCATCCCAGGAGTATGCGGTGATAGTAACCCCGCCTTCCTGGTGCGCGGTCACCACCCCGAACTTGTCCACCGACGCCACCGCCGGGTCACTGGATTCCCATACCACGCCCTGCCGCGTCGCATTCGCCGGCGCCACCGTCCACGCCAGCTGCACCGACTCCCCCTTCGCCAAGTCCTTCCCAACATTCTCCACCGACAAGCCCGTCATCGCCACATACGCTTCCGCCTCCAAAATCCCGCCCAATTGCTCGTAAGCCTTCTTCTGCTCCGCCGTCAATTCGTCCACTTTCAAACCACTCCGGCGCCACTTGTTCCAACGCTTTGGCACCTTCTTGACCTCCTCTCCAACTTCTTCAAAAAGGTCCGTTCGCAAATCAAAGAAACGTCCTTCGGGATAAAGCGAGCTCGGCGCGTAGCGCTTGAATTCCTTCGTGAAGACATACTCAATCTTCTGACTCAGATCAGACGAATCGTGATTTCCATTATACCATGTGTAGATGTAGTCCCGATGCCCCTTCTCAGACTTGCCGGTCACCTGCTTCCAAAAACTCCTACCGTCTAATACAAAGTTCTTTGGCAGCGGGATATCCGCCGCCTCACACAGCGTCGGCAGAATATCGGTCACATCGACCAACCCCTCATAGGTCTGCCCCGGCACAATCTCTCCCGGCGATCGCACCAGCAGGGGCACATGCAAGCCCCCCTCCTTGTTCGCTCCCTTGTTACCCTTGAAAACCGTCCCGTCGGGCAGAATATGACTGTGGATTTCCTTCGTCCCATTGTCACCCATCAGCACCACCAGTGTCTCATCCTCCAGCTCAAGAGCCTTCAATTGATCGAGCACTTGACCCACCATCTTATCGGTATAGGCGACCATATCGGGGAAATACTTCGGGTCATTTCCCCTCATCGCCTTCGGACTCGTCTGCTTCAGGTGGTCCCAGTCATCATAGACACTCTCCGGCTTCGTATCCGGAGTCGGCGTATGCTCATCGTGCACTAGCACCATGGAGTAGTAGAGGAAGAACGGCTTCTCCTTCTTCCTCTTCATGAAGTCGAGCGCATAGCGGTTGAACACATCCGGCCCATAGAATCGCCGCCCCGTCTCAGGGTCGACGCCATCCGTCTTCAACGGCTTCCCGTTCTGAACAATCTTCGGGTGCAACATCCGGTGCCCTTCCGTGGTCACGTCAAAGCAACAAAACTCATCCCACCCGAACTCATATATGTAATCCTTGCCCGGAATCTCCTTCGTCCCCCGCGTTTGCTTCCACTTTCCTACCAGACAGGTCTCGTATCCCTCCCGCTGGAACAGGTCCCCGAAGGTAATGTCCGAGGCATGCTGCGACTTCGGCTTATGGTAGTTGCGGTTGTTATTTTTCCCGCTCATCAGCGCAATCCGCGTCGGCTCACACAGCGGATAAGCATACGCAAAGTCACACCGCAATCCGTCCACCGCCAAACTATCCATCCGTGGCGTCTCAAAGGCAACATCCTCATAATGCCCCTGCAAGGAACCCAACTTCTCCGCCCCATACGCCGAAACGCCATAATGACTCAGATCATCAATCAGGATCAGCACCACATTCGGCTGCCGCTCCTCCCCCTGCCCAAAGACCACCCCCGACAAGGCCACCACTCCTGTTAAAATCCTCCTCATCATCTTCATCGTATCTTTGCAATTCAGCCTTCCTTGTCGTTCCACACCGCCTTCGCTATCTCCTTCTTAAACTCCTTCACCTTCTCCGCATACTCTGGCCTTCCCGCCAGATTCACCCACTCATCCGGATCCGCCTCCAGATCATACAACTCGTCTTCACCCCAACGAAACTCAGTGAAACGATACCGCTCGCTAATCACCCCCTTGCGCCCGCCAACACAAGAGACATGCGCCACCCGTTCCCACTCGCGATTCGGATTCTCTAACAAAGGCTTCAAATCCCGCCCGTGTAGTACCACTTCCTCCGGTTTCTCGATCCCCGCCAATGACAAGAGAGTCGGATAAATATCGATATTCTGCACCACCCGCTCACACACCTGCCCGCCTTTTACCCCGGGCGCCTTAATCATCAACGGACACCTCATGCTCACGCGGTAATCTTTATTCTTCTGCCAAAGACCGTGCTCCGACAAGTGATACCCGTGGTCCCCCCACATCACGATGATGGTGTTCTCATACTCGCCCGTTTCTTTGAGCGCCTCAATGATTTTTCCCATCTGCGCATCCGCATAGGTCGTGCATGCCAGATAGGCCCGCTTCAACCTCCTCGCCTCCTCATCGTCCACTCCCTCATTCCAAATATTCGAGCTTAGTGGCCGCTGATCCTTCTTGTGGACCACCCGCTCCACCCCTTCCGGAACCGGTGCCAGTTCACCCGCATCCTCCGGATACATGTCGAAGTATTTCTTCGGCGCGATCCAAGGCAAGTGAGGCAAAGTGAACCCCGCGCTGATCAGAAATGGCTTCTTGCGGTCACGCTCCTTCGCCAGAAACTCCACCACCGCCTCCGCCATCTCCCCGTCATGCAGTTCATTGTCCGCACAATCAATTGCCAGATACGCCAGGGCTGCTGGACCCGACTCCATCGCTAACAGGATGTCCAAGTCTTTGAGCACTCCGCCTTGTTCGACGACCTTATCCTGATGATGCTCCATCAGACGATACACCTCTGGCTGCCCATAAAAACGCCCCGGAACATCCCACGCCTTTCGCTCGGACTTCGGCACGTGCCCATGGTATAACTTACCCCGCGTCGCGGTCCAATACCCCGCCTCATGAAACACCGCCGGCCACGTCGACTGCATGGTGAGCATTGTTTCATAAAGCACTTTCGAATCCCCCTCCGTGAAGTTCCGGTTATCAAAGCGAATCCCCGACAGCATGGAAGACCGTGAAGGCATGCACAGAGGATAGTTCACATACGCGTTTTCAAACCGCGTCGATTCCGCCGCCAGCTTGTCCAAATTTGGCGTGATGACCTCTTTCGCCCCATAGGCCCCCATCTCCGGTCGCAGATCGTCGTAAGCGACAAAGAGAATATTCGGTCTCCTTCCATCCTCCGCTAACGCGGCAGAAATCGTTGAAACGAACCCGACAACTAAACTAATGTAATACTTCCTCATCTCACGCTAAGCAATTTTCGCTCTTCAGCCACGCTGGGAACGCCTCTTCGCCACCGATTTCTGCAACAAAGATCGAAAAGGATTTGGTTTTTCATTCTCGGGCTGCGAGCTCCTCCAAGCAAGACCCACAAATCTTCGGAATCACGAGTCTTTGCCGGAACCCCAGCCAGACCGAGAATCCTCCCAAGCTACTTCTTGAGGAAATCAGGTGAAACGGGTAGAAAATAGCAATGAACGAATCCGTAAGAAAAGCCCGATGAGCCAGGACAAGCTCATTGGTGGGTTGGAGCTGGGAGGCACCAAAACTGTCGTCGCGATTGGAACGGAAGCGGGGGTGGTCTTGGAGGAAGAGCGTTTTGCGACGACCACTCCTGCGGAGACCTTGGACCGGGCGGTGACTTGGTTGGAGGAACGGGGCCAACCCTCCGCAATCGGGATTGGCGCTTTTGGGCCTCTTGGGGTTGTTCGTGGTCAGGACCAGTATGGTTGCCTTCTCTCTACCCCCAAGGAGGGCTGGTCGGATATTTCGATTCTGGCTCCCTTCGCGAAAGCCTTTCCTCATGCCCGCTTGAATATCGAGACCGATGTCAATGCGGCCACTTTGGCGGAAGCTCGTCTGGGGGCGGCCAAGGGATTGGATGACGTGGCCTACATCACCATCGGCACCGGCATCGGCGCGGGAATCTTGGCGGGTGGCCATCTGATTCACGGGTCGCTTCACCCGGAGTTCGGCCACCTGAAAGTCCCCCGGCATCCCGACGATCGGTTCGACGGGGTTTGTCAATTTCATCACGACTGCCTCGAAGGTCTCGCCTGCGGACCGGCGATCGCGGCGCGCTGGGGCACGGCGGCGGTCGACCTACCGGCCGACCACCCCGCGTGGGAGATGGAGGCGTGGTATCTGGCCCACGGGGCGCTCTCGCTCCTCAGCATCGTCGCCCCCGCCCGCATCATCATCGGCGGCGGGGTTTCGCAGGCCGAGAGTTTTCACGAGAAGGTGGAAAACATTCTGCGCGAGATCGCCGCAGGCTACTTTCACCCTCTCGGCGAGGGGCCCTACATCGTACCTCCCGCGCTCGGCCAACAGGCTGGAATCGCGGGAGCTCTCCTGCTGGCCTAACCAGCCACCGCAACCAGCTCGCCCCCTTGTTCGGCCGAGGCCAAACAGGCATCAAGGATCAATTGGGTCTTGAGAGAAATGGCGGGCCAATCTTCGTTTAAAGTCCCCGAGAACACCGCCTTGGCGAAATTCTGAAACATTCGCGTGTCCTGCCCCCAGGGTTGACCAGTTTCGCCGAGAACATGGGGATTGGCAGGCACCTTCACCTCTGGACCAGCGGTGACCCGGTGTTCAATACGGTTGATCTCGAAGGCGGGCTCGTAGCTGTTCCAAGGATGGATGAAGTCCTTCATCGAAACCGTCCCCTTCTGTCCACAGATATTGGCCCATTGCTGCAATTCCGCATCGAACGAACAATAGAATGAACCCGAAACGCCGTTGGAATAAAAGAGCTCGCCCGAGAAGGCAGTCGGGGTCTTGCCATCATCGGCTACGGCGAGGGTATGGGCCGAAACTTTCGAAGGAAGCTGCCACTGCATGGCAAAAAGAATCACACGCAGATTATACCATCCCAAGTCACCCAAACAACCCGCTGGCTCCAAATCAGCATTGACCCGAATATTTTCATCAAAATCATCTCCCGCCAGAAAGGTGAACTCCGAGCTGATTCTCCGAATGGGACCAATCCGTTGCTCATCTTCTAACAGCTTTCGCAAAACTTCGAGCCGCGGACTGTGCATGAACATGACCCCGTCCATAAACTGCACCTGGTTCTCCCGACAGGCTTCAATCATTTCCCGCAGGTCCTTTGCAGTAACCGCACAGGGCTTCTCGCAGATCACATGCTTACCAGCTTGCGCGGCCTTGATCACCCACTCTTTCCTTAAGGCGGTGGGCAAGGGAACATAAACCGCATCGATTTCCGGTGAGTCTAACAGCTCGCTATAATCGCCATAGGCGGTGGGCGCCTCCTCAAAAGAGAATTCAGCCTGATGGGTCTCGATGAAATTTCCCGCCTTGCTCTTATCCCTCGCGGCAACGGCTTTGACCACACAGGTGCCAGAGTGGTAAATCGCCTTCCAGTTCTTCCCCGCGATGCGCGCGGCGCCGATGAATCCGATTCGCAATGGTTGTTTCGGTTGGTTCGTGCTCACCTCCCCACCCTCGCTTTCCTCGCCCTGAAGGCAAACCCAAGTTGCCACCAATTTTGGAAAAGGTACCGCAAGGAACTCAATGCTGAACGAGAAAGTGACCCCCATTGCTGGACTGGGGTGGTTCTGGTTTTTTCGCCGCAAAAGGGCTCAAAAGGCTCAAAGAGGAAGAGGCCTTGGCTTAGCAAAGTGATGAAGTCCCTTGAGAGCCTCCCAACCTTTCATTTTTGCGATCTTTTCGCGCCTCTTTGCGGCTCGATATTCGTGCAGCATCCAGAACGAGCGCCCCGAGCGATCCCCGTGCGGTTTTTCTAGCTGAATTCTCCAAGAGTGGCATGATATAGCTGGCGCCGCCGCTGACGATGAACACCTACTCGATGCGCAAACCCCGCTCCTTTGACTGGGCCAAGGCTTTCTTGGTCTCCGTCGCGGTGCATCTGTTTCTCGTCTTGCTGTGGGTCGGGGCCATGGTGCTGGAACTCTTTGTGATTGAAGCGCGTGAATTCGTGGAAGAAATCGTGCCAGAGGAGTCGATCGTCACTCTGCAAGCCGAGATGGTGGAGGTTTTGCAAGAGGCCCAAATGGAGACCACCCCGGACCTGGCCGAGGTCGAACCCAAGCCCGCCGAAAAGGAATTCGTCCCCACCCGACCGAGTCAAGAAACGAGCGAGGAGGTCAAATCCGAGCGCTACTTTGGCGAAAGAAGCACCGCCGCCGCCAGCGAGGGAGAAGCCGCCGAGTCCGGGCTGGAAGTCCCAACCCAAGACGGACGCGAGGCCCGCACCCCTAATGACATGGAGTTGGCGAACTCGGACTTTTCCGACGGCGATCGCGAGGGAGCACCCGGCCAGCCTGGCGAACCCCTTCCGCTCTCCGAGACCGCCCTCATCCAGGAATCCATCCCCGAACCGGAGATGGCGGAGCAAAGCAACGAGTTCCCCGAACTCGCCGAACCGCTGGAGACCCCGCCCTTCGAAGCTCCCGAGCCGACGGAACCCACCGCCCAGGAACGATTGGAGCAGGCTCAGGCCAAGGCGGCGGAGCTCCTTGCGCTCGATGAGAGCATCCCCGTCCCCAAAGAAGAGGAAAAGCCCGAACCCAAAGAGGAAACCGCCCCGGAGGAAAAAATCCCCGAGCCCAAGCCTGCGGCCCAGTCAGCACAAATGGCGGGCGGAGTCTCGGGCAATCGGGGCCTCGACGGAGGCTTCGACCGCGAGGCGACCAAGACCCGTTTGAGCGGCACCATCCGCCGACGAGGCGAAAGCTCCCTGGAGGTGGAGGATAGCGTGAAAGGACGCTTTCTCGCCGAGGTGAATCGCGAGATTGAGAAGGCCTGGCAACGGGAGTGCATCCTGCGACGCGAACACATTTTGCCCGGAGTGCTCGCAGTGAGCTTCGTGGTCAATGACACTGGGAAGGTCACCGGCTTCCGGTTCGATTCCCGAATCGCGGGCGGCACCATTCAGGAAGGCTTCACCATGCGCGCCATCCAAAAGGCCAAGATTCCCGCCATGCCAGCGGAGATGAAAGAAGAACTCGATGGCACCCAATTGGAGCTCAATCTCACCTTCTTTTTCTAGGCGAGTTCGCCTCCGGTGCTTTCGGGTTCGGCCCCCCGGAGGGTATGTTACTGGTCCATTGGGCTCCGGATCAGATTCTTTGGTAACTTCAGTCGCTATCGGTCTCATCGACTGGCATTGGCACGACAGGAGGCTGCGGAGTAGGTTCGGAACTCCCAATTTTGCTCCACTCATCTGACTGTTCCAACATCCTATCGAAATCGTTGGCCAAGATCATCCCGGCAAATTTTCCAGCGTCGCTACGAGGATCAATTTCTGTTCCTCGAATCGTATCCTTTACGAACCCAAAAAACTCACGCTGTTCAAGGGTGGGTTCAACCTGGAGGATGGCATGACCAACCACCGCCATCCTCATTGTCACCAAGGCAAGCCCAGCATTGAATTCTCCTCCCTTGGAGCCAAAAGCGACTTCAACCAACTTTCTATCATAGGACACATAACTGCTGAGATTCAAAAATCCAATTGCCCCTATGACCAACTCCTCGTCGCCAACAGCCAACAAATTCTGAAACAGGGGATAAATCGCATCACTCTGATCTTTACGGCTGTAGTAGGACTCGGCCATGTAGCGACAAAACTCGAATTTGTATTGGTCTTCATCCTCGGATGCCAGCTCCTCAAACCATTTCCTCCCCGGCTCGAAGTCAGCCTTCATCCACCGGTAACCTAACAGGGCCAAGGGCTCTTCGCTTGTGTATTTTCCTTCAAAATAGGATTCCAAGCGAGCCGCCTGTTCAACCCAATCCACTTGTTCCGACAGACCTGTGATATAGGCGATCGTCAAATAGTTGTAATCTGGGACAGTCTCTAAGATATAATTCCAGGCTGCCTCGCCATCTTGCCGCGCCCACAATTCCATGATGAGAACTCCGATCTCGTCGGAGACGTCGCCCTCGTCATCCCAGAGCGTGCGCCTATCGTTCTCGTATTCTAACAGAGCCTTTTCGGGATCGCCCGCGAGAGCCTGTCCCACCCGAATCTCCCCCCGCAACTCGCGAAGCCACCACTCCCCGGCTTCCTGATCCAAAAAGACGAGAACTTCATCAGGATCTTCACGCGCCCACGAACAAACCATCGGGTAGATAAAACCGATCAATGGATGGGATTCATTGTTGTTCGCCGCGGCCAGGATTTCTAACAGAAGCTCCTTACGTTCACCTGCACTGAGTTCGAGGTCAAACTCTCGGCTCTCCTCCTTCCAATAGAACTCGTCGAGCTCCTCCTCTTCGATCCCAAGCTTCTCCAGCCACTTCCGACGGAACTCCAAAAGGCGTGAGCTCAATTTCTCGAGCTCTCTCTCATCCGGCTTTCGCCAATCATCACTTCTATCTACCGCAAGCGCAGCAGACTCGAGGGTAGCCGATTTTGCGGGATGCTTGAGTTCGACCGCCTCTTCTCTATCACAGCTTGTGAATCCAAGCAGCAATACCAAAACTGCTAGCGAAACAGCCTCCTTTTTCAGCATTCCCTATCTCTATCTTCAACTCCTTGGAACCGAAGAATAAAATGATAGAGTTTATTTTAAAGCCTTACTCCACCGTCACACTCTTGGCCAAGTTACGGGGCTGATCGATGGGGCACCCCCGGAGACGGGCGACATGATAGGCGAACAGTTGCAAAGCCACGGTTGCGGGAATGACTGCGGCATGTAGCGGCGCAGCCGGAATGCGAATGATGTCGTCCCCGTAGTCATTCACCTCATCATCCCCTTCGGTGGCAACCAACAGAACCTTGGAACCGCGGGCGCGGCACTCCGCAACGTTGGAGAGGGTCTTGTCTTTGCCGGGGCCATCGGGCACAAGGGCGATGATGGGGAGTTCTTCGGTGAGGAGAGCGATGGAGCCGTGTTTGAGCTCCGCGGCATGGAAGGCCTCGGCATGAATATAACTGATCTCCTTGATCTTGAGCGCCCCTTCGAGGGCCACGGGATACATATAACCGCGACCAATATAGAACGCGCTTTCTGCCTTGATGTAGTTCTCGGCAATCTCGGCGATGTGATCGTTTTGCTTGAGGACCTCGCGCACTTGATCGGGGATGGCCTCGATCTCTTTCACAAAGCGCACGCCGCGCTCACGTGACATGCGGGCGGCACGGGCGAACTTGAGCGCAATCATCAGCAGACAACTCACTTGGGAGGTGAAGGCCTTGGTGGAAGCGACAGAAATCTCAGGCCCGGCATGGAGGTAGATTCCGCGCCCTGTCTCGCGGGCAATGGTGGAACCCACCACGTTGACCAGACCCGCCACGAGGGCGCCTTTATCCACCGCCTCTCTCACCGCCGCGAGAGTGTCGGCGGTTTCCCCGCTCTGGGAAATGGCGAGCACCAAATCCTTCGAACCCACGATAGGGTTGCGGTAGCGGAACTCGGCAGCTTGCTCGACCTCGGCGGGAATGCCCGCAAAGTCCTCGATGGCATACTCCCCCACCAAACCGGCATTCAGACTCGTACCGCAGCCAATCAGCAGCACGCGGTGAAGCTCCGCCAGATCACGCGGCTGGACATTGAGACCCGACAGCACGGAGTTCCCGCGGTCCGAATCCATGCGACCGCGGATGGTGTTCCAGATGGAGTCCGGTTGCTCGAAAATTTCCTTCAGCATGTAGTGGGCGTATCCCCCTTTTTCCGCCGCATCATCGGACCAGTCAATCTGGGTCGACTCGCGAGTGACGGGCATGGCATCCAGGCTACAGATATCGACCTTGGGCCCCTCGATGCGCGCAACGTCATTGTCGTCGAGGTAAATCACTTGGCGCGTGTATCGCAGGATGGCGGCGGCATCACTGGCAACGAGAGTTTCGTCTTCGCCCAAGCCGATGACGATCGGGCTCCCCCGTCGGGCCACCACCAGCACCCCCGGTTCATCAATCGCCACGCAGGCGATCCCGAATGTTCCCTCGACCTGATTGAGCGCGGTAGTCACCGCCTTGACCAAATCCCCTTCGTAAAAGGAGTCCACCAAGTGGGCGAGAACCTCGGTATCGGTCTCGGACACAAAGACTCGGCCATCGGCTTCGAGCCGGGCTTTGAGGGCCTTATAGTTCTCGATGATTCCATTGTGCACCAGCGTCACCCGGTTCCCCTCTTCCCCCGCAGGTCTCGCCGCGTGAGGGTGCGCGTTCACCGTGGTGGGAGGTCCGTGGGTTGCCCAGCGGGTGTGCGCAATGCCAGCAGTGGCACCGCCAAGAGAAGGTATTTTGTCAAACTCTCCCAGCTGATTGACGAGGTTGACGACCTTGCCTTCGCACTTTTCCACCCGAATTCCTTCCGGTGAAACCAAGGCCAATCCAGCAGAGTCATAGCCACGATACTCGAGCCTCTTGAGGCCGTTTAACAAAATGGGGGCAGCGGACTGGGTGCCACTGTAACCGACGATTCCACACATATTTTTCGGGGCAGACTTTACCAAACTGATCCCGCAAGCCAACCACCAATGACCTTCTGGCAAATTGAACCAAGGCCACCTCTTTTCTCTTTTTTTGATTTCGTTTTCTCAAAAATCCCTGCATGGATTCAAGCTCATGAGCGAAACCCTTCCCGTAGTAATTGGCGGCACCGTTGCCATCGACAATGTCAAAACCCCCGATGCCGAGCACAACGACCTCCTGGGTGGTTCGGCTTCCTATGCCTCTTTGGCCGCTTCTTTTTTTGCCAAACCCGTGCACCTCGTGGGTATCGTGGGAAAAGACTTTCCTGAGAAGCACCTCGAAATGCTTTCTTCGAACGGCGTGCAGCAGGATTCGCTCGAGCACTCCGAGGGTGATTCCTTCACTTGGACCGGCGAGTATTTCAACAGCATGAACGACCGCAAGACCCACACCGTGGCTCTGAACGTGTTGGAAAACTGGTCGGTGAAGGTCCCCGGCGATGCCGCCAAATGCCCTATCGTAGTCGCGGCCAACATGTCGCCCCAGAATCAGATGGAAATGATCGAGGCCTGCACCGACTCCGAGAAATTCGTGCTCATCGACACCATGGATCTATGGATCGAGATCGCCAACGACGCCTTGCATGAGGTGCTCAAGAAAGTCGATCTCCTGGTCATCAATGAAAGCGAAGCGCGCGAATTCGCCGGCACCAGTAACCTCATCAAGGCCGGCAAAATCCTGCGCGGGAAGGGTCCCAAGTATGTGATCATCAAGTTGGGTGAATTTGGCGCGGTGCTCTTTGGCCCCGAGGAGGACCACCACGGTCTCTTCCGCTGCAACGCCTTCCCCCTCGAAGACGTGGCCGACCCCACGGGTGCGGGCGACACTTTCCTGGGAGGATTGGCCGGTTACCTCGCCTCCCTTGGCAAAACCGATTTCACCTTCGAAGAACTGCGCGATGGCGTGGTGCGCGGCACGGTTCTCGCCAGTTACACCTGCGAAGACTTCTCCACCCGTCGGCTTGAAAAACTCGACGAAGGAGAACTCAACGCCCGCCTCAATCTCTTCCGCGAGATGAGCTGCTGGTAGAAACCCTCAAGGAGCTCAGGCGTCTCGCCTGAGCATCTCTTTCGCGGGCGAGACACCCACGCTCCTTGAAGTCTCACTGCACTTTCTTCACAAACTGGGCTTTCAGGGCGATGGAAAGCCCATCCATCTTACAATCGATCTCGTGATCGCCATCCACGAGGCGAATGCCTTTGGACTTCATGCCGCTTTTGAGGACTTTGGAGGTGCCCTTCAGCTTCAGGTCTTTGACCATAGCCACGATGTCGCCGTTTTGGAGAACATTGCCATGCGCATCCTTCACGACACGCTCCTCGGGGCCGGTATCTTCCTCTTGCTGAGTCTCTTTCTTCCAATCATGCCCGCAGGTCAGGCATTCGTAGGAAGTGGGATGCTCCAAAATATCGTCGAGAGTGCAAAGTGGGCAGGTCATGGTGTGTTGTTTTCCGTAGGGCGGGAACTTGCTAGAAATCGCCCCCAAGGTCACGGAGAAAGACTTTGCAAAGCAAAACCTTGCACGACTCCTGCTTTCAGTTGAAGTAGAGTCATGCCAAGCGATGAATTGAACGAAGCCTACTTTGACCGTGGGTTCCAAGCCCTGGAAGACGAACTGCGCGAGGTCACCTCGACCTTGGCTAGCTCCCTCCCCCTTGATGCCGAGTCCATCGCCCGCCTCCCTTGGCTGAAGGAATCCAGCGACTTGGAAGAAACACCAGGGGAAGCCGCCGAGTCCGCCCAGCTGGCCTCTCTGGCGTTCGAGATTCTCAACATTGTGGAAGAGCGCGTGGCCTGGAGATTCCGCGCCATTCGCCGGGCTGAATATGGACCGGAAACCATTCGAGGGCTCTGGCCGGGCGTCATTGCCCGCATGAAAGAAGGCGGCCTCTCCGAAGACGAAGCCATCGCCGCTTTTTGCAAGGTCGAGGTCGAGCCCGTCCTCACCGCCCACCCCACCGAAGCCAAGCGCCCGCTGGTACGCGAGAAGCACCTCGCCATCTACAACCGCCTTTCGGAATGGGAAGACGCCCGCATGGATCCCCTGCGGGAAAAACGTGTGCGCGACAGTCTGCGTGCGGAGTTCGAGAGCCTCTGGCACACGGGAGAAATCTTTGTCGAGCGCCCCACCATCTCCGATGAACGCCGCAACGCGCTCTACTACCTGCGCGAGGTTTTCCCTGAGGTCGTCATCCGGCTCAATCGCTCTTTGGAAGTCGCATGGGAAGCCGCGGGCTGGTCTCTTGAGAAGTTGCGGGCCGCGCAAGCCTACCCCCGCATCCGCTTCGCCAGCTGGATTGGCGGCGATCGCGACGGCCACCCCTTCGTCACCCCCGAGGTGACCAAAAACACTTTCGCCGAAATGCGCTATCAGGCCCTGCGCTTGCAACGACGCTGGACCCGAAAGTCCGCGGAAGCCCTCACCGAGAGCCGCCCCTTCGTCAAGGTGCCGATCGAACTCGAGGAAGGCATCACCCGCCTGACCAACGAGTTGGGCGAAGTCGGTGTCTCCATCTCCAAGCGCAACGAGGCCGAACGCTGGCGTTGCTGGCTCTATCTCTGCCGCGAAAAGCTGGAACGCTCAATCAACGGAGTCGCCGGTGGCTACGACAATAGCGAGGACTACGGCGAAGACCTCGAGCTCGCCCGCTGGACCCTTTGCGAAGCGGGAGCCAAGCTCGCTGCCAAGGAATGGATCGAGCCCCTCATCCTGCTCAACGACGTGTTCGGCTTTCACCTCGCTCACCTCGATATCCGCAACAACTCCGCCACCCACGATGCCGCCATCGCCGCCATTCTCACTACGGCAGGAATCGCGGAGGGAGAAAGCTTTGCCGATTGGCCGGAGGAAAAGCGGGTGCAGTTCCTGATGGAAGAACTCAAGAGCCATCGCCCCCTGCTCGCCGTCAACGCCACTTTGCCCGCCGAGGGCGAAAATGTTCTGGGCTACCTGCGCGTGGTCGCGGACCAAGAGCAAAAGGCGGGCTCGGATTCCCTGGGCCAATTGATTATTTCCATGACGCGCCAAGTGTCCGACTTGCTCGCGATGCATCTCTTTGCCCGGGAAGCGGGACTGGCCGATTACATCGACGGCATGTGGCGCTCGCGCTTGCCCGTCAGCCCCCTCTTCGAGACCGGTGACGACCTCGCGGCCGCGTCCGGAATCCTCGGCGAATATCGCGACCTGATGGCAGGCGGCACCGATACCATCCAACCCGCAATGGTGGGTTACTCCGATAGCAACAAGGATGCCGGCGTCTTTGCCAGCCAGTGGGGAATCCATCGCGCGCAAAAGGAAATGGCCGAATCCCTCGCCAGCCGCAACTTCGAGCCCCAGTTCTTCCACGGTCGCGGCGGCACCATCGGCCGGGGCGCAGGCCCCACCCAATGGTTCCTGCGCGCCCTTCCTCCCGGCTGCCTAACAGGACCTGTTAGGTTGACCGAACAGGGAGAAGTCTTGCCCCGCAAATACTCCCACGAAGGCAACGCCCACTACCATCTCGAACTCCTCATGGCCGGAGTGAGCGAAGCGGTGGCCATGCAGGACAAGCGCACGGGAGTTCCCGAGGAATTCCACCCCACTCTCGACTCCCTCTCAGCCGCCAGCTCGGAGGCCTATCGCGCGCTCTTGACCAGTGAGGACTTCCTCACCTTCCACCGCTCGGCTACCCCGATTGACGCGCTGGAAACCGGAGTCTTTGGCTCCCGCCCCGCCCGCCGGACCGGCAAGCCTTCCTTGAAAGATCTGCGTGCGATTCCCTGGGTTTTCTCTTGGACGCAATCCCGATTCTACCTCCCCGGCTGGTATGGAGTCGGCAGTGGCTTGGAAGCTCTGCAAAAGAACGATCCCGAGACCTACGCCAAGCTCAAGGAATCCTTCAGCGACATCGCCTTCCTGCGCTACGTCTTCACCAATGTGGAAACTTCCCTGATGAGCGCCAATCTCGAACTGATGGCGGCCTATGGAGGTCTTTGCGAAGACGAAGGCCTGCGCGAACGCGTGCTGACCACCGTCCGCGACGAGTTCCAGCGCACCCGCGACCAAGTCGGTGCCTTCCTCGGCGGAGACTTCGCCACCCGTCGCCCGCGCATGAACAAGACCCTCGCCCTACGCGAAGAACCCTTGAAGAAGCTTCATCTCCAGCAAATCCAATTGCTCAAAGACTGGCGCGCGGCAGACCGGCCGATGGAAGAAGAAAATGGCAAAGCCAACGAAGTCTTCCTCGCCTTGCAGCTAACCGTAAACGCGATTTCCTCCGGCCTCAAGGAAACCGGTTGATTTCTAACAAAAGGAACAACTGGGGGCGGGTTCGGTAAAATCCGGATCACGCCCTGACAGCCGGACACCTTCATTTTCACCGGCGAAAGATCCAGTAATGATGCAGGAAGTAGACTTCCCGCAACAGGAACGGAATCTGCGTCTTGAGGCTGCGGTATCTCGTCGTGGGAGTCGGGGAAGTGACAACATTCATCCCCAGCCCCTTGGCCATTGCCGATGCTCTTCTCAAATGCAGTGGGTCGCTCACGATCACGGCTGTCTTCAACCCGTGCCGATTCATCACCCTTTTCGCTTCCACGAGATTCTCCCTCGTGGTGCGGGACGAGGTTTCTTTGAAAATCATCGCCGGAGCGACTCCTGCCGCTTGAGCATAGGATTCCCCCACTTCACTTTCCGCCAGAGCATTCCCCTCACCTACTCCACCTGTTAGAAGAAGAACCGGCGCCCGGCCACTTTGCACCAGAGAGATGCCATGTCGGAGTCTCTCCTCAAACACCGGGGAAGGACTGGAACCGCTGACGGCAGCTCCCAAAACAATCACGCAGTCAGAATTCCGAGCCTCATCATTGCGCCCTTGCTGCCAGATCGAATTGGCCACTCCCGTACACCAAAGAACGAGCAGCAGACCTAGACTCGAAAAGAGAACCCTCTTTCTACGCATGGCCGACGCTAGCAAATCTCCCTACAGTGACAATGGAAGAGAAAGCGGGCGCCCCCGATCCGATTCAGCTACTCGGAAACAACGCGGAAAAACTGCTTCGCCGTGCCTGTTGTGGGGAAACTAAAGGCCAGCTCTTCCCCCTCTGCGGATAAAATCTCCAATTGCGTCCAGCTCTCGCGCTCCAAGGACTCAGTGGACTCGATCGCATAGCGCTTTCCCGCCTCACTTGCCCAGCTCAGGCGAAACTCTCCCTGAGACCACTGGGACTCGGCAATCGGGACCTGCACGGGAGCTAACAAAGCGATTCCATCGCAATCGAAACCCGCCGATCCCGAGGTGGGATAGGGGTCGTAAACCACCGCGCCACTGCTATCCGTTGACTGCCCTCCCACCACATCAACCAAGCGAACAAACCGAATCCCATCGGCATCCAGAAGCGGACTATCCGGCAGATCCGAGAAGTCGAAAGGAGTCCCGAAACCCTGGCGATACTTTCCCGCGAACCCCGTGATATCAGTCGTATCAATCGCTCCGAAACTCCCCACTGCAGAGGGCGTGAGAGACCGGTTGGGAAAGCGCACAAAGTTGACCCCGTCGGACGACACTTCCACAAAAGACAACTCCAGAAACAAGTCCGAAAAGCTATTCTCAAACACTGCCAGCTCAGGTCCCAGGCGATTGGGAATCACTTGACCGAACGACACCGTCAGCGTTCCTCCCGGACCCAACGAGCAGACGCCGAACGAATTGCCTTCCGCCGGCCCCAAGGCCTGCTCCGAATCCAGCCAAGCTTCACTCACGGATTCATCCGGATGAAAGGACTCCACCATGGTGGCCCAGCTCACGATTCGCTCATCTCCCAGGGCGATGGCCCCACTCCCTTCCTGACCCGCTGCCGGTGGGTAGGGCCCTCCATACAGCGTCGCGGTCAGCGACAAAAACAAAGCTGCTCGTTTTCCATTCATATCCATTTTCTCTAAAATTCCCATCGTGCCCCGACCAAAGCTTGCCGGCCAGTTCCCGGGTAGATTGCGTCCGAGTATTGGGTCGATATAAAATCCCGGTCGAAGAGGTTGTTCACGCGACAAAAAACCGTGCAGGCCTCACTCACTTCCCAACTGGCAGACACATTCCAGACCACATAGCCCGGAATTTCCCGAAAATCCCTCAACTGCCCCATGACTACCCGCTCATTTCCGTCCACCCGCGAACTCGAATAACAACCCTCCAGACCTAAATCCACTTGTTCGAACAAATGCCAGGTAAGCGTTCCCGACAACGAGTGTCGAGGCACCAGCGGCACTCTTCTTCCTTCCTCAGCCCCGCTTTGAAAGCGTGAGAGAGTCGCGGCATAAAAGAGGTTCACATCCCAACAGTCGCCCTCCCAATTGAGCTCGAGCTCCATCCCCAGGCGCTCGGTCTCGGGCAGGTTGTCGTTCACGTTTGCGACGGCATCATAAAAAATCTCGTCCTCCATCCATTGTCCGAAAAAGGTCGCCTTGGCAGTCCACCCCTCATCCTCCCAAACCACCCCCAGTTCTCCCCCCTGCCCGTGCTCCGGCCGCAATCCGGTATTGAAGGGCAGGTCCGATTCAAAGCCCTGAAAGAACGCCACCTCATCCAGAACCGGAAGACGTAGCGAGCGGTCATAGCGCCCCCACAAGCGCGCCTGCTCCGTCAGTTGATACTCGAAGCCAAACTCCAGCGCGTAGTCTCCATCACTGGTCTCTCCTGAAAAGTTTCGCCTTGGGTTCGCGGCATCGTTCGGACTTTGCGCATCCCCATCCAAGCGGTAGGAATCCCAGCTGGCTCCCGCAGAGAAAGCCCAGTTGTCCACCGGCTCCCAGCGCATCGTCACAAACCCACCCCAGACCTCGCGGGACAGGTCGGCCAACTGGACATCGACATTCGATCCGAAGGGCTGGCTTCGCTCGAAGTCCAGCTGACTCCACCGGTAGCGCCCACCCGCCTCGATACTCCACGCCTCGCCTTTGCGGGCGAAAACCGCTTCCCCCTCCCAGCTTTTCAACACACCATCGCTTACCCGGCCCTGATAATCAGCCACCCGTTCGGTATGGCTCGCCGAACCTTTCAGCTCGAAACTCCAATCCTCTCCAAGCTTCAACTCAATCTGTTTACCCAGACTCACGGTCTCATTCTCCAAACTCTGATCAGGGAAAAGCGACTGACGCGGATCCTTTTGATAAGACCTCCAATCGAGAGCTCCCGGATCCTCAAAGCAGGATCGACTGGCAGAAAATGTCGTGCGGCTCTCCCCCCATCGCGCTTCCGGAGATAAAATCGAGAGGGAAACCGTGGACGAGTCGTGCCCCGAGTTCGCCCGATAACCATCGGAATCGAAATGCTCCCCCTGCACCGTCCAGCTCCAACCTTCGCTCACCCCTCCCAGACGCAATCGTTGTCGATAGGTCTCATCGTCGCCAACAGTTCCTTCCACAGAGCCGGTGAACTCTTCAACATTCCTTCGTGTTTCAAGGGCGATGACCCCCGCCGAGGCACCACTACCGTAGCGAACAGAGCGGCCACCCCTCAGGAGCGAAACCTTCTCCAAGTTTCCTAACGACACGTTTGACCAAGGAACCAGAGCCATGTCACTTCGATTGACGGGAAGGCCATCCACCGTCACCACAGTCCGTAGCTGTCCACCCTCGCCAAAGCCGCGCAGACGGGGAGATACCAGCGAGGAGTTGCCAAAGAAAGAATCAAACGACACCCCCGCCCGAACCTCTAACAGCTCGGGAAGCGAGTGACTGGTCGCCTTTCCTAACAGCTCCTCACCCAGCACGATCGCACTGCCCTCCATCAAGAACCCCTGGGCCTCCTCTTCGGGCTCCAGCCAACGGTCTGCGGTGACCAGGGTTGGATCGAGCACGAAGGGTTCCGCCCCGAGGGACCCCATGAGAAGCAACACGCCAATGGTGAGTTCTCTCTTCACGAGCGACTATCTTTTCCGTCGTAGACTCCAGCAGAGCAGGAAAAAAGCAAACAACCCGGTGGACGCAGGCTCGGGCACGCTGGCTGCGGCAGGGGCCTCCGACCCGGGTGGCTCTTCATGGGCATAGGTCCCCGGATTATAGGGCCCAAAGCTCCAGACATCCCAGGATCCATCGGCTAGAAGTCTCCCGGAATCACCAAAACTGTTCGCTGATGCCCCCGTAGGTGAGATCGTGAAGGTCGTTGGATAAGTGACTCCACCTCCCAAAATAGACGCTGGTGTGTCCACATTGCCATTGTTCATGGAATCATCCCCGGCAAATCCTCCCGCCAGATAATAGCCCCACGAAACGGCCCCCGCACCAAAGTCGGAAGCTGCGCTATGGAGAGTGGCGCCGTCAAAGTAGCTCACATTTCCCACGAAGCTGGAGGAATCGAGGGTTAAGTTTGCGTCCGCTCCAGCCACCGCCGCGAGCATGTCTTCTCCCGAGGCGCTCCCATCCCAGCGATAACCCCAGGCGAAACTGCTTTGCGAACTTCCATCGTTGAAGTCAAAGACCAGCACCGAAAGGTTCGCCCCGGCACCCACGACGAATTCCAATTGATCGGACGTCGTCACTACGGCTCCAGACACCAAAGATCCCGACCCCACAACTAAAGCGACCATCCAGGCCGCAGCATTTAATTTCATTGTTCTCTATGTTTAGTTTCCCAAGCGAGAACAGGAGCTCCTCCAGCGGAAGAGACTTTCTGCACCCGTCACTCTCTAAGAACGCGAGAGAGCCTTAAAACCGACCCTTGGTCATATCGATTTCAGACGGAGACCTGCGGAGGGAAGTATTCGGACTCCTGGCTCAAACCTCATTCCCTCCTTCACCCCTGCTTGCGCAAAAATTGGATATTGGAAACTCGTCACCAGTTACCGCAGCGCGTCTGTTCTGGATTTTCACCAGATTCCATACCCACCTGCATCAACGTCGGGCTGGGTTTGCTTAAATTCTCAACTGGAAGCAAGGGAAAACTCGGCCAAGGGCTCAGCCCGTAGACCAACCGCTATCCACCCCGCACAGTTGCTTCCCTTTGCAAACCCCTCGCCCTCAGACGCCAACCCCAATTTCCTCCGCAGACCAAGGACTCACTCCCGCCCTGCTTCTCGAGCCCCTTTTACCCGCATCGGGGAATCTCATCGCAGCCGCCATTTGCAGCGTTCGTGTAAAGTTTCTCCTGATTTATGTGTTTTCGTTTGAAAGGATGTTCCTCGCTTGAGGGTCTTCTTCTCCAGAAATGAAAACACAATTCCTAATCCTCTTCCTCTCCCTGATCACCTCGCTCGCAAATGGAGCCGAGAAACCCAATATCGTCTACCTGATGCTCGATGAGTGGGGCTACTACGAGTGGTCGGGGGCCGGACATCCCATTCTCGAGACCCCCAACTTCGACCGCGTGGCCAGCGAGGGAATGCACTTCACCCAGATGCTGGCAGGCGGCAATGTGTGCGCTCCAACCCGCTGCTCACTCATGACCGGCAAGCACAACGGACACGCCACCGTGCGTTCCAATGGCGGAGGTTCGGCCTTATGCGAAGGAGAGGTCACCATCGCCAGCCTTTTGAAAGACCAAGGCTATGTCACCGGTGGTTTCGGCAAATGGGGATTGGGCGATGTCGGCACTACCGGCGTGCCCGAGAAGCATGGTTTCGACACCTTTTACGGTTACTATCATCAGGTCCACGCCCACACCTACTACCCCCGCTATCTGGTGCGCAATAGTGAGAAGATCCCTCTTGAGGGAAATACAGGCAGCTACTTCGAGGGGGAAACCTTCGCCCAGGACCTCATCTATGAGGAGAGCATCAAGTTCATCCGCGAGCACAAGGATGAGCCCTTCTTCGCCTACCTCGCCTGGACTCCTCCCCACGGAATCTGGGGCATGCCCGAGGATGAACCCGCCTTTCAAAAGTATAAGGACGCAGACTGGGGTGCCACCCATCAGCGGGGGGAAAAAGACTCCCAAATGTATGCCGCCATGGTGGAGATGGTCGACCGCCAGCTGGGCGACATCCTCGCTCTGCTCGAGAAACTCGGGCTGGATGACAACACCCTCGTCGTCGTCTCGGGCGACAATGGTGGGCAACCCTATTTCAAAAATGAGAAGCTCCCCTTCGGAGCCTTCGGTCCCAACCTTTCCCCAAAGACCAAGGAGTATTTCCGTGGCGGCAAGGGCAACTTCTACGAGGGCGGTCTCCGCGTTCCATTCTTCATCCGCTGGCCAGGTCAAATCGAACCGGGTTCGGTCACCGACTACCTCGGCTACTTCCCCGACATGATGCCCACTTTGGCCGAAATCGCCGGGACCAAGGCTCCTGAAGATAGCGATGGCATCTCGATTGTTCCCACCCTGTTAGGCAAAGGCGAACAAGCCCAACACAAGTATCTCTACTGGGAGGACAACCGCAGCCGCGCGGTCCGTTATGGCAACTGGAAAGCGATCAAGCCTGCCAAGAACAAGCCCTACGAACTCTATGACCTCAGCAAGGATATCTCGGAGAAAAACGATGTCGCCGACAAGCACCCCGAAATCCTCGCAACCATGACCCAGTTCGCCGAGGAAGCCAGTGGCCCAAAGCGCGCGGGAAAAGTCCTCGACCCCAAAGTCGGTTTCAAGGGCCACAAGGCGGACTGATAACAAGTCAGTTCACCCAAGAACATGAAAGCCCTTCTCATCCTCCTTCTCGCCAGTTGCGCCGCAGTCAGCGCAGCGACCAAAGTCGTTTGCCTGGGGGATAGCATTACCAAGCGGGGCTACCCCGAAGAACTCGCCACCCTCCTCAACCTCGAGGTCATCAACTCGGGGGTGGCGGGGCACAACAGTGGGCAAGGTCTTCGCAGGATGGAGAAGGATGTCCTCGCCCACCAACCGGACTTCGTGGTCATTTTCTTCGGAACCAATGACCTGCGGGTCGATAGCGAGAGAGCTCATGTGCCGGTGGCAAAGTATACCGAGAACCTGGCCAGAATCATCGCCGAGAGTCGCGAAGCCGGGGCCAAGGTGCTGCTCTGCACCCCGCCCCCAATCGCAGCGGAGACTTACTTCACCCGACATGAAAAGGCGGACTACGAAGAACACGGCGGTCTCCCCGCCCTCCTTGCCAGTTATCGGCAAGCCGCAATGAAACTGGCAAAAGACGAAGAAATTCCCCTTGTCGATCTCAACCAACTACTCCTCGACAAGCCAAACTGGCTCAGCCGTGACGGGGTCCATCCCAGTCCGGAGGGAAATACCATCATTGCGCGTCTGGTAGCCAAGGAGTTGCGCCCCCTTCTCCCGGCGGAACACCAAGTGCCCTCAAAGGATTAGAGAAACCCAAGCCACACCATCCCACCGAAGATCCCGCCCGCCCGGATTCCAGTGTTTTGGAATTTGAGTCTCGGGCACAATCTGATAGCCCTTGTCCATGGCAGATCGGTCTAAAAGCTTTCAATCAGCGGTTCTTCTTTTCGCGCTGATACTCCTCATCTTTCTTTTCACGGCCATCACCCTCTCCTTTCTGCCCCAGGATCTGAGTGATGTCGACGGACGGAACGCGGACGGAAGCTCCACCCCTCCCACCCGCAACCTGGAGCGCGTCTTGGAGAATGCCGCCAGCCAGGGCATCAAGGTCACTCTCACCGAAGAGGAAATCAATCAGTGGCTCTCCAATCAAATTCAGGGGACCCAAGATGGCCTCCTTAAAAACCGAGTACAATACCGCGGCGCCTGGGTTCGCCTCAAGGAAGGCTCCGTGGACTTGATCTTCGAACGGGAGGCCTTCAACCGCACCCACACCATCGCGATGAATGTCCAGATCGAGCAGCTCATCGAGGGGAACAACCAAATGAGCAGCAACATCAACTGGGCAGGCGGACGGCTGGGCCAAATGCCAGTCATGCAAGGCTATCTGGCGCTAGTGATGAGCTCCTATGAAGAATTGGCCGAGGTCATGAAGCCCGAGGTCAAGTCCCTGCGCACCCTTTTGGAAGGAAAAGCCCTCGTTAAATTTGAAGAAGGCAAAGTCACCTTTGAGCCTCGCTCCTCCAGCGAAGACCTGGGGATGCCTGTCTTCTAACCCCCTTTCCCTCCTCATGAACCTCCGGCTTTTCTTCCTCACCTGTCTCCTCGCCTGCCAGTCCCTAGTTGCGGAGGAAGCTGCGGAAAGAGCCCCCATGAGCCGGGTGGTCTCCTCCGATGAACGGCTGCAAGTCTTCGGGCACGATAACAAGTCCATCTCGGCAGTGCTCTCCCAAGTCACGGAGTTACGCCAGGAACTCAACTTTGTAGTCAAGGACCCCGACGCCAAATCCGGCAACACGGTGTTCCCCCTCCAGAACGACCTCATCATCACACTCTATGGCGAAGTCGGCGATCCTGTTCCGGAGAAGCTCTTCGCAATCCAGCCCCGCAAAGTGGACGGCACTTCCCGCTTCCGTATCGACCTCGCAGTTCATTTGGCCAAAGGACTCAACCGCCAACGTCTCCGCGAGACCGCCCTCGAAGCCCTCCTCATGGACCGCTGCTTGAACAACTCCATTCGCGACGATCAACCCGTGCAGGTCGCTCCCTGGCTGATCACAGGATTGCTGGAACGAATGAACTGGCGGAATGGGGAGGCGGACCGGGGGCTCTACAAGGCGCTCTTCAAAAACGGAATGATGATGGACATCGAGGAGATGGTCACCCTCACCGAGCCGGACAAACTGGATGCCGCGGAACGAACCACCTTCCGGGTCTCCGCCGGAGCATTCCTCATGGCCATGCTCAATCAGGAAGGCGGCGAGCGCACCTTCTTCGATTATCTTTCCGTGGCGCCATCCTACGAGGGAGAGCCCTTTTTGCTCTTCCGAAACACCTTTTTCACCGCAGGCCTTTCGGAGGAAGGACTCGCCAAATGGTGGGCCCTGCAATTGGCCAACTTGACCCAGGAATTCGTCACCGAGACCCTCTCGCCATTGGAAACCGAAACCGCGCTCGCCGAGATACTGCGCGGCGATTTGGAAGGTGAGAACGGACTCGTCCGCACCTACCGCCTCATGGCCTTTCAAGACATCCTCGCCCTGCCCGAGGAGGATCGCAAAATGCTGCTCGGCCCGATGTCGGAACGCATCAAGCTGCTTTCTTTCCGCGCCTTCCCCTCCTACCGCCCACTCCTCGCCGGCTACGAACGGATCACCGCCCAACTGATCGAAGGAGAGGAAGAGGACGTCGCCGATCTGTTGATGATATTGGAGGAGAAGCGGAATGCTCTTCACGAGGTCGGCATCCGCACTCGCGATTATCTCGACTGGTATCAGATCACCAACGCCTCCCGGTTGACCGGCGAGTTCAAGGACTACCAGCGCTTGAAACAAGATCTGGAATCGAAAAATCCACCCCACCCCGGTCCCGTGGATCGTTACCTCAACGCGGTGCAAAACCTCTACGACAACTAGCAGAACATGCGATTGGCAATTGGCGATATCCACGGCTGCCTCACTTCCCTCACCACTCTGTTAGAGACGGTGCAGCCGGACAAAGACGACTTGGTCGTGACCCTTGGCGACTACGTTGACCGCGGCCCGAACTCCAAGGGCGTAATTGATTTCTTGTTAGAATTTCGAAAGGAACATCAGCTCGTGCACCTAATGGGCAATCACGAAATCCAGATGTTGCGCGCGTTGGAAGGGAAGGTCCACCGCGACCGCTTCCTGAGCGACCTCTGCGGAGGAAAAGACACTTTGCGCTCCTACGGTGGCAGCTTCGTCGATGTGCCGGAGAGCCACTGGGAGTTCATGCGCTCGGCGGAGCTCTATCACGAACTCGACGATCACATCCTCGTCCACGCCGGGCTCCAAGCCAACCTTTCCATCGACCAACAGGATCAGGAAACTTTCTATTATCAGCGCTTCTACGAGCAAGAGCCTCACTGTTCGGGGAAGACCATCGTGTGCGGCCACACCATTCAAGGCGACCTCCCCACCAATCTCGGCCACGCCATCTGTCTGGACACATGCGCCTACGGCGGAGGATGGTTAAGCGCTCTGGACCTCGATACCGGCCGGATTTGGCAAAGCAACGAGCGCGGCCAAACCCGCAAGATGAGTCTTTCTGACCTCGGCTGAGCTCTTGCCTACCGCCGCCTGCGTCGAGCCAACTCCATTCGTTCGACCGCCAACAGCCCCGCCACGGGGGACTCAAGCGTTCCGGATTTCTTCACCAGGTTTCAATTCCCAAAAGTGCTCAGACTTGAGAAAGTCTTGCCTCTCCCCGATCTGCGATCATCGTTGCTTTCCTGATGGCCGCCTCCTCACCCGCTTCCAAAGCCACCCCTCCCCTGAAGTGGGCGGGCGGAAAGCGCTGGCTGGTGCCTACCTTGTCCGAGCTTTGGAAAGAGCAAGCTCATCGCCGGTTGGTGGAACCCTTTTGCGGAGGTTTGGCCGTTGCCTTGGGCCTGCGACCTCAGCGCGCTTTGCTCAACGACGTCAATCCGCACCTGGTCAACTTTTACCGCCAGTTGCAACGAGGCTTGTCGGTCGACCTAGCGATGGAAAACGACTCCGAGCAATTCTACGCGCATCGCGAACGGTTCAACGCCCTCATTGCCGAGGGCAAAGCTGAAACTCCGGAAGCAGCGCAACTCTTCTATTACCTCAATCGCACGGGATTCAACGGACTCTGTCGCTTCAACAAGTCGGGCTTCTTCAACGTCCCCTTCGGCCGCTACGCCAACATCAATTATCCTTCCGACTTCCTCTCATTCCAAGCGGTGTTCGCGGAGTGGGACTTTCAACTGGGAGACTTCGACCAGTTGGATTTGAAGCCGGAGGACTTTCTCTATGCCGATCCTCCCTACGACGTGGAGTTCACCCAATACTCGTCGGGTGGATTCGATTGGGACGATCAGGTGAGACTCGCCCATTGGCTGGCTCAACATCCGGGACCGGTCGCGCTTTCCAATCAACTGACGCCCCGGATCGAAGAGCTTTATCGCGACCTTGGTTTCGACCTCCTCGCCTTGGACGCACCTCGCCGCATCTCCTGCAATGGCGACCGTAGCCCGGCGAAAGAGGTGCTCGCTACACGGAATCTTTAAACGAGAAAAAGGGAGGTCCCACCCCTTCTCGAAGCCATCAGATTACATACTCGATGGCCTTCATCGCTTCCTGCTCGCGGACCAGCTTGCCGCACACCAGATCACAGAGCTCGTAGACCATTGGATCGCTGACCGCGTAATAAACCTTGGTCCCGTCTTTACGGCGGCTGAGGATCCCCGCGTCGAACATCATCTTCAGATGCTTGGAAACCCCCGCTTGTCCGATGCCGGCGGAATCAACCAATTCCCCGACCGTCATCTCGCGATTCTTCAATTCCTGCAAGAGCGCAAGACGACCCGCTTCCGAGAAGACCCGGAAGACTGATGCCAGCTTCTCGAGACCTTCTGGAGTGATTTGCCCTCCGGCTTTCTTCTTCGCGCTCATGACTTTCTCTATCATTCTATTCTGATATCGCGATTTTTCCAATCAAGACCTTTCTGGGACTACGTCCAGATGAGGCAACCTCCACAGAGTATGCGGGTAACGAGAGACTTTTCAATTGCATCAATCTCTTTTTCGCTGTATAGGAATATTTACAAATTAAACCGATGAAGACACTCCACCCCCACGACATCCAGAAACTCCTGACCGAATCGAACGCGGAAGCCCTCGATGTGCGCACGCCGGTCGAATTCGAAGAAAAACACATCGATGGAGCCAAACACATTCCAGTCGACGAGCTGCCCGCCCAGTGTGGTCAGTTGGATCCTTCGAAAAAGTATTATCTCGTCTGCCAATCCGGCAAGCGCGCGGAGAAGGCCCACCAGATCCTTGCGGAAAAGGGCTTTGGCGATTTGACGATTCTCGCAGGAGGAGTCGGGGCCTGGGAACAAGCCGGACTCCCTCTCAACCGCTCGGATCGCAAAGTCCTTCCCCTCATGCGCCAGGTGCAACTCGCCATCGGCTTGGGAGTTCTCACCTTCTCGCTGCTCGCTTACTTCGTTCACCCCGCCTTCGTCTTCGGGGCCGCCTTCTTCGGGGCCGGACTCACCATGGCCGGCGCGACTGGCTGGTGTGGCTTGGCGCTCCTCTTGGCCAAGATGCCTTGGAACAAGACCGACGCCCCCGCGAAAGCGTCCTGCTGCGTCGCGAACTAAGGCAGCCCGTTATTCGAGAATCAAAATAGAAAAAGCACCCCCGCGAACTCGGTATCGCGGGGGTGCCTCTGGTTTCAACAACAACACTAACTACCGAGATTTTTCCAAAGAACGAAGCCACCGGTGATGACCACCATGGTCGCAAAGCCCCGTCGCAAGACCCGCGCGGGCAGCTTGGTCGAAAAGTGTGTTCCTAACAGCACCCCAATCACAGCCAATCCGGCATAGGTCCCGGAGAGCGTCCAGTTCAAGCTGGTCTGCCCGAGGTGGGAGAGAAACCCCGCGATGCAATTGAAGAAAATGATCGCCAACGACGACCCGACGGCCTCCTTCATCTTCAAGCCCCCGAACTTCAACAAAGCAGGCACCAGGAGAAAGCCACCGCCCACGCCGATGAAGCCGGTGAGCACTCCGACCCCGAGACCCGCAGCCGCCTTGGACTGCCAGGACTTCTCCGTCCTTTCCGAGGCTTCGGACTTGGGGCGAAACATTTGAATGGCGACGAACAACATCAAGGCCGCAAAAATAAGCATGAGAACCTGCGGCGAAACCAAGGGTGTCAAACGCGCCCCTCCCACCGCGCCCACCATTCCCGAAACCGCAAAGACTCCCGCAGTCGGCAGGCAGATCTCTTTGTTAGAAAGTCGCTGCAGAGCCCCCGTGAGAGCAGCCGCCCCCACGATCAAAAGGCTCATCGGCACCGCCTCCAGGGGCGAAATTTTCGCAAGATAGACCAGCACTGGCAAGGTGATGATGCTGCCTCCAGCCCCCGTCAGGCCCAGCGTCAAGCCGATGACAAGAGCTCCCACTATGGCGTAGATCGTCATTCCGGTGGTTACATTTTCCCTTTCAACATCCCATGCCAGTAGAAGGCCGGCAGAGCCCACTTCTTCAGTAGATACATGCTGTAGCGCGGCTTGGCCTGGTCGAAGGGAAAGGTCTCCTTGGGCGTCTTGTCGTAATCGAATTCCGCCAGCACGAGCCGACCCCGGGCGGTGACAATGGGGCAGGAGGTGTAGCCATCATACTTTGCCGTCGGCTCACGACCATTCATCACGGATTCCAGGTTCGCCACCACCACTGGGGCTTGCTTGCGAATCGCGGCCCCCGTCTTCGAGGTGGGTAAACTCGAGACATCGCCGAGCGCAAAGACCTCGCTGTAGGTGCCATGACGCAAGGTGGATGGATCGACCGCAACCCAGCCCTCCTCATTCACCAGTCCCGAGTCTTTCAGAAAGGGAGGCGGACCCATCGGGGGAGTGACGTGAATCATATCGTAACTCACCCGCTCTTCGTCCCCGCCCTTGAGGTCGGCAAAGACCGCCTCTTTCTTGTCGGCATCAATGGAGATGAGGTTCTTTTCAAAGGAGCAATGAATCTCCCGGCGGGCCACTTCGTCCTCCAAGGTCTTGCGATACTTTTCCACCGCAAAGAGTTTGGGAAGGGCGAGATAGAAATGAACGTCCATCTTCGCGCGCGTTCCTTCGCGGCTCCACCAATCCTCGGCCAGCCACATGATCTTTTGCGGCGCTCCCCCGCACTTCACCGCTCCACTGGGATGGGTGAAGATCGCCTTCCCTCCCTTAAAATTCTGAATCGTGTCCCAGGTGTAGTCGACGTGCTGATAGGAATAGTTGGAGCACACTTGCTTCGTGCCCAGCGACTCCGCAAGGCCCGGAATGGCGGACCAATTGCAGACTAGGCCAGTCGCAACCACAAGATAGTCGTATCCAATGGTATCGCCCTTTTGCGTGGAGACCGATTTGGTTACAGGATCAATCTTTTGCGCGGCGTCCTTTTTCCAAATAACGCCATCTGGAATCACCGAGGCTTCATCCCGCATGGAACGCTCCTTCGGGAAAATCCCTCCTCCCACCAGAGTCCACATCGGCTGATAGAAGTGTTTCTCGGAAGGCTCCAACAGCGTGACCTCGACCTCCGGCATCCCCCGGCGCACCCGTGCCGCCACGCTGATACCCGCCGTTCCTCCGCCGATAATGAGAAGCCGCTTTTTCATGAGCACATCGAGCAAGAGGTTCCTAACAGGGCGTCGGACGACCCGTCGACGTGAACGATATCGAAGCCTTCGCGCGCCAACAATGCTGCAGACTTCGCCGCCCGCATTCCGCTGCGACAATGCACATAAATGGTTTCCTCACGCGGCAATTCGTCGAGGTGCTTCGCCAGCCGGGTATGCGCAATCTGCTTCGCGCCCTCCATATGGCCTTCCTGAAATTCACTCGCCTTCCGAACGTCCAGCACGAAGCCGGGCTTTTGTTCGAGGGTCGCGGGAAGGTCACTGGTTACGATTGTTGCGAAGGCCTCAGTCGGGGCCGCAGATGCGAGTGCTTCCGCCACCGGCATCCAACCCGCGATGGAGTCGTAGCCAATTCGCACCAATTCCCGAACCGCCTGCTCCACCTCATCCGCTTTATTTACTAACAGAAGGATGGGGGTCTTCTCATCTTCGACGAAAGAACCCACCACCTCCAGGAACTCGGTTCCTCTCAAAGGAGCATAGAGAGAACCCTTGAGGTGATTCGCAATAAAGTCCTGCTTATCAAAGCGGAGATCCAAAACCACGCCCTGGCCCCCGTTGATGAATTCCACCAAATCGCCTTCGCCATAGCGGGCGGGCGCTGGCAATTTTCCATCGGGCAAAAGAGCCTGTCCCGCCCGGTTGTCCCGCTTCATGCGGGCAAAGTAAACCGGGGGCTCGGGTTGACCTGTTAGAATGCTTTCCACAAACTCCTCGCGAGAAGCAGTGAGGGCTTCATGAAACGCGCCATTGAATTTGCGCTCATATCCCATCACGCTGGTAGGAATCGCGCCCAAGGCTTTGCCACAGGCACTTCCCGCCCCGTGAGCTGGTAGAACCTGAAGAAAGTCAGGCAGTCCTTCGGTCTCCCTCAGGCTATCGTAGAGCACCTTTGCCGATTCTTCCATCGCCCCCACCTGTCCGGCCGCACTTTCTAACAAGTCCGGCCGCCCCACATCCCCGACAAAGATGAAGTCGCCACTCAACAGCGCAATGGGCTCGCTCGCTCCCCCACCGTAGTCAGTGAGAAGATAACTCACGTGCTCCGGGGTATGCCCCGGAGTGAGAAGAACTTTGAGCTCAACCTTGCCAATCGCAATGGTGTCGCCGTGCCGAATCTCCTGCGCGCGCGGATCACCCTTCGCCCATTCCATCTGCCAATCGGGTCCCCCCTCGGCAGTAACGTAGGCCTTCGCTCCGTGATGCTCCACCAGTTCCCGAACTCCGCTGAGATAGTCGGCATGAATGTGCGTGTCGGCCACCGCGACAATCTTGAGACCCTCTTCCTTCGCGAGGTTGAGGTAGCGATCCACATCGCGCTCGGGATCGATCACAATCGCTTCCCCCGTGCGCTGACACCCAATCAAGTAGGCGTTCTGAGCCAAAGAGGGGTCGGTAATTTGCTTCAAATACATGGTTTCGGTTGGTTCGTGTTTTTCGAAATTTGTCGATGAGTCGTCCTCCATCGACCGCTTACCTTTCTTATTTATTCCTTTTTAGGAATATTGCAATAGATATTTATTGCAATTTATATCGAGTTGGTTTTTGCTCTTTCGCAATGAGAGCTCGCCCCACTGCAAAGCCTCCTTTCCAGAAGATACCGCTTCTGTTAGGACTCGCCTGTCTCAGCCTTTTTTCCTGTCGCAAAGAAGAGCCCACGATCGTGGCAACCAGTCTCTCTCCCGCGCAAGAACAAGCCGTTGTCCAGCAGGGAACCGCCGCTTCCCAAGCCTTGATGAAAACTCTTGGCGGGCAGCTCAAGGCCGCATTGCAAAGCGGTGGACCCGAAAACGCCCTTCAGGTCTGCCAAAGCGTGGCCCAACCTCTCACCGCCCAGACCAGCGAGACCCAAGCACGAGCGACCGTGACCCGCACGGCCTCCCGCTTTCGCAATCCTCTCAACCAACCCGATGCCACTGACAAAATGGTTCTCGCCGAGTGGGAAAAGATGATCTCGCAAGGCAAAGAGCTGCCACCCCATCGCATCTTCCCAATCGATGAGCATCAGGCTCTCTTTTACAAACCCATTCCAACCGAAGCCATTTGCCTGAAGTGCCACGGCGACCCCGCAACCTTCTCGCCAGCCCTCGCGGCCAAAATCAAAGAGGCCTACCCGCAAGACCAAGCCACGGGTTTTCAGGAAGGCGACCTCCGGGGCGTCTTCCGCGTCCTCGTCAACTTGGAGCCCTCTCTCCCTTCTGCTAACAACTAACCCTCCCTCAACTGTGAACATCGTTATCATCGGCGGCGTCGCCGGAGGAGCTTCCGCTGCCGCCCGTGCTCGCCGTCATTCCGAATCCGCCACCATCACCGTCATCGAGCGCGGCTACGACGTCTCGTTCGCCAATTGCGGTCTCCCCTATCACCTCGGTGGGGAGATCCCGGACCGGGACGACCTTGCCGTCCAGACGCCCGAGTCCTTGACCGCTCTCCTCATCCTCCAAAACAACGGCTTCGAAGCTCACTCCATCATCGAAGGAGCGCACTTGCAGTTGTGATTTGAAGGCTTCTCAATGGATGCTTCAGTTTTGCGATACTGCTCGCAACTCCTCAGCCAACTCCTTAGCCTTCTCAAAATTGGCTTTAAGATGAGGCTTCAATCCTTCAAAGCGAGACTGGAGATCCGCTTCCGAAACTCCTGAAGATCGAAGTAAAAATATCGTGCTCGTGGCCTCCAAATCTCGGGTCGATTTCTCGTTCAGTTTAGTTGCGAGCGACAGCCAAGATGGCGAGCCCCCGACTTCGAATAGCTCAAAAATTTGTTGCCCTCTTGCGCTAGGCTTAAAAACACTGGTCGGAAAACCGGCGTAAGGAGTTCGTTCCGAATTCTCGTCGATGTATTCCTCATCAACAAAGCGCTCCAACACCGTCTGCAACTCCGAAGAATACGCCCCATAGAGAGCTAGCTTGAAATCGAAACCAAAGTCGTGTCCACATTCTTGAAGAATGTGAATCATCTTTTGGCACTTCTTCCGGCCGGTAACCTCTTCGAGAGTGACGAAAAATTGTAGGAGCGGGATAAACGAGTCGGACATGGCAAGAGCGGGGTAAGAGTTTGTTCAGAATTCAGGCTAAATGACGGTCAATTTGTGTGGCAACCTCAGGCATAAAAAAGATTCGCGAAATTGGAAAACTCGCAGTTCCCAGACTCTGGAAAAGGACTGAGTCGCGCTCAATCGCTATCGCTGGACGCGAGTAGTCTCCATCGGAAAGGAGGATTGCTTTCCTCGATACCGTTTCCCAATAGGTCTCGGCATCCCTTTCCTTCATGGCCTCCGCCGGGGCCTTGTATGCGGAGAAATCGGAGTGATCGATTAGCCAAGAGCCTCCTTCAGGACCACTCTCTGCTGTCAGCTTCAATCTCAGTACACTCTGAAAGGCGAGAGTCGTCTGCTTCCCCTTCAGCTCCCGGGATTCGAGCGTCTTCTTCCGGTTAAGAAAGTTGGCAGCAAGCTTGCGCAGGAGGTCGGATGAATCCTCGGCCTGGCCCCACAAGACCATCGCTGCGATGAATGACGGCTCGTCCATCAAAAGAAATTCGCGATGGGAGACCTTCCCCTTTTCCTTGAGAAAATGCTGCACGTGGGCGGGAGTTGCGTCAGGCAATTTTCCGTCTTCCGCCAACCGTGCCGCTTCCGCAAAAAGCATCAGGAGATGGGCTTCCCACAGTCTGGTCGTTTGGTGGAAGTAGACCTGCATCGACATGTGGGCCCGGGCGATGATCAGTTGCTCGGCAGCGTGTCGCCCACGCTTCTCATCGAGACACAAACGAACCTGCGTATTAGGAACATCAGGTGACGGATCCAGCCCCAGACAAAAGCTATTGATGACCCACTCCACATCATAACTCCCATAGGCCACGCCGGTGAATAAAGAATCACGGAGCAAGTAGTCCATCCGATCTGCGTCGAGACTGCTACTGATGATGTCGTGCAGGAAAGGAATCTCATGAAAATCGAGAAGGTTCCGAATCTCCTCAATCTCATTCGCGGTCAGGTTGTGGGCGACTAGGACCTTGTTAATCCCCGACTCGGGATCCGTAAGCATGGACTTGCTGCGCTCCTCGTGGTCCTTCCCGCTCTCGAAGGCCCGCTCCATCATGTGCGAAAACGGGCCGTGGCCGAGATCGTGGAGAAGAGCTGCGATACGGACGAAGCGCGACTTGTGGAGCCAATGTGCCACCTTCTCATCACCCTGATAGCGACGCTCAAGAACCGCCAGGATGCGATTGGTGAGGTGCAAAACACCCAGACTGTGAACAAAGCGGGTGTGCTCGGCATTGGGATAGGTGATGTTGCTCACCCCCAGTTGGCGAACCCTCCGCAAACGCTGGAACTCCGGCGTATCAATCAGGTCCAAGAGAAGGTCCCGGTCCTGATCCAGCTGGATCAAGCCATGAACGGCATCTCGAAAGACTTTGCTACGCTGATTGGTCACGAATCATTAGTGTTCAAAAGAACGTAAAAAGTCAATTTCAAAACTTCCACCAAAGGACAGCGGGAGAACGCTCCTACTGACTCGCCTCCACAATGGCGATCTCCTCGGGGGTGAGATCGTAGAGCTGATAGACGAGCCGATCAATTTGACGGTCAGTGTTGGCGATATCGCTTTCGATGCGGCGGAGGATCTGGGGATTTTGCTCCTCCTGTAACTTTTTATGGAGACCAAGCATTGATTCAACATGTGAAACCAGCTTGTCGTGAAGGACGACGTCGGAGGGGTTGGAGAAATCGATGGGGCGGATGGGAAAATGCTGAATATACCGCTTTTCGTAGCTGGCCCAATTCCCCCGAAAAACCGTTGAAGTAATATAGATAAACCAAGACATCACCTTCGAGTTAAGGACTCCAAGAAAGTATAAAGGATCTACATCCTTCTTAAAAATTAGACCATACCCCCCTGATGCTCCGCCAAGATAGGCAAAACTTCCATCCAAGTCGCAACCAAAATGAGGCTTTGGAGCAATATCGGGTACTAATAATTTTTTTGAATAGGACTGGGTTAGGCACTGAGAGCGACTGTATTGATAAAACTGTTTCCCTGCAAATCTTCCACGTTCTCTTGCTTCAAGCTTCGCCTTACATTCCTCCAAATACGCCCAAAGCTTTGGCCGTCCAACCATGCTTGATTCTGCTAGTAAACTACCTGACTTATCGTATGGGAAAATCATCGAACGCACTGGCTCCGGGGTGCGGAACCGCCTCATGTCGCCCGACTTTGCCACGGAGAGGCAACACGACTCTTCAATCTCCACATCTTTTTTCAAATGCTTGGAATAACCGGTTAAAAATCCTGACTTTCTCGTGGTGTTGTGCAAGAGAAACACAGTATCCGCTCCTGTCTTTAACCCTTGAGTTATACTTGTGGTAAAGTCAGTAAGCGCCGGTTTTCCAGAAACTACTTTATCGAAAAATTTTCTCTCGGAATCGTTCAGAAGATACCATGAACCTTGACTAAGAAAATTTGTATCCATTGAATCCTGCGAAGGCATGAATTCGTAACGCCAATGCTCCAAATTATAAGCTCTCTGAAACAAGGTTCTTTGGTTTTTAGTCTCTGAAGTAAAGCAAAGGCAAGTATAAGTAGTCGCTTGCGCAAAGACTTGTTCAGCTCCAAAGCTAATTATTTCACAAAGACTCTTGGATTTCCCTAAAAGGCTTCTCAAATTCTTTCCATACTCTGCATTGAGAAACTTGTGCGGAACAATTTGACCAGAAAATCCTCTACTGCTTAGAAGGCTGGTCACTTTTTCGATAAAGCAGACATAGATATCAAAATTTCCAACAGAGGCGGATTGATAATTTTTCACATAAAAATCAGCTTCCTCAGGTGCAAATTCGCGCAATGACTGTATCCTAATATACGGAGGATTCCCAATCACCGCATCGAATCCCCCTTGCTCGAACACCTGCGGAAACGAGCATTCCCAATCGAAGACGTTGATGCGCTCTTTGGTTTCACCATCTAGTTCGGGTAACTCCGGCTGGTCATAAAAATCGGGACCGATGAGAGAGTTGCCGCACTGAATATTTGCCGCCAAGTCAGGGAGGATGCGCTGGCGCTCGGTCAAGAAGTCGCGCTGGAGTTGTTGCTGGGTCTCGCCTTCGAGCACTTTCAACAGAAGGGACAGCTTGGTCACTTCCACCGCTTGGTGGTCGATATCGACGCCGTGAATATTATTGAGCAGGATGCGTTTGCGCTCGGGGGTGGTGAGACGATATTCCCCCGCATCGTTCCGATAGATGGTGGGGGTCTTACCACCAGCGTGCTTCTTGATGCGTGCGGGGTCGGGCTGACGGGTGCTCGGGTCGAGGGTGTATTGATCCCGGTGCCAATCGAGAAGGTATTGATAGGCCACAATCAGGAAGGAACCGGAGCCACAAGCGGGGTCGAGAACCTTGAGCTTGGCGGCCTTGGCGAGGGAGAGAGGCTTGGGAGCGTCCTTCTCACCATTGAGCAAACGGCCCACGGTATTCTCCACAATGTAATCAACGATATACTTGGGGGTGTAGTAGACGCCGCCGGCCTTGCGGACTTCGGGCTTTTCCTCAATACGAACGGTGCGCCGCTTCTCCCCTCCGCCGAGTTGGATCGTTTTGCCGAGGAACTGCTCGTAAACTTGACCGAGAATATCGGCGGGAAGAACCGAAAACTCGTAGGCCGACTTGGGCGGGTAAGTCGAGAGGATGATGTCCTTGAGGGGCTGATCATCGATGGTCAGGCTAGGGGTGAGTCCATCGTGGAAGGAGGGACGCCCTTTCTCCAACTGGAAGTGGAATAAGCCTGAATTGTAGCGATCATCCGCCGCTTGGAAGAGCTTGAGGAGGCGCGCAAAGACCCCTTTACCAGTGGCTGCCTTTTGGAGGCGCCCGTGGTCCTCGGTCCCGCGATCCTCGGCCATGCGCAGGAAAATGATGCGATCAATGGTGATCTGAACAACATAGTTGAAGTCGCGGACGTTGGTCAGCTGCGGATTGCGAAGGACGACATTGGTAGCGAGGATTTGACGCCAATGCTCGATCTCCCTGAGAAAGGCGTCGTCGACTTCCTCAGTGCCTTTCTTGCGCTTGGTCGCGGCGAACTTATCAAAGGACCCTTTCAGCACCGCCTCGCGGGAAAAGGTAGGGGCGATGAAGCTGTCCCACTGATCGGCGTATTGCTCGAAGGTGAGATACTTGGTCCGCGCCACCGTTGGCTTGTCGTTCACAGCCGGACGAATGCGGGTATCGTAAACGGCTAACTCCTCGAAGTCGGAAAGGACGCAAAGCGGGAGCTTGGCCGACCAACCGTAGCGTCGCACTTGGCGGGCAGGCTCGGGATTGTCGTGAATATTGACGGCAGGCTTCTTGGCCTCGAGGAAGAACTTCCAAGCAGAGGGATTGGGGCCTCCGTTGATCGAAAAGGCGTAGTCTGGAGCCTTGGTGCCACCCCGAATTTTGATCGAGGCCTCATGGATAACATCAGTATAGGCGGGGGCGTGGCCAGACTTATTGTTGATGTCCCAGCCAAGGGCTTCCCAAAATGGGTCGAGAAACTCGCGACGGAGTTGAGTCTCGTTATAGCCGGGAGATTTATAGAACTCGAAATTGTTAGCGAAGGTTTCGCAAAGGCGTTCGACTTCAGGTGGCATTGGCATAGGAGAACTCTGTAGATATCTTTCAAAACTTCCAACTCCAGAATGCGCGGACTTGGAAACCATCTCACCCCAAAATCTGGGTCGAAACTTCCCAATACTTCCGAGCTTCGGCGAATTCACAATCGACCTCATCCCGTCGTGGCAGCCTTTCTCATGCTCGCCTCCTCCATGACCGTCCTGGCCCTGGTCAATCGCAAGATCACTCCCCAACTCCCGGGCAGCTCAGCCTGAGAACGTTAAAGTCCTCCTACGCCTGACTGAGGGCGCGGCTTCGACTGCGGGTTGAGGTTGGTACGGTCATAACGGAATGAACTGGCGACGGGTTAGGCCTTAGGAGCGACGCCTTGTTCTGTCTTTAGATTCTTGAACATGATGTGAGCGTCTACATAGCCCATTTCTGGGTGGCAAAATGCTCCGGGGACTGTTCCGACGATCTTAAAGCCAAGTCGCTCCCACAGGCGGATAGCACCCTTATTCGTGGACACGACCAAATTGAACTGCATCCCTCGAAACCCTTTTGATACAGCTTCCGCTTGTGAATGCTCGCACATGGAGGATGCAACGCCTCGCGCACGCGCGTTCTCGGAAACAATGTAACCGCAATTGCAGATATGCGCTCCAAGTCCAGGCTGATTGGCCTTGAGGTAATAAGTCCCGAGAAGCTCGCCACCGTCCTCAACCACGTAGGTTGCTCGCGGCTCGTCAACCCAGACGCCGCGGGCCTCCTGCTCCGTGATTTCGGGTGAGTAAACGTAAGTCTGTCCCGCGCGGAAAACAGGTTCGAGCATCCCCCATACTGCTTGCCAGTCACCTTCTTGAAACAATCGAATCATGGGCATGTCGTGGGGATCATATTTGGCAGAACCAAAGGAACTATTCCTCCTCGCTCTGAATTCCCAGCTCTTTCAAGAGTAAGAGGTCGAGGTCGGTGGTGCTGGGGGTCAGGCTTTCGCTGTTGCCGAACTTGATGATCTGAATTTTCTTCTCAGTCTCACCCACGACAAGAAACAGCATCCGATCATCCGGCAATCCGGAGTAACGGGTCGCATAGACCTTGCCGAAAAAACGCCCGTCTCCCCCCTCGCTCGTCATCATCTCGCCTGACTCGGTCACGTAGTTTTGGAAATTGGAACTGATGGCGGACTCGATGTATTGCTGGATTTCCTCGGTAGTCATGGGAGATATTCGGTCTTGGAGTGCCTCCACCATCACCGAACTTCCCACCGATGGCGAGCGCCGATCACGATTTGCGTGCTTCCCGCTTGCTCACTCCTTTTCCTCCAACTGGCGGGTGAAAAACTGAACTGTTTGCTCCACGATCTGTTCCGTTGTGGGCTTAATTGGTGCGTTGACTCTACGCCAGTTGTGCCCTGCGTTTTCGATGATCAAGACTTCAACCGGTGCCTGCACTTCATCCGCCTTCTCCTTCATATAACGGGCATGTTTGACAGGAATGGTGGTATCTTGATCCCCTTGGATCATCAGCAAGGGAGCGCTGTCCTTCTCAAGATACCGCACTGGACTCATCTCGCGATAAAGTCTGAGCTTGTCAGCTGGGTCGGTCTGCGATCCGAGAATTCGGGGCCCGAAGCGGTCTCGAAAGTCCGGCCTATCATCGTGATTGAAAAGTTCCTCTTTCTCAAAATCGCAAGGCCCGTAGAAGGAAACACCCGCCACCATTCGGTAAGTCGCCTCCACCAGTTGAGGATCCCCCGGCAAGGCCCCGGAGTCTGTCAGAAGAATCATCTGCGCGATTTGCCCACCCGCCGAGTCACCGAAAGCGAAAAAACGTTGGGGATCCAAGCCTAGCGATTCAGCATGATTCGCCAGATAACGCACGGCATCTTTGGAGTCGATTACGCAATCGCGCATCATGACTCCGGTCCCCTTTTTGCAAAGACGGTAGTCCACCGATGCGACACAAAACCCAGCTTCCAGAAGCTTCAAGGCCACTTTGGAATGCACACCGCGGGAAATGTTCAACTTGCTCCCCGCAGCCCAACCTCCGCCGTGGGTATAGATGACGACCGGGCTGGAACTCTCGCGATTTGCGATGGGGTAATAGAGGTCGAGAGCCAGCTGCTTTTGCAGAACTTTCTTATAGACCAAATCCAACTTTCGCTCACCACCAGTCTCCAGATATCTCCGCGGTTTTGACTCGGCGCGGGAGACGGGTTCGCCTTGCGCCAAGAGAAAGCAGCTCGCTACGAACACTGCAAGGATTCGGGTAAGATACTTCATGTTAGAAAAATGAGGTGGATTGGATTTCTCACTTCCCGGCAGGCTGCTTCCAGATGATTTTGGCCTCTTCACTTTCAACATCAAGACGAACGGAAGCATGGGCAAAGTCACGACTGAAACGATAACCATCACGCGTCGCGGGACCTTGAGGCGGGCCAAGGGGGCGCTCGAATTCAGGTCGCCGCTTTAGCCAAAGCTTACTCGTCTTGGCGTCGTATCCATCGTGCAAACAGAAGTAACTGTGTTCCTCGGCACAGACCAAGAACATCGCCAAGAGGTAATTGGCGCGGTGATTTTCATCCACCAACTTGTTCGCTCCCCCTGCCATCTCGGGTGCCTCGTCCGCATCCTGCAGATTCTCACCCAATCGGCAGGTAAAGGCAATCAGCGAACCCTCTCGGGCCGCCTTTTGAAAAGCTTCCATGCCCTTGGCGACATAATCCTCGCGAGACATCTTTCCCACCGACCCCTCGAATCCTTCAATATAGGAACCGTCCAACATCCGCAAATAACTCGCCCCTGAATCCGGGAAGCGAGCCCGCAGAATATTTGCCACCATCATCTTGTTCGGCCCCAACATCTCGCGGGTCTCCTTGACCAATCGGGTATAGCCAGAGAGAAGCCTTAGCTTTTTCTCAGGTCCGATTTCGCGGCGCAGATAGCCCTGTTCCACCACCTTGACCACTCCATCGAGAAACAGCCCATCAATGGAAGAGTCCGCACAGACTCCTTCTGCCGAATCGACCCACCAATCGCGCACCGCTTTGTTAGAAAGATCGTAGGCTGGCAGGCGATTGCGAATCAGATTCTTTTTTCCATTCTCCCCGACTAAAAACGGTTTGGAAATTCCCTTCAGCGACTGACTAGCGGCATAGCCTCCATATTCCACGATGACGTTCCGATAGTAGAGAATACGGGTCTCAGGATTCACCGCCTTGACCGCCCGCGCTGCTTTCAAAGTGCCCTCCTCAGTCGAACCCGAGTCGCGATGACCATTGCTTTTCTCGAAGGTCAAAAGCGGAAAAGTGGCGAGGTAGTCGATCTCATCCTGGGTGTAGGCCGTGTCCTTTCGCACATGCATGTAGAGTGGCACCGTATCCCAGGAGAAAGCCGGCCAGTTGAGCGGAACGTCTTCCCCCAGCGAAGATTCTGCTGTTAGAAGCCCATTTGTGAGGCCCCAGAACAATGCGGCCAAGAGTGTAGTGATTCTCATAAGTCGGTTCCCAACCCCAGTCCAAGGGGATTGCTGACTATTCGTTATCCGCCCTCGCCTTGAAAGGTCATTCGCTCCAGTTCCGGTTTCAGCTAAAGAAAAGGCGAATTTCGCAGGAAGTATTGAAGCCGAAATTTGAGAAAGGCCCCAGACCAACCCCGTTCCCACTTGCCTGCAAACGGGAAATTTCGTCCTCTCTCATCATGATCTATCGCAACGATGAGCACGTTGACCTCGCCACTCCACGTGGCCCCATGCGCAGCCACCTCTTTCGCCCCGTGGCGGAGGGCCGGTATCCTGCCATCATCCTTTACTCGGAGATCTATCAGGTCACGGCTCCCATCCGCCGGGCGGCAGAATACCTGGCGGGGCACGGCTTTCTGATTGTTGCGCCGGAGGTCTACCACGAGTTCGAAGAGGCGGGCACGGTCTTCGAATACGACAAGCCGGGCACCGATCGGGGGAACGAGTTGAAGGTCACCAAGGAGGTCGCTTCCTTCGACGACGATGCCGCCACCCTGGTTAACTTTCTCCAAAGCCACGAGGCCTGCAGCGGCAAAATCGGAGCGCTCGGCATCTGTCTGGGCGGTCACCTCAGCTTCCGCGCCTGCGTCACCCAACCGGAGATTACAGCAGGAGCCTGTTTCTATGGCACCGACCTCCATCAACGCTCCTTGGGCAAAGGCGGTAACGACGGGACCCTCGATCGGGCGGAGGAAATCGAAGCCGAGATGCTCATGATCTGGGGCCGACAGGATCCCCATATCTCCCGCGAAGGCCGACGCGAAATCTACGACGCGATGACCGATGCCGAGGTCTCTCTCTCGTGGCACGAGTTCAATGGTCAGCACGCCTTCATGAGGGATATCGGTCATCGCCACGACCCCGAAATCGCGGCCCAAGTCTGGTCCCTTACCCTCGCTTTCTTCACCCGAATCCTCAAATAGCTCCCATCCATGAACGACGAAGCCAAAAGCGAGATCGCGCTCCTCGCCGAGAAACAACTCACCGCCTACAACAACCACGACCTCGATGCCTTTGTGGCCTGTTATCACCAGGAGGTCATGGTGCTCGATACCGATGGAAAGGTCACCACCAAGGGGCTGGAAGCCTTTCGCAAGAACTACGAGGAGATGTTCGCCAAGGGCAACTTCGGAGCCACCGTCGAGACCCGCATCCAGTTCAAGGACCACTGCGTCGACCTCGAGCACTGGCACCGCTTCCGCGATGGAGAGGAAAAGCGCGGAACCGTGCTGGTGCGCTATCGCCTGCGCGACGGGCTCATCGGGACGGTGCAGTTTCTACGCTAGAGAGTGTTGCTCGCGATTGCGGGGAAGCTCTCTAACAGCTTATCGGGTTGAGCTCGATTGCCAGGTTGCCTTCGTGGGAAAAAAGAGGGAATAAAGGAGTGCTCAGGATGTCCTACCACCCAATGCCAACCAAGCTTGCCGCATCCATGAACCCGTTCAGAAAACCGAACTTCGCCACCGCCATCCTCGCCTTGGGCTCCAGCCTTTTGCTCGCCTCCACCAGCTTCGCCGCTCCCGCAGAATCAGCCGAACAGGCCAAACCACTTGGCAAAGGCGAAGCCGTCCCTGCCGTCACTCTCAAGACTGACGACGGAAAAGATTTTCTCCTGAAAGAAGAAACTGCCAAGCAGCCCACCGTGCTCATCTTTTATCGCGGTGGCTGGTGCCCCTTCTGCACCCGGCAGATGGCCGAGCTCGCCCAATCCCAGCAAAAGCTCACCGATATGGGCTACCAAATCCTCGCCATCGGCGCGGACGCGGCGGGGGACCTGCCTGCCACTGCTGAGAAATTCGACCTCGGCTACACTCTTCTCTCCGACGCCGAGATGAAGGCCTCCGATGCCTTTGGTCTCGCCTTCTACCTCGATGAAGCCACCAGCAAGCGCTACGAAGGTCGCTTCAAGCTCCCAAGTAAGCACGAGGGCCGCTATTGGCTACCCGTCCCTGCGGTCTATATCATTGGCAAAGACGGGAAAGTGGCCTTCGTCCACACCGATCCCAACTACCGCGAACGCCTGCCCATCGAGGACCTCCTCCAGGCGGCGAAGGACGCCAACCAGTAAAGAAACGACTCTCTAACAAGCACGACCGGAGGGGGTTGCCCGCAATCCCCTCCCTCCGTCAAATCAACGGCGACCTCCCGCAAACCCTTCCCCGCCAAGCCCTCACGCCTTCCGGGCCAGCGCACCCGCCCATTGGGTGAGGAAAGACCCGTTCGTTTCTTGCTCAATTCGCGAAAAATGCTCTCCTTCGCACCCCGCATTTTTCATGAGTTCGCACATCGAGATCATCGCCCAAGAGACTGGCCTCAAGCTCAGTTCTGTCGCCGCCACCGCCAAGCTTCTCGAAGAAGGAGGCACCGTCCCCTTCATCTCCCGCTATCGCAAAGAACAAACCGGCTCCCTCGATGAAGTCCAGATCACGACCATCCGTGATCGTCTGAACCAGTTGGCCGAGCTCGACAAGCGACGCGAGGCCATCCTCAAGTCCCTCGAGGAGCGCAAGTTGCTCACCGAAGACCTCAAAAAAAAGGTCCTCGCCGCCAAGACTCTCAGTGCCTTGGAGGACGTCTTTGCCCCCTTCCGTCCCAAACGCCAAACCCGCGCCACCAAGGCCATCGACCGCGGATTGGAGCCCCTCGCCGACTGGTTGTTAGAAAATCAAGACGCAGAAGTCACCGAAGAAGCCGGCAAGTTTGTCTCGGAAGAAAAAGACGTCGCCACCCTCGACAACGCCCTCGCCGGGGCCCGCGACATCATCGCCGAACGCGTCGCAGACGACGCCGAGCTGCGTGGTCGCGCGCGCAAGGTCTACGAGAACGACGCCATCCTCGCTTCCAAGGTTCTTTACGGAAAAGAGGAAGAGACCGACGCGCAGAAGTTCCGCGACTACTTCGACTGGAGCGAGCCTTTGGCCAAAATCCCCTCCCACCGCCTCCTCGCCATTCGTCGGGGCGAAAAAGAAGGCTTCCTCTTCATGCGCGTGACCGTGCCGGCCGAACAAATCGCCGACCTCGCCGTCCCCTACTGGGTCACGGGCAAAGGCCCTGCCAGCGAGGAAGTGCAAAAGGCCGTTGAGGACGGATGCAAGCGCCTCCTGATGTCTTCCATGGAAACCGAGGCCCGCCTGCAGTCCAAGCGCCGCGCCGACGAAACCGCGATCACCGTCTTTGCCGACAACTTGCGCGAGCTCCTGCTGGCTTCCCCGCTGGGCGAAAAGCGCCTCCTCGCCATCGACCCCGGGTTCCGCACCGGTTGCAAGACCGTCGTCCTCGACGCCTCCGGCAAGCTCCTGCACCACACCGTGCTCCACTGCACCGCAGGCTCACACGGACAGGTGCTGGCAGCCGCGGAAGAGGTGACCCAGCTTCTTAAGAAATACCAAATCGAAGCCATCGCCATCGGCAACGGAACCGCCTCGCGCGAGACCGAAACCTTTATCCGCAAGCTCAAGGTCACCATCCCCATCGTGATGGTCAACGAGAGCGGGGCTTCCATTTACTCCGCCTCGGAGGTCGCGCGGGAAGAATTCCCCAACGAGGACGTCACCGTGCGCGGCGCCGTCTCCATCGGTCGTCGCCTGATGGACCCCTTGGCCGAGTTGGTCAAAATCGATCCCAAGTCCATTGGGGTTGGGCAATACCAACACGACGTCGACGAACGCGCCTTGAAAAAGAGCCTCGATGACACCGTGATCTCCAGCGTGAACGCGGTGGGGGTGGAAGTGAACACCGCTTCCAAGCAACTCCTCTCCTACGTTTCCGGACTCAACAGCAGCCTGGCGCAAAACATCGTCGCCTATCGCGACAGCAACGGACCTTTCCAATCCCGAAGCGAGCTCAACAAAGTGCCCCGCCTGGGACCCAAAGCCTTCGAACAAGCGGCCGGTTTCCTGCGAGTCCGTGGCGGTGCACATCCTCTCGACTCCTCCGCCGTTCACCCCGAGCGCTACCAGCTGGTTGAGCAAATGGCCAAAGATGTCGGCTGCGAGCTCAAGGATATCCTGAACAATCCCGCTGCACGCAAAAAAATCGACCTGCGTAAATACGTCAGCGAAGCAGTCGGCCTCCCCACTCTGGAAGACATCGTTGCGGAACTCGCCAAGCCCGGCCGCGACCCGCGCAAGCAGTTCGAGATTTTCTCTTTCACCGAAGGAGTCGAAAAGCCCTCCGACCTGATCGCAGGAATGAAGCTTCCCGGCATCGTCACCAACGTCACCGCCTTTGGAGCTTTCGTGGATGTCGGTGTTCACCAGGACGGACTGGTTCACGTCAGTCAACTCGCTGACAAGTTCGTGAGCGACCCGGCCGAGATTGTCAAAGTCGGGCAAAAGGTTCACGTCACCGTCACCGAGGTCGACCTCAATCGCAACCGCATCTCCCTATCCATGAAGGCCCAGCCCGAGATTGGTTCCGAGCGTCGCGATTCTAACAAGCGCACCAGCCCCGGCCCCCGCAACTCCGATGGCGGACGCAACCAGCGCGGAGACCGCAATCGTCGCGGCAACAACGCCCCCCCGCAGAGCAGCGACGACTGGTTCTCCATGGCCATGAAAAACGCCAAAAAGAAGTAGGCCACACGGACCGCGAGTGCCCCCACTCGCCCCACCATTCCGTCCCCTCACAGCCCCGTCCCTAGGCGGCCCAAGGCCGACCTGTGCCCTCATCACAGCCTCCCGCGCCACCATCACCCACCATCAAGAACAGCGGGTCCCCCCAATCGACCATCCTCACTCCCTAATTCGCAGTGCCCCCATCGTCAAGCAAGCAAGCTTTGCTCCTCCCACGAACACCAAAGAACAAACCCATCCACCCCAAAGCGGCGGCAAGCCGCACGCACTCCAAAAGGTCTCCCGTCGGACCGCGAGTGCCCTCACTCGCCCCACCATTCCGTCCCCTCAAAGCCCCGTCCCTCGACGGCCCAAGGTCGACCTGCGCCCTCATCACACCCTCCCGTGCCACCATTACCCACCAACAAGAGAAGCATGCCACCCATCCAATCGACCATCCTCACTCCCTAATTCGCAGTGCCCCCATCGTCGAGCAAGCAAGCTTTGCTCCTCCCACGAACGCCAAAGAACAAACCCATCCACCCCAAAGCGGCGGCAAGCCGCACACACTCCAAAAAGCCACCCCGCCCTTCCCAACATAAAAACAAATTCCCAGTCCCACTCACTCGTCAAAATTCTGTCCAATTCCGTTCATTCTGTCCAAGTCCCACAGAACCCCCGTCAATCCTGTCCCATCCTGTTCAACCCACCATTCGGTCCCCTCACAGCCCCGTCCCTCGGCAGACCAAGGCCGACCTGCGCCCTCATCACAGCCTCCCGCTCCATCCTCACCCACCAACAAGAAAAGCGGGTCCCCCCCCCATTCGACCATCCTCACTCCCTAGTTCGCTGCGCCCCCATCGTCGAGCAAGCAAGCTTTGCTCCTCCAACGAACGCCAAAGAACAAACCCATCCACCCCAAAGCGGCGGCAAGCCGCACGCACTCCAAAAAGCCACCCCCCTCTTCCCAACATAAAAACAAATTCCCAGTCCCACTCACTCGTCAAAATTCTGTCCGATTCCGTTCATTCTGTCCAAATTTCCCAAAACCCCGTCAATCCTGTCCCATCCTGTTCATCCTGTCCAAAAATCCCCCATCCATCGAGTGAGTGACCCGTGGCACCCAGTCTGCTATCCATCCAGCATGGACAAAGTAACCCACACAGAACGAACCCCTCCCTCAAGCGACACCCGCCGAAACTGGCTCAAAAAAACCGGTGCCATCCTCGGCGCAAGCATTTGTAGCACCCGGGCAACAGCAGAAGTCACCACCCCTGCCCTCGTCAAACCATCATCCCAACAGCCCGTTCGGATGATGTATAACGAAAATCCCCTGCCCGCCTCCCCCAAGGTCAAAGCCGCGATGACCGCCGCGCTCGAAGAAGCCAACACGTATTCCTACTTCGAGTTGTTAGCCGACTTCAAAAAAATCCTGGCCGAAAAAGAAGGAGTCTCTCCGGAAGAAATCGTCGTCGGCGCGGGTTCCACCGAGATCCTCCGCGTCACCGCCCTGCAACTCATTCGCAACTCATCCTCGGGCCCCGGCCGGGTCATTGCCAACAGCCCGGGCTATGAGTCCATGAACACCTACGCCGAAAACCTCGGGGCCGAAATCGTGCGGGTCCCCGTTCTCGACGATCTGTCCCCCGACCTCGCCGGTCTCGCCAAGGAGGTCAAAAAGGGAGCCACTTTCCTCAACCTCTGCAACCCGAACAACCCCACCGCAGTCATCGTCCCCGAGAAGACCCTCACCCCTTTCTGCCGGGAGATGGCCCAGGAGACCTTCGTCTTCGTCGACGAAGCCTATCACGAGTTCGTCACCGACCCGAACTACCGCACCATGCTCCCTCTGGTTAAAGAAGGCCATCAGGTGATGGTCACCCGCACCTTTTCCAAACTCTTTGCCCTCGCCGGACTCCGCATCGGCTACGGAATCGCAAACCCCAAACTCGTCGCCCAACTGGAGGCCTCACTCACCGGCACCGTCAACATCGTCGCCCTCCGCGCAGCCATGGCCGGGCTAGCCGATCAAGAATTCCAAGCAGCCAGCCTGAAAAACAATGTGCAGGCGAAAGAGATCTTTCTCCGCAAGCTCGCCGACCTCGGTCTCAAGGCCGCGCCCTCGGAAGGCAACTTCGTCTTCTTCCACACCGGAATGCCCATCCAGGAGTTTCAGCAAAAGATGCTGCAAAAGGGTTTCCGTGTGGGCCGCCCTTTCCCTCCCTATCTCGACTGGTGCCGCCTCAGCATGTCCACCCCGGACCAAATGGAACTCTTCTGTTCTGCATTGGAAGAAGTCGTCTCCTAATATCCCCGCGCCGTTCGGGCCCCTTCCCCTCGAACACCGCAGCCGCTCGAAAAGCGCAATCTCAGGCGAGCCCAAAAACTAACAGGCTTAACCAGATAATCAATTGCTCTAAATAAAAAACAGGGTATGATATCCCTGCCCCCGCTCGTGTTTCCCTTGTTGCTACGATATTCCTACTTGTCGGTCTTCCTGTCACTCGCGCCCGCCCTCCAAGCGGCCGTAGTTTTCATGGAAGACTATGAATCTTTGACCGCTGGTGAACTCAACGGACAAAGCGGCACTCTTGGGATCTCTGGGAATTGGCAATCGAATGAAGCAATCACCGAAGTCGTTTCCGCACCCGCGAATCTGGAGGTCACCCTGCCTACCGGAGAAGTCATCTCGGGCGGCAACCAGGCCCTCCAACTGACCGGAAACAGCAACACAGCCATCTCCGCCAGCCTCTCAAGCCCCCAGAGCGGCACCTTCTTCGTTTCCTTTCTGATTCAGTTGCAAGCCGGTAGTATCCAAACCAACGACTTCGCCACCCTTTGGTTTGGCGAAGGGACCCATATCGGAGCGCCTGCCATCGGCATCAAAGCCGAGTTGGGAGTTGGCAATACGGACTTGATGGGTCGCATCTCCGGCAACCAGGAAGCCTACGCTCCGGAACAATTGGTGGTGGGAGAAAGCTACTACCTCGTTGCAAAGGTTTCCAAGACGGGCTCTTCCAACACCTACAACCAAGTCGAGTTCTGGGTCAATCCCGGCTCGGGTGATGAGAGCACCCCGGAAGCCGTCTCCACCGGTTCCATTTCCTTTTCAGAATTTCAAGACATTGGAATCCGGTCAGCCAACCTGGATTCGGACGACGTGGTCCTCATCGACAATCTCTCAGTCGCAACCGACTGGGATGACCTATTCGTCCCCGAGCCCAGCTCATCAATGCTCTTGGGCCTATCACTTTTAGGCCTGTTCACCTACCGGCGGCGGCTCCAATAGAGCGTCTTATCCGACAAGGGGCTCACTGCCCTTTTGGCGGGCTGGCGACCCAGTGAGCTTTCTGTTTCCCGTTTCGCATCACGAGCTCGAACTCTTGCCCAAGCACAGCGCCCGCCTCCCAGCTGACCCTGCGGAGCCTTACGCGAAAGAGCAACTCGACGCACGATAACACTTATCCCGGCAGAAAAAGCCAAGATAAAGGTCTGGAAAAGTTAGTTAAACTACATTAACTAATATCTTTTCATGACCGCCCCTTCATCATCTAACAGATTCCTGACCACTCTTCGCGAGGACACGCTGCGCGAGATTGCGGCCAGTAAGGCGGCCTTGGTTGAGATTTGGAGCCTATCCCTGGCCCAGCGGGTGGAGAAGGGTCATGCCTTGGGACCGTTGAGAGTGGTGTCCCAAAAAGGCGCCATCGTGACCCTGGCCCATGAGACCAGTTTGTCGCAGGAATCTTTTTCGCGTATCCGGGAGGGAGACCTCCTGCGGATGACTCGCAACGAACCACTCGCAAACGGGCCCTCCTGTTTTTTCCTGCACGACGATGGCGAACTCGTTGTGGTGCAGATGCTTTCGGATGCTCCCCTGCCCTTTGACGAGCCTCTCAGCGGCCTCACCCTCGACCCCGATTTCTTCGATCCCACTGATCGCTTTCTTGCCGCACTGGATGCCTTGCGAACGACGGTCCATGGCACGGATGTGGTGCTTCCCATTCTGATGGGTGAAGGCGACAGCGGGTCGGATTCAGAAACCTTCGACGAAGTGCTGGACCAGTTGGAAGACCTCCCCACAGAGGAAGCCTTTCACCCCGCCCAGAACGATGCCATCGCCCTGAGCCTGGCGGCCTCGCGCTTTCATCTGGTACAAGGTCCTCCCGGAACGGGGAAGACCCATGTCTTGGCCGAGATTGCCTGCCGTCTGATCGAAAAAGGACATCGCGTCCTTCTAACAGGGCCCACCCATCGCGCCATTGATCATGCCCTCCGGTCCTGTCGCAAGCGTCTCCCTGCTGGAGTTCGAGTGGTCAAGATTAGCCGGGCTCGCTTCGATTCCGACTCTCCGGTGGAACACTTCGACCACCTCGGAGATGCCGAACTCAGTTTCGACGAACCCTTTCTCCTGGGCTCCACCACCTTGAACCTTTGGTCGAACAGCAGCGGCCTCGTCGACCAATCGTTCGACACCGTCTTGCTCGACGAGTCTTCGCAGCTCACCCTGATGCTCGCGACCCTGGCCATGCTGCGCGCGGAGAAGTTTCTCTTCTTCGGCGACCATTGCCAGCTCCCTCCAGTGCGACTGGCTCCGAATCCCGACAGCACCCTCGACGACTCCATCTTCAACAAGCTGCGCAAGTCCTCCTCCACCACCATGCTCACAGAATCGTGGCGCTTGAATGCCGACCTTGCGGAATGGCCGTCGGCGACTTTCTACGGCAACCAGCTGACCGCTCGACACGATCGAGTCCTTTCCCTCGCACCCGCTTCCAGTCTCCCCGCTCTGCAAGCACGCCCGGGATTCGTCTCCATCCAGCATGATGATCGTCAGTCCTCGACGCGTTCTCCGGAAGAAGCAGAGAGAGTTCTGGAGCTCATTCTCGACCTCCTTCGGGGCGGCTTGGCTCCCTCTGATATTGCGGTGGTCACTCCCTTCCGCGCCCAAGCGGCTTTGATTCGTCGCTCCCTGCGGAATCGCGAAGAGTTTACCCCTTGGCCAGTCGAAGAGCTTCTGGCCGACACCGTGGAACGCCTGCAGGGGCAGGAAAGAGAGGTCATTCTGGTTTCCATGGCGGCCTCGCGGGATGAATTCATCATGCGTCTCGAAGACTTCCTCTTCGAGCCCCGCCGCCTCAATGTCGCCATCACCCGGGCCCGGCGAAAGACCATCTTGCTCCATTCCAAAACCCTTCTCAAGGTCGCGCAATCTTTAGCCGACTCCGGTAGCGCCGGAGCCACCACCTTCTGCTCACTACTAGAATCCTAGTAATCTTCAGTCTCCCGCGAAACAACAACCATCGTCCATGTCCATTCTTATTCCAGAAAAGCCAAGCGGCCAGAGCACCCCAGCCATCCTTCGTCTCTTTCGCATCCTAAAGAAACTTCCGGATGACTACACTGTCTGGCACAACTTCAGTTCAGCCAAACCGCATTTTCTCGTCGTCTCCCCAACACGAAACGCGTTTCTGATTCATGTCGCTGAGACGACTGAGGAATTGGCCCAGTCCGCGATTCAGCTCGACCTGTTAAATGGTTCGCAAGCTCTCACTCCTGACACGGTGGCTGCTGACGAACTGGCGTTGCTCGATCAATTCCCGCTCTCCTCCGACGCTCAGGTCCGTCGCCTGCTAGTCTTTCCCAACGCTTCGCAAGGCACTCTCGACCAGATTGTTTTACAGCGTTCGCAAGAAACCCAGGTCAATTTTTTGAGCCTCAAGCAGTCCACGCCGGAGAACTTTTTATCACTGTTAGAGAACTTGGCAGGGACTCCTCTTCCCGAACCGGCACTTTATACCCTACGGGCGGACTTCACTCCCGAAACCGTCATTCCCTCATCCCATCGTCCTACGCTCATTGAACAGGCGAAAGACGGCTGCGACATTCCCGCCTTTCTCGATCTGGACCAAGAGCGTCTCTTCAAACAAGATCTCCTCGCCCCTCCTCCGGGAGAACAGCTCTCCGCGACTTCCCGCTTGGTCACTGGTCCGGCCGGCTCGGGCAAGTCCCTCGTGCTTCTTCATCGGGCCATCCTCGCAGCCCAACTCCACACCGGAGCCCGTCTGCTGGTCCTCACCCACAACCGACCGATCAGCACCCAGTTGCAACAGAGATTTCAAGAGATTGCACCTAAAAACTCGACCGTCAATTGGAAGACTTTTTTCGCTTGGGCTACCAGCTATCTTCGTCCTGACGAAGACATCATCAGCGACCACGTGGTGAGACGTCGCATTGCGTCCCTCCAAGCCCAGAGTCCCCGTTTGGCGGACTTTCAACCGGACTTTCTCACTGACGAGATCGACTACCTGCGCGACCTCGGCATCTCCAGTTTGGAGGAGTATCTGGAACTCGAGCGTACGGGTCGGCTCACCGCCTTGCGGGGGGAAGCCCGCGAGGCCATCTGGCAGCTTCTCCTCGATTACCGGGCGGAACTCGCCCGCGAAAAGCTCCTCGACTGGCACGAAGTGGCGCTGCGCTTTGATGAGTTTGCGGGAGAGAAACCGGGCAGCTTTCACCCCGGCTATGACTTCATCTTCATTGATGAAGCCCAATTCTTCGCCAAGATTTGGTTCGCGCCCGTGCTCACCGCGCTCAAGCCAACCGGACAGCTCTTCCTCTCCGCCGATCACACCCAAGGCTTCTTGAAGCGTCGCCAGTCTTGGCGCGATTTGGGCATCGATGTGGTCGGGCGAGCGACTCGCTTGGCGCGCGTCTATCGTTCCACTCAGGAGGTCGCCCGCTGTGCCCGCAACTTTTTCCTAACCAGGCAGGCCAGCGATAGGGTCAATGATTTTTCAACGCTACCCGACCTGCTTCCCAGCGAAAACTTGAAGAGCCTCCCATCCGGAGAACCCGTCCACATCCTCCAGATCGGTTCCCCCAACAGACTGCATCAATACACCGCAGAGCTGGTGACGCGGCACCTTGAGGTCTCCCCACACCTGCGTGGCCACATTCTCGTGATTGAAGCCGACCCAGCCAAAGCTTACAACCTCCGGGAAAACCTCGAAAAACATCTCGGCCCCAACACGGTCCGCAACCTCAAACCAAAGCCCGGAGAACGACAACCGAAGGAGCCCCTTTGTCAGGTGGCCTCGCTGCATGCCGCGACCGGACTGGAGGCCACCAGCGTGATCTTGCTCGGACTGGACTCGTTGTTAGAAAAGGAAAAGGACCCGACCTTGAGCCCCGAATCGGCGGACGAACTTCGGGCCGCCCAGACCCGGCTCATTTATGTTGCCCTCACCCGCGCTATCGCCCGTCTAACCTTGGTGACTACGAACAAGGAACAGTGGAAGGACCTCCTCGGGGTTCAGGACGAGTCTGAGGTCGAGGTCGAAACCGTAGCCTAGCCGCGACGGGTTCAATAGTCTTCTAACATCTGTTCGATGGTCTTAACCAAGCGGGCATTTTTCTTGGCGTCCAAGGCATCGGGGTGAGGCTGGGAAAAACGTCCAATGTCATTGTCGAAGTAGAGACCCGTCGCGCCCGCAAATTCGTCAGAAAGAGCCGCGCGGACGAGGATATCTGCCCCAATACTCAGGTCACTGCCATCGACCCCGTAGGCGTCCTTCACCATTTTACTACCCAAAAACGATTTTGGATTCACCGCGACAATGACCGGTCCATCCGGCCCCAACTTGTCGGCCAAATGTCGGGACCACATCGTCAGGGCCAGTTTGCTCTGGGCGTAAGCTTCACTATCCGAGAGTTCCCCTTCTCCCTGCAAAGCCCGCAAATTGACCGGTGCTTGCGCAGCCGAAGAGAGGTTCACTACTCGTCCATCCTTGGCCAGAACGGGCAAAAGACTACGCGTCAGGAGATAGGGTGCGAGGGTATTGACCACGAAGCGCGCATCGAGACCCGACTCCGTTCTGGCATCAGCCATGCGAAGAACTCCCGCATTGTTGATCAAGATATCCAGCGGCCCGTGGGCAATCACGGAGTCTGCCAAGGAGCGCACGTCCTCGAACTTGGAAAGATCCGCCACGAAGCCCACGAGCCCCAACTCGCTCTTTAACTTCTCCAACTTGTTCGGATTTCGACCATGGAGGAGAACCTCGTGTCCTTCTTGCTGCAATTGGCGGGCGGTGGCCAGCCCGATGCCATCGGTCGAGCCGGTGATGAGAATTGTTTTTTTCATTGTTTGATTTGGGGGTTTGTAAATTCGGGCAGGATCTCATCTGCGATTCTTCGCATGGTATCCTCTGTATCGTTTTGATTGAATCTCAAGTTTAGAGCCACGTGATTGACCCCGATGGACTGCACGGTCTGGAGATAGTCCCGCAGGTGGTTCATCCCGAGCCGGAAGCCGAGGTGAATCGGACGAGGGCCTTCCTTCGGGTCATCGGCGAGGTCGATATGAAAGGGTTGGGTGACCGGCTTCTCCGCCAGACCGGCCTCGCGCGAGCGCTTGCGATAGTGCTCGATGGCCTGTGACTGGATGGTGAAGTTGCGGGGATAGGTCAGCCAGCCATCGCCATTGTCCGCCACCCAGTTCATGTCCTGTTGGCTCCCTCCGGTGATGAGCAAGGGGAGTCCCTGGCCGAAGGGTTTGGGCAAAAGATCCATCTGCCCGTCGAGCTGACCGTGGGAGTTCTCGAAGCGCGGGAAGCTTTCGCTCATGCGTCGAATGTATTGAAAGCTCTCGCGAAAGCGCGCTCCCCGGTCCTCGAAGCTCATCTTCATCGCGGGATATTCATCGGGCCGGTCTCCCGAGGCGATGCCCAGGAGAAGTCGGCCGCCCGACAGGACATCCGCAGTCGCGGCAGCTTTGGCGACATGGGCGGGGTGCCGCAAGGGCAGCACCATGCTTGCCACGCCGAGGGCAATCTCGCTCGTCGCCCCCGCTAACAACCCCAAATAGACAAAAGGATCGAAGGTCTGCCCCGCGTCCCCGAAACTGGGGACATTGAAAGGCACATCGCGAATCCAAACCGCCGCGAATCCCAGTTCCTCCGCCAGCTGCACGCGCTCCAGATGCCGATTCATGGTCGGCACGGGAGACTGGGAATATTCTTCCAAGGGCACCACCAGCCCCAGACTCATCCGGTTCGGTTGGAACACGGAGTTGTAAGCCCGGTTGATTGTGGGAAAGGAAGTCGCGGGGACTGACGGTTTCGGATTCATGGAATGCGCTACGGTTCGGCGGTTAATCCGCGTTGTTATTCGTGGTCGATGACAACCTTGCCCATACCCTGACCGCTCTCCAGCCGGGCGTGGGCTTCTCCCGCTTGCTCCAGGGAATAGCGGTTTTCGTCGAGAACCACTTTGAAGCCACCGGCTTCGGCGATGGTGGCGAGGTCGCTCAGAATCGCGTGATGCTGACCACGCTGATAGTTGTGCAACATCGGAATCAACATGAAGACGACATGCAGCGAGAGCCCCTTGAAGTGCGCTCCGCTGAGGTCCAATTCGCACAGAGTCACCGTCGTCGCGACGTTGCCATTGAGCGCGGCCGCTTCAAAGGACTTCAGCAAATTCTGCCCGCCTACGGAATCGAACACGATGTCGAATCCCGCACCGCCGGTGTGCGCTGCCACATAATCTTCCACCGCTTCGGTCTTGTAGTTGATCGCCTGCGCTCCGAGTTCGTTGATGAGTGCCAGCTGCTTCTCACCTCCACCAGTGGCCACGACCTCCGCGCCCCAGTATTTGGCCAGTTGCACAGCCACGTGTCCCACCCCACCGGAACCACCGTGGACGAGCACTTTCTGCCCTGCGGAGATACCTGCTCGCTTAAGCCCCTCGTAGGCGGTGATGGCCACCAGAGGGAGCGCCGCCGCTTCGCGCATGCTGAGGTTGGAAGGCTTTTTCGCCATCAACTGGGCATCGGCGACAATGTATTCGGTGAGGGTTCCCGGCAAGTCCGCCAGACCACCAGCGCAACCGTAGACCTCGTCCCCGACGGCATAGCCATCGACCCCTTCTCCGACCTCTTCCACGGTGCCGGCAAAGTCCATGCCCAGAAGGGCGGGAGTTTCGGGCGAGAGCGGCAACTCTTTCCCCATATTGCGAATCATAGTGTCGACGGTGTTGACACTGGAGGCCGCGATCTTGACCAGCACGTGGCCAGCCTTCACCGCTGGCTTGGCTACCTCGGCAGCTTCGAATTTCGCGTCTTCACCATAGGCTTGAATGAGCATTGCTTTCATAATCGTCTTTCGTTTTTGGGTTGTGTTGAGGATGCGGCTTTCACCGACTTGCGATCAGATTACCTCAAGGCCAACTATTTCGGAAATTGATTGTTGAAATCGAACCCATGAGTAAATCGAATCGACTAAAAATTGGAGAAGCGCGACTCGCGACGGATTTGACCCTTCTTTCGCAACCCATGCGCACCGAACGCGACGATATGCGGGGCGAATATTCCTGCTTAGGCATATAGTCTCCGCACGCTCATGGCCAATCCTTCCAAAAAGTCCCCGAACCTCGAGACCGTCACCACCATCAACGACGATGGCTCGCACTACGTCCTCCATCCGGCCGATGTCCGGGGCAAGTTCACCGTGATGCGCCGCCTGGTGGCTGCGGTGATGCTCTTTGTGTATGTCGCTTTGCCCTGGATTCAGATCAACGGCAATCCGGCGGTCTTCCTCGATGTCGCCCACCGCCGCTTCCACCTCTTCGGCCTCACCTTGGCTCCCCAGGACTTGTGGGTGCTCTTCTTCCTCATCTCCGGATTGGGGTTCACGCTCTTCTTTGTGACCTCGCTGTTAGGTCGTCTCTGGTGTGGATGGGCCTGTCCCTACACCATCTTTCTGGAGCACATCTTTCGTCGGGTGGAAAGACTCATCGATGGCGACGCACCCGCTCGTCGCAAGCTGGCGGCGGCTCCCTGGAACTTTGAAAAAATCTGGAAGCGGGTGCTCAAGCACGGGATCTACATTCTCTCGGCCTTCCTCATCGCACACATCTTTCTCTCCTACTTTGTCTCGCTGAAAAGCCTCTACGGATATATGCGCGAGAACCCTCTGGCCCACTTCACGCCCTTTGCCGTGGCGGCCTTTCTAACTGTGGTCCTCTACGGATGCTTCGCCTTTTTCCGCGAACAATTCTGCATCATCATGTGCCCCTATGGTCGCATCCAATCTGTTCTAACAGATGACGACACCATGATCATTGGCTACGACGAGAAGCGGGGTGAACCCCGGGGCGCCAAGGGCAAGGTCGAGGGCGATTGCATCGACTGCCGCCGCTGCGTGAACGTCTGCCCCACCGGAATCGACATCCGCAACGGGCTGCAGATCGAGTGCATTGGCTGCTCGGCCTGCGTGGATGCCTGCGATGAAATCATGGTCAAAGTGGGCCGCCCGAAAGGCCTCGTGCGCTATGACTCCCTCAATGGTCTGGCCGGGCTGAAGCGACGCATCCTGCGCCCCCGCATCTTCCTCTATCTCGGTCTTGCCGGACTCGGCACCGCCGCCCTGATTGGGGCCGTGACCCAGCGGGCCCGTCCCTACACTTGGTCAGTGACCCGGATGCAAGGCCCACCCTACTACACCGATGGCAATGCGGTGCGGAACCACTATCAGGTCCTCCTGATCAACAAGCGCAACCAACCCGCCACGGTCACCTTCGACCTTGTCAACCCACCCGCCGGATTCAATCTCTCGGGCGAAAACGAGCCCCTCCCGATGGAGCCCAAAAGCGAGCTGGAACGTCCCGCCATCATCGTCTGCGATTACGGAAACTTCACTGGACCGGTTGAGCTTCAACTCCGTGCGACAGCCAATCCTGGCAACACGACTTTGCTGCAGACCATCCGCTTCATCGGCCCGAACCCCAACTCCCTCAAGTAACGCCGCAAAATTCGCTGACTCTCCCGTATTAGGTGCGGAGTCTTTTATCCCCCCATCCCTCATCCTCTCTCTCGCAATGACCAAAATTCTTATCAAACACCCCTGGCTTCTGCTCGTGCTCTGCTTCGGAATTCTGATCACAGCCTGGAGCTCCCTCATCACCATCGCGGTCAAGTTCCGTCCCGAACCTGCCCCCCTGACCCAGCAAAGCGAACACCCGTAGGTCACCGTCATGGAATCCGTTACCACCATCTCCGCCGCGCTGGTTGCAGGACTGGTTACCAGTGTGCATTGCGTGGGGATGTGTGGACCGCTGGCCTGCACGGTGTCGTCGATGAAGGGCGGGGAAACCTCGCGACTGGTAGGCGCCACCGCCTACCACCTGGGTCGACTGATTTCCTACGGCAGCATCGGGGCGCTGTGCGGATTCCTCGGACAACAGCCCCTGAAGTGGATCTTCAACAGCCCCGCCGTGCTTCTGCCCTGGTTCATGATTGCGGTCTTTCTGGTGACGGCGCTGGGGCTTTGGAAAAAGCTCCCCCGCCCCAAGTTCATCGACCGGCTCTTTGCCCAAGCCCGCATGAAGGCCTTTCGCATGTCCTCCACCCACGGCGGTTTCCTGCTGGGCCTCGCAACGCCCATCTTGCCCTGCGGACCACTTTATCTGCTCTTTGCGGCGTGCCTGCTCACTGGCTCACCGATCCGTGGAGCCGAGTTCGCATTGGCCTTCGGGTTGGGAACCATTCCTCTCCTTTGGGCCGCCCAACAGTCCCTCACCCAGATCAAGAAGGCCCTCCCCGCCGCCACCTTCACCCACCTGCAACGGACCCTCGCTGTCGTGGCCGCCGCCGTGATGATCTTCCGCCTGCAAGACACCCTGCCACTCAACAAAGAGGTCGAGATGGCCAAGCCAACGGACGAACTACCAAGCTGCTGCCACTAAACCGGAAAGAGAGACCGAATGATCAAAAACTCAGAAACCAGAGGAAGTTTGCTGCTGTCCCTTCCCCCAAAGGTTGAACTTTGGTTTCTGAGTCTTTGACTATTTAGTCTCTCAAAGACCTGCCAGCAAAACCCACCCCAGCAAAACCAAACAACCCCAAACACCTAAAGTGAGCGACTGCCTCCATTGCGGAACACCGAACCCTAACCCAACCGCGCGCTTTTGCTGCTCGGGCTGCGAGTTCGTATACGAAACTCTCACCGCGGAAGGCTTGGATCGCTTTTATGATTTGAAGGGCAAGGCCACAGGCATCCCCGTGAAAGACCGCCCCTTCCAACCCCAGGATCTGGATTGGCTGGAAAAGGCTACCGATGGAAAGACCACCCTCGAGGTGGCGGTGAATGGAGTGACCTGCATTGGCTGCGTCTGGTTGATCGAGAAACTCTTTCTCCAGCTTGAGGGCGCACGGACTTGCGCCCTCTTCCCCGACACCGGTCAGGCCACCTTTTCGTGGGACGAAGGTACTCATCCCTTACAGACCCTCGCGGAGGAACTCCCGCGCTATGGCTATGCCCTCGGAGCGCTCGACAGCTCGAAGAAGACCGCCAGCGAGTCCTCCCGCTTGCTCGCCCGCCTCGGCATCACCTCCGCCTTCGCCCTCAATGCCATGGCCTTCACCCTGCCGCGCTATCTGGGGATGGAGCCGACCTTTGCCTTCGCGCAAATCTTCGAGATCGTCACCCTGCTCTCGGCCACCTTCGCCCTCCTCATCGGCGGCACTTACTTTTTCACCAGAGCCCTCGCGGCTTTGCGGCAGCGCACCTTGCACATCGATCTGCCGATTTCGCTCGGCTTGCTTCTGGCCTTCGCGGGCTCGCTGATCGGCTACTTCATCGGTGAGGAACGGCTCCTCTACTTCGACTTCGTGGCCATCTTCACCACCCTCATGCTCGGGGGACGCTACCTGCACCTGGCGGCTTCGGAAAAGGCCCGCTCCAACCTCACCAGAACCAGCGCCCTCCCCGAAAACATCACTCTGTTAGAGACCGACGGCACCACCAGCGAGAAGCCCACCCGTTCGCTCTCCTCCGGCGAAGTCTTCCTCCTGCCAACCGGACAACCTCTTCCCGTCACCGCCATTTTGCAAAAGGACGCGGCTTCCCTTTCGCTCGCCTGGATCAATGGCGAACCCGAGCCCCGCCAGTTCGAGGCCGGGCAACGGGTGCCTTCCGGCGCGGTCAATCTCGCCAACCAAGCGCTCACCCTGCAAGCGGACGAGGACTTCGCGGACTCTCTGGTGGCCAAGCTCACCCAGTCCTCCGACCGCACGCAATCCTCGGCTCTCCTGCAAAAGCTTCTCCGAATCTATCTCCTCACCGTCCTCGTTGTGGGAGTCGCGGGTGGCCTCGGTTGGCTTTTCGTCACGGGCAGTCTGGTGGACGCGTTGCAGGTCTCCATCTCCATCTTCATCGTCTCGTGCCCTTGCGCCCTCGGGGTGGCGATTCCACTGGCGGATCGGCGTGCCGCTACCCATTTGCAAACCTACGGAGTTTTTGTGCAAAACTCCGCTCTCTGGCAGCGCCTGATGCAGATCAAGGCGCTGGTCCTCGACAAGACTGGCACCCTGACGCTGGAGCATCCCACCCTGAAAGACCCCGAACTGTTAGACCTGCTGACCGCCTCGGAACGCGGAGTCCTCCTTCACCTCACCGCCACCTCGCTCCACCCTCTCTCGCGGACTTTGCACCAGCATTTGGCCAAGGCCGGCACCACCCTTCCCTTCGATACTGCGGTCGTCGATACGCCGGGCCAAGGACTGACCACCACGATCGAGGGGGTCGAATACCGACTGGGCAAGCCTGCCCTCTGGGAAGCAGGAAAAGCCACCGGACCCGAGGTCGAGTTCACTCGCGACGGCCAGGCCATCGCCCGCTTTCACTTCTCGGAGTCTGCCCGTCCCGACGCCGCGCGCGCCCTGGCCGCTTCGGGTCTTCCGGTGCACATTCTCTCGGGTGACGAGGGCCAGCGGGTCCGCGACCTTGCCCGCTCCTTGCAACTGGACCCCGCGCTCGCGCATGGTGACCTCTCCCCGGAGGACAAGGCCACCCACATCCACGAGCTCAATCCCGCCCTCTTCTTGGGCGACGGGGCGAACGACTCCCTGGCCTTTGATGCCGCCCTCGCCACCGGCAGCCCGGTCGCGGATCGCTCCCTGTTGGATACCAAAGCCGACTTCCTCTTCACCCAACCCGGGTTGGGCTTCCTCCCCCATCTCCTCGCGACCTCCCGTTGGCGTCATCGTATTGTTCGGCGGGTTCTGATCTTTGCCATCGTCTACAACAGCATCGCCATCACCATTTGCCTGATGGGACACATGAATCCCCTGCTCGCCGCCATCTTGATGCCGCTCTCCAGCCTCGCCTCCCTCGCGCTCGCTTCAGCCCGTTTGGGCAAGACCCGTTCCTCAAGCAGCAAACCAGCCCCGACCTCGATCAAAGCTCTCACCCTTCCCGTCCAATCCTAGCAACTCCTCCAAGCCTATCTCTCCTCTTTCCGTGACGATCAAACACCTCCCTCCTCTCGTGAAAGCGCTGTTCTCCAGCGAGGAATCCCCCGCTGTCCCGTTTGTTAGAAAACCCAATTTCCCACCGTATTGAACATGACGATGGCTTCTCCCGAAACTTCGAGCGCCCTGAAATTGCCGAGCTTTGAACAAGCTCTGTTTTTGCGTTTGCAGGAGTCCGATCTCTTCAAGGGATATTGCGATGCCTTTCGTATGGCCACCGGGCTTCCGTTGAGGTTTATGCGGGCGGATGAGGAATGGTGCCTCAACGAGCATCGCCAGAATCAATCGCCCTTCTGCGAAATGCTCCATCATTGCAGCGTAGCCTGTCACGATTGCAAAACCATCAACCATCGCCTGATGAAAGAGGCCGAGGTCAAGGGGCCTGCGTCGTGCGGATGCTTCGCGGGCCTTTGCGCAACTGCCGTGCCGATCCGAATGGGGGCGACGACGATTGGGTATCTCAAGACCGGACAGGTCTTCCACCGTCAGCCAACCGAACAACAGTTTCAAATTCTGTCGGAAAAGCTTTCCTCCAACGGAGTGAAAAGCAAGGAATTGAAGGACCTCAAAACCGCATACTTCGAGACCCAAACCGTTGATCCCAAACGCTACGACTCGATGATCTCGCTGCTGGATTCCTTTTCAAAACAACTCTCCCAGCACGCCGAGGAGCTCGCAATGGTCGAGGAGGGAAAGGAACCTGCCGCCATTCTCAAGGCCCGGACCTTCATCCACCAGCATCTCGACGAACCGCTCCCCCTGGGAATCGTCGCTCGCCAGGCAGGACTCTCCGAAAGCCACTTTTGCCGGGTCTTCAAGGAGATCACGGGCCTCACTCTCACAGACTACGTCACTCGGGCGCGCATCGCATGGGCACGCAAGGAGTTGCTGAGACCAGCAACCCGGGTCTCTGAGATCGCCTTTCAGGTCGGCTTCCAATCCCTATCCCAATTCAACCGCTCCTTTGCCAAGATCAACGGTTGCTCCCCCTCGGCATGGCGGGAACAGCAGCTGGAAAAGTTGAGCGCCTGATTCCTCACCACTATCTGGTTCAATTGACTGCGGAGGAAGTTTGCGGTCCAAACGATTTTCCGCTAGGGAAGAGAGAATGAATCTTTCCGATCACTCGCTCTCGCGTCGTCGTTCCATCAAGAGCCTCGCGGCGATGGCAACTGTCTCCTTCACTCCCCGCCACCTTTTGGCGGCATCAACCGCGCCGAGCAATCAGTTGACGCGGGCCATCATTGGTTGTGGTGGAATTAGCGCCGCCCATCTGAACATGCCGGGCAAGCTGCTGGCTCTCTGTGATGTGGACTCCAAGCATTTGGCCAATCGCATGAAGCAGGTCAAAGACGGCGGCAATCCGGATGTGAAAGGCTATCATGATTTCCGTGAAGTTATTGCCCGCAATGACATTGATATCATTCACATTGCCACCCCTCCCCACTGGCACGCCTATATGGCAATTGAGGCAGCCAAAGCAGGCAAGGCCATCTGGGGTGAGAAGCCAATGACCCGGACCATCGGGGAAGGCATCGCGATGAAGAAAGCCATCGCCGACGCTGAGGTGGCCTACCGGGTCAACACCTGGTTCCGCTTTAAAGACAATTTCTACGGAATGGGCACCTCGGCGCGTCGAGTTCGCAAGGCAGTCATGGGTGGTCTGTTAGGCGATGGCCCCTACAAGGTCACCCTGAGCGGGGTTACGGGCTTCAATTGGAAGTTCCACTGGGTGGGCCGCACCGACCTAACAGAAGAAAAAATTCCTTCCCACTTCGACTACGATTTCTGGTTGGGGCCGGCTCCCTACAAGCCCTATCACCCACACCGCACTCACGGTACCTTTCGTGGCTATTGGGACTATGATGGCGGAGGGCTCGGCGACATGGGGCAGCACTATCTGGATCCAGTACAATACATTCTTGGGAAAGATGAGGAGCTCCCTGTCTCGGTGGAAATCGATGCCGACAAGCAAGACGACGACGCCGTCGGAACGTGGCGCCGCATTACCTATACCTACGCCGACGGAAGCCAGATCATACTGGATGGGGAAAACAAAGACAAAGACGCCGCCTTCATCGAAGGTTCCGAAGGAAAGATCTTCAAAGGCTTCAAGTCGGACATCACGGGCTTTGCAAAAAAAGTCGACTCTCTTCCCGAGCCTCCCGCGCAAGTGACTGACTTTCATCTGGCAATCAAAGAGAAGAAGAAATTCGCCTTAAACGAGGAAAACGGATTCAACTCTTGCTGCCTCGTCAATCTTGGCAAAATCGCCCATCGCCTCAACAGTAATCTGGAATTCGATCCCGAGACGATGAAAGTGACGAACAATGAAGCGGCCAACCAACTGATCCATCAGAAGGATAGAGCGGAGTGGCAGCTAACAAGCTGAAGTCGCCAATTGTCTCAACAGCGCCCAAGGTGCTGAATCTTTCCTTCAGGATAGCCGGCCTGGGGAGCTCCTTACGCGCCCACTTGCCACGAACATCCTTCTGAATGCAGGCTGCAAGATTTGCGTTTGCAAAGAGCTCAAGTTGCACTCTTTCCATTTAGAGGAGGCGTCCTTATTCTCGTCTATCCCTGCAACGGCGGGGAAAAGCTGCTCTGGCACCGCTTCTGCAAAGTAAAGGGTGCTATGAATACACAAGAAACCAAATACCAGCAAAACGGGTCTCAAAATTCGAAGGTGGAGCTTGGAACTCCTCTCCCCCACGACACCTCGGACTTCACTCCCCACTACATTCCACAAGATGAAAGTCAGGTTGAGGAAGCCGGCAACAAAGGCACGGCAGTAGTCGACAAGGTAAAGGACACTGTTAAGGAGCGCGGACAGGAATTGATGGAAAAGACCGGCACCCGCGTCAAGGACGAGGCAGACCGTGGTCTTCACGCGGCATCTTCCCAAGTTCGCAATCTTCAACGTGCTGTGGACTCTGCGGGGAACCGGCTCAATGAACAACAGCCCGAATCGCTGAAAACTGGAACCAGCACCCTTTCCGATGGATTGGAAAAAGTTGCCAGCTATCTGGAGAGCAAGGACTCCGAAGAGTTGCTGGAAGATGTTCGAGGTGTGGTCCGGGACCACCCTGCCATGGTCGCCGGTGGACTGGTTCTCACCGGATTCCTGATGGGACGCATTCTCCGCGTCGGCGAAAGCTCACGCACTGCGGCTTAATCAATCTATTCCGGTAAAGCTATGGTCACACTCAACAACACCGCGAGTCCCGCTCAGCAGCGAGCGACTTCAAAGAATCCCCTCGCCAGCTTGCTGGGAGACCTCACTGCTGACGCCTCCCACCTCTTTCGACAGGAAGTTGCCTTAGCAAAGGCCGAGGTGGGGGAGAAGGTCTCACAAGCCGCGCGACATGTGGCGATTCTCTTCGCCGGAATTTTCATTCTGTGCAACGGAATCATCATTGCGATGGCAGGTCTTTCCTACGGAATTGCCCAGCTCTTTCTCCTTTTGGGGGTTGGACGCTTGTTAGCCAACTCAATGGGATTCCTCTTTTTTGGAGCACTGATTATGGCGAGCGGGATAGCCGCGTCACTTTACGCAAAGAACAAACTGATGGACGGAAGCCTCATGCCCACGAGAACCGTCAATCAATTCAAATAACTCAAACGGTGGGCCTACAAATTAAAATTATGAACTCTACAAATACAAACACGACCGAATCGGATTATCATTCCGAAGCCATTGAACAGGATATTGCAACCACTCGTAACCGGATGGATGAAACCTGGCAGAAGCTGACTGAAAAGGCCGAACCCAACGAACTCTTCGGAAGTCTCTATGACTGGATGAAGGACAAGCTCGATCACCTCGATCACACCGCAACTGCCGATCATCTCAAAGAAGCCGGCAACCGGGCGGGCCGCATCATTCGCGACAATCCCGTGCCTGTAGCGCTGGGAGTCGCCGCATTAGGTAGTACCCTGCTCCCTTCCTCGTCAGATCGACATGATGCGTCTTCGCCAGTGAATGATGACCACTCGAACCGTTTCGCCAACCTCAGGGAAACAAGCCAAGAGAGGCTGGAACAAGGTCGGGAAAAACTCTCCGGCACTGCAGAGCAGGCGAAGACTGTTGCTTCAGAAAAGGCCGCCCAAGTCCGGGAGTCTGCCGATAAAGCCCTTGGAAAAGTTCAAGAGGCCACTCATCAAACAGGCGAACACGTGAACGAAATTGCACAGAAAACCGCCGAGAAGGTGGGCGCGACCACACGCACCAACCCATTGGCCATCTGTGCGGGAGCTCTTGTTTCCGGTTTTGCCTTGGGACTTCTTTTCCCGAAATCCGAGCAGGAGGAAAAGCTTTATGGCCGCGCCGCCAACAAGGTGAAAACCAAGGCAACCACCGCGTGCCGCAAGGCGCTCGAAAACACCCGCGAGCAGATCCGGGAAAAGCAATTGGACGCCCAAGGGCTTGAGCACCGAGCCGAAACCGCGATCAACAATGGCGCGGATCAACTGGAAGAATCCATCGCCGCCAGCTAACTGATATGCAAAAAATTTCCCTCCGACACTCCTCGTTCCCGCAGTGGGCACGGGGAGTTTTTCTATACAAGGTGAGTCAAGCCTCACAAAGACAGAAAGATACGCACAAAAGCGAAATGGTTAAGCTTTATTAATTATTTGATTGTTAGACGCGATGTTTGGGTTTAAAGATTCAGTCCTCTTATGCAACGTCCTCAAACATCAATTCTCTTGGCGGCCCTTTCGCTTGGCTGCGCCCAGACCACACTTGGCCAAGAATCCGTAATTGAGCGTTTCGAGGCTACCAACGGAGCGATCACATTTGGTGAATACGAAACTCCTGATGCTGGCACGGTTGCCTATTACGTCGACATCATCAGTGACGTCAGCATCTTCGCCGCCGCTTTCTCCTTTCAACACAACCCAGCCGCACCTTCCTTCGGGGGATTCAGCTTGGTGGACGGTGGTTTTTCGTGGAGCGCCACCATTATTGACGCCGACACTTGGGACACCACGGGTTCCTTCGCAATGAACGGCCTGACCTATTTCACCAATGGCTTCGGGACCTTTGATTCACTCTTCGGTGCAGTCGACGACATGGTGATCATCTTTAGCAGCGATGGCGGCTCTCCACTAACGGACAGCAATGACATCGACGAGGTCAATTGGGATACCGAGCGTGCCTCCAGCTTCATCCGAATCGGTGGCGAGCCCGCCACCAACGGTATTTTCATTGATGACAAGGGGAATGTGGTTGCCGCCTCCATTCCCGAGCCTTCCTCCGCCCTTTTGGTTTCTTTGGCAGGACTCTTCCTCGTCCGTCGCCGCCGCGCCTAAGCCCGGCTCACGACTTCTTGGTTTCAATACCCTTTTTCCTTTTCGGAAAAAGGGTGCGGCAGATTTCACATACGGTCCCGTCGCACCCTCGTGCGGTGCAGGCATCCCGACCGTAGAAAATGATCTGCAGGTGCAGCTTGTTCCAGCTCTCCCTCGGAAAGAGCTTTTTCAGGTCCCGCTCGGTTTCGACCACGTTCTTCCCCGAGGTCAGCTTCCAACGCTGGGCCAGCCGATGAATATGGGTATCGACCGGAAAGGCGGGTTCGCCAAAAGCCTGCGCCACAACCACCGAGGCAGTCTTGTGACCGACCCCGGGTAGCGTTTCCAATTCCGCCAGTGTTCTCGGCACTTGGCCATCGAACTTTTCCATCAGGATGTGGGAAAGGCCGCTGATGGCCTTTGCCTTTTTGGGAGCGAGTCCACAGGACTTGATTGCCTCCTGAATCACCGGCACCTCCAACTGCGACATCGCCTGAGGCTCATCCGCCAGAGCAAAAAGACGGGGAGTCACCAGATTGACCCGGGCGTCGGTGCACTGCGCTGAGAGCAGAACCGCGACGAGGAGGGTGAAGGGACTGGTATGATCCAAAGGAACAGGCGTCTCGGGATACAATTCCTCGAGACGCCTGAGAATGAAGTCGGCCCGTTCCTGCTTGAGCATCAGGGAGCGACTAAAAAGTGATTAACCCTGGGTGTTGCGACCCGGAGTGCTGTAGCCAGCAACTGCTTGACCATTGTCGATCTTCTTCTTGGCGGCGAAATACATGTCGCGGGTGTGCCAGTAGCCCTGGCGGCCTTTGAGCAGAGCGAGGGTGCGCTCCCAAGAACCCCACTGCACGATGTCAATCTCGATGGTGCGAAGGCCCCACTTCTTGATTCCGCCGAGGGTGGGGTGGAAAATGTCGATGGTGTTGGTGCCGGTCAACGCAGAACCGTAGTCGTCAACAACGTAGAGGTAAGGAAGTCCCTTGATGCGGAACTTGGTGCCGACAGGATACTTCGACCAATCAGCAGCCGCGCTGCGGACTTGGCCATACTTGAGGATACCGCCAGCGGCATTCATGCGACCGGGGGCGCCGGGCTCGTTCTGCATGTGCGAGTAGGCAGTGGCACGGACAACACGGTGGGTCTGGTCGTCGGTGTAGCTGGGAAAGCCATGTTTGTCCTTGGGGAGATGGGCCACTTCGTTGAGAAGAGCGACGTTGGCTTCAGCGGGCAGATTGTTGCCAACGGTTTGGGTCCATGCGGACGAAGCGGGTGCTTTTGCTTCCTTCTGGGCAACACCCGTGGAGGAACAACTTGAGAGCAAAACGACGGTGAGTCCGGCAAGAGCGGACGCGGTTTGGAGGATTCTCATAGATGATTTTGTTCGTGGAACACTTTATTAACTTTCGTTAATCAAGCGAACCAGGGGCAAAACTGAGGGAATTTCGCGCCCTGTAAACTCTTTTTTGCCACGGATTTCTCAATCTTTCAGAAAATGTCACATTTTTCTGAGCCTTTTCATAACCCTCTAATCAAGGCCCAGTAAGGCCCGAACCTCCGCATCCAGAAAGCTCGGCTCGGTCGATTCAGCCGCGGCCAAATTCATCTGATGACGCAAAATTTCGGGGTCGATGGGGGGAAGGTAGCCGGTCAAAGCACCCCGAAGAGCCTCATCGGGGGCGAGTGACTTGGCCTTCACTCCGCGAAAAACCTTCACCGCGATCGCCTCGGCCGCACCCGGAGTGAGCAGGTTGGGGATGATCGGCTCCAAGGACGGGAAGGTGTCTTTTTCGATCTTCACCCCACGCGAACCACAGAGGGCCCGTAGCAAAGCAAAGCCCTCTGCGGGATTGGTGCTGGGGAAAAGAGGGATTTTCACATCAACCCGCCCTGGACGCTTGAGGTCCACCTCGATGAGGTCGGGGCGGCTGGAAGCCAGAACCCAGACAATCTTCCCGCGATTGCGGGTATCGGACATCTCGGCAGCCATCATGGAATAGACCCGGCTGGAAACCCCGCTGTCACCGCTTCCACCCTCGCGCTTGCCGAGAGCCTGATCGGCTTCGTCGACAAAGACCAGGCAGCGCCCGAGGGCGTGGAGGAGGGCGAAAATCTTCTCGAGGTTGGCCTCGGTGCTACCCACCCACTTGTCGCGAAAGTTGCGCAAGACCACCATCGGCACCCCGGCCTCTCCCGCCAGACACTCCGCGAGGTAGGTCTTTCCCGTGCCAACGGGACCGCAGAACAGGTAGCCCATCGGCATGGCTTCCAACTCACCACGACGCCAAAGCGCGAGGTCGTCACGCAACCATGCCTTCGCCGCTTCCAGCCCGATGACTTTGGAAAGATCGCGGTCGGGCTCGATGAATTCGATGAGCCCCTCACAATCTTTTTCGACCAATTCCCGCTTCAATCGGCCTACGTCTTCTTCCTCCAATGCGAGACGGTCGAACTGACGGCGGCGCACCAGGGTCTCGACCGAACCCAGGGTTGTGCCCCGCAGTGCCATGCCGAGCTCGGGCAACCGGCCTTCGAAGTTTTTAAGCGCAATGGGAGCCTCCGGCTGCAGTGCCGCCAGGGCCCGCCCCACTTCATCTCCATCGGGGAGCGGAATTTCCAGCACCCTGATAGAAGTCTCCCTTAATAATAGGGGATGCAAATTGGCCGAACGATCGGCGACGAGAAACACCGCTTGATCATTTTCCTGCAACAATCCGCCAGTCGCCCAACCCCGCAACAGACTGGCCAAGGCATTAAGCTCATAGTTGAGCGCATTGGGGAGAGATGGACAGACCAGATGCGCTTCCCGAACCACAAAGGCCACGCGCGGACTTTTCCCCGTCAAGGCCCGGGTATTCCGCTGATAGCGAAGGAACTTCCCCACATAGCGCATGGTCGCAAGGGGCTGGCTCGGCACTTCGCGATCACCAGCCCACTCCTCGAACTTCTCATCACCGCGCTGAACCCGCAGACCTTCCCCGAGGTCGTAGGTGAGCACGATCTCGAAGCGAGGCAAAAGGACTTCGCCTAAAAAGTCACGCAACGAACCCAGTTGCTCGCCCTCGGGAAAGCTCTCTCCCCCCGGCATCAACAACCGATCACCAGTATTGCCGTGCAGGAGAAAACACCCCGCCACTCCACTCTCATATCCACTAATGACCTCACTGGCCCAATTCGGTAAATCGCTCATCGCCTTTGGCAGACTACCGGAATTGTTGCAAATTGGTAGCGCGCAGTTCTCCTCAAGGCAGCCCCGCACCCCTTCGCAGAATCCACTCGGCGCTCAAGATTGCGAACAGCAGCAGCAGCACAGGCCACTGACTCCAGAGCGAGGTTTCGCGAACTTCCTCCCGCTCTCCTTCGTCGCGGCGAAAGAGCGAGGCCAAGGAGTCTATCTCGGTCGAACTGACCACTTCACCTCCGGAAAGATCCGCGAGGGTTTGTAGCAGCGGAAGGTTCAAGGTGGTGTCCGCAAGTTCGATTGGTCCACGCGAACCGACGACCCGAAATCCAGTTGTGATCTGTTCTTCCGGAGAAAGGCGCGCAAGCTCAGAGCCCCGCAATCGCACTTGATAAAGACCCGGTTGGCTAAACGGACCGGACACACCCTCATGCAACCCGTTGGAATCTTTGAAAGGAGAAAGGTCGACCGTGGCGACTACCGAGCCACCACGCAACACCTCGGCCCTCAGGCTTTCATCCCATACGGGGGCCAAATCCTTCTCGCGCAATCGGGCCTGCAGACGCACGGGGTCATCGGGAGTGTAGGTCAGTTGGTCCGTCCCCAGACGAACCTGGGGGCTGCCCGAACGCAGAATCGGTCCCGCTCCCCAGCGCACGAGATTCCCCCAAAAGCGGTGGTGATAGACATCGCCCGACCCTTCGCGCAGCCGCCAGGTCCGATCAGTCAGAAGCAGAGCAACCTTACCCCGCCCCGTCTGGCGAGTGACCAGCAGGGCGGACTCCGCTTCCTTTTGTCTCCGGTTGGCCAAATCCCGCAGAGCATCCCGCAACCCCTCGGCACTCGCCTGTCGAGCGGTATCGCCCTCCTCCGCCACCAGCAAGACCTCCGCGCCTTCCTTCAGCGAGCGAACCGAATGGCGCCATCTCATCTCAGGGAAACTTCGCCACATCGCGCCATCATCCACCGCGCCCTGCGACTGCTTCACAACCGGATGGCCTACCCCGGATGAACCCAGCCCAATGCGGAATGGCTGACTACGAGTGCCATAGTAGGTGGCATTCCCCCACTCCATCTCCACAGGCACCAGCTGCCGGGCTTCCGGCGACAGCGCATGCGGCATCGACTCGGGGCCAGCGACCAGCACCAGCATGGCAGCCCGCTCGCTCACACACCGATTGATAATCGCCCAAGTCTCCCCATCCAAATCCGCAGCCGAAAGATCGCCCAAGATGATGACATCAAACTTGCGCCACTCCTCCTCGTTAACCGGCAGCGAGGTGGCCTGAGCTTCTCCAAAGGGTCGTGCCGCGGAGGCGGGGACTTTCTCCGGTTCCTCCCCCTCAATGCGATCGGGATTCAAGAGAAGCCATTGGAGATGGACCGACTTGTCGCGACCATAGAACAGATTACGCAGGTAACGAAATTCCCACCGCGGATGACGATCGATGAGCAAGACATTGGTGCGCGCATCGGTAATGGAAGTCTCAAAATCCCACCCATTGTTATCACTGAAACGTTCCCCCTCGAGAGGAGCAATTTCGATCCGGAAGTCGCCAACCCCGCCCGCCTCGGGGGTCAGGACGAAGCGGACTTCCTCCCGATGATTTTTCTGGGGAACGGAGATCTCCCGCTCCTCCAACAGCTCACCGGCCCGCGTGAGCAAGACCTTCGCCTTTTGCCCCGAATAGCCATCGAATTTCAACCCGGCACTCACCCGCATGCGGTCCCCCAAATGAATTGCCTCCGGGGCACTCACTCGCAAGACCGCGGCATCCTTGGGAGGTTCAGCCCGCCCGATCGCCACGCTTCCTATAGGTGCATCCAAAATCCCGAATCGTCGCGCCGTCTCCTCGACTTGGGCAGGACGGTTGTGGCGGCCATCACTTAACAAAACCACTCCCCCAAGCTCATCCGGCGGCACTTGCTCCAACACACTCCCCAGAGCTGCCGCGAGGTCCGTCGCTTGCTTCCAGCCATCTTCCCTCTTGGCATTGTGCGCCAATACGCTTCGCGCGGCCCGGACCTGCCTGACCCGAAAGTTCTCCTCTAACTTTTCCATCAAGCCGCTATCCGCCAAAACCTTTTCAGCGATTTCGCCACGGGTGAGTTCCTCGCCCTCATCCTGCAAATCCATCGAAGCCGAGTCATCCAGGACCACGACGATCTCTTGCTCGCGGTCGCGCGTCACTGTGCGAACCCAGGTCGGTTCGACCAGGATCCAGACCAAAACCGCCAAGGCCGCAAAGCGAAGACTGATCAGAGTCCGCGAACGCCCGGGAGCCACCGCAGACCGCTCGTAACGATACAGACCAAGAATCGCCTCCACACTCAAGGAAACCCCGACCGCCACCGTCCAGATCGGCCAGTCCGGTGCCAGACGAACAAACTGCGCCAGCCCCGCAAGAACAGCCCAAACAAGGCAAAAGACCAAAACGAACCGCAAGATCACCTTCATCGCCCGCCCTCCTTCCACGCCGGACTCTCTCCAAACTCAACCCGAACCTCTTCCCCTGCCCGGCGCGACTTGGAAACCCAACGCGCGAGAGCACTTTCTAAAAGAAAAAAGAGAAACGCCGCAATCGCCAACCAGCGCCAGATCCCCCGTCCAAATCCTTTGCCCTGCAGCACGGCCAGAGTATCAGCGGAAGAGGGAGGAAGAACGACGTCGGTATGCGCCCGCATCAAGCGGAAGTCATCTTTTTCAAAAGGAACGAAAGCACTCTCTTCCGGGTCGGCCGTCACAGCCACGGGTAGACTGGTGCCCTCCCAACCCGGAAACCACTTTTCCCCCCATTCATCCACCTCCACCTGATAGAGACCCGGAACGGCCGAACCCTGGATGGCTAGTTCTTGACCCTTGGAACTGGTGTGGACGGTTCCCAGGCGAGCTTTTCCCCGTGGGTCAACTGCCCCCAGCTCTTCCCCGTTCGAAGCAATGTTATTCCGAAAGGCCGAGGCCGGAATGATTTGCTCCTCCCCCCCCGGCGGCGTCCAGTATAGTCGCAGGAAGGCCTCTCCCCCATCTTCGCCATATTCGATCAGGATCGGTGTGCGCTCGCCAGCCACCAATTCGCACTCACCGAGCTGGCGCGCGCCGGTCGTTGATTGAGCTCGAAAGTTCCTACCGATTTGCAAGCGCAGGTCATCATCCACCTCGCATCGCAAGCGGTATTTTCCCGAACGAGGAGCCACAATCTCTCCCTCCCACCGCACCTTGAATTGGTCTCCCGGCAGGGTCTGATCGGGGGATCCACTCCCCCAGTCGAAATCGATCACAGGGTCCACCCGGGTCATCACCGCTTCACTATCGCTCCGGCGAAAATACCTGCCCTTCAAACCTCCGCTTGCAGGAGCCAGGCGAAAGCGAGGACTCCACGAAGCCTCCACGTTCAAATCGGCGCCCGACCCACCCAACCAAGTCACCAATTCGTGAACGAGGGGAACGAAGCTACTTTTCGCCGGCAAGTTCCCCGCCCTCGAATCGAAAAGAGTCGTCACCAGGAGGCAGCGCCCCTGGCCCAGACTTTGCGATATTAGCCACGGTTCCCCATTGGCAAGCGAGGCCCCGAGGACAGCCCGATCCCCAAGCTCACCCACCTCACACCAGCGATGGAAGACTGATTTGGATAGATCGCCTTGTTCGCGAAAGTGCTGGAGCGACTCGTGGGCAAAGGTTGCGGGCGCTGGAGAGACCCCCTGCAAATCTCCCTGCCCCTCTTCTAACAGCGCAGGGAGAACTGCTTCCTCACCACTCCTCCAACTATTGTAGAAGGCGCTCTCGGAACGCGGACCGGCAACAACCATCAATCCCGTTCCCGCATTGACCGCATTGGCCAGCGCATCAGCAATGGGACCCGGCAAGCGGGCAACATCCGCGAGAATGATCACATCTCGATCAGCGACGGAATCAGCGAGCAATCGGGTAATGGGAATGACCTCGGGGTCCATCAAGTTGCGGTCTTTCGACGGAGCCAAAGCCAGAGCCAAATATCCCCCCGCACGCTCGAAAAATCCCGCCGAGGGATTGCCGTCCACAATTAGGACTCTCACTCCTTTGCGAACAATCAGCACTCTGGACAAACGGTTGTCCTCCAATAGGTCATCGGCCGCATCGAGACTGGCCTCCACGCTAATCGGACCTGAACTGGCGAAGCGATGTGAGAAATCGAATCGCTCGCGCTGCCCAGGCATGAGCAAGCCCACCGAGCGCTCCGCAATCGCCCTTCCTCCGACCTTCAGCTTGAGCCGTCCCGGAGTCACCGGTTCGCTGCCCCGGTTGGCAACGGTGTGCGAGATCGTCACCGGCCGGTCGGTCCCGACCAAAGCCCGCGAGAACGAAAGCTCCTCCACCGCAACATTGTGATAAGCTTTAGGATGGGCCAGATTGCGCACAATGAGCTTGGGTGGTGCAGGCAATGCCTCCCAAGCATCGGCAAGGCTCTTCCAAGCATTGGGGTTTTCCAGCCGCCAGCCATGACGCTGATCGTCAGTCCACACGATGATCTCCTTGCGCCCGTTCCGCCCCTCCGCCAGCGCAAGGGTGGCCATTCCCAGGGCCTCGTGCGCACGGAAGCTTCCTCCCACGACCGCCAATTTGTCGAGAACCCCCAGGACATCTGCCCGATGGGTGAGCGGCTCAGCGGTGACCGCCTCCGGGGCCGGACCTCCCAGCACCACAGTGAAGGCAGTCCCCCGGGGAGCCTCCCGCACCACTTCGCGTGCCTCCTCTACCGCCCGCTCAAAGGACGTCACTCCCTTTTCCCGCAAGGCCATGGAAGTGGAGGCATCAATAATCAGCGCCACGTCACGACGTTCGCTCGCCTGGAAGCGCTTGAGATTGAAAACATTCTCCATCCAGACCAGAGCCCCTGCCACAACTAGCAAAGCGATACCCATCAAACGAAGAAGCCAACGCCACTTGGGTCGCAGCACCACAAATGAGCCTCCAAAGAGGGCCACCCCCAGCAAAAGCAAGGGCAAAACAAAGAGCCAAGGCACTTGGGAATCCGGGGGCAAAAAGGGCATGGCAATGGCCAGCGCAATGAGGGCCAGCAAAAGACAACGGCAGGCCATGAGCAGCCAGTCTTCCCACTCAATGCGGCGTCGGCGCACGGCAACCGTATCGAAGAGAAAGCGCATCGCGCCCCACTCAATCGGCTTGGCCGCCTGTTGCCGCGCCAGATGGATCAGGATCGGAATTCCCACTCCCAGCAATCCGAACAATAACCATGGACTTAAAAAAAGCATTACCAGTTTCTATCGCCGTCCTCCAAAGTATTCCAACAGGGTATCACGCACCGGGGTCTTGGTATTGACCGCGACATAGTCGGCCCGCATTTTCCCGCAAGCACTCTCAATGCGTTTCACAAAAGCTCGCAATCGCTCAAGATAAGCAGCCCGGACGGCCTGGGGATCGATGCGAAGCATTTCTTCCACTCCTTCCAAATCTTTAAAACGCTGAAACTTCTTAAACGGAAAGGTGAGCTCTTCTTCAGCTAACAAATGGAAGACTACCAACTCGTGCTGCCGATAGTCGAAGTGATGGAGCGCCTCTACAATTTTATCAGGCTCATCGAAGAGATCGCTCACCAGCACCACCAGTCCGCGTCGGGGAATTCGCTCGGCCACCTCATGCAAGACCCCACCCAGATCCGTGTCACTTCCAGCCTCTGCGGGGTAGAGCTCTTCCAGAATCTGGCGCACCTGACTGGGACGACTGCCTGAACGCAGAAAGGTCTTCACCGAGGAATCGAAAGTTACCAGCCCGGCGCCATCCCCCTGCTTGACAAAAATGTAGGCCAGGGCGGCGGCTAGCTGTTTGGCGTAGTCGACTTTGGAGAGTTCCGCCTGGTCGCCCTGGTAGCCCATTGAGCCGGAGAGATCGACTGCTAGAGTCGCGCGCAAATTGGTCTCCTCGATGTATTGGCGAATGACATTTCGGTCGCTCTTGGCCATCACCCGCCAATCGAGATTACGGGTATCATCACCGGGCGCGTATTCGCGGTGTTCCGCGAACTCCACGGAAGCTCCCTTGTCGGGCGAGGAGTGGCGGCCGGTTAGAGTGCCCTGCTTTCGTTTGCGTGCCTGCCACTCGATGCGACGCAAAGCTCCCATGGTCTCTTCGGAAAGAAGAGAAAGGCAGTCGGGAAGCTTGAGGTCGTCACTCATCGCGGATTAGAGCGCGATTTCCTCCTTGGGCGCGAGATTTTGGATCAACCGCGTAATGATTTCATCACTATTCACGCCCGCCGCCTCGGCATTGAAGGTAGTGAGCACGCGATGGCGCAAGACCGGCTTGGCAATGGCGGCAACATCGCCGGTGGTGGCATGGAATCGTCCCCGCAGCACGGCATGGGCCTTGGCCGCCGCAATCAGGCTGATGCCGGCACGCGGTCCGGCCCCCCAGCCCACCATCTCCTTCACAAAGTCCGGTGCCTCGGCACTATCAGGTCGAGTGGCCCTCGCGAGATTGGCGGCAAAGTCGATGACGTGGTCACCCACCGGCACGCGGCGCACGACATCCTGAATCCGCAGAATGTCGTCCCCCGTCATCAGGGGCTCCACCAGGGCCCCACTGGGGTTGGTCACCCGACGGATGATTTCGCGTTCCTCTTCGGCAGACGGGTATCCCACGACTATATTAAAGAGAAAGCGGTCGAGTTGAGCCTCCGGCAAAGGATAGGTCCCCTCCTGCTCAATCGGGTTCTGGGTTGCGAGAACGAAGAAGGGCTTGGGCAAATCCATGGTGCGCTCCCCCACCGTCACATGATGCTCCTGCATCGCTTCCAAAAGAGCAGCCTGAGTCTTGGGAGGTGTGCGGTTGATCTCGTCGGCGAGTACCAGGTTGGAAAAAAGCGGGCCATGAACGAAGCGAAAGCCGCGGCGACCCGTCTCGGGATCCACTTCCAAAATGTCTGTTCCCGTGATGTCGGCAGGCATCAGGTCGGGCGTGAACTGAATGCGTTTGTAACCCAGGTCCAAGGATTTCGCCAAAGTAGACACGAGCAAAGTCTTCGCCAGCCCCGGCACTCCGACCAGAAGGGCGTGTCCCCGGCAGAAAATTGCCATGAGGGTCTGCTCCACCACCTCCTCCTGTCCAACGATCACCTTCCCCACTCCAGCCTTCATCTGCTGGTAGGTCTCATGAAGCCTCTCGACTGCCTGTTTGTCGTTCTCACTCATAGTTCGAAAATTTTCGCCAGATTTCTACCCTGCAGGCACTCGAATTGCTACGCCCCCAAAACAGATAGCCTTGCACGGCACTCAGCCAAATCTGCATCAGAAGGTCTCGCCGCTCGGCTATAGCCCGGCGCTACAACTACCACCTCCCCCTTTTCATTAACCGCAAAAAGTCTTGGAAATGCCCCACAAAGACAAAAACAAAATCGAGCCATCTCTCCCCACGGGTGGGAAAAGGGACGATTCTTTGGTGATTGTTGCGTGCGGCCCATCCCTCGATTCCATCTCATGGCTTCCCACCTCAGATCTCCAAAAATCCAACAAGGGAGGGGCTTCAGAGACTCATCCTCACCTTCCTTCTTTTCAAAATTGAGGTAACACGATTGAGAATTTCGACCTGTTTACAGAAATCTCATCCTCAGAGATAAGAGAGGCATCCTTTTATCACCGGACGCCGACCTTGACACCTTTGTATTTACAAACGATATTCTTTGAGTTCACTTGCTGCCAACAAAAGCAGTAATTCAACGATTTGCATTTTCTCCCCACACTTTGGACACCAAAACCACCACTCTCATGAAACGCTTCTTAGAAAAAAAGAAAAGAAACGGTTTTTCACTGATCGCGACTATCACGATGATGGTCCTCCTGTCACTGATTGCGGTAGGGCTTCTTTCCCTGTCCGCCACCGTGCTGCGCTCGAGTTCAGCCGACCTGGCCCAACTTGAGGCCCGCGCCAATGCCCGACTTGCCCTGCAACTGGCAATCGGCCAACTTCAGGAAGCGGCGGGACCGGACCAGCGCATTACAGCCCCAGCCAACCTGAGAAATCCGGGAGATTCGCCCGCACTCACCGGAGTCTGGGAGTCCCTCAAGCTGGACCCCAACGGTGGACAGAATTTGGATAGCATCAAGAATCGTTCCCAAGGCGGAACGAGTCCTGACGGGGAATTCGTCACTTGGCTGAACTCCGATTCCTACGGACAAAGCCCAACCCCCGATAGTCCCACGGATCGAAGCGACTCCCAGCAAGTCAGACTACTCCACACCCCGGGTTCGGCCGCGCCGGAAGAAGTGACTGCCCGCGTTCTCTCAGTGAACAATGGCGAGGGAGGCGTAGCCTGGATGACCATCGACGAATCCGTAAAAGCTCGTTTCAACCTCCCGGAAACCTCAGACTTAGCCAACCAGGGAGATAGCGAGGCGAATGTGAAACGCGACCGGCTGCGCAACCCGGAACGCACAAGCACTGAGACCATCTCCGTGGTTGGCCGGGTTCCGACAGAGCGGGAAGCGGGTAAGATTGCCTCATTTGAGCAAGGTTCTCTCTTCACGGGCCAAAGCTCCCAGCGTTTTCGCGAATTCTACCACGACCTGACCTCCTGGTCTCTGGGCGTCCTCTCCAACCCAGTGGATGGCGGATTGAAGAAGGACCTCACAGTCGCTTTCGAAAGTGAGAATGACCCCACTTCCGGCAGCTTCGTCTACACGCAGACCAGCGAGCCTCTGGCCGAAGGGGAACCCTACATGTCGACCTTGCGGGAATACTATCGTCTCTACCGGACGAATTCCGAGCCAACCACTCCTCTTGGCCTTTCCATTCCTGACGGTTACAGCCCCTTCATCAGAGACCGTCGCACACGCGAATACGTTCCCGATCCAGTGCCAGTAGACGGAGTGGTGATCGCCCCGGTCGTCTCCCGCGTCAATGTGGTCTTTTCCCTGGTGGGGCGTCAGGCCCACGATCACTGGGCAACAACTATCCCCAATCAAACCGGAGACCCCCGCCGCAACCAGATGGTCTACCTCATCTACACCCCCGTGGTGACGCTCTACAATCCCTACACCAAGCCGATCACGGTTCAGAACCTGCAAGTTTCTTTCAAACACCTTCCTCTGGCTTTCCGCTTTTTCAGGAATGGCTCTCCTCAGAACGTGAGGCCCGCTCTCTTGTCGCAGATGCATATTCCGTCCCAAAGCCGGACGGATTGGGAGGACTCCTTCCAATGCACCCTCTCCGAAACAGCCGGAGGCTCCGCGGCTTCCGCCGTTACTCTCTCTCCCGGCGAATCCCGGGTCTTTGGCCTGAATCATCCTGCCGGCACCCGATGGGGTGAAATGTCAAATTACCTCTGGACCGAAGGCTCGCTCAGCCAAAGCAAGACCCTCGATATCACCACTGGCCAAGGCTATAATCAGAACTCTGGATTTGTCGTAGACTGGTTGGTCCCCGCCGGTGCGGGCCAAGCTCCGGATGCCAAGACTGGCACCTTCGGAGTCCGCACCACGGACGCCATCAACGTGGAGTTCACCCCCAAGGTCCCGACCGATAGCTCTGGGAAAGCGATGACCAACTTCAGCATCAATATTGCCGCCTCCATCAATGGCTCGCGCCGTCCCCAGCAGATCGGAGCGTATCGCTACACCTACGGAAGCGAACAGCGCTTGAAGGAAGCTTTTGAAGAAGGAGAACATCCGGAACTCGGAGGGATCACCTTCCCCTACGCCCGGGAGAAGGCCTGGCGCTACAACGAGCTCTTCCAACCCAATGTGGAAAGTGCGGCGGTGGAGGACTGGACCGGACCCAAGCAGTTCGCGGTCTTCACGATGGCGACCCGCACTTCCCATGATTCTCTCTACCCCGCGCGTCCCGGCCTTGAGACTTCTTTTGTTCACAACGTTTTGGATATGGACATCACTTCCGCGCACCCCGCACAGATGCCGATGGAGATCTCTTTCCTTCCGACACTTTCCTCCGCTGGCTCCACGAATAATGTGGGCTCGGTAGAGGTTTGGTCCAAGGACGACCCCCGCACCTTCTTCTTCTCCGGTTGGACCGTGGACAAGGGTTTCACCAACTATCCCAGCATCGAGATTCCCCGCACTCCGGTCACGAACCTGACACAGTTCCGCAATGCCCACCTCGCATCCTCCGGTCATCTCCCCATGCCTGCGCAGACCGTGGGTGATTCCCACGCCCACCCGCTCATTCCCAGCGGCCAGGCCGTGGGCACGAATTCTAGCTTCGACTACTCCACCCTGGACCATGCTTGGTTGGCCAACAATGCCCTCTACGATCGCTTCTTCCTCTCAGGTATGCGCGAGAGTGACGAATTCGTAAATTTTCTCAACGGACAAGACATCCCCTACAACTCGCGCTCCGAAGCCTACATGCCTGTCAGCCAGGACTTGGACTCGGCGGTAGACCTTTATCAGGATCGAGACCAGGGATGGGCCTCTACGGCCGCGTTCCAACTCGTGAAGGGAGCCTTCAACGTCAATTCTACTTCCGTTGAGGCGTGGAAAGCTCTTCTCCGCGCCAATGTGGGAGCCGACATTCCGCTTCTCAACCCGGCGAGCCTCCAGACCGATGTTGTCAAAAGTGCCGATGCGGCGTTCCCACGAGTGCTCGACGGTCCTTCAGGTGCGATTCACGCCGACGAAGCCTTCATCGAAAATCAAACCCGCTGGACAGGCTTCCGCGAACTCAGCGAAAGCGAGATTGAAAGCCTCGCCGAATCGATTGTGGAAAATGTGCGCTTGCGTGGTCCCTTCACTTCCCTTTCGGAATTCGTAAACCGACGCCTCGAGACCGGCTCAACCAGCATGAGCCTGCGCGGCACCCTGCAACAGGCGATCGAGGAAGCCGGATTGAACTCACAGCTAGTCTCCGACCGCTACGTTTCCGAGGATGAGGCCAGCGACTTCGAGTATGCCAATCCGGATGCCGCAGTGGGAGATACCGAGGCCGCATCGGCAGCCTTTCTCACCCAATCGGATCTCCTTGGAGCAATCGGCAATGCCCTCACCGTGCGCGGAGACACCTTCGTCGTTCGAGCCTACGGGGACTCCAAGAACAAGTCCGGTCAAATTGTCGCCCGTGCCACCTGCGAGGCCGTGGTCCAGCGCCTCCCCGACTACGTCGATCCTCAGGACTCGCTCTACGCCAAGCCCAAGGACTTTGCGCAAAGCGAAAAGGAATCAATGAAGAGCGACATCAACGAGAAGTTTGGCCGCCGCTTTGTCGTCCGCTCCTTCCGCTGGCTTTCGGAAGAGGAAGTTTGACCCTCCTTCACAAGCCCATCACCCTATCTCCCCTATGCGAGCTCTCACTTTTCTCTTAATTCTGGCCGGATGGCTTCCAGCCCAAGACCTACGGCAAATCTCTCTCCGCACCCTCTGCTTCAAGCGCGTTGGCGACGTGAAGGAGGTCATGCTCATGGGCGGAACCAAGGAAAAGCCGGTCCCGACCCCGGTCCCCTTGTATCAGTCCATCTACTCGGACCAGATCGAAGCCGAGGTGTCCGGCGACAAGCTCACCTTTTCCCTCCCTGTCACGAGCAAGACCGGAGAAACCGTTTACAAACCAGTCGGCGAAGGTGCCCTTCCTTCAGGGAATCGTCTGGCGGCCATCTTCATTCCCTCGGGCGATGCCGACAAGCCCTACCAAATCCTGGTGCTGGATGAGACCGAAAAGGCCTTTCCTCTGGGCTCCACCATCTTGGTCAATCTTGCCCCCGAACCGACCCGCATCACCTTGGGCGAACATGATATGACCATTCCTCCGGGCAAAATGGAGAAGATCCCCATGGCCACCAATGTCAACGACCTGAAGCAGGCTACCGTACGCATCTTCGTCCCCATGGAAGGACCCCGCAAATGGCGTCCGGTCTCCTCCACCACTTGGAGAATCCTGCCCGAATTACGCAATCTCGCCATCGCCTACCAGAATCCCAAGAATGGCCGCACCTCGGTGAACTGCTATCAGGAAGTTCCGCCCTGGCGCCTGCCTCAGTTCGAGGAACCCAAGTCCTAGTTCACTCATCGCGGGCAAACTCCCCCACAGGCCAAGTCTCCGGCGGTGGTTGCCGGACATTGCCCCATTCCACGGACGGCAAGTCGGCCTTGGCGCGTTTGCGAAAAAGCGACAGCTCGCCCACCAGGACATTCCGGGAGCTGGGCAAAGACCAACCCAGGCTTTTTCGCCCAAAATTCGAGAGCGCGCACATCTCAGCTCATCTGCAACCGCGTTCTTTCTCTTCCGTCGGACTTATCGGAATAAAATTCTCGATTTTTTCCCCATCCCACGGCTATTCCAATCGGCACCCCACCCGGTGCCCCACCCGGTGCCCGAGCTCGAATCCCGCCCGATTTTTGAGGCCAAGGAGAACAATTTTAAAAACTTTTGAACAAAGATTCGGAAATGTTAAAAATTTATTTGACCGTATAAAATACTTCTGTCATAACCTTCCACGTCATGAACGCCTTGCCAAAGCTTCTCAAAATCGCCCTGCTGCCTCTTCTGGCAGTCTCCCTCAACGCCGCGAGCACCTACAAGGTTCAATCAGGCGACACTCTCTCGTCCATCGCTCGCAAGAACGGGACGACCCCCAGCAAGTTGATGTCCGACAACGGCATTACCAATCCCAACATGTTGATGGTGGGACAAGTTCTCAAGATTGGTTCCGGCTCGACCCCCAAGGCCAAGCCCACCAGCACCAAGCCCGCCCGCACTTCTTCTTCATCCGGCAATTACACGGTGAAAGCTGGTGAGACCCTTTACTCTATCGCCCGCCGTCATGGCATGTCGGTTTCGCAGCTCACCGGCCTCAATCCCGGTCTCGATCCTGCCAAGCTCAAGGTCGGCCAGAAGATTGTGACCTCTGGATCCGCTCCCAAGCCCAAGGCCAAGACTCCTGCACCCGCACCGAAGCCCGTGATTGCCAAGACCCCGGCTCCTGCCCCCAAGGTCAGCAAGCCGGCTCCGACCCCCTCTCCCGCCCTCGCTTCGACCCAACCCGCTCCCAAAGCAGCACCTACCCCGGCGCCTCAACCCAAGCCCCTGATGATTGCGGAAAAGCGGCCGGAAACCCCCGCGACCATCTCTTCCGTGATGGTGAGCAAAGAAATCTCCTTCGGTGCCTTGGCCAGCCAGCACCGCACCTCAACCAAGCAGCTCAACGAGCTCAATGGTTGGTCGCTTAAGCCCACCACCATTTTGGCGAAGGGTTCGGAAATTTACGTTCCCGGTAGCTAAGCGCACGGAACACAACATTCTCTAACGGCAAGGCAGAGATGGCACCCGGTGGGATCTTCGGATTCTCCGGGTGCCTTTAATTTTGGGCCTAGGGATTTGCCTTTGCCGCAAACCGTGGCACAAGAGCCCTTCGCTGATGCAGGAAATTGAAACCATTGCCCTCCCTTACCCGCTGGAGGAATTCTCCAGCATCGTCGACGTACGCACCCCGTTGGAATTCGCGGAAGATCATTTGCCCGGCGCAATCAACTTGCCCGTGCTCTCCAACGAGCAACGGGTGGAAGTCGGCACCCTCTACAAGCAGGACCCCTTTGCCGCCCGCATTCTGGGTGCCCGCTACCTTTCCATCAACGTAGCAGATCACCTCATCACGCTGGAAAAGACGTGGGACCGCAAAGAGCAACCCCTCCTCTACTGCTGGCGTGGCGGACTGCGCTCCCGCTCTTTCGCGCATATTCTCCGCTCGGTGGGTTGGCGCGCCCGGCTGGTCGACGGAGGTTACAAGAGCTACCGGAAATTTGTCCTCAACGATCTCAAGGCCCAACTCGCGGAGCCCCTCCCCCCCTTTCACGTCATCTGCGGCTTGACGGGAACCGGAAAAACCCGCCTCCTCCACCATCTGCGCGAAGCTGGGGCCCAAGTCCTCGATTTGGAAGAACTCGCCAACCACCGCGGCTCTCTCTTGGGCAATGTCGGCCCCCAGCCAGCCCAAAAACTGTTCGAGAATCGCATCCATCAAGCCATCAGCCGCTTCCAACCCGGCAAGCCCGTCTTTGTCGAAGCAGAATCCAATCGCATCGGCGCGCTGAGCCTGCCTGCCCCTCTTTGGAAAAAGCTCTCCACTGCCACCGTCACCGAGGTTCAACTCCCTCTCCCTAGCCGCGCCCAGCTCCTCTTGGAAGATTACCCTCGATTCCTCGACGAGCCCGCAGACCTGTGCGCGCTCTTGGATCGGCTCCGCTCCCTCCGCGGGCATCAGCAGGTCGACGCCTGGCACGAGCAAATTCATGCCGGAGACTGGGCGAACTTCCTGCAATCCATCCTCCGCGATCACTACGACCTCTGCTACCGCCCGGCTGGAAGCGAAAAGTCGAATTATCAAAAGCCAAGCGCCCAATTCCACCTCCCCTCTCATCACCAGGCTGATTTTGAGAAAGCCGTGAAGCAACTGCTCAATCCCTAAAGCGCCCCATGATCGACGCGCACAATCACCTCCATCAACTCGCGAATCCCGGGCAAGTTCTAAAAGAGTGCGAAGGCTCCGGCGTGCGGCACATGCTGGTCAACGGCACTCACGAGAACGATTGGGCTACGGTCGAGGGTCTTTGCAACAAACACCCCGAGTCCCTGATTCCTTCCTTTGGCCTCCATCCCTGGTTGGTCGGGGACCGCTCCCCTCAATGGCTTGAGAGACTGCGCTCCCACCTGACGGCCAATCCGCGAGCAGCCGTCGGGGAATGCGGCTTGGACCGATGGAAAAAGCCCTACGATTTCCCCGCCCAACTCTCCTGCCTGCAAGCCCAACTCGACCTCGCCAATGAGCTCGACCGCCCCCTAACCATTCATTGCCTGCAGGCTTGGGGACATCTGTTGGAGTTTCTGCAAAAGCAGACACAGCTGCCTCGCTTCCTCGTGCACGCCTTTTCCGGCAGCACCGAGATGATGCACCGCCTCGCCCAACTCGGCGCCTACTTCTCCTTCAACGGCTATTTTCTTCATGAGCGAAAGACCGCTGTTCGAGAGACCTACCAGGCGGTTCCAAGCGAGAGACTGCTGATCGAGAGCGATGCCCCCGCCATGCTGCCCCCACCAGAATTCTTGGAATACCCCTTGCCCGACGAGCAGAATCACCCCGCCAATCTCGCTCGATGCCTCCCCGCCCTTGCCGAAATCCGCGCGCTCCCGGTGGCCGATTTGGAGCAACTTCTCGCGCAAAATACCCACACTTTTCTCGGCCGCCTAAGAATCGCTCCTTAGGCCCGGAGAAGCGGCATGGATCAGAAAGCATGCGTTCGCCAACAAGCGGGGGCAATTTTCGATAGATAATCCCGTAAAGACCTGTAGATTCTGCCAAGTGAAAGCTATTTTTCTCACCACCAGCCTCCTCGCCGCCCCCCTCCTCGCACAGCAAGGGAATCGGGACGGCCACGACAACATGAATCCCGTGGTTCCGGAGGATCTGATTCCCCCCGCGCCCGTTCTCACGGTTGAGAAAGCGCTCAAGACCTTCACCTTAGCCGACGGCTTCGTGATCGAACCTGTCGCTGCCGAGCCCTTGGTCGAAAAGCCCGTCGCGCTCAGCTTTGACGAGAATGGCAATATGTGGGTGGTGGAAATGCGCGGTTATATGCCCGACTTGGACGGAAATGATGAAGACAAGCCGCAGGGTCGCATCTCCGTTCTCCAGGACACCGACAACGACGGGCAGGTCGACAAGCGGACCGTCTTTTGGGACAACATCCTCCTCCCCCGCAGTGTCGCGCTGGTCGATGGCGGTGCCCTCATCGCGGATCACACCCGACTTTTCTTCGTTCCCCGCAACGGCATCGAACGCACGGGTGAACCCCGGGTCATCGACGAACAATACGCCCCCTCCGGCAACGTCGAGCACCGCACCAACGGCATGATGCGCCATCTCAACAACTGGTTCTACAATGCCAAGTCCGACACGCGCTACTACTGGGAAAATGGTCAGCTGACCAAGGACACGACCCAGTTCCGAGGTCAATGGGGCATCACCATGGACGACTTTGGCCGTCTTTATCACAACAACAACTCCACCATCCTGCGTGGGGACCGCCTCCTGCCTGATATCCTCGACGCCTTTTCAAGCGCCAAGTTCAAGCCCGACAGCTCGACCCAACTGGGCTCTAACAGAGTCTACCCCACCCGCGTCACGCCCGGGGTGAACCGGGGATATATTTCCAAAGCCAATGGCTACGATCAGGACACCATCGATCCCAAGACTCACAAGCTCATCAACACCACCGCCGCTGCCGGCCCCGCCATCTATCGCGGCGACAACTTTCCCGAAAGCTATCGGGGAGTCGGTTTCACCACCGAGTCCGTGGTCAATCTTGTGAAAGCCACCCGCGTTGAAGCCACCGGTCTGGATCTCAAAGGCGAACATCTTCTCAAGGACACCGAATTTCTCGCTTCCACCGACGAACGCTTCCGCCCCGTCAACATCTACACCGCCCCCGACGGCTGCCTCTATCTGGTCGACTACTACCACGGTATCATTCAGCACAAGACCTACATGACGTCCTACCTCCGCGCGCAATATGAGTCGCGTGGTTTGCAGGCTCCATCCTATGAGCTCGGTCGTATCTATCGCATCCGTCACACCGACACTCCCCGCGGGCCGCAGCCCAAACTTGCGGAGGCGAGCTCCCAGGAGCTCCTCCGAACCCTCGCCCACCCCAACGGTTGGTGGCGCGACACCGCCCAACGTCTCCTCATCGAACGCGCCGATCCCGAAACCTTCGATGCCCTCAAGAACGGCTTGGCCAAACACGAGAACGAGATCGCCCGCATCCACATTCTCTGGACCTTGTCCGGCCTCCGTCAATTGGAGACCACCGACCTTCTACCCCTCTTGCAAAAAGGAGTGAGCGCCGATTTGCAAAGCCACGCTCTCGCTGCCGCCCTCACCCTGCCGGCAGTCAACCGCACGGAGCTCGCCCAAGCGGCATCCCATTTGGTTGGCCCAGACTTGGCAACCAGCCCCTACGCCCTGCGCCTGCTCAGCTCCCTGCCTGCCAAGCAATATCCTTTGCTCGTTGAATCCTTGAAAAAGGCTGGCAAAGCCCGCTTCGCTACCGAGGCCGTTACCACCGGCCTGCTCAAGCAAAGCGTCACCACCTTCCCCAAGACGAAGACCAAGGTGGACAGCTACTTGGCCACCTTTGCCAAGAACTCAAAAAACATCCCTGCTGAAAAGCGTCTCCATGGCGAGCACCTCGCCTCTTTCCTTCGCGGGAAAGAACTCTATTTGGGTGAAGCGGCTTGTGTGGGCTGCCACGGAGCCGATGGTCAGGGTCTTCCCAACTTGGGACCTCCCTTGGATGAATCCGAGTGGGTCACAGCTGACTCCGAGCGTCTCGCCAAGATTCTCCTACACGGTCTTCAGGGTCCCATCACCGTCAATGGCAAGAAATACACTCCCCTCGCCGCAATGCCGGGCCTCGGGATGAACCCCACCATCGACGACAAGAAGATCGCCGATATCATGACCTACCTCCGGGCCGAGTGGTCCAACTCTGCTCCTCTCGTTCTGGAAAAAACAGTGAGCGAAATCCGCGCCCAGACCAAAGACCGCAATGGTCGGGTCTACACTGCGGACGAACTCGGACAGTAGACCCCCACTCCGAACCCCGCACCGTGATGGAAGGCTTTTGGAACAGGGTCTTCCCTCGCAACTACTCCACCAAGCTCACGGTGGCGGGGAAAGAACTACGCTGGAAGGGAGACAAGATGAGCGCCGCAACCTTGCGGGAGATTCAAGAGGTCCTCGCCAGTAGCGCCTGTGAAAAAGGCTCCATCGTCATCAAGAAAGATGGCTCGGTCTCTTTCTCGCAGGCCATTCCAAAGGGTGACCATCAGCGCATCCGCAACCTGATTCGCCTGCGGTCCTGAACGAATCAGAACGATCGGGTCACCCCGACTCCTATGCTATATACGGTTAGGTCCACCGAGCTGTTCGAGTATTCCGCCGCACGGTAACCACTCGTTCCGACCTTTTGCTTGGAGCCAAACTCGACTGCGTAACTGGCATCGATGCGCCAGTCTTCCCGCTGCCAGCCAAGGCCCAGGGTCACCGCGTGCTCATTGATGGAAGCATTGAGCGGAGTCACCAGATTGCTCGGAATCGGAGAGGCCCCATAGCGCCAGCCTCCGCGCAACAGCCATTGCTCGTTAAGACGATACTCCGCACCAAAGGCCACCACAATGCGGTCCTCCCACTCCAGCGGAACCCCGTCGTCGGGGGAGTCGGTCCCAATGGCGCCGTTGATCTCGTCATTGCTGCCATCGGATAGCGCAACCGCAAACTCATTGAAGGAATCTTTCCAATGGAACCATTCCCCCCAGCCACCCACGCGCAAGCGCTCGGTGGCTTGCCAGGAAAAGCCAACTCCTACCATCAGGGGCAGCACGTTTCTACTAGAAGCATCGTAGTTGTTGAACGGGTCGGTGAGCCCGGGCGCCTGCGCTGAAAAGTCAGCGTAGGCTGAACCCTCGTTATCCAGCTCCACCTCAGGCCGAAGCCGCAGGCCAAAGGACAAGCTCTCAGTCGGCTCATAGAGCACCCCAACATCCCAGCTGAGTGCCCAGCCATCAGTCTCCAGGTCCAGGTCCACCTTGGCCCCCGCCAATGCAGGATTGGTTTGGAAGATAAAGGGAGCATCGAAGTCGACCCGACTGTAGACCGCCCCCAAACTGGCACCCACCGACCACTGGGAATTGATTTTCCAAGCCAAAGCCGCATTCGTCTTGAGGGCGAGAAAGCCACTCTCGTGCCCCACCGCGCCATAGCTCACCCCACTGCCTTCGGCCGGGATATCCAGATAGTTCCACTCGGCCTGGAGCGCGGAAGTGGGAGCAAAGGAAACACCGAACCACAAGGGCTGCTCGGGCAAGCGCCAGACGATGGCAGCCTCCGGAAAAGCGCCCAGGCTGCGGTCCAGGGAACTGCCGCCCGCGCTCCTCTCGAAGTCTCCTTGTCCAATGAGAGCCCGCCCCGTCAAGGACCACTCCGATGATTGCAAGCTCGTCAAAGCCGCCGGATTCAACTGCATGGTCGAAAGAGAATCTCCTCCCGTTCCGCCAAAAACCCCTGCCGCTCCAGAATCCGCCGCGCCGAATCCCCACCGCAAGACTCCATTGCCGGAGACAGTGAGGACCCCCAACCCAAAGGCCCAGGTCCCCAGCACCATAGCTCTTGGGATAGAGGAAACTGAAATCATGTTTGACTGACTAAAGACATTCCGGGGCAGTGTCGAGAATAGGTGGGGAGGAAAAAATTGAATTTCATGAATCCAATCAAAGGGGACCCAGCGTTGCTGAAGGAGAGAGACGCAATGTGTTGCGTGTCGCCAACCTTCGAAAGCCATGAAACGAACCCCAACCCGACCATTGCGAATTGCACTCCTCGCGACCCTGCTCGCTGTCCCCCACTCTTTCGCGACCACCATCATCGCTGATCTGTTCTACACCGACCAAGGCGATGGCACGTATCTTTACGAGCTCACGATTACTAACAACTGCCCCGAGGATCTCTTCACCTTCGACTTCGTCGACGCTCCCACAGACGATTCCCTGCTCGGACCTTCGCTGACGATTCGGCCTGGGTTCGACGGAGACTACGATGCCAGTGCACCCGCGCTCGGCTTCTTTGGAGATACGGAAGTCTTTGCCGCAGGGCAAAGTTACGACGGATTCAGCTTCGTCAGTTCAGCTGCCCCCGGCACCGCTTTCACCCTTTTTGAGGGACTCACTGATACGGACTTCGCTACGGGGTCAGTCAATCAGGTTGCGATTCCCGAGCCGACTGCCGCCCTTCTTTCCATCCTCTCTCTTGGCCTCTTCGGTCTTCGCCGTCGCCGCCAAGCCTAACCTCAAAAAACCAATCCATCATGAAATATCGATCCACCGCAGTTGCTTCCGCAGCTCTCATCCTCAGCTCCGGCGTCACCTTCGCCTCCAGCCACAGTGACGCCCCCCTCATCAAACAAGACCCCCAGGCCAACCTGACAGACGTCTACGCATTCGTGGGGACGAAGTATGATGATCCCAATCAAAATGTCCTCAACGTTCTCGTGAGTGTCCGCCCCTTTTCCGAGCCCGGCGACGGCGTGATCTACGAACGCTTCGCAGACGACGCGCAATACAGCATCCACATCACCAACCCCGTCACTGGGAGCGTTATCGACAGCTACGACTTCGAGTTTTCTGACGTCACTGCCGTTAAGAATCCCAACACGATTCTCTCCTACGGTCTCGGCACCGCCGCTGGTCTCATTGAGATGATTGGAGACAGCCAGCAGAACTTCACCCAAACCTATACTGTTAGGAAAAACGGAATCGTAATCGGAAGTGATCTTCCGGTGCCGCCTCCCAATGCTGGCGCGCGAACGACCCCGGGCTACAATGATGCCAATGGTTTTGCGATCTCGGGCGCGGCAGACTTCGCCAGTCTCGACCCTCTCACCGCACAAGGCATCTCGCCCCTTCCCTCCGGCGTGGTCGCTTGGGCAGGTCCACGTGAAGACGGCTTCTACGCGGATACCCCGGGAATCTTCGACTTCCTCAATCCCCGCATTCTCGACAATGACGATGATCTCGAAGACGGCTTCGGCCAGGATGGCAATGGCATTGATGGCTTTAAGGGATTCAATGTCCTGACTTACGCCCTTCAGATTCCCATCAATACCCTTCCCGCCTCAGGTTTCAGCAATCCTCTTCTTGGAGCGCAAACCGGAGTCGGCGTCTATGCCTCGGTGAGTCGCCAGCGATACACTTTGCGTTCAACAGGTAGAAAGCCTCGGGGCTCGGGTCCTTGGATTCAGGTCAATCGCTTGGGTAACCCTCTCTTCAACGAGGTGCTCGTTCACAACAAGGACAAGGACAACTACAACTTGAAGTCCCCCTCTGGAGATGCCGCTTTCTCGACCTATGCCGAGAATTCACACCTCGCATTTCTCATCAACGTCGTCGTCTTTGGCGATGCGGAAGGAGACGGTCCCTTGCCGACAACTGGGCGCGCCGACTTGGCTGCCATTTTCATCCCTGATGTTGTTCGGGTTGATACCACCACGGGCCCCGTCCCTCTCCCCGGACAAGAAGGCTTCAATCGCCTGAGCGTGGTGGGTGGTGACGCTGCGGGTTGGCCCAACGGTCGCCGCATCGGTGATGACGTCGTCGACATCGCCCTGTCCGCGATTGCCAGCGGTCCGACTTTCGAGACCATCACCCTCGTTGGTGACAATGTTGCGAACAACGATCAGGCTTACAACACGGTATTCCCTTATCTGGGAACCCCTCATGCAGGCACCACGGTGAGCCAGCGCCAAGCAGCTCTTTCCTCCCCCCCACCGGCCCGAAGTGCTGCGGCTCCTGAAGATGAAGCTTCATCGACCGAGCCAGCCCCCGCGGCCACCCCCGAGCGTTCTCCAGCTAAACAAAACGCCCGCACCAAAAGAGCGACTCGTTCTCGCTAGGAGAGCATTCGGGAGACCCAACCAACCGGAGAGTCACCTCCCCCTCATCTTGAGGTCACTCTTCGGTTGGCTTTCTTTTTTCAACTACCCCAACCCCATCCTTCTTTCCACCATGACCACACGTTCCCTCATTGTCCCAACGGTTGCCGCGATCGCAGTTTGGGCTCTCAATCAAGCCTCTGCGCAACCCCAACAATCCCTTTCCGCCCGTGACCTCATTCGCCAAGGCGATGCCTTGATGCAGGAAGCGCGCAATACCCTGAGCCACGATTTCGATGCCGCCGAGGAGGCCTATCGCCGGGCTCTTGCCATAGATGAAAAGAACCCCGAGGCCCTCGTGGGCATGGCGTGGGTATCGAACTCCAATCACGATTTTCCTGCGGGAAAAGTCTGGGCGCAAAAAGCCCTCGCCGAAGACCCGCGCGCCTTGGAAGCCTATGCCCTGATGGGCGATGGAGCAGTTGAGCTGGGTGACTACGAAGAAGCCTTCGACCATTTTCAGGCTGCTCTCGACATTCGCGGCGACCTTTCCACCTACAGCCGCGCCGCCCACCTTCTTTGGCTCAATGGCGATGATGACCAAGCCCACACGCTAATGCGGCAAGCCATCAAATCCGGGGGACCTCACCTCGAGAATGTCGCGTGGTGCCGAGCTGAATTGGCCATGATGCTCCTGAAGGTGAATGACCTGCCCCACGCCCGCAGGGAGGCCGAAGCCGCCGTCAAACTCGCCCCCCAGAATCCCCGGGCTCTCATCGCAAGAGGTCGCGTCTATCAAGCTGACGAAAAGTATGAAAAAGCGATCGAGAGCTTTCAGCAATCCGCTGCCATCACCCCCACCCACGATGCGCTGGCCCCCTTGGCTGAACTGTTTCTACAAACCGGAGAAACCGAAAAAGCCAAAGCCCAAATCGAAGGCGTGGTCAAATTCCATCTCCCCGGCGCGCATCATCACGGCCACGAAGGCGGGCATCACCATCATCATCACGACCACGGTCATCATCACGAGGCCAGCAGTCAGCTGGCCCTCTTCCTGGCCGACCACCAACAAAGCTTGAACCTCGCAACCGAGCAGGGCGAGGCGGCCTACAAAGCTTTCCCCAACCTGCACGCGGCTGATTCTCTCGCTTGGTGCTATTTTCAACAAGGAAAGCTTTCCGAAGCCCAGCGTTACTCGCAATTGGCCTTGCGACTCGGCACCTCCGAGCCTCTCTTCCACTTTCACGCCGGCATGATTGAAAAAGGACTCGGTAACGAGGCTGCCGCCCGCAAGCACCTCTCCCACGCCCTGACTCTCAGTCCTTCCTTTCACCCCCGCCACGCTCCCGCCGCGCGAGTCATCCTTTCCAAGATGGCTTCGAAGTCGTAAACTTCCACCGCCCCATCACCGATGAGCAACCCATCCACGCCCGAAGACCTCCTTGCTGCCGTTGCAGGGGGCTCGACCGAGGCCTTCTCCCAGCTCTATGACGAGTTCTCGAGCGCCCTTCTGGGAATCACTCTCGGTATCCTGAAAAATCGGGCTGAGGCTGAAGAAGCCCTCCAAGACATCTTCGTGACGATTTGGAAAAGCGCGGACAAATATCGTCCCGAACTGGGCAAAGCGAGCACCTGGCTCATCAGCCTCACCCGCAACCGCGCCATCGATCGGCTGCGAAGCCGGAAACGACGCGACAAGCTGGTGGAAGCAGTCAGTGAGGAAGGCTTTAAGAACATCGATGAGGAATCCCCCGAGACCCCTCTCATCGCAGCCGAATTGAGCGAGCGGGTTCGCCAAAGCCTGAAAACCCTCCCTGAAGACATGCGCACCGTACTGGAGCTCGCCTTCTTCCACAGTCTCACCCAGAGCGAAATCTCCGAATACCTGAACCAACCCCTCGGCACGGTCAAATCGCGCATCCGCCGGGCGATGGAACGGGTTCGCACCACTTTAACCGATATCTCCGATTACCGCACCGAAGCCTAACAATCTGATGAGCACAAACGAAACAAACCCCACCCCCCCAAGCGATCACGCCGCAGAGCTCTCTGCGCTGACCGGGCTCAATGCCCTCGATGGGACCGACTCCGCAGCGTTGGCGAATTGCCATCAATGCCCCCTCGGCCAGGCCATCCTCGCTTCGCAAGGTTTCGATGAATGCGTAGCTACTATGACTGCAACCTACTACCCCCCCGTTCAACCCTCCCCCAGTCTTAAGAGTCAAATCTTTGCCGCCATCGGCGAACAAGAACCCGGCACCGAACCCGAAGCGCCCAAGAAGCAGGAAGGCGGCGGCTATCACTTCATTGGCAACGAAGAAGGCGAATGGAAAACCCTCCCGGGTGGCAAGATTCGTCTCAAGACCCTCTCCGACCTCCCCGAGGCCAGCCACACTACCATTCTGTTAGAAGCCGATCCCGGCGCCGTCTTTCTCCCCCACGCCCACGAAGGGATGGAGGAAATCGTGCTGCTGAGTGGCGACTTGGATACTCTGGGACGCCGGCTGGTAGCAGGAGATTATCTGCGCCACGACCCCAACACCCTCCACGCCAAAGCAGTGTCGGAAAACGGTTGCCGAGCGCTTCTCATCACCGCGCGCGAAAATCATCCCCGCCGCGCCATCAGCGCCTACAACGAGTTGAAGAACCTCGTGAAAGGCCTCACTCAAAAGAGCTGAGGGAAGGCCAAGGCGAGAGAGCTTTCGCAAGCTCTCTGCGCTCCGGAACTTTGCCTCCAATTACGCCAAACGCGCGGTGGCCAACTCCTTCTGGAAGACGAGTTCTTTCGGGAGGTGATCGTAGAGATTGAGGTAGTGCTCCGCCTGGGAAGCGAGTTCCGATTTCCACTCTTCCGAGTCGTAGCGCATCACGGCCTCAAATTGTTCCTCGGAGAAACCATCGAGGTCTTCGGTATTGAAATCCGCAAAGCGAGGAGTCCACCCAATCTGGGTCTCGTGGCCTGGGATGCGACCGTGGCAACGCTCCGTAATCCACTCCAGGACCCGCATGTTTTCACCAAACCCGGGCCAAAGGAAATTGCCCTCGTCATCGAGACGGAACCAGTTGACGTGGAAGAGGCGGGGAACATTTTTCATCTGTCCGCGCATGTCGAGCCAGTGATGGAGATACTCCCCGGCGTTGTAACCGATGAAAGGAAGCATCGCCATCGGGTCGCGGCGCACCTGCTTTTTCAGGCCAATGGCTGCTGCGGTGGTTTCCGATCCCATGGTGGCGCCGAGATAGACGCCGTGCGACCAGTTGAAGGCTTGGAAAACGAGCGGCATGGTCGAGGGACGGCGGCCACCGAAGATGATGGCGGAAACCGGAACCCCATCCGGATCCTGCCACTTGGGATCAATGGTGGGACATTGCTCGGCGGGGGCGGTGAAACGTGAGTTCGGGTGGGCGGCCGGAGTTTCGCTCTCGGGCGTCCAGTCATTGCCTTTCCAGTCGATGAGATGCGCCGGCTTCTCCTTGGTCAACCCTTCCCACCAGACGTCACCGTCATCAGTGAGCGCCACGTTGGTAAAGATGCAGTTCTCCTTCATCGAGTCCATCGCGATGGGATTCGTTTGATAGGAAGTGCCGGGGGCCACGCCGAAGTACCCGGTCTCGGGATTGATGGCATGCAAGGAACCGTCCTCATGCGGCCAAAGCCAGGCAATGTCGTCGCCCACGATGGTGGTCTTCCAACCCTTCTTGGCGTAACTTTCGGGTGGAACGAGCATGGCCAAATTGGTCTTTCCGCAGGCACTTGGGAAAGCACCCGTGACATAAGTCTTTTCTCCCTCGGGAGACTCCAGTCCCAGAATCAACATGTGCTCGGCCATCCAGTTGTGCTCCTGCGCGATGACTGAAGCAATGCGAAGCGCGAGGCACTTTTTCCCTAACAGCGCATTCCCGCCATAGCCTGAACCATAAGACCAAATCTCGCGGGTTTCGGGGAAGTGACAGATGTATTTGTCGTCGTTGCAGGGCCAGGGAATGTCCTCCACGCCCTCGGTCAGCGGCATCCCACTGGAGTGTGCACAGGGGATGAACATGCCATGCCCGTGACGAACTTCCGGAGCGGTGCCGGCCTTTTCATCCTCCAACTGCTTCAGGATATGGCTGCCCATATGGGTCATGATGCGCATGTTGGTCACCACGTAAGGCGAGTCGGTCACCTGCACTCCAATCTTGGCGAGGGGCGAGCTCGGTGGACCCATGCAAAACGGAATCACATACATGGTGCGCCCTTCCATGCTGCCCGCGAACTTTTCATGCATCTTGGCCAGCATCTCCCGGGACTCCGCCCAGTTGTTCGTAGGTCCTGCCTGCACCGGACGACGCGTGCAGATGAAGGTCCGGTCCTCGACCCGGGCAACGTCACCGGGACTGGAACGAGCTAGGAATGAGTTCGGCCGCAACTCGGGATTGAGCCGGGTGAAAGTGCCTTTTTTAACCAAGAGATTGGTCAGCCGATCCCACTCTTCCTGCGAGCCATCGCACCACTCGACGTTGGCGGGTTGGCAAAGGTCGGTCATCTTCTGGATCCAATTGGCAAGTGCGGGGTGTGAAGTCATAGAGGTGTTCTAACGGGCTAGGGCAGTTTTGGCAAAGAGCCATTCCCACCGTGACGAAATTGACTCTAGCGTCCCCCATGCCAAATGACTCCGCACCCCTTGTGGTCGTTGGCTCAGCCTTTGCTCACTATCTATGACAAAGCCGCCCCCCGCGAAGGGGACGGCTTTTGTGTTTCATGCAGCAGAAAGAGTTGAGGCTATTGCACTACCGTTTCGGTCTCGGTGGTGCTTTCGCCACCGGACGCTTCGGTCTTGCGGGTTTGGACGACCTTTCCCGCGACTGAAGTGATGGCGATTCCGGTGGTGATGAGACCGATCACGACTAGCCAGATCTGAGGAACTCCCAGAGCCATTGCTCCATAAAGAATTCCGACGATAACAAGAAGAGAGCCAATGAGATATGCTGCGATTTTCATATCAACTCTTTTAGCCTGAATAGTGCCAACCCTCGTTCCAAGGCGCGCCAACCCTTGTCGTTTCAACGAAAACGGAGGCGAATGGCATCAACCAATCGCTTTCCTCAACCTCCTATAATACCCTCTTACCGTGCGTTCTGAATTCTGCGCCGTGCAAATCACACGCTATCAGCGGCATCAACGGACTCTCTCGTCCACCGGACGGCAACCTTAGTGATTGATCACCGCTTGCACCCCATCACTTCCCTGTTTCGCCAAGAATTGCACCACCGCTGGCGTTACCAAGGCATCGATGACGAGGTGGACTCGTGAAATGTCGCTGCCATTGAAAACGGAGTGAGGTTCGCTCAGGCGAAGATACCAGCATTCGCCAGCCTTCATCCTCACGAGAGAACCATTGAGACGGAATTCCACCAACTCGCTGGTGCGAACCGGGATGTGCAACCGGATGGTTCCGTCTTCCAAGGAAAGGTCATGATCGCAATGCTCCTTAATTTTCGAACCGGGCGAAAGAGACATCAGGCGGACTGCCGAGAGCTCAAAGGGAAACTCCGCGAGCACCGATTGGATGTAGGGACAAGATGCAAGAAAGGGAGTATCCGCCCAGTCCTCACACGTCGGATCGGAGTAGGCCATCATCACGGGATGCTCCGCATGGGCCGGACCGCGCAGCGGAAGCACATCCCACGAGCCCTCGTAGTTCTGCGTGACAAAATGGGCGATCCAATCCGAGGCCTCCAACCGCTGCAAATCCTCAAGAAGCTTTGCGGGCGAAAACTGAAGTTGAAGCTGGAGACGATCAGGTAGAGTCATGCGACCCCTAAGCAAACACCTCGTGCGCCACATTGCCAGCCACATCAGTCAGCCGGAAGTCGCGACCATTGTGACGATAGGTCAGGCGTTTGTGATCCAGACCGAGTGCATGCAGAATAGTCGCGTGAAAGTCGTGGGTGTGAACATGTCCTTCGATGACCTTGCTACCACTCTCGTCAGTGGCCCCATGGACATAGCCGCGCTTGGTTCCACCGCCAGCCAGCCAAGTGGTGAAGGCCTTGCTGTGGTGATTGCGCCCCTTGCTCCCTTCGGCGCGCGGAGTGCGGCCGAATTCCGAGCACCAAATCACCAGCGTCTCATCTAACAGACCACGCTGCTTTAGATCCTTCAAGAGACCGGCAATGGGTCGATCGATGGCATTGGCCAAAGGTTGGTGGCTCAGGATATTGCCATGAGCCCCATCCCAGTTGTTGTGGGATCCGGTATCGAAAAGCTCCACAAAACGCACCCCCGATTCAACCAGACGCCGCGCGGCGAGGCACTGCCAGGCAAAGGTTTCGGTCGCGGAGTTGGTTAATCCGTAGAGCTCCTTGGTGGCCTGACTCTCGCGGGCAAAGTCGAAAATAGTGGGAGCCGCCAACTCCATGCTGGCCGCAGTCTCGAAGGATTGTTGCCGGGCCAGCAGATCATTGTCCGGACGGGTGGCGGCATGGCTGGCATTGAGACCCGCCAGCATGTTCAACAAGGCCGGTTGGGTCGCCCCCCGGATGGGCTTGAGATTGCGAATAGGCTCCACCCCGGGGCGGGCATGCACGCCCTGGTGACTGGCGGGCAGAAAGTTGGAGTCCCACGCCAGCGACCCCGCATAGGAAGGCTCCTTCGACAGCACGATGTGCCCGGGCAAGTTGGGATTGGAGGTCCCCAAGGCATAACTAATCCATGAACCTAAACTCGGCCGAGGCGAAGTCACCGATCCCGTGTGCATCCCGAGGGTCGCAGCAGTGTGGTTGTTGTGGTCCCCGTGCATGGAACGAATCAAGGTGATATCGTCAATACAATTGGAGACCTCGGGAAACAGGTCGGTGGTGAGGGTGCCGTTCTTTCCTTTGCGCGAAGCTTCCCAAGGACTCGGCAAATACTTGCCCTCCAACTTGTCCAAGTCGGGCTTGGGATCGAAGGAATCCACATGCGAAACTCCTCCTGAGAGAAAGATCATAATCACATTCTTCGCCCGGGGCGCAAAGTGCGGAACGAGCTCGGGCTTCGGCCCCATACGCGCGAAGGCATGCCCTCCGAAACCCATGGCCGCAGCAGCGGCACCACCGGAACGGAGGAAGGAACGACGGGAAAAGTGAGGACTGGCTTGGAGATGTTTCATGAGATGAAATTGATTTTATTCGAGGTAAGCAAACTCGTTACTGAGCAGAAGGGCCTGCGCGACCGTCTGCCACTTTGCGGCTTCACTCTCTCCCTCGAGCTCTTGAAGACTCTTTGTTAAAAAATTGCGCTCGTCTTCATTCGGGTCGCGCAAATAGGCGAGGCGGTAGGCGGCAGCGACTCGCTCGGAGTCGTTCTCCCCCGCCGCCATGATGCGCTTCGCAAAGTCATCGGCAAAGCTGTGCATGCGGGGATTATTGAGGAGATAGAGCGCTTGCACTGGCACCGTGCTGGTGCGCCGCATCCCGGTCGATTGAGTGGGATCAGCAGCATCGAACAAGGAAAGAAATTCCTGCTGCCGGATGCGCGAGGTCATCAGGAAGATACTGCGGAAATTGTGCTCGAAGCTGTCTTCGAATGGCTTGTGCTGGGTAAAGTTCGCCTCACCTAATTTCGGGAAAGGATGGCGTCCCGGATTCTTGAGGTCCAGCTGGCCAGCGACGGTGAGGGCCGAATCGCGCAACTCTTCGGCAGTGAGACGACGACGGTCGAAGCGCCACCACAGAGTGTTTGCGGTATCGGTCACCGGCCCCTCTTCATCGGGACGCCATGCCTGTTGGTAGGTCGCGGATTGCAGAATCATTCGGTTCAGCGCCTTGATCGACCAACCCGACTCAATGAAGACCCCCGTAAGGTAATCCAACAGCTCGGGGTGAGTCGGCAACGCTCCCGACATCCCGACATTGTTCGGAGTGGCAGCCAGCGCCGGACCAAAGTGCCAGCCCCAGACCCGGTTCACGATCACCCGCGCAGTGAGAGGATTTTCGTCGGAAGCAATCCACTCCGCAAGCTGCAAGCGCCCGCTCTCGCCCTCGGGGATTTGCGGTGTTTTTCCTCCAGAAATGACAGTGAGAAAGCCTCGCGGAACGACCGGTCCCCGGCGCTTGGGATTGCCCTTCAGATGGATTGGCACGTCGTGCCCCTTGCCAGTCTCGCGCACCCCAAAGGCCAGTTCGGCCAGACTCTCTTGCTCCTTCAGATCCTCCACGATCTCTTTCCCCACCCCCTTGGTCAAACTGATGCGACCCGCTTCCAGAATCCTTTCATACACCGACTTGTTAATCTCATCAACCCGTTCATTGATCGCGGGGTCGGAAGTCGTCGGGACCAGGTTGAAAGGAACCTGCCGCCCCTCCCGCCCCGCGTAGGGATAGCGGATGGAGTCGAAGTATCCGTAGAAGCCATAGTAGTCCGAGGCTGGGATAGGATCGAACTTGTGGTTGTGGCACTTGGCGCAGGACATTTGCATCCCGAGAAACGCCTGCCCCATCGCGTCGATGGTATCCCCAATCACCAGCGGGATATCGTTTTTCAGATCGTCACAAAAGCGCACCGAATTGGCGATGAAGCTCGTGGCGATCACCCTCCGCCGATAGAGGTCTTCGTCCTCTCCGGAGTCCATCAAGTCCCCCGCCAACTGCTCTTTGATAAACTCGTCGAAGGGCAGATCCTCATTGAAAGCCCGAATGACATAATCGCGATAGAGCGACATTTGGGGAATGGGAAAGTCGGCATTGTCTCCCGCGGTATCGGAGTAGCGCGCCACATCCAACCAGTGCCGTCCCCACTTGCGTCCATACTCGGGCGAGGCCAGATATTGCTCGATGAGTGCGGCCTCTTGATTTTGCTGGCCCAACTCCATCTCAGCCTCAGTTGGAGGCAGGCCGGTGAGTCCGTAGCTCAGGCGACGCACCAATTCATGCGGCTTCGCTTTCTGTCCCGGATCGACCGAATATTCCTCCAGTTTCGAGGCAATGAACCGGTCGATATCAGTGCGGGCCCACTGCTCCCACACCGGTGACTTCAGCTTGGGAACCTCCACTTTGGCAAGGGGCTGATAGGCCCAATGCGAGGCTCCTTTTTCGGCCTCGCTGAGAGGTTCCGGCGCCGTGCGCGCGCTCTCCGGCCAATGGGCACCATCCGCCACCCACTTGGTGAGATGGGCCACCTCTTCCTTGGAAAGAGCGGATGAGTCCTTGGGCGGCATCTGCGTCTCCTTGTCCTTGCGGGAGACCGCTTTGATCAGTCCGCTGGCCTTGGGGTCGCCCGGGACAATGGCCGTGCCACTATCTCCGCCTTTCAAAAGTCCCGCCAGAGAGTCGACCACCAAGCCGCCCTTGGCCTCCTCGCCCACATGCGAGTGGCAATCGTAGCAGGCCGTTTGCAAGATGGGGGCGATGGTCTCGATAAAGAACTGATCACGGTCCGAAGCCGACCCCAAAACGAAAGAAGCCGACCCCAGAAAAAGAGCAATGGAACGTTGAATATCCACGAGCCGATCAAACGAAAAATTAGAGTGGACCCTTTCACCCAAAAAAGCTTCTAATCCCTTTATTCAGAAACGATAGAGAGCAATTCCATCGCCTTCGAAACCAGGGTAAAGAGATATACTTCCGCTGAATCGAAATTGGACTGGATATTTCGTATTTGTTGCAAAAAAGGCGAGATTTTCGTCTCTTTCCTCCCTCAAGTTGTTCCACGACCGAACTGGGTCACAAGACCGCTTGCTCTTCGAAATTTACTCTGACGCCCACAATGATGAACCGACTTCTTTCCCTTCTCACCATTCTCCTGCTCGCTATCCCGCTTTTTGCCGAAAAAGAAGACCCGCGATTCACTGAGCTCGATGCCTTTTGGGCCAAAGTCTCGCTGGCGGTGAAGGAGGGGGACTTCGAGAGTTATAGCGAGACCTGTCATCCCGAAGCCGTGCTCGTGAGTGGCACCAAAGAAACAAGTTACCCCCTCGCCCAAGCCCTTGTGCGCTGGAAAGAGGAGTTCGACAACACCCGGGCAGGCAAGGTGAAGGCCAGTGTGGAGTTCCGCTTCGGCCACCGCTATGGAGACGAAAGCACCGCCCATGAGTCGGGGATGTTTCTCTACACCTCGCAAAATCCCGGCGAAGAAGCGAAGCACGAGTTCATTCACTTCGAGGGCTTGCTGATTAAAAAAGAGGGTCAGTGGCTGATGCTGATGGAATACCAAAAATCGCGCGGAACTGAGGCCGAGTGGGACGCTTTGGAACACTAAGTGCAGCGCGCCGCATCCACCATGTCCCACTCCTCCCCGTTCAGCCCGCAAGAAATGCAGGGCCGTCTTGCACGTATTCGCTCGGAGATGGCCGCCCGCCATCTTGACGCTTACATCGCCACCAATCAGGCCAACGTCCGCTACGCCACCGGCTTCCGTGGGGAGCCCCACACTCTCCTTCTAACAGCCAGCGACGCGGTGCTCTACACCTCCTTTCGCACCCTGCCTTGGGCGACAGAACAAACCGCTAGTCTTCAAACCTCACTCGAGCTCAGCACCCAAGCCCCGCCCTTGGAAAATATCCAGCAACGGCTTGCCGGTCAGTCGCTCACTATCGGTGTGGAGCAAGGACTCAGTCACTCGGCCTTTCTCAAGCTCAGCCAACAATTTGCCTCGCACACCCTGCAACCCGCCGATCCAATCGAGCACGCCCGCAGGGAAAAATCTCCCGCCGAGATCTCACTCTTGGAAGCGTCCCAACGCCTCAACGAAGAAGTTTTCGCCGCCGTCATCCCCCAGATTCAACCGGCCCTGAGCGAACGAGCGGTGCAGGGACTGATGCTCGCGGAAATGGCCAAGCGAGAAGAGATCGACGGCTACTCCTTCAATCCCATTGTGGCGGTCGATGGCAATGCTTGGGAAATCCATCACCTGCCAGACAACACCCGGATTCAGAAGGACTCCATAGTGCTCCTCGATCTCGGCATCGTCTATCAGGGCTACGCCTCCGACATGACCCGCACCCTTTGCATGGGAAAGGCCACCGCCCGAATGCGGGAGGTCTACGACACCGTGAGAGAAGCCCAAGACGCAGCCATCGCCCTGATGCAGCCGGGGGCCCAGACCCACGATATCGATCAAACAGCCCGCGAGGTCATCACCCGCGCCGGTCATGCCCGGGGCTTTACCCACGGACTGGGACACAGCATCGGACTGGAGACCCACGACCCGGGCCTCAATCTTTCCCCCTTCACTCCCAACGAAGTTCTTACAGCCGGCATGGCATTCACCGTCGAGCCCGGCATCTATCTGGAGAACGAATTCGGAGTCCGCACCGAGGACGTCCTCATCATCGGCGAAGAAAGCCCCAAAAACATCACCCGTCAGAGCAAAGACCTGCTCGAGCTCAACTTCTAACCACACCCCATGCTGCAACAATACAATCCCAAGAACGAAAACCTCATCGTCTTCATCAACGGCAAATTGGTTCACCGCGACGAAGCCGGGGTGAGCCCTTTCGATTCCTCGGTGCAAAATGGCGACGCCTGCTGGGAAGGCCTGCGCGTCTACAAGGGAAAAATCTTCAAGCTCGAGGAGCATCTCGACCGTCTTTTCAAGAGCATGGAAATGCTGCGCTATGAGGGCCTGCCCACTCGCGAGGAAATCATTTCCGCCATCAAGGAGACCCTCGCTGCCAACGAGATGTTCGACAACGTGCACATCCGCCTTACCGTTTCGCGCGGAGTCAAATACACCTCCGGACTCGATCCCCGAATCAATACCAAGGGCTGCTCCCTCTTCGTCCTCGCCGAACACAAGGCGCCGGTCTACGACACCAGCGGACTCTTCCTCGCCACCACCAAACAGCGGCGCCCCTTTGCCGACGTCCTCGATCAACGCATCCACTCGTGCAACCAACTGACCTCCATCCTGGCCAAGCTGGAAGCCACCGACGCGGGAGCTGACGACGCGCTGATGCTGGATACGGAAGGCAACCTCGCGGAGACCAACGCCACCCACGTCTTTCTGGTAAAGGACGGCACCGTCCTCACCTCCACCACCAAGGCCTGCCCCACCGGCATCACCCGCGCCACCGTCTTCAGCCTTTGTGAGGAAAATGAAATTCCCCTCGATATCCGAGGCATTCCCGAAGCCGAAATCCACACCGCCGACGAGGTCTTCTGCACCGGCACCATGGGTGAAATCGTCGCGGTCAATCGAATCGACGACACCATCTACAACGAAGGCCAACCCGGCCCCGTCACCCAGCGCCTCGCCGCCCTCTATCAGAATCTAACAGAGACCGAGGGTTACCCCATCGTCTAACAAGCTCCGAATTATGGGACAAAGAAAGTGCGGCGAGGATGAGAATCGCGCCATCTCTCGGGTATTTTGAGTAGCTCTCTTGAGATGAAGCCTATTTCGCTTCGAGGAAAAAGGCCGGGTCGCGGAGAGCGTCTACGGGAGACAGACATTGGAAGTCGGGGTAGAGTTCGCTTCCGCGTAGCGTTTCGTCGGTGAAGGCCGCCAGTTTGCCGGCGACATAGATCACGTAGTTGATTCCCCATCGCTCTTGGTCGGTCTCCGCTCCCTTCTTGGCGCTCACTTCGTCTCCGGCCTCGGACTTCATCTTGATGATGTAGGGCGAGGAGTAGTGCTTGTAGACGAGTGGCTCCTCCGGCCAGAACTTTCCAACCAAGTCCAGCATCTCGCGCTGGGTGAGATGGTTGAAGTCCATCTGCACACAACGGTTCAGGGTTCGGTCATCAGTCAGCGCCAGGGCTGCAAAGCGCCCGATGTCCTCGATCTGATGGGTGTAGATTGGAAGATCGAGATTCCCGAAAGTAGTCACTTCTTCAAAGAAACGCAGGTTCGGCAGGAGGTAGTCAAAAATACCGCCGTTGTAGAAGAAGGTCCAACCGATACCGGACTCGAAAATTTTCTCATGAAGGCGCTTTTTGTGGTCAAAAAGCACCCCGTCGCCGTAGGACAGGTTTTGGGTATGAGCCCCAAACTCGTTGGGCACAAAGCGCTGCAGCCCTGCCGCCATCGCCGCCTGCAACCAAATTGGCTCCAGCCGCGTGATGACATCCTCGGTGGCCGAAACCGAAGCAATCAGGGTCTCACTCCCCTCGAGCTCCCGGGCCATGGCCGAAACATCGTCCATCTCGGGACACAGCCGAATCTCCGCGCCCGCCTCCTCGTATTCGGCCAGTAACTTTTCATTCCGCTCCGAGCGACTCCGCACCAGCGCCCGCACGCGGTGTCCCTCGCGAAGGAGGCTGCGGGTTAGAGGCGTCCCCACTTGTCCAGTGGCTCCCAAAATGGCGATGTCTTTTGTTTTTTTCATGTGGATTGAGGCGAAGGTTGCGGTCGGCCAGACTTTCTCCGGCAGACTTCTCCACCCTACACTTTTTTCCCTTTCCGGAAAGGTGACCACCGGACACTCGATGGTCAAAAGCGGACAATTCTTTCAACGAAGGCTTCCCTAACCCCTTTGCCGCCCTCCTCCACAGCGCACCCGGCGGGAAAGCTCGTCTGCCAACATCTTTTCATAAAAGTCTGAAAAACGGCCAACCCCGAGGCCACGCTACCAGGCGAATTTCCTTCTATAATAGTGGGACAGACCGCCTCTCCGAACAAGACGGCACAGTTTGAGCCTGAATAAGAGAGGTCGTTTACCAAGCTTGACCAGTCGGCGCGGTCCTTTATTCTCCCCAATCAATCTAACCCTCGGGAGGACGCTGTGGACCTGCAAGAAATTCGTAAAATCGTAGAGCTCATGAATGAGCATGGACTGAGTTATTTTCACCTCGAAGAAGAAGGGGTGAACGTGAAATTGAAGAAAGGACTCGATGCCGAGGCCATTCGCGAAGCCTTTGGCAGCATGCCAAGCGGCGGAGGGGGATACCAGATGGCAGCACCTGCCCCTGCGGCTCCTGCAGCCGCCCCGGCGGAAAGCGCGGCTCCCGTCTCGGCGGGCGACGAGATCACCTCGCCCATGGTCGGCACCTTCTACACCAAGCCTTCTCCGGACTCCCCCTCCTTTGTTGAGGTCGGCAGCACCGTCAGCGAAGGCCAGACCCTCTGCATCATCGAGGCCATGAAGGTGATGAACGAAATCAAGGCCGAACGCTCCGGCACCATCACCGAAGTTTGCGTCGCGGACGCCAGCCCGGTGCAATATGGAGACGCCCTTTTCCGCATCCAGTAATTTAAAAAGCCATCATGTTTTCGAAAGTTCTCGTCGCGAACCGTGGGGAAATCGCGCTCCGCATCATCCGCGCTTGTCGTGAGTTGGGGGTCGCCTCAGTCGCAGTTTACTCGGAGGCCGACGTGGATTCCATGCACGTCCAGCTCGCCGACGAAGCGGTCTGCATCGGTGGCGCTTCCAGTAAAGACAGCTACCTCAAGCCCGACCGCATCCTCGCGGCCGCTGAGATCACCGAAGCGGACGCCATTCACCCCGGCTACGGCTTTTTGTCGGAGAATCCTCGCTTTGCCGAGATCTGCGCCAGCTGCAACGTCAAGTTCATCGGGCCCTCGGCCGACGTCATCCGCCAAATGGGTGACAAGGACACCGCCCGCAACACCGCTCTCGCCAACGGAGTCCCCGTGACCCCCGGCACCGGACTGCTCGCTACACCGGAAGAAGGATTGGCAGCGGCCAAGAAGATCGGTTTCCCCGTGATGGTCAAGGCCACCGCCGGTGGAGGAGGTCGCGGCATGCGCCCGGTCTTTAAAGAAGAAGAATTCATCAGCCAGTTCCAAGCGGCCAGCAATGAGGCCGTCGCCTGCTTCGGAAACGGAGCCTGCTACCTGGAAAAGCTCGTGCTCAATCCCCACCACGTGGAATTCCAGGTGATGGGCGACAGCCACGGCAATTACATCCATCTTGGCGAGCGCGATTGCTCCATGCAGCGCCGCAACCAGAAGATCATCGAGGAGTGCCCCAGCCCCCTTCTGACCCCCAAATTGCGGGAAAAGATGGGCAAAGCCTCCGTCGATCTCATCTCCGCCATCGGTTATGAGAACGCGGGCACCATCGAGTATCTCGTCGATGAGGACGAGAACTTCTACTTCATGGAAATGAACACCCGGATTCAGGTGGAGCATCCCGTAACCGAGGAAGTGATGGGCTGCGAGCTCATCAAGGAGCAAATCCGCATCGCCGCGGGTGAAGCCCTTTCCGACCATGTCCGCAACGCCGAGCCCCGTGGCCATTCCATCGAGTGCCGCATCAATGCGGAGGATCCCTACAACGGTTTCCGCCCCAGCCCCGGCACCATCGACTTGTGGTATGCCCCAGGTGGCAAAGGCGTCCGCGTCGATACCCACGTCTACTCCGGCTACACCGTCCCTCCCCACTATGACTCCATGATTGCCAAGCTGATCGTCACGGGCGCCTCCCGCACCGTGGCCATCGCACGCATGAAGCGAGCCTTGGGCGAGTTCATGATCTCCGGAATCAAAACCACGATTCCTTTCCAACAGGAAATCATCGACCACCCCGACTTCATCAAGGGCACCTACGACATCGGTTGGGTCGGTCGCTTTTTGGAAGAAAAGGGACTCTAACAGATGTCAAACAACTGGCTGGAGGCAACCCTCTACGGCATCGTCGACCTCGGCTATGCTCCGGAAGACCGCTTGCCGGAAGTCACCCGCGCCCTCATCGCTGGCGGCGCGGGAATCATCCAACTGCGAGCGAAAGATCGCACCAAGGATGAGATTCTCGCTTGGGCGAAAGAGCTTTTGCCCATCTGTCGCGAAGCGGACGTGCCCTTCATCGTGAACGACTTCATCGACATCGCGGTCGCGGTCGATGCGGACGGGGTTCACCTCGGGCAGGACGACGGACCGCTCTCCGCCGCCCGCGAACAATTCAACGAACCCAAAATCGTCGGTCGTTCGACCCACTCCCCCGAGCAAGCGCAAGCCGCCCTGGCAGAAGGGGCGGATTACATCGGTTTCGGCCCGCTCTTTCCCACTCCCACCAAAAAGGGCCGTCCCGGAATCGGCCTCGAGAACATCGTGGGCGTGCAAGAAACGGTCGGCAGCAAGATCCCAGTCTTCTGCATCGGCGGAATCCGGCGCGACAATTTGCCCGAAGTCAAAGCCGCCGGAGCCCAACGCGTCGTCGTAGTCTCCGACCTCCTCCTCGCCGAGGACATCGCCACCGCCGGGCAAGCCATCATCAGCCACCTTTGAGCCGAACAACTCGTTCACTCACTGTTTAAGCCAAGTTCATCCAACCTCGCGGCTGACCGCTGCGGAAAAAAATTTCTGCACAACTGGCAAAGGTGCGCTACGCTAATGGGTTGTTGTCCCCCGCGTCTTCCCACTCCCCCATGTCAAAGCCACCCTCCCTCACTCGCCGTCGTTGGCTCTGGAACTTGGGACGTTGGTGTGGTGCGGGTCTGGTTTCGGCGAAAGCTTTGGAAAATTTTGAGCGCGAGGATTTCGACAACAGATTGGCTCAGTTGGAAAAAGGCTGGTCTTCACTGCAGGAGAACCTTGCCGAACAGGCAGAAGAATTCTCCCCCCAACCGTCTCCGCCACCCCCACCGAGACCGACTCTGCGCGAGCTCCATCCCGAACTCTACGAGGGCGACTATGCCCACTTTCTCGCCCAACATTCTTTCCGCTACATCCAAGCCCATGAGGTCATCACTCCTCATCTGCGCACGCGCGGCGGGGTCACCAACGGACTTCCGCCCTCCTCACTCTGGCACAACCTGCCTGCCACGTTGAAGGTCGCAGACGAGATTCGCCATCGCTTGGGAACACCCCTGAGCTACATCACCTCCGCCTACCGCACCCCAGCTTACAACTCGATGTGCGGGGGAGCAAGCCGCTCCCATCACACCCGCAACAATGCCCTCGATCTGGTTTACGAAGCCGGACCGGAGGCCGCGCACAAGGTGGCTATGCAATTGCGCAAAGAAGGCTTCTTCCGGGGGGGAGTGGGCCTCTATTCCGGCTTCATCCACATCGACACCCGAGGCTACAACGCCTCGTGGAAAGCTTAACAGCCATCAACCTTCAGTCCACTGACAGACCTAAGCTTCCGCAGTCACAATAGAGAGTCGCCCAACAAGTTCAGTTCGCTCAAATATCCGCCTAACGTAATTTATGAAGACGATCCCCCTCCTTCTTCTTTCTTCGGGCGCTCTCCTCGAAGCTCAGAACCTTGTCGACTCTCAAACTCCCCTATTCAACATCGACATCATCCCGCTTACCAGCACCACGCTGGAACCAGGTGACATCTTTTCCTTTGAGGTCATCACCCGACTTGGTGCCGGCGGAAACACCAGTCTGGGGTTTGGAAATATTGATTACAGTTTCGACTTGGGAATCTCGACCATTGCTTTCGAAGGAGTGAACGCGGATGGCTCCTTCTTGCAAGGGCTGACCAGCACCAACGGCTCGATCTCAGGCTTCATGGTTGATGCCGCTGATGCCGACAACGAGTTCATCCCGTCAACCTCGGATAAAGACTTCGGAATCCTGCGAGCTGACGATACCCTCGATCGACCCGAAGCAGGCGTCACCACTTGGGATGCCGATTGGGTTTTTCAAATCGACTGGACCGTCCCCTTGGATGCCACCCCGGGGACCTATGCAGTTACTGGCAGCGAAGAGGTGGACTTCTTCACCCCCACCCAGCAGTTCGCCGATCAAGGAACAGCGACTTTCCCCGGAGCACATACCCCTTTCTCCGTCACCATCGTCCCCGAGCCATCGGTCGCCTTGCTCGCCTCCCTTGGAAGTAGCTTCCTGCTCCGCCGCCGTCGCTAGCTCGCCGCTCAGCAGAGCGGCTATAAGCGAGGGAACGCGTCCACACGCAGATGCTAAGGGACAACCTTAAGCCGGATAAACTCTTTACCGAATTCGGCCGCTCCCACTGGCAGAGCACTGCGATAGGTCACCGTGCTGGTGCCGTCTTCATTGTCGATTTCGGAAACGAGAACCACGTCGGGGGTGCTGGTCCAGTTCTCCAAGTCTTCGGAGACTTCCGCAATGATGGAAAGAGAATTGACCGAATGAAGATTCCGTCGATAGCTCACCTTCAGATACTGTTCTGTCGCGCCTTCCACCACAAACGGTTCGATACTCGCGTCGATGGTGGAGTCGCCCGCAACCGAGTCACTCGAACTGAGCGCGTATTCCAGCAGAGCTGAAAGCCCGTCGCCATCCGCGTCTTCGTTGGGGTCACCAGCATAGCCGAAGGAATCCACCGCCCCCGGACTGCCTCCCGATTGACTGCTCGCGGCCCAGTTGGACGCCACACTGTGGTCCGGTAGCGTGGTGGGCGAAATCAAGACCAGCGAGAACCCCGGACCATCCGAAGCCGGAGGCCACGGTAACAAGTCGTCGTAGGTAAAGTCCTGAATCAATCCACCCGAAGCATCCTGAATCAGGATCCGCTCGCCCCCGTTGGACAGCTTGCCCCCATACTGACTACTCCCCGCGCTATCGGTTCCGAAGATTGCGCCCCCGTTCAAGCCGCCATATCTCGCCACGAAGGCCTCTTGATTTTCAACAATGACCATTCTCCCGCCTGCGGGCAGAATGTTGTTAGGCCCGAAGGTGAAGCTAATCCCCTCCGAAACCGTGACCCCTTCCAGGTCCACCGGCTGACCGCCCACGTTGAGGAACTCCATGAACTCAAACTCATCTCCATCGGCTGCGGCCGCCAACTCTGCCGGAGTCGCAGGTCCCACCGGATTGTAGTGAAACTCCGAAACCACCAGATTGTCCGCATCCGCCGGAATGGGCTCGGGGGTGAAGAAGGCCATGTTGAGAGCACTCCATTCTCCAGTGGCGGAATTGTAAGTGCGCGAAAGCAGCCATCCGGGAAAGGTCACCGGCACAATGGGCGAGGTCGAGCTGCCTCCCATCGGATTCCCGATCAGCTGGAGGTCAAAGCTGATGTCAGTGCTGGTTGCCGAACGATTGTGGATCTCAGCCGCGATGGTATTGCTCCCGGCCGAAAAGAGAGAAGAGGACAAGGTGATGGACCCAAACTGATTGTCAGAGCTAGTAGCCGAAGAGAAATCATCGTGGCCCGCATTCGCCGCCACATTCTGCCGAACCACTTCCTGCCCGTTGACGTAAATCACGACCCCGTCATCGAAGATGTAGTTGAGGGTGAAGTTCTCAAAGGCCAGGGGATTCGGGATCGAAATGCCGGACTTTCGGAAGTAGGTGGTGGCATTCTTTTGATTGCCACCCGTCCCCGGATCGGTGTCAACCGACCCCACCACGGTGGCTTCATCCCCATCGCCGTATCCCAGTTGGGAAGGGCCACTGCTCCACGAAGCGGCGTTGAACCCCTCCTCCCTCCAAGCGGTTCCCTGGTCGGATCCATCATCCAGATAAGACCAAATATCCCCCGTCGCCACAAAGGTCACCGGAACACTTCCTTCGCCATCAAAAGTCAATTCCGTGGCCACCGGATTGATGGCACCTCCCGGTAGTCGGGGATCAAGCGAATGGACATAATCATCCGAATTCGTATCCGCAGAATCAAAAAGGTAATAGACCTTCAGACTCGGGTCGTTCACCGAGAGGGTGGGCCCACCGCCACTCGCCACCACTCCACCGTGCTCACTATAGACCGGAGCCTCCTGGTTGGGATACATGCCAGCGGACTGAAACTTGCCAATCATGGTAGAGGCCTGGAAGGGCAGGAAGTTTTCAGTGAGATTTTCGTGATAAGAAAAGAACGAGGCCGGAGAGCGATATCCCCAACGCGCGCACTCGGTCAAAATTGACAAGGTGGTCTCATCCACCCGACTCTGCAACCGCTCGATACTTCCATTCGGCGAGAGGGCCCCGTCGTTGAAAAAGTGCCTATGAATCCGGTCCGCCACCAGCATGGCGAAGTCTGGATCGCCCTCCTCGCGAAGCGCCTTCATCAAGTCCAGCGGACCATCATCGAGCACACTACGCCCGCCCGGATCCCTCAGATATCCATCGGCATCCTTCAGGAAAAACTTAAATGGCACCTCTTGGCTGGCCGAGCCTCCGGCGCGAAACTCGCTTTCGCAATTGCCGTTCACATAGAGAAGGATGAAGTCGATCTCGTTGATGATATCGACGTGACTCCGGACATTTGTAAAGGGCGCGGGGCCTGCCGCCAATGCCGTCGCTTCCGCCCAGAAGTCGCCACTCCCGTCGTAGACCGAGAGGTCTTGCTCGAAGCGGTCGTTGGCATCCACCGCCTCGTAGTCCTCTTTGCTTCCTCCAAAGTATTCCGAAAACATGGACGCGTCCCAGCCCTCGCGCAGGTGATACTGGCCCCAGTATTTTCCGTTCATATAGACATGAACAAAGCGCCCGTGCGGAGCGATCTGCCCCATATCTAACAGGGCATCGTCAGCGTAGCGATTGGAAAGGTAGGCCCCCCGCTGCTGCATGTCGTGGTTGCCAGCTCGCAGGTCGAAGGAGTTGTATTTCCCTGCAGGCTGAAAGCTCGCGTAGTCCTGATCTGCGAAAAGAGGAAAATCCAACTTCCCGGGGCCATACTCGCTGCGGAAGGTAAATCTCATGCTGCGCTTGGCGAAGTTGGTGACATGCCCCCCGAAGCGCTCGACCCCGGCGTCCACTTGCTTGTCGCCCGCCTCAAAGTTGATCATCTCCACCGACACCTCCTGCTCGGTATAGTCCAGATCTTCCGCAAAGTTGACCGAAATGCTCGGTACCGAGGTCAAAGCAGCCTCCATCTGCGAAGCATACTCGGGGGCCTGCGTGATGTCCGTGTCCATCAGCGGATCGCTGATCACATCCGCGGGGAAAATGTAGGTGTGCGTGTCCACATTCGTGGGCTGAAAGCCCTCCTTGTAAGCCGCCGCCCGCAGCACGGTGGTTTGCGCAATCGCGATGGGCGCGGAGTAGACCAGACCAGTGGTCGCGGTCGGTTTCGTGCCATCGAGAGTATAGCGAATCTCAGCATCCGGCGTGAGCGAGGAAATCCCCACCTGAATCGGGGCCGAGTAAAAGCCCCGGTCGAGAGTAAAGTCCGTATCCGCCACGAAGCCGTCCACCGAAGACCCGTTGCCCGCCCCCGGAGTCGGCGACTGCAGATAGCCCTCGGTCGTCCGGCCCCCATCATAACCATAGGCCACATCCGTCCGCTGCTCGGGATACGCCGGACTGTATTCGAAGACAACCGACACGCCATCGGGCTTCACCAACGCGAGATACTCCCCTTCGGTGGAAAGCGAAAAGTTGGTGTGGAGCTCACCCGCCGGAGCGACCCGATTTTTTCCCGAAGCAAAAATCACCAGATAACCACCGGGTGCAATGGTGACGTCGGGCAGCGCCCATTTCGCGAGGTTGGTTACCTCATCCGTGAGATAAAATCCGCCCACTGCCAGGGGACTGGAACCCGGATTGTGTAGCTCGATCCAATCGGAAACATCGCCATCCGCATCGAGCAAGCCCTCATCACTGGAGGCCAGGAACTCAGTCAACACCGGCACCGCCGCTTCCACCGGGCGCAATACCACCAGACGGCTCACCGAACCATTGGCATTGGCAGCCTCTAACAGATACTCGGTAGTCTCCGTTGGCGTGACCGTGAGCGAGCTACTCCCTAACACACTCGTACCATTCAAAGTCAGAGTAGTCGCATTCCCTCCCACTTCCCAAGCCAAGACCGCACTGGTGCCCGCCTCGACAAACCCACTCCCGGTGGTAAACGAATAGATGAGAGGATCATTGACCACCTCAATCGTGGTCAGGGTACTCGCGGATCCATTCACGTCCACCGCAGTCAATTGGTAATCCGTGGTCGCGACCGGCCCGGGAGAAAAGGTGATGCTGCCAGTCCCATCACTGGTCAACGGCAGCACATTGCCCACCCCGTTGTTGATTTGCAGGGAGAGCAAATCGTCCGTCACTTCCCAAGCGAGCTGCACCTCGTCCCCCGGAGTCACCGTCGGCCGGGGTGAATAAAAGGAGGCAATCTTTTCCGGCCCCTCGGCGGTCACCTCATTGATGGAGAGCGTGCGCGAATTGTTATCGAGGGGAGCTTCCGGCGTGCGCTTGATCCGGATCATGTTCCCCGTCACTCCCCCCACGTCCACCGTAATGCTCGAAGGGCTGGAAAGGACATTGCCCGGGTTCAACAGCTCGGAGGTATGGACAATGGTGCCGCCATTGAAGTCCGAGTTCACATTGCCGCTGAAATCCACCACCTGCACCGTGATGTCGCGGAGGCGATGCCCCGTGCTGCCCGTGCGGTTCACAATGGTGATGGTCTGGAACCTCTTGCTCGCGGGCAAAAGCACCTGCCAAGTCGGATCGGAATCCGTGCCCAAGGTGTGGGTGAAGTTGGATTGCCCATCAATGCCAAGATCTGCGGAAAAAGAATCCAAAGTCGTGCTTTGCGCGGCAGTCCCCACGGTCAGGTCGATTGGGTCGGCATTTGCCACGGTTAGAATTCCTAGCGAAAGGATCAGTCGCCGGGCGATTGTGGAAACAATCGAAGTCTGAAGGGTCATTTTTCTATAGGGTTCGGGAGGAGTTGGGGGAAAGAAGCCTGATATGCAGCTCGGGCGGGTTCACTGGATGGCCAGCCTCCTCTGAACAACCAGAGCAACGGCAAAATGCACCAGCTTAGGAGATAAGAAAAAGCCTCAGCCGCTGTTGGAGGTCAAGCCCTTAGCTTTCGCACTAGAACAGGAGAAACCGACTCCCGGCCCCTCAAATCACGGCGACTCCAGAGCCCCCTACCCCCACCTCTCCAAGTGGTTCCAGTCCGCTCAAACCCCTGATTTTTCAAAGAGTCTGCGACCAAGCCATCACCCTCATCTCCACGCCTATCGAAACGCCCGATAGTCGCTTTTCGTCAAAAAGCAGAAGCCCTTCAGCCAGGCTTTGCCGCATTCCGTTAAGATTCTGGGGCAACCCTTGCAAAATCACTCACAAGCAAACCTCCCCGAGCGATGCCTGCAAACTCCTACCCCTTATCCCGCAGGAATCGATCTAACCGACTCCCAGTGAGACGAATACTCCAATTCTGAACACTAGGCCCACAGAAAAGCTCCGAATCGTCACTTTTTGTATCTTAAGGATGGTTACTAACATCTACATAGAGACAATACTTTCAGTTTCAGCATGAACCTTACGCTCTCGTTATTCTCCCTCACCGCGCTGGCGACCCTGTCCTCCGCTCCGACGATTTCGAAACTTAACCCGACAACGCTCAACAAAGTCACTCCTACATCCATGGAGAGCCAGCGGTCTAAGAACGTTGCTGACTTATCCCAGCAAAACTTAAAAGCGATCGGCGAAATCGCCAAAGGCCTTTGGAAGAAGAGCGGACTGAATGAAGAGCAAATCGCCGCCCTCGATGAAATTTCCTACCGCATTTCAGATTTGGGCGGAGAAAACTTGGGTTCGGCCAAAGACACAATCGTCACGATTGACGACAATGCCGCAGGCTCCCATTGGTTCATCGACTTGACTCCAGATGAAAACTCCGAATTTCTATCTTTAGAGAGACAATACAACCAAGTGGCACGGCAGCAAGGCCCAGCTTGGGGCGGCATCGATCTATTAACAGTCATTCTGCACGAGCAGGGACATGTTTTGGGAATGCCAGATAGCACGAACATCAATGAGGGACTGATGTTCGGGCAGCTTGCACCCAGCGAGCGGCGCCTGCCGAGACTGAACCAAGCGGCCCATGCCTTGCCCGGAAGCATTAAGGAAGAAGCATTCATCAAACTCAATGATTCCTTGGCCCACGCTCCGAGCGTTTCGATTTTCCAAATTAGTCCTGATTCAAGCCGTGTAGTTTGGACCGCAGTAGGAGAGAACGAAGTTACCGAACTCTATTGCCGAGCATTGGATGGCAGCGATTCCACCCTGAAGCTCAATGACACTTTGCCTGCCGGCTCTGTCGATAGCCCCTACATCGTTGGGCCGTTGTCTATTAGTCCAGATTCGAGTCATGTCGTTTGGACAGTTGGACTGCGAGGTTATTCTGGAAACGGATATGCGTTCCGTTCTTATCAGCTTTATAGCAGACCAATTGACGGGAGCGAATCTGCAACACTGCTCTATGAGGCTCCACCCAATGGAGCAGAGATAGAAGACTTTCATATCAGCTCCGACTCAAACAGGGTTGTTTGGCGTTCCGACGCTACAACGCAAGGCAAATTGGATCTCTATAGTAGAGCGATTGACGGCAGCGGAGAGGTGAAAACTATCGATGGCTCTCTCTCCCAAGATGTATATGACTTCCAGATCAGCCCCGACTCGAGCCGAGTGGTGTGGCGAATGAATGGCGGTTCAACCCAAACAAATTTGTATAGTCAATCAATCGACGGCACGGGTGTTGCCACAGTCCTGAATGATCTTCTTCCCGACTATGGTGAGGTTACAGCTCTTTATTCCATCACTCCAGATTCGAGTCGGGTCGTTTGGCGAGCGAAAGGAGATCTTGGACCTACGAAATACCCAAGTGAAATTTATAGCAGGAACATTGACGGCAGTGGAGACCAGGCAAAGCTCACCCAAGAACAAGAAGTCCGTAGTGATGTCTACGAAAGATTTTTAATTAGTGGAGATTCCAGCTGGGTGATTTGGGTCAGCAACAAAGGCGGAACATTCAAACTCTATTCTCGGGCGGTTGACGGCAGTAGCGCTTCGGTCCTAATCAGTGACACGGTCCCCATTGACGGAGATACATGGTGGGCCTTTTCCTGCAGTCCTGACTCTAGCCGTGTGGTGTGGAGTATACACGGCGGGCAACAGGCGGGGCTCTACAGCAGTCAGATTGACGAAAGCGGCCTCCAAGTTCGGATTAACTCTGACCTTCCAGCCAATGGGCAAATTGCTTACTTCTCAATTAGTCCAGACTCGAGCCGAGTGGTATGGCGCGCGGATGGCGATGAGGATGGAGTCTACGAACTCTACAGTCGAGCAATTGACGGCAGCGGGTTGGAAGCCAAACTCAATGACTCTTTGACTCCGTCGGGAGATGTGTCGGTATTTCAAATCAGCCCTGACTCCAATCAAGTGGTATGGAACGGGGATGGAGATATCGATGGAGTAAGAGAGCTCTACGCTCGGCCGATCGACGGCAGCGGAGTAGAAGTCAAACTCAACAACTCACTTCATCCTACCGATTATGTTTCATCTTTCAAAATTAGTCCGGATTCGAGCAGAGTCGTGTGGAACGCTTATTCAGAAATCGACGGGGCCTTCAAGCTCTTTACCAGAACGATTGATGGCAGCGGTGAAGAATTCAACCTGAACAATGATATTCTAGCCCTCACCGGTGATGTCTCTGCATTCAAAATCAGCCCGAATTCACAGCGGGTGGTGTGGGTTGCTGATGGGAATCAGGAAGGTTTCGCAGATCTCTACGGTCGGGCTCTTGACGGCAGCAATGCTCAAATCAAAATTAATCTGCCCTATAGCCGACAGGTGGCCTCAGGGTCCATCAATATTACCCCGGATTCCAGCCGGGTATATTGGACTCAACGGGTCAACAACTATGGCGAGCAAATTTTGTTCAGCCAAGCGATCGATGGAAACTCCAGCCAGATGGGACATCGTTACGGAAGAGATTATATCCGGTTTAGCCGCGATTCGGTATTCCAGTTTAGCCCTGATTCTACATGGATGGTTGCGGGCTCCTTGGACAATCAAGTATACAGCGCAAAGGTAGCCGACAGCCGATTTCCGAACCGAATCACCAGTTGGCAAGGAACCAGTCGGGAGGTGAAGGGGATTCCTCAAATTAGCTCAGATTCCAACTGGGTGGTGGCAATAGCAGATAAAGACGTCCATGAAAAATTTGAGCTCTACAGATGGGCGATTGATGGATATGGCACAGTAAAACTCAATGAGCCCCTACCTCCCAATGGAGACGTGGTGGCACACGCAATCAGCGCGGATTCTAGCTTGGTTCTCTGGACTGCAGACGCAGAAACCGATGGGATGTTTGAGCTATACCAGCGTGCGCTGGACCGAAGTAGCCTCCAAACAAAAGTCAATAATGCTCTTCCCGCTGGCGGAGGAGTGATAAACTTTGCAACGACGCCAGATTCCAACCACATCCTCTGGAGAGCTGTCGGAGACGTGGAAGGGGTAGTCGAACTCTATACTCGACCGGTCGGCGACGACAGTATTCAGACCAAAATCAACAACCCGCTCCCCTCTAACAGAAGCATCACCTTCTTTCAGGTAAGTCCTGATTCACAGTGGGTCGTTTGGCGCGCAGATGGTGATTCCGATGGGGTCTTTGAACTTTACAGCCGCCCCATCGACGGCAGCAGCGCTCAGGTGAAGCTCAACGAGACTCTCCCCGCTGGGGGTAATGTTAATCAACGATATTTAAGCGTTCAGATCAGCCCCGATTCTAGCCGAGTTGTGTGGTTGGCAGATGGCGACCTCGATGGTGTTGAGGAGGTCTATAGTCGAGCCATTGATGGAAGTGGCCCACAGGTAAAGCTCAACGATACCCTGCCTGCAGGCGGGAACGTTTTATATCGGTTTTTGGTCAGCTCGGATTCCAGCCGAGTCGTTTGGAGGGCGGACGGAGATACCGATGAGGTCTTTGAACTTTACAGTAGAGCCATTGACGGGAGCGATGCGCAGCTGAAGCTCAATCCCAGCCTGCCGGAGGGTGGAAATGTTGGAGAGTTCGATATCAGCCCCGATTCACGACGAGCTGTCTATATTGCTGACGGAGACGTGGATGAGGTCTTCGAACTCTATAGCGAGCGCCTCACCCTACAAAGCCTCTTGGAAGACTGGCGTTCTGAATTCTTTGGCAATCCCACTGGCGACTCCAGCCAGGCCGACCTCGCTGACTTCGACGGCGACGGCATCGCGAACCTCCTGGAGTTCGCCTTCGGCACCGACCCGACCCTCAGCGGAAGCGGTGTGACAGGTTTGGAATATGCCGGCACCTTGTCCGGTGGTGGTTCGCTCAACAGCACGGGTTCACCAATCGCAGTCGTTGAACCCGGCGAAATCGCGGCGCTTTTTGTCCGGCGCAAGGACCACCTCACCGCCGGCCTCACCTACACTCCCCAGTTCAGCCATGATTTGGTCACGTGGGAAGATGACGACACCCCGCCAACGGTTTTGGTCGAGGAAGGCAACTATGAGGTCTTGAGCCTTCCTTACGCCCCTTTGCTTGAGGGCGAGACCGCGCGCTTCTTCCGGGTGAGTGTTTCCATTGAGCCGTAACCCGACCACTTCAGGCGGCCCCCTCTTCCTTGGAAAAACCTACCCCTTCGCCCGCAGGAACCGCACCGCGTAAATCCCGCTGGGGTAGTTGGTCATGGGCTGGTGGGCATCGCCGTTGCCAAGGGGGTCGGCGATGAGGTAGCCGGAGGAATCTTTGCCGGTCACGAGCACCCAGTGGTAGATGCGATTGTCGTAGAGGACTTTCGCGATGACCGGATTGCCTTGCGCGAGCTCGCGGTCGATGAGGTCGTGGGAAGGCCCGTTGTGAATTTCGACCGTGAACTTCCCGCCGGTGACCCTTTCGATCGCTCCCCAGATGAGCAGGCTCGACTCCGTGAAGCCGCCATTCTCCTCCAGCCGGTCATTCAACTCGTCGGGTGCAATCGCAAAGCCCTGCGACCCGAGAGCCATCGCCATCGAGCACAAGGTGCAGCCGTGACTCGCGATGCTGTCGCCACTCGGCCCCAACGGTTTGACGCCCCAACTCGGATCCTTTTGCAAGAAGACCGGAGCCGCAATGCGGATGGCGGGAGCGCTGGACTGTCCTTCGCGCGCCGGAACTCCCGTGGGGGACAGCGCTTCATCGATTTTCAAGGGTTGCGTCTTTTTCATCATCACTAGCAGCACGGCGACCGCCCCGGCCGCCACCGCCAGGCCACTGATCCCGAGATATCCCAGTTGTTTGTTCATCATTGAGTTCCGCAAAGCGGCAGCATTTTGCCCAGAATTCATCGCGAGGATGAAGGAGACTTCTCAGATCCGACAAATACCCCATTTTCCGAACCTTTTCGAGGTTGCGCCTAGGCGCTCACAGGTTAGCCTCCCGCGTCCGCGAGAGAAATGAATATTCACGAATACCAAGCGAAAGAGTTGTTCGAAAAGTTCGGCGTGCCGAGCCCAAATGGAAAAGTAGCCGGAAGCGCGGCTGAAGCCCAGGCCGTCGCCGAGGAAATCGGGGGAGGCAACTACGTCGTCAAAGCGCAGGTTCACGCCGGCGGTCGCGGCAAGGGAACCTTCAAAAACGGCTTCCAGGGAGGCGTCCACCTCGACAGCGATCCGGTGAAAATCGGCGAAATCGCTGGTCAGATGATTGGCGAAACCCTCGTCACCAAGCAAACCGGTGAGGAAGGCAAGCTCGTCCGCAAGGTCATGGTCGCCGAGTCCGTCGACATCGTGCACGAATACTACCTCTCCATCCTCATGGACCGCGCCACTTCCCGCCCCGTCATCGTGGCTTCAGTGGAAGGCGGCATGGACATCGAGGAAGTGGCTGAGAACCGCCCCGAGAAAATCCTCAAGCAGTTCATCCACCCCCTCGCCGGCCTGCAAGGCTACGAGGTGCGCAAGCTCATCAAAGGCCTCGGCCTCAGCAAGGACGCCGGCAAGCAATTCGCCAAGCTCCTCACCAATCTCTACAAGCTCTTCATCGAAAGCGATTGCGCGATGGTCGAGATCAACCCGCTGGTGGAGACCACCGACGGACGCATCCTCGCCCTCGATGCCAAGTTCGGCTTCGACGACAACGCCCTCTACCGCCACCCCGACATCATGGCCTACCGTGACAAGGATGAGGAAGACCCCCGCGAAGTGGCGGCCGGCGAATACGACCTCAACTACATCGGCCTCGATGGCAACATCGCTTGTCTCGTCAACGGTGCCGGTCTCGCCATGGCCACCATGGACATCATCAAGCACGCGGGCGGTGACCCGGCCAACTTCCTCGACGTAGGAGGTGGCGCGACCAAGGAGCAGGTGGCAGCAGCCTTCAAGATCATCACCGGCGACCCGAACGTGGAAGCCATCCTGATCAACATCTTCGGTGGCATCATGGACTGCAACGTCATCGCCGAAGGCGTGGTTGCGGCTTCCAAGGAAGTCGGCCTCAACATCCCCCTCGTCGTGCGCCTCGAAGGCAACAACGTGGAAGCGGGCAAGAAGACCCTGCAGGAAAGCGGGCTCAACCTCATCACCGGCGACGACATCCTCGACGCCGCCAAGAAAGTCGTCGCCGCCACCCAAGCCGCCTAACAAACCTAATCACTCAATTTCCAAATCTCTAATTTCTTAAAGTAATGGCTATTCTAGTAGACGAAAACACAAAGGTCCTGGTGCAGGGAATCACGGGCGGCTTCGGAGGCCGTCACGCGGGACTCAGCCTCGACTACGGCACCCAGCTCGTCGCGGGCGTCACTCCTGGTAAGGGCGGACAATTCTTTGAACACAACGGAGCCAAAGTGCCCATCTTCGACACTGTGGCCGAGGCCGCCAAGGAGACCGGAGCCACCGCCAGCGCCATCTTCGTTCCCCCACCCTTCGCGGCAGACGCGATTCTGGAGGCCGTCGATGCCGAGCTCGAGCTCGCCGTCGCCATCACCGAAGGCATCCCCGTCATGGACATGATGAAGGTCAAGTCCATCATGGCCGAGGGCTGCAAGACCCGCCTCATCGGACCCAACTGCCCCGGCCTGGTCACTCCCGGTCACGGCGAAGGTTCCCACGGTGGTTGCCGCATCGGCATCGCCCCCGGACACATTCACAAGCGCGGTAAAGTGGGCATCGTCTCCCGCTCCGGAACTCTCACCTACGAAGCCGTCTGGCAGGTCAGCCAGGTTGGCGAAGGACAGAGCACCTGCGTCGGCATCGGTGGCGACCCCATCAACGGCACTTCCCACCTCGACATCGTCAAGATGTTTAACGACGACGAAGAGACCGAAGCCATCATCTTGATTGGCGAAATCGGCGGCGACGCCGAGGTCGAAGCCGGACGTTGGATCAAGGACAACTGCAAAAAGCCCGTAGCCGCCTTCATCGCCGGAGCGACCGCGCCTCCCGGACGCCGCATGGGTCACGCCGGAGCCATCGTTGGTGGCGAAGACGACACCGCGCAAGCCAAGAAGCGTATCCTCGCCGAGTGCGGACTCGTCGTCGCCGAAACCCCCGCCGACATGGGCCGCTCGCTCATGGAAGCCTGGGGCAAGTAAGCACCAAACAACCTTTTACACCCAAAACGGCGGCCTCGAAAGAGTCCGCCGTTTTTTTTCTTCCAAAGCAACCTCTCACAAGGACCGGAGCGCGGGTCTTCAGCCCGCCCCACCGATTCGTCAACACAACCTCAAGGCCTCAAATATTTAGGAGCTGGTCAAAAGACCTTCCCTCCCCATGACCCCCTCAAATCTAAGAAATTCTTCAGCACTACTGAAACATCCTAAAACCGAGACAAGGCTAAGTGGAAAGTTCGTCAGGCGGGCTAGCCCCCACCCTATTCCAAGACGCGAAAGACGAAAGCGGAGGCAAGCCGTCCACACACCAAACCAAGACAACTTACCCACTTTCCTGACCTCCTCTTGTGCTGCACCGAGCCGCCCCAATTCAAAGTCACCGTCGTCCGTCACCACTCCCAAAACCTTGGTTACGGGAGCCGAAGAATCTAAGAATATCTAAAACTGTTCGGATGCGTGGACTGACCCGAATGGCACTGCATTAAGCCGGTTTTCGGTAGCTTGAGCGATGTGGGATTTCTTGGAATACGTGTCGGTGACTCGTTAGACCGTTTTCCAGATGAAGTTGCCGAAAAAGACGCAAAACAAACTGTACTTTTAGGGTGTTTTTTCTGAGAATCGCAGATCGGCCGTCAACGTCAGTTTCCAAA